>NZ_CP162139.1:1260000-2745000 GCF_040833985.1 Leptospira sp. WS4.C2
AGGGATTTCCGTTCGAGCAGGTAAGGTTGGTTTTATAGGAGTGTCGACTAGCGAATGCTTTTACAGATAATAGAATTTTGAAAATTTTTGCCATAAATGGAAACCTATTTATCATTTGTTTACAGGTGAAGTGAAGTGATTCGTTGATTTGATTTAGTTTCTGTAAAATGAAATCGATCCGTAATGCTTTAAATTCATTATGAAAATATAGTAAGTTTTTATGATCATTACAAAGATGGAAATATAAATGAAACAATCATTAGTTGAAGAGATTTTGATAGCCAGAGAAATGAAAAACGAAAAGACGGTTGAAATATTTAAGGTGTTGAACTACGACACCGTAGAAGTTTTACCCAAACCCAAGGTAGGTGGTGACATTAATTTGACCACTTAGGAACTTCCTACAACTTTTTCGAAGAACCAATCACCAAACTCAAGGTGAGATTCGTGACACAATCTTCATTACCTGCACTGAGCTTGCCGAAGTGTAGAAGCCAATCTGCTTAAAGGCGACTATATTTTGATGTCCATATTTCAGCCAGAACATGAATAATATGTATTCGAGCAAATGGCAATATTGGGGGTGGACGGAGTGCAAGCCTGTGTTGTTGTATTTGTAAAACGAAATAAAAGAGTATGTGCCCCAGATGCCACGGTAAAAGTCGAGCTTCTTCCATTAGGTGTCACAGTGGCCCATATCACTCCATCCCATAATATATCGTAGGTTCTACTCGTATTAGAAGTATTAAGAAAATACACTGTACCAGTGGAATTGGTTTGGCATGCTGGTATAGATTGCAGTAAAGCTATCAAGGTTTTACGAAATTCTGCATCCTCTTCCGCTTTTTTTTGATCTGCTAAGGTATTTAGATTACAGTTTAGGAATGTGAATAAAATTCCAAATAACAAATAATTAATTTTCATAGTGGATCTGACGCAATCAATTGCAAAGAAAATGGGAAAACAGAGATTTATCTAAAATAAATAGAAAACTTCGGCAAAAACAAATCGATAAAACGGAAGATTAGATTCATAGTTAGAATCATTCCAATACCTCAAAAGAAAATATTCCTTATGATTGATCCAATAACATCTTTACCGCCAAATATGTGATTGTTGAAAAGTAATAAGTGATGAATGCGATACCTATTTGTTTACGGGAATTGGTCTTAGCGAATCATCTTACCAAATTCCCAAGTAGTAAATCAATTCATCTGAAAACTCATTTTCCAAAATCACCGATTATATTTACAATAAGTTCGATCTTCCATTAGTAGAACAAGTTTTACGAATGCTTATCGGTTTTTGTTTTAGGATGCTTTAGCTAGGAAATGTTTGGTCTTCATTCGCGATTAATTTATGAAAAAATAAGTTTGGATTCTTGTTAAAAATGTAAAAGTTTTTGGAATGCAGGAGTTGAAAAGAGAATTCTAATGTTAACAACTGAATGGAATAAAAGTATATTCAAGAATTTTAGCCATAACTTTACCTTTACTATCTTGATTATCTTTGGAGCGAGATCCCCTTATTTGGGAAGATTACCTTCCTTTTTAAATAAAAATGTATATTCAGCGTAGGTGTTACGCGTTCTGTCAGGTGGGGGAGGGAATTCCCACGAACTGATTTCCTTTTGGATACAACTAATGAGTAATTCTGATTTAAAATCGGATTGGATGAGTTCGACTTTTGTGGGAACACCATCGGGTTCGATCTGCCAATCGAATTGGATTTTGCCTTCTTCGATTTTAGGATTCGTTTCTAGGTATAAATTATAGCAGATTTGAATTTTGCATTTGTGTTTGGTGATGGTAAAGTTCACTTCTCGTTTGTGGTAAGGAGAGAGACCTTTTTTATCCACTTCCACTGGAGTTTGTGCGTATTCGTTTCCGTTTGAGATAGGACGAAGGAAAATGAGATACACAAAACTTAAGACAATAGTTGTCATCGAGACTAGAAAAATTTCTTTTTGGTATGGAATTAGTTCTTTCATTTATTTTCTAATAAAAACATAGCCTGCACCAGAATTAGTAGCTAAGTTATTTGTACTCGCAGTAGGTCCATTTGTAATTGTGTTTTGATTGCTGTCCTCTTGGTTCGCTGACACAATCATGGTATCACCTGAAATGGCAACAGCATAGCCAAACTGATCGTCTAGACCTGGATTCGGTGGTTTGATGTAGGCTCGGTGGAACCAGTTGGACCCAGATCGTTGGAAAACATAAACAGCACCTGCATTGGTGATAGAGTTATCTTCACTTGCAGTTTGTCCATTCGTAACCGTTGTCTGGTTACTATCTTCAAAAATGGCTCCGACCAAAATTGTATCACCCTCAATCGCAAGTGAGATACCAAAACGATCATCTGACCCTGTATTGGGAGCCTTGAGGTAGGCTTGGTGTGTCCATGTAGAACCGATTCTTTGGAAAACATAAGCAGCGCCAGATAGGGCAGCTGAGTTATCCGTACTTGCAGTTTGTCCATTTGTAATCGTTGTTTGGTTACTTGATTCAGCAAATGACCCGACCACAATCGTATCCTTTGAAATGGCGACACGCTGACCGAATTGATCGTTTGCTTCTCCATTGGGTGCTTTTAAGTAAGCTTGCGTTGCCCAAGTCGAACCCGTCCTTTGGAATACATAGGCGGCACCCGAAATGGATGCAGAGTTATCGCTACTTGCACCACCTCCGTTTGTAATTGTTGTTTGGTTGCTATCTTCTAAATTTGCACCTACGACAATCGAATCTCCTGAGATGGCAACAGAAATTCCAAATCGATCCTCTGTTTGCGCATTTGGAGCTTTGAGATAAGCTTGTTCTACCCAAGTTGTGCCAGTTCGTTGAAAAACATATGCGGCCCCTGCATTGAGAGCTAAGTTATCGATAGCGGCAGACGAACCATTGGTGATCGTTGTTTGGTTGCTATCCTCGAGAAATGATCCGACAACAATCGTATCTCCATCGATGGCAACAGAAATTCCAAATTGATCATCTGCTCCTGCATTGGAAGGTTTGAGGTAGGCCTGTTGTGTCCAAGTGGATCCGGACCTTTGGAAAACATATGCGGCGCCCGAATCGGATAACGTGTTATTTATACTTGCACCACTTCCGTTTGTAATTGTTATCTGATTGCTATCTTCATAAATTGCCCCAACAACAATCGTATCTCCTGAGATTGCTACGGAGGCTCCAAATCGATCATCTAATTCTGCGTTTGGTGCTTTTAGATAGGCTTCCTGAAGCCAATTGGAACCCGTCCTATGAAAGACATAAGCCGCTCCAACAAAACTTGATGAGTTGTCGGAACTAGCAGTAGATCCATTCGTAATCGTCGTCTGATTACTTGCCTCTCCAGAGGCTCCAACGACGATCGTATCACCTGAAATGGCAACAGAAGTTCCGAAGAAATCACCTGGATCTGCATTGGATGCTTTGAGATAGGCTTGGGCTTCCCAAAGTTTTGGTGCATTACTGACACGGAACCCGCAAAAGGGAGTTGGAGTTTCCGAAAGGGAGGATAATAAAAGGGTTGCCATATAACTCTTTGATTTTTGATCACAGGGGTTATTCAATGTTAATTGCTTGCAACCTCCGTAAGCTAAAAAAATCAATAAGCCTACGGTCCATCTGACCAAGGAACTACGAACTGCGAATGGTCCTTTCCCCATCAAATTACTCAAATTTTTTTCCCTTAAATAAAATTCCTAACATACGTTAGAAAAATCCAATAACTATTATCAGGTCTAGCAAGTTTTTTACCTGCTATCACTAAGTTGGATACCAATTTTTCATAAATTTGTCTGGTTCACATCGTGGAAACCAATTACATCTGTTTGCATTGTCGTCGCGTTTCTTTGTATATTGTAAAAGTTAGTTCAACCGACAGTTAACAATTGTTAAATCAATAATTCTCATCAAACATGCGGTTTTTTTTATACCCGGAGGGTAGGTGGGGATGTGACATAATCCAAATGCGAATTCACAAACCCCCGCCCGAGTTAGGGTGGAGGGGAGTGGCTCGTGGGAAGGTGGCAATTTCTCCTCTAACACATATCCTTTTTTTCTGAAACGAACTTCCCAATTCCCAAAAATTTATTCTGAAACGGTTCACATTTTCGAAACATAACTCCAAACCTGTGGTCCCAAGTTCAGTCAAATTTGTAGCAAATATCAGCACAGAGCCTGATGATAGTTATTTTTTCATAAGATGATTTCCGTTAGCTTATTATGATTTGACAGTCGTTAGTATGGTTATGAACATTGGTGAAATAATTATTAGGAAAATAGGAATATATGAAAAAATTAATATTGGGTATCCTTGTTTTTGCGAACTCTATGTTGTTTTCGCAAACGAACAGAGAAAAAGTTTTTTATCTTAAAGGGACTGATTTAACTGTTGATTCCGCTACCTTGAAGAATGGTTTACTGATGCAGAATTCGTTAGTTTTGAATCGTTATATTGGCGGAACAACTTATTTTGCGCTTCCAGCAACAAACAAATTTAAAGGTAAGGGGATTGAGTTAGGTTTTAATTCAAGACACAACGGCTTACTTCAAACGGACTTCGGAATTTCATTCGCTACGTTATTTGCTGATTCTAATTTTTTATCAGAATATTCCAATGCATCAATTCGTCTGGGTTCTGGTTCAACAGCTAGTACATTGAATTCCGAATCTTTAATTTCGAGTGAATACACTTCCAATCGATTACAAACTGCAAATATAAAGTTAGTAGAAAATATTTATGCATTCCACGATTCAGGAAACAAATTCCTTGAGGGAATTGCATTTAAGATTGGAGCAGAAATTTATGGCAATGAAGTTAAGATGACTTCGCCTTACAATTTTTCAAATAGTGTAACAACTTCTGGAACTACTTCAGTATTTAGTAGTGGTGTCAGTGCAAACGTAATTGATAAAATTAAATACAATGAGGCCTATTTCAATGCCGTACTAGGACTTGGATATACTTTTAAGATTGCGGAAGGTCATAATCTTGTTGTTGGATATGAATATCTAAAAAGCGCTGCGAATGGTGGTAATTACGAAAATAAAACAAGATCACTGCTTGTGCTTTCTCCTACCATAGCGTTTCCATCGGAAACTAAAATTAAAGGAAAGGTCGATTCTGAATTGGTAGGAAATCGAATTTCACTAGGATATCTTTTTAGTGTGTCAGAGAATGTAAGTTTCGGAATTAGTTATTCTCACACAGAAGCAACTCACAGAGTGGTAGATAGTAAAGTAAAAGAATCGGGTAACATTTTGTCACTAATTACTGGAGCGTCTTCCGGTAGTTTTAACGCCATTCCTTTTTTATTGGGGAGCCAACCTGGATTCGGACCTTTTCCTGAAAGCAAAGACATTCGTAGGCAAATTGGAATTGAAGTGGTTTATAAATTTTAATTCGGTTTCATCGAATAGTTTTGCGATGAACAAAATAAGCAAATATTGAATTGCTAAAATAGCATGATAAACCTCGCCAGTGACGGGGTTTACTCTTAACAAAAATCATCATTCGTTTTAGAATCTTTAGCAATGATCAGAACATTCTCTTGTAAATCTCACGTTCTATTCTGATGGAATGGCGAGTTAAAAAATCCTGCATGACAAATCCTTGTCTTTGGTATTCTGAAAAAACCAATGTTTTCGCATTGTCTAAGTATGTTTGGTTTTCCCAAGTGGCTATCGTCAGAAATAGGATTTTGTCGTTTCCTTCTTGTATGTACGCTTCATCACCTAAAAATCCGGGAATTGTTTTGATAAATTCGCGATTAATTTTTACCCTTTCTAAAAAAACTTCTTTTGCCTCTTGTGGAAATTCGAATCGATCAATAAGAATTTGGTTCATTGTATCCTCTTAACTATTTTGGCTTCTAAAGCCAGGTTTATTAATTAGGATACATGGGACTTGAAATCTAAAATTGTAAAAAATCAGAAAAAGGAGTTTGTTTACCAATTTTGTGGGTGTTGGAAAAAAAACTTTGGAGATTGTCCGGTATAGAGTTTGAATTCTTTGTTAAAATGCGATTGGTCAAAGTAACCAGCATTGTAAGCAAGATCGGTTAAGGAAGTATTCTGGGAGTGAGATGTTATGACGGATCGACTTCTCAAGAGATTTGCATAATGTTTTAGTGTGGTTCCGACAGAGTCTTTGAATTTTTTTTCTAAGGAGTCTAAACTAATCGGTAATCCTTCTTTTAGGTCTTTTATCTTTATTATACCGTTTGATTTCTTAATTTTAATTAGAGTTTGCCAAAGGATTGGATCAATTTTCCTTTCTTTTCTATTTTGAAGTAAAAAATTCTCGATTAACAAGAGACAGCTTTCATTTGATTTACTTGTCGCTAAACGTTCTTCCAATTCTGTTAGCATCGGACCAGAAATCACATTATCTAGATGGATGGTTTTGCCAAAGAAGTCGGAAATCGGTTCTTTAAAAAATTCAGCAGCACCAAATTCAGTAAGAATTACAAGTAAAGTTGAAGAATTTTTGGTGTAGATGATCTTTCTTGGCGATTTCCTAAATCCCGCAATTCCTGCGCGAGGTAAATCGTAAAAGGCATTTGATTCCAGAGAGTGGAGATTCCCTTTTAGGAGAAATGATAAAACAAGATGAGGATTCGGTAGGACATGGTTTTCGATTCCATTTGCAGATTCAATGATGAGATATTTTTGAACGAAAGGGAGTAATGATGTGGAAGGGAAATAAGTCTGAATCTTCATTTCTTACTTTTGTCTATGGCGGGACACGATTCAAAATATAATCTTTGTTTGGACTTCAGCAACTAATTTTCTATAGAATTCTGGTGGTGTTCGAATTTCCTATGATATCGAAACCGAGCAAATACCTCCAATACTCCTAAGGACTTGTTTTTAAGGTTTGGTAAATTTCTTTCGTTTGACAAATTATAGCTTCTTCTCTATTCTCATCGGAAGAAAGAGTTAAACCGGATTGAAAAAATACCTAGCACCTGTTCTAACTTTCTATTTCTTTTTGTCCGGTAGTCTAATTCTATCCTGCAAATTTCCGAACTTAGAAAATGGCTGTGATCCCCAATCGGAGTCTTTTCAAAATTTTTATCTAGCAAGGATCCTCGTTGATGATGACAGGGAATTCTGTGGTTCTGTTGCACCAAATCGCTCTATTTGTGAAATGGATCCACTGGCTATCATTCAACCTAAACGTTGGAAGTATGTCTCAGCGGAATTAAGAAAACAGGCTTTACTCGGATCAAACGGAGTCACTTTCACAACGTTTACACCTTCTTATACCGGCACAGCAAAATGGTTAGGTGGTGTCCTTGGTAATGATCAAAAAATCTACTCCATACCATACAACCAATCAGATATACTTGTGATTGATCCATCCACGCAAACGGCGTCTGGTTTAGTCTCTGGAGCGAGCGGGTCGGCACAATGGGAAGGAGCTGTTCTTGCACCAAATGGTAAAATTTATTCCATACCAAGAGATTCTGACCAAATACTTGTAATCAATCCGACAACAAATCAGAGTTATATGATTTCATCTCCGGAAACTGGCGCAAATAAGTGGAGAGGAGGGGTGCTCGCACCCAATGGTTTGATCTATGGAATCCCCAATAGCTCTAACAAAATTCTTGTGATTGATCCACAAACAGACAAAGTGAGAACCATTCCTTCTCCGATTTCACTTACCAATATGTGGGAAGGCGGCGTTCTTGCACCTAACGGTAAAATCTATGCTTTCCCGGTTGATATCGATTATATTTTTGTCCTAGATCCTTTTTCCGAAAGAAGTTATGTATTATCTTCTCCCAAAACAGGACTTGGAAAGTGGAGGCATGGAGTCGTTGCACCTAACGGTAAAATCTTTGCGATTCCATCGAATGATACTGAATTTTTGATTATAGATCCAAATACTGATTTAATGAGTTTGTGGACATCTCCTGTAGTAGCTTCTGCAAAATGGCGTGGTGGAATCTTAGCTGCTGATGGAAAAATTTATACAATTCCTTCTGATATTACTGATTTTATTTCTTTTGATCCGGATACCCTTTCTTCCACCACTTACAATTCTGGGATATCAGGAGGAAATAAATGGGGAGACGGGGTGTTAGCACCTAACGGAAAAATATACACGGTTCCGCATACTACGGATCAAGTATTAGTCATTAATCCAGGTACTAATGGGAATATATGTGGCAATTTGTTACGAACTAGTTACTGGAATGTGTATTAATATATTCAAATTTGACTCTTTCTAAAATTCAATTGACACTCCTTGTAATTCACATAAAACATAAGTATGCGATGGAAGGCATCTGAATTTTGGAAAAATGCATCTCCTAACGAATTATTAGACTTTTTCCAATCCATCGAACAGGGATCAGACTTAAAATCTCTGGCAGACCATATGATGGCTGAAGAAGAGTTTTGTGATTTGGTATTCGAATATTTATGGCTTCTCCGCTCTGAAGAAGGCTCCAGACGATTTTTGAATGACGATAACCTAACGCCAGAACTCCTAATGAAGTTTATCTATTTTGGATATGGTAAACAATTTTTGTCGGGTAATTTTGACTCCAACGCCTATTTTTTACAAATCCGAACATTATTTGATTCTGCACAGAGTTTGCGGATATTATCTCTTGCTGAGGAAATGGACCGCGATCCAACTCTGAAGATCCACCTATTATCCAATTTGGATCCACAAACATGGGAAGCCTATTTTGATATATTAGAAGGAAAGAATATGACGATGCAGGCTTTGTTAGGTATTTTTTCAAATCTTCGCGAAAATGAAATACGTAAAATACTTTTAAATAGCCATACACTCTATTATTATTTACGTATGATGATGGTTTCTGGAATCAAAAAATCGGGAGAACAATCTCCAAAAGAAATGGAAAATCGAATTCGATTGGAATCAATATTGGAATCCATCCATGTTTGGGAAACTTTTTGCCAAAATTTGGGAGAACGATTTGATTTTAAAGCGGAAGCGGTTCTTGCACCAAACAAAAGAAATACAGATCGTCTATCGCTCGTTTTGCGTGAATTAAGGAAACTGCCAAGTCAGGATCGGGGAGACGTATTAGTATATTTGCGCGGAAATGGAGCAGTTTTGGACGTTTGGGAGGAAACAACCATTCTATCCGCCCTCGGTAATTTTGATCGCGTTGGCAAATACTTCTGAATCCAGAAGATTCTAAAGATTTTAAGATATCTACTCGTACTTGCCCTTATAGTTTTCCAGCCCCAACATCTTCTCTTAAATTAAATCTAATATAAAAAGAATTTACTATAACACTTAAATTTTCTTCGTCCTCTACATCTAGAAGTTGAGAGAAGAGAATGCAGATATTGGTTTATGATTTTTGGAAAAAGAGTTCTCCCCAACATGCCAAGGATACTTTTGAATTTCTTTTGGAGGTTCCTAATTTACATGAACATTTAGAAATTCTTTTTGAGGTTGATGAGCTTGTTGAGTACTTTTGCAGTTATTGTTGGATACTCAGAGAAGAAGATGTTTTAAGAGAACTAATCAATCATAAGGCCATGCCTGCCAATTTGATTTGCAAAGCGGTCTATTATGGATTCGGAAAGTATATAAAAACAGGGAATATTACTCCAGATTATTATTTTTCGATATGGGCAAAAATTATTAGTTCTGAAAAAAGTTTGGATTTGTTACTGAGTGAACCTTTGGTAGAAAAAGATGTAACCTTCCAATTAAACTTACTTAGTAATTTGAATGCGAGACAATGGGAGGAGTATTTTGAATCTACTATAGCTGATACAACTGAACAAAATACAAATTCTTTCTTACGTATATTTGAGAAAATTGACTCTATTCATTGCAAACGTTTGCTCTATCGAAATCCTAATTTATATCAATATTTGCGCATGTTAGTTGTTTTTGATAAAAAAGAATCGGTTCCTGGTTTTTTGTTTCAATTAGAGAATAATCTAAAGACAATTCATCAATGGGAAGAATATGCAAATGCAAAACTTAAAGAGTTTTCTCCTAAGGAGGAGAGGGCAAAAACTCCAAGTCGCCGCAATGTCAATCGATTGGCAGATATACTGAAAGATGGTCTCTTTATCGTCGATGTTTCTGACAGACTAGATTTTATTGAATATTTAATGATTCGCGAAGTGATTGTTGATGAACAAGAAATGGATATTATACGTCAGTACGTAGGACTTTCTGATTCTAACTCAAATTTTGGAAGCAAGTTTTCCTCATTGCTTTCTTATCCTATCAATTTGCCTCCAAATAAAATATTAGATATTCTGGAAAATCACAATTCCAACGTGAATCCCACATTGATCTGACGGAATGGGCCAGGTTGAATGCCTGTTGGCAATCTACCCGAAACATACTGTTTGTCTTGGATGTTCTTTGCGTTGATAAAAATTGACCATTTCTCAGGTGAACGGTATCCTAAACTAGTATTCCATAATTCTACTTTTGGTATGATTCCTTTATTTCCATCTTCTGATTCATCATTGGTATTTAATAAATCGGAATATTGTTTCCCAATGTATTGATATTCCAAACGACCATAATATCCTTGCGGTGAAGAAAGACTTACCGCAGCTGTTAATGTTTCTTTTGGCACATATGGTAAATAGTTTCCTGTTGTGTCAGTAGTTATGTATTGGTAGTTGTTTATTGTATAAGTCGGTAGAATTTCTATGATTTCTTTTCCATCGCTTGTCTGGCTTACTGGAAAAGGATTGAAACTTCTTGACTTCGCTTCAATGCGAGAGTAAATTAACTCGATTGGAACTCTCCATTCTGATTTTTGCATTTTTGCAGGATCCCATACGATTACCGATTCGCCTCCAGTATGAGTTGAATAACCTGTGTTTGCTGGTCGTATTCCACTTTCACCTACCACTTCGTTTACATTAATGATTTGATCACGAAAGTACATTTTGTATCCTACTAACTCGGTATATAAATAAGCTGTAATGTCTCCTCTGACTCCTGTTTCGTAATTAGTAGAGGTTTCAGGTTTTAGGCGGTAATCATTACCTTGTGGACTAAATGAAGTACCAAATGTCGGTGGTGAAAATCCTTTATGTGCTCCAGAGAACCAGATAAATTTCTTTGTTATATCATAGGTAACGCCTAGGCCAGGAAGAATCATATTGGTTCTCGATTCACTGGAGCTTCTACGGTTGACCGATACATCATTTGGTAAAACCGCACCTAAGCGATAGTCTTCCGTTGTTGCCTGTCTTCTTGTTGTAATTGCTTTTTGTCTTACTTCTTCGTAACGGACACCCGGTATTAATTTCCAATTTTCGGAAAGTTGGATTCTATCTTGAAAGTAAGCGGCAAATGCCTCAATCTTTCTTTCTTGTCTATTGAGATTGAAATTGGGTAGAGATGGCTGAATCAGATTGTTCGCAAAAGAATCTTCTTGGATCATTGTTTTCGAAAGATAACCCGACGGATCATCTGCTTTTTTCACGTTGGTTTGTGTTAGATTATTTTCACCGTGTATGCGAACACCAATGTCCGTTTCATGTTTCAGACCAAAAGTGGAAAACTTTGATTCAAGTTTTGTCTCAACACCACCTACTGCAAAGGATTGGTTTCGACTAATATAGGACTCTCGCATATAAATAGTATCTCCAGGACGATTCCCGATGAGACCAGGAGAATAGGTACGGAGTGTATCAAGCGGTGCATTTAAATAACCTCCTGTCGAAGATTTTCCTGATAAAAAATCTTGTCTGGCCCAGTTTCTCTCTGCTTGAGAAAAATATCCTCGAATGATAAGAGTATGATCATCTGATAATTTCCAATTATGAGAGATAATGGATTGGCTTCGGTTCAATTGTTTTTCATCGAATTCTGCAGGATTAATTTTCGGATCCATTCGAAATAATCCTTGTGATAATCCTAGATATGTCGACTGCGCATTTTGGATATGGTGTCCTAACTTAATCGTTGTACTATGGTTTTCGTTCCAATCTTGAATCCATTTTACATTCCCTTCTGTAACATCAAAGTTTTGGTAATTTCTAAAGCCATTTCCTTGTTTTCTAAGTAAAGATACTTCAAATGCACTGGATCCAAAACTTTTTCCGTAAGAATTATAAGTGGATAGGTATCCATTCTCTCCTCCCACATTTTTTGTATAAAACGTGGATTCGACTGGCGGACGTTTGGTGACAAAATTAACGATCCCTCCAATGGTATTTGGACCAAATAATATTGAACCTGATCCTTTGATAATCTCAATTCGTTCCATTCTTTCTATAGATGGAGAATAATAACTCTCTGGTTGGCCATAAGGTGAGAGGGATGTTAAAATTCCATCTTCTAAAATTAAAGTCTTTCTTGATTCTTCATTACTCACACCTCGGAAACCTATGTTAGGAGTAAGTCCTGCTGCGTCTTGGAAACGAACGCTGGCACCTGGTGCTCTTCGTAAAGCTTCCATTGGGTCAGTGGGAGATGCCTCTTCGAGATATTTTTTGTCTATGATATAGGCTGATCCTGGAATTTTTTTCAGATCTTCCTTTTTATTTCCAATAACGTGAATCCCTTCACTTTTTTGCGGTTTGGAATCATTTTCTTCCGTATTGTTTTGGGATTGGATTTCCAAACGAATAAAAAAGAAAAGAAAACAAAATATAGATACTTTTACATTTTTAAAATTCATCGAATCAGTCCTTTCATCGGAAGAAAATTAATGTTGATCTTCGTGATATCTTCGTTTGGTGAAAATAAGGGGCGAGCCGGTTTCCCATTGAGGGAAACATGGGATTGGACAAAGACGGGGATATCCTTGATTCCAGTCCGCTCATATTCCTTTTTCTGTAAGTATTTTGCAAACTGTACAATGTGTTCAGGTTGAATGGTCATCATCCTATATTGATAATCTGTTAGTGTTTTTCTGGGATCGATTGGTTGATTTTGAATTTGAAATATGGCTGAACCAACTTTATCTGCTACCATCACCTGCCAGGAAAATTTGATTGCTTCCTCAGTCCAAATCACTTGCCCAGGATAGAGTATATGCCTAATAGGAATCATTACTTGTAACAGAAGATAGCTGATTAAGAAATATTCTTTGATACTAAAGTGATTGTCCTTAACTTCCGATTGAATATGTTCTTTTCCAGGAATCAAAGTTTTGTTTTTTAAAAATCGATTGATAAGAAGGTATGGCCAGTCCGGTGCAAAAAATATAAGAGAAGAAAGACTCATCACGATTGGGAAGACACCGATTGGAAACAGAAACGATGTGAAGGAATGAAAGAAAAGTACAACACACCATCCTGGAAATCGATACCGTTTTGTACATAGTAAAAATGGAATCGACAGATCAAAAATGACCCCAATCCAGGAGAAGGCGAAGGCAGTTAAAGGAAGACCAAGGATAGGATCTAGAATTGGGAATTTACCTTCCGATTGGTACAACCAAAGTTTTAGGGGGAGTGCTTCTAATAACCAATCTGGTTGTAATTTGGCAATTCCCCCAAAAAAATAAACAAGTCCCATTTGTAAACGGAAGGAGTAGAGCCAAAGTTTAGGAATGGGGCTTGTATTTTGTATCCATTCTTTCCAACGGAAGGTGGGAGCATTTGATTTACTAACAGGCGATAACCAAAGTAAAAGTCCCAAGAGAGACACAAGATAATAGTGGTTCAAGTAGATGGTTGCATCTGAAAAGTGAAACCAAGTAAATCCAACGGTAAACACAAAGAGATTGAATCTTAAAAAATACCCAAGGAAAATTCCCAAGGTTGTCACTAAAAGAATTCCAAATAATAGATAAGTAAAGGTCGGTGGTAACGGGTGGATCCATTCCCAACCAAAATGTTTGAAATAAAAAGTAGGTTTGATAAAGTAAGAATGAATCCATCCGTAATAAAAATATCTTAAAATTAAAATGGAAGTGGCAAATCCATATCCAATCCTAAAGAAATGTAAGGAAAGAGCGGAAACTGGTTGTAATAAATCTTTAATCGCCATCATTTGAGCTGACTCCGATTGTTCCACCAAGTGCGCTGATGACTTCAGTGCTAATTAACACTCGCAGTTTTTTTAATTCATTAAGCATTAATTCAACGTCACTGTTGCCGGTGGTGATCGCATTTTGGAAGGTTCCATATTTATTTTTTAAAGAAACTACAGATGCCGATGTGATTCGAATCTGTTCTTTCAGGCGAGGCACAACGGTTTCGCTTCGCAGACTAAGGAATTTATAAAAGCCTACTTCGCCAATATCTGAAAAACCTTGAAGATTTTGTAACAAAGAATCCAAAGATAGATTTGCATAAGGTGTTTCTACCTTTGTTATATCTTTTACTCCTAAATTGGTAACTCGTAATCCTGACGGTTCGGCGATTTTAATATCCACTATGGTATTACAGAAAAATACCATTTGGTTTGTTAGTTCAGTAACGCCGTCTTTTGCGTTGGGATAGTCGCGACTTCCTTTTCCCGCGTTTGTGAAGGAATAATAAAAGGAAGAACTTCTTGATTTATCCCAATGAAAAAGTAGGAGGTTTGTTTGAGTTTTTATATCTTGGATCAGTTTTGTCAGATAAGTTCTTCTGTTAACATCAGCGAAAGCGGTGGTGGTTGCGCTTATGTTGTCCTTAAAAAGTAGATATTCGACCGAATCCAAACCATCCACTTTAAGTCCATTTGGAGCCAAGTTCGAAGTGATTTTTGCTTCAATCGATGACGGGTCTACGGGAAAGGATCTTGAATAACTATCCAGATACAAATAGACATTATATGGAATATTTGCAGGTCCAAAATAAGCCCATTCAATTTGTCTATATGCTAAATCAGCATCTATCCATGCATTACGGATTAGATTTAAATTAGTTGCATCTGGGTTTGCTGTAAAAGTCGCTGATGCTGACTGCAAAGCAGAAACTTTTTTATCTAATTCTGTATACTTGGGGATAATTAGATTATTAGAAACGTCTGCAAGTAAACTAGATGTTGTATACGTTTTTAGATAGGTACCCACCAAACCTAAAATTTGTGCTTTTTCCGATGCACCATCCGACTGGATCCCACAGTTAAATAAAAAAATGTAGAATCCATAGGTTAGAATTTTTGATAAAGTATTCATTGGCTTCATAGAGATTTTAGAAAATTCAGAATCTTTGTTCTGGAATCTTTGGGAAGTTGTTTGTAACTATTTTTGCTAGTTTCTGCTTCACCACCATGCCAAAGAATTGCTTCCTGGATACCTCGAGCTCTTCCATCGTGAAGCAAAAGTTCATGGCCATTCACTCGCTCGATTAGACCTAGTCCCCAAAGTGGTGTGGTTCTCCACTCATTACCCGTTGCTAGGAAATCGGAACGAAAATCGCTGAGTCCATCACCCAAATCATGAAGTAGTAAATCTGTGTAAGGACGTATTTCTTGGTTTGCGATTTCAGGAATGGGGTGGTTACCTGTCTTTAATCTTGGGATGTGGCAAGACGAACATCCGATTTGAATAAACAATTCCTTTCCCTTTCTAACATCTTCTGTTTTCCAACCTCTCCTTCCTGGTACACTAACTAAGCTGGTATAAAATGTAACACGCGATAATCGATCGTTTGAAATTTCTGGATTTGTACCGTTGCCTGCGGGACTTGCAGTACAAACTGTTTGCCCAGTGGCACAGTTTTCCGCTGGAAAGACGGAAGTTGTGAGTCCAATGTCACCTAGGAATGCACTGGCATTTTGATGGTTTAAATTAGGTTGGTTTGCCTTCCAGCCAAAACGTCCTAAGAATGTTTTGGCTTGCGTTGTATCCCAAACAAGGTTTGGTTTACCCGAAATTCCATCTCCATTAACATCCGTTACATCGGAAAATGACCGAATGGTAGATTCTGGAATGGCCTCAAGGAGACCAAGCCCCGGTAACATAGGTGCAGTTCGCGGCGAAATGAGAAAACCACCTGAAGCGTTGTTTGTTGGGTGATAGGGTTGCCCTGGATTTGCGACATTAATTTGGGTGGCTCCCCCTCCCACATTCCAAGTGATCGTATAACTAGGCTTACGTAGAGAATAACTTTCTCCATCAGGAAAACTTCCTGGTTCTTCTGTGTAGGTGATTGTGACTGTTCCTTCTTTGGGAATTTGTGTCCCAGTTCCGAACTCTAAAATCCCTTCCGTGTTCAACTGTGTTCCGAAATTGGTCATAGCAACCGGTCCACCTGTAGTGGGGTTTGAACCGGCGACACTTAAGCGAATGAGCATAGAAGACAAACTGGTTCCATCGGCGGGAGGTCTTCCACGTCCATCTTTGACATGGCAACCCTGACAAGAGCGGTTGTTAAAAACGGGACCAAGTCCTGCCACTGAGGAATTCCCTGCAGGAAGCCATGTGCGATTGAAGTTAGCATTTCCATCTTGAAAGTCGATGGACCTCTTGGAATCAACTACATTGGCGGCTTCCAAATCAAATGCAGATTCTGTAGAATCAAAGGTAGTAGTATCTCCGCCACTGTATTGTTCGCAGGGATCATTTAAGAAATCTCCCATATAACATTGTGGGGAGGAAATTATTGCGGCAAGTATTAGGGCATTTGTTTGGTTATCATCATCATCATTTTTTTTGCATTGGAAAAACAAAGTTATGATAGTCAGCAGGATAAGGTGATTTAATTTCATTTTTATATTTTTGTTTATTCGAGAACCAAACCGTCATCTCCAATGGAGACACCGTAACTTGCTGCAGATCTTTGTAGTGCTTTCGCTATTTCCTGTACTGCGGGTTGAATTTGGTATCGGAAGATATTATAGTCAGCATTCTCTGTAGCCGAACCTGATACGTTGACAGTTGCAATCATTCGATCGAAACGACTCGATATAATAGAGCTGTTACAAGTTTGGTTTAACGAAACATCTTCGGTAAACTCATTCAGGCAGAATAGTTCAGCTGTAGCAATTCGTTCTTTGATATAATTGGATTCATTTCCTAATAAGTTTTTTAGTCCATAACCGTTGATCGATTGCGAGCCTGCATATGTTCCATTATAGATGTTCTCTAATCCTTTCGCATCGTAATAAAAATCGGCTTTTGTATTATCAGAAAAACAAGAATGTTCTTCTTCTTGTTCGCCACCAAACACTCCAGTCATTCGTTCTCCACCCCATTCTCCACCGGAAAATCTAGCAATCCCACGAAGAATATTTTCAAACGATGAGGAACTGGATTTGAATTTGGAAACAAAGGAATTGGACGATGAAGGATCCCAAAGATTCTTTAATTGTAAAAGATGTGCCTCCAGAATTTCAGTTGCATACAAAAGATAAGCAGAGCGTTTCGCAGCAGCATTTCCACTTCCATTTGCCGTAGTAAAATTTGTTTGAGTAATCGTATTTCCTGGTGTAAAGTTATTGGCTGCATCAGCACCCCATAAGAGGTATTCGATGGCATGCCAACCTACAGAAATGTTTTTAGCAGTATCTCCATCAGGGCAAGTTCCACCAGAGCAGTCTCCTTCGTTTGCATCAATTAATCCTTGTTTTGTGATAGTTCCTGTTAGGACAACAGTATCAATATATCCTTCATCGAGTGGCCAGGCATTCATGAGAGGCTCTAATTCCACACCACCGGTTAGTGTTCGGTTGTCGATGGGGCCTTGGCTAAACCGAAAGATTTCTGTTTGTAAATAACTTCGTCTTGCCCGTCTCCAATAGGACTTCACTTCATTTAATTCAGAAAGGGTCGGGGATGCTTTGGCAGTGAAGGTAGAAACCTTTTGTCTAAGTGCGACTACGTCTGTGTAAGCATCACTATAATTTTGAAAAGCGATTTGGGAATAGGTTTCTAAAAATGCTGTTTGGCTAGGTGCGTTAGCAGCTAACGCTAAAGCCGCGAGCATATTTGTTTCTGTGTTGTCTGTTTCGGGAGTACAATAATTCAGCACGAGGCCAAGTGAAAGTACGAACCTTAGAGTTCGGTTCTGTGTCATATGGTTTCTCTCCTTTAATAATGAGATTAATTCTCATTATTATTTAAACAACGTTCACAGAGGTCCCTGAGAGGGCAAATGGTTTTAGGAGGGAAAAGGTTGATATTTGTCAGAACTGAATTTTGGACAATAGATGAACTTTGTTCAAAAAAACTCATTGGTTCGGAAATAAATTATTTGACACTTGTTCAAAAAGTCATAAATGTATGGCAATTGTTCAAAATATGTTAAAAATGTTTCGATTGGGAGGAAATATGAACGCAAATAAAGTATTAGGACTGGCATTGTCCTTGGTTTTCGCAGGATCGCTCTCTGCGCAAACGCAAAGCCAGATGTTTCAACGAGTAGGTGCCGTAGGGGATTCCCTCAGCCAAGGTTTCTTTGGTGTTACGGTTGAGAAAAAAACGCAAGACTGGGCTTATCCTGTCCTTGTCACTAAACAAGCAGGAGGTTCTCTCTCTTACAATGTTTTGAAAGGACCTTTCGTAAACCTTGAAGATGTACTCAAATGGGACTGCGGTATTTTCTGTATCGCTGAAAGCATTATCGGTGGAAATGCATCTACAGTTTCCCTTCCCACACATGCAGGGATTACTGGAGCCGAGTATACAAGCCTTCTTAAAACTTCTGGTAAATGCGAAGATATCACTGCCACCAAACAGGAAAAAGAATGGTACTGGGCAAAATGGTATTGGTACACTTACCGTTGGGTAACCGTTGCCGATTGTCAAGAACCAGACAAATTCCATAGATTTGGACTAAGAGATGCTGGTACACAAGCACAAGTAATGGAGAAAGTGAAACCAACTTTCCTATTCGGTTCGGCTGGTGCAAACCATGTACTCTGTACTGCACTTCATACATCTACCGATTGTTTGGACGAAACAAGATTCAAACGAGACATTCGAGAATTTTTCCGTAGAATGTCTGCTATGGGAAGTTTGCAAGGTGGAGTTCTTTTCACTGTTCCAAACGTAACTGCGATCGCATTCCTAGAAAGCTACAAAGATCCTAATGGTCGTGCGAATTATTCTGGGCTCAAGGCTTTCTTTAGAAATTCTGTATCAGATCCAAACCAAGTACTTGATTCGACTGAAATCACGACAATTTCTACTTTCTTAAATATGTTAAACAACGAAATCAAAGCACAAGGCGCAGCTATGCGATTTGCTGTTGCTGACTTACGTGTGATTTTTGATGACTTAAAAGAAAATGGAAGACCGATTCGCAGTGCGGATGGTTGGTCTCCTGGAAATGCAAGAGCTAATTGGCCTCTACCAAACCAACCAGGGGTTTTCGGTTTAGATGGTGTTCACCCTAACATGTATGGACATTCTCTATTCGCAAATGAATTAATCAAAGCAATTAACACTCGTTACGGATATTCAATTCCGCAAGTAAGTGAATATACTGCTTGGTATTATGACACCCTAAACAGAAATCCTGTGGATTTGAAAAAGTTCCTGACAGAAAATATCTTTGGTCAGGCGATTTCCTGGGTAATTTCTATCTTTACGTAAGAGGTTAAACGATGAGCAAGCGGTTTATAGGTATCATTTCGGTTTGTGGATTTCTGTTGGTATTGTTTACTTTTGTTGTCTGGAAGTTTTCTTCTCACAATACAAATAAACAAACAGAGGTCACCGATTCCGATTTCGGGAATTCAAAAAGTCACGCCAATGCGTTGTTTGATGATCCAGAGTTTTCCGACGCTCCCAATCCAGAAGAATTGGAATTGGCACAGGCTGAGGTCCTTTGGCCGTTTGCTTTGGAGAAAAAACCAAATCGTAAGGAAGAGGTCAAAGAGGAATGGAGAGATTTTGCGGCGAAATATCCGAAGAATTTTTACATCCCTCGTGAAATCAAAACTCGTATGACAGAAGCAGAAGAAAAGGAACAACTAGAAATGTTAGATTCTTTTACTGCTATGGATGCTAGTATTTCGGCTTCTATATCCAAGGAAAAATGGTCCGACAAACCTTCGGCTGAAGAGCCGAGTGCAACTGAAAGGCCGTCGGCCAAAACGCAAAAAGCTTATTTCGATTTTAAGATCAATGAATTGGAATCGAGAATTCAAATGGTTGAGTATTGGATCGAAAACAAACAACCTTCGGGAGATGTGAAATCCTCTGCCGAAAAAGATCTCAAACTTTGGAAAAGCGAATTAACCACTCTCAAAGAGGTAAGAAGCCAAGTTCCAAATTCATAAATCTTTGCCTCGAATATAGGCTTTGTTAGTAAATCTAAAAAAGAGGACAAGTTGTCCTCTTTTTTTTTGCCTCCCCTCAAGAGCAGCCTTAACTACCCCATTTCTGAAAATTTTCAGGTTTGCTTGACAGGAACATCGTTCAAAAAATTAGTTGAATTTGAGACTCGATATCATTATTGGGTTCAAACCTCTAGGAGAGCGGATTCCATGAACCAAAAAAGATATATCACCAGAAAATCACTAATCGCATTCGTCTTGTTTTCTCTGGTCAGTTTCTGCAAAGCAGAGGAGACGGATCGGTCGGCCTTAGCTTTGCTCGGGTTTTCGCTCCACTTGTCTACGATATCTGGAACACTCACTGACGGGTCTGGGAATCCTATCCCCAGTGCTACGTTAGAATTAGCAACCTCTGCCAGCCTTCGAAGTTCTACTTCCACCCGGTCTTTAGCCACAACTACCGAAACTGGTTCTTGGCAACTCACACTTGGGACCGGCAGTTATGAAATTCAAGTGAAAGATACGAATTCAAGATTACTGGGAACTTTTAAAATATCCTCCTCGGAAAATTTAGAACCTTCTATTGAAGATATTTCTCACCTAACGGAAACCATATTCCTTGTTTCACTGACCAATCAAAGGGATGTTGGGTCGAAATTTGAAATACTTTCTCCTAAAGATGGAAGTATTGTTCGAACTTATGATTTGGCTTTAAATGTAAAGACTTCAGATTCATTCACTTGCCATATTCTGCAAAACAAAATTGAAAAAGAAAATTTTACTGTCGGTAAAGGAGAAGTGACTTCTGCCTACTCCATGAAACCAGTGCTTGGTGCAAATAAAATTCAAATTCATTGTACAAATGCTTCTGGAATCTCTGCGAAAAAAACAATCCTTACTTATTTTGGAAATCGGATTGCGGCAGGGGGATCTCATTCTGGTTATGTGGTAAATGGAAATTTATATACTTGGGGAAGGAATAATTATGGTCAGTTGGGTTCTGGGACCTCTACCGGCGACCTCACAAATCCCACCATTACAAAGTTATCAACTATATCCAATATTGTTTCCATTGGGTTTAACCAAAACAATTCCCTTGCAATTACTGAGGATGGAAGTGTTTGGACATGGGGTGCCAATAGCAGTGGACAATTAGGAATGGGTAATACGGGCGATGTCCAAGCAGCAGCCTCTGATCCCGGCCCAAGAAATCCACCTCGTAAAGTTCCAGGTATTACTGGTGCTGTGATGGGGAGCTATGGATATGATCATGCAATCATTTTAAAATCAGATGGAACTGTCCTGACATTTGGATTGAATTCTGTCGGGCAACTCGGAAATGGAACAGGAGGAGCCGGAACTTATTCAGCAAATCCGGTGACTGTGATTGGCCTTCCTACGGATATCATCCAAGTGATTGCTGGTTCGGAACACTCAGCCGCCTTAACGAAGTCAGGTGATGTGTATGTTTGGGGTCGAGACCAATATGGAAATTTAGGTGATGGAGTTTTAGGATCGGCTTCAGAAATCAACTCCACTCCTAAAAAAGTAAGTTCCTTATCAGGGATTGTCCATATTGCTAATGGAAGAGATCATTTCTTGGCACTCAAAAATGATGGCACAGTTTATGCTTGGGGTCTTGCTGCAAGTGGGCAATTGGGAATCGGAGGAAGTGGATCCCCCACCCCGGTGCCAACGCCAACATTAGTAAGTGGCCTTTATCATGTAGCTTCCGTTTGGGCTAATGGAACTCAAAGTTTTGCTATCCTAAGTGATGGAACAGTAAAAGGTTGGGGGGCAAATTCCAGCGGAAATTTAGGGACTGGTCTTACAACACCAGCTAAACTGTATACGCCTGGTGATATTGTTGTTGGTGTCAAAGATATCCAATACTTCGGATGTGGGGCTCTACATAATTTTGCGATCCTAAAATCTGGATCTTTGTATGGATGGGGTTGGAACTTTAAGGGTTCGATCGGTCGTTCCGATTTGCAGGAAACTTGGGCTGCCACCACTCCAATCTTTCTAACCATTCCAAATTAGTTTTCATTTTGTTTCCTTTGGTTCCAATGAGATTTTTATTATTATTCTTTTTCTTTTTATCCAGTTATGGATGTGTATTCGTCGATACAAACTCTTGTTCTACGGACTTGGGTTTGTCAGAAGTAGTGAATTCTATATCGATATTAGGATGTCCTAAAGAAAAAAAACTTTGTGAGGATGGTTCTTGTTTGGCATTACTTGGGCTTAGCCAGCAAGGAAAATTACCTTGGGAATATGAAGAAGGAGAGGAGTTATCGGGTGGAAATGCAATGACGAGTTTTGTAACGGATGCTCGTGCTTTTCTACAATTTGGTAAAAATTCTCCCTTAACTACCATATCTGATTTTACCGTGGGACAAGCAGTTTTTGAAGTTCCTTGGTCCCCTGGATTTTCTTCGACTCTTCCTGACCGTGATGGTCTAGGCCCTTTCTTTCATACCAATTCCTGTTTAGGGTGTCACCTAGGAAATGGAAGGGCTGTAGAAGATGATGGAGATCCATTGGTATTCACCTTGGTACGGTTAGGTGTTGGTAGTAAAGGAAACGACCCGGAACCTGTTTATGGAACTCAGTTCCAACCCAACGCTGTTGCTGGTGTGACTCCAGAAGGGAATGTCCATCTTGAGTATGATAACATAAGTGGAACATATCATGATGGAAGTACGTATTCTCTTAGAAAACCCAATTTGGTATTTAGCGGGTTGGGATATGGCGCTCTCGCCCCGGGCCACAAAACTTCGGTTCGATTAACCCAACAAGTGATTGGGCTTGGTCTTTTAGAAGCAGTATCGGAAGAAACCATACTTTCTCGTTCAGACCCTATGGATTTGGATGGCGATGGAATTTCTGGCAGACCCAATTTTCTTTGGGATCTTACGGGAAGTGGAAGGTCTCTGGGCCGGTTTGGTTGGAAGGCAAATGCACCCAGTCTCAAACGCCAAAACTCTGCCGCTTTTTCAGGTGATATTGGAATCAAGAGCCCTATGTTTTCCGAAGAAAACTGTAGTTCTTCTAAGACTGCTTGTTCCAATGCAACAGGCGGTGGTAACCCGGAAGTTTCAGAGGAGAAAATTGTCGCCATTACTAAATATATGCAATTGGTAGCAGTGCCTGTTCGTCGAAATACAAATTTGCCAACAATTCTAACTGGGAAAAAACATTTTTTTCTTGCAGGATGTAACAAATGTCATACGCCAAAAATGTTAACTTCTAACAATGCTTCTTTTGCCCAACTATCCAATCAAACCATTCGCCCCTATACTGATCTACTTTTGCATGATATGGGGGAGGATCTCAGTGATGGAAAGTCAGATGGAGAAGCTTCTGAAAGAGAATGGAGAACCGCTCCTCTATGGGGAATAGGGTTATTTGGGGCAGTGAATGGGAAAGCTCGTTATTTACATGATGGTCGAGCAAAGACACTAGACGAGGCTATCCTTTGGCATGGCGGAGAAGCAGAGACAAGTAAAAACTATTTTGTAGCACTAAACGTATCGGATCGCGCGAGTATGATTCGGTTTTTATTATCTTTGTAAAAGATTTATTAGAGAACAGTGGATAAGAAAGGGGATATTCGAAAAAAATTCATCCTCTTCCTTTGAATTAAAACTTGTAGGCAGATTTTTAAAATTTTAAATTTGTCTGGCATGCAAACGAATCGATTTTTTATTTCTTTTTTTTTCCTCTTTACCCTCATTTTGAATTGTGATCCAGGTCCTGTGAAAGAGGATTCGTCTCCCTTAGAGGAAATAGTGTCAGAAGAAAAAACTACAAAAGAGCTCATCGAAGGTTTGGATTCTACTGATACCTTTACCCGCTCCCAAGCCGCTATCCAATTGGGAAGCCGAGATGAAAAATCAGCCATCCCCAAATTAAAAAAACTTTTATCAGATAAAGAGCCTGGAGTGCGCGCTGGTGCTGCTATTGCCCTCGGAGATTTAAAAGACAAATCTTCCTCTACAAACATAGCTAATCTGATGTGGTCGGATTCAGAGAATCCAAAAGATGTATACTTAGATGCACTCACTCGGATGAAAGATCCTTCCGTTGGAAATAGAATTTATCCTTTATTAGATGATAATAATCCTACACTTCGATTACAAACTGTTGATGCATTAGTACAAATTGGTGCAAAATCAGTTGGATCTCAAATTTTAAGTTTAGCTGCTAAAAACAAAGATAGGGAAAAAGACAAAACTTATGCGATGGCTCTGGGAAAATTAAATATTGCAAGTTCCGAATCTTACCTAATTCGACTCACCCAAACCCAAGACGAATCTCCAACCCTTGCTGCCGCCTACCTTGCTCTCGGAAGAATCAAAGCAAAAACCGCAAATGATGTGCTTGTGAAAGCACTAAACCTTCCTTATAGCAAAGGGAAAGAAAATGCTTCCATGGCTCTGATTGAAATTGGAAATCCAAGCGTTGTACCTAAAGTGTTCCAAGCCTTACAGTCAAATGATCCAGAAACTAAACTTTATGCGACGGATGTACTTTGTTCCATTCCTTCCAAAGAAGCGGCAAAGTTAGCCTTTGGTCTGTTAAATGGAAAAGATACTAAGAATTGGGGCAGTGCTGCAAAGATAGTAGGCCGACAAAAATTCAAAGATGCAAGACTTCGTATCGAAGAGTTGTTGGAAAATGAGTCCACTCCGGAAAGGGATAGTTTTGCAGAAGCGCTGGGATGGATTGGTGACAAAGCCTCCATTCCTGTTTTAAGAAGGGTCTTACTATCTGGTGCTTCCGAAGGACCTTATGGTTCTGCTTGGGCATTAGGAATTCTCGGAGCCAAAGAAGCCGTTCCTGATTTGATCAAGGCTCTCGATAAGGGAGATGCAAAACTTATGGTCTATGCATTGGAAGCATTGGGTTCTATTGCCGATCCTTCTAGTTTACCTAAACTAAAAAGTTTACTTTCCGAAAGACCAAAAATGGCCCCACAGA
This sequence comes from Leptospira sp. WS4.C2, assembly GCF_040833985.1. Classification (NCBI taxonomy): domain Bacteria; kingdom Pseudomonadati; phylum Spirochaetota; class Leptospiria; order Leptospirales; family Leptospiraceae; genus Leptospira; species Leptospira mgodei. The sequence goes on from NZ_CP162139.1 coordinate 1,285,135, forward strand.
TTCTTTCCACAGTGGCATTGATTCCCACGGATGAGGCTCGCCTTCTGATTGAAGAAGCAACAAAATCTAAGAATGCAGAAGTTTACCGACCTGCCATGGAAGAAATTGCTAAACGTAAAGATAAAAAATCGATTCCAATTTTATTATCCTTTGTCAATGGCGATGATTCCGAAAAACGCAAATTGAGTTATTATGCTTTAACGGCTGTAACAGGGCAAAAATTTCGTACAGCGAAAGAATGGAATCATTGGGCGAAAGAAAAATGAGAAAAATAATTTTCGCAATCAATATGACTGCTGATGGGTATTGTGGCCACGAGGGTATGATTCCCTCGGAAGAAGTACATAAGTATTTCACTAAGCTTTTACAATCGGCAGGTCCTATTCTTTATGGTCGGATCACCTACCAACTCATGGTGCCTTATTGGCCAGAGATCGCAAAACACCAGTCAGATACAGAAATCACAAATGAATTTGCCCGAGTGTTTGACTCACTCGATAAGGTGTTATTTTCGACCACATTGGAAAAGGTTCAGGATCAGAATACAAGACTTGCGAGGGGAACCCTTTTAGAAGAGGCGATTGCGTTGAAAGAAAAACCAGGAAAGGATATTTTTGCGGGTAGCTTAAGTATTGCCTCCCAACTTTCAGAACATGATTTGATTGATGAATATCGTTTTGTGATCCATCCGGTGGTTGCGGGAAAAGGACCAAAGTTATTTGATGAGGTCAAGTTATCGGAAAGTCATCGTTTGGAACTTCTTGGCTCGGAAACGTTTTCCTCTGGGGTGATTGCACTTCATTACAAAAGACTCGTTTAAGAAAAAAAGTATTTTTTTTCCTTGAGTCAGTTGGTTGATTACCATAAAATCAGTTCGAAAAAAGGGAGAAAAGTATGGCAGTTGCAAAAAAGAAAAGTAATTTGAAAAAACCAAAATCTGCACTGAAAAAAGTGGAATATATCGGTTCACCTACTCAGAGCATCACTCCCTTTCTTATGTTCAACGCGAACATCGAAGAAGTTGCCAAATTCTATAAATCCATATTCAAAAAGTCTAAGTTTCTCATCGTAAATCCTACGCAGGCGGAATTCATATTGAATGGCCAAAAATTTTTTGCTTTTAATGGAGGACCTGGTTTTCAATTCAGCTGGGGAGTTTCCTTTATGATTAGCGTGAAAACACAAAAGGAAGTCGATTATTATTGGAATGGTCTTCTTGCCGATGGTGGTAAAGAAAGTATGTGCGGTTGGCTTCAGGACAAATTTGGTATGTATTGGCAGGTCACACCAAAAATTCTTTTGCAACTGATTTCCCATCCGGATCCAGTGAAGGCCGAACGTGCCCAACAGGCAATGCTTAAGATGCATAAAATTGACATCGCCGCTCTAAAGGCAGCAGTTGCATAACTTTTCTCTCGGCTAGAATGCTTGGTTTTAATCCGTAACTTCTATCTCTTTTGTTTCTGAATCCGCAATCATGGAATCCCAATCAGGAAATGGATCTTCTAAAAGTGCCCATTTTTCCGGTCCTTCCTGATACTCTGAATCACTAAGCAGGCATTTGTCGAGAGACTGACGAAGTTTCTTTTCGTCCATATCCCTGCCAATGAGAACAATCTCTTGGCGTCGATCCCCCCAAGGTTCTAACCAATGCGCTTTCAAATTTTCTAATACATCGGGATCATCTGGAATGTCCTCATCAGGGATACTGGCCCACCAATATCCTTCCGGCTTGTAAGAAGATAAGTTACCTGCTTGGGAATAGAGTAGAACCCAGTCCATTTTACTAGCAAGCCAGACAAATCCTTTGCCACGAACCACTCCCGGTTTTTCAGAATATAACCACTGATGAAATCTTTCTGGATGAAAGGGGCGTCTGTTTCCGTATACAAAACTTTTGATTCCGTATTCTTCTGTTTCGGGTGTATGTTCTCCGCGTAGTTCCTTAAGCCACAAAGGAGACTGGCTTGCTTTATCAAAATCAAAGCGACCTGTATTTAGAACTTTTGTCAAAGGAACTTTACTATAATCAGTGGTGATGATTTCCGCATCTGCATTTAGGGATCTTAAAATGGTAAGGAGTCGATTCTTTTTTTCTTCCGATAACAAACTGATTTTATTGACGATGATGGTATCACTGAACTCTACTTGGTCCACAAGTAAGTCCACAATATCTCTGTCATCCTCCTCACCAGCACCTAATTTCCGTTCCTGTAAGGAATCTAGGCTCTGAAAGTCTTTTAAAAAATTCACGGCATCCACAACCGTAATCATAGAATCAAGTTTAACTATATCGGACAAACTCACTCCATTCTCATCTTCAAAGGTAAAGGTTTCTGCAATCGGGAGTGGTTCTGAAATTCCCGTGGACTCGATAAGGATAGAATCAAACCTTCCGTCTTTGGCAAGTTTGGTGATCTCAACGAGTAGGTCTTCTCGGAGTGTGCAACAAATACAACCATTGGACATCTCTACTAATTTTTCATTGGTACGACTTAAGCTACCACCAGAAGCCACGAGTTTGGCATCAATATTCACTTCGCTCATATCATTGACGATGACTGCGACACGGAGTCCTTCCCGATTGGATAGGATGTGATTCAGTAGGGTGGTTTTGCCCGCCCCGAGAAATCCAGAGAGAACGGTCACAGGTATTTTATTTGTCATCGGAAAGTCCTTAATGCAATATAGTTGCATTTGTTTTTGTAGGGAATTTCTGTCAAGAATAAACGCAATTTTGTTGCATTTGTTATCCTTCCTCGGATTTCTCCGTATTCTAGGGAAATCCTTGCAATTCCCACCTGGGATCTAGATCCTTTTCTTATGCAATTGGATCCGTACTACCTGAAGGCCACAAAGACCATCAATTCCATCCGCTCCACCCTTCTTGTGATTTTTATTTTAGGAATTCTTGGGAGTTTAGGCTCTCTTCATAAAGACCAACTCATTATGATGCTCTTGACCACTTTCTTTTATGGGATGGTGGCACTCACACAATTTATCCTATTAAAAAAAGGGAAAGACCCTCATGCATTCTGGTTTGTCCTTATCGATATCCTTTTGATTGGTTCGAATACTTTGGGACAAAGTTTTATGGATTTGGATATTGCCTCTTCCGCCTTAAAGGATGGAGTGAATTATATCATTTCCTTTTTTATTTTACTTTATTCTGGGTTTCTTTTTTCTTCCCGACAAACATACGTTATCGGTAGTTTACTGACTTTGGTTCAAATTGGTTCTTTGGTTCTGGCTGGAATTGTAGGAATGGAATTTGTTGATCGAAATGACACACATAAACTTGCTTATGCGATTTCTTTGCCTGTGGAAATTGTGAAGGTATTTTTTCTGGTGATGGCAACCGTTGCAATTGCCAAGATGGTTGCGTTACTTACTTCCATTCGTGATGAAGCCATCCAAGGGAAAAAAACTTCAGAACAACATTCCAAAGCGATGCAAACACAAAAAGAAGCTATGGTGGAAACGGGAGAAAGTTTAAATCAATCGGTGGCTGCCCTCAAAGTATTTGCTGATGATTTGAATGGCCTTGTCCAAAACCAAGCGGCTTCCATTGAAGAAATCTCTGCTTCCTTAACAGAAATTTCGCAATCAACGGAGCATTCTGTATCCTTTGTCAAAGACCAATACAACCGAATTGAAACCTTAAATGAAGAAAGCCAAACCTTAGAAGGCATTGTAAGATCTGTGCGTGGAGAGATTGATATCATTTCGGATCAAATCAACCAGTCTTCTAAATTTAGCAATTTGGTAACAAACTCCATGCAAAACTTAAATTCCATTTTAGGTGAAGTAAGTTCTAGTTTCCAGAAAGTGGAAGATGTAAATCAAATCATGAAAGAAATCGCCGATCAAACCAATTTACTCGCTCTCAATGCTTCGATTGAAGCGGCTAGGGCAGGGGAACATGGTCGTGGGTTTGCCGTTGTGGCCCAAGAAGTTGCCAAACTTGCCGAAAATTCTGCCTCCAACGCCAGTATCATTTCCAAAACCATTCTTAAATCAAAATCTGATTTGCTGAAAGGAAATACATCCGCTAAAGAAGCAAACGAACTCGCACTGAACCAAGAAAAGGAAATGTCCAAGATTCAAAATAAGGTCATTAGTTTTAACGAGAAGTTTGTCGACTTGCAAAGATTAAATGCGAGGGTTGTAGAATCACAAAAAGAACTAAAAGAACTTTCTTCACAACTCGAATCGATTGCTAATGAACAATCAGTTGGGAACCAGGAAGTGACCCGTGCTGCACAAAGTATAGAAGATGCCGTTCAAGTGGTAGCTGAAAATACGAGAGTGCTTGCCGAACATATAGAGGACATCCAAACATTAGCTAATCGTATCGTTTGAGTCTTGTCTAACACCATTAACTTAACAGGGTTTGGTTTTGTTCAGTAAGGAAGGTGGGAAAATTATTTGTAATTCTTTTCCCTAGTTTGATCTTTGAGTGAAAGTCCTGCTTAAGGAGCCGACTGTATGATTTCAAATAACTATTTTAACGATAACGATGACCTTATTGATCATTTTGATTCTCTTACCCCTTGGAACGAGGTGGTAGACCAATACGAACAAGGTTTCGAAGACTTTGCAGAATACCAAAAATCCGGAAAGGAAGAACTCACCTTTGCTCCTGGAAACTATGAAGATGCCATCGAATTTTACCGCTCCACTTTGGAAGCTGGTGGAGACATTGCCGGAAACGACATCTCTCAAATCGCCAAACAAATGGATGAAGAAGGACTCAAATATAAAGACGGCCAAGTAGGATTTCCCAAGGCCATGTTGGATGTGGTTGAAAAAATCAAATCTGCGGGACTTCTACCTTACGGAATCCACAGACATTACGGCGGACTTGGTCTACCTTCAGTCGTACAATCCATGTTATCCGAATGTGTCTCTCGTGGAGATGGATCTCTTGCTATCACTCTCGGATGTATGAACTTGGCGGAAACGGTGGAACGATTTGGAACTGAAGAAATGATCCATGAATTTGTTCCGAAGATGGCAGCCGGTGAACTTTGTGGTGCTATGGCACTCACAGAACCAAACTACGGATCTGACCTTCCTAACTTACAAACCAAAGCGATCAAAGGCGAAGATGGAACTTGGAAGATCACAGGAACCAAACGGTTTATCACTCATGCTTGTGGGTTTGGTAATGCACCTTCTATTATTTTAACACTCGCAAGAACAGGAACCACAACGAGTGGAGCTCGTGGACTTTCTTTCTTTTTGGTTCACTCGAAAGATGTATTTGTAGCATCCATTGAAAAGAAAATGGGACTTCATTGTTCTCCAACTTGTGAAGTGGTTTTTGAAAACAGTCCCGGGATTCTCATTGGTGAAGAAGGGAAAGGCCTTGTAAAATATTCTATGGCCATGATGAACCAAGCTCGCCTCAACATTGCAGCTCAAGCGATGGGGATTGCGACTGCTGCTTACTTCGAAGGTAAAAAGTATGCAGAAGAAAGAGTTCAATTTGGAAAAACCATCAATAATATCACAGCTGTGAAAAAGATGTTAGAAAGAATGGAACGAGAAGTGGCTGCCATGCGTTGTATTTTGTATGAAGCAAGTTTTGCAGTGGATCAGTATCGTTGGAAAGAAGAACGAGGAAAGATGAAAGGTCTCACCGAAAAGGACATCAAAAAAGATGAAACTTTTAAGAAGTGGGAAAAACTAGCCTCTTTATTCACACCTCTTTCTAAATACTATATCACAGAAATGGCAAACCTCGTAGCGTATGATGCGATGCAAATCCACGGCGGATCGGGATACACAGAAGATTATGATGTAGCCCGACTTTACCGTGATGTGCGAATCACAAATATTTACGAAGGAACCACCCAGTTACAAACAGTTGCTTGTATCGGAGGAATTGTTTCTGGAATGACTGAAACGGGAATCTACCTTGAATACTTAAAATCGGAAATGGCGACTTTCGCTTCAAGCCAAGGCCTAAACGATCTATTCAAACAATTTGAATCCGTTGTGGCAGAGTTTGCAGAAATTGATTCCACTCCTCTTCGTGAAGAGTTGGCTTTTGAAGTGGTAGAATCTGCAGCACGTTTCCACAATAGTTTGTTACTCGAAAGAAGTATTGGTCGTTCTAAGGTAGAAAGAAGAAACTATCGTAAATCGATCGCTGATGCTTATATCCTTGATAGTTCAGCTACCTTGGCTTCGAACCTAACAAAGATTCGTGGAAAGAAAAAAGCACCAGTCACTGCATAAACCAGTCGATAAAAATCCTCTTCTTCCCTGTTACGCTTGTTTTATGGGAGAAGGGGAAGGTGTAGAGTCTTCGAACCAACCTGACACTCGGATCTCTTCTCCCTTTTTATGGAGAGGAGATTCTTATCCCCCTATCTTAGATTCTGAAACTCCCGACCACTTGGATCGGATTCGCGATTTAGGAATTCCTTATATCTTCGATATACATACTCATTTTTTTCCTGAGACCGTGATGAAACTGATTTGGCGGTGGTTTGACAATGTGAACTGGGCCATAGGTTACCGTTTACCCGAGGCCGAACGGGTGGAACGCCTCCATCACAATGGGATCAAACGTTTTACCACTCTGAACTATGCACACAAGGTCGGTATGGCTTCTTCCTTAAACGATTGGACCTATGCCAATTATAAAAATTGGAAGGGAGCCATTCCCTTTGGAACTTTTTATCCAGAGGAAGGTGTCCTAACCTATGTTAGGAAGGCGGTAGACGATTACGGTTTCCATGGATTCAAACTCCACTGCGAAGTTTCCAAACTCAACCTAAACCGACCGGAACTTACTGATACATTCTATTATTTGCAAGACAAACAAATTCCGATTCTCATTCATACAGGAACGGCCCCCCTTCCTGGTGAATTTACCGGAATTCAATTCTTCCAACCTTTCCTGGAAACCTATCCTAATTTACGTGTCATTGTGGCCCATATGGGAGCAAGTGAGATCTTCGCCTATGCTTCGTTACTTGCTACTTATCCGAATTTGGGGATGGATACGACCATGGTCTTTGTGGACTTTCTTGCGACAGGAAAAGCAGAAGATATGGATACCGCAGTTTCCTATTTGGAAACGTACCAGGATCAAATTTATTTTGGATCGGACTTTCCGAACATCCCTTACAATCTAAACCACCCGATTAGCCGACTTTTGGATCTACCCATCAGCGACTTGGCCAAACAAAAAATTCTCTACCAGAACGCAGAAAACTTATTTTTTAAATGAAACGTGGTTGCATTTGCAACAGTGTTGCAAATGATAGTCCCACAGAGGTATTTATGAAATTTGCCAAAATTTTCCTATTTTCGACCATCCTTCTCTCTGTGATGAATTGTGCAGAACTCTTCCAGTCAGACAAAAAGGAGAATAATGATGCACTCTATGCTCTTCTATTGAATGCAGGTTGTACGATCTCCGATGTGAGTTCTCCGACGAGTGGAAGAAAGATTGATTTCACTGCTTGTCGCGGAGATGCCAATGCGGCTCTTGCGGCCAGTGGATTATCCTCATCTTCTGTTTCTTTGAGTGCAGGCCTAGTCGGAACCGGAAGTAGCTCGACAATCTACAGTAACGCATCCAGTCTCTCGAGCCTAGGTGGAGAGAAAAAAGCAAGTATCGAAATTGTTTATGTGCTTTCCCAAGGGGATTCCAGTATCGATGCCATCCTTCCTTCCACGACAAATCTAAGCGGACCCGGCTTTCATATTATGCCAACGTCAGTGAATAAAATCACATCCAATGGCGGAAACTCAGCTTTCGGAGGAATTTCTCCAACACCTTGGGCATCTTCCGTCTCTTCTGAAAAATCGCTATGTTTGGAAGTCCATCAAGAGAACAGTGGTGCACATATTTTAGGTTGGGCTAGTTCTTGCGCTTTAGCGATTCGTGGTACCTATCAATTTGATGAAGATGGAGTTACTGCCGATTTTGGTGGCGATAGAATTGGGTTGCGGATCAATAAGGCTACGATAAAATCGATCACAATCTATTCGAGTCATATTGGAACTTCTCTTTCTATTCAATAGATTCAGTTAAATTTAATACAAAGTGAAACCAAACTATCGTTTTTCAAAAGTCCAAGTGGGGGGAGTGATCCTCTCCCTTTTGTTTTCTGCCCTTCTTTTTGCCGAGGCCACGGATTGGGAAAAAGAACTGGATGATACAAAGTCAGCTAACAAAAAAAATACGGAATCTACTTCTAAATCAAATACAGACACTTCCGATTGGGAAGCGGATTTAGAGAAGGATTTACAAGACCAAGAAAAACGTGAAAAGGGAACCGAAGGCAGTCGGGGAATTTCTTCTCCTGTCCAGTCCAACCAACAGATCAATCGTTCTGCCCAAAACTTGATGATGGACGCTTACGCCGCCATTGACATTGTCGGTGCTTGGGATCGGAATAAACCCCGTGGGACTGGGGAACGAATTGACAACCAACTCGACATTCGCACCGCCGAATTCGGGTTTAATGGTGCTGTGGACCAGTGGATGCGGGCCAATTTTATCGGAGCAGCTCACGGCGAGAACGGTAAGTATCTTTTTGAAGTCCACGAGGCCTGGGTTCAGTTTCCGTTTTTACCTTTTAATACTTCTCTCAAAGCAGGGCAGATGTTCATCGATGTGGGTCGGTTGAATAAAATCCATGCACATGACCGCGCCTTTACTATGACTCCCATTGTGCATGAAAAATTTATCGGATGGGAATCGGCCATTGATACAGGTGCAGAGTTTAGTATTCTTTTTCCCTGGAAGGTTATTACGCAGGAACTGGTGCTCGGTGCAACTAACGGAAGGAAATGGGGCCACTCTCATGATGGAGGGGTACAAAAAAATAATCCATTAATGTATGCCCACTTAAAACATTTTTACTATTTTGGAAACAACTGGGGAACACAGTTTGGATTTTCAGGGATTCGTTTTGAACCCACCACGGAAAGAAAAAACCAGAGGTTGTTGTATGGCGTCGATGCGGTATTACGATGGAATCGTTCTAATTTAAGCGAAATCATATTGATGGGAGAGGGTTGGTACCAACAAGAAGTTTTTCCTTCTAACCTGGATCCAGTTACGTTTCAAAAAAGCAAAGCCCCTTCGAAAGACCAATGGGGGGCATATGCATTTTTGGATTTTAAATTTCACCAATTGTGGTCTGTTGGGGTTCGATATGATTACTTTACCGATAAGTCCCTGGTCGACCAAAATGGCGACCCTGCAAAGAATGCCATTGAGGCACAATCTTTACAAATGACCTTCCATAGTTCTGAATTTGGAAAGGTGCGAGGTTCTGTGGAAAGGCGTTACATCCAAGACTTTTCTCGCACATCACAAGAAGAAGTTCGAGAGTATCGATTTTATATCCAAACAGTTGCGGTTCTCGGCTCTCACCCAGCCCATAGTTATTAAGACAAAAGGTAAGTTATGTTACAGACATTGTTCCCCAAACCATTCTCCCGATTTTTAATCTTTAGTTTTTTTCTTTCGATTTGTTTTACCCAAACCCTCTCGGCCAAGGTGTCACTTGTCACGAGCCTTCCTGATATCAAATACATCGCAGAGCAAGTTGCCGGGGATCGGGCTGAAGTATCTGGAATGATTCGGGGAACGGATGACCCTCACTTTGTGATGACAAGACCCGACTTTCTTGTGAAACTGAGTGAAGCGGATGTTCTTTGTGTGATTGGCCTTGATTTAGAAATTGGTTGGATTCCTTACCTCCAACAACAATCTCGCAATATCAAAATCCAAAAAGGACAACCTGGGTATTGTGATACATCCTTTGGAGTAAAAATCCTCGGCGAACCAACAGTGATGATGGATCGTTCCATGGGTGACATGCATATCTATGGAAACCCACACTATTGGAATGATCCCATCAATGCCATCCAAATGGCTCAAAATATTAAAAATGCTCTAACTCGTGTGGATCCTTTGAACGGGGAGTACTATGAAGGAAATTTTAATATATTTAAAAAACGCCTCATCCAATTGACTAAAGAAGAAATGAAAAAGATGGAACCATACTTTGGACTCAAAGTTGCTGTTTTCCATGACCAATTTGTTTATTTGGCATCACGGTTTAAATTCAATGCCAACTTAACCATCGAAGAACGCCCTGGAGTCCCACCTTCAGTTCGTTATATGGATCAAGTCATCAGTTATATGACAGCTGAGAAGATAAAAATTATCTTGATTGGCCCCTATCACAATCCAAAGTATGCAGAGTATGTATCTTCCAAGGTTCCGGGTTCTGTGGTTGTCACTTTGCCTGTGTCTGTCGGGGGTAGCCCTGATGCTCTTACTTACGAAGACACACTCCGATTGATGTTACAAAAAATACGTGATGCAAGCGACAAAACCAAATAAACTAGAAGATACCGATACCTTCATCCATACGGAAGCTTTGTCCGTCGGTTACCGAAAGGAATTTCCGGTGGTATCTGACATTCATTTGCATATCCACTCCGGCAAAACCTATGCTCTTGTTGGGGGAAACGGAGCTGGTAAAACCACACTCTTTCGAACTCTAACAGACCTTCTGCCTCCTCTTTCTGGATCGATTTCTTTTTCCAAGGACATCACTACATCCTATGTTCCCCAGGCCAAACGGATGTCCTTGGAATTTCCATTGCGTGTCCAAGATGTGTTACTCATGCCAAAAAACATTGGCCTAAGTTTTTTCCCCAAAAAGAAATTTTCCGAAGAAGATATGGCTCTGATTGAAAGAACAGGCGTTAGTTCTATTTTAAAAAAACAAATTTCCCTTTGCAGTGGGGGACAATTACAAAAAGTTCTCATCCTTCGTTCATTACTAACCAAAGCCAATTTGATTTTTTTAGACGAACCAATGGATTCTTTGGATCATAATGCCAGAGAACTCTTCCAAACAGTTTTGTCTGAATACTTAAAAGAAGGAAATCGTTCTCTATTTTTTATCACTCATAGTTTGGAACATGACTGGGGATTCGGGTTTGATGAAATTTACGAAATAGACGAAGGAAAACTTTACAATATCACCAGTGGAGAAAGACCTCCGAACTGCCATCACCATGACTAATATCCTTTCTAGTTGGACTTTATTTTTACCGCAGATGATCGTCGGTAGCCTTGTCGGGGCTCTGTTATCAGTTCTTGGAATTTTAATTGTACTTCGGGGAATGACTTTCTTTGGAGTAACCCTTTCCCAAGCGGTGACTTTCTCTGTCGCCTTATCCTTGTTTATGGAATGGCCTGGAGAGGTTTTCCCCATTGTATTTTCTTGTATTTTGGTATTTCCGCTTTTGTATGTGCGAAAACTACGTGGAATAAAAGAAGAAGTCATCCTCGGCATTCTCTTTGTATTTTTTTCTGCGGCTTCGCAAGTCATGTTGGCACTTGGTGGGAATGTACAAAACCATTTGATGGCTGCTTTTTTTGGAGATATCTTAACCTCCCAAGTTCGGGCCGATTCATTTGGAATTTATATCGCTGTTTTCTTTTTTATTCTCTATTTGAGTTTTTTCAGAAGATTTTTGTTTATTAGTTTTGATCGGGACGAATACAAAATCCAAGTAGGAAATCCACTTCCCTTTGACCTTCTATTTTATATCATCCTTGCTGCCTCTCTTACTGTAGCAGTGAACTTACTTGGAACTTTTTATAGCATTGCTCATTTGATTTTGCCAGTGTTTGCCCTTCTTCCTCTCATTCGTTCTTTGAAACTTCTAACCATTGTCTGTGCTTTGTTTTCCGTATTTGCGACCATTTCAGGTTTTTTGATTTCCCTCGTTGGAATCGAACGAAATGGAGAACTCATTTACTTTCCTACTTCTTCCAGCATCATCCTAGTTCTTTGTGTTTTGGCTTTTTTTCTCCACCTCATTCGTTTTCTAACTACTTCCGTTTTTTCCAAATCTGTCCGATAGATATTCTGTGGAACTAATCCCTTGTAATACCTGCGGACAAAACCGCTTCCGTCCTATTTTTACTAAAAAAAGCCCACTTGGTGAGTCTTTTTCGATTGTCGCTTGCGAGTTCTGTGGACTTGTACAAGTGAACCCACAACCAAGTTTTGCTGATGTAAAAAAATATTATGATGATTCCTATTTTACCCAAAGGACAGAAAGAGGGTATGACAATTATTACTCCGACAAATTACGGGCAGAGATCTCGCGCGTTTTTCAACTCAACTTAAATGATTTGGATTTTTTTTCCTGGGAAAAGGATCGGATCTCGGAGTTATCACCCGAAGATAAACTATCGTCTTTGGATATTGGATGTGCTGCCGGTTACTTTGTAGCTTACCAAAAGGATCGAGGATATGATGCATATGGAATTGAAATTGCGGATGGTCCCGTTCGTTTTGCACGAGAAACATTAAAATTAAATATCTTTCAAGAGAGTTTTCTGGATTGGGATACGAAGTTTCAAAACAAGTTTGACGTCATCACTCTTTGGGCTACCATCGAACACCTTCACAGGCCGAAAGAGACTTTAGAAAAAATCAAAGGCCATTTAAAACCAGGGGGAGTGCTCATCCTATCCACTTGTCGGTATGGCCTACTTGCGAAATTGGCTGGACTTACCTGGCGGTATTTGAATGTTCCCGAACATCTATATTATTATTCTTATTTAGGTTTGAAAAAACTACTGTTGACTTTAGGTTATCATCACCCAGTTTCTTTTACCTATGGAAGTGGTATGACCTCGCGTCCCAAAGCCAGCTTTTTGTTCAAACTCCGGAAACAAATCATGGATCGCCTAGTGAAGTGGTTTCAGTTAGGCGATATGATGGTCTATATGGTAAAAAAAGAAAATTAACCTTCGAGTGATTTGAGTATATCCTCAACGCAGAAGGCAACTACTTCATCTAACTCTGCAGTAGCATCCACAAAGATCGTAGACTCAGGTAAAATTGCCAAATAGTTTTGATAGATACGAGCCTGTTCTGAATCATCATCAAAAACCTCATCGGCGGTACCTCGACTTGTCCGGCGTTCTAGTGCTTCCTCCGGAGAAAGGTCCAAAAAATACACTCTGTTCGGTTCAGGGAATCCTTTGTCTTCATTTCTATACAAAATATCAGCAGCATGTTCTTCATCTCTACCTTGGTAAGCAGCGGTGGAAAAATAATAGCGATCTTGTACAATCGATTTACCATTCTTTAAAGTTGGTAAGATGACATCATTCACCGAACATTCACGATCAGCTATAAAAGCTTCAATTTGTTCTTCTTTTGAAAGTTTAAGTTTCCCTTGTAGAAACTCTCTAATCCTTTTTCCGTGCACACTGTCTGTGGGTTCTCTATGCCAGAGATTTGGGATGGATTTTGTTAGTAGCGCTTCGGAAACCAAACGAGAGACGGTGGTTTTCCCGGAACCATCGATCCCTTCAAATACAAAGAATTGATTATTTTGGGGCATATCCCCTCCATTATAAGAATGGTCGTTTTTTCCTCGACTTATTTACTAAACTCGGCAATTTAGTCTAAGGAGCAAAAACATGAAAAAAATTTCGTCTATCCTGATCATTGCTTTTTTGGCTGTATTTATGATTAACTGTGCCTCTGAAGAAGTTAAACAAACGCCAGTTGTGGAAGAACCAAAACCTTCTAAAAAGCCAAAATTGGATGAGTCATTCAAAACAAGAGCTAGAGACATTAAGTAATTACGACTCAAAGCGGAAGCCATCCTAGGAAACTCGGGTGGTTTTTTTATACCATTTTGCTTATTGATTAAGCACTAATAGATTTTTTCCCCCTTCCTTGTTCTTGATTGCCCATTTCGTGTGCAAAATGCAGTAAAATTCCCTACAATGCTTACTGGTACCGATCTTGCATTAAAATACGTATATCCATCTATGATCACAGAAAGAGAAAGTCATAAATTCCTCCGCGATTGGAAAGATTGGTTGTCTGGCGGAACTCTCGTTCCTGTTTTCCAACCCATCCTCTCGTCCGAATCCACTGGCATTTACGGTTATGAACTACTCGGGCGCCTTTCCACACCGGAAGGTCTGATTAGTCTCGGAGAATTCTTTTTGTCCCCAACGTTCGGTTACGATGAAATATTTTTTCTGAAAAAACAAGTGGATGAAGAGATTCGTTTTGCCGCCTTAAAAAAGTTCGCAAAGGAAGCTCCACCGGAAACCAAGTTATTTTTAAATATCTCACCGAACGTAATGTACCATACCCTTCTACAATTGGAAACAGAACTTCCCCAAACCATTCAGATGGTCAGAGAAGTGGGTGTGGACCCGGAACGAATAGTCATTGAGATTACTGAAGAACGATTCCCCCATAACCTAGAACTTTTGCGACCCGTACTCAATATGTACAGGCAAGAAGGGTTTTCCATTGCCGTTGATGATGCTGGATCGGAAGCTAGTAACTTAGACCGGATTGGGCTTTTCCATCCAGAAATTATCAAAGTTGACTTACAAATGTTACGAAGGTCTACTTTTTCGCGTAACTTCAAAGAAATTTTACTCAACTTATCAAAGTTAGGTGAGTCTTTGGGGAGTAGTCTACTATTTGAAGGGATTGAATCAGAAGATGAGTTATACAATGCTTTGAACTATGGGGCTAGATACATCCAAGGTTTTTATTTTGCTAAACCAGAACCTTCCTTTTCGAAACGGTTTGAATACCGTATGGAGATGCAATCTTCACTCGAATACTTTCATGCTCGTAAACAAGGGGAAATGAACCGTCAGATTGAATGGGAAACAATTTGGAAGGACAAACTATCAGAAATCATGATGGGTTTTACCGAAGAAAATGGAATTTGGGAATGGAAGGGCGGTTTTGAGACCAATGTTTTTGGAGACGGAGATTTCTTTCGAATGTACATTACAAACCCACTCGGTTTCCAGGTTTCTCCCAACTACGCAAGGGCCCAGTCAGGAAAAATCGAACCGGACTATTCATTTTTGGGTAAAAACTGGTCTTTTCGACCTTATTTTTTTGAACACCTTCACAAATCCAAAACCAGCAGAGATGCATGGACTCTATCCCAAATGTACCACGACATTTCGGAACGGATGATGTTACGGACATTTGCGAGAAACCTTTCTGAAAATCTGATTTTATTTATCGATGTGGTAGTATCTCGTTCCTGAAAGGTTTTGCGAAAAACAGTCTCTGGATGGAACCTGGCACTAGCTATGGCAAAAATACAATTTTTGCAATTACCGGTACCACCACCGTCCTACTATGCGGCGACAGGAAA
Source organism: Leptospira sp. WS4.C2 (assembly GCF_040833985.1). Classification (NCBI taxonomy): domain Bacteria; kingdom Pseudomonadati; phylum Spirochaetota; class Leptospiria; order Leptospirales; family Leptospiraceae; genus Leptospira; species Leptospira mgodei. Next base: position 1,300,360 of record NZ_CP162139.1, read on the forward strand.
TGTACCTTTAGCAGCTGCTAGTTTGGCAAGTTGCTTAGAATCCAAAGAAGACCCAGTCCTTGGACTGAGTCCTTATGTGGTTTCCCCAGAAGATACAGATTCCCTGGGAGATAGGGAACTCATCGACCGTATCGCAAAAGATGGTCCCGATTTTTTAGGACTCTCTTTGTATTTGTGGAATACGGAACGTAGCCTTTACATCGCAAAAGAAGTTAAAAAAAGAAATCCAGAAACGACCATCCTCATTGGTGGGCCGGAAGTCAATGAAGACAACCCTTATGTTTTAGGGGAGGCAGGTTATGATATTGCTGTTTCGGGGGAAGCAGAACATAGCTTTCGCAAACTGATGCGCGCCTTAGTCTCTAAATCTTCCTTGGATGGTTTAGAGAATGTTGCTTATCGAAAAGAAAACGGAACTCTTACTTCCTTTGGAAAACAAGTGGCAGCGGACTTTCCTCTGACCGACTTTCCTTCTCCTTATACAACTGGACATTTGCAGGTGAACCCCAAACGTTCCACTTACTTAGAAACTGTGCGGGGTTGTAAGTCGCAGTGCACGTATTGTTTTTATCCAAAATCTTCACAGAACCTACGCACCCTAGACATTCCTGAAACCATTAAACTCATTTCGAACTTAAAAGAGAATGGGGCAAAGGAACTTGTATTCTTAGATCCTACCTTCAACCACAGACCTGGTTTCGAAAATTTTTTAGATGCCATTGCGGAAGTGAATTCGGATGGAGGTATGTCTATGTTTGCCGAATTACGTTCGGAAGGTGTGACACCGAAACTTGCAACAAAGCTTCGTAAGGCGGGATTCACCCGTGTGGAACTGGGGCTCCAATCAGTGAATGAAGAAACCTTAAAACGTGTGAAACGTTACGGTAGTCCTCACAAAGTCGCGGAAGTTGCCAAGATGCTTGCGGGTGAAGGGATGGAGTTACTTCTTGATCTCATCATTGGACTCCCCGGGGACAAACCAGATGATGTCGAAAGGGGAATTCACTTCTTTTTGGAACATGGACTGGGGGAATGGGTACAGGCCTTTCCATTGTCTGTTCTTCCGGGAACCGCAATGCGCAGGGATGCGGAAAAAGAAGGGCTCTCGTTTATGCCAACTCCGCCATATCGTATCATCCAAACTCCTACATTTAGTCAGCGCGATTTGACCGAGTCCTTGTATTTTGCAGAGGACTTACTCGAACGCCGTTTGGATGAATTTCCAAGGCCATTTTTATGTTCCGCCTTACCGAACAAAAACGACCGTATCGATATCGTTTTAACGGATTTTCGTAATCACTCCGTATCAGAGACAATCCTCGCTTCGAAAACTAGTTTGTCTACCTGGTCTGGGAGTCGTCATCACAGTGTTTGGTTCCACACTGAGAATCTTTCTAATGACCTATCTTTTATCCTTTCTTTAATAAAAGAACGAATCACTGCGGAGCCATTTTGTACGATTGATTTTGTTTTGCCTTTGGTATCTGTTCCGAAACCCAAGGAGATTGATCGTTTGGTATCACTTCTCGAAACCCAAAGAAATTCTTATCTTGCCCGGACTTTGGCTCACAGAGGAGAAAACCTCCAACACCGTTTGGTTTTTGTTTTTGAAGGAAACCATTTGGAACTAAAGAATTGGAGAGATGAGGAATTGGATTCTACTTCTTACTTAATTTACGAAAGAATCCCTGCCACGAGAATCCAAAATTTAGATCCATCAAAAGAAGCCTTTTATTTGATCGAAGGAGAAGAAGTGGACGGACCGGATTTTGTTTTTCTAAAAGCAGAAATGGATCCAGAGGCCATTACCTTTGATTCGAGAAAATTAGAAGAGAGATGGTCTATGGAAGTTCTAGGTTACGGTGAACTTTAAATTAAGATTTGTGATTTTGTTTTCTAAAAAATTCTACGTTTTCTAAAAATCTTTTTTTCTCACCAGAACGAGAAGAGTGACCCGCAATCGCAAGACCCACTGTTAGGTGACCTTCTTCATTTTTTGTAATGGTTTTGATGGTCCCAAAAGCAGTGAGGGGAGATTGCATTTTAAAAAATATATCAAACTGGAATCCCGAAAGTTTTGGAAGGCTTTTCATTAAATCGGGGTGGTCTACGATCACTTTTAAACCACCTTCGGAAATATCAATAACCGGAAACTTTCCATCTGATTTGATCATATTCGAATTGCGGATCCGGTCTACCATTTCGAAACATATGGTTTTCATTTCCATCGCTTTTAGTAAATCAAAGGTTTCCGTTTTACTTTGCATTTGGATGTATCCAATTGGTATGGACTCTTCTTCATCGGTTAGATAAAGAATCGGAAGGATGAGTTCTGACTTGATTTTTTGATTTCGTTTGTTATTGATTTCTTTATCTATATCTTCGTCTATCTCTTCCGAAAATACTAAAAAGTCTTCATTCGGAGAGGTTTCGTAACATTTTCTATCTGTGGCGTCTTCCAAAAGAAGACCTTTTTTTGTCTTTTTAATTTGCCGAATGATCTCTGAGTCTTCGCTAGAGTTAAAGGTAGAAACTTTGATAAAATCGACTGTGTCTTTTAGTTTGGTTTCGTAATCCTGAAAGTTCACCTTCACCGCAGTGGGAACGTGAAACATATCGGTTTCGATTTTTGCTTTGCTTGAAACCACATTGGTAATCCATGCAGAACCTGGAGGAACGGGAATCCTGGAACTTTCCCTATCTTTTTTGGCAATGGCAATTTTGTCTAAATGAAGAACATATTGGGATTCCGCCTTTTCTTGTTCGACGGTGCATTCTAGATGCAAGTATCTCCCTAATATTTTGTAGAGAGTTACTTTTTGGCCCACGGAAAGGGTCAAGGTAGGGCGAACACTGATCAAAACTTTGTTTCCATCGGCAGAAACTTTTTTAAGAAAACAACTTTCTCCGGTATGGATATTGTCTTTTAGACTCAATTCTTGGTTTAATAAAAATTTAGTCAAAACATGGAGCTTTTTTTCTTTGTCGGAAAAAACGTCCAAAGATCGTTTACTTCTTTCTAGTGTTTCCATAAAAGGTCGCGTTACTTACTATTATCGGACGAATTTCTCCTGAAATTCTCTTGCAAGGAGAGTTTTCTTGCCTAAAGTAGAAAAAGGAAGGATAATTATGTCAAATCACCCCCTACCAGGATCGGAGCTTCTCGACGGAGTCAATGGACAAGAGCTCTTCTCGGTCAACATGGGACTCACGTATCGGGATTTTTTAGTATTGCCCGGTTTTATCGACTTTAACCCAAGTGATGTAGAACTCGAAACCAAACTTTCCAAAAATATTTCACTCAAAAGACCTCTGATGAGTTCGCCTATGGACACAGTGACTGAGTCTGAGATGGCGATCGCCCAAGCACTTATGGGTGGAATTGGAATTATACATTATAACAATAGTATCGATGAACAGGTGGACCTCGTTCGCAAAGTAAAACGATACGAAAATGGATTCATTAAGGATCCAATCTTACTCTCTCCTGAACATACACTTGCTGATTTGGATGCGGTTAAAGAAAAATACGGATTTAGCGGAATTCCTATCACGGAAGACGGAACCGCCAGCACAAAGTTAGTTGGTATTGTTACCAACAGAGATGTTGATTTTGAAAGAGACCGTGACATCAAACTGGGCAAGGTGATGACTACAGAACTCATCACAGCAAATGTTGGAATTAGTTTGCGAGAAGCTAATGATATCCTTCGTACAAGTAAAAAAGGAAAACTTCCTATTGTAGATAAACAAGGTAAACTTGTGGCACTCATTTGCCGCAGTGACCTGAAAAAAAATAAAGAATTCCCACAATCCTCAAAAGATGACCAAAAAAGACTTAGAGTGGGAGCTGCCCTTTCCACCTTACCTGAGTCACGCGAACGAATGGCAGCTCTTGCCGGAGTCGGAGTGGACGCCATCATCATTGATTCCGCGCAAGGAAATTCCAGTTACCAAATGGAAATGATCCAATGGATAAAATCTAATTTTCCAAACACAGATGTGATCGGTGGAAACGTTGTGACAAAAGCTCAAGCGGCCAATCTGATTGCTGCCGGAGCTGATGGACTTCGAATTGGAATGGGTCCTGGATCCATTTGTATCACACAAGATACCATGGCCGTCGGTCGCGCGCAAGCCACTGCTGTATTCAAAACGGCAGAGTATGCCCAGGCGCATGGAGTTCCTGTGATTGCCGATGGTGGAATCTCTAATATTGGAGATATTGCCAATGCTCTTGCGATTGGTGCTTCCATGTGTATGATGGGTTCTATGTTTGCCGGAACAAAAGAAGCTCCTGGTGAGTATTTTTATGAGAATGGAATTCGTCTAAAGAAATACCGTGGTATGGCAAGTTTAGAAGCTATGAGTAAGGGTGGAGACAAACGGTATTTTTCTGAATCACAAAAGATCAAAGTAGCACAAGGTGTTTCTGGATATGTTGTGGATAAAGGATCCGTTTTAAATCTGATACCGTACTTGGTGCAAGGACTCAGACAAAGTTTTCAAGACATGGGATTTCAAAATATTCCTGATCTACACAAAGCATTACGGGAAGGAAAACTTCGGTTCGAACGAAGGACAGAATCGGCCCAAGCACAAGGTAGTGTTCATGGGTTGTATTCCTATACAAAACCATCGATGAGAGCGGAATAACGAGCATACATGCTAAAAATTTGGATTCTATTATTTTTCTTTAGTTTTGTTGCGATAGAGGCCCAAGGGGCACCTGACGCCAGTTTATCGGCGCAGGAACTTTTGGCGAGGCTTGATCGAGAAATGGATTTTGGAAAAGGCCTTGTGAAGGGAACCTATGTCCTCATTCGTAGGAACGGAACTTCAGAAACTTGGAAGATCAACAGATTTTTTAACGGAGAGGATGCCCTTCTTTTATTCGACAGAAAGGGTAGGGGACTTGAATCCAAACTCCTCACCAAAGACGAAGGGGAAAATGTTTTTTTCTTTAATGTTTTAAGTGCCAAACTCTTTCGAAAAACGGATGATGAAAAGTATGAAGCGCTGATGGGAACCGGTTTTTTTTATGTAGATCTTTCCGGGTATTCCTATCAGGCCAACTACAACCCTCTCGTGAATGCTGATTTGGACATTGGGGGAGAGGTGTATTACCGCATTTCTCTAAAACCGATTCTTCCCTATTTTTATAAAAAGTTAGTACTTCTTGTGGGTAAAAAAGATCTAAAACCCTACCGCGTTGATTTTCATGACCGAGATGGAATTTTATTCAAAACTTTAAACTTAAAATATGGGCCAGTGAAAGTAAAAGAAGCCTCTGGAAAAGTGGAAGAAATTCAAAAAGCCTCTCGGCTCGAGATGTTAGATTTGAATACAGGTAGTATCACCGTATGGGAAATCCAAGAAGTAGACAAATCAGTGAATCCAGATGCTTCTTTATTTGCGGTGGATAATCTAAGCCGTTAAACGCTTGTTAGAACCTGGTCTTATCCTTTTTCGCACTGGGTTTGTAGCAAAACCTACAATCGTTCTTTCCCCAGAAGAAATGGCTCACCTTCGTGCACTACGACTTAGTAAGGAAGAAACTACCATCCAAATTCGGGATGGGGTGGGTGGGCTTTATGATTACCAATTCTCTCCTTTTTCCAAAGAACTAAAGTTATTAAATGAAATCCATCTGCCAAGAAAGATAGAACGAAAAACCGTTGCCATTGCTTTACCGAAAGGTAACCGCTTAGATTTCTTTTTGCAAAAAGTAACAGAGATAGGACTTGATGCCGTCGTTTTTCTTGTCTTTCGGCATTCCATTCGCAAAGAATTTAATTTGGAACGATCCGAAAAAATTGTAAAGGAAGCCGCTGCCCAGTCCAAACAAACCGAACTACTTTCCCTTTCGATCGAATCGGCAGGCGAATGGATGAATGCACATAAAGAGAGTTTGGTGGTCCTCCATCCCCATAAGCAGGATGTTTTCCAAGCCAACCTATTGAAAGGAAAGATTCCCGTGATTGGACCCGAAGGGGGATTTCATGCAGACGAGGAAGATTGGATGGAAAAAAACCAGATCCCGAGACTCACACTTCCTGGTGGGGTGCTCCGTACGGAAACCGCAGGCATTGTTGCCGCCAGTTTCCTAGTGTATGGGACTTAAATTTTAAAGAAACAATGTTTCCACTACTATTGATTGGTGAGTAAAAGTATGGTGGTAGATAAGTTACAATTGGTAGAACAGGCACTAAAACAAGTGGAAGCTGCCGGGTAATTGCTACCAGTTACATCTGGATATTTGGCAGCACAGTCAGCATTGCATGCATCAAGGCTACCGCCCGTACAAGTAAGAAGGAAAGTAAACAAGTTTCTTTCCATGGTTTTGTCTTCCCTCTTTTGACAAGATGTAGAGAAGATCATGACAAAACTCAGCGCAACCAAAACTAACAAACGATTCATATTCCTAAACTCCGTTCTCCCTGCATTTCGTCAATCGGTTCGTAAAAATCTTGACCCTTGTGACTTTTCCTATGCATTGGATGAGATCCTACTATGTCAGACGGTTCCAAAAAGGTTTTAGAAAAAAAAGCGCACGGAGAGTTTGAATTTACCGCCTATGGGGAATTCTTATCCTATTTCCACGCCCATATCGATATTTTCAAAAAACTACTCAAAGCTAGGAAAATGGACCCAGCCAAAGTGGAAGAGGTCGCAAAACAGATCAAATCCTACATGACTGGGAATATCAAAAAGACTGACCAGTTCTTTGAACACCTTCCCCAATTTGCTACGATGTTAGGTGTTCCCCAAAATGAAGTTTCCACTTATTTAAATTCCAATTTTATTGAAGTCCTAAATAAAGTACAAGAAAAACTGAAAGCCCAGGAATTGGACAAAATCACCAATGCACCGGCACCGAGTTTTTCCTCTATAGCTGAAGAAATCATCGAACGATTGCAAGTCACACATCCCAAGGACTTTGTATTCACTCAAAAAGGAATACTGACTGTTCTAGAAAATCCGCTGACGGGCGAAATCATTGAACCCAAAGGCCTTATGGCAGAATCGGCAAAAGCTGCCCTTGCGATGCCTTCCAGTGCCGAGTCTGAAAAAGAACCTGTCTCTCTTACCGATGCTTTGGCGGTGGCCAATGCTCCCCCCATACCAGTTGCAAAAAAACAATCCCTCATTGTAGAAAAAGACAAATCCATTTTATTGGAAATTGTTGAGACCTTTGCCGAGAATCTTACTGGAGAACTCTTAGAAGTTAGAATTGGTCCAGACCCCAAAGACAATCCCCTCCCGGAACCATCCTCAAAAAACGGAACTCCCACTTCTTCCGAAGAATATGAAATTGAAGATTTAGAATTTGATGATTCTGGTTCTTCTGCAAGTGGATCAAACGAATCCAATACAAATACAGACGATGACGACTTTTCCCAAGACATCGATACTGATTTTGAAGAACCAGAACCTGTCACTAAAGTAGATCCTAATCTAACACGTTTAGATGCTTTCAGTGTAAAAGAATTTATGGATCTTGTGCAAACCATTACAGGATACCAAACCAAGTCAGACCAAGTGGGATACCAAAACTGGTTACGCGGCCTTTCTGAATTTGAAAAGGCTGTTGTTTCTTTACGCACCCAAGTTCTGAAAGAACAAAAAAATGAACCTGTTGATTGGAATTCTCTGTTTCAAATGATGAGTTCCAAATCTGATTTAAGCCGTGAGGTTTTAGTTGGGACTGTTAAAAAAATAAAGAATTTTCAAATCGTTAAACTGACGTTAGACCGTATGATTCAGGAATTTAAAAAAGGAAACCCTGAATTTATGCAAATGGTAAAGATGGCTTGGCCTCATATCCAAAAGGCATTTTTCGAAGTTCCGAATTACAACCAAGTGCAAACGCTCCTTAAAGGAATTTTATCTCGAGTGAATGACGAAAACCATAAGAGGGACTTTTCTAAGATCTTTACTATGGCACTGAATTTTATCCAATCTAAATTTCAGGCTTAACAGATGTCAGGGGAGAATTACTCTCTGCGATTCCAAAAAACAATTGTAGTAATAATAGTAAAATTTGGAATTACGTTGTTTCTGTTTTTTGTCCCCGTTTCCCTTGTAAAACCAGAAACAAATTCCAAAGTCATCGTAGATCCATTGTTACAAAGACCTTGGATTACTGATGCAGAGGAGGAGGAAAGTCGTAGTTTCCATCGTTTCCTTTCTGAATTCAAAAACAAACAATCTACTGTGAAAAAAAAAGACACACACGGGCGAAACTATTTAGTCTCTCCTTCGGGCCAAATGAGGTTTCTTATCGATGATGAATATTATAAAGAATTTCCCGTTGCAGAAGAAGCCGACATCGCTGCCAAAGAACTTGAGGCATTGTATGCGGTTCGTAAAGAAAAGGAGGCGGTTTTTTTAGGAAAAGGAATCCATCTCTGTTATCGATTAAAATTAGAAAAGGAACCTGGTTTTTTTCCCCAGTGGCTCGTTCGTTCTAATGAAATTACCAACAGAGCAGCCAATGAATGGTCGGATCAAACCATTCCTTTGGATTTAGTCAGTGAACCTTATGGGTGTTATATGAGTGATTCTAAACCTAAAGACCAACTGGTATTAGAGTCCGAGTCTTTTCTTTACCGGATTCGGTTTTCCTCTAATTTGCGCTATGAGGGATTGTTTGGAAATCGCCTTGGAGTTTATGGCGAAAACAGGGACTCTATTTACAGGATGGTACGTTTTGTACAATTTCTTTCTAATTATTTGCCTGCTGGCCAAACCGAATGGGATGAAGCCCTGAAACTACAAACCTCAGGTAAAAAGAAGAAAAATCTCCCCAAAATCATTTTGTCCATTGGCTCTAGTTTTGATAAAACAAGACCACTTCGTGATACCAAAAATTACTTTCGGTTTTGGGATGCAATGCGTTCTCTCACACCCACCCAAATCCGAAAACTGGGTTTTAAAAGGACGGAATCGAAAACGGAATATTTGAGTGAGTGGACCGAGGTGGATGAAATCGGAAATACAGTTGAAATGGAAATGAAAGAGTATTATCTTTATAACGCACCTCGTGGTTACTTTCTTTCCTTGTCTTATCCCAAAAGGGAAAAGGAAACGGCAGACTTATACTGGAAAACCATTCGTAGTTCATTTGAAGTAAAGGAGTAATGGATGTTTGTTGGTTTCGTTGAAAATCAAAGTCGGAAAAAACCAGAACCCAACGAAGATCCTGCCTCTTCTTTTTTTATCTTTTGGACAGGACTTTCTCTTATTTTAGGATTTGGAATTTTTTTACTCCCTTTTGGAGCCTACTTCCCACTTTCCATTTCTGTTTGGGCCATTCTTGTTTTATTTTTACCGGTTTTATTTTTAGGAATCTTACTCTCTAGGAAGGCCGGTCTCAAAATCCTATTGGCTGTTTTTTTAGCCTTGTTGGCGGGAGGAAATTCCGTTTTGTTTTTGGGAGATTCGATTGGTTATAGTTTAGGGATCACTGCAAAAATGGAAGTCCTTCCTGAGGAAGTCTCCCACTACCTTAACTATCGTTATTTGTATCTTCGCGATTTTTATTTGGATGATGCTGATGCCGGAGAGTTTCGATCTCCACTTCTTGTTCGGCGCAGGTCAGGAGGAGCTGTGTATGGGCCCGTGATTCGGTTCCAATACAAAAGAATTCGTTCAATCTCAGGAAAAGACATCAAACCTACGTTATATGCCATTTGTTACTCCAAAGAAGACAGTAAATGTCATCTTTCTAGTTTGTTTTCTGGAGGAGTTGTCTTACAAGATCCCATTTGGGATGAGGAGGAATTACCTTTGGCAAAAGACTCTGTGTTTCTTGTTTGGCGAGGATCTCTAGATTCTGAATTTTTTACCAAGGGGATTTTTTCTATTCTGTTTTTTATTTTTCTTATTTTGGTCTGGGCTCTTGTAGTTTATTTTCCGACTGGGAAGGATTAAAACTGTCTTAATCATTTCTTAATGACTTAATCTTATCCCTTAAGCCACTCACCCTTTACCTTAAGTGTAATTCATGAGAGAATTGCTTATGGTTGAGTTACTCTATTTCCCTTTTTACGTTGGGCTACTGATACTAGTTTCACCCTTTGTTGGTTACTATATGGCTTTTGTATTGAATGCAAAAGTTTTACCTTTGGAATCTATATTCCGTCGGTTTTTATATTCAGGCGAGCCTCCTTCTCAAACTCCAAAACAATATCTAAACAGTATGGTAGTGTTTCATCTTCTAGGAGGTGGGATTTTATTTTTAATCCTAAGATACCAAAATTTTTTACCAATGAATTCGCTCGGTATTCCGGGAATGGATTGGGATTTAGCACTCAATACAACAATTTCCTTTGTTACCAATACCAATTGGCAAGCCTATTCTGGCGAAAGCCAACTCAGTACTTTTTCACAGATGGTGGGACTCACCCCGCAAAACTTTCTCAGTGCTGGAGTTGGAATTTCTATTTTAACGTTTGTCAGTCGGTCCATTGTATCTTCTTCAGCACTTAAGTTTGGGAATTTTTGGCAGGATTTATTTCGTTCCACCTTTTATATCCTTCTTCCTATTTCGTTCTTTGTTGCCATTCTCCTCGTGGGTCAAGGTGTCATTCAATCATTTCAAGAACCAATACAAGCTTTGGGTCTCGATGGACAACCACAGACCATTCCTATGGGACCTGCTGCTTCCCAAATTGCGATCAAACAAATCGGAACCAACGGGGGTGGCTTTTTTGGTGTGAATAGCGCCCATCCATTTGAAAATCCAACTCCCATATCCAATTTCATTCAGATGTTTTCGATTCTCTTTTTGCCAGCTTCTTGCGTATTTTTATACGGCAAAATCACAAATTCATTTCGCCATGCTTGGGTAATTTTCTTTGTGATGTTGGCTTTTTTTATACTAGGTTTTGTTTGTGTTTTTTATTCCGAATGGAACCACCCCGGTTTTTGGGAAGGCAAAGAAACCAGGTTTACATTAACGGAATCCACCCTTTGGTTATCCGCAACCACGGCCGCCTCCAACGGTTCAGTCAATTCTATGCACGATAGTTATTCCCCATTGGCTGGAGGAATTGCCATTTTTCAAATGATGTTAGGTGAGATCATCTTTGGCGGAGTGGGAACAGGAATGTATGGAATGTTTCTATTTTTAATCCTCACTGTGTTTTTGTCGGGACTTATGACTGGTCGGACTCCTGAATATTTTGGGAAAAAAATTGGAAGTTATGAAATCAAATGGACTCTTTTTGGAATCCTTGCACCTACCGTTTGTATATTAGTCGGAACAATGATCACTATTTTTTTAGAATCGGGTTATAGTGCAAAAGGTCCTCATGCATTATCTCAAATCTTGTATGCTTATAGTTCGGCTGCAGGCAATAATGGTTCCGCCTTTGCCGGATTTTCTGCGGATACCATCTGGGGAAATTTATCTCTCGGATTTTCTATGTTAGTTGGTCGTTTCAGTGTGATATACGCAGTGGTATTCGTTGCCGGCAGTTTAGGCGGGAAGGTAACGACCAAGTCTACCGATGGAAACTTTAAATTGGATACATTGTTATTCGGAATTTTAGTTTTTTGTGTGATACTGATTGTTTGCGGCCTATCTTTTTTCCCGGTTTTGGCTCTCGGTCCCATCTTGGAACAGCTACTCGTCGGGAAGGGAATTTTCTTTTAAGAGGAACGTATGGTGAATTCTAAAAATATGATATCTAAAGAACTTTTGAGTGTTTCTTTCTGGAATGCCTTGCAAAAGTTTTCTCCTAAAAATGCATTTTCGAATCCAGTGATGGCCACGGTTTGGATAGGTACATTAATCCTATTGATTCAAATATTATACTATTTAGGATCTGGGACTTCATTACAAAATGAATTTCCCATCTTCTTTTGGTTAGTTTTGACTTTGTTCTTTGCAAACTATGCGGAAAGTATTGCTGAGGGTAGAGGAAAAGCAAGGGCTGATAGTTTACGAAAGTCAAGATCATCAACGATGTCAAAAAGAGTAGAATCGGTGGGAGATAAAAACTTTATCGAGATTCCTTCTAACGAATTAAAAATCAATGATATTGTCTTTGTAGAAGCCGGCTTTACCATTCCTGGTGATGGGGAAGTCATTTCTGGAATTGCCAGTGTGGATGAATCTGCGGTGACGGGTGAGTCAGCTCCTGTGATTCGAGAGAGTGGTGGAGATCGGTCAGCAGTGACTGGTGGAACCAGAGTGATCTCTGATCATTTGTATATTCAAATCACAACAAAACCTGGGGAAAGTTTTATTGATAAAATGATCACTATGATTGAAGGAGCCACAAGACAAAAAACTCCTAATGAAGTGGCTCTTGGTATTCTTCTTTTTGCCTTAACTCTACTTTTCTTTTTGGGAGTTTTATCTTTGATTCCCATCGCCAAATTTGTGGGAAATCAATTAGGCCAAAATTGGAATTTTGATTTTTCGGTTTGGCTCGCTTTATTTGTTTGTTTGATCCCGACAACGATTGCCGCTCTCCTCAGTGCGATTGGCATTTCTGGAATGGAACGGTTGATACGATACAATGTCATTGCTAAAAGTGGCAAAGCAGTGGAAGCGGCTGGCGACATCCATGTTTTGTTATTGGATAAAACCGGTACAATAACACTGGGAAATCGGGAAGCTCATAAATTCTATCCTTCCGTGGGTATTACAGAAGAAGAGTTGGCAGATGCCGCTCAACTTTCCTCTCTTTCTGATGAAACTCCAGAAGGACGATCGATTGTCATCCTCGCCAAACAAAAGTATGCAATTCGAGAAAGAAATTTAAAATCCTTGGAAGTAAACTGGATTCCGTTTTCTGCATCGACTCGGATGAGCGGTGTGGAGATATTCGAAAACGGCAAACAAATTCGCAACATTCGAAAGGGTGCCATCGATGCAATCCGAAAACATATTGAATCATTAGGGGGAACTGTCCCACAAACTATGTTAATGATATCGGATGAAGTTTCGAGAAAGGGAAGTACTCCCATTCTTGTTTCCGAAGGAAACCAATTGTTGGGTATCATTGAATTGAAAGATATTGTGAAAGGAGGACTCAAAGAACGATTTGCCTATTTGAGAAGGATGGGAATTCGGACGGTGATGATCACAGGTGATAACCCTCTCACTGCTGCAGCCATTGCAGCGGAAGCAGGGGTAGATGATTTTATCGCAGAAGCCACTCCTGAGGCAAAACTAAAACGAATTCGAGAAGAACAAGCTAACGGTTATTTGGTTGCTATGATTGGTGACGGAACGAATGACGCCCCAGCCCTTGCACAATCTGATGTAGGTGTGGCTATGAATACAGGAACTCAAACGGCAAGGGAAGCCGGTAATATGATTGATTTGGATAGTAATCCAAGTAAACTCATTGAAATTGTAGAAATAGGGAAACAACTTTTAATGACAAGGGGGGCACTTACCACATTTAGCATCGCCAATGACATTGCTAAATACTTTGCCATTCTTCCCGCTTTGTTTTTACCATTAGCTCCTTTAAATATCATGCAGTTATCAAATCCTGATAATGCGATTCTCTCTGCCGTGATCTTCAATGCCCTTGTGATTCCTGCTCTCATACCTTTATCACTGCGTGGAGTAAAGTATGTGCCAAAATCTCCAGACGAGGCCTTACTTAGGAATTTTATTATCTACGGAGGTGGTGGAATGGTATTTCCTTTTTTTGGAATCAAACTCATCGACTTAATTTTATCGGGAGGTTTTTTATGAAATCGAATGAAACAGCAAACCAATGGGAAATAACAATCCGGTTTGGATTTTTATCCTTACTCGTGTTCGGTTTTTTGTATCCATTAGCGATTACTGGTTTAGCGTCCACTTTTTTCCCATTCAAAGCTAATGGAAGTTTGTTAGTAGAGGAAGGGAAAGTAGTCGGTTCTGAACTTTTGGCCCAAGGGATAGAATCGAAATTTATGTTTCGTTATCGGCCCAGTGCTGTCAGTTATGCGACAATGCCGAGTGGGGCATCCAATTTAAGTCCTTCCAGTTTGGATTTAAAGAACTTAGTGGAAGAAAGGAAACGTGAATTGGAAACGGGGGGGATCCGTATAGAAGAATGTTTGGAGTTGGTTTATACTTCTGCTTCTGGGTTAGATCCACATATATCAGCCCCATGTGCATATGAACAGGCAAAATTTCTCCAGAAACAAGGAAAGATACCCTTGGTTCAAATAAATGAATTGATTCTAAAACATATAGAACATCCACTTTTTGGTTTTATGGGACGAGAAAGAATGAACGTAAACAAGTTAAATTTATCCTGGAAACAATTGATTCATGAATGAAGGAAAACGCCCTGAAGACTTTCTCTCACTAGCCAACCAAGAAGAGCCAAAGAAAAAAGGCATTCTGAAAGTTTATTTTGGAATGTCACCTGGTGTTGGTAAAACCTATGCTATGTTAACGGAAGCTCATCATTTAAAAGCAGAAGGAGAAGACATACGGATTGGTATAGTCGAAAGCCATGGGAGGGCCGAAACCAAGGCGTTGGTGGATGGTCTTCCGTGGATACCTCTGAAAAAAATTGAATATCGGGGAAAAGTATGGGAAGAGATGGATGTTGAGAGTATTCTAAAAGAGAGACCTAGTTATGTGTTAGTTGATGAATTGGCTCATACTAATATTCCTGGCTCAGTGAATAAAAAAAGATACCAAGATATTTTTTCATTACTCGATGCTGGCATTCATGTGCTTTCGACCGTGAATGTCCAACATTTAGAGAGTCAGGTGGATTCTGTAGAAAAAATCATCCAAAGTCCTGTAAAAGAAACTATCCCCGACATTATTTTGGAAAGAGCCGATGAACTAGTGTTAATTGATATTATTCCTGATGAATTATTGAAAAGATTGTCTGAAGGGAAAGTGTATATTCCAGAAAAAGTTGTTTCTGCGAAGGAAAATTTTTTCCGTAAAGAGAATTTAACTTACCTTCGGGAACTGTCTCTTTCTTACACTGCAAAGTATGTAGAAAAAAGAATGCCCCAAGGTCGAGAAAGGATTATGGTTGCGATCTCCGCTAGTCCTCATTCGAAAACACTTCTTCGTAATGCAAAAAGGTTGGCACTAGAAAGAAATTCCGAGCTGTATGCAGTTTTTTCGGAAAACGAAGAAAATCGAAGTTTGGATTCTGCTAACTCAATCCGATCGCATATTCGTTTTGCAAAAGAACTAGGTGCAGAAGTAGTCCATTCGTTTGAATCCGATCCAGTTGTGGGAATCGTTGCTGCGGTTCAAGAAAAACGTATCAACCGTTTGGTGATTGGAGGATCGAAAAGAAGTTTTTTTTCGGGCCTATTACAAAAAAATATTTCGACTAAGATCATTAAACAACTTAGAGAAGTGGAGATCGTCATCGTTCCGTTTCAGGATGATAGGTCGTTTCAATTTGACTTTTATAAAAAGTTAATTCCTTCTTCAGGAATTAGGCAATACGCAGCTATTTTTGCTCTGACATCCCTTGTTACATTATTCAATCAATTTCTTCTTTCTTATATTGGATATTGGACCATTTCGATTTTGTATTTGTTTTATGTAGCTGTGCTCGGTATGTTTTTTAGCCGGGGCCCTGTTTTACTTGCCGCGATACTTTCAGCTTCTTTTTGGAACTTTTTATTTATACCACCTCTTTACACATTTTATATTTCTAAGTTGGAAGATGCATTGATGTTTGTGATCTTTATGTTGATTGCACTGATCAATGGGGGTCTTACAGCAAGGCTTAAAAAAAATGAATCTAAACTTAGATCTAGAGAGGAAAAGCTTTCCATTCTTTATGAACTCACTCAGAATTTGTCAAAAACTTCCTCAGCATCAGAAATTATTAAAACAGGAGATTCATTCTTTAAACGAATCTTTCCATTTCCAGTGAACCTGCATTTCTATCAAGGGGGAGATTTTACTCCGAGTATAGAGGATTCGAAAGATTTAGCTGTGGCCTCTTGGACCATTAAAAATGGAAAACCCGCTGGTAGGTATACCGAAACTCTTTCTTTATCGAATGCTACTTTTTATCCGCTTGTTTCTCCTGGAGGAATTACGGGTGTAATCAATGTGAAGTCCTCTGCGGAGCCAAGTTTGGAGCAGGAAATATTATTGAATACAGTTGCTAACCAAGTGGCCTTGGCACTAGATCGTGATACTTTGTCGGAAGACTCTAGAAAGAATTTTTTGTTAAAAGAATCAGAGAAATTATATAATCTAATTTTTAATTCTTTATCACATGAATTAAAAACACCATTAACTTCGATTCGTGGATCTGCTTCTGCTTTACTAGATCCAGAGATTGATGCAGATCCTATTGCAAGAAAGAGTTTATTGGAGGAAATTCAGGAGAGTTCGCTTGTTTTGAATTTACTTCTGGGAAATCTATTGGATATCAGCAGGATCGAATCGGGATATTTAACTTTAAAGAAGGAAAAAGTTTATCCTTCGGATATCATTCAGGATGCGATTTCCTTTTTAGGAAAAAATAAAACAAACCATTCCATCAAAGTCAATCTGAATGATTGTGATTTTCCCATTGAACTTGACCGGGTTCTATTTTCTCATGCGATTTTTAATCTTTTATATAACGCGTGTTTATATACTCCAGCGGGTACGACAATTTGGATAACATTACAAAAATCTGGGGATAAGGTTCAATGGACAGTGGAGGATAATGGAAATGGTTTACCAGTAGATTCCTCTCGAATCTTTCAGAAATTTTACAGGGGGGAATCCTCTGGAAAAATTGGAACAGGACTTGGTCTTGCCATTTCTAAGTCGATCATCGAATTACATGGCGGAACTATTGAAGCGATGAATCGGAAGGAAGGAGGTGCCTGCTTTCTCGTTGACATTCCGTATTCTACATAGTATAGATTTTTTATGCTTAAGGATTTGATACTACTTGTGGATGATGACAGTGCCATTCGGAAAATGCTGCGCATTGCTCTGGAGGCGAAAGGTTATCAAACGATAGAAGCAATTTCTAAAAAAGAAGCGATAGAATCCGTTGCCTTAAATTCACCCAAATTAGTTTTACTAGACCTACAACTTCCTGATGGGAGTGGGTTGGATGTGATAAAAGAAGTCCGAACCTTTTCAGAAATTCCTTTTATTGTTTTATCAGTAATGAGTTCAGAAGAAGATAAAATTGCCTTACTTGATTCTGGTGCAGACGATTACATTACCAAACCTTTTAGTATGGGGGAATTGTTAGCAAGGATTCGCACTGCTTTGCGTAGACTTCCTATGGAAGAGGCACCATCGAACTGGGAAAAAGAAAACCTTGTAGTCGATTTTGTAAACTACCAGGTCATCAAAAATAATATTCAGGTCCGACTAACACCGACGGAATTCCAAATTCTTATCTTTCTCATTAAAAATTCTGGTAAAGTGATCACGCATGATGTATTGATTAAAAAAATCTGGGGAGACCAAGCACTCAATGAAATGAATTCGCTGCGTGTTCATATCACACAACTCCGAAAGAAAATTGAAGATTTACCAAGTAATCCTCATTTGCTTGTTACCGAACCTGGAATCGGTTACCGTTGGGTTGGTAACTAGAAATAAAAAATATCTAACTATAGAATATTCTTCCTGAATTAAGAAATCCAGAATATCTTCTTAATCAATTCTTAAGGTAAAACGGGAAACGATAATCTCTCAAACATTGCAAGTAGTAACGAATTATGTTAATTTGTTACTATCATGTTAAATCAAATGAGTGTATTGCCTTTTGTGAAAGTTATAAGCAGAGATCTTTTGAAATTTTCTCTCTATATAGTTGTTTTATTTTTCACTGCAACGTTTTCGTCCATGGTGGCAGAAGAAACTCCGTCCAAAGAAAATGTCCGAAGTGTAGAACCTATTCCTAAAGCCATAGTTTTGCCAAATTCCATTCAGTTTGGTGGGTTTATTGATTCATATTATATGCACAATAGGAATCTTCCTAAAGATACGGAAAGAAATTTTACTACCCAAGCCGTTCGTAATGGAGAGTTCAATGTAAATTTAGCTTATGTAGAGGCAAAGGTAGAAGAGAAAAATTATCGCGGTAGGTTGGCGTTCCAATGGGGAACTTCAGTAAATGCTAATTATGCGGCTGAGATTACAACGGAAAAATATTCCAATCAAAACTCGGTAAAAAATATCCAAGAAGCATATACCGGATTTAAAATCGGTAAGGATACATGGATCGATGCGGGAATATTTTTTGGAAATATCGGACATGAATCATGGATTTCCCAAAACAACGTAAATTATACAAGAGCCTTTGCTTTAGATTACGTACCTTACTATTCTTCGGGGGTCCGATTGAGTCACAAGTTCAGTGATAAATTAAGTGGGCAATTGCAAGTATTGAATGGATGGCAAAATATCACTGATAACAATAAAGATAAATCTTTTGGAAGCCAGATTAAGTATCTATTGAGTCAAAATCTCATTTTAACACTCAATCAATTTGTCGGAAACGAAGCTCCAAACAATGAAAGGAAACAAATCCGTTTGTATCAGAATACGATTTTGGAATGGATCTTGTCTGATCGATTTAGTTTAGTGGGTCAGTTCGATGTGGGAGCACAAAAAGCAAAACAAAGTTTTATTTATGAACCTTGGTTAGGTGCTTACGACCCAAGTCTTGGGGATTATCGGGAAACAGAATCACGTGTTTATCGACAGTGGTATCACGGAACGATTTGGGCCAGTTTCAAAATCACTCCAGAATACAGATTGAGTTTTCGCATAGAACGTTTTTATGACCCATTACAAGTGATGGTGAATACGGGAACAAGAAACGGATTTATGAGCAATGGGTATACAGCTACCTTTGATGTCTTAACATTTGATCCGGGGTTAATTCGATTCGAATACGTCTATCGACGATCCGCCGATTCTGTGTTTGCTTATAGAGACAGTCAAACCTCAAAAAAGGAAGATTTCTTTCTTGTAGCATTTTCAATGAAGTTTTAAGGCCAGGAAAATTGGAAATTTGTCCTTGGATAGCAGTTGAAAAAGGGAAACCTTTTCCCCCTGTCTCAGGTCTAATTTCTGTTCATAGATGTTTCTCCTTATGATACCCGCAGGGAGGGGTCAATATCCCTGATTTTCTTTTTTTTCTTTCCAAGCCACTTCCTGTTTCTAAATTCTCTTCATGTTTGCAAAGCGCTGGCTTTTCCTATTCCTCCTCCTTTCCTTATTTTTGGTTCGTTCGGATGACTCCCAATCCCTTCCTGCGACAATAGAATTTTTCACTCCGAGTGGATTTGTCAAACAACCCAAACAAGTGACCGTTCGGTTCACAAAACCCATGGTTTCTCTCGGGGACATTCGACCCAAAGTCGATATTTTCCAAATTAAGTGTCCCCTGCCAGGAACAAGCCGGTTTCTTGATTCAACGACCTGGGTTTACGAATTTGAACAAGAACTTCCAGGTGGGGTGGACTGTTCCTTGCAATTGAAAGAGGGAACCAAAACTTTGAGTGGGGAGCAGGTCCAAGGGGAACGGAACTTTTCCTTTCATACGGGAGGGCCTTCTGTCCAGTATTCTTCTCCTTACCAGGGATCTTCCATCACCGAAGATCAAATTTTTGTTTTGCACTTAGATGCAAAACCGGATCTCGCATCTTTTCAAAAGTATACTTACTTTCGTTCGGAAGAATTAGGCAACCGGATCCCTATTGTCCTTGTCACTGGGTCGGAAAGAAAAGCGATCTTAAAGTCTACAGGAGATACGGATCGAGAAGAAACAATTCTTATCAAATCCAAACAAACTTTTTTACCGGAAAGACAAATCCAATTGGTTCTCGGTAAAGGAACAAAGTCAATTTGGGGTGGGGAGATCCGAGAGGATGAAGTTTTGTCTTTTACGGTGCGACCTGTATTTTCTGTCCGGTTTACTTGTGAGCGTGTGAATGCAAAAGCAGATTGTATTCCTATCCTCCCTGTTTCGCTTTCTTTTAGTTCGGCGGTCTCTCGTTCCTCATTACAAAAAATCAAATTAGTTTCCAAAGACGGAAAGGAATACCCGCAGTCTCCAATGGCGGAAAAGGGAAATGAATTTTATGAATGGGTGAGTTTTCCTGGTCCCTTTCCCGAAAATAGTGAATTCGAAATTCGAATTCCAGAGTTAGAAGATGATACAAACAGAAGTTTGTCGAACCAAGCTTCCTTCCCTTTAAAATTTAAAACTGATGAGTTCCCACCCCTTGCTAAGTTCGGAGCCAAATTTGGAATTTTGGAATCGAAAGTTAAACCAGCGTTACCAGTCACAGTTCGTAATTTAGAAGCCAATCTTCCCATGAAATCGATTTCTCTCGGGGTAGGTGGTAAAAGCCAAAAGACTATGGATATTTTGGAGATCCAAAAATGGTTCCAAATCCTTTCATCAAGGGAACGCGAACAATCTGTATTTCAAAATCCACCAGCGAACACGAGTATCACCTCTTTCTCCCTTCCCAAACCCAATGGTAAAAAACCAATGGAAGTGGTGGGAATCCCTTTGGAAACTCCTGGGTTTTATGTGGTAGAACTTGCCAGTGATGTCCTTGGCAATAACCTTCTTGAAAAAAAAGGAAAGATGTATGTATCGAGTGCTGCCCTTGTCACAAACCTTTCTGCCCATTTCAAATGGGGAAAGGATACAAGTCTTGTTTGGGTGACAAACCTTGACCAAGGGCTACCCGAAGCAGGAGTCCAAATTAAAATTTTGGACTGTAAGGGAAATTTACGAGGAGCAGGGATCACGGGTAAAGACGGGAGTATGCTCTTTGGAAATTTAAGTTTTCAAGAAGTTCCCTACTGCGGTTATCATGAGTTAGGGTCCGGGCTTACCATCTTTGTTCAAAAAAATGATGATATTAGTTTTACCTCAAGTACCTGGGATAAAGGGATTGAAAGTTGGCGTTATCAATTGCCAAATACAACTGTTAGTTCTTCAAAAGAAATTAAATCCATTGTTCTTGATAGGACTCTCTTTAAAAAAGGGGAAACTGTCCACCTAAAACATGTTCGTCGTGGTTTTGGAAACAAAGGGCTAACACCCGCGGATCCGAATGACTATCCATCCCAAGTCATTATCAAACATGAAGGTTCGGGCGAAGCCTATCCATTGCCTCTTGTTTGGTCTTTTCCGGGACATTCCGAATCGGCGTTCAAAATACCAAAAACTGCCAAACATGGGGTATATATTGTTTATTATCCTTATTCAAATGATGACTCGAGTTATGGGGAAACGGTCGCACAGTTTCGAGTGGAAGAGTTTCGCCTGCCTGTAGTGAAAGGAAATATCCAACTAGCTGGCAATAAACAAGAGTTAATCTCACCAAAAGAATCCAAAGTTTTATTTGGACTCGAATACCTTTCGGGTGGAGGGGCAGGAAGTTTTCCTGTCAAAATTCGTTCCCAAGTGGTGGCAAGCCATTACACGCCGAAAGAAGAATACTCTGCATTTTCCTTCTCTCCTGAAACGATAAAAGAAGGGAAGTGGAAGGCCAGTGGGTATGAGGAAGAAGAGGCGGAAGAATCCAAACCGTCCATTCTTTCGACAGCTTTAAAAACTGATGATAAGGGATTTTTGCAATATACGTTTAGTGGATTAAAACCCGTTCCTGGTTATGGAAGTTTTCAAGTGGAAATGGAATATTCCGATCCATCAGGAGAAATCCAAACTGTATCTAGAAGTTTTCCTGTTTCTCCCGCCGAAGTGCATTTGGGAATTTTACCGGATGGTTGGTTGTTTACAGAAGATAACGTGAAACTTCAGTTAGTGGCTCTGGATTCGAAGGACAAAGCACTCGGTTCTCAAAAAATAAAAGTTAACGCTTACAAAAGAGAATTTTATTCTAATCGCAAACGTCTTGTGGGTGGATTTTATGCTTACGAACATTATGAAGAAGTCACAAAACTTGGAGAATTCTGTGAAGGAAAAACAGATTCTAAAGGAATTTTGATTTGTGAAGGAAAATCTCCTGCTGTAGGTGATATTGTATTTCTTGCAGAAACCAAGGATTCACAAGGAAATCTTACGAATTCTGGATACAGTGTTTGGGTGAGTTCCAAACAAGAAGCTTGGTTTGATGTAAGTGATCACAACCGAATGGACATCCTACCCGAAAAACGTTCTGTTGATGTCGGAGAAACCATCAAAGTACAAATTCGCTCACCATTTCGGGAAGCAACGGCCCTTGTGAGTTTAGAACGCGAAGGTGTTTTGGATTATTTTGTGACACCGGTCTCAGGAAAAGATCCTGTGATCTCCATTCCTATCAAAAAGGAATATGCACCGAATGTGTTTGTCTCGGTATTTCTAGTGCGAGGTCGGGTAGGAGAACCAAAACCAACTGGGCTTGTGGACTTAGCAAAACCAGGATACCGATTTGGTCTAACCATGATAAAGGTCGGTTCCAAACCGTACACTCTGTCCGTAGCAGTGAACCCAGAAAAAAAACTCTACCAAGTGAGAGAAACTGCTAACGTAGAACTGGAGATCAAAACCTCTGATGGAAAACTTCCTTTAGAATCCACGGAGGTCACACTCGCTGTTGTGGACGAAGCACTCCTCGAACTTTCGCCGAACCCTACCTGGAACCTACTTGATGTGATGATGGGAACAAGGCCTCATTTGGTGGGAACCTCCACGGCTCAGTCACAAATCATTGGGAAAAGACATTTTGGCCTAAAGGCAAAACCAGAAGGGGGAGGGGGAGGAAAACAATCCACTCGTTCTCTCTTTGATACCTTACTCTATTGGAAAGGAAAAGCCATAGTGGGTAAAGATGGAAAACTAAAGTTTAGTTTTCCTTTGAATGATTCCCTTACCAGTTTTCGAATCGTAGCAGTTGCTAGTTCGGGAGCTAAAGAATTTGGAACTGGGTTTGCCAAAATCCAAACCACACAAAAAATCCAATCTTTTTCTGGAATTCCGCCTGTGGTTCGGTTAGGTGATACTCTTCGTCATGAAGTGACCCTAAGGAATGCCGGCGAAACAAAGGAACAACTTCGTTTGCGTCTTTCTGTGACGGATTTAAAGAATGGAGCGGATGTAAAAGAAGAGTTAGAAACAAAATCGGCTATTTTGGGTTCAGGGGAAACCAAGGTTGTTTTTTGGGATCTAACGGTTCCTGAAAACACCACCAAACGGAAGTTTCATTTAGAAGTTTCTGCACCCAATGGGACCATCCTTGATCAAATCTCTGTGGAACAGAAGGTTCTGCCAGTGGATTCAGAAAGAGTCTACCAAGCGGGACTCTTTTTGTATGAATCTTCCATCAAAGAATCGGTGATGGTGCCAGAGGGATCTAAACCAAACTCTGGTAAGATGGTTTGGAAAGCCTCTCCTACCATTCTTACAAGCCTTAGCGGAATCCAAACCTACTTTCAAAACTATCCTTACTATTGTATGGAACAACGTGTTTCCAAAGCGATTGGACTCAAATCGGAAGCACAATGGAACGATGTGTTCAGCGACTTAAATTCCTTTTTGGATTATGATGGGCTTGTGAAATACTTCGCTCGAATGGAACATGGAAGTGAAATTTTAACCGCTTATGTCTTGACATCGGCAAGTCTCACAAATCAAAAAATTCCAGACGATAGTTTGGGTCGTATGATCGCAGGCCTACAAGGGTATTTGGAAGGTCGTGTGAGTGGGGAGCGTTATAAATTTGGGGCAGACTCTGTAGTTCGAAAGATCATTGTTTGGGAAGCCCTTACCAGATACCAAACGTATGAATGGGAACAGGTGCGTCCTATTTTCGACGGGATTGAATTTTTACCGACAGCATCTCTCATTGACCTTGCGGAGATTTGGGGGAGAGTGAATGGGGGAGATAGTTCTGTGAAATCTCGCCTGATAAGTGTTTTGCGCTCTAGGCTCAATATCCAAGGTTCAGAACTTGTGGTTGCTGATTCTAGTTTCACCAACCCTTGGTGGATTTTGGGAAGCCGTGATTATACCATGGCGAAACTTTTACTTTGGGCATTCCAAGAACCCAGTTATAAAAAAGATATGCCACGCCTCATCAAAGGGTTTGTCAAAATGCAAAAACGGGGTAGTTATGATACCACCCTCGGCAACGCGTATTCTATTTTGGTTTTTGACCGAGTGAGTAAACTTCTGGAATCAGAAAAAGTCACTGGTGGAAAATTAAAAATCCAATCGGCAAAAGAGGTTTTGAGTTTAGAACCTAACGGAAAACAAACGGTAACACAAGCCATTGGAACCACGCCGGAATCTGTCTCTGTTAGTTACGAGGGGAAAGGAAAACCTTGGGTGGAGTGGTCTGTGAATTCGATCCTTCCTTTAAAGGCTCCGATCTCTAGTGGATACCGGTTGAAACGAACTTTTGAGCCGATCCAAGTGGCAAAACCAGGAATCCTTTCGAAAGGTGATACGGTTCGAGTGACCATCGAGATCCAAGCGGACTCAGATAAAACTTGGGTGGTGGTAGAAGATCCGATTCCGCCGGGATCCCTCCCTCTCGGACGGGGTTTTGGTCGGGAGTCTATCATTACGCAGGAGGGAAAGGTGGGTGATACCTCTTATTATTTGAGTTTTGAAGAAAAGACCCTTTCCCAGTACAGAGCGTATTTTGAATATTTGCCAAAGGGGACGCATACTTTGGAACATAGCTTTCGATTGAACCATTCAGGGAATTTCCAAATGCCATCCACACGGGTTGAGGCCATGTATTCTCCCGAAACGCATGCGGAATGGCCGAATGAAACCGTGAGGATTTCGGAGAACGGGGACTAGGAAAAGTTTACGGAATCGGGGGTTCTGGAATGATGACTCTAATGGGTCCGAACCAAGCCCCTCTTTTCCCAATCCGAATCCTAAAAATCTCCCTTTGGTTTACGGTTTTTTTTTATCTATTTTTTTTAATCTTTAATACAAGTTTTACCATTATGGGAGTCGATGTAGGTGACTTCCTTAAACAATACTTAGGTGCCTTTTTTGGGGTTTATCTCTCTACTACCTTCAAAGTTTTTTCGGTTTCTCTCTTTTTGCACCTCGCTTTATTTTCTCTCGTTTACTTGGTTTATCATTTTCTAAACCGAAGAGAAGTTTCTTGGTATATTTTATCACTTTCAGTTCTCGTCATAGAATGTTTGGCCCTTTGCCATTCGATGGTTAGTTTTCCACAAATTTATGGTGAGTTCTTTTTCTTTCGTTATCCTTCTTTTGCCTCCTTTTTGTATTTTTTAACCGATCATACCAGTCCTGGTTACTTTAGTTTGGTTTTGGGTTTTCTCCTATTTGGATTTTTATCACTGCTCCTTTGGAAAATTTATCTTCACAAAACTAAAGAAAGTTTTTTTGCACTCGTACATGTGTTTGTCCTTGGACTCGTTCATTCTTCTGGGTACTACCTGGTGGGAATTCTTTATTTTGTGATTTTGTTTTGGCAAGGGAAACAATACCAAAGGATTCATATCAAGTCGTATGGACTAATTTTTGTCCTACTTGTATTCATTTATTTAGTACCTAGTGTTTGGAGTCAAATTGAGGTCCTCACTCATTCGAAAGAAAAAGGCAAACCCCCTATTTTTATTCTATCGGCTGACTCGCTTCGTTATGATAAAATTGGATTCAAAATTGGGGGGGAAAGTATCACACCAAATATTGATTCCTTTTCTAAGGAAAGTTTTGTATTTCACGACCACCATACCACCATTCCGCGCACCTTCCCTAGTTGGGCGGATCTATTGACCGGACAATATTCCATGAGTCATAAGGTTCGCGATATGTTTCCCTCTCTGGATGAAAAACAAAGGATTGGATCGACCTCTTTTCCTACAATCCAACAGATGTTACAGGGATTAGGATACAGGAGTTATGCGGTCGGCAGTTTTGCTGCTGATATTTTTCCCCGTGCTAACTTCGGATTTGATGAAGTCCTCGCACCAAACTTTAACGCACGTATTATGACGGTGCAAAGGACTGCGGAATCACAGTTATTCCTTTTGCCTTTTCTAACGGGTTCTTGGTTTTCTGGCGGGATGTATTTGGAGGAAATGGATGGATTGTCCACTTGGGGAGATGGGAGTCGGATCCTCGACCGTTTTCGTTCGATCACCAAAAGAGAAGGGGATTCTCCTTATTCGGTCACTTATTTTTCTAGTGTCATTCATTTCCCATACACACCGGCTTATCCTTACTACAAATCATTTACGAATCCTGATTACT
The DNA here is from genome assembly GCF_040833985.1 of Leptospira sp. WS4.C2. Taxonomy (NCBI): domain Bacteria; kingdom Pseudomonadati; phylum Spirochaetota; class Leptospiria; order Leptospirales; family Leptospiraceae; genus Leptospira; species Leptospira mgodei. The sequence continues at coordinate 1,326,549 of NZ_CP162139.1, forward strand.
ATGGAAAGTATAAGTATTTAAAGTTTGTGGATCCTACAAATTCCTCAGTTCCCAATGCAGTGGAAACCAAACAAATTCGTGGACTGTTTGATAGTGCCGTTTATGCTTTTGATGCAGAATTTGGAGAGATCCTTTCGGAACTAAAGGCTCGAGGGATTTATGAGGAAGCCATCATCATTCTCACAGCAGACCATGGGGAAGCTTTGTATGAAGATGTTCATGGACAAGGACACGGAGAACACCTTCGTGGAGAAGCAGTAACGCATGTACCTTTGCTGATTAAATTTCCTAAGTCATCCATAGAAACAAAGGAAGAACACGAGTTTTTTGGGATCACATCTAGTGTAGATATCTATCCCACTCTGATGGAATATTTTGGAATATCCGCCAAATCAAAGTTTCCTGGGAAGTCACTACTGCCGATCCTTGGAAAAACCAATTGGGAAGAGGAAAGGTCTGTTTATGCGGAAACCGGAATTTGGTTTTCTGATACGGGTGACCACTTCTTTCAAAAACAAAGAATTCCTTATCCCAATATCTTAGCACTCCACCAAGTGGTTCCTGAAGAGGATTACCAGATTATGATCACAGATCCCATTTACAGAGAAACCATCGCATTTTCAAAACATAGATTGATTCAAAATTCTAATTATAAATTAATTTATATTCCCACACGTCAAGGTGTGGTCTTTGAATTGTATGATCGAAAAAAAGATCCTCTCAATAGGAGAAATCTTTACCCCAATCACCCCGAAGCAACAAAATTGAAAGATCTTCTGTACAAAACGGTGATTCAGTGGGAAGATGCAACTCTTGCAGGAGAGTATTTAATACCAAGTTCTTTATCAGAGATTAACGAAAACTAAATAAGGAAAAAAGAGGAAACTATGCCGCAACGTAACGACTTAAAATCAATTTTGATCATCGGATCCGGACCTATCGTCATCGGGCAGGCATGTGAATTTGACTACTCCGGGACTCAGGCCACCAAGGCACTTCGGGAAAAAGGAATACGAGTCATCCTCGTAAATTCAAATCCGGCTACGATTATGACGGATCCCGATCTTGCCGATGCCACTTATATCGAACCACTCACTGTTCCTGTTTTAGAAAAAATTATCAAAAAAGAAAAACCAGATGCCATCTTACCAACAGTAGGTGGACAAACTGCTTTAAATTTAGCCTTAGCTCTTCATAAGGAAGGTGTTTTAGAAAAATACAATGTAGAGCTGATTGGAGCGAAGGTAGAAGCCATTCGTAAAGCGGAAGATCGGGAACTATTCAAACAAGCGATGGAAAAACTTGGAATCCGTGTGGCAAAGTCCTTTATGGTCTCCGACATGGAAGCTGCCAGGAAAGCTAAAGATGAAATTGGATTTCCTATCATTATCCGTCCTGCCTTTACTTTGGGAGGAACAGGTGGTGGAACTTGTTATGAAGAATCGGAGTTTGAAGAAATTGCTCAAAAAGGTCTTTCTGCATCTCCCATATCACAAGTATTAGTTGAAGAATCTGTGATGGGTTGGAAAGAGTTTGAGTTGGAAGTGATGAGAGACCTTGCAGATAACGTAGTCATCATTTGTTCTATTGAAAATTTAGATCCTATGGGTGTTCATACGGGAGATTCCATTACTGTTGCCCCACAACAGACTTTAAGCGACAAAGAATACCAACGCCTTCGTGATATGTCCATTGATATCATTCGAGAAATCGGGGTGGAAACCGGTGGTTCGAACATCCAGTTTGCTGTGAATCCTGAAAATGGTGATGTCATCGTCATTGAAATGAACCCACGTGTTTCTAGATCTTCTGCATTGGCATCGAAGGCAACAGGATTCCCAATTGCAAAAATCGCGGCTCTTTTATCCATCGGATACACTTTAGATGAGATTAAAAATGATATCACTCGAGTGACTCCAGCAAGTTTTGAACCATCGATTGATTATGTAGTGACCAAAATTCCAAGGTTCGCTTTCGAAAAATTTCCAGGTTCTGATACTACCTTAGGTGTTCAAATGAAAGCTGTGGGTGAAGCGATGGCAATCGGTCGTAACTTTAAAGAAAGTTTTCAGAAAGCTCTCCGTTCTTTGGAAACAGACCGGTTTGGATTTGGAAGTGATGGTTATTTAAAAGAACTTTTGGAATGGGAATCAATTCCGAAAGAAGAAAGAAAAACTTGGCTGACTGCTAGAGTGAAACGCCCAACAGACAAACGAATTTTTTATGTAAAAATGGCTTTCGATTTTGGAATGAGTGTAGAGGAAATTTTTGATATTTGCAAAATTGATCCTTGGTTTCTCTATCAGTTTGAAGAGTTATACCAGTTAGAAAACAGGTTTCGCAAAGAGGGAAAAGTCATCATTGAAGAAATGAAAAAGGCAGGTTTTTCCAATCGCCAACTTGCTTTCCTTACCAAAGAAGAACAAATCCTTGCCCAAGTTCGCAGTGGTGCGGCCATTGAAATTACCAAAGCCAAGGTAGAAAAAACTCTTCGTGAAGAAGAGGAATCCATTGAAAAATACTTGGAAGAAAAGAACATTCGCCCCGTATACAAACGGATTGATACTTGTGCTGGAGAATTTGAAGCCTTTACCCCTTATATGTATTCCTCTTATGATGAGGAAGATGAATCTGATGTTACTTCTAAAAAGAAAGTGATGATTCTTGGTGGTGGGCCCAACCGTATCGGTCAAGGGATTGAGTTTGATTATTGTTGTTGTCATGCTTCCTTTTCCTTACAGGAAGCGGGAGTGGAATCCATAATGGTCAATTCCAATCCAGAAACGGTTTCTACCGATTATGATACCTCGGACAGATTATATTTTGAACCTTTGAGTTTGGAAGACGTAATGGCGATTTTCAAAAAAGAAAAACCAGATGGCGTCATTGTTCAATTAGGTGGACAAACTCCTCTGAAACTTGCAAAAGCACTTGAAAAGCGTGGAGTTCCCATTATGGGAACAAGTCCTGATTCCATTGACCGTGCAGAAGACAGAAAACGTTTTGCAGAAGTTTTAGAAAAACTAAATTTAAAGTCACCTGACAATGGAATTGCTGCCTCCAAAGACAAAGCACGAGAAATTGCAAAAAAAATCGGATATCCAGTTCTAGTAAGACCATCTTACGTGTTAGGTGGAAGGGCAATGCTCATTGTCAACGAAGAGTCTGAACTTGATAAATACATGGAAGAAGCGGAAGAGGTGTCGGAAGATCGCCCTCTTCTTGTGGATTCCTTTTTGCAAGACGCTGTGGAAGTGGATGTCGATGCACTTTGTGATGGAAAGGATGTGTTCATTGCAGGAATTATGGAACACATTGAAGAAGCGGGAATTCACTCCGGTGACTCAGCTTGTGTATTGCCACCACAGAACATTTCGCAACGGATGTTGCAAGAAATTGAAGAAGCCACTTTTCGTTTGGCCTTAGAGTTAGATGTAAAAGGTTTAATCAATGTTCAGTATGCAATCAAAGAAGAAACATTATATGTCTTAGAGGTAAACCCTCGGGCTTCAAGAACGGTTCCTTTTGTTGCCAAATCCATTGGAATTCCTGTGGTGAAAATTGCCGTTCGATTGATGTTAGGGGAACCATTGGCATCCTTTAAACTAGGGAAACGTTTTTCTGCACCAATGATTACTGTGAAAGAAGCAGTTTTACCTTTTAGTAAGTTCCCAGGTGTGGATACAATCCTCGGTCCTGAAATGAGATCTACTGGGGAAGTGATGGGTGTTGCTCTGACAAAAGGGGAAGCCTTTGTCAAAGCACAGATCATGGCGGGAGAAGAACCACCGAAACACGGAACGGTTTTTGTAACGATCAATGATAAAACAAAGAAAGAATTACTCGAATCGGTTCGTTCTTTATCTAACTTAGGTTATAATATTATCGCAACAGAAGGAACACATAAATTTCTTTCTGACAACGGAATTCTCTCTAGTAAAATTAACAAAATTTACGATGGATACTTCCCGAACGTGATTGATTATATCAAAGAAAAAAAGATTCATTTGATCATCAATACTCCTTTGTCAAGAGTCACTCGTGAAAATGCGTTTACGATTCGCCAAGCGGCGATTAAATATAAGGTTCCTTGTTTGACTACGGCCCAAGCCGCGAAAGCATTGATCCATGGTTTGGTGGAAATGAAGGACAAAGGATTCTCCGTGAATTCCCTGCAGGAAATTCACGCAAATCACAAAAAGGTTTAACTGAAGAAAAGAGGATTTAGAAAGTTTAACAGAGTCCTGTTAGATTTCTAGGTCCTTGAGAATCGATTCGATTCGATTTCGATTCACACCCAAATCCGATTTCCCTAACCGAGAGGCAGATCGGAAGTGAAGGAGTTTATTTTTCTCATCAAAATAGAATTCGACATCATCCACATAACGCATGATTCGTGATGTAAATTCCGCATAGATGTAATTAGGATTTTCTTGAATTATTTTTGTTCGAGGAGAAACCTCTAACTTTCCCTTCAAAACCAAATAGGCATCCTTTAAAGGTTTTTTATAAGGAACTGGGTTACGGTAGTGTTCTTTGTCAGTTGGGTCCGCAAAGCTACTGATGCAGTTGGGTGTCTTTGGGCAATCGGCCAATCTCTCGGATCTGATTCCAAGGGAGTCTGGCCTGGTTCCCGTACAGTTGAAAAACAACGCGAGGAGTGTTGCCCCGAGGAGGGTATGGATTTTCGGATTCATTGGATACCTATCTTTTTAGTTTCAATCTATTCGACGATTCCGGTTTCCCAGTGGGTCAAAAATCGAACGGCTTTTCCTTTTACCTCTCCGCTTTGGTCGGTCTCGGGGTTTCGGACCCCTTTTCTCGCTTGAATTTTCCCATCCTCGCTTCGTACTTGTGCCTATTCCCTGAAATCTTATCGGAATTGGGGAAGAAGGACTAGGGGAAGGACGTAGGCATGATGGAAAGAAATCGGAAAAACTGGGAATCTGTTGTAATTAAGAAAAAAGATTGGACAAATTGTGGTAAAAGTAATTATTTAAAACGAACGTTCGATAAAAAGCAAGGTTGCCTTTTATGCCAAAGATAGTCGATCACGATCTTTACCGGGTAGAGCTTTTGACTAAGTGTATGCCTATCTTTGTGGCCAAGGGAGTTTCTTCGGTTTCGATGCGTGAGTTGTCAAGTGAGCTTGGAGTTTCTACGGGAACTCTTTACCATTACTTTCCTACGAAGGAGATTCTTTTTGCCTCTATGGTAAGGCAGGTTGTGGCCATTGACTCAAAAGAGATTACAGAGCTTTCAGAAAATCATTCGGGGTTAGCGGACATTATGAACTTTGTTGCATCACGTGAGACTCATTTTATGAACCTGATGTTACTTGCAGTGGATGTAAAAAGACAACTCAGTGAATCGACAGAACTAACACAACTGGTAGAAGATTCCTTTGCTTCATACAGAACGGCTTTGGATCGATTTTTTCCTGCTGATTCCAATGCAATGAGTGGAAAGGCTTTTTTATCTTTTTTTCTAGGTGCTTTGTTTTTAAAAAATAAAGCAACGGAAGAAACGGGTTGGCCTGCCCTTTTTGAAGGTTTGGAGAACTTAAAGGTATTGTTTCAAAGCAAAGAATGATAAGGAGGTGAGTTTATGACTCTCACCAAACGACTTAGCTTTTTACTCTGTTATGTTTTGCCGATTTTGGCAGTCCTTGCAGAAGGGATCGGGGGACTTTCCTATTTGATCGTCCCTATCACAGTTTTTCTCATTTTGCCAGTCCTTGATTTACTTCTTGGGAGAGATACTTCCAATCCAACAGAAACAACTTTTTTAGAATTACAAAATGATTCTTATTTTCGATATCTGACACAAACCTGGGCCTATGTCCAGCTAACGTTTGTGATTTGGTCTGTCTATCGAATCGCTTTATTCCCTCACACCACTACAGAGTTTCTATTATTTGCATTCGCTGTGGGAATCGTAACAGGTGGAATTGGAATCACTGTAGGCCATGAACTGGGTCACAAAAATACTCGTTATGAACAATTCCTCGCAAAAATGATTTATATGACCGTGTGTTATATGCATTTTTATATAGAACATAACCGGGGGCACCATACAAATGTTTCGACACCGAACGATCCTGCTTCCTCTCAAAAAAACCAATCTTTTTATCGATTTTATCCTCAGACGGTGTTTGGCGCTTACAAGTCCGCATGGGAATTGGAGGAAAAACGTTTGTCCAAACAGGGACTCGGGGTATGGCATTACCGGAATGAAATGATTTGGTATACGGTCGTTACGATTGTTTTTCTAACGAGTCTGGTTCTACTCGGAAGTTATTTTAGTGGGTATCAAGGAATTCGTTTGGATATTCTCGGTTTTTTACTCTTACAGTCCTTTGTTGCCTTTTCTCTTTTGGAACTAACAAATTATATCGAACACTATGGTTTGAAACGAAACGAAGTCTCAGGTGGTAGGTATGAAAAAGTTCAACCCATCCATTCTTGGAATCAAAATTACTTTGTATCCAATGCTCTTCTATTCCAATTACAAAGGCATTCCGACCATCACGCCAATGCAGGGAGACGTTACCAAGCCCTTCGTCATTTTGAAGAAGCCCCTCAATTGCCCTTTGGTTATGAAGTGATGATTCTCATCGCTCTTTTTCCTCCTCTTTGGTTTTCGATGATGAATCCCATTTTGGAATCTTGGGAAAGGAAACAATCCGCAAAATAATCATAGGTGAGGTAGGTGTGTACCATTACAGACGAGAGATCTTACCTAGTATCTCTTTTAGTCTCACGAAGAAATACATTCTTCGTGAGCTGTAGGAAGTGTTTTTATTTAGATTCTGATTCTAAAAGAACAGAACGTTTCGTTCTTAGAATCGAAAAAAGTAGAAATAACAAAGCGGCTACACCCAAATAAAAGAATCCAGACGCCAGATAACCAGAAATTGGTGGGTATAAGATGCTGAAACTAAAATCGGGATTTTCTGATTCGGGAAGTAGAGTTCCTAATTTTACATCATTGTTTTTGAGTTCATCACCAGAAGGATAAGAGTAAGAATCAAAACTTGCGGGCCATTGGTAAGGGTTTCCATAATAGAGTGAATATCCGTCTTTTTCCCCGTCCGCGTTTGCAAAAAAGTAGAGTTCTTCTAGTGGCTGCACTGTGATTACGTTAGTTAGGTGAAGTGTTTCATTTTCCCCATCGTAAATTTGGATTTCGAATTCCGAACTAATGGTTCTTGAGAGAGGAATTTCGGTATAAACACCTTCCGATTTATTATGGCTGACTGTCCCTTCAAATACAGTATCCCATTCCTTTTTGTCAATTTTTCCGCGCACAGTGACCCTTCGTTCCCAATTTCCTTCTTCGAATTGTAATTTTAGAATTTGAAATGCTGATTGTGATTCATTGGAAAATAAAAACTGACAATGGTTTTCAGCAAGAACGGGATTTGCTACGGTATGAGATTTTTCATAGTATAGGTTTTTGTTTTGTTTGGCACGAAGGGCAGTGGGGAATTTTAAATCAGAACCTGGCTCTGCTTCCAATCGAAGAAAACGGTGTTTGGTTCCTCCCAAATCAATTTCTCCCGAAGATTGGCTTCCATATTTATAAAGAAAAACTGTTTTTGAATCGATAAAATTATCAGGGTTGTCACCTAACTTAAGAGTGATGGAGGTTTCATAGTCATAGGCACTGGATACAGAAAGTTTTGTATAATTCATTCCTTCTGGCAGTTTTGGAAGTTCCAATACATAGATTTCTAAATCGTCTTTTTTAGAAAACAGAAGTTCTGGTTTTACTTTTTCTGTGTTTTTGGAAATCTCTTCGGCATTCTGGATATGGTAAGGAACAATCTCTCCGTTGTGTGTGATGCGGAGGTCTCCATAAAAAGAATGTTTGTAGATATCTTCATCTAACATGAGTTTTACAACTCCGTTCGGAGAAAGATTTCCTGTAATCTTCAAATCCTTTTTGTATTTAAAGTTTTGAACGGCAAGGGGACGACTTGTTACTTGTGTTGTGATCGAAATAAAAAATAGAAGGGGGAGTAAGTATTTGAGCTTCATTTTGTTTCCTTTTTGAAATGATTGTATAATGTTCCTGTGACGATTAGAGTCACACCTAAGAATAAACCTGCTAAAATTCGATACCCTAAACTCAAATTCCAAAAATCATAAAGATAGAATTTGATGATGACGAGAGCAAGAGATCCAAACCCTACATAGCGTAAAGATTGGATTTTTTTTCCAAATCCGACGGAGAGAGCCACAAGTCCATACAGAATCAAACTGAGTGTGTAGAGGAATAACTTCTTCTCTTCCGGAAATCCAAGATAAATTTCTACAAAGGTTCCGAGTAACCAATACGGATAGGCGGTATACAAAAAGATTTTTGAGAACTCAGAAAACTTTCTGCTATAGAGATAGGAAAGAACCAAATACACAGACCCTGTCGCAAAAACCAAAAACCTTCCATTGAGAAATGGAATTTCGTTTTGAGAACGATAGGTGAATGCAAAAATATAAAACAGGGCAAAAAACCAAACAGGGAAGGCAGCCCAGTACATATAAAGTTGTTTGGAATAGGTGGAGGCAATGGTGACAAGGAAGGCAAAACTGATAAGGCTAAAGGCCAAAAGTTTTCCTGTGGTTCCAATCACAATCAAACTAACGATAAAGGGAAGGCCGAATAAACCAATCAAATCATAGATTCTTTTTTTCTCTAAACTAAGTTCTGTTCGTCTGAGAGAACGTTCATACAATCCATAAAATAGAATGAGTAACATTGTGAGTAAAAATGGTTTTGCGACCGGATAAAATACAGAGAAAGCCCAAAAGGATTGAACAAATCCGAGACCCAAGGTAAAACCAATGGTAATTAATGTTAGGACCGGTTCCTTAGATTTGGTTGTTTCTAATGTCTGAAACTCTCTCAGCAAAAACAAAACAAAAACACCCATTTGGAAAGTGATTGGAAAAAATGGTTTGGCATCAACCAAGTTGTCATTAGCCCAACCAACAAAGATTAGGTGGTTTGCTGCAAGGAGGAGTAACGGGATTACTTTCCAACCGGTGTCCTTTCTTACCCAAAAAAATAGAACATTCCATAAAAGTAAATATGTGAAGAGAAATGGATATGAGTTCTGACCCGTAGAAAGTAGGATCGGGACAGAAAAAGCACCAAGGGAGGCAAAACCAAATAACACTTCGCTTTTCTCTGCATGGGCAATGGCTACCGCCGTCAAACTGAGGATGAGTAGGCCCACAAAGCAGGTTTCTGTAGAATACAAATCATACCACAAATACCCAGAATAATAGGCAGAAAAGAGGACAGCTATCCCAAGTCCCATAAGGCTTGGGGAAAGGTAAGGCCTTGTATTTCTGACACGGTATCCATAAATCAGGATCGGAATGGCAGAAACAAGGCCAATCCAAATGCGAACGGATTCATTGATCCAATACTCTTCAATGGCTAAATAGAAAAACCAAATGGATGCGAGTAGAAGGGAAAACACTCCGAGTTTTACAAATAAGTTTTCACCGATCCACTGTATAAACCAATTGGGTCCATCATTTAATGGAACTTCTGTTTGGTGGATCTCGGTAGGGATTGGTTTGGAAACAGGGGGAGTTGGCTGTTTCGGAGTTTCGGGACTAACGAGAGACAAAACTCTTTCTTTTAAAAAAGAGAGTTCCCTCTCCATAGATTGTATCCGTGAGAGGATTTCTTTAGTTTCTTTTTCTTCCACGGTGGAAATGGTTCACATCCGTGGACAGAGGGGAACTACTTTTTATTCTGGATCGTTCCACATTCCATTTTCACGAATGAGATCAATGAGTTGGTCTGCAGCTTCCTCTTCCGAAACACCTTTTTTTACAATTTCTTTCCCTTTGTAGAGGTGAACCTTACCAATTCCGGCACCGACATACCCAAAATCGGCATCTGCCATCTCGCCAGGACCATTGACAATACAACCCATAACCGCAATCTTCACACCTTTCAGATGCCCTGTCCTTTTTTTGATCATGGCGGTGGTGGATTGTAAATCAAACATGGTTCGACCACAAGAGGGGCAAGATATATATTCTGTTTTTGTTAGGCGAAGTCTCGTGGCTTGTAAAATATCAAAGCTCAAAACAAGAGATTCTTCGGGTTCCCCATCCCCGTAAGACAAACGAAGTAAGTCTCCGATTCCGTCGAGTAAACTTGCGCCCACCTGGATGGAAGCTTCGTATAGGAGTTGTTCCTTCTCATTTGAGTGAGCGACAAGGGCGATGGGATAGTCTGATTCCCTTAAGTGATAGGCAAGTTTTCGAACCGAAAGTAGATCTCCGTCTTTGACTGAAAAGAGTAGGTTTTCTATCTTTCGTTTTTTAGATTCCTTAACAATTTTTTCTGTTAGGTGGATATCTTTTACATCGATACTCCATTCCACACAACGTTTGTCTTTGGCATAACGAGTCACAAAATCCAAAAGGTCATCCCAGGATTCTTCTGATTCTTGGAAAAATAGAATGGGACTTATGACCCATTTATGTACTCGGTAAAGGTCTTCTGCCAAACTATCATATTGGTAGGTCAGTTCTTTGGATAATTCTACCGATACTGGGAGTGGAAAAGAACCACGCCGAACCATAGTTCCAAGAGATAACAAATCCAATTCGGAATTGATCATAAAGTGCAACATTTCAGGAATACGGCCTGATTTGGTTTCTCTTTGGATGAGATTTAAAACTTCCTCTGCGGATTCTGATCCAAAAAAAGGAAAACAGATTTCGATCCGAACGGGAGATGTGTCTCCTAGTTTTGTATCACCCAGGTTTAGTTCTTTGGAATAGAACCTAGAATATTGGAAAGGATCACGAAATTCTGTATAAATTGTTTCCTGGTTTTTTGCAGGATTTATTTGTGCATTGGCGGTTAACACTTCCGGTGAAGTTTCCATTTGCTTTCGAAAGGATTCGTTGTATTTACGGACGAGTTCCTTTGCTACGGGGATTTCATAAACGGCATCTTCTGTAAGGGAGACTCGGATGGTATCGCCGAGTCCGTCTTCGAGTAAACTTCCAATTCCAATGGCGGATTTGATCCTTCCGTCTTTTCCATCTCCAGCCTCGGTGACTCCTAAATGCAAAGGATAATCCATTCCCAAATCATAAAATCTGGAAACTAACATACGATAGGCTTGGATCATCACTTGGGGGTTGGATGCCTTCATAGAAACAACTATATCTTTGTAGGAATTTCTTTCCGCAATACGAATGAATTCTAAAGCCGATTCTACCATCCCGAGTGGTGTGTCACCAAACCGGTTCATGATCCTGTCTGATAGGCTTCCGTGATTGGTTCCAATCCGCATGGCAACACCTAGTTCTTTGGCCCGTAAAACAAGAGGGGTAAAAACCTCTTCGATTCTTTCTAATTCTTCGTTATAATCTTTATCTGTATATTCGATGATTTCAAATTTCTTTTTGTCAGCAAAATTGCCTGGATTGATTCGTACCTTCTCCACCCATTCTACACATTTCAGTGCAACTTGCGGAGTGAAATGAATGTCTGCCACTAAAGGAACAGTGAGTCCCAGTTCTTTCATCCGTTTACGAATGTTTGGTAAATTGTCCGCATCGGCTTGACTTGGTACTGTTAGGCGAACAATTTCAGAACCCGCTTTTTCTAAATCTGCAATTTGTTGGATACTCGCATCCGTATCTCTTGTGTTAGATGTGATCATTGACTGGATACGAATTGGGTTTTTCCCTCCAATTCCCACACCACCCACCATCACTTCGCGTGTTGGGCGTCTTTTATAGTAAAATGGCGATTCGTTATATTTGGTGCTCATTTGAATCTTATGTTCTCATTATCTAGGAAATTAAATTAGAATTTTTGGGCAAGCAGTATGAAAAAAATCCGTGGGTTTCAATTTCCATCCTCCAGGGACCGAAAATCTATTTAGGAAGATCACCTCGAGTTTTAGATACGATGAATACTGAAGTAAAACAAGGATTACAGCGAAAATACCGGGTGCAGGTGACGGTAGCGATTTACCGCGAAGGAAGTTTGTCCTATAAAAGTGAAATCCTTTCTCCAGCCCATTATGACAAACGCCAGGAAGCCAGGGATCATATTCGCCAAGAGATTCGAGAGAGATTGGCACATTCCAAATTCTTCCGTTCCACTCGTTTGGATTACGACCTGGTTCGTTATACAGAAGAGGGGAGTTGTAATACCTTCCTTCGTTACAGCATTCAAGACTCGGAAACTTGAGCCCGCAAAAAAAACTACACGAATGGTATTTGGTCCATAAAAGGGATCTCCCCTTTCGAAAGAAAAAACAAGCATATCCAATATGGGTTTCTGAAGTGATGCTTCAGCAAACGCGAGTTAATGCGATGCTTCCTTTGTATGAAGCCTTTATCAAACGATTTCCTACTCCAGAGTCTTTAGCTTCCGCAGAAGAGGAAGAGGTTCTTGCCCATTGGAAAGGGCTTGGATATTACAGTCGTGCTCGTAATCTAAGAAAAGCCGCCATCTTTTTAGTTCAAAATTACAACGGATCTTTCCCTAGAGATTTGGACTCTGTTTTGAAACTTCCAGGTATTGGAAACTATACAGCGCGGGCTATTCTCTCCATTGCTTATGACCTACCTCTCGCTGTTTTGGATGGAAATGTAAAACGTGTCCTCTCTCGTTATTATGGTTACACAGAAAACATTTTAGGAACCAAAGCGGACAAAGACCTACAAAAGAAAGCTGATGAGTTTTTAAATACAGAGAATCCCGGAGACCACAACCAAGCAATCATGGAGCTTGGGGCCACAATTTGTCTACCAGAGTCACCGAAATGTTTGTTCTGTCCTTTGATGAATTCTTGTTTTGCGAGGATCCATCAAAAGACAGTAGAGATTCCACTAAGAGAAACAAACAAAAAGCAGACTCAACTGACAGCTGAAATCTTAGTTTTGTTTTACAAAGAATCCATCCTGCTTGTCCGGGAACCTAAAATGCGTTTTTTGAAAGAGATGTTCCATTTGCCCTATGGGTTTGTTGGGGAAATTCCTACCGAAGATTATGAACCCACTCCTTTCTTTTTGTCCTTAAGAAAATCGTTTTCGAATTTTAAAGCCATTGGGAAATTCAAACATACGATCACTCATCATAAGATGACATTTTCGGTATTCACTCATCAATTGGAGGAGAAGGTTCTAGCGGAAGACTTAGCTGAGAAATTCGGTGTGGAAAGTAAATGGGTCAGTATTGCCACTTTGGATTCTGAATTTCCTTCCTCCCTTGCCGCCAAGGTGAAAAAGATTTTGCTTTACTTAGAAACATAGTTCGTTACCATTCACGGGCTATGGCCGAAACCATTGTTTGGATAGAACATCTTATTTCCAACATCCCTTTACCTATATTAGAGGTATGGGGTCGGTTCTCTTTTTTACTTGGTTCTATTATTTCTATATTCGCATTTACTGGATTTACCTTTCGGAACGGAAAAACCTTCCGAATTTCCAGAGAAGTTTGGAATTGGAATCTCACCAGTTTCTACTGGTTTCTCATCACTTTCGTTTCCATTTTTCTCACTGGATATTTAGGCAGCTCTATTGTCCTCATTCCCGGTGCACAAACTTTGGAAAGCTTAAAGGATCTTTCGGTTTTTCTTTGTTTGAATTTTTTTGGATACCCTGCCTTACTTGCGGTACCTTTTGCCTATGGACTTTCTGATTTGATTGAGGGAGTGCCACCAGAATTTTTATGGGACTGGTTACCCGGTTACTTTATCAATCCAAGTTTATTTTGGCTTGCTTACCAAATGATTGGTAAGTCACCTGACTTTCGTAAGTTTCGAATTTGGGTATATTACTTTATATTTGTTCTACTCTTTTTACTTCTCGAACCTTTTTTATGGGGTTATTTATGTTCGGAACAATTCGGCGCTGAAATTTCCTACCATACTGTGAGTTCTGCTCTTGTATTCACAACTGGCATTACTTGGATTTTGGCCCCGTTTGCGATGTTTGTCATCTTTCCTCTTGTGAGAAGGTTCGGATTATTTTGGGCAGAGGTTCCAGGCCAAATGAAAGAAGTCACTCTTTCTGAGCCTCAAATCATATGGAAGTCGGGTCCAAGAGAATGGGCGAACTCCGAACGCGAACAGGAACCGCGGACGGGAATTTCTTTGCAGTTATTTATTGTTACACCTTTTGTTTGTTTGGTTTTGATCCTTGTTGGTATCACCGCTTATGTAACACTTAAAAATGCAGAAAACTCTGCTTTCCAAATGGTGGAAGTTTTACATAGGCAATGGTCAAAGAATATCAGTCTTAGTTTGGATCGGTATTTATCATCGATTCCGGCAACTAACTGGGAATCAAGTGGCGTCAGTGGTTTAGGCAAAGTTTTGGATGTATCTAGAGTGAATGATCAAGGCAAAGTATTTTTACTCGATGAACATTTAAATCCATTGGCATCCCTTTCCAGTGAACTTGGAAAGTCTAGATTACTGGAAACGGTACGGGTGGAACTTAATAAACTGGGGAACCAAATCAACAACTCAGAAAAAAGATTTAGTTTTGCCATCGTGACAAAAAAACCTCTTTCGCGTGAGAACTGGAACGCGATGGTCACGGTTTACACTCATCCTAATATAAAAGAAAAAACCTATCTTATCACATTGTTTCCTTATTCTTTTTATTTAAATGGCGTCATTACCGGAAATAGTGAATCGGCCATGGTTTTTGCTTGGGCCATTTTACTCAGTTTGATCTTAGCGGCAGTGGTTGCTGAGTTTGTGACTAGACCAGTTCTCTCGTTTGCAAAAGCATCTAAATCTCTTGCCAGAGGTGATTGGGACATCCCAGTCGGTGAGAGTGTGATTGCAGAACTGAAAGATCTATCGGAAGCATTTCGTTTTATGTCATCGGAGCTTAAACAAAGTTTTGAACGTGTGGAAGAAAGCCAACGTTTGGTGATGGAAACCAACTCTAATTTAGAGGAAAAAATTGGACAAAGAACGGAAGCTTTAATTGAAAGCAATCGCAGCCTTGTGGAGATGATCGAGACAAAGGAAAAAATCCTAATCGATTTGCACAATACACAAACACAACTACTGATGAGCGAAAAATTAGCTGCTCTAGGTCAATTTGCAGCGGGGATCACCCACGAGCTCAACACTCCACTCGGAGCCATTACTTCCAGTGTTCGTGCTATGTCAGAGATCTTAAAAAATGACATCACTGACTTACCTGCATTTTTAGAATCATTGGATGTTTCTGAAAGAGAAGATTTTAGATACCTTCTCCATTTAGGAGTGTCTTTTGGATCTCGTAACTCGGGACTACTCAACCGTGCCGAAAAAAAAGAAAGATTGGGAATTCTAAATTCACATCAAATTGAAAATCCAGAAGAGATCATTGAAGATCTTACCTCACTTGGCATCCTACAATTAGAAGAATCACTTCTAAAGATTCTAAAAAAGCCGAGGTCTGGAATCATATTACAAAATGTTCTAATTTTGGGAAGTTTGTATCGTTTGGTGTATGTTGTTCAAACTGCAACTGAAAAAGCTTCCCACGTTGTCAACGCACTCAAACATTATTTGTATACAGATAGGTTGGATACTGAAACTAATTTTCAGAATGTTCATATTCCCACAGAACTTGATTCCATTCTCACCTTATACCAAACAAAAATTAAAAATGATGTTGAAATCACTAAACTATATACAACGACTGATTTTTGTTTGGCGGAAAGGGATAAACTCAATCAAGTTTGGATTAATATCATCAACAATGCATTACAAGCTATGGATTATCGTGGAAAACTCAAAATTTCCGTGACATCGAATGCGAACTCTGTGATCACATCCATACAAGATACAGGAAGAGGAATTGCTCCTGAAATTCGCGATAAGATATTTTTACCTTTTTTTACTACAAAAAAACATGGCGAAGGAATTGGGCTTGGGCTTGACATTTGTAGGCAAATCGTAGAAAAAATGAAGGGTACGATAGAATTTTCGTCAGATGGTTCGGGAACCGAATTTAGGGTGTATTTGCCAAAAGCACAAACAAGGGGAATCGATTGAATATTACGAAACTACAACATGAAAAAAACGCAATCCTTTGTGTTGATGATGAGCCTATTCTCCTTCTTTCCCTCGTACAAGAACTAAAACGCGAGATTGGTGGGAGTTATACCTACGAAACTGCCCAAAACCCCGAAGAAGCCATGGAAGTGATCGATGACCTTTGCAACTCAGGAGTGGAAGTCATTCTCATTCTTTCCGATTGGTTGATGCCTGGGATGCGTGGAGACGAATTTCTCATCCAAGTCCACCATAAATACCCCCATATCAAATCCATTCTCATTTCTGGTCATGCAGATCGCGAGGCAATCACCCGAGTGAAGGAAGAAGCGAAAACCTACGCCATTTTTTCCAAACCTTGGAATACCAGGGAATTACTCGATGCCGTTCGTTTCTGTTGCAATTTGACCTAAGTCCCATTTTCTGGACGTAAGGTGCGTACCATCTACATCCGCAAACTCCGATTCGAAGAAGCTCGTATCAAACTAGAACGAGAACTCCATGATGCCTTTATGGACGGGGAATCCTATGTTGAGATCATTCATGGAATCGGGGAGGGAATCCTCCGGCGAATGGCGATTGACTACGTAGCTACCTGCAATTTCCTGAAACTAGTGGAGACCGATCCGATGTTTCGGTCCAATCCGGGCAGTACGATTGTGGAAATTCTTGCTCCGTCCAAAGAATACATCAACCGATTGAAATCATGACTGAATCTAAACCTACTATAGAAATCCTGGACGTCACATTACGAGACGGGGAACAAACCAATGGTGTCTCTTTTTCTTGGCAGCAAAAATTAAATATCACCAAACATCTATTAAAAGATCTAAAAACTGATCGCGTTGAAATTGCCAGTGCTCGTGTATCTCCGGGAGAATTTGAAGCCGTTAAAAAAATAGTGGAATGGTCTAAAACGGAAGGCCTTCATGATCGGATTGAAATTTTAGGATTTGTGGATATCGATAAAACGGTGGAATGGATGAAAGGAACGGGAGTTCGTGTCCTCAATCTTTTAACGAAAGGTTCCCTCAATCACCTAACAAATCAACTACGGAAAACTCCTGCAGAACATTTTTTAGACATCCAAAAGACCGTCGAAAATGCAAGTGCTTCTGGCATTACCATCAATGTTTATCTTGAGGATTGGTCCAATGGATATTTACATTCCCGCGATTATGTTTTAGAATATTTGAGTGTTGTCTCAAAGTTTCCAGTCAGTAAATTTTATTTAGCAGATACACTTGGTGTATTGTCGCCAATGGAAGTAAGAACTGCCATTACAGATCTTGTGAAAGAGTTCCCGAAGTTATGGTTTGAGTTTCATGGTCATAATGATTATGATTTGGCTGTTGCGAATTGTTTGGAAGCCGTGCAGGCTGGAGTTCGAGGACTTCATGTGGCTGTGAATGGACTTGGGGAAAGGGCAGGGAACTCTCCTCTGGAAGCTGTGGTGACCGCCTTACATGACAAAACAAAATTCAGAACCTCGGTTGTAGAAAGAGAAATCACAAATGCATCTAGGCTTGTTGAAATATTTTCCGGGAAACGAATCTCAGATAACCGTCCGATTGTCGGGGAAGATGTGTTTACACAAACCGCTGGGGTTCACGCCGATGGTGACAAAAAAGGAAATTTATATGCCAATCCAATTTTACCTGAAAGGTTTGGGCGGACCAGAGTCTACGCCTTAGGAAAGTTAGCTGGTAAAGCAAGCATTACCGAAAACTTAAAACAATTGGGAATGGTTCTTTCTCCAGAAATCGAAAAAAAAGTTTTAGAGCGAGTGATTGAGCTCGGGGACCAAAACAAAACTGTCACGAAAGAAGATCTTCCTTATATTATTTCCGATATCACTGGCGAAAATTTAGAAGCTAGTTTTCGAATCGAAACCTGCACTGTGACCAGTGGAATCGGGGTCAAACCCAAGGCCGAAGTAAAGGTCAATTACCAAGGAAAGTATTTTGAAGCGAATGGCGACGGCGACGGCGGTTATGACGCTTTTATGAATGCCCTTGGCAAAATTTTAAAAGAATTAAATATCCAAATCCCAAAACTCTATGACTATGAGGTAAGGATTCCTCCTGGTGGGAATACCAATGCCCTAGTTGAGACCGTGATTACTTGGAAAGGGGATGGAGATACACACCCCATTCGTACGATTGGAATTGACTCTGACCAACAAGTGGCGGCTGTAAAAGCCACCGAACGATTGTTACATATTTTACTCGGAAACGTATGATTCATTTTCTCATTGTAGGCCTTGGAAATCCAGGGGACAAATACAAGAATACTCGCCATAACATTGGTTTTATGATCTTAGATGCTTTGGCCGCGAGTTTCAGTGTTTCGTTTAAAGATTCTAAAAAGTATATGGAAACCACTCATACTTGGGAAGGGGACAAAGTGCATCTTCTCAAACCTCAAGAGTTTATGAATCTTTCAGGAAAATCTACACAAACCCTTGCCAACTTATATAAAATCCCTCCTTCCCAAATTCTTGTGATCCAAGACGAAGTGGATCTACCTTTTGGAAAAATAAAAAATAAAATTGGGGGCGGAACTGCCGGGCACAATGGACTAAAAGATATAGTCGCAAAACTCGGTTCGCAGGATTTTCATCGGTTGCGATTTGGTGTGGGAAAACCGGAAAAAGGGGGAATGGAAGTGGCTGACTTTGTATTACAAAATTTCAATTCAGAAGAACGAAGTAGTTTGGATACACTGATCAAAGAGTCCATTGTTAAAACAGAAGATTGGATCCGAACCAACCGCAATCTCATTCGAAAAGAAAATGGGACTTAAAGGTTATTATTTCCAAGTGAGGAATGACTAACGGGCATTAGAATTACATTTTATGACAAAAGAAAAAGAAACTTCCATCAACCTTCGAAACCTTATCTTCCAAACCATTCTTTCTATCGTCATTGTCCTTGTGATTGTTTTCGGATTGGCGTTTTTTTTTCGTGTAGAACTTCTTGGATTTAGTGAACACTTCGTCCGAATTTTTGGATATTGGGGACTTTTTTTCGGCATGATCCTTTCGGATAGCCTTCCTGCTTTTGTTCCACCTGACGCTTTTCTGATGTTAGCGATCTCAGGTGAGATGGATCCACTTTTTACCATTCTTTCTATGTCCTTTGGGAGTATCCTTGGCGGATCACTTGCTTATTTTATCGGCTTGTATCTCATTCCCAAATTTCATTTAGGAAGGCAAATGGTTTTGCACTATGAAGACAAACTCCTTCCTTACCTTCGCAAATACGGTTTTGGGGCTGTGGTACTTAGTGCTCTTACACCCATTCCCTATTCCTGGATGGCATATACAGTGGGAACATTTAAGATGCGTTATTCGCTATTTTTACTCGGTTCCCTCTTTCGGTTTATTCGTGTTACTGTTTATTTTTACGCTATGTATTTAGGATGGATCACAGGAGGATAGATGTCAGAAGAGCTTTTGTTTCCAAAATCTGTCGATGAAGTCATCTTAGAAAAAGTAAGATTTTTCTTTTTGCCCGATCGTACGGCTGCCTTCGTTAAAAATTTAGTGGATGGAAAGGTATCGGAGAGGTCTCTTATTTGTTGTAATTCTGGTTGTGATGTTTGTAATGAAACTATATACAATTGTTATATGGCGGTAAAAAAAGAATTGGAAAATAATTAAATTGGATTCCCTCTTTTCTCAAAACAAACAAGTTCCTTTAGCGCATGCAGTGCGACCCAAAAATTGGTCCGAGTTTGTGGGCCAAACCCAAGTAGTACAATCTCTTAAATCCATTCCGAAACCCACCTCCATTCTGTTCTACGGTCCCCCAGGTTCCGGCAAAACCACTTTGGCGCACCTTCTCACACAAACTTGGAGTTTGGAAAAACGTTATTTGAGTTGTGTTACTAGTGGCCTAAAAGAAGTGAGAGAGGTTTTGGAGGAAGCAAAGAGGCGCGGAACCATTGTTTTGTTTTTAGATGAGATCCATCGTTTTTCTTCCTCACAACAAGATGCTCTTCTTTCTGCGGTGGAAGAAGGGGAAATCATTTTGATTGCTGCGACCACTGAAAATCCGAGTTTTCGTGTGAATAAAGCTCTCCTTTCGAGAATGCTTGTCTACCGACTCACATCTTTATCTGAGGCAGACGAAAACTTTATTTTTGAATCTTGTCTAAGCAAATTAAAGCACAAGCGAACTTTCCCAGAAGATTTAAAAAAAGAACTCTTTCGTAGAAGTTCTGGAGATGCGAGAAAACTCCTCGGGTATTTGGAACGAATTCTAAATGCCACAGAGGAAACTGATACGATCACCGAATCTAAGTTAGCTGAAATTTTAGGTGAAAATGTTATTTTTTACGATAAAAATAGCGAAAGCCATTATGATATTATCTCTGCTTTTATCAAATCCCTTCGGGGAAGTGATCCCGATGCTGCTCTTTTTTATTTGGCTCTAATGATTGAAGGGGGAGAAGACCCACTATTTATTGCAAGAAGGCTTGTGATTTTTGCGAGTGAAGATGTGGGGAATGCCAGTGTCCACGCCCTCCCACTTGCCATTGCCACTTGGCAAGCTGTGGAACGAGTCGGGATGCCTGAAGGACGGATTCCTTTGGGCCAGTGTACCACTTTCCTAGCATCAGCACCAAAGTCTAATGCTAGTTATTTGGCCATTGACAAGGCTTTGCAACTTGTCCGGGAAAGAAAAAGGGAATTCCAAATTCCAAACCATTTGCGTAATGCGCCTACAGCCACTCATAAAAAAGAAGGTGCCGGTAAAGATTACCAATATCCCCATGATTTTCCAGGACATTTCCTGAAAGAACGATATTTCCCCTCTGTTTTTTATCCAGATACCCCCCAGTTTTACGAACCGACAAACCAAGGGATGGAAAAAAATCTAAGGGAGCAGTTGGAAAGGCTGTGGGGGGATCGGTATTGAGAGTTTATCTCAAATGGCATCCCCTCAGTTTCAAATATCGAAAATAACACGAAAACAAAGGGGAAAACCTTTCTCATCTTGACAATCCAACCCATCCATGAGAGCATTTTCATACATGGGTTCTGCACCAGATAGTTTCGCACCAATCCTTTTACAACTTTTGCTCGGAGTCGGTTTCTCCGCTCTGATCTTGACCCTTGCCTTCCTCATCAATCCGAAGAAAAAATCGAAACCTCAAGACACATTTGAATGTGGAGTCACGTATTATGGTGACGCCAGAGGACTCTTTAACATCAAGTTCTATCTTGTTGCTGTCCTTTTCATCCTCTTTGATATTGAAGCTGTATTTTTATACCCTTGGGCAGTGAACTTAATTAGCTTCAAAGAAGCAGGACTTGGCACCTTCTTCCTTGTAGAGATGTTTTTCTTTTTACTCATACTCGTTGTCGGTCTATACTATATATGGAAAAAGGGAGCACTGGAATGGGATTAACAGAAACACTATCCAAACCGGGTGAGATGTTTGGCGACATGTTCCAAGTCGCCACACTCGACAACGTAGTCCAATGGGGACAAAGTTTTTCTTTATGGCCATACCCTTTTGCAACTGCTTGTTGCGGAATTGAATACATGAGCACAGCTTGTGCCGATTATGATATCGCTCGTTTTGGAGCGGAACGTCCTTCTTTTTCTCCACGCCAAGCAGATATGATTTTGGTCCTCGGAACCATTACTTATAAAATGGCTCCCGTGTTACGCCAGATATACGACCAACTCGCAGAACCAAAATTTGTTATCTCTGTTGGTGCTTGTGCCTCATCCGGTGGAATGTTTCACACCTACGGTGTGTTACAAGGTGTAGACCGAATCCTTCCTGTGGATGTTTATGTTCCTGGATGTCCCCCAAGACCCGAAGCACTCCTGGATGCCCTTGTCAAATTGCAAAAGAAAGTGCAAGGCCAGGGACTCGAGGCGAGGCGCCAAGAAGTGATGAGAAAAATCGAAGAAATCAACGAACGCAACAAACCTCTCGTAGTCGCATGAAAGAAAAAATTACTGAATACATAAACTCAAAGTTTTCTGATGTATTACTCCCGCAAAGGGACATAAACACCAATTTACTCTATTTTAGCATACAAAAGGAAGCTCTCCCGACCGTTGTACAAACGTTAAAGGATCATCCAGACTTTGCCTTCAATTATTTGAATGATCTCACTTCCATAGATTGGCTCGGAAAAAGGGAACCAAGATTCGAAATGGTGTATCTACTTCGTTCTCCGAAAAACAAACATTTCCGTTTGCAACTCCGAGTTCCTGTGGGCGAAGGAGAAGAGGTTCCTAGTCTTGCCGGTATTTTTCCTGCGGCCAATTGGCCTGAGAGGGAAGTGTATGATTTGATGGGAATTCCCTTTTCCAGTCATCCGCAGATGGAACGTCTCATTATGCCTGATAACTTTGTGGGTCATCCTCTTCGTAAGGACTATCCATTAGAGGGTCCGGGCCAAGATTATCTCATTGAAGACCTGCTCACCATTCATGTGAGCGAGGATATTACCGGTTAGGCGGTAGGGAATCATTATGGTAATGTACGAAAAAACAGCCGAACACTTTGGCAAAAAATTCAAAGACCTACCCGAAGGCCATCTTCTTGTCAATCTCGGGCCAAGCCATCCTGCCACTCACGGAATTTTACAAAACGTAATTCAAATTGATGGGGAACGTGTAGTCGACACAGAATCTGTCATCGGTTATGTCCATCGTTGTTTTGAAAAATTAGGCGAACGATACGATTACAACCAGTTCTTAGTTTGTACGGATCGTATGAACTATGTATCCACTCCACTCAATAACATCGGTTGGATCCTTACCGTAGAAAAAATGATGCAAATCGAAGTTCCTGATCGAGTGACATACGTTCGTATGATCATTTCCGAACTTTCTAGGATCATGGACCATATCATTTGTAATGGAATTATGGGTGTAGACCTGGGTGCCTTTTCTGGCCTTTTGCATTTATTCCATCATAGAGAAAACATTTATCAAATTCTAGAAAAACTAACAGGCGCTCGGTTGACTACTACGTTTTGCCGAGTGGGTGGAATGGAGAGGGATATTTATCCTGAATTCCAAACAGAGATCAAAACCATCATCAAAGGACTAAAACCAGCCTTGGATGAATTTGAACAACTTCTCGTTCGCAATAAAATTTTTAACGAAAGAACCGCCGGGATCGGTGGACTTTCTGCAGAAAGAGCCATTGCCTACGGATTTTCTGGACCCAACCTTCGGGCAGCAGGAGTTCCTTGGGACGTTCGAAAAGATGATCCTTATATGTTCTATGATAAAGTGGATTTTGATATTCCGGTAGGTGGGGACGGATCAGCCCTCGACCGAACTCTTGTCCGTATGGAAGAGATGCGTCAGTCCATGAGAATCATCGAACAACTGATAGACGGAATTCCAGAAGGTCCATACCACGCTGATGTTCCACACACCTTCCTTCCTCCGAAAGACAAGGTGTATCACAATATGGAAGAACTCATTTACCATTTTAAAATCATTATGCACGGAGTGAAGGTCCCTCCCGGCGAATACTATATGTCGACGGAAGCTGCCAATGGCGAACTCGGATTCTATGTGGTTTCGGAAGGAGAAAAGTCTCCTTGGCGAGTGCATGTAAGACGTCCTTGTTTTTGGTATTACCAAGCGTTTCCTGAACTTGTCAAAGGTGGACTGCTTGCTGATACAATTGCCACTATGTCTTCACTCAATGTCATTGCAGGGGAGTTAGATTGTTAATGGCTTATCAATTTTCACAAGATTCCGAAAAAAGATTCCAAAGGTTGATCCCGCAGTTCCCAAGTAAACGTTCGTTGATTTTACCATGTCTTTTTTTATTACAAGCTGACAAAGGTTTTGTGGATCAGGAAGGAATGTCCTACATTGCAGAACGAATCGGTGCTCCGGTTTCTCTCGCACAAGTGCATGGGGTAGCTACCTTTTACACCATGTACAATAAAAAACCCGTAGGGAAGTTCCATATCCAAATTTGTGGAAATATTTCTTGTTACCTTGCGGGATCCGATTCCATCACAGAACATGTATGTTCTAAATTAGGAATCGATGCCGGAGAAACCACGGCTGACAAAAAATTCACGGTAGATGAAGTGCAGTGTCTTGGTGCTTGTGGGTTTGGGCCAGTCGCTCAAATCAATGATAAATATTACGAAAATCTAACCCCAGAGATCATTGAAAACATTCTCTCTGAATTGGATAAGCAGGTATAAAATGGGACTAAAGAACCTACTCACAACTCATATTGGTGCCGCAGATTCCCATACCTTAAACCATTACAAGTCGGTTGGTGGCTATGAAAGTCAAAAAAAAGCTCTCTCTGAGATGACCGCCGAACAAATCGTAAACGATGTTAAGAATTCAGGGCTTCGAGGCCGTGGTGGTGCTGGTTTTCCTACGGGAAACAAATGGGGATTTATTCCCAAAACAGACAAACCAAAATATTTAATTTGTAATGGGGATGAAGGAGAACCGGGAACATTCAAAGACCGACTCCTCCTGGAAAAACTACCTCATATGCTCATCGAAGGAATGGTCATTGCTGCCAAAGCCATTGATTCCCACCAAGGTTATATTTATATTCGTGGTGAATTCCATAAAGGGATTCGTGTGGTGGAAGAAGCCGTAGAAGAAGCCTATAAAGCCGGTCTTCTTGGTAAAAATATTATGGGTCTTGGGTATGACTTTGATTTGGCGGTGTACTCCGGTGCCGGAGCTTATATCTGCGGAGAAGAATCAGCACTCATTAATTCCCTCGAGGGAAGGAGGGGACACCCACGACTCAAACCCCCATTCCCGGCAGTCTCTGGTCTTTATGCTTGCCCTACAGTTGTAAACAACGTAGAAACTTTTTGTAACGTCCCACATATCATCCGTATGACGGGAGAAGAATACAAAAAAATTGGAACAGAAAAATCTCCGGGAACAAGGTTATTTGCTGTCAGTGGACATGTGAAAAAACCAGGAATTTATGAAGTAGAAATGGGAACTCCCATGAAAGAACTCATTTATGATATTTGTGGTGGAATCAAAAACGATAAAACTCTAAAAGCCGTGATTCCTGGAGGAAGTTCTTCTCCCATTCTCACAGCTGAAGAAGCAATGACTGCCACTATGGATTATGAGTCGATTGCCTCTCTTAAATCGATGTTAGGTTCCGGAGCTGTCATCATTCTCTCTGAGGTTGCTGACCTTGTGGAAACTACTTACCGTTTGGCAGAATTTTATTCTCATGAATCTTGTGGCCAATGTACACCTTGTCGTGAAGGAACCCATTGGGTAAAAGACCTTCTCCATAAAATAAAGAACGGAGAGGGAACAGAAAAAGATGTAGAACTCATTTTTTCTTTGTCCAGAAATATGGAGGGTGGAACCACCATCTGTCCGTTAGCGGATGCATGTGTAATGGCTGTTCGTCCTACCATGACAAAGTTTAAAGGAGAGTTCTCGGCTCGATTGAAAAAGGAAGTGAGCGTCTCTCACTAAAGGTCACCGAAACATTATGGACTGGGCACTACTACTTGCTTGGGGAATTAAAATCCTCTCATTATTTTTTATAATCCTAACCGGTGTAGCTTATTATACACTCGCCGAACGTAAGTTTGCTGGATTCATTCAGGACCGTCCTGGTCCAAACCGGGCTGGCATTTTTGGTCTTTTTCAACCTCTTGCCGATGGAATCAAATTCATCGCCAAAGAAGAAATTTTCCCCAAAAATGTATCCAAGGGAATGTATCTTTTGGCTCCCACAATCTCCATGACTTGTGCCATTATGGCTTGGGCCGTGATTCCTTTTGGGGGAACAATTCCCGCACCAGAATGGTTGGCGACACTCACTGGTGTGACTACAATCGACTTACAAATTGCCAATCCTGATTCTGGGGTTTTGTATCTATTGGCCATTTCCTCTTTGGCCGTGTATGGGATTATGATTGCTGGTTGGTCTAGTAATAATAAATACTCTCTACTTGGTGGCGTTCGTTCCACCGCCCAAATGATTAGTTACGAACTTCCTATGGGACTTTCCATTGTCGTAATTGTCATTATGACTGGATCTTTAAAGTTAACAGACATTAGTGAATCCCAGAAAGATATGTGGAACATTTTGTCTCCACCAGGTTTTGTAGCATTTTTTATTTATGTGACTGCTATGTTTGCTGAAACCAATCGCCTTCCTTTTGATTTAGCAGAAGCCGAATCGGAACTTGTCGTAGGTTTTCATACCGAATATGGTGCCTTTAAATTTGCTCTCTTCTTTTTGGCAGAGTATATGAATATGATTACCATGTCTTGTCTTACCACCTTACTTTTTTTTGGTGGATACAATGTTCCGTTTCAACTAGGTGCGGGTTCTCCTTACCAAGCATTCATTGGACTTGGGTTTTTTATTTTGAAAGTTCTCTTTTTTGCCTTTTTGTTTATTTGGGTTCGTTGGACTCTTCCTCGTTTTCGTTATGACCAACTCATGAAACTTGGTTGGAAAAAGATGATTCCTTGGGGACTTTTTGCGGTTATGTTTGCTGCGATTTACACAGTATATTGGAAAGAAGGATGGATGAAATTATTTATATGAACCTAGAATCTTCTCCTTCCTTTTTATTATTTATTTTTTTTGGAACGGTCACGGTGATTACTTCTCTTAGTGTTGTATTCCAAAAAAATCCAGTAGTATCTGCAGTATCCCTTGTTTTTACCTTTTTTGCCCTTGCAGGGATTTACGGGATTATGGGAGCCCTTTTTATAGCCACCATGCAGGTGTTAGTGTATGCTGGTGCCATTATGGTGCTCATCGTTTTTGTTTTGATGTTACTTTCTCAAAGAGCAGAAACCTTATCTCGCTATAGGAAACACCCAATCCGATTGGTATTGCTTTCTATATTTGCCTTTGGTTTTTTCTTTTTATTATATTCTGCACTTACTACGGGTGTGCCTCATTCGGACCAAATGGGAAAAGGGTATGCACTTACTGAGTATTCTTATCCCATCCAAGGAACTGCAACTGTGAATGCGAAAGGGAATGTGGCAACAGTCGGTGCCTCCACTTATTTAGATTATATACTTCCCTTTGAAATGATATCGATCCTTCTACTTGTGGCAGTGCTTGGTGCAGTCATCCTTGCCAAAAAAAGATTAACGGAAGTAGAACAGACCAAGGATACAGTCCTATGAACCAACTCGTAAACGGCATCCCCATTTCCTACATTCTCGGACTTGCTGGAATTTTGTTTTCCATAGGAGTTCTAGGGGTTCTCATTCGCAGAAACATTGTGATCATTTTTATGTCTGTGGAACTGATACTGAATTCCGTGAATTTAGTTTTTGTTACATTTTCCAAAGCTCTTTCCCATATTTCTGGTGAAACCATTGTTTTCTTTGTGATGGCAATCGCGGCGGCAGAAGCAGCGGTTGGACTGGCGCTTGTCATTGCCATTTTCCGGCATAAAAAATCCACCAATGTGGATGAACTCCAATCGATGAGATGGTAATCCTATGTTAGATTTATTTCCGTTAGTTGTTCTTCTTCCTCTCCTAGGTTTTTTACATAATGGTTTATTAAAGAATCGAATTCCTCATCGGTTTGCAGGTGCGATCGGAACCTTAGCAGTGTTCCTTCCTTTTCTTATCACCTTAGGTGCGTTTAACGAGTTTCGACCGATGGAACGAACGGCTCCTCATTTGGTTCCTGTATTTGATTGGATTGTGGTTGGAAATTTTAAATCTTCCTTTGGATACCAAATTGACCAACTTTCCCTATATATGACTCTCATCATCACAGGAATCGGGTCCCTCATCCACTTGTATTCGATGGGTTATATGAAAGGGAATTTGGGATACAACCGTTTCTTTGCTTATTTGAATTTATTCATTTTTTGTATGTTAAACCTAGTACTCAGTGATAACTTAGCGCTTACCTTTCTTGGTTGGGAAGGAGTGGGTCTTTCTTCTTATTTACTCATTGGTTTTGACTATGACAAAAGTTCGGCGGCGGAAGCTGGGATGAAGGCTTTCATTCTGAACCGAATTGGGGATGTGGGTTTTATTTTAGGGACTGGATTTCTCTTTTGGATTGGGGGAAGTTTACAATACCTACAACTACAAACTAACTTAAGTGAGATGAGTGAGTTTGCAAATTACGCCAATATCATAGCCTTGTTTTTCTTTATTGCTGCTATGGGAAAATCAGCTCAGATTCCACTTTATGTATGGCTTCCTGATGCCATGGCAGGTCCCACTCCCGTATCGGCTCTGATCCATGCCGCTACCATGGTGACTGCGGGAATTTTCCTTATTGCAAGACTCAATTTTGTATTTTTACTCGCGCCAGAAACTTCACTCTTTATCGCCTGTATTGGTGCCGTCACTGCTCTCTTTGCGGCAACGATTGGTACCTTACAAAACGATATCAAAAAAATCCTCGCATACTCTACAGTTTCTCAACTTGGTTTTATGTTTCTTGCTATGGGAAGTATGAGTTATGTAGCGGGTTTATTCCATTTAATGACACATGCATTCTTTAAAGCTTTGTTATTTCTTGGTGCAGGTTCTGTGATCCATGCTCTCCATCATGAACAAAATATCAAACAGATGGGCGGGCTCTTTGGTAAAATCAAAATCACTTCCTTTACTTTTTTACTGGGAACCTTGGCCATTGCCGGCTTTTTTCCCTTCTCTGGATTTTTCTCCAAAGATTTGATCTTAGAAAAAGCTTACACTTATGGAGCTTACGGTTCCATCCTTTGGACTATGGGAATTGTTGCGGCCTTTTTTACTTCGTTTTATATGTTCCGTCTGGTATTTGTTGTTTTCTTTGGTAAAGACAATACAGACCCGCATCATAAAATACATGAATCTCCTTGGACTATGACCTTACCACTGGTTGTTTTAGCAATTGGTGCAGTGTTTGCCGGGTTTTTACAAACTCCCCATTTCTTTTTACATATTGATACCTTGGAAAGATTCTTTGCTCCTGTCTTAAACAAAGGATATGAGTTGGCATCGCTACAAGGAAGTCTTGCCGATCACAAATCTCTCGTCCACGAGGTAGAACTTTCCCTTGCTGGTTTTTCGGTGGCGATTGGAACTGTGGGACTCATCCTCGCATACTTTCTTTACCAAAAAAAAGGAACACCAGTTTCAGAAGAACATACGGGATTTCGAAAGATCCTATTTCATAAATACTATATCGATGAAATCTACGACTTTGTTTTTGTTCGCCCCTTTCTTTTCCTTTCGCGGGGAGTGGCTTTCTTTGTGGATATCAAAGTGATCGATCGATTTTTTCTAGGTATTGGTGGAAGTTTCGGTATCATTGCCAATGGCCTTCGCAGGCTCCAATCGGGTTTTATTGGAGATTATGCTCTGTATGTAGTCATTGGTACATTTTGTATTTTAGTGTATTTATTAACGAGGGGGGTGTAAGGTGCCGGAACAAATTCTTTCCATCATAATCTTTTTACCAATCGTTTCCTCTTTACTCATTGTCTTTCAAAAACGAGTAGGGAATGTGGTTTTGATTTCTGCTCTCTCTTCTGCATTCACAACCATCCTTTCTGTGGGATTGTTTTTCTTTTTTGATCCTTCTTTGTCGGGATTACAATTTGTCCATTGGATTCCAGATTGGATTTTATCTGGAAAACTCAGTGTGGATTACCATGTAGGTCTCGATGGTATCTCGCTTTTACTTTTTGCACTCACTGCATTTATGTTCTTTCTTTCGAGTCTTGCCTCTTGGTCCAATATTCCTAAAAAAATCAAAGAGTTCCATATTTGCCTGCTCGTTTTAGAAACTGCCGTCCTTGGTGTTTTTGCTGCGGGTAACTTGGTTCTTTACTATGTATTTTGGGAACTTATGGTTTTACCAATGGTTCTTATGATTGGAATTTGGGGTGGGGAAGAAAGAACCAAAGCCGCTCTCAAATACTTTTTATTCTCTATGGCTGGCTCCTTGTTTATGTTAGGTGGAATTCTGACCCTTTACTTCAAAACAGGTAAAACATCGATTGAGTCTTTAGCAACGGCAAGTCTTGGAATGTATTCGGAACCTCTGCAATGGTTTTTGTTTTTTAGTTTTTTTCTGGCATTCGCCATTAAAATTCCACTTTTTCCTTTCCATACTTGGATGCCAGATGTCCACACCCAAGCACCTACTGTGGGTTCGGTGGATTTGGCGGGAGTATTACTAAAGATTGGAGCTTATGGTTTTATTCGCTTTTGTATTCCTTTTTTCCCTGAACAAAGTTTATTATCACAAAATTGGATTCAGATCCTTGCAGTGATTGGTATTGTTTATGGTTCTATGGCTGCCCTAGTCCAAACCGATATCAAACGAATCATTGCTTATAGTTCTTTATCACATTTAGGTTTTTGTATCTTAGGGCTCTTCTCTTTCACAAACGAAGGGGTTGTGGGTGGAATGTTGCAAATGGTATCTCATGGTGTTTCCACGGGTATGATCTTTCTTATGATTGGTATGGTCTATGAAAGAGCTCATACTAGAAACATTGCTGAGTTCGGTGGACTTGCCAAACAAATGCCGGTGTTCTCCACCTTCTTTCTCATTGCTATATTGTCTTCTGTGGGCCTTCCGGGAACCAATGGATTTGTGGGTGAGTTTCTGATCCTTATGGGAGCTATCAAATCCAATGTATGGCTCGGTGGAATTGCGGCCACCGGAGTGGTACTTGGTGCCCTCTACCTTCTTTGGTTTGTGAAACGATTCCTTTTTGGGGTGAGTAAAACCATTCAAGCAAAACCATATAAAGATTTAAGTTTCCGCGAAGTGGGAATTCTTTCTCCACTCGTTGTTTTTATTTTTTGGATTGGAATTTATCCAAAACCTTTTTTAGAAATTTTACAATCCTCATCGAATGTCTATTTGAATTCGGCCTCGGTCCAGTCCATTGCCGAAAGAAAAGACGTACAAAAAGATTTTTTTGGCGGAGCATCGAGCCGACAATTTTCCGATTATTCTAGTTTGGGAAAAGAACCACTTTCGTTTGAAGAAAGGTTGGGATCTTTCCAATCGAAGTATGCCCTTCCTACTTTTGTTTCCTTAAAAACAAATCCACCAAACTTGAACGAAAACTTAGACAATTTGGAAAAATCCATTGAGTCTGATTTTGAATTGGAACCAACACCGAAAGGGACAATAGGAAACTAACCCATGTCATATACTCCTTCTTCCAATGACCTAATCGCAATATCACCCATGCTCATTCTTTGTGGAGTTGCCTTACTCTCACTTGTGGTTCAATTCCTAATCCCTAAAGAAGAAGACTCCAAACCTTTGTGGATTCTTTCTATTTTGGGAATTCTTGGAGCCATGTATGCTTTGTATCATACCACTAGTTCTCCGGGTTATGGAAAATTCTTTGGATCACAGATTTCTATAAGTCCCTTAACTGTATGGCTGAGTGCAATTTATTTGATTGCGGGGCTTGTCACTCTTCTCATTGCTCCTCCGTTTTTAGCTCAGCACAAAACTTTGTTCCCTGAGTTTTTTCCTCTGATACTTTTTTGTTTGTCAGGAATGATGTTTTTAACCTCAGGATATGATTTTATCGTCATCTTTGTGGGATTAGAAATCTTATCTCTTTCTCTTTATGTAATGATTGGGATGGCGAGAACTTCCGTTTCTTCTTTAGAGAGTGCGATGAAATACTTTTTACTTGGAACTTTTAGTTCGGGGTTTATGTTACTGGGAATTGCCTTTTTGTATGGTGGATCAGGAACTACTAACTTAGACGGTGCCTTAAGGGGTCTTTTTTTAAAAGGGTATGAATCCAATTTTTCTAAATTAGGATTTGGACTCTTTTTAGTGGGAGTTTCTTTTAAGGCGGCTCTTGTTCCTTTCCACTCCTGGACACCAGATGTTTATGAAGGGGCTCAAACACCAATCACTGGTTTTATGGCCAGTGCTGGGAAAGCATCGGCTCTTGGACTTTTTATCGTATTATTCAATCATATCCCTATGGGTGAGATGGGAAATTCATGGAAATACCTGATGGGAGTGATTGCTCTTGTTTCCATGACTTGGGGAAACATTGTAGCTCTAAAACAAGAAAATCTCAAACGAATGTTAGCCTATTCGTCAATTTCTCATGCAGGATATATTGTTGCTGGAATTGTTTGTGGGGCAGGACTTGAGGCTTTGTATTATCTTTTTTCCTATTCCCTTTTGAATTTAGCTGCCTTTGCCATCATCTCCTACTTAGAACAGGGAAAACATGAAGTGACCGTCAATGGGATTTCTCATTTAAGCGGAGAACACCCGTTAACTGCACTTTCACTTTCGATTATCTTTTTATCCTTTGCTGGTTTTCCACCTCTCATTGGATTTTGGACCAAACTTTTCCTTTTACAAAAGATTGCAGAATCGGATTTGTTATTCAACCGGATCCTTCTTTTTGGTGCTGTGGCAAACTCTTGTGTGGCATTTTATTACTATATGAAAATCACGATCCAATCCTATATGAAACAAGAAACAGGGGCGGTGGCAGGAGTCCGAGACCTTCCTGCGATGCCAACTTTGGGATTTCTCGTATTTTTACTTAGTTTGTTTTTTACGGCGGGATGGCTCTTTTTCCAACCAGGTGCCTTGCTTTAAATCTGCTATAGCAGAAATAGTTCCAGGATAGCGAAAAACGAATTGATCCCTATCCTGGGATCTAGAGGGTAGTCCATAAGTAGGTAATTTCGTATGGCAACCATTCAAAGAAAGACAGAAACTCTCCAAGATGCAGATGCGATCAAGGCGTTCCTTGTTTCCAAGGGACTTGTGTATGAATTTTATAAAACACCAGAATCTCTGGATTTGATCCTTGGCCAAAAGGGCCTAAGTGATGCCGAAAAAGCAGAAGTTCTTTCTGGATTGGAATACCGATTTGACAAACTAAAAAAAGAACATGGCTATAAGGCCAACGATCTTGTAGTCCTTCATGATGAAGTTCCTGGAATCCAAGATATGTTAGCTAAATTTGATAAACTTCATATCCATACAGACGAAGAAGTGCGTTATATCATCGATGGAAGTGGTATTTTCGGATTTATTATTGATGGGGAAAGATTTGAAGTCCACGTCAGTAAGGGAGATTTTCTTTCCATCCCAGCCAATACCAACCACTGGTTTACCCTAGACAAAAACTTAAGAATCAAAGCGGTTCGTTACTTCAAAGACAATTCAGGATGGACTCCTGTTTATGTGGATGAATCCAAAGTATTGATTAATGCTTAATCCGTAACGATTGCTAGGTGAAGTTTATTGGGATTCGCTAGAGGTAAAGGTTAGTCGGCGGAGTTTTCCGCCGCAATTCCGAACCACTCTACAATGAATTGCAGGGTGGTCCTTCCTTGATAAAAGTTTTCTTCCAAACTCCCCACGAGATCAAAACTTCCATGTTCCGACATAAACTTTTGAAACTCTTCTCCCTTATTCCAAATCATATACTTTAAAGACCCACTTCCGATCAAATGAAAACGGACGTGTTTTCCCGCACTCAGAGGTGTTAGGTGGATGGCTTTTGCATTACGAATGGCCAGTTTGATATCGGGATTCCCTTGTCCAAAGGGTTCTAGGTCCTTCCATTCTTTCAGAAGTCTTTCTCCCATCTCTTCTGTGAGAACGGTAAAGTCAGTTTCAATCGAGTGAACGGTGGACCTTTCTTTATCTTTAGATAACCAATCTTTGGCAGTGGTATACAAAGCAGATTCAAAAGCGGGGATTTTGTCTAGTTGGATGGAAAATCCACCTGCTTCTGGATGGCCCCCAAAATGCAAAAAATGACTGGATAAAGATTCTAAAAGTTCCAGAACATTCTCTTGTCCATAGGAACGAATGCTTCCTCTCGCATCACCATTGTCAGGTGCCAAAAAGATTGCAGGTTTTTTATAGGTATCCACCATTCTTGTGGCCACGATCCCACTGACACCAGGTTCCATATCCGGTTCGTAACAAAACACAATTTCATTACTTGTCCTTTCGGGTTTGCGAGCAAAATACCTTTCCACTCGGTCCATATTCCGTTTGGTCCTTTCTTTTCGTTCTTCGTTGATGGATAATAATTGTTTGGCTTTGGTTTTGGCATCCAAAGTTGTTTCGGAGAGAAGTAAGGAGACCGCCTCCTCGGTTTTCCCCATTCGTCCTGCGGAATTGAGGACCGGGCCAATCGACCAACCTAAGTCTTTGGTGGTGATTCCGTGAGGATTGAGTTTTAGTTCTTTTAGAAGTTCCGAGAGTCCTTTTCTTTTTTTATCACCTACGTAGAGTTTGGTGAGAGACTCTAGGGCCAATTTTACAAAATGCCGGTTCTCTCCGGTGAGGGGCATCATATCAGTAATAGTTCCAATTCCTGCAAGATCTGTTTCCTCTTCGAGTCCGGAAAAAAAATCAGGAATCCGTGAACATTGGTAGTAGAAAAGTTTCCTTTCGTCACCAACGGGGATGGAAGTTACAAAATCTTCTGGGTAAGGTAAAATGGATTCCTCTGGCAATGATAAGGAAGAATAGACCTCTTCTGAAATCCTCATTCCATTTTGGAAGTAGAGAATCTCTTTTTTGTCGGTTGTCTCATCCATCTGAATCTTTTTATAGACTAATTGGAACTCATCACTCAATCGGAAGAGAATTGCAGACACGA
The DNA here is from genome assembly GCF_040833985.1 of Leptospira sp. WS4.C2. NCBI lineage: Bacteria > Pseudomonadati > Spirochaetota > Leptospiria > Leptospirales > Leptospiraceae > Leptospira > Leptospira mgodei. Next base: position 1,361,246 of record NZ_CP162139.1, read on the forward strand.
GTTTGAACGACAAAACAGCGGTACAGATTTTTTTTTCTGGATAGATTGAATCAGTTCTTCTAGGGTTCACCAAAGCGCAGTTAGTTGGAATTCGTATAGGAACTTCATGGTGGTCAAGAACAATGACTTGGATCCCAGTTTTTGTTAATTCTTCAATTTCATCCGCTTGGCTGGAACCAAAATCTAATGTAACCAAAAGGTCTGGTTTTGCTTTTTTGATTTTGACCAGGGCTTCTTTGCAAAGGCCATAAGGATCACTTTCGGAAGATACCATCACCTCTAAGTTGATACCAGAAAACTTTGGATGGGATTTTAAAAAGAAGGCGAGAAGACAAGTGGAGCTCACTCCATCCGAATCACGATCGCCATACAAAAGGATTTTTTTCCCCTCTTTTGCAAAACGAACTAAGAGTTCGACTGCATTTGAAATATCGGGGAGAGAGAAGGGGGAATGAAGACAAGAAAAGTCGGAACTCAGGAGTTCCTTGGGATGGATAGTACGTAGGCCCTCTCTTTTATCGACTAAGTAACGTAATAGGGGCCTTTTGGAATCAACTTTGGTCCGTACTTCAGACAACAGTGGTCCGAAGTGAACCTTTGTTACATGATGCAATTGCCAATAATTTTGGAACCGAATTCTACTTCGAGTCCCGGTGTTTTGATATCACCTACGACCTTACCATTTTTTTTAAGTTCCACTTTTTCTTTTGCGTCTACGTTTCCTTTTAGGTTTCCGTGAACCACAAGGCTTCCTACTTCCACATCGGCTTCTACATCACCAGTTTCATCAATGATGAGCTTTCCTTGGGATGTGATGGTGCCTTTGAATTGACCTTTGATTTTTAATGTTTGGTTGAAGGAAAGGGTTCCACGAAACGTGATGTCGTCGCTAATGATGGTGTCTATAGATTCGTCTTTCATCGGTAGGGATAGTCTTGTCTGATCCTTGCGTTTTGGCAACTACACAAGTATTTGTAACGAAAAGGAAATGGAAAAAAGTTCGTATTTTCGGGGGATTTCTCTTGTGTCCTCACTTCAATTCTTGAACCTGGGTCTCAAGAATAGGAAAAAATAGTGAAAATTAGGCGCTTCTGGAAGTCAGGGTTCATCCTACTTTTAGCGGTTTTCATCAATCTGAATCTGGTCGATGACCGGTTTGTTTCTCCTCTCGAAGATTTGGACTTTCAATACCAATCCTACGAGTTGGAAGAAACGACTCGTGTTCTTACTTCCTCTAAAGAATCCAACCAAGTTTTGAAATTGGTCCCTTCTCGCAGGGAACAATCTCTTGTGAAGGTTTCAGTCCTTCGTTGGTCCACTATTTCCACAGAACCTGTCTTTTTTACTGAAATTCCTATCTTATTTCACTTTCTTTACCTCCCTCCTCCTTTTTTGGCTTAATCGTTGCATGTAGATTAGTCTAGTAGTAGAGCCCAAGTTTGGCCTCTGCAATGTATTCAATTTGAAATAGGAATTATGTTAGAAAAAATCATCCAGTTTTCCATTCACAAACGAGCTACAGTTCTCGTTTTGACAGCAGCACTCACCATCGTTGGTTTTTATAATGCACTCAATCTTTCCATTGATGCGATTCCCGATGTGACCAACGTCCAGGTGTCAGCGGTGACTTCTGTTCCTGGACTTTCTCCACTCGAAGTGGAACAATTTATTACTTATCCCATAGAACTTGAGTTTAATGGGATGCCTAAAGTTACGGAAATTCGTTCGATCTCAAGAACCGGTGTCAGTTCTGTTACCGTTATCTTTGAAGATGGAACAGATATCTATTTTGCAAGACAACTTGTCAATGAGAGGTTAAAACAAGCAGAGAACTTTATTCCCAAATCTTATGGAAAACCGGAACTTTCTCCGATTGCGACAGGTCTTGGTGATATTTATGAATTTGCTTTAGTTTCCGAAAGCCATACTCCCGAAGAACTAAGAACCGTAATGGAATGGGAAGTTGCAAGACAACTCAGGTCTGTCAAAGGGATCATCGATGTTAACGTTGTGGGGGGAGATGCCAAACAGTTTCAAATTAAAATTGACCCCAAACGTTTGTTATCGCATAATTTAACACTCTCTCATATCACAGAAGCACTAGAAGGTGCCAATGTCAACCTAGGTGGTGGTTACATCCAAAAAGGGGAAGAGCAGTTTGTGATTCGGGGCGAAAGCCAATTTAAGTCCATCGATGATATCTCAAGACTTTCTGTTCGAACTTCAAAAGATGGGATTCCACTGACACTGGGACAAATTGCCAAAGTGGAAACGGGACCAGCCTTACGTTTTGGCCTTAGCACCATGAACGGCAAACGAGAAGTCGTGGGTGGTACTGCTATGATGTTACTTGGTAGTAACTCTCTCCAAGTCGTAAGCCGAGTGAAAGAGAAAATGAAAGAAATTGAATCCCGTCTGCCGCAAGGGATGAAAATTCAAGTCTATTACGATCGATCTGAATTCATTGGTCGAACCCTAACGACTGTATTTACCAATTTGGTCGAAGCGGCCATCATTGTCCTCGTTTGTTTGATTTTAACCTTAGGAACGGTGAAGGGAGCCTTTGCGGTGGCACTCGCGATTCCGGTTTCCATGATGATTGCCACCATTCTTATGAATGCTTTCGGGATTGTGGGAAACTTGATGTCACTCGGAGCTCTTGACTTTGGGCTCCTTGTCGACGGTTCCATTGTGATGTTAGAGTCCACACTGCATGGATTTTTACTTCGTAAAAGTTTTCTCCTCTCGAAGACTTCAGCCCAGGACATGGAAGATGGGATGGAAGAAGTCATTATGGAGTCTTGTATAAAAGTAGTGCGGGCTTCTGCTTTTAGCGTGGGAATTATTTTACTAGTCTACTTGCCACTCATGACTTTAGAAGGAGTGGAAGGTCGGATGTTTCGTCCAATGGCCATAACCGTAGCGTTCGCGTTAGGTGCAGCACTCTTGTATTCTATCACAACATTTCCGGCACTCATGTCCTACATTTACAAAAAACCAATCTTACATGAGTCAGTGTTTTGGCACAAGTTTCAGTTGAAATATGCGGAAGTTCTCACTTATGGGATGAAGTTCAAACGCCAGTTTACTTATGCTGGGATTGGGGTGGTTTTGTTGTCCTTTGCTCTTGCGTCCACTCTTGGATCGGAATTTTTACCAAGGATTGATGAAGGGGAGATTGCCATCGACATCAAACGTCTTCCCTCCACGGCCATCAATCATTCTCGTGACTTAAATTTGGAAATGGAGAAGGTGATTTTGAAGTTTCCCGAGGCAGTCAGCGTTGTGTCGAGGCAAGGTCGCGGTGAGTCTGCCGCAGAACCCATCGGTTCGGAAGAAGGGGAGATGATGGTCAAACTCAAACCCCGAAAAGAGTGGGTTTCTGCCAAAGATCGAGAGGAACTGATGGAACTTATGAAGAATTCGGTGAACAAAAATGTTCCTTCATCTTATATCAGTTTGTCGCAACCGATTGAAAACCGCGTCAATGCCTTGTTATCTGGTTCGAAAGCCGATATTGTAATCAAAATTTATGGCGATGATCTAAAGACATTGAAGTCCATTGCGGACAACTATGCCTCCAAAATCAAAAAAATCCAGGGGGCTGCCGATTTACGGGTTCAGAAACTCCTCGGTCTTCCCTTACTTGAGATCAAAATGAATCGGGGAAATATGGCTCGTTACGGTGTTCGTGCAGAAGAAGTTCTCACGACGATTGAAACTCTCCGTGTGGGTGCCAATGCCGGAAAAGTTTACGAAGGATACAAACGATTTGATCTCATCGTGCGTTTGGATGCCGATGTCACCGATATTGGAGTCATTGAAAACGTTCCCGTCATGACCGAGTTAGGTGGGACAGTTCCACTTGGTCAAGTGACAGACATTATGATGACGGAAGGGCCAGCAGCCCTCTATCACGAAGGTCTTAAGCGAAGGATTCTTGTAGAAGTAAACGTTCGTGGTCGAGATATGATTGGATTTGTGAATGATGTGCAAGGTGCCACTCAGTCTATCGAATCGGGCCTTCCGCAAGGGTATTATGTGGACTGGGGTGGACAGTTTGAAAACTTCACTCGCGCGAAAAACCGATTGGCCATTGTGATCCCGATTGCAGGAGCGATTATTTTTGCGATGCTCTTTATTGCTTTTGGAAGTGTCTATTATGCATTGGGAGTTTTTATCTTAGTGCCATTGTCACTTTCTGGGGGAATTTTATCTCTTGTGATTCGAGGTCTTCCCTTTTCGATTCCTGCAGGGGTTGGGTTTATCGCCGCAGCCGGTATATCGGTGTTAAACGGTGTGGTCTATGCTTCTGCCTTAAAGGACCAATTAAAAGTCACAAGAGATCCTTCTATTGCAGTAGTCGAAGCTGCAGTCTATACACTCCGTGCAGTAGCAACAACAGAACTTGTAGCCATCATTGGATTTTTACCGATGGCCATTGCCTCCAGCGCGGGTGCCGAAGTCCAAAGACCTCTGGCAACAGTGGTGATGGGTGGGGTTCTTGTCGCAACTATCCTTTCCAGGTTCCTTTTGCCGATTGCATTTGAGTTCTTAGTAAAACTCGCACAAAGACAAGAGATCCGACAAATGGAAAGGGAACGTAAAATGAATGATTACTTTGTAGAAGAGATGAAAAAATACAAAGCAACTGAGCTCCACGATTCTCATGGGCACTCTCATCATTACAGGGAAGTGGAAGAACATTCGTCTCAAAACGAAGATGATTCCAAAACAAATAAACAAAATCAGAAATCTAAAAGAAAGAGGACTTAAATGAAACCGAATTATTACGTAGCGCACCCTTGGCATGGATTGGAACTGGGACCAAAAGCTCCCGATGAGTTGGATGTATTCATTGAACTCACTCCGCAAGACACAGTAAAATATGAGATCGATAAAGCATCCGGATTCATTCGTGTTGACAGACCTCAAAAGTATAGCAATCGTTCGCCGACTCTTTATGGATTTATCCCAAGAACTTTTTCTGGGGAAGCTTCCGGAAAACATTGTTCGGATGTAGTGGGAAGACCAGACATCATTGGTGATGGAGATCCTATTGACATTTGTGTTCTCAGTGTAAACCCAATTACACACGGAAACATGATTCTAACTGTGATTCCCATTGGTGGACTTCGAATGATCGATAAAGGGGAAGCGGATGACAAAATTGTCGCTGTTCTGAAAGGGGACGAAGTGTTCGGTCAAATCAAAGATATTTCTGAGGTTCCGAAAGCCCTCATCAATAAACTTCACCATTACTTTTTAACTTATAAATTGGATCCAAACTCTCCTTCTACCGGTACTGTGGAGATTACTGAAGTGTATGACAGGCAAGAAGCGATCAAAGTCATCCAGTTTGGAATCGAAGATTATATAAAGAAATTTGTAACTGTATGAAACAAATCAGGAAGTTTTTGATCCTATCCCTTTTGGGAATTCATTCAATTGCTGTTTTTCCAAAAGAAAAAGCAGTATATGAGCTGCATTCGAAAGAAGAATTGTTTTTCCTTGGTGAAGATTCGAGAGCCCAAGATTCGAAAGAAAAATGGAACTTGGATGAGTTGGAGGATTTTGCTGTCACAAGTAATCCTCTTTACCTTCGTGAAAAACAAAACATCGGTATGGCTCGCGGGGATGTCATTACTGCAAGTTTGTATTATAACCCAATTATGAACATGCAACAGCAGTTTATTGGTGCCTCTGCCAATGCAGCAACAGGCAGAGCAGAAACTTCCTTTATTTATAACCAACCCTTTGATATGAGTGGAGTGATTCCTCAAAGGGAAAAAGTTGCCAAACAAGAGTTCCTCGGAACCATCGCAAGTTTTCGGGATTTTGATCGTTTGTTTCGTTTGCGTCTCAGACAAAACTTTTGGACATATCTGTATGTAACAGAGCAGATCAATTACCAAAAAGAATTTTTGGAGAACTACCAAGACCTTTTGGATCTCACTAAACTTCGGGCCGAAAAAGGAGATATATCCTTTTTGGAATATGACCGATTGGCTTTGGAACGCGTACAAATTGAACGGGAATATCGAAATGCGCGGATTTTGCGGGCGCAGGTAGTAAAAAATTTGAGGATCCTTATTGGTATATCTGATATGAATTCTCCTTTGAGTATCAAGGGAAGGCTTGAGTTTATCTCCACTCGGGAGTTCGGTATCGATTTAAATGATTTTGATATTGAAGAAAGACCCGACTTAGTAGCCCTAAAAATTCGCCAACAAAAAGAACGAATGAATATCGAACTAAAAAAACGAGAAATCATTCCTCCATTAACACTTGGTATCGAATTTTTAAACAAAGGAAATGAAAATGTGACCGGTGTGTATGCCGCAACACCACTTCCTTTGTTTGATCGTAAACAAGGGGAAATTTTAAAGTCAGAAGAATCTTATAAAAAACTAGGATTCGATGTGGATGCGAAACGAAACGAGATCGTTTCGGAAATATCTGCTGCGATTAAGGAATTACAAGCACGGGAATCTCAATTACTCGATTACCAAAAGATGGGACTTCTTGAAAAAAACAAAGAAGTGCAAGAGAAGTCAAGGCTTGCCTACATTCGAGGTGCATCCAATTTAGTAACCTTTTTGGAGGCGGAGAAAAACTATCTCAGTGTTCTTCGTAGTTATTATGAAATCATTTATCTCTATTACAATGCACTGGAAGGATACAAAGCTTCTATCGGAAAGATGGATAGCTCGGAGTTTTAAATTTATATGAAAACAGAATTCAATTTTAAGAATATTAGGTCTTTAAGTATACTAGTGCTTGTCGGAAGTTTAGCATACTTCGGATACACCAAGTTTTTTGGCGCAGGTAAAAAAACAGAAGCATTGACGGATGATAAGTCAAAGTTTATGATTTCACAGGAAATTCAAAAGAACCATCCGTTTTCGGTAGTTTATCTGGAAGAAAAAGCTCTCGAAGAGGAACTCCAACTTCCGGGAACTGTTTCGTATGATATGAATAGTGTAGCTAAAGTTGGGTCGCGGGTGAGCGGACGAATTGTCCAGGTATTTGTAAAGGAAGGAGAACATGTAAAAAAAAGCACGGCTCTTGCTTCCATACAATCGGTAGAACTTGGGACAACGGAAGCCAATTATTTAAAAGCGAGAGCAAGACTGGAAGCTTTAAAGGTCCAAGCCGACAGAGCCAAAGATCTTTATGAAAGAAAAGTAACTTCTGCTAAAGAATATGAAATGTCTCTCATGGATTACAAATCAGTCAAAGCGGAAATGGAAACCTCAAGGAATGCTTTGGAAAATTTAGGTCTAAATGATTCCGAAATTACAAACTTAGAAGCTGGAAAATACAACTCCAAAAATTTATACATAAGAACTCCGATTTCTGGGACAGTAACAGTAAGAGAAGCTATCATTGGTCAAGCGGTCAATGCTCGCGATAACCTATTTACTGTTGCCGATTTGAGTGTACTTTGGATCAATTTAGAAGTATATGAAAAAGATTTAGCTTCTATTCGTATGGGAAATGAAGCGAAGGTCATCCCGATTGGTTCGAAGGATGAATCTTTAAAAGCTGTGGTTTCCCATGTAGGGGATGTAATTGATCCCATTAAAAAAACGGCTGAAATTCGTTTGGAGGTTAGAAATTCCAAAGGTAGACTGCGGCCTGGACAAAGTGTAACCGCAACTGTAGTAGGTGCTATGGTGGAATCTTCGGTAAACAAAGCGAAGGTGATCCCGGCTGATTGTATCCATAAAATTGAAGGGGAAAATTATATCTTTGTTCGAAACACGGATGGATCTTTTTCTGCTAAAAAAATTGGAGTAGGTAAAACTTATGACAATTGGGTCGAGATTACCAATGGTGTGGAATCGGGGGAAGCCATTGTAGAAGAAGGAAGTTTTGTTTTGAAAAGTGAGTATTTAAAGTTATAACGCCTGGTTTTTTGTTGACATAACGCCCATTTCCTAGTTATCTGTTTAGTATGAAAGATCTCACGGAAAAACAAGAATTTGTTCTACAATACATTTCGGGCACGGTCCGCGAGAAGGGGTTCCCACCCACCATCCGTGAAATTGGGGACCAGTTTGGAATTACGGCTAAGGGTGCTTACGACCACCTCAAAGCCATTGAAAAAAAAGGTTACATCCGTACTTCTAAAAACCAAAGCCGTGCCATTGAACTTCTCAAAGGAAATGGGGACGAGGCTCTTCTTGTCCGTGCCTCAGGTATTCCTCTCCTTGGCCAAGTCGCTGCTGGTAATCCCATCCTTGCCGAAGAAAATATCGAAGAATACATCGCTGTTCCTGAAGACTTGGCGACAAAACCAGGAACCTTCGCTTTACGTGTAAAGGGAGATTCTATGGTGGAAGCAGGGATTAGTGATGGTGACATCGCTATCATCCAAAAAAAAGACACTGCAAGGAACGGGGAAATCGTTGTTGCAATGATTGAAAACGAAGCTACTTTGAAAGTGTTTTATAAAGAACCGGATATGATCCGTTTGGAACCGAGAAACGTAAAACTAAAACCCATTCGTACCAAAAAGGCTACGATAATTGGGAAACTAATCGGACTCTACCGCATTTACTGATTGACCAAACCCTGGTTGGGAGTGAGTTTAGAAGGGATGTCGAAACATCTCTTCTCTTTCCCAACATTTCTTATCCTTTCCCTGATCCTCTCTTGCGCTCCTAAAAAACAAGAAATTGATGCCTATGACTTAAAACGTGTTTTGGAACGTTTTGCTCAAAATCGAATCCAAACTGGTCTTATGGCAGATACCAAAAGGCCCACACCGACTGACATTGCTCTTTTTGAAGAAGCATGTGAAGTTTACCGGTTGTCTATCCCAGAAGCCAAAGAAATGTTAAAAAAAGAAAACAAAGCCCTTTACGAGTCAATTTATGGAAATGAATAAAATCAAAGTATCCGAACGTCTGATTTGGGGGAGTATTACCCTCTGTTTGACGATCCTTGTTTTTTTTGTAAGTACAGAGAAAGTGAAGGCCATTTCCACTGACGGAGAAAAATACTTACAAATTCTTCACGAAGTTGTTTCTTACATTGAAAATGACTATATGGATCCGCAGGATGAGAAAAAAATCTATACCGGTGCAATTCAAGGGGCATTACAAAGCTTAGGTGATCCTCATACCAGGTTTTTTGATACAGAAGAATACGGCGAATTACAAAACGAAACCAAAGGGAGTTTTGGTGGGATCGGTGTAGAGATCAGTTTTCAGGAAAACGCTTTTGTCATTATCGCTCCCATTGAAGGGACTCCTGCTTGGAAGGCTGGACTCCAACCGCAAGATAAAATCACCGAGATCAATGGAAAAAGCATTAAGTCTGTTTCTCAATCGGAGTCTATTGCTATGATGCGTGGAGATGTAGGATCTTCCATTTCTATGAAGATAGAAAGAAAGGGAATCAAAGATCCTTTTGTTGTCAATTTAGTCAGAGAACTCATTCAAATTCGTTATGTAAGATCGCATTACCTTCCCGAAACTGAAACTGGTTATATCAAACTGGTTCAGTTTATGGGAAAAGAGACAACTGCCAAGGAATTTGCAGCAGCTGTTACTGCCATGAAGGAAGCCGGTGCCAAAAAACTAGTGATTGATTTACGAATGAATCCTGGTGGCCTTTTGGATTTAGCCATTGACCTTGCGGATCTCTTTTTACCTCCAGAGTCTGAGATTGTTTCTGTAAAAGGTCGTGGTGGTGTTCTCGTTAAAAGTTTTAAAGCGGATAAAAAAGAGAAAAAGTTTTTAGACATCCCCATTGCCATTTTGGTGAACGGGGGATCTGCTAGTGCTTCAGAAATTTTAGCAGGAGCGTTAAAGGATAACAAACGTGCTGTGGTTGTTGGTACCCAAAGTTTTGGAAAGGGAAGTGTTCAGTCTATTTTCCCACTTTCAGGGGGAACGGGTGTGGCGATTACCATTCAAAAATACTACACTCCTTCTGGCGTTTCTATTCATGGAAAAGGAATCACTCCGGACTATATCATTAATCCAATTGCCGCAACTGAAGAGGAAAAAAACGCGTTGGAACGACTTTTCAAAAAGAATTTGATTCGTCCTTTTTTAGAAACTCACGCGGAATACAACGACGCGACTCTGGCAGATTTTTCAAATCTACTTAAAAAAGAAAATCTTACGATATCGGATTCAGTGACCCGAATATTTTTATTCAATGAAATGAGAGCTGGTTCTTCCAATACCAAACCAAGGTTAGATTTGGATATCCAACTTGCCGAAGCCATTCGTGTTTTGAAGTAATGGCCTGCGGGTTAGGAATCGAATCCAGCTGTGATGAAACTTCCATTGCCATTGTTCGCGATGGAAGGGAACTACTTTCCTTAAAAATTTATAGTCAAATTGAATCTCATTCCCCTTACCGTGGAGTGGTTCCAGAAATTGCCTCCAGAGCCCATTTAGAAAAAATCAATTCTCTACTTTCAGTTTCCATGGAGGAGGCAGGCATTGATTTTTCTGATTTGGATTACGTTGCAGTAACCAGTTATCCGGGGTTAGTTGGATCTCTGATGATTGGGGCACAACTCGCTCGTTGTATCTCGCTTGTCCATGGCATTCCTATTGTTGCAGTCAATCATCTTGAAGCTCATCTAGCTGTGATTGGTTTGGAAAGAGATCTTCCTCCTTTCCCTTGGCTTGGGGTTCTGCTTTCGGGGGGAAATTCTTCCATCTATCTCTATCAGGGGTTTGGCGATTTGCAGATTCTTGCTGACACACAAGATGATTCCCTCGGGGAAGCTTTCGACAAAGTGAGTGCGGTCCTAAACCTTCCTTATCCCGGTGGCCCGTATCTGGAGGCCAAGGCCAATGCCTACGAAGTGGAGAGGGGGGAAGTGAATCCTTTCCCGAAACTTCTAAAAGAAGACGGAGAGGATCGGATCCGATTTTCCTACAGCGGACTAAAAACCGCCGTTCTTTACTACCTAAGAGAAAATTCCGAAGCCCCACCTGTAGAAAAAATTTCCTACTACTTCCAAAAGACGGCATTTGAACTGGTCACTCGCAATATCCGCAAAGCCATAAACAAAACCGGAATTCGGACCGTGGTTGCCGCCGGTGGGGTTTTGGCCAACGGAACCCTTCGTGAGAGTTTGGATAGAGAAAAAGAAAGGTCCAAATTTAACCTATTTTATCCTGGCAAAAAAATTTACTGCACAGATAACGGAGCGATGGTGGCATGTCTTGGATACCATCTCTGGAAACAAAAATCTTTTGTGGGGCTCGACTTTAAAGTAAGCCCCAAACGAAACTTTGAACAAATAATATGAAATTAAAACTTACCTGGATTCCCAACACCCTTACTCTCGGAAACTTAACCTTGGGGTTTGTTTCTATGCTCCTAGTCGCTGAAACAAATCCAACGCAGACCAATTCCCATGAACTTTATACACTTGCGGGAGTGTTTATCATCTTGGCCGCGTTATTCGATGGTTTTGACGGGATGGCTGCTCGTGCTCTCAACTGTACCAGTGAACTTGGTGCCGATTTAGATAGTTTAGCCGACCTGACAACCTTCGGAATTGCTCCCGGATTTTTGTCGTACAAAATGTTCTTTTACGATATCAAATTGGATATCTTTGACAAACCGGATTACTTTCCATTAGGGATGTTCATTGCGGCTTTGTATCCGATCTGTGCCGCTTATAGGTTAGCTCGGTTCAATGTAGCTCATGATCCAAAATCATTTAACGGACTACCCTCTCCTGTGGCCGGTGTTGTGATTGGAATTTTTCCTTTGGTTTTTTCAGTATCTCAGGTTCCTGTTTGGACTGCTGTTTTGTTTTTTGTGATTACGGCACTTCTTATGGTTTCGACTCTAAGATACAGCAAACCACAGGTAGCGATCCGGGGACTTTTCTCTTGGAAAAAATTAGGGGTTAGCGTCATTGGCCTTGGTCTTTTGTTACTAGCGATCGGCTTTTACCGCTGGCCTTATGTAATGTATGGTGCGGTTGGGTTTTATGTGTTTTCTGGAATTGTATCGTTTCTCATCCAAACCATCCAGGACTATCGAGTTTAGGGTTCCTCTTTTAAGTGGAAGATATCCAATAGATTGGCAACAGTAAAAATGGTTCGGACTTCTGCGGATAAATGGATGATACGAACCTGTTTCTTTTTTTCCTTTGTCCAACTGTAAGTATGAAGTAAGATTCCGATTCCAGAAGAATCTAAGTAACTCAAGTTTTTAAAGTCTAAGACCAGTTCTTTGATTTCAGGCGTATCAATGAGTGTCTTTAAGTCTGTTCGGAATTTAGGAGTGTCTCTTAGAGACAAGGATCCATTTAAAAGGACGATAGCCTTTTCATTTTCTCGTTTAATTTCATACTGAAACATAACTTCAGTTAAGACAACATCTGAAAGAACCAAATACAATCAAAAAACGTTTGATTTTTCAAAAAAGGACTCTAGAAAAAGAACAATGAAAATCAAGTTTTGGGGTGTCCGCGGTTCCATTGGCTCACCTATTCGGCCTGAAAGCGTTAAACATAAAATCGAAAAAATTCTTTCTTTGGCGAGTCCCACAGACATACAAAACGAACAGAGTATCCATAGTTTTTTAGGTTCTTTAAGTTTTTCCTCCTCTTCAACTTACGGTGGTAATACGACCTGCATTGAGATTCGTGATAAAGACGAAAATTTGATCATCATTGATGGTGGCACAGGCCTTAGGGAACTCGGAAACCAAATTTTGAATTCCGATTTTGGAAAGGGAACCGGCCATGCTTATTGGATCTTAACGCACACCCATTGGGATCATATCCAAGGAATCCCATTTTTTGTACCGCTTTTTTTGCCAGGCAATCATTTCGAATTTATTTCTTCTATGAATGATGCAGAAAAAAGATTGGAACACCAATTTGTCTTCACACATTTCCCAGTTTCCTTTGATCATTACGCTGCTAAAAAAACTTTTAGATATTTAGAGGAAGGAGAGATTATTTCTCTCGGACCAAACATCCAGGCCTTTAGCAAAGCGGTACGTCATCCAGGAGGAAGTTTTTCTTATCGTTTTATGGAAGAGGGAAAAGCAATTATCTTTGCATCTGACGCTGAATTTAATTTAGAAGAAATGGAAAATATTGATACATATATAGATTATTTCCGTGATGCCGACGTTTTGGTTTTTGATACACAATACACGTTCGAAGAATCCTTACAAAAGATCGATTGGGGTCATAGTTCGGCATCAATTGCTACTGACATTGCTCTTCGGGCGAAGGTAAAAAAATTAGTGATGTTTCACCATGACCCTTCTTATGACGATGAAAAGTTGGATTTGGTATATTTACGAGCTCTCAAATACAAAGAGATGTTTGATCCCCATGGAAAATTAGAAATCATTATGGCTTATGAAGGTTTGGAAATAGAGGTTTAAGATGGCAAAAAAAGGTTATATCATTGGGATTGATGCAGGTACTACAGGGATTCGTACTTTTTGTTTTAATGACAAAGGAAAAGTGATTTCCTCTGCTTACCAAGAATTCAAACAATACTATCCCAAACCAGGTTGGGTAGAACATGACCCAGAAGAGATTTGGGCAAAAACACAAAAACTAATTGGTGCTGCCATAAAAAATGGTAACCTAAATCCAAAAGATGCGGTAGCAATTGGAATTACAAACCAAAGAGAAACTTCTGTTGTTTGGGATAAGAAGACCGGCAAACCAGTGTATAACGCTATCGTATGGCAATGCCGTCGAACTTCCGATATTTGTAAGGAATTAAAAAAACAAAGCTTAGATTCTAATTTTCGCAATAAAACAGGTCTTGTTTTAGATGCCTATTTTTCCGGAACCAAAATCCAATGGATTCTTGATAACGTGAAGGGGGCTCGTGCCAAAGCAGAGAAGGGGGAATTGTTATTTGGAACCATCGACACTTGGCTTTTGTACAAACTGACTGGTCACAAAGAACACAAAACGGACCATACCAACGCCTCAAGAACACTCCTTTTTAATATCCAAACCAAAGAATGGGATGAAGAACTTTGTAATATTTTACGAGTTCCCATGTCAATGTTGCCAAAAGCATTTAATTCCAAAAATCTATTTGGTTTCACTTCCAGTGTCAAATCCCTTCCCGATGGAATTCCGATTTCATCTCTTGTGGGAGACCAACAGGGAGCACTATTTGGACAACTTTGTACAGAACCTGGCGAAGCGAAAAACACCTATGGAACGGGTTGTTTTTTACTCTTCAATGTGGGGGATGAATTTAGAATTTCGAACCAAGGTCTCATCACCACATTGGCGCTCGGTCCCGAAGGCAAAACAGTCTATTGTTTAGAAGGATCTGTTTTTATTGGGGGGGCTGTGGTTCAGTTTCTCCGGGATAATTTAGAATTTTTTAAATATTCCAAAGATTCGGAAAAACTCGTCAAAGCCATCAAAACAAAAGATGATTTGGTTTTTGTTCCTGCCTTTGCTGGTCTTGGAGCCCCTCATTGGGACCAAGAAGCACGAGGTGCCATCTTTGGGCTTTCTCGTGACACAACAGCTGCCCAAATCACAAGAGCTGCCCTCAAGGCCATAGCCTTACAATCCTATGAACTTGCCAATGCGATGGAAAAGGAAACAGGAAAACCTTTAAAATTCTTACGTGTTGATGGAGGAGCCACCTCAAATGCTTGGCTTATGCAATTCCAAGCTGATATCCTCGGAACCAAAGTGATTCGTCCAAGCAACGTAGACACTACAGTTCTGGGCGCGGCTTACCTTGCGGGACTCGAACGTGGATTTTTTAAATCGGTGGCAAGTCTTAGAAAAGAAGAACAGAAAACTACCCAGTTTGTTCCTAAGATGAAAGAGAGTGAACGGAAAGAAGAAATTGATAAATGGAACTGGGCTATCGCTCGGGTAAAAACGGGAAATTAAATAAACCGAAAGTTGGCTTAATGGCTGTTAGCTGAGTTCTGTTTGATTTTTTTCGGGAATCCTGTTTTCATTTTTTGCAAAATAGAATCCTATAGAAAGTAACCAAATCGGAAAGCTCAGTTGGCAAAGAAGAAGAACCCCTGGTGAAAGGAGCCAGGGGTAACTGGCAGTGATTTGAAATCCAAAAACAAGGATTCCCATTACTAAAACCAAACCTCCCCAAGTTTTTTTCCTAAACGAAATACTGAATAATAAAATCGCCAATGCCAAAACAAGGGAAATCATATGCATGGTTCCTGTGATCAAACTCAAGAGGAAAACGATAGTTTCCTCTGAAAGAGGATAAACATTTACAGGATACACGAGCCTACCGAGAAGTAAATCCACAAGTACAAACATCGGAACAACAAGTAAAAAAAATAAACCAGAGGCAAATAACACAAGTGGCGACTCGTTTTCTTTTATAGGATTTGCTAAAGTATAAATGGAGGGAAGTAATGCGAGAGTGGCAAAAATCAAAATCTCATCGGCAATTTGTATATAAGTTTTCCATTCTGTAATCCAGCTATGTAATTGAGCTGTATCACTCGGGGGAGAAGGGACAAGGTAAGAAAGCACAAAGTAAATAGCAAATAACAAACTAGCGATTAAAAACGGAAACCCCTTTCCAAGAGAGTTCTTACTTTTTGTTTCTACCATGTTTTTAGATTAAGGAAAATGAAAACTAAGTCTAGTGAAAAAAGGATTTTTTTGAAACCTTCTTTAGTAATCAAACCAAAGGAGGGAAAATTCAAAAGGCCTTCTCTCCTTGGTAATGCCACCACCTACAAGAAAGATCCCGGTTGCATAGTAAGGAATTTCTATTAATAAATCGGGAGGGAGTCTATGAAACTCAGAAGTTTCGATTTCTTTTCTGGATAAAAAGAAATCAAATCGTAGGACATCGATCCAATCATTGGTTTTGAAAAATAGTTTTGTAGCTGTTTTTCCATAAAAACTAAGGGAACTACCAAAGGCAAAAAAATTGATTTTCTCAGAATTGTTAAAAGGAATCTCATCTTTAAATTCCTCTTCTCCCTTTTCTTTATAAGTAAAGATAGAACCTTCCTCGTAATAAATGTTTCTTGCAAATCGTTTGTAGATTTCCGTTTCCAGAACTGTCACCAAATCCTCACCTTCGGGTGGGTTTTGGGATGGACCTTCCCAAATATGTTTCATTTTGTTTTTGGAGATAGAAGACCGAATCACATCCATTACAGGTTTGGAAAGTTTTGGTAAAATGAATTTAATATACCTTTCGTCGTGATTTCGTAGAATTTCTTGTAAAAAAGGGCCATGGATTAATGGAATCATTTCTACAGTAAACATCTGTTTGTTTAAGAATTTTGCAAATTCTGGTTCATGGCGAAATAAATTAGAAACAATGGTTTCTTCCTCCCGTGGAGTTCCAGAAAAAAGAATGGATACCAACCGGAAGAGATAGGTTTTACTTTTGGCATCGAAGTAAAGAGTCTCAATTTTTTCTCGCACTAAAATTTCTGATAGATCAGGATTGATAATGTCTCTAAGGGAAAGATACTTTGCCGATTGGAACTTGTCTCGTTTTGTGCGAAAGAGCGGTGAGGGAGAATTCCTCCTCCCACCAATTTCAGTCGTGAGGGAACCAAATCCCGGCTTTGGTTTCGTTTCCGAATCTCCGAGAGTATTTGTACCTCCCAAGTAAGTTGGTGTGATGATCGGCTTTGTTTCAAAAGATTGTCTATTGTATTTTAAAGAGTAAAGAAACTGCGGAATGAGGATTGGGTCTGTTGTGACTGAAGGAAGTTCTATGATTTTTCTAACTGGAACCGGATAGAAAGGTTGGATGGATGTTTGGAACCTCGCGACCGAGTCCGCTGTGCTTAAGAAAAAATGGTAATTGTTTCCTTGTCTGTATATCAAAGGGGAGGGGATTTTTTCAGTTTTTTCTGAATTCTGATTCTAAAGTGCTCCCAATTATAATCAGATTTTAAAATTTCCAACTCATTTTCGACTCCAAAACGCATGAAGTCGTAGATCTCTTCATGTTCCATTCCCACAACAATCGAAAGGTCTTGGATGACTCTTTGCAATCGTCTGGCATCACGGTCACTTAAGGTAAAGGTTTCTAATAGTTTTTTTTCGAATTCCGTCAGTTGGATCAAGGGAACCTAAAACGCAGCCACAAGGATGGTTTCGATTTCATTTTTGGGAAGCTCTCTAGGAAGACAATCAAGAAAAGAGTAGGTTGCCGCGAGTGTTGCAATTCCAGGTAGGTCGATTTTTTTTACTTCGTATTCGGACAACCTTTGAGGAATTCTTAGTTCTAAATAGATTTTACGAATTCCTTCCACCGCTTTGATCGCAGCTTCAATGACGGAGATATTTGTCACATCTTCATCGAGTGCTCTTGCAATCATTACATACTTACCAGCAGATGAGGTTAAGTTGTATTCCATAACGTGAGGAAGGAGGATCGACATACTTTGAAAGATATCTAAATTGGTTACTGTTGTGACAGCAAGTGACAGTGCATAACAAAGTCCAAGACTACTTGTGGACTGGGCAATCCCTGCAAGAAGACTTGCCGCATAAATGGAGTTTTTCGGTCCAAGGTTTCTAGGTTCCCGGATTGCTGGTACAATGTTTTTGGAGATTAATTCAATGGCACGGAGTGCTGTGGAAGATGTGATTTCATTGGCATATTTGGAAAGAATACTATCCACCGCTGCAGATAGAATTGAAATTCCTGTTTTTGCTGTTTCGGAACTAGACATACCAGCGCCAATTTTAGGATCAGAGACAATGAGCTCTGGGAAAGCCCATTCATGTGCAAAATACTTTCTATTTTTGTCTTTATCATCCACAATCGAAAAGAAGGGGGAACATTCATTTCCGAGTAGGGGTTTTGTTGGAACTACGATTAAAGGAAGGCCTTTTTTTTTAGGTTGTTTTCTTCCAACAAGTAAATCTTCTGCAAAAAAATCGTTGGTTGCAAGTAGGGCGGCCGCCTTACCTGCGTTTACTGATTCAAAAGAACCATAAGCCACAACACAATCGGCATTGGAAATTCTAAGGAAGTGAGCACAGGAATCTAAATCTTTAAAATGAACACGATCCACAATGTCATCATAAATGATCACACCTTCTGCATGTTTTTCGAGACTGGTTTTGATGATGGAAAGTTCTTCGGCGTTTTCTAATTCTTTTTGTGTGCTAATCAGAACGACTCGGGATCCAATGTTTTTCACAAAAGATCCGAGTTTGTATCCACAATCGATTTCGAAGTGAATTTTAGGAGGAAATTGAAAATTAATCCATTCGGGGAGGACTGGCATACGATCCCCTAATTATGAATAAACGGAGTAAGAGAAATCCTCGGAGAGGACAATAAAAAAGGATCCCTCACCTCCCGTCCTTTTTACTGCTGTCCGAGGAAAGTTGACGCGATTTGATCGGAGATTTTATCCAACATCTCTGTAGAGAGGTTGTCGTAGTCACCGTTTTTCAATCGTTCTTTGATCGCTTTGATTTTTTCTGTACGATCTTCTTCTGGAGGAGCTTGTACAATTTGTTTTGCGATTTGTTTTACTTCTGCTTGGAGCTTCGCTTCAGATGCAATTTTTTTAGCAGCATCAGAGATGGAAATGGTGTCTACCGGAGCTTGTGCTTCCGTTTCCCTTGGCCCTTGTGGTTTTTTTGGTTCGTACCCGTAACCACCAACTCGTCCTACTTTGTCGACGTTCATATATTTAGTCCTCTTCCTACATCACATATCGGTGGAATCTGAATTTCCCTTAAGTGTTTTTTTTCGATGATTTAAGAGAAAAACAAACTCTCCCTTGGCATTTGGCGGTTTGGCCAGCAGTTCCCTAGGATTTGCATAGTAAAGTACCTCTTCAAAGGTCTTTGTCAACTCCCTTCCTACAAGTACTTCCGTGTCTGGAAAGAGTTCAACAAGCATAGGGTAGAGCCTTGGTAGTTTATGGACGGATTCATAGAAAACCACGAGTCCATCAATTTCGGAGGCTCTTTCTAATTCTCGGTGTTTTTTACTCGGTTTTTCAGAGAGAAAGCCTAAAAAATATGTGGGATTGACCTGAAATCCAGAAACTGAAAGTAAGGCGGTTAAGGCAGAGGCACCTGGAACGGGCACAATCCGAATTCCTTTTTCCCGTGAGTGGCGAACCATTTGGCTTCCTGGATCTGAAACACCTGGGGTCCCTGCATCGGAGACGAGAGCCATTGATTTCCCACTTAAGAGTTGTTCTAAGACATTGGAGTAGGGAGATTCAGAACTGTCTTTGTATAATGCAAGGACTGGGGTTACGATTTCTAATCGAGATAAGAGGGAACGAGTTTCTTTGGCGGATTCACAGAGGATCAGATCCACTTCTTTGAAAATTTCCAGAGCACGCAGAGTGATGTCTCCCAAGTTTCCAATGGGAGTGGCGACAACATAGAGAGAGCCGGGTTCTCGTTTATGGGCCAACGTACTGGCATCCTGGAGGAGATTGGCCTGCGGGGCATGTGCATCCGAGTTCATTATTCCCTTTGGTACAAGGGTTACATGCCGTTCCTAGGGCACAAGATGTGGGAGTGCCACATGCGGCATTGGCACAAAAAACTGTATTACAACCAGTCCCAGTGGCACAAAGAGTTTGGATATCGTTTACACGATTGGGAATGGCGCAGGTGCTTGTGGGAGTGGATGGGTTGGAGATGAGTCCTCCCGTTAGCATCGATCGTAAGGTAAAGTTGTAGATTTGGCATTTTTGAAAGAATTCTGCCCCAGGAGGAGGAACGGCAAACCGGATCCGTTTGGTCACCACTTTTGAAGAGGAAGTAGAGGCTTCGTAGGGAAGATGTGGAAAACTAGGTTGGACACCATCTTCCAACCATTCCCCTTGGATGGTTTGAATGATCCCTGGAAATGCTGTTGTGACGTAGAGATTATAACCCAAAAACTGTGGTTCTCTGTTGGTAACGTAATAACGAAGGATGTATTCCGGCCTCGGATCTGCATTGTAATTCAAAAAATCTGTTTGGTAGTCGTTGGTAATGTTGCTATTGACCGCCACAACAGAAAGGATTTGAGGAACACTGGGAGGGACCAGAAACACAAAGGGGGCTACAGGCGTATCTGTATTGATTCCGCATTGAAAAAAGGAGAGAAAAGATATGCAGACAAAGTAAAGTGGATGTAAAGAGGGAAAACGCATTCTATTTCTCGTTTCCCTTCCACGTTTTCAGGAATTCAATCTATGGGAATCCAAAAAAAATTACTCTTTGTCTCCATTTCACTCATTGGGCTTTTTTTTCTGATCCTACTCGTTATGGGTGGGGAAGATGAAGAAGAAACTCGTCGTAAAAAAGAAAGGAGTTCGCAGGCCCTCGCTCTATTTGGGGGCGGTCCAAACAATCCTAAAGGTACCAACCGATTAGGCGTCCGTGGTGAAGACGCAGGTTCCATCTTCGATTCCGACTACTACAACGCAGGTGGGATGCGGTATGAGGAAGATGGCAACCTTGCAAATTCAGAATCTGGAGAAATTCCCATCAATCCGCAGACGGGCAAACCCTATCCTCCGGAAGCCATGCAGGCGTTTGAAGAACTTAGGGAACAATTTCCAGATAATGATTTGATTCCGAAACGTTTGACTCCCGAGGACAAAAAGAAACAATCTGAATTTAACCAAAAACTATCAAGAGCCACAAACTCTGTGTTTGGTGGAACACCGAACGCAACCGATATTACTTTGTATTATAATCATGTTAAAAAACAAGGGAAAGACCGATTGGAAATCATCAACTACTTGATTGAATCCCAAGGGGGAGATGATCCAGAAATGGATAAAAAATTCCAAGAGATTTTGAAAAATATCCAATTCCAAAATGAACAGGTGGAAAAGGAAGCCGCTGGTGCTTTTGCAAAAGCGGGACTACCTCCACAGAATTAAGTTTCTTTCGAAAGGATGGGGTAACGGTAACTGGATTTTGGATCCAGGCCGTACTCATCCAAATGAAAGGAGGGGGGGAGTCTCTCTCGTTTCCATTGTGCGGTCATAAATAATTTCTTAAATTTCTTTAGGTATCCGAAAAGACTTTCGCCGGTTTCCCAAGGAAATTCTTGTTTTAAACTTTCCAAACAATCTTCCTCAGATTTCGCTAAAAACACAAGTTTCCTTTCGATCGATTGTAAGATGGGATAAGGCATGAGGTCTTTTTCATCTTCTTGGTGTTCGGACAAAGGTTTTAATTCCGCTGTGGGTTTGGTATTTCGTAAAGTCCGAATGGAATCTTTTGGTGTAATGAAACGGTTGTTTCCATTTTGAATATCATCCAACCAGTCCAGTAAAAATTCCTTACTAACGCCTGCTAGCGGAGCAATTGAGCCCGAAGAATCCCCATCCATGGTTGTATAACCCACAGCGGCTTCACTTCGATTCCCCGTAGACAACAGTAAATGTCCGTTAATATTGGCTAGTAACCAAACGAGGGGAGAACGAACTCTTGCTTGGATATTTTGTAAGGGTAAATCGTGTTCTTTCCAGTTCAGTGTTTTTCCAAGAACCGATTCAATTAGTTCCACTGAGGTTTCCACAGCACGGTCAATGGCGATGGAATAAAATTGACAACCCAATTCCTCAGCAAGGACCTTTGCGATCTCTTCTGTTAACGAGGAATTGTTTTCTGTTTTTTGGTAAATAGTAACGAGTAGGTTTTTTTCCTCAATTCCCAGTGAGGAAAAAATGGAATCACCATTTTCCCTTTTGGCGATTTCTTTCATGGCAGTGACAAGGAGGGCGCAAGTGGCACTGTCTGCCCCACCCGAAAGGGAAAGGGTGAATCCTTTCGTTTTGGATTTTCGTAAATAATCAAAGAGTCCGAGACATACTGCCCTTGTAAATTCTTCATACACTGAAAGGTGGAGGGAATCGGAACTCTCTTCTTTCTCCATTTCTGTTCGTTTGTCTAGGACGGAAAAACCATGTAATTCTTTTTCTAATGCATTCGCCATCCGATCGATCTGGATTTTCGAAATCTCATCCATTGGAATCTTTGGTTTGGGATCTCGAAAGGAGCGAGCTTTGGCCGCACGAATCTCCATGGGATCAAAAGAGTGGGTGGTCACTTGGAAAGGTGAGAAGGCAAGTCTTGGACCTTCTTTAACTATGTTGCCAAGGGAGGCAAAAATGGCTCCTCCTTCAAAGATAATCCTTCCTGATTCATTTCCAGTCAGATTGGTATACACTTGTAAGTTGCACTGGTTCCTACTGGATTCCGTAAAAATTTGCCTACGGATGTTTTGTTTTCCCATCGCAAAATGAGATGCCCCTGGAGAAAACAAAACATCAATTCCTTGGAGGCTATAGGTGGTTGCCGGTTTTTGAACTGACCAACTGTCTTCACAAATCTCCAATCCAAAATTCCAATTTTGAGTTTGGAAAATAAAATGTCCAAAGGGAACTTGTTTGCCACCAAATGTTATGGTTTTGTTTAGGAATTCTGACTCAGAATGGAACCATCGGCGTTCATAGTGTACGCCTGTGTTTGCTAAATTCAATTTAGGGACAAGGGCAAGTACCTTGCCACCGTAAAGCACTGCCATACAATTATATAAAAACGAATCCACAAAAATAGGGAGTCCGACGATCACAATCTGATTGGGCGCTAGAGTTTTTAGTTCATCTATGATTTCTTCGGATCTTGTCCAAACATATGGTTTGTAAAAGGCGTCTTCACATCCATACCCAGAAATACAAAGTTCAGGAAAGAGGATACAGTCAGCATTTTTTACATCAGGGCTGCCAATTGCCTTAGATATTGATTCATAGTTCCCCAAAAAATCTAGGGGAGTTGTATTGAGTGTAACAGCGGCAATTTTAATTTTGGGCATTAGAGAAAACTCGGTTATAAATCTTATCCGATGCACCTCTGTTTTCTACAACAAAGTTTCGATTTCCTTTTCCCATCTTTTCTCTAAGCATTTTGTCTTTCACTAAAAGCTCAAATTTTTGGATAAAATCTACCTCTGTTTCTGTTTTAAACAGTCCACCTAATTCTTGCATAACGATGGCTTCTGGTGCATTGGAAATTTTAGGTCCGGTGATTACAGGAAGGCCCAGGGCAGCCGGTTCAATCGTATTGTGGACACGGTGTGTAAATGCCCCTCCCACATAGGCAAAACTTCCATATTGGTAGGCAAAGGCAAGGATTCCCATCAAATCAAAAAGTAAGAATTTGGGCAAAACTTCCTCTTTGTTTCGATTGGAAAACACTCCGACGGTTCCATATTGTTTTAAAGTGGGGATCCAGTCCCCCATACGATTCGCATCCCATTTATGAGGGAAAATCCAATAGTGGGCATCATCAGAATGAGTGCGTAAATAAGCCGTAAATCGTTCTTCACAAACCCCATAAGTGGAACCAAGGATGATGGGTTTATTTTTGTTTAAGAATTCTTTTTGGTCAGAAACAAACTGAGTAAACACTGGATTTGGAGATTTTCTTTCTAATTTTCCAAGAACAGATTCAAACCGAGTGTCCCCTAATACACAGAAGTCTGTGTCTTCAGAAACAAGGCCTTCAAATTCTTTTGCCATCAGTTCGTGGCTCGGATAAATACCCGATAGGTAGCGAAAGGATGCCTTGGTTAAAGATCGGACAAGTGGATTTTTTCTGGAAGACTGTGAGGACAAACTCGCACAACAAAGATAAGACTTGGTTCCATTGCGGGAGGCTGTTTTGAGAAGATTGGGCCAAGTATCCCAAGCCATCACCATGAGAACTTGTGGCTTAAAATGGGAAAAGACTCTGTCATAGGCATAGGGAAGATCGAGAGGAAGATAAAAATACAAATCTGCCAGTGGATCCAAAAAGGATGTTTCTTTCACCGAAGAGGAAAAAACAGATTGGATGATAAAAACATTTTTATGTTTTTTACGAATGGTTTCCGTAAGCGCGCGTGCTTGGTCCAGTTCTCCGACACTTGCGGCATGAAGCCAAACTACAAATTTATCCGCAGGCGTTTTCGAAAAAATTTGCTTAAGAGAATGTTCTCTTTTTTTTAATTCTTTACGAACTGGTTTTACGAACAAGGAAAGAATTTTTAAAACAAGGAAAACTGTGAAGGTAAGGATGTTGTAAAAAAAATATACCATTTAGCGTTTGTTACCCCATGTGTCGTTTACTTCCGAACCAGGGTAGATGAAAGTTCTTTTATCTATGACAAAACTCAAATTGTCAAAGTATAAATGAAACTCTCCTTTCTTTTGTGAAGTTAGGCTTTTTAATCGAAAGGATGCAAATGAAATAGGAAACGACATGGATTGGATGAGTCTTGTGTTTTCTTTGGGTAAGTTGATATTAAATTCCAATCGTCTCCATCCCACAAAATTCAAAGTGCCCAAATCAAAATACAAATCCTTGGATTTTTTTTGAGAAAGGCCCATACTCAAATTGATGTGGTGGCCTTCTGAATACACCCAAAGGATTCCTTGGATGGGCATTCCCAGCGGAAGAAGGATGGGTTCTTTGGGTTTCACTTCCCAATGGTCAAGTCTTGGATTTTCTACATAACTTTGTAAAAGGAAACTGGTTTGGTTTTGGAGGTTTGGATAACCCGATTCTTTTAGGATGGTTGCCTCTTGTAAAAATGCTTCCGTTTTCGGAACGGAGGCTGCAAACTGAGTGACAGCCAAAAAGGAATCCACTCGGTAAAAATCCCAAGGCCTTTCTCCTTCGAAGTCTTCCACAAGGAAGAGAAGGTAACTCGAATCTATCGTGAGAGCTGATTTTAAAATTTGGACTCGGCCGGCTTCATCCGGGTCATGGGGCCTCGGAAGAGACAAAAGACCGGAAATCATGAGGAGGAAACCCAATGAGAAAGTGATTTTTTTTGTAGTTTTCATGATTTCTCACTTTTCGAAAGACCAAAAACGTGTACTCTATTCTTATCAAAGGAAAGGAATCCGCACGTCATGGGCCGCCGCGACAATTTGAAAATACTCACAACTGCCATTCTAGTGGTCCTACTTCTTTCATCGTTCATTTTTGCATTTATCTATAGAAACGAAATTTACCAAAAGCTGCAAACCATCGGAAAAAACAGAGATGTGGAGATGGTGGACAGGGAAATAGAAAGAGAATCACCTCAGATCCCTGCACCCAAAGAAAATTTTGCTAAAAATGATGGCAAAGAATCGGTTGAGGATCGTTCTAAACTTCCCGAATTGCCTAGTTTAGATGAAATGGAACCCGAAACAGAACGTCCTCGTTCTGTTTCCGTAGCAGCATCTACCAAATCAAAAGACAAAACAGATCCATCCTCTCGTTTGCAAGAGAAGTTAGACCAAGTGGAAGAAACTTTTTCTCCCAAAGAAGAAACTAAAAAAACAAAGAAAACTTCTCCGAAAGAAGAACAGATCTCTGAACGTATCGACATGACTCCTTCCACCAAACAACCAAAAGTCGATACACAAGATTCTGTAAAACTTTCTAAAAAAGTAGACTCTAAAGTTTCTAAACCTTCAAAGTCAGTATCACAACAAAGCCGTACTAAAAAATACAGTTCCGTAGCAGAGAAGAGACAAGGAACCAAATCGAAAAAATCATCCTATTCCCAAAAGTCGCAAAAGTACAATGCTGAGGAAACAGTTTCTTCCACCATGGAAGTTCGGATGCGCACCGTGGAACAAAAACTTTCAACGCAAAACGATCGAAATGAAAAACGATTTATCGAGATCGAACGTCGCATTGAGTCTTTAGAAAAAGCGTTAGCCAAGTAATCGTGTCCGATTACGGTTCTTTGTATTTCTCCATTCAAAACTCTCTAAAGGATTTATATCCCAAGAGATCTCCCCAAGTCATTGCCGTTTCCAAAACCAAACCCTATGAAGTGGTGAGAGAGGCCTATTTACAAGGCATTCGTGAGTTTGGTGAGAATTATATCCCCGAAGCCATTTCTAAATTCACAAAACTAAGGGAAGAGTTTCCTGAGTCAGCAGCTTCCGTCCATGTACACCATATTGGTCCTGTTCAATCAGGAACCTTGCGGAAGTTATTCGGTGTTTTTTCTCATACTCATGGTGTGGGTAGTATCTCTACCTTAAAGGAACTCCTCAAACGTGCTGAAAAAGAAAAAACAATCATTCGTTATTTGATTCAAACTAACCTAACCGAAGAAAACACAAAACATGGGATGGGATTTGAAACCCTACGTTCCATGAAAGAAACTTTGCAAAGTTACCAAAACGAGTTTTGTATTTGGGAAGGGTTTATGGGAATGGGTCCGTCTACAGGTGATTTGGCCCAAACAAGAGAAGTGTTTTCACTACTTGCAGAATTACGAGACACTTACTTTCCAGATAAAAAACTTTCCATGGGAATGAGTGGTGATTATGAACTTGCGGCCGAGTTAGGATCAGACTATTTGCGGATCGGATCAAAGATTTTTGGAGAAAGGAATTATGCAAAGGAATCCGTTTGAAACTGTAGGAATTGTGGGACTGGGAAAAATGGGTGCGGCGATTGCAGCGGCACTTGTAAAAAAAGGAACCAAGGTGGTTGGATTTGATCCGAACCTAAAGGAGTCTCCTGTTGGTGGGGTCACACTTGTGAATACAATCGAGGTTCTCAGCAAAGAAGCAGAAGTTGTGGTGATTGCCGTAAAACCAAATCTTGTGGTTCCGGTTCTAAAAGAATTTTCTAAACCTTCGACCTTTGTTTCGATTGCAGCCGGAATTTCTTTTTTACAAATTACTGACGCGGCACCCAAAGGATCCCACTCCGTGCGAGTGATGCCAAATCTACCACTGGTTTCTGAACGAGGGGCACTCGCGTACTTTTGTGAAGATGGGGCAGCACCGAGCGTAGAACGATTGTTTTATGGAATGGGCACCACCATTCGAGTGGCAAAAGAATCGTTAATGGATGCAGTGACTGGACTTTCCGGATCCGGGCCGGCTTATGTTTTAACTTTTTTACAGGCAATGGCGGAAGGGGGACTGCAAGAGGGTTTGAGTTATGAGGAGTCTTTGTCCTTGGCAATGGAGACCATCGAAGGAACTTTAGTGTATTTTAAAACGCTAAGAAAGGAAGATAACAACCTTCACCCTATGGAAGTGAGAAATTGGGTCACTTCTCCTGGAGGAACTACCATTCATGGCTTAGATGCTTTGGAAAGGGGTGGATTCTCAACCGCCGTAAGAGATGCAATCAAACGTGCGACGGAGAGAAGTAAGGAATTGGGGAAAGGATAATAACGGTTGCGCGGACAGGATTCGAACCTGTGGCCTTTGGGTTATGAGCCCAACGAGCTACCAGCTGCTCCACCGCGCGGTATAAAACCATTATTTTAAAGATTGGTAAATTGTCAACGTAAACATTATGAAAACTTCTCTATTTTCCCTCGATAATAAATTTATCGATTTCCGCCAAAATCTTACTTTACAGTAGTCAAAAAAGACGAATGATTCCTATCTTATACAGAATTCTGGCGGTGCGTTTTGTCTTTTAAAGAAAACACTGATATCGTTTTTGAGCATTACGAAAAAAAAATTTACGACCAAAAACAACTACTGGAAATCTCTCGTGCCCTGAATTCCACGCTAGACTATAAGTATTTAATTGATGCCATTCTTAATATTTGTTTGGCACAGTTGCAGACTCTCCATGCAGCTATGTACTTAGAACCGGAAATTGACTTAGGTTTATTCAAACTAGAACCTCAATCCATCAAAGGATTTGAGTTAAGTTCGGAAGAACAGAACTACGAAATCAAAATCGATAGTCCTCTCATTCATTATTTTGAAGAAAAACCCAAAGCCATTACCATGGATCAAATCCTGCAGATGGATTCGTTGAAGTCGATCTCTGATATTACCTATCTTCGTAAGATGGGGGCAGAGATCCTTGTCCCACTGAATGCCAAAGGTAAAGTGAATGGTCTTCTTGTCCTTGGTGATAAAATGACTTCCGAAGAATTTTTGGAAGATGAAAAAGAATTTATGACCACACTTGCGAACCTTGCAGGGATTGCTGTGGATAACGCTCGTTTGTATGAGTTGGCCACAGTGGATATGATGACGGGACTTAAGATCCATCACTACTTCCAAACCAAACTCAAAGAAGAAATGGATCGTTGTCGTAAAAAAGGAACTAAGTTATGTTTACTTTTTACTGATGTAGATCATTTCAAAAGTTTTAATGATACTTATGGTCACCAGGCGGGGGATGTGGTACTGATTGAGGTTGCAAAACAAGTGATCAATGCGGCCCAACGCCATCACATTCCTGCAAGATACGGTGGGGAAGAGTTTTGCCTTGTGATGCCGGGAGCTACGGAAGAAGAGGCAATGGTGAAGGGGGAAGAGATCCGAAAGGCTGTCGAATCCATGGTTGTCAAAAATCCCAATGATGGCACTGATCTCAAGGTCACTTTGTCTGTGGGGGTATCCAGCTTCCGCACCACTGATAGAAACAATAAAGATCTAATTGAAAGGGCCGACAAGGCTTTGTACCAGGCAAAACATTCTGGTAGAAACCGCACAATTTGTTATAAAGATTAGGAAATTTGCCGATGGGTAGAGTATGGCAGAGCCGGCATACCTACTCAACGACCTCTCACCATCGGTTCCTTCCGATGTATATGAATCCATTCGCAATCGGGCCTTGGGTCTTTCTTCGTATGATTTCCAACCATACTCTTGTTTCATTGAATACAAGACCAAGGATGTCAACACGGGAATTGAATATCGAGATTGTATCGTAGATTATACAAGATGCCCGAATACCCGCTGTATCAAAAAGTTAGTGTAGTTCTTTTTTTATTCTATTTTGGGGCTTGTATTCCAGGCCCTGTCCGCCCTCACCAAACGCCCGTTTCGTATCAGTTCCCCACAACGAAAACTTTACCACCTCATACCAGCATCCGAGTGATTGATTTGGGAACCCATCTTCTCATTTCGGGAGTTACATCCAATCAAGGGACTTTCTCTTTTATGTGGGATACTGGGTCTGAATTGAGTTTTTACGAATCGAAAGGTCCAGAAGAAAGTTCGACTTTTACTTTGGGGGGTCAGAGTTTTATACTAAAAAACATAAAAGGAATTCTACCCGAATCCATTCCTGGACTTCTCGGAATCGATTTTTTTTCCGAGAGTTGTATTTTCTGGTTTGGAGAAGAGTTGAAACAGTTTCCTGAGGATTCCCCATTCTGTGAACATCCTGATGCTTATCTATCTACTGATTTGAAATTTCTGAATACGAAAAAGAAAGGGAAATATTTCTTCCTGCAATTTGAATATCCCGAGGGTCATACTTCCTTTGGAGAGATCGACACTGGATCTTCCTTAAATCTTTTGCCAGAGGGCCCAAATGACCGGTTTCTGGGAGAAAAGAAGGTGTTTCTTGCCGGAAATAGAATCAAAACAGCATTCCATAGGGAAACTGCATCTCCCTTCTATCTAGTGACCAAATCGGGAATCCGTGAAGAATATAGACAAGTCCAGTTCCTCACCGGAATTTCACTTGAGAATTTCCTTTTGCCGGGGGACAAGGATAGGGAAGAGGTTTGGGTGATCGGTCTTGACATACTTCGGACACGTCCTTTGTTCTGGGACTTCGCCCGTGGCCGTGTGGGAATTGTTCGCACCAAAAACTAAGGTGAAAGAAAAAGAAAAAATCATAGTGGCGATGAGTGGTGGGGTAGATAGCGCAGTGGCCGCAGGACTTCTGATGGAAGCCGGCTATGATGTGATTGGTGTAAACCTACGTACTTGGGAATATGAAGCTCCTGCCTGCGATACCACTAAAAAATCTTGTTGTTCTCCGGAAGACATTCGTGATGCAAGAGACGTAGGTCTTTCTTTGAATATTCCATTTTACGTAATTAAAATGGAAAAGGTATTTGGAGAGCGAGTGATCGATCGGTTTATTAATGATTATAAAGATGGAAGGACACCAAACCCTTGTGTGGAATGTAACACCTTTGTCAAGTTTGGTGCTCTTTTCGAACAAGCAAAAACTTTAGGTATAGAAAAGATTGCAACGGGTCACTATGCTCGTGTCATCGAAGTGGATGGGCGTTATGCCATTCGTAATGCTGTGGATATGAAAAAAAACCAAACGTACTATCTTTACGGTTTGTCCCAAGAAAATATTAAAAATACAGTTTTCCCTTTGGGTGAGATGGATAAAGCACAGGTGCGTGAAATTGCAAAACGGATGGGCCTACCTGTGGCCGAAAAACCAGAGTCTCAAGAAATTTGTTTTATTCCTGAAAATGATTACAGATCTTTCCTTAAAAAAAAGGGGATGGAGTTCACTCCTGGATTTTTTAAATTGGCTTCCGGCCAAATCATTGGCAAACACCAAGGCAAAGAAGGATTTACCATTGGCCAAAGGAAAGGCCTTGGAATTGCTTGGAAAAATCCCCTTTATGTTCTATCCATTGAAGATGATGGAACTGTTGTCCTTGGGGAAGAAGAAGAAACAGTATCTGAATCTTTTGTTTTAGAGGAAATCACCTACCAAGCACTGACTCCAATGGAATTGGGCGAATCAAAAGAAATGAAAGTGCAAATCCGATATAGAAGTGCACCTGTTCATTGTTTGGTGACATCTCTCGGAAATACCTGGAAAGTGGAATTTTTAGAAGATGTAAAAAGTGTCACTCCGGGACAATCGGCAACGTTCTATCCAACGAATGGGGATTATCTATTTGCTGGTGGAATCATTCAGAAAGGTTCCATCACAAGAAAGGTAAAAAACAGTGGGGTTTTGTTAGAGGCGGAGAGTGTTACCATTTGAAATCGGTAGAAGGTAAAACAATCCTCATCATTGGTGGGGGGTTGTTACAAGTTCCCATCATCCAAACCGCAAAAACCATGCGACTGCACACTGTCGTCGCTGATATGAATCCCACTTCCATCGGATTCCAGATTGCTGACGAAGCCATCCTGATGTCCACAAAGGATGTAGAAGGAATGGTTCGGGAGTCAAAAAAGTTTGCACAAAATTCTCCCATCCATGGTGTCATCACTGCCGGCACTGATGCGAGTATGACAGTGGCTGCAGTGGCTTCTGCCTTACAACTTCCTGGAATTCGTTTTGTGGATGCGGAAGCGGCATCTAACAAAGTGAAGATGCGCCAAAGACTAAAGGAATTTGGAATGCCCATTCCTCGGTTTGCCGCAGTTTGGTCTTTACAAGATGCGAAAGATGCACTTGATTCTTTGACCTTTCCGCTGGTGATGAAACCTGCGGATAATATGGGAGCTCGCGGTGTTATCAAAGTTACAAACAAAGATGACCTTCCCACAGCCTTTCGTCATGCCAAAAGATTTTGTCCTACTGGCGAATTGATTTTGGAAGAGTATATGGAAGGCCCTGAACTTTCCGTAGATGCTTTGGCTTTCCAAGGTCAGATCCGAATGACGGGAATTGCTGACCGAATTATCGAAAGAGAGCCCTATTTTATTGAAGTAGGACATAACATGCCTTCTGCGATGTCCAAAGAAGTTTTGGAGGAAGTGGAACGAGTGATGGCCGGGGGAATGCGAGCTCTCGGAATCCATTTAGGTGCAGGTAAGGGCGATATCAAAGTCACAAAAGATGGTGTAAAAATTGGTGAAATTGCCGCGAGGCTCTCTGGTGGGTTTATGTCAGCCTTCACTTATCCTTTATCTACGGGTGTCAATTTAAACCGGGCGGCCCTTTTGATTTCTCTCGGAGAAACTCCCGATAATTTAGATCCTGTACTTTCTCGAGTGTCCATCGAACGTTCGTTACTTTCGAAACCTGGAAAACTGATTTCGATTGGCGGGGTAGAAGAGACAAAGAAAATAGATGGAGTTTCTGAAGTTTTTATTCAATCCAAACCTGGTGATATCATTAAAGAACCAACGAATAACATCGATAAATCGGGTCATGTCATCATTGTCGCAGACAATTTAAAAGATGCGGAACTTGTTTTTGAAAAGGTAAAAGATACCATTCGTTTTGAGGTAGATGAACAATTTTCCATTACAGAAAAAGAAATTAATGACCAAGCTAGAATTCGATTTGGTAAAGATATTTGTTGGGTTTGTAAACAATGTGATGGAAGTAATTGTGCATCCGGGATCCCTGGAATGGGCGGAGTGGGTCGAATGGAGACCTTTCAAGACAATAGCGAGGCCCTTTCTGAATATTCGATTTTGCCAGGTTATATTCGCGATCATGTATTACCTGAGATCCAAACTAATTTTCTAGGTTTCGATCTAAAAACCCCGATCATGGCAGCACCAATGACTGGGGTGGGAACCAATATGAACTTTGTAATGACGGATGCGGATTATGCGAATTTAGTCGTAAGATCCTTTGTTCAAAACGGAAGTCTTGCTTGGCTTGGAGATGGCGCCTCTCCCGAAAAATACAAAATTATGTTAGAGGCATTGAAGAAATCGTCTGGAAAAGGAATTTTAATTTGTAAACCACGAGAAGATGAATCAATGTTAGTTGATCGGTTTTCTGAAGCCGAAGCGGACGGAGTGTTCGCTCTTGGGATGGATATTGATGCTGTGAATTTCAAAACCATGGTTCAAAAGAATTTATCTAGTATCACAAGACCTCTAGATCGTTTGGTTCGTTTGAAAGAAAAAACAAAGTTGCCCTTTATTCTGAAAGGAATTATGAATCCAGAAGATGCAAAGTTAGCTGTAGAGGGTGGTTTTTCCGCCATTGTCGTTTCTAACCATGGGGGAAGAGTTTTGGATGGAATGCCAGGAACAGCCCGTGTCCTTCCCAAAATTGCCGAGGTTGTAAAAGGAAAAATCCCAATCCTTGTCGATGGTGGCATTCGTTCAGGGATGGATGTTTTTAAAATGTTAGCTCTTGGTGCTGATGCGGTTCTTCTGGGACGTCCTGTAGCCATTTCCCTAGTTGGTGGAGAAGATGCTGGAATTCGTTTTCTATTACAAAAATATTCTGAAGAACTAAAACAATCAATGAGTGTTACCGGAGCCAAAACTTTGGTGGACATCAAGCGAACTATGTTGCTTCATAAACTTCACGGTTGAGTATGGATAAGGAAATCAAAGACCCCGAAGGAATTTTAAAGGTAATTACCGCACTGTTCGGCAAACTCCCTGCATTTATTTTTAATTCGGACAAAGAATACCCTGTTAAGATCATTGCTTTAAAAAATAAGGCTCTTATTATAAATACAAATCTAAAATTTCCAAGTAGAGATCGAATCCTAACTGTGGTTCATAATGGAAGTAAGTTTTTAGCTCATTTTATACTGGCGGGGGGAGATGGGAACGGAGTTGAGATATTAACACCTGTTAAAATAAAAATTACGGCTGCCACAAGACAAGGTGCCCGGGTCGAAGCAAGTCAAATCCAAACCGGTATGGTTGTTTCCAATATCATTAACGTAAATGATGTTTCCAAAGCCATCGGGTTTGATGATAAAAAAGTGGATGCCATCCTTCTTGCCTACAGGGCCAAACTCACCAAAGCTTTTCCATTATCTTCTATCTTTTTCGCCGGTCGTATGGACAACCGCCTGCGACTGATGCACCATTATGATAAAGATATTTTCATTATTGACCGAAAGGAAAAATCAACCGCCTCTGCAGATTTTTTTCCTTTTGATGAGTATTTAAGAATTTTCGATAGCTCTAAAATACCGGATACATATACCTCTGAAATCTGTGTACCGATTAAGTATAAGGGTTATGTACACCTTGGTTATGTGCAGGTATTAGCGGAGAAACCTCTAGACTTTGAGATTTATAAACAAATCCAAACCTTCTCGAATGCGGTGAGCCGCGATATTATTAGTACAGGTGTCTTCCAGGAATCGCGTGATGTCTGTCAGGTGATGGACTTAAGTATGGGTGGTATTAGCTTTATTCATGCACCCTCTCGATCCTTTTCTAGGTCTGTGACACTGAATGGAACAATTTTGTTTGATTTAAACCTGGAAGAGGGCAAACGAGTTACGATTCGAGGAATTATAAAAAACATCCGTAACCAAGAAACGAACTTTCGCGTAGGTTGCCAATTCTACAACCTAACAGAAAAAGATTTAGAAGTTCTCGGAATTTTTCTGGGTGCAGGTAAACCGGAAGAGGAGGTCACTACACCTAGTGAAGCGACCTCCTCCGAAGAGTTGACCGAATCATCGGAATCAGAAGCAGGTGATGAGCCTACCGTCGTGGGGGCAGCGGAGGAACCTGGGGATCCTTTTGGTGGAGCGATGGATGATGATTTTTCTTCCGACCAACCGATCACCGAATCCTAAGGAATGACTGCTTACAAGTCATTGATTCGTTATCCTTACACGGGTAAGACAGTCATTGAATTCCTTTCCACTAAATTTCCTTACCATAATTCCGAAGAATGGACCTTCTTACTTGAAGCAGGCCGTGTCAAAGTTCAAAACACCGTAGCCAATTCTGACTTGGTTCTTCAAGAGGGAGATACCTTAACCTATGAACCCATCCCGGGTCGGATCGAAGAACCCGAAGTCGATACAAACTATACCATCCTCAAAGAAACAGAGGACTTTCTCTTTGTGGACAAACCGGGAAACTTGCCTATGCATCCTGCTGGTAGGTATCGCACAAAAACACTACTCAATCTTTTGGAGAAGACTTATCCCATAGCGATTCCAGTCCATAGGCTCGACCGGGAAACTTCGGGAATTGTGATCTTTGCCAAAACAGAAGAGGGTCGCACCTGGCTCCAAAAGAAATTTGAATCAAGAGTTGTGAAGAAAGAATATCTGGCCGTGGTTCGAGGATTCTTCGAAAAGGAAGTAATTCTAGAGGGTTTTATTGGTCGGGATTTGGATTCAGCCATTCGCAAAAAAATGAAATTTTCGCCAAATGAGTTTTTGGAAACAAAGTCTGTTTCAACATACTTCATTCCATTAAAATTCAATGAGTCACAGAATGTTAGTTTGGTGCTTGTGCGACCCATTACCGGAAGAATCCACCAAATTCGCGCCAGTCTTTTATATTTGGGCTTTCCGATTCTGGGGGATAAATTGTATGGCCCTAGAGAAACAATGTTTTTAGATTTTGTGCAATCGGGCCTTACCGATTCTTTACTTGCGGAACTTGGTTTTGAACGCCAACTTTTACATGCACATAGCATCAGTTATCTGGATGATCGAGCTGGTGAAGAAGTTTTGATCAAATCTAATCCACTGAGAGAGATAGAATCCTTCTTCCCAAATTATAAAGACTATGTCCCATAGGTTTTAATAAAAATCCAACTTAAAGAACGCCTTTCCTCCGATCTTTCTATAAAGAGAGAGGAGGCTTTTGCAAAGGATGGCAGGAGCAGGCAGACTATTAAAGGATTCCGATAAGATTGTATTTGGTGAGTTTTGGACTGCAAAACAACGCCAAGGACATCCGATTCATCATACCGTAAGTTATAGAGCATCATTTAAACCGGAACTTCCTTCTTTCTTTATGAAGGAATTCTTAAAAAAGAAAAACAGGGTCGTATATGATCCGTTTGGTGGAAGAGGGACTACTGCCATTCAAGCCAATATTGAAGGTCATGTGGCAGTTCATAATGACATCCATCCTTTGTCTATTTTTCTTGCGAGTGCAAGGCAATACGTGCCAAGGCTCGAAGATTTAGAAAAGAAGTTAAATTCATTAGATTTAGATGCGGAAGTGGAGGATGATCCCTTTGACGTGAACCTGCTTCCATTTTTTCACCCACGAACTTTAAGGGAAATTAAAAACCTAAAGAAATGTATGGCAGAGGATCCTTCAGTGGAAATGAAATTTATTTCACTGATAGCCTTGTCTAGGTTACATGGCCATAGCACTGGTTTTTTTTCTGTTTATACTTTTCCGCAAGTGTCGATTCCTCCAGAATCACAAACAAAGAATAATATCAAACGGGGACAAACTCCAGAGTATCGCCCGATAAAACCTAGAATCTACCAAAAGATGAAAAGAGATTTGGCGCTGCCAATCCCTCCTTTTTATCATGAATTTTCGAAAAACAATTTGTATTCCTTAAATTCAGCAAACTCGGTTCCTAATCTAAATTCAGAATCTGTCGATTTGATTGTAACTTCCCCACCTTTTCTTGATAAGGTGGACTATGAAGGTGATAATTGGTTGCGACATTGGTTTTTGGACATTCAAAAGTCAAAAGACAGAAAACTTAGTATCTTTAGTAATTTGAACGATTGGAATGAATTCATTCGTTCTACCTTAAAAGAATCAGCAAGAGTTCTAAAAAAGGGTGCCTACATGGTAATGGAAGTAGGGGAAGTTAAAAAGGGAAATTCCATTCTGTATTTGGATGAGGATGTAGTGCGAATGGCGGAAGGAACTGGGCTTGTTTGGAACAAAACCTATGTTCATACACAAAGTTTCACAAAACTTTCGAATTGTTGGCAGGTTTCCAATAATGAAAAAGGCACAAATTCTAATCGTTGTGTAGTTTTACGAAAAGTTTTATAGGTCTAATCTTTATGAAGCAAATTCGATTTCTTTTTATACTTTCTCTTTCGTTTTTTTTGGGATTTCTAGGTTGTAACAACATTGAGACTCAAACGTCTGCTGATCCTTTGGATTCACACCCGATTGAGATATCTATCAAACAAAAATCACCAGGAAAGTATGAATTGGAATTCTTTTTACCGAAAGACTTTGGGTTTCAAATGGAAGCACCACATAGGATTTTATTATCGGGTGCAGATGGGCTCAAAGTTTTGAATGCTGATTTGAAATTGAAAGGGCCCATACACCCTAAAAAACCAGAATACTTTGAATACTTAAAACCCTTTACCTTCCAAGTGGAAGGCAAAGGCCAGTTGCAATTAGACGCAAAGTTGTTTTATTGTAACTTCGTGAAAAACATTTGTATACCCGCTAAAGTAAACAAATCGTTTTCGATTTAAGTTCTAAATCATTCGAGGTCTTTAGTCACAAGGCGTTTCAAATTGGGTTTTTGAATTTGGTATAAGAAAAAATACCTTCCACCAATAGAAACGTTTTTATCAACTATCTTTCCTTCTTTAGATATTTCACGAAGTTCTTTTCTTCCCTTATCAGAAAGATTGGGGATGGTATATGTTTTTAATAAGTTGAGAGACTTTTGTTCCGCTATTGTTTTTGCTTCTTCTGCCCTTGCTGATTCTGCTTCGAGAACACTCGACACAGCCACCTGGAATAAAGACTCAGAAATAAATCCTTCCTTTGCTTTTGTAAATTCAAGAATGACTTCGTTTTCTGTATCTTTGGCTTGAGGGGTAACTTCTTTGGTTTCTTTGGATTTACAATTCCAAACGAGAGTAACAATGGCGAAAGAAAGGATAATCCTTGTTAAAGTTTTGTTCATTTACAATTTCCTAGGTTCAGAAATGGGAGTTTTCTCCACACGTTCCATTAATTTAGGTTGGATGTTGCGGAATAGGAAAGCACATTTTGTCCTGTCACTGTAATCTTCTTTGTAAAGCGTTAGACCATCAAAGAACCAAGCGAAGTTGTGTAAGTTTTCGCTTGTATTCTCCGGCTTACCTTGGGGATTCCCCATAACATTGCCTAGGTTCTGCCCAGGTCCTTGTAATTGCGCTGAATTTGTAGTGGTTTGCGCTTGTTGGGTTGTAGAGTTTTGTGCCGGATTTGCTTGAGTTCCTGTGGCCAATGTTGTTGGACTTTGCGGAGCGTTGGCAATCAGTCTCGCGGATCTGTCTTTTCCTTCGAGGGACTGAGAATATTCGTTGAATCCTTCTCCAAACTTATGCTTTTGTCTTTGAATTTTTAAAAGAAATGGCAAACTTAAATGTTCTCTTTCTACGAAGGCCCTCCGTTTGCAGTCCTCTCGCCGCGCCACTCCTGAAATTTCTTTGTAAGTGACAGGGATTTCTACTTTGATTTGGAAAAATTCTCTGGAAATGAATCCTTCATCGGTTTCATTCTGGAGGGCACGTTCCACATAACTGGGATCGGCAATTGTAAAGAGACGGCAGGAACAAAATAGGCTTAAAATTAGAAGTTTACGAAGCATTTCCACCTTCAAGACTAGTAGATGATGTCGAAATTACGAATCTTTTTCCTTTGTTTCTGCCTACAATTTTTACCTCTTTTCTCCCAGGACCAATTTTTTGGAACCTCCGAATCTCAATTTCGAGAAAAGATTAAGACCATTCGTTTGGACAATGGCCTCACCGTTGTGCTGATGAAACGGGGAACTTCCCCCACAGTGGCTTTGTACATCAAATTCCTTGTGGGAGCCGTGGATGAAACTCCAGAAGAAGCAGGGACAGCTCACCTTTTGGAACATATGCTTTTTAAGGGCACAAAAAATGTAGGGACAACTGACTTCGAAAAAGAAGAAAAATACCAAAAACAAATCGAAGTTTGGGGGACCGAACTAGATGATCTCAAACTAAAAATTAGAGACCTCACCACACGCGGCGAAACCATTCCTCCGAAATTCTTAGAAGAAGCCGAAACCTTAAATCGACGTTTAAAAAATCTCATCCAACTCCAAGATGCCTTTATCGTTAAAAACGAAGATTCTTATATTTATGAACAAAATGGTGAGGTTGGGTTCAATGCTTATACTTCACAAGATGTTACAAACTACCAGATCCAACTGCCGAATAACAGAATCGAAGTTTGGGCAAAGATTGAATCTGACAGATTAAAAAATCCTATCTTACGAGAATATTATACTGAAAGAGATGTTGTGATTGAAGAACGTCGGATGCGCACGGATGACAGTGGAGCAGGTGTTTTACGAGAGAAGTTTTTCTCTTTGGCTTTTGAAAGTCATCCCTATAGAAAACCAGTAATTGGTTATTCCACAGGCCTTCCCTTTTTAAAAATAGAAGACACAAAGGCCTTCTTTCAAAAAAACTACACTCCCGATAGAATGGTCATCTCCATTGTAGGACAATTTGATTTTGAAGAGACAGAATCAATCATTCGTAAGTATTTCTCTGATCTAAAACCAGGTAAACCAAGGCCTACTTATAAAGTGGAAGAAAAATCTTTTCCAGGGGAAAAACGATTCAAAGTCTATCACCCTTCGGGAAGTCAGATGATGGTGGGTTGGCTTAAGCCCCCGTATCCTCATAAAGATAATTCTTCCTTTGATGTTTTATCCACCATCCTTACTTCGGGAACGGGATCTAGGTTGTACAAACGTTTGGTTTTGGAAGAAAAGTTGGCAGTGAGTGTAGGTGCCGCCAATGGATATCCCGGAGAACGATACCAAAATTATTTTGTCTTCTTTATCAAACCCAAAGAGGATGCCAAACCAGAAGTGATCGAAAAAATCATTTGGGAAGAGCTTAATAAAATAAAGGAAACGGGCATTCCAAAAGAGGAACTGGATAAAGTAAAAAACCAGATGGTTTCAGACTTTATCAAAACCTTGGATGAAAATGGAAGTATTGCTGACCTACTCAGTTATTATCAGTTGTTATATGGGGATTGGGCAGGGCTTTTTACTCAATATTCAAACATCATGAAGACATCATCTAACGATATTCAAACTCTCATTCCCACATATCTTTCTAAAGATAAAGTAGTGGTGGGTATATTGGAAGACGTAAGGAAAAAATCAGAATGAAACGCATTTTTTTAATTTTATTTGCTCTTAGTTTTTGGACACTCTCTGCACGTGAGATGGGGGAGTTTGTTCGAGATTTACAGTTCAAACCACTAGAGTTTGAAGTACCAAAAATCACATCCGTGGAAAAACCCTCAGGTGTGGAAATTTTTTCACTCAAGAATGCTGAATTTCCTATTGTATATGCGGATATCTATGTTTACCACGGGAAAAAACATTTAGGCAAAAGATCAATTGAAATTGCAAGACTATTGGAAGATAGTTGGGAGTTGTCTGGATCGGCCACTTTTCCAAAAGAGAAGTTTTTAGAAACACTCGAGTTTTATGGTGCGTCTTTTTCTGTTTCCATCGATTACGAAAAAACAGTTTTTAGTATTGCTTACCTGAAATCCACAGAGAAGGCAGTCCTCCCTGTTTTGCAGTCTTTTTTTGCAGAACCAAATTTAGATGAGTCTTTGATGGCAACCGCCAAAGGAAAGCTAGGTGAGGAGATCAAACGTAGAAATGATAACCCGACGGCACTTGGATCAAGAAAAGCGAAGGAGGCTTTGTTTCGTGGAACCATTGCGGGCACTTCCATGCAGCTTACTTCTTTAGAATCCCTGAAACTCACGGACCTTGTTCAGTTCCAAAAAGAAATATTAAGTGAGCCCAAACGAAGGTTTCTTGTGACTGGCGATTTTGATTTACAATCTTGGGAGAATTTTTTTCCTAATTTGCCAGAAGGATCGATATCACAGGATTTTGAACGAATCACACCTTCTCTCTTGTCTGAAAATGTAAAAAAAGAAGGAAAGGAAATTCGTTTGGTGGCCAAAGATGTAAACCAAACATTTATTTCTATGATGGGAGTTCTCCCCGAGCACAACCATCCTGATTTTTATGCCATCCAAGTTCTAAATTATATCATTGGTGCTGGTGGGTTTAACTCCTATTATATGAGAGAGATTCGAAATAACCGTGGTCTTGCTTATTCGGCGGGGAGTACTACTGAATTCCAAGAAAATTATGGAACCATCCAGTTCTTTGCCATGACAAAAACCGAATCTGCAAAAGAAGTTCTCTCTCTTATGCGAGAACTCATCCAACCTAAACTGATTGATTCCTTAACAGAAGAAGAACTGGTTCGTGCCAAAAATGCCATCATCAACCAGTTTGTCTTTCAATTTGAAGATGATAAACGAACTCTTGCGAGCGAAGTAAGAAGACGTGATCACAAAATGCCGGAAGGATACTTACAAAACTTCCGAAAGGAAATCGACCGATTGACCCTCTCTGACTTAAAACGAGCGGCTAAACTTTATTTCCAGTCGGACAAATTATTGGTTACGGTTGTGGGGCCAAAAACTTTGGAACAATCCTGGAAAGGATCGGTAAAGGTAATAAATCCGGAAGATTGATGTTAACAGCTAGTTTCGAATACAAAGGAACCAAATTTGAAGGTTTGTCCGAAGGGGGAATTCGGACATCCATCATTTGTCCTTCTCTTGACTTTATGTTTGATTTTGGGTTTATCAATCCTGATAAAATTCATATCGGTAAAATTCTATTATCGCACGCCCATCTGGATCATTCTTGTGGAATCCCATACTATGTTTCTCAACGGAGCCTTCGAAAGCTTCCCGTTCCGAAAATTTACCTTCCCAAATCTTTAGAACCTAAGATGTCACAGATTCTAAAATTATATTCCGAAATTGAAGATTTTGATTATGATTGCGAACTTGTTGGTCTCGAGTTTGGAGACCGTGTGGATTTAAAACCGGGTTATTTTTTTAAGCCTTTAGAAAGTTTTCATAGAGTTCCTTCGCAAGGTTATACGGTTTATGAAACGAAACGGAAGTTAAAGAAAGAGTGGACCAGTCTTAGTTCGGAAGAAATTCGTAGTAAAAAAGATTTGGGCGAAGATCCTACAGAAGAAATTTCAGTTCCCTTTGTTTCATTTTCTGGAGATACAAAAATTGAATATGTATTAGAAAATGAAGATGTTCGTAAAAGCAAAATTCTATTTATGGAATGTACATACTACTGCGACAAAAGGGATGTGAGCCGTGCACGGGAATGGGGTCATACACATTTTGATGAAATTATCGAACATGCCTCCGCCTTTGAAAATGAAGCTATTGTTTTGATCCACCCTTCGAAACGTTATAGTTATCGCGAGTTAAATGATCTAGTTCGAAAGAAAGTTCCT
This sequence comes from Leptospira sp. WS4.C2, assembly GCF_040833985.1. NCBI lineage: Bacteria > Pseudomonadati > Spirochaetota > Leptospiria > Leptospirales > Leptospiraceae > Leptospira > Leptospira mgodei. Next base: position 1,402,957 of record NZ_CP162139.1, read on the forward strand.
CCAATTCTCAAAGATCGTCTTTCTCTTTTTTTGCCTCCCAAAACATGAAACCAAGGCCAAGTATCTATATCCCCGAATTGGAATCTTATATAGATTCTAGTTTGGTATACAAACCAAATCCCATATTTTTGGAAATGGAAATTTACGCCAAAGAAAAGAACATTCCCATTGTGACGGCGGCTACAGGAGCTGTTTTGTCTCATTTGCTCTCTCTATTGAAGCCAAGTCAAGTTTTGGAATTAGGGACAGGCCTTGGGTATTCGACACTTTGGATGGCAGTGGGTTCTCAGAATTCGCAGTTCCTTACGGTAGATCGGCATGAGGAGCAGGCGGCTCTTCTGGATGAGTATGCTAAAAAAATGGGGATCTGGGAACAAATTCATGTTAAACGGGTCACCGCTTCGGTTATGGATTACTTACAGAAGAACCGAGAGGAATGGTTAGATTCTGATCTCTTTTTTGTTGATTGTGATAAAATTACCTACCCAGATATTTTTCGAATTCTTTGGACAGATGCCAAACCAGGAGCCAGTTTTTTATTCGATAATATGTTATGGCATGGACGAGTCCTCCATCCCGATCCGAAGAAACCATCGGATTTAGCCGTCATGTCTCTTTGGAATGAGGTGAAATCCCAAGTTTCTCGTTATACTTTGTATCCAGTCGGTGATGGATTACTCTTTTTCCAAAAGGATAAAAAATAGTAGTCAAACCCCTGTAATCTCGGCTATTCTGCTCCTTGGTTTAAGGAGAGTAAGTTTCGTGTTAAAAAATAGTTTCATCATCCTTTCGTTTTGTTTCTTTTGTTTGTCTCTGTCTGCACAAGAGTCTGGGGCTCCCGAAAAAGGGAAAGAGTCCTTTGAGGAACTCGACAAACTAGATCAAGGGAACAACTTAGAACGCAAACAATATAAGAATATTTCTGAAAATAACAAAGACCGTGTCATTAATTCGATCAAACTGCTAACGATAGTTACAGCTAACTTTGGTGATGAAGTTCCCGATTCAAAAACAGCTCTAGAGAAAATCAAAAAAGACTACCAGGTGGTTTTACGTTATTACTATAGACGTGCCTACGTAGCTTCCGGGAAAGCCATGGTCGCTTTGGAAAAAGATATTTCTGCTCTCATGGGTAAGTTTGCAAAAAACTATGATACCAAAACACAGAACTTACTTGCTGAATGTGCTGATTTAATCACAGGCCAAGAACAATCCCAACTGGTAGAAACTTCGCAAGAAGGATCTAAGGTAGTGGTTCCTTACCGTGAGATTGCGGAAGGCCAACAAAAACTGCGCATTGCTTATGGGCAAATGGGCTTGGCCACGGACATGTCTCGAGATGACAGATTCTACGATGCCATCGTACATTACCGAATTGCCAAGGACTACGGAATCAAAATCCTATCCGATTTCAAAGAAGCAGAAGCTGACAAAAAAACAATCACTGATAAATACGCTAAAGACTTAAGCGATAACAGAAACCAAATCTTTAGCCAACCTACAAAATAGAACTCTAAACTTTTTCTTTTCTCCGCTCCCTAGGGTGCGGAGAATGACCCATCGTGCAATTTTTATTTTCTTTATCCTTTAGTAGATTTTTCTTATTACTCGGTATAGGTTTCTTTTCCTTTTCCTTAGGAGCGGTGCCTGTCTTTCGGATTGTTGTGGATCCAGGCCACGGGGGAGTTGCCAAAGATCCCAAGGCACAACATGGAGACAAATATGATAGTGTCACCCAAACTTATTTAGAAACGTACAAACAAGGAACAGAACACGGAAACATCACTGAAAGAAAGGTAGTCCTTGACTTAGCTAAAGAAGTACACCGGATTTTGAAACAAACGGAGACAGATGCAGGTTGGAAAGAATTCGAAGGTTATCTCAAACTATTCTCCAAAAAAACAGATTTCACAAGAGTTACCTTCGAAAGTAAACTCACTCGTGAATCTTCCTTCGATGATGATCCCACATCCGATGATCCCAATGCCATTTACAGGTTGTATGATTTTCCTGATCCAAAAACGGGTGTTCGTCGGAAGGGTCGATTATCAAAAATTAATGAACATAAACCTCATCTGGTTTTGTCACTCCATTTGAATCCGGCTAGTAAGGGACAAACCGGAGGTATGGGGGCTGTCCTCACCCCAGGTTACAAAACATTCTCCCAAATCAAAAAAATATCGGAAAAGAAAAAATCACAAAATGCCTTTGTGAATGGCCCTTGGTCGGATTGGCTGATTTTTCAATCGGGATGGTCCAAGTTGGAGAATGCTATGGCAGACACTTGGATTTACCTACATGGGTATTGGACTAAGAAAAATGGTAAAGAAACCGATGTTTCCAAGTTTGAAGGTTACCGTCAAAACATGATTAGCTGGCGTTATGCCGATGATCCTAACTGGGAAAAACAAATTGGAAAACCAGGCCCTTACGCCACAACCCACGAAGATTTTTCGGAAACAGGAAAGTTTTGGGAAAGGGAAAAAGGGAAAAAAGAGGAGTGGAGAAGGGAAGGGGGAAAAGAAGGATTTGGTGGCGATAACCACTATGTAACTAAAGAATTGATGCGTTTTGTTCAATACGGACTCCCCGTCCAATTAAAAGAAAAAGACTCTCCTTATCCTGAACTTGGCCCCATCCAAAAACCGTATATCTCTACCTATAGTCTTCCGACTTATACCAATGCACTTTGTGCTTTTATCGAAATAGGTTATGTCAACCGAAGCCGTGATATGAAATACCTTACGCAAAATAAAAAAGAGACAGCCATTTCCTTAGCAGTGGGCATTTACTCTTTGTTTGTTGGTCTGGATGTGAAAAAAAATGTAAATCTACCTTATAACCCAAAAGGTAAAAAAGTCAATTGGGAAAGGTATGAAACTTATTTTGATGACGTACTGTAGATAAATTCAATCCATGAAACCAAAAAAAGAATCTTCGAAAGTACTCGATCATCCTCTCTTTCAAGAGTTAATCGTCATGTACCAAAAGTCTCTCCAGAAGAGATATTCGCCGGAAAATCTGTTATTATACCCTGAGTTTAGTTCTATTCCCCGTTCGAAAATAGACCAATTGCTGCATTTTTTTTTAGAATACCTTTATCCAGAATATTCCAAACGAAAGGAATTAGACTCCGCCTTCGATGCGTTATCCGGTTTTGTAAACCATCCAACAAAAATCTGGGGAATCCTTGGAAACTTGACCATGTCTATTTTTCGTTTTGGAAAACATTTTCCCATGGCATTAAAAGCGGGACTTGCGGCCCTCCATTCCTATGTTACCGCCCATCAGTTTGAAGAAGAACTTGTTTTGGAACTTGATAGAAGAGAAAACAAAGTTAGTCTGTTGGAATCAGAATTTGCAATGGATTCACTCATTGCTAAAGTAGAAAAAAAGAAAGCCGATGTTTTCCGAAAAGACATTGGTGCCCTCTTTAAAGTATTTTCGGATGCAGAACTCATTCGTAAGATTATTCTCATTATGGAAGATATACTCGTTAAGATGGAATCGAAGGGTAGTTTGTATACTGAGGAAGATAGAAAAGGAATTATGCTGGGAGTTTCGATTCTAAAAGCGGGGAGAGAGATCTTTGATCAGATGAAAGAAGATGAGATAAACCTTGTCTTACAAGCCATTGATACCATCGAAGAAGATTTTTATCAAAAGGCTTGCGAGAGAGATTCGAACTAAATTACTGTTGGTACCGATGGCCGGAATCGAACCGGCATGATGTTACCATCGGTGGATTTTGAATCCACTGCGTCTACCAATTCCACCACACCGGCATAAATCAGTCTTCAGCTTCGATATATTTACCTTTTCCGCGGGCCACTATTTTGCCGATCTCATTTTCTATTTCAGCCCTGTTTTCTATGATTTTTTTGTTCTTTTTCACAAACCATCCACGTAAGTGCAATGGTTCATTCACTTTCGCAGGTTGAAGGAAACGAATGGTTAATTCACCTGTAGTGGTTTCAAAATTCATCGCTTCATTGATCTTAACCATGATTTCATCTAGGATGGTGGATATAATTCCTGGGTGGATTTGATCCGGTAAACCCTGGTATTTTTCGGGGCAGGTATAATCACCAAAGGCAGTTTTTGTGTCTTCGTCAAATGTGATTTTCAACTGCAACCCGTCTGCATTGTCCGGTGAGGAGGCAAAGCTGAGATTTTTTTTCGCAACGGATTTCATGCCACCATGGAACGCAAGAATTTCTCTTGTGTCAAGCAGAAAAAGAACTTGCGGTCATTTTGGCCCAAAAACCCCCGTAAAATGCTAGGAAATCGAATATTCTTTGATTGGACCTTAAGTTACTGTATAGTAAACCTCGAAAATAAAGAGTAGAACCCTTATATGTTAACCACCCTCATGATGTTACTCGGTCTTTCTGGCGCTGGTGCCGACCTCAATGATATCGCTGGGAGCGAGGGGGGAGCTAGGCCCAGTTCTGACTTAAGTCCGCGTCAAAAGCGGAGGCAAAAACAAAGACAAACCGAAGAGCTAGAGGAAACACAACCGCGATCCAAATCACCTAAAAAAGAAAAGCAGTCTCCCGGTGGTCGTGGCCAGGAATTGAATTTCCAAACAGACTCCAAGGAACCAAAATCCAAACCAAAACCTCTTTCGGAAAGACTCTCCGATTTTGATGAGGATGAAGAGGACCAAGGAGAAGTTAGTGGTGAAGGTTCTGGAAAAGAACCAAAGTCCGGTAGAGGTGGTAGACGGGAGAAACAAAAACAACCTAAGACTCTCAGCGATCTTCCGTTAGGTGAGTTTGGTGAAGAAGGTTCGGAGTCTTCTTCTGGAGACCGACCGAGACGGGAAACACCAGATATCAGTTTTTCTGCAGACGATATCATTTCCAAAAATTCAAAGTATTCCTTTCATAGAAGGCCTCTCCTGAATGCAGAGGCTCTTGTGGAAGCCGAACAAGTAGAAGAAGCTATTGAGATCTTTGAAAGGACTGGGAACCGAATTCCTGACCAAGAGATCAAAGAAAAAATAAAGAAAAACATCCAGGACTTAGAAGAGTTTTTAGAAGACAATCCTCCTTCTGCAAAACCAGGCGAACCAGGAAAAGACGAGAAATCCAAACAGGATCCACTAGGAAAGGAAAAACCAAAGAAAAAAGATCCGAAACCTGGTCCTGGCACAAAACCCGACAAAGATCTTACCGATCTTGTTGGTGCCTTAAAAGAAGTTTCTGAACTATTTGCGGAATCGATAGCACGTGCCATTCAATTTGCACAAAACTCTCCACCACCTAATTTCCCTCAAACACCCCAATCCTTTCCTCAAGGTGCTGGACCAATACCGCAGCAGGGTTCTGCATTACCACCTCCACCGCTTCCACCAAACACTATAAATGCGACACCACCCGCAGGACAACCTTCGTTTCCATCGCCGGCCGAGACCTCTGGCCCTCAGATCAACCAAAACGTTGCTGGTGGAAACCAATTGGTGCACCCAATCGTATACCAGTTTTTACAATCGTCACCGCAATCACCGGGATTTGATCCCAAGGTCACGCAAAACCAAGACCAACTCTTACAATCACTAAACCAAGGTTTGACGACTGGGGGACTGGCTTCTGGATTTCCAGGCGCTCCTATGGCTCCGCCGGGATCGGGGATTGTTGGTCCCTTTTATGTTCCGCCTGATATGCCAGGAGTTCCAAGTGGTTTGGGAAGTCCTAGTGCACCAGGTGGTCCACGCCAACCTATCGACTTACAGACGCTTGCTGATCAGATTTCAAAAAAAGATGTTTCGGAGCTTGATCTTCCAGAAGACACTTTTTTTTCCAATGATTGGAAACAATTCAAAGACCTTCCTCTCGTAGACCGAAGGTCTGGTGAGGAACGTAGAAAAAATGCCGATCGGCGAACCAACCTAGCGGGAAGAAAGGATCGAAGGTCAGGAGAGGATAGAAGAAAAAAAGACCGGTTCCAAGAGCGGGAAGACTTTTTAAAAAACCAAGCATTCAAGAAGATTGAAAAGAAAGCTAAGGAACTTGAAGCCAAAGGGGAGGAAGGCTCACTCAATGATCTACTAAAGCCTTATTTCCCAGACCAACCAAACTTAAAACTACCTGAGGATTGGGGTCTTGAACCCATTGGTCTCCCAGATCCGAATGATTTGCGTAGGGACGAAAAGGAACCGCCTCTTCACCCACAAGAACAAGGCCAGACGGGAGAAGAACCGAATTGGTTTGATTCCACAACGGATGCTCTGCGCAAAGAGTTAGAGCTCCCGGATCCTATCGATCCGCAAACAGAAAAGTTAATTTCACCAAAGGCAGATTTACCTGCAGCAAAGGATCCAAGCCAACAGAAATCAGAAACCATTATCGAAACGGATCTACCGATCCAAGTAGAGCTCACCAATCGGCCATTAACGAGTGAAGATCTAAAGATAGGCCTTCCTGATGCGGATGAAGTCTTTCGTGACCGCAAACTCAAAGAAGAGGCGGGTGGACCAGGGGCTGGAGAAGGGCCGGCACTGGAAGATGCCGAAGCTCCCGAAATCGAAATCGTCGATGGAAATTTAGGGGAGATTGCTGATGAAGAATCACCCATTCCACTGGATGAGATGGCCGAAAAAGCCACAGAGGATGAACCGGAAAAAATCATTCACGGGGTTTTGGAACTCAAACCCCCCGAAGCAGACGACGCACCATTTTTAACACTCACTTATGACTTTGGAAAAATCCCACATGCGTTTCGTTTGTCGAAGAACTATTCGATTATGGAATACTCATATTATAAATACAAACCAATGCTTATGAAGGCTCAAGAATTTGCACGTCGTAAGATGTTAAAAAATGCTTTGAACTATTACCGAGTGATCAAATCACAAAATATCCCGCCGGAACTTCGTAAGATGATCAACCGAAACATCAGGGACATTACCGAGTTTATGGAAAAATTCCTTATGGCCAAAGGGAACTAATCTCTTGACAACTTTTTTTTATTTTTACAGTCTAACAGAGATAAGAGAGGTATAAACCGATGAGATTGCGAAGCCAAAACTAGGCAAACAAAATTTCAAATACTAAATCCATCCTTTTCCTAATCCTTTAGGACAAGACTTGTTTGCCTATTTCCCCATTTGGAAACCACAGGAGCTTGTCGCATGTCCGAACATATCACCATTCAAAATTTAAACTATCGTTACGAATCTCAATCTGACTTTTTATTCCAAGATCTAAACCTCCATTTTAGTCTGGGATGGACAGGAATTGTCGGAAAAAATGGAAGTGGGAAATCCACTCTCGCCAAAATCATAAAGGGGCAGATTACACCAGATTCTGGAACCGTATTTGGTAATAATAACATTTGTTATGTTACTCAAGACACATTCCCTTCCGAGGAAGAACTTTCTCGGTTTCTTTATGACAATTCCAAAGAATCTGGGAGATTTAAAAATCTCCTGAAGGTAAAAATCAAATCTCCAGAAGAGGTTTTTCACTTAAGTTTTGGAGAAAAACGGAGAGTGGTTTTGGCAATGGCTCTCTCTTCTGAATCGGATGTTTTGATTTTGGATGAACCCACAAACCACTTGGATTTTGAAAGCATTCAGATCATCAAAGGGGCTATGCAATATTACCAAGGGATTGGAATTTTAATCAGTCACGACAGATCTTTGTTAGATGATCTTACTAAATCATGTGTATTTCTAGAAAAGAATTTTTATTCCCAAAGGCCAGGAAATTATTCAGAGGGAAAGAAGGAAATGGAAAGAGAGGCTGAGGAAAGAATTTTTGATTGGGAAAAGGCACGCAAAGAAAGAAAAAAGCTAGATGCAGAACTCAAACGAAGAAGGGAAGAAGCAAGTCTTTCCCACAAACTTAGATCAAAAAAGGGTTTGGATCTTCATGACCATGATGGTCGTTCTCGAAAGAACTTAGCAAGAGTAAGTGGAAAAGATGGCCAAGCAGGTCGAATCAAAAATCAGTTAGAAAAAAGAACCGAACACTCGCAGCGAAAAGAAAAGGATATCTTTGCCAAACTTCCGGAAAAAGAAAATTTGGGAATTGGTTGGAAGGTGATTCCTTCGAAATCAAAATCCTTATTTTTGTTTGAAGGGGGTCATATCGATTTTGGTTTTATGCGATTGCAGTTAGATTCACATTTGCAAATAGTTCCGCTTTCTAGGATAGCGATTACAGGAAAGAACGGATCGGGAAAGTCGACTCTCCTAAAGTATTTGATTACTAGATTGGAAGAAAAACAGATTCCCTATTTGTATTTACCTCAGGAATTCTCTAGAGCGGAGGTAGTTCAGTTATATTCTGAATTTCAAAGTTTAGATCCTGAAAAAAAGGCGAAGGTGCTCTCTTTCATCCATCGGTTGGGAACCGATCCAAAACGTTTTTCTGAATCCGAAAGTTTGAGTCCCGGAGAAACAAAGAAGTTGTTTCTGTCCTTCCATCTAGATTCGAATCCAGAAATTCTTCTCTTAGACGAACCAACGAACCATTTGGATATAAAATCTTTAGAGGCACTGGAGAGTTCTCTCATGTCTCTTGGATCTGCTTTGGTCGTTGTAAGCCATGACAGGCGATTTTTGGAATCCATTGCAGAGGAAGAGTGGTCCTTGGAAAACCTGTCGGTCACCCAAAAACATCTAGACAGAATCTAAGGATTGTACTTAGAATAATTCTAAGGAGTGACTCTATGCCACAAGTGACATCACATGCCCCTGATTTTAAAGCAACCGCTGTGATCGGGGACAGTTTCAAAGAAATCAAATTGTCCGATTACAAAGGAAAATGGGTGGTTCTATTTTTCTATCCACTCGATTTTACATTTGTTTGTCCGACAGAAATTATTGAATACGATGCGAAACTCGAAGATTTTAAAAAGATCGGAGCAGAAGTTTTGGGAGTTTCGGTTGATAGCGAATTTTCGCACTTAGCTTGGAAAAAAACTGCCAGAAAAGAAGGTGGTATTGGGGAGATCAAATACCCGCTCATCGCTGACAAAACGAAAGAAATCGCAAAGTCCTTTGGAGTTCTGATCGAGTCAGGTCCTGATGCTGGAGTTGCCCTACGCGGAACCTTTATCATTGATCCTGCTGGTATCATTCGCCAAGCAACTGTTAATGACCTTCCTGTAGGACGTAACATTGAAGAAGCAGTGCGCCTCATCAAAGCTTTCCAATTTGTGGAAAAACACGGTGAAGTTTGTCCTGCGAATTGGGACGAAGGAAAGAAAACGATGAAAGCAGATCCTACTGGATCGAAAGCTTACTTCGCTTCTGTGAATTAATTAGAGATTCTCTAAGATAGAGACGGGAGACAATATGGAATCTACAGCCAGCCTAGACAAGGCACCTTTTGAATTTTATAAACCTGATAATTTTCCAAAGGGACTCACTCGTAAAGTTGTAGAATCTATCTCCCATATCAAAAACGAACCAAGTTGGTTGGCGGAATTTCGTTTGAAGGCTTTTGAAGTCTATGAACAAAAACCCATGCCTACTTGGGGCTTCATTCCTCAATTTCATATTAATATCGATGACTATGTACATTACGTAGGTTCTAACCAAAAAAAGAAAAAATCTTGGGACGAAGTGGATCCTGAAATCCTACGTAGTTTTGAAAAGTTAGGAATACCTGAACACGAAAGGAAATACCTAGCAGGAATCGAAACCATGAATGATTCCGAAACGATCTATGCCAATGTGAAAAAAGAACTCACGGATCTTGGAATTATCTTTTGTGACATTGATACTGCCATCAAAGAGTATCCGGAACTCGTTCGTGAGTATTTGGGTACTGTGGTTACCATTGGTGACAATAAATTCTCTGCTCTGAACTCCGCAGTATTCAGCGGTGGATCTTTTGCTTACATTCCTAAAGGAGTGAAGACTCCGATGCCTCTCCAGGCCTATTTTAAAGTAACGGCTGCGAGTTCCGGACAATATGAACGGACCCTCCTCATTGCTGACGAAGGTGCTCATTTAGAATACAGCGAAGGTTGTACTTCTGTCCAAGACAAAGGAACCAATTTCCACACAGCCGTAGTTGAACTTGTAGCTAAAAAAAATTCTAAGATATTTTATACCACCATTCAAAATTGGAAAAAAAATATGTACAATTGGACCGTGAAACGGGGGATATGCGAAGAAGCTGCCCACATCACTTGGACCGATTGTAATATTGGAGCCAATACCATCAAATACCCAGGGATCATCTTAAAAGGTGATCATTCTACTGGAGATGTGCTTTCCCTAGCTTTTGCGGGGAGTGGACAGGTGCAAGATACGGGGGCTCGGATCATCCATGTCGGAAAGAACACTCGTTCCAATATCCTTGCCAAAGGGGTTGCCCTTGACGGAGGAGTCAATTCTTACCGGGGTCTTGTTAAGTTTGAACCATCTAGCAAAGGATCTTACAGCCATATCAAATGTGATGGGCTTATGATGGACAATCGTTCTCAGTCCCATGCCTATCCGTACAACGATGTGTCAGGGGAAGAAGGAACTCTCAACTACGAAGCCACAGTTTCAAAAATTGATGACGACCAATTGTTTTATCTGCAATCGCGCGGGATGTCTGAAGATGATGCGAAGTTACTTATCATCAACGGATTTTGTGAAGGTGTCACCAAACATTTGGATGTGGAATATTCAGTAGAGATGACAAAACTCATCAAAATGATTTTGGAAGATGGAAAGGTGATTGCCGAAAAATAATCGGCAAATTCATTCTCTATCAGATTTTCTTTTCCTTTGGATAATTTTAATTCAAATTAGTTTCTAAAGACTCTTTATCCATGACAGGAATCGATTGAGTTTCTACTTTTTGAAGACAAGAACGGCCACTGCAGCACTCGCAATGAATAGTCCTAAATATTCTCTGACTTCTTCCACTTCCATTCCAAAGTAGGGAGCTTGTGTGTAGTAATATCCCGCTAAACCTAAATAAATGGGAATCAGAATCCATCCAACGAACTTGGGTACGTTACGATAGAAGCCAGCTAAGGCAATGGCAGCCACAAAAGCATAAATGGGGAACCAGAGGTAGGGGTCTGGGTCATTCAATTGCAAATAAGCAAAGTAAAGAAAGGTCGGGATACAAAGAATTCGAAAGAGTTTCATAGGTCTCACCAAAGTTTTTTGATTGCGGACACAAATCCAAGCCATTTATCTTATGACTGGAACCTTAAGTATTATGAAAATCCAAATCTTTGTCTTATTTTCCCTTTTGACGGTGTCTGTTTCTTGTGATGATTTAGGCAGGACTGTTTTAAAAAACTTCAATAAGAAGTATGAAACCGATGGCCAAGTCCTCGGATCCAAACCTTTGTTTATCGGAGTGGATGCTAACCGCAAACAAATCGCCATCTCTTTACAAGAAGTGGTGAAGGTAAAGGAACCTACAGACATCCAATTTCCACCGGGGGACACACCCTTTCTTTTTGCCTTGGAAAAAGCAGGAAACCTCATCCTTTTTGATAGAGAAAAAAAAACAAGTCGAGTGCTTGCCAAATTTCCTGTCATTACCGATAGCGAAGAAGGCCTTCTTGGTCTAAGCTTCCATCCTCAATTTCCCAAACAGCCGAAACTCTATACCAATTATGTAAAGTCCATTGCCAGTAAAGACATCACCATTGTTTCTGAATGGGTTGTAGAAAACCCAACCAGTTACGATACCATGAAACTCGTAAACGAACGTGTGTTATTGCAAGTGGAACAACCTTATCCCAACCACAATGGGGGACAGTTGGCATTTGGGCCTGATGGACATTTATACATTGGACTTGGGGATGGAGGTTGGAGAGCCGATCCTAAAAATAACGGACAAAATCCAAATACCTTACTTGGTTCCATTTTAAGAATCTCTGTATCCCCAGACACTCAATCGAAAAAACCTTATTCAATTCCTACGGATAATCCCTTTGTGGGAAAAGCCGGTTTCGCGCCAGAAACGTTTGCTTATGGAATTCGGAATCCTTGGAGGATGAGTTTTTCACCTGACGGACGTTTGCTTGTGGCAGACGTAGGCCAAGATGCCTATGAAGAAGTAGATATCATCCTTTCTGGAAAAAACTATGGCTGGAACCAAACGGAAGGATTCCATTGTTTTACTGACGGCTGTGATACGGCGCTTTACCAACCTCCTTTTTATGAATATGGAAGAGAAGAAGGCCAATCCATCACTGGCGGGTATGTATATACTGGTTCTGCGATTCCTAGTTTGAAAGGAATGTATGTCTTTGGGGATTTTATCCAAGGAAAAATTTGGGCCATCCCAATCCCAAAACCGGGAGAAAATACAAGGATTACAGAAACATTTGCTCTAGGAAAATGGAACCTTCTCATCCCAACCTTTGGAAGGGACAATGATGGGGAAATTTTTGTGGCCGACTACCAATCGGGAACCATTTACAAAATGGTAAAACCATAATCATTGCACCGGTCCAAAACCAGTTGATCACTTTTTTAGTCTTATGGACGTTTCTTAATTTTTATTTATGAAAAAACTATTTTCTAAATTGCCGTTTTACATTCGATTTCACTTACTTCTCGCAGGTCTTGGGATTGTATTTCTTACTATTTATCGTGTCTGCTTTTTTGCCATGTATTCTTATCGAATTCATGACAAATCAATTTGGATCCTCTTAAAAGCATTTTTAAAAGGTGCTAGGTTTGATATATCCGTCTTGTGTGTGTTACTTGGTGCGAGTTTGTTGTATTCTTCTTTACACTTTCTGAACCGCAACCGAATTTACCGGGCAGTATGGCGAACCTTCCCTGTCATTTTGATTATCCTGCTACTTTTTCTTCTCATTGCGGATTTGATTTATTATGAGAACGGAAACAAACATTTAGGATACGAAGCCTTTGCTTATTTGGGTTTTGAGATGTTGCCCCTTGTCGGATCTGCATTTTCCCAAAATCCCATTCTGTTTTTACTGGGGCTTTTTGTCATCGGAGGGATTAGTTTTGGAATTTATAAAATCCAATCGAAGTTTCCTTATTCTCATGTCAATTTACACTACAAATGGGCGGGATTACAGTTCCTTGTGGTTTTAGCTCTCCTAGTTCTTGGAATCCGCGGAGGCATCCAAACAAGTCCGCTTCGGACAAGTGACGCCATCATCACCAAAGAAACCATCATCAATGACTTGGTTTTAAATCCAGGTTTTACTGTGATCACTGACTTAAAGATGACCAAAGTGGATGACCGCCACTTTATGAAGTTAAGTGATGCAAGCTCCATTGTCCAAAAAGAAGTGGCCTATCCGGGTGCTACCTTTATCAGCGAAGAATACCCACTCCTTCGGAAAACCACTCTCACAACTAGTAAACCTTTGCCTCATATCGTAGTGATTGTGTTAGAGGGTTGGACTGGGAAGTTCATCGATATCATTGGAACAGGTAAGGTAGATGGAAAAGTTGTCACACCTTATTTCAACCAACTCATTCGCCAAGGGATGTTCTTTAAGAATTTTTTTGCGAGTGGGGGACGAACGACCAACGGTCTTATGGCCCTTATGGGTGGAATTCCTGACAGGCCGGGACTCACTGCGGTTCGCACACCACAAATCCTGAATCGTTTTTCAGGCCTTGGCAATATCGCAAAAACCATTGGCTATGAAACTCTTTTTGTAACGGGAACCGATCTCAGTTTTAATAATAAGGGAAGTATCATGTATCATTGGGGATTTGATACACTCGTCGGTAAACAGGAATTAGAAAAAGTTCCTGAATACAAAACAGGACCTTGGAGTTATTTGGACGAAGCCTCACTCGATGCGATGCATAAAAAACTCCTTCTAGTGAAACCAGAAAAACCGATTGTCTCTGTCATCCATACAGGTACCACTCACTATCCTTATAAAGTTCCCGATGAAAAGTATCGTTTGTTTGAATCGACCACGCAAGACAGTGAATACTTAAATGTCCTTCACTATGCGGACTTTGCACTGAATGAATATATGGAAAAAGCAAAAAAAGCCCCTTATTTCAAGGACACCATTTTCTTTTTTGTTTCTGACCATAGCCACCACCGTTTTCTCAACTATTATGAAGACCGTAGTGTTCCCCTCCTGATTTATGCACCGGGAAAAATTAAACCGGAACTGCGCGAAGACATCACCTCTCAACTCGATTTAATTCCGACCATCCTTGGATTTATGGAAAGGGAAGTTTACTTTAGTGTAATGGGTCGGGACTTAAGAAAAGTAAAGGGACAGTCTGCTTATTTTGCGTATGGGAATATCTTTGGATGGATTGAGGATGACTTTTTGTATTACCAGTCGGTTTCCGGGGGCCAAGGAGAAACAAAGACCATCAAACCACCGTTTGTGGATATTGGACTTTGTTATAAGGATATCAATTTATGCAAAAAACATGGGGATAAAACAAAAGCGTATTTAAATTTAGGAGACGAACTCCTGAAGTCGAACCATTTGTTCCCTTCGGAGTCCGTTCTAAAAGAAATTAAATCTAATACCAAGTATTAGAAATATTACTTAAATCAAAGAAGGTCTTTCGTTTGATGACGATCCATACTAAGGATACAAACGAGAGGCCAATCAGTGGGATGGCAAAAATTTCAATATTCGGAATATTGGAGTAAACAAGAGCTGCCACAAAAGCTAGGATAAAAAGAACATTACGAACCACTTCTGTTCGTCTCGACCATCGTTTCATCTCCATTGTCCTATCGATAGAAAACAAACTAAAGATAATCACAACAGATAAAATTCCAAGTGTCTCCATATCCTTTTCTAAATTGATTTTTGCTACCTTCCAAATGATAAGACCCACAGCCATAAGTACGGCCGCTTGGAGAGCAACATATATCATCACACCCATAGGTGGTTTTGGATCATACTTAACCACTTTGTCTGGTTCGGGAGCAGCATCAGCTTTGGTGATTAAGTAAGTGGGTTTCCAACCAGGAGGTCCAAAAACAGTTTTAAAAACATCACCAAAAGATTTACATTTCAATATTTGCAGGAACATATCTTTGAATACATGTAGGTTTACCGTGATGGGGTTAAAAGAGTTCACGGGTTTTGTCAAACCATAGATCGGTTCTTCTGCTTCCCATTCAAAGGACCCAAACAACCGGTCCCAAATGATAAAGATTCCACCATGATTGCGGTCAATGTACTTGGGTTGGATTCCATGGTGGACTCTGTGGTTGGAAGGAGTCACCATAAACTCTTCTAAAAATCCTAACTTACCAACAAAACGAGTGTGGACGACAAATTGGTAAACTTTTAGAATTCTGTGACTGAGTAAAAACATGGGCCACGGAATTCCGAGTAGGGCCATAGATAGAAAGTAAGTATATTCGAATATTCTTTGTAGTCCATTCCCTCGAAAGGCAACTGATAAATTCATTTCTTGTGTGGAGTGGTGGGTGACATGAGTGGCCCAAAACAAATTGATTTCATGACAATGTCTATGGAACCAGTAATAGATAAAATCAGCAAAGACAACTGCAAAACTCCAAGCTCCAAGAGCATACCAGTTCACAGAGAAACTAGGTGAAAAACGGAATGGACTTTCCAATGGAAAGAAATTGTATCCAAGAGCGGAGAGTGAAAAGTTCGTTTCCACTTGGTCGTAGACATACAAGGCACCTAGGAGGATGACCACTCCAATCAATGCAAAAATAACACCTGTACTCACATCAGCTATGAGAACATTCAATCGATAGTATTGTTTTCCCTTGATGTAGGATACAAAAATCTCGATACCTATCAGTGCGACCATGACGATAAAGGCATATTCCATAAAGGCGTCGCTATTCATTCTTATATTTCCCTCACTAGATACTAGGCTTTTGAATGAAGGTATGTAAGTCAATGTCCATTTGGCTTCAGTAAATTCACTAAGAAAGTCCCTCAATTTGAATTTTAGACTTGTTCCAATGACGATTCTGGAGTAGGAATTAGAGAATTGCCGGAAATCCTTGTCCCTACGGGGGGCAGAGAAAAGATTGGCTAAAGGTGGAAAATCCAAACAAATGAAAGAGGAAATACCGGTTCTCAAAGGCAAAACCAAAAAAGAACTAGAAGAGTTATGTGTTTCCTTAGGTCTGGAAAAATACCGAGCGGCGCAAATTTATACTGGCATCTATAAGAGTCGTTATACGAACTTAGACCAGTTCACCACCTTGTCAAAAGAAGCCCGTGAAAAATTAAAACAACATACTTCCTTCCCTGAAATCGAACTCGGAAGGGATCTTGCTTCCAAAGAAGACGGAACTCGCAAATTTACTTTTTATGTGGGCGAAAACAAAGAGATCGAAGCCGTCTGGATTCCCTCGGGGGATGGTGGCCGTAAAACCATTTGTATTTCTTCCCAAATTGGATGTACTCTCAATTGTAAATTCTGTGCTACGGGACTTTTGGAATACAAGGGCAACCTCCATACTTGGCAAATCCTCGACCAAATTTTACAAGTGGAACGACTCGTTGGAGACCGGGCCACGAATATCGTTTTTATGGGTATGGGTGAACCCATGCATAATTATTTCTCTGTAATGAAGGCCGCTCATATCCTTCGTGACCAGGAAGGTTTTGGCCTGGGAGCACTCCGGATCACTATTTCTACTGCCGGTGTGACTACGGGAATCAATCGATTTATCGAAAACAAAGAACCGTTTAATTTTGCAATTTCTCTAAACCACCCCAACCCCAATTCACGATCCTCGATTATGGATGTAAACGACAAACATCCGTTAGATAAACTGGTGGAATCGGCAAAACGATTCACAAAAGAACTTGACCGGGCTATTACTTTTGAATATGTAATGATCCCGGATGTGAATATGGGACGCGACAATGCAGAACGACTCGCAAAAATCGCACGCAGTGTCAATAAATGTAAAATCAATGTGATCCCACTCAATACAGATTTTACTGGATGGCGTAGACCCACTGATGATGAAGTCAAAGATTTTGTTATGCATCTCAAAGCAAAAACAACAGCTCCCATTCTCAACCGCAGAAGTCCTGGTCGGGACATCAATGGGGCTTGTGGAATGTTAGCACTCAAAGGAATTCGAAGTGAAACACGGTAAATGGATCTTAACTATTGCGATAGCTTTCTTTTTTATCAATTGCCAAGATATTGTGGAAAAAAAATGCCAAGCGGCCTGCGAAGTCTTCGTCAATTGTACTGAGGAAGAACTAAAACTCACTCTTGCACCCGATGTCAAACGTACAGGCCGAATCCAATGTATGGATGGATGTACCACACACAATAGTGATATCCTACAATGTTATGACCAAGAACCCAATTCCTGCAAAGGATTTGGACAATGCCTCCTGCAAATTGGTACTTTAGAATGAAAGAAACACTCAATCCTTCCGAAAGAATTTTTTATCGAATTCTATTACTCATCGCATCCCTTCCGGTTTTATTCACTCTTCCTCTGGATGTGATTGATATTGACAGCTCTCAATATGCAGGGATAAGCCGTGAACTCGTGTTATCTGGTGATTTTTTTACTTTGTTCGACAACGGAAGGCGTTATTTAGATAAACCCATCCTTACCTTTTGGACAATTGCTACATCCTTTTCTCTATTTGGAATTAACAATATTGCCTTTCGGATTCCTGCTATTTTACTCAGTTTGCTTTCTGTATTTTCGATCTATCGAATCACCATTTTAACCGGTGGAAAGGAGAGGCAAGGGTATTTGGCATCTTTTGCTTATCTACTAGCTCCTGGTTTTTATGCCATGATCGTGGATCCCAAAATAGATGTGTATCTCACTGCTTATTTGGTTTTTACTTATCATTTTTACTATTTAGGAAGAAAGAAAAATCCAAACTTCTTTTACTTAATGTATTTGATGATGTCTATGGGTTTTATCACCAAAGGTCCTATCTCCGTTGTAATTCCGGCTTTGTCCATTGGGGGAGACATTCTTTTCCGCAGGGATTGGAAGTTGTTATTATCGATGAGAGTTCCCACTGGGATTTTTGTCCTCGCTTCCCTTCCTGCCTTTTGGTGTGTTTTACTTTATAAAAGTTTTAACTCTTATGGCCCCTCTTTCTTTTTGTGGATCCAATCCTTCGGACGTTTTTACAAAGAAATGTATGACGTGAAGTTTGATCCATTCTACTTTTATAAATCCTTTTCTTGGGCTTTCTTTAGTGGGGTCGTACCGATGATCATCTACATCGCGTTTCGTACTTACAACTACATCAAGTCTCTGGGTTGGAAAGAAATCCTTCGCAAAATCCGCGCTAACGAATACAAAGAAATCGACTTTGTGATTCCATTTTGGGTATTTCTCTTTTTATTTTTAATTTCTTTTTCTAGATTTCCCCTCCCGCAGTATACCTACTGGGTATTGCCAGGGGCCGCCTTGTATTTTGGAAAGATTGCCGAAGAAAGTTTGTTTCGTTCCACTGTAGAGCGCCTTCGTCCATCTTTTCTCATCGCTGGTCTTGTGTATTTGGTAGGATACTTTCTCATTCCTGTTTTTGTTGCGGATGTGGGAATCCTTTATTATGTATTCGGTGTCATTGGAATTCTATTTATTATGTTATCGGCCCAACTCATTCCGCTTGAAGTGCTTGTCACTCTTGTGGGAGCCACTTTGTTTTTTTGTGCCATTAGTTTAGAATTTTATCCTTTACTCACAAGTTACCAACCATCCAAAGAATTTGGTGTCAAAATCAAAGAACTCGAACCAAACGAACCAGTGGTCTATAGTTTCTGGTTGTCCAACTCAAAAAGATCCTATGGTTTTTATGCAGAACGAAACTTTCGCAATGTATATGACAAAGAGAAATTTGACAAACTTTGGTCAGAAAAGTCAGAAAGGTTATTGATCCTTCCTTCTGAAAAATTAACCCAATTACAGGAGCTCGTAGGGCCTGGGTACAGCGTCGAACCTGTTTTGGAGCGTGAATCTTTTAAAGTAGCCACCCCAAACATCGTTTTTTTGAAAAAAGAGACAAGAAATCTAGTCACAAAGAAAATTTCTTTGGTTTGGCTAAAAAAAATTCAGGGGAAATCTTCTAAAAATTCGAAAGTATAACTAGGCTAAATTGTGTAAGTCTGGTTTTTAGGGCCCTTCGATGTTAGAATCAGGGCCTTTTTTTTTGCCTTAACGAAGCATGGTGTTTGGCTATTTAGAGACTAGTACTAAATATGTACATCTGATCTGCATTCTTGATTCTAATCTAAATACAAATTTGGAAATATTTTTCCAAGAAATCCTTTCCATTTTTTTAAAACCCTGTGTAATGACACGTCACATACGGTATTATATGAAAAGTTTAAAATACATCCTCGGCCTCTATACCTTTCTTTCCATTCTCATTTTATCTGTGGTTGTATCGACTCTCATTTTGTATCTGAACTGGGGACTCCTAGTAAAAGTCTACCGAGGAGAAATGGAAAACGCAGGCAAAAGTGCTGGCGCCGAACTCTCTAATTATTATAAATCGCAATTGCGAATCGCAGGCCTTCTTTCCAAACAAAGGGAGATTGTGGAATCTTTCCAGTCAGGAAAATCCGAATTTGCAACCAATCTCCTCGTGGGGATTATGCGGGATGCCAATGGAGAATACGAAAATATTTTTCTATCGGCTCCCATCCAAAATGCAAAGATTTTTGCTGCTGGGATTCCACGTTCCATTGGATACCAATTGGAAGAATCCAAAACAGGCGATCATGTGGTTGTCGCACTCAAGAAGAATTTTTTAATTGGATCTGTTCAGGAATCACCTATCACTGGTTTGCCTGTGAGTTTGGTTTCTTTTCCCATTGAAGATAAGGGAAACCTTGTCGGAATTTTGTGGATTGCTTTGAATTTAGAACAAGTTTCTAAACGAATGGGAGAAGGAATCCATGTGGGAGCCAATGGTTATGTCACAGCCATCACCACCAAAGGGGTTGTATTTGCAGGCCCCGACAAAACAAAAATTCTAAAAATGGATTTAAGTAAAATTCCAGAAGGAAGGCCGATTCTCGAAGCCAAAGACGGAGCTTACTTTGAATATACGGAAAATGGAAAAGACTTTGCCTTTCTCATCAAACGACTAGAAGAATGGAATACCATCATTGGAGTTGTACTTCCTAAATCCGATATGAATTCAGGATTCATTCAAGTAGCGATCACAGCACTTGTTGTTGTGTTTTTCATCACTGCTCTTGTTGTCTTTGGGATCTTTCGGTTTCTTAAAAAACGTCTGTTACCGTTGGAAACATCTGTTGCTACTTTAGATAAAATGGCAGCTGGAGATTTAACTGAATCTTTCACTCTCACGAATCATGATGAAATTGGACAAATGAATTTAGCTCTTGATGGATTTGTCAAAAGCATTCGTAACTCTCTCGGAGAAATCCAGGCAGTTGCAGAAGAGATTGCGTCCTCTTCCGAAAGTTTGCGTGATTCTTCAGCTAATTTTTCTGATATGGCACAAGGAACAGCTGCCTCGGCAGAAGAGATTTCGGCTACCACAGAAGAAGTTGTGGCCAGTATGGAAACCACTGCAACCTCCACAGTCAAACAACACGACAACATCCTTGAATTTAATCAAAAGATTTTGGAACTCTCCAAAGGAGCCATCCAAATTGAAAAGGATACCATGGCAGCCCTTGCCAATACTGAAAATATCACTAAACAAGCAAAACTGGGAGGGGAGTCTTTAAACCAAATGAAGGACATGATTGGTGTCATCTTGGAATCTTCTTCGGAAATGAAAGAAGTCATTGGCATTATCGATGAAATCTCTGACCAAACGAGTTTACTCGCTTTGAATGCTGCCATAGAAGCAGCACGGGCTGGGGAGGCGGGTCGTGGGTTTGCCATCGTTGCCGAAGAGATCTCCAAACTTTCCGACAAAACCGCACATTCCATTCAGGCCATTGAGGACATGATTGGAAAGAACAGTAAGGAATTGGAGGAAGGTGCCAAGGGAATCCGTTCTTCTGTGGAATTACTCAATCTCATCATACGAGATATTGCGGAAGTGGAAAGTGTAATGAAACGTCTTTCGGAGGCTACCAAATCCCAACTAAATTACAACCAGGAAGTAGACGAACGTTCTGCCGAAGTAGGTCGTGAATCAGAATCCATTCGTGGGGCCATTGAAGAACAAAAGCGGGCCATCGAACAAATTTCGCAGTCTGTGATTGGTATCAATAATGAAACCATGCACATTGCCACCGGTTCCGACCTCGTTGCTTCGTCATCCAAAAGTCTATCTCATGCAGCAGATACCCTTCGATCCATTACCAAACGATTTACAATTACATAGACCTTGCGACGTAAATCCATTCGGTAACTTATGCAAATCTTAGGCCGATTCTAACCCATTCTAAATTTTTAGCATAAAAATAACATTTGTTTGGTGGCAATAGGCGGGTAAATTGAGACTGGGTTTCAATAAAGAAAGTTTCGAAAAAATTTAGAGTTATGTCTCTTTTCATGTTTTTTCACAACCAAAACCCTTACATACTTGCTTTTTTTCTGATTTTACCTTTCCTTGTCAGAAGACAGTGTAAACGGATTCAGGAAATCTGCGAATGAATATAAAAATACTCAAGATCTCTGTGCCTATCGTCGCGATAGCTGCGTTAGCATATTTGATTTTTTCACCTAGCCGTTATGTGGGCTATTCACCCGACCAGCCCATCCCCTTCAACCATAAGATACATGCTGGCGATAACAAAATCGACTGTAAGTATTGCCATACCGGTGTTGAAAATTCGGCGCATGCCACAGTTCCCCCAAGTTCCACTTGTATGAACTGTCATGGAGCAGGTAACGTAGCGGGAAACCAAGAACATGTTAAGTGGCTTAAAGCACAGTACGATAGCAACACTCCAGTTCCCTGGGTAAAGGTCCATGACCAACCAGACTTCGTATACTTCAACCATTCAAGACACGTACAACGCGGTGTTGATTGTTCCACATGCCACGGCAACATGGCAGAGATGGTAAAGGTTAAACAGTCCAAGTCCCTCAATATGGGATTTTGTGTTGATTGCCATAGAGAGAACAATGCTCCTAACGATTGTTCTACGTGCCACAGATAATCGGGAGACAAGTAATAATTTATGATGAAAGACGATAGTTTCCAAAAAGAAAAAAAATCGCTTTGGCAGTCTTATGAACTTCGCGGAACTTCTCGCGAACGTGAATTGCAAAAGCAAGAATTCTATAAATCACCGGATCCCCTGATTGCTAAAATCAAAAAGGGTGATTTCGATCGCAAAACTTTCCTAAAGTTTATGGGTGCCTCTGTAGTTATGACTACTGTGGGTTGTATCCAAAAACCTGCCGAAAAAATTGTTCCTTATGTGAACCTCACCATTAAGAACCCAGACAATAACGAAGTAGAACAGTATGACTTTGTAAAACATGGACATTCTTACCACTATGCATCAGTTTGCGGTGGATGTTCTGTTGGTTGTGGTGTTCTCGTAAAAGCAAAAGACGGCCGACCTTTGAAACTCGAAGGAAATCCCAACCATCCGATTTCGGAAGGTGCACTTTGTGCTTCTGGACAAGCATCCATATTTGATTTGTATGACGCAGACCGTGCTAAAGAACCACAACAAGTGGTAAACGGAGCTGCAAAATCTAGCGACTGGTTCGTATTAGATAAAGATGTAAAAGAGAAACTAAACGCCAACAAAGGAAAAACCATTGTTGTGACAAAACCTCTTACATCTCCTGCAACACAAGAATTCATTTCTGAGTTCCTACGTTCTGTAGGTGGTGGAAAACACATCGAAGTGGCGTTTCATTCTTCTGATGATGCGATCACAATTGCTCAAGAGAAATCTTACGGAAAGGCAGTGCTTCCTAACTACCATTTCGACAAAGCAAAAGTAATCCTTTCCATCGACAGTGACTTTTTAAACAACACTAGCTACCACAATGACTTCTCTAAAAGAAGAGACTTACAAGATAAGAATGTAAAATCCTTCAATGCCTTCATTGCGGCAGAAACTCATCCGTCTATGACGGGTTCCAATGCAGACCAAAGGGTTCCTATTAAACCAGGGGACCAAAGAAAGTTCGCTCTAGTCATTGCAAAAGCCCTTTCTGATTTGGGAGTGGGTGGAGCTACAGGAGTTTCTGGAATCAATGTAGAATCTTCTGCATCGGAGCTTGGAATTTCCAAAGAGGTAGTTCTACGCACGGCGAAAGCTCTTGCTTCTGCTAAAGGTGAATCCCTTGTGGTTGCTGGTGGTTCAAACACTCTTACAGAGGATGCAGTTGATCTTCAAATCGCAGTCAACATGCTAAACAGCATGCTTGGTAACGATGGAAAAACAATCGATGTTGGAAACCCTTTGAAAGAAGGTCTTTCTAACTACTCTGAAAATTTAAAAAATCTCGCAAAAGACTTAAAAGAAAGAAAGGCCGGTGTGGTCATTCTTTTTGGTGTGAATCCAGTCTATGAAGCGCCAAACGGAGATGAGTGGAAAAAACTCCTTCATGAGGCAGCACAAGTAGTACAAGTGTCAGACCGAGTGGATGAAACGGCTCTTGCTTCGAATTGGCTTGCTCCCGTGTCCCACTTCCTTGAGTCATGGGGAGATAACGAATCGGTATCCGGGATTGTTTCCATCCAACAACCAACGATCCGACCACTCTTCCAATCGAAAGCATTTGAAGATATGCTCATCACTTGGGCTGGTGGATCTCTTCTTGGTGTTGGTTCTCTCTACGATTACCTGAAATCCAAATACTCGAAAAAAACCAACTGGGAAGACCTACTTCGAAAAGGGGTTCTTGTTTCAGGAAATCCGAAAGCAGACAAATCAGGACGATCTTTCCGTGGAAATATCGCTCCTATCGCAGCTTCCAAATCAGGTCTCACTGTTTCTCTTTACGAAAGCACCGCCATCGGTTCTGGAGAAAGAGCAAACAACTCCCAACTCCAAGAACTTCCCGATCCAGTATCGAAAGTCACTTGGGACAATTATGTGGCGATTAGCCCGCAATACTCTCGTTCGTCGGGAATCAAACTCAATGACGTAGTAACTGTGACAGTTGGTGGAAAGTCTTTTGAACTTCCAGCTCTCGTCCAACCGGGCCTCCATCCAGAAGCCGTGGGCATTGCTCTTGGTTATGGAAGAACGAACGTGGGTGAGATTGGAAATGGAGTGGGCAAAAATGCATCCATTCTTGCAAAAGAAGTAAACGGATCTTTCGTATACTCTGGCCTTTCGATCACTCTCTCACCGACTGGAAAGAAATACAAACTCGCTACCACCCAAGACCACCATATGATGAGTCCAGGTGTGATGATGGGTGTAGAGTGGAAAGAAAGACCTCTTATCATTTCCGCAAAACTTCAAGATTATGCAAAAAATCCTGGTGCCGGAATTCCTGAACCAGAGATTCCAAAAATCCTAATCGATGGAAAATTACAAAGAGCACAAGGTGCGAATGCTCCTTCTGACCAACCAGGAAGCCAATTTGCCTACCCAGGATACAAATGGGGAATGGCAGTGGACCTTACTTCTTGTTCTGGTTGTGGTGCTTGTGTTGTTGCATGTAATATTGAAAACAACGTGCCGATGGTCGGACGTGATGAAGTCAGAATGGGTCGTGAGATGCATTGGCTACGTATCGACCGTTACTATATTGGGGATCCTGAAAAACCAGAATCACTCGAAATCGCACACCAACCACTCATGTGCCAACATTGCGACAATGCTCCTTGTGAGACAGTTTGTCCAGTAGCTGCGACTGTTCACAGTTCGGAAGGAACCAACGATATGGTTTACAACCGTTGTGTGGGAACTCGTTACTGCTCGAACAACTGCCCTTACAAAGTGCGTCGTTTTAACTGGTTAGAACATTGGAATGAACACAATTTACTCGGAGAAGCAACACCTACATTTAAGGCTCGCCCTCCAAGAAACTTGGGTCTCAACCCAGATGTAACCGTTCGTTCTCGTGGGGTTATGGAAAAATGTAACTTCTGTGCTTCTCGAGTTGCTGAGAAAAAAATCGCAGCGAAAAACGAAGGGAGAACTCTACGAGATGGAGAAGTGAAGGCTGCATGTGAACAAACATGTTCTTCCAATTCCATTGTGTTCGGTAACGTAAATGATCCTGAATCTAAAGTAGCGAAGCTCTTGAAAGACCCTAGGTCTTACAAACTTCTGGAATACCTAAACATCGGACCTGCTGTCACTTACATGACTCGCGTTCGAAACGACGTTTAACAGGGAGAACACAAAGGGAATGTCATTAGCACAAGCAGTTCGAGATAAATTAGACATCCCCGACCTGGTAACAGGCGGGAAGTCGCTTAAAGATGTAACCGTTGATATCGCAAAACCAAACGAAGATTTCCCTACCAAACTTTGGTGGAATACTTTTCTTTTGGTTCTTACGATCACCCTGATCGACGTAGCCATTATCGGTTATTTGTTTTATGAAGGTCTTTACCTCCTCGGGATCAATAACCCAGTAGGTTGGGGATTTTTCGTTGTTAACTTCGTATTCTGGATTGGTATCGGTCACGCAGGAACTTTGATTTCTGCGGTTCTATTCCTTTTCCGTCAAGGTTGGAGAACAGGGATTAACCGTGCCGCAGAAGCGATGACAATCTTTGCCGTACTTGTTGCTGCATCGAACCTCATCCTTCACGTAGGTCGTCCTTGGCTCGGGTTTTGGTTGTTTCCTTATCCAAACGAAAGAGGCCCACTTTGGGTGAACTTTAGATCTCCACTCATTTGGGATACGTTTGCGGTTTCGACTTACCTTTCCATCTCTATGGTGTTCTGGTATTTAGGCCTCATTCCTGACTTAGCAACACTTCGCGACCGTGCCACAGAAACTTGGAGAAAGAACTTATACAACGTTCTTGCTTTTGGTTGGGTGGGATCGGCAAGATCTTGGTCTCATTTAGAAATCGTTTCCATGATTTTGGCAGCTCTTTCCACACCACTGGTTCTTTCGGTTCACACGATTGTATCCTTCGACTTCGCAGTTTCCATCCTTCCAGGTTGGCACACTACCATCTTCCCTCCATACTTTGTTGCCGGTGCGATTTTCTCCGGATTTGCTATGGTGGTAACTCTTATGGTGATTGCTCGTGAAGTATTCAATCTTAAGAACTACATCACCATGAAACACTTGGACAACATGAACAAGATTATGATGGTAACAGGTCTTATCGTAGGTCTTGCTTACGGAACAGAATTCTTTATCGCTTGGTATTCAGGAAACGAATACGAAGTGTTTGCCTTCTGGAACAGAGCCTTTGGTCCTTATGGTTGGGCTTACTTTATCATGATTTCCTGTAACGTATTGTCACCACAAGTGTTCTGGTTTCGCAAACTTCGTTACAACATCCCAGTGATGTTTATCGCATCTCTTGTGGTAAACGTAGGTATGTGGTTCGAACGATTTGTGATCATGATGACCCTGAACCGAGACTTTCTACCGTCCAGCTGGGCTATGTATACACCGACACTTTTCGACTACGCGATGTTAATCGGAACTTTCGGTATCTTCTTTACTCTCTTCCTTCTCTGGTGCCGAATTATGCCAGTGATTGCAATTGCAGAAGTAAAAACAGTGATGCCACAGAAAGAAGGAGCACACCACTAGTATGTATCTTCCAAAATTAGAACAGTTTCACAAATATAAAGAAATGGATGAAGGAGTTCTCGGTCTTTTCGAAACTCCCGAAGCCATCATACATGCGGCAGAAAAAGCCAAAGAAAAAGATTATATCGGTTTTGATTGTATTCTTCCTTATCCTGTTCACGGGATTGATGAAGCGATGGGAACGCCAAGATCTGGACTTCCTTGGATCACTTTCATTGCAGGTATCTTTGGATGTACGATAGGGATCCTATTTCAGTATCTCACTCATGCCTATGACTGGCCTCTCAATATCTCTGGAAAATCTCTCAACGCATGGTTTGCCTATGTGCCCATCATCTTTGAATTAACAGTATTTTCTGCAGGGATTTACACTGTAGCTGCACTATGTTTCTTAAGCGGCATTCCCAAAGCAACCCGTCGTATCCTTCACCCGGATTTGACATCTCACAGGTTCGGTCTTTGGATTCCTAAATCTGCAAAAGGTTATAACGAATCAGAAGTTCTTTCTTTCGTAAAAAGCCTTGGTGGATCGGAAGTAACCGTGGTGAAACCGGAGAACCAAAAATGAAACAAAACATCTTTAGAGTTTTAGCAATTGCGGGACTTCTTGTACTTGTGAATTGCGATTACAAAACTCCCGTTTATGAATACTTCCCAAGTATGTTTGATTCTCCTGCACGCGAGTCGCAAGAAGATGATTCTTTTGCAACGAACGGTTCAGCGTCTCGTATTCCTCCCAAAGGTGCGATTCCGGTAGGATACTTTCCATACCCTTATGCAACTGTTCCGACACCTGATTCGCTCACAGGACCAGATAAAGGTTTAAAAAACCCTATCACCAAAGTAAGCTTAGGTGACCTGATGATTGGGGAAAAACGCTACCAAACTTATTGTACTCCATGCCATGGTGTGCAAGGTTTAGGAAATGGAAATGTAGTCGGACCTGCACCAAGGTTTGAAGGTCCCGTACCTGCTCTTGTCACTGACATTGTAAAAGGTTGGACTGACGGCCAAATTTATCATATCATCACGATGGGTCGGGGTCGTATGGGAAGTTATGCTTACCAAATCGAACCGGAAGACAGATGGAAGCTCATTGCTTACATAAGAAAACTTCAAGAATATGAAGTTAAAAATAAAAAGGCGAACTAGGGGAAACTATGAGCGCGACAAAAGCAGCTAAACTAGACGAAAAATTACTGCAGTTCAAACTGCCGGCAACCCTTCGTAATGCCCTCATTGCCATGATTGGAGTGGGAGTGGTGAGTTTTCTCATCGCTTTCCTCGGGTTTGGCCATGAAACATCTCGTCATATGGACGAAGCAGGTCATTTTCATCACACAAACTTAGGTTACCATGTTTTACTCATTGGAACTTACTTTGTTATTGGTCTTGCCATCACAGGAATTTTCTTTACCGCAATCCAACACCTAACAGGATCTCATTGGTCTGTCACAGTAAGACGACTTTTTGAAACCTACGGACTGTTCACTCCTATCGCAGGTCTTTTGCTTGTGGGTGTGATCTTTGGAATGCACGATCTATATGAATGGGCGGATGCATCGGTTCGTGAAAACGACCACCTCATCCACCACAAGTCGGGTTATTTAAACCCAACAGCATTCATCATTCGTTGTGTAGCGTTCATTGGGGTTTGGACTATTTTTGCTTACATCTTTCATGGTAAGTCAGTAGGCCAAGACAAAGATAAGGTTGTAGATACAACTAAAACTTTGGCCAAAATCTCTGGAGGATTCATTCTTTTCTTTGCACTTTCTTGGTGTTTCATGTCGTTTGACCTTCTCATGTCGCTTTCCCCGCACTGGTTTTCCACTATGTTTGGGGTGTATGCGTTTGCAGGTGCTTTCCAAACATCCCTCGCTTCTTACCTAATTGTCATCGCAATTTTGAAGAAAAACGGATACCTCGGCGAAGCAGTCAACGAAAACCACTACCATGACATTGCAAAATTTCTATTAGGTATGACTACTTTCTGGGCTTATGTGGGTTTCTCACAGTTTATGCTCATTTGGTATGCAAACATCCCAGAAGAAACTTTTTTCTATGAAATGCGTATGACTGGCGGGTGGGGTTATACTACTCTTGCACTTCCTTTTGTGAAGTTTGTGATTCCTTTCCTTCTGCTTCTCAACAGACCTAACAAAAGAGACATTGATTTTCTTTGGAAATTAGCTGTTTGGATTCTTGCTGTTCAGTTCTTTGAACTTTTCTGGTTGGTATTCCCTGCAAATTTCGAGAAATTTTCTTTCCTTCACTTTGTTCTCGCATTTGGCGGAACTGTTGGTGTGGTAGGAATTTTTGGTTTCTTCGTTTTTAAAAAGTTGGAAAAACACAGCTTAGTTCCGGTTGGAGATCCTCGTTTAGACGAGTGTCTCCACCACCACCAATAGGAGAATTGTTTTGAAACAAAATATCGTATTACTAATGGTAGTCGGAGCAAGTTTTGTAGCTTGTTCCAAAAACGCAGAAGTGGTTTGGCATAAAAATTGTGATGCCAAAACAAATAAAGCCACTTTGGATTTTACTGTTCCTCTATATTCAGAACCAGATTCTAATTCGAAAGTTGTGGAGTCTGTTCCGGTAGGAACTGTGGTGAAAGTATTTGAATCTCGTAACCATAACGTATGGGCACCAAAATACTTTATCAAAGTGCAAACAGCAAAAAACGAAGGTTACATGAGCCCTCGTTGTTTTGTTGTCAACCAAGATCCTGAACAAAGTGTTTGGAGATATTCCAAGGGACTTGTAAAAGATTCTAAACCTTTTTATGATCCTGCGGATAAAACTCACTATAAACGCGGAACTGAGTATTCGAATTTGAAGGATCTTCCGAAAGAAAAAATCCCACTTTCTGAACTTACAAAGGGATTGGAAGAAGTTCCTTACACCAACAAAAACATGTTAAAACAAAACTAAGACTTTTGTTTTGATTCTGGAGCCGAGAAAAAATCTCGAGTTCTTCCGTTGTTAAAGAAAAAGGCCCAAGGGAAACCGAGGGTCTTTTTTTTATTTAAATTCGTTTCAAAAAGGATCTGTCCCAATTGAAATTGTTTTCTCTCATTGTGATTCCTTTGAATTAAATATCTCTAAAAGATAGCAATTATCCCCAATAAAAAATGAAATTCAGAAAAAATAGTTTGTTATATTTTTATTATCTTTGTAACTAAGATATATAGTCAGTAAGGGATATTGCTACCAATGGAAAATTCCATTTTTAAAAAGACCACACGTAAATACTTTGAAACAGCTCTGATAATGCACGAAGCCATAGCTAAAAAAGCGGGGCTTTCGGGAACAGATCATAAGTATTTAGGATATCTAATAGAGCATGGCGAAATGAGTGCGGGAGAGTTGGCTAAGTTATCAGGTCTCACTACTGGCGCCATTACAGGTGTCATTGATCGGCTGGAGAAAAGTAGATTAGTGAAACGAAAATTTTTGCCAACCGATAGACGAAAGGTGATAATTGTTCCAAACCTGGAAAGGGCAAATGGATTGTTTGGCCCAATTTTTAAAAAATTGCAAACAGAAACAGATCGTTTAATTTCTAGTTTTACGAATCGAGAGTTGGAAGTTGCACATCGTTATTTCGAATCGGCCATTGGAATTATGGAAAGAATGTCAAAGGATTTAGAAGGAAAATTCTAATGAAGAGTGTATTTACGACAAAGTCTTTTATCTTAGCTTCCACATTTTATATTCAGGAACTGGTATCTTATGTGTCCGATCATTCCTTATCGATCGCAACATATTCTTTATTACTGAATTTACTCATATATTTTTTAATGAATGGGGCTCAAATTTTCGAAACCCTGATTTTTGTTCCGCGTTGGGCTAATGGGAATCTTAAAAACCTCCAGCTTCTAAATATAGAGAGTAAGTCTGCCAATTTAAAGACCTTTTGGATTTTGTTTCATTCCATCCATGAAGTGATTTTTTTAGTTTCCGTTTTGTTCTGTTACAGAATGGAAGGGATTGGTCGCTTTTTACTTATTTTGTTTTTGATACATTTTTTGGTAAGAGTTTGGACTGTTGTTTATTTTGCACAAAAAATCATTCGATTCCAAACTTTGGCAGAAACCAATGACTCGCATTTCCCCGATAATGTACGAAGTGAAATTAAGAAATGGGTTTTTTTAAATTATTTCCGTGTTGGTATTTATCTTGGGATCTCTATCTGTATGTTACCTCTTGTGATTAAAATTTTAAAGATGAATGGATAGAAGATACACCTTAGATCCTAATTTAGTTTCAAATTACTTTAGTCCGATGCTCTAAAAATTAGAAATTTAGATTATTGGCTTATGGGAAACATAACCATTAAATAATTTCTAAACTATTTTGGAAAAGGAATTATGTTTCCGTATCTAAGGCAACTCGTTTGTATTAAAAACTCCAGAAAAGTTCTTTTACTTTTCCGTTTCTTAATACAAGTCCAATCCAAAGTAATAGACCCACATAAACAGGAAATAGTGTATGGCTCCAAAGTGGATTTCCCACGCGAACATGAACGGCAACAGCGCCACCTAAATAGCCTGTGAGTAAAAGTGCACCGAAAGCTGAAGTTTGCGGGATGGCATATAAAACAGTGATCACAAGAAGGATGATTCCAATTGCCACTGCCTGTGTAGCGGGGATTCCTAATTCTTCCATACTCTTTAAAACAGGTTCAATTTTTGCCAGTTTTCCCACGGCATCAAAAAGTAAAAAAGCAATCACAAGACCACTAAGGATCCTTCCCACCCAAAGGTAGGTCGGAGAGCTATTGAATTCGTTCATAAAATCACCTTCTTTAAAAAAATCTATCTCGCCAGAAAAACATATCAAGTGATATGTTGTCAATAGAAATTATAATTAGTATAAATATGAGTCTTAGGTTTGGGCATCATTTGGAATGGGATTTCAAATCGGTCTTCGATTGGGGAATCTGGTAAGGTTTTATGGTAGAAGTGAGGGAAAGGAATGGGAAAACAAGAGGAAACGCGTAAACTCATCATCGAATCTGCTTTTTCACTGATTTACCAAAATGGGTTTCAAGGAGTGGGAGTTCGTGAAATTGCAGAAAAAGCCAATTTGACCATTGGGGCTTTTTTTTACCATTTTCCTACCAAAAACCTGGTGGGTTATGCAATCATCGATGAGTTTTTATCAAAAGGAATTATGGAGCGTTGGATCCTACCGTTGGAAGGTTATGAGAACCCCATCGAGGGAATGATCCAAACATTTAAAAAAACCTTCGATGGTTGGCCTGATGAGTTTGTATCTCGCGGTTGTCCTTTGAATAACTTAGGTCAAGAAATGTCTTCCATCGATTCTGAATTCCAGAAGAAGGCAAAGGCTTTGTTAACAACCTGGATACAGAACACAAAAAAATATTTGGATTTAGCTAAGAAACAAAAGATTTTAAAAACGAATACAGACACTCGGAAACTTGCAGAATTTATTGTGACGTTCCAAGAAGCAACCTTTGCTATGGGAAAGGTGATGAATGATCGTAAAGTTTATGATTCTTTGTATGTGTCCTTTAGAGATCATTTGCGAAGCCAGTGTATTTGAAATCGTAGGTAGATTTTAGGAATCTGTAAATTTCTTTCCACGCCCAAGGAATGGTTCTTACTCTTTTGTTTTAGCATACCTTGACATTCTTCCTTTAGTTGTTATACTCACATCCATGGGCCAAAAAAGAACCATTGCTACCTCCGCCTCCGAAGAACGATTAGAAAAACTTCTTGAAGAAAGATTAATTCCAGGATCCAACCAAGAATTTATCGACAAACGAATTTGGGACCTTTTTGGAGAAACATGGTGTGTCATGTTCACTGATCTTTCTGGATTCTCCCGCGGTGTTGCTAAATTTGGAATCATTCATTTTTTACAAACTATTTATGAGTCACAAAGAATTCTTATCCCTGTGCTCGATGAGTTTGATGGAATCCTAATGAAAGACGAAGGGGACAGTCTT
Source organism: Leptospira sp. WS4.C2 (assembly GCF_040833985.1). Lineage (NCBI taxonomy): Bacteria > Pseudomonadati > Spirochaetota > Leptospiria > Leptospirales > Leptospiraceae > Leptospira > Leptospira mgodei. The sequence goes on from NZ_CP162139.1 coordinate 1,435,522, forward strand.
ATGGTTCTATTCCGAAACACAAACAAAGCCATTCAATGCGCCATACATATGCAGAAGGCATGTAAAAGATACAATGTGGATCGGATTGCCGAAGAGCAAATTTTACTCTGCGTGGGACTTGGGTATGGAAAAATCTTAAAAATTGGTGACACCGATGTATTCGGCTCCGAAGTAAACGCTGCATCTAAGTTAGGTGAAGATACAGCCAAGGCCTGGGAAATATTAGTTACGAGTGCTGTGAAAGAGAATGCTGATGAAACTACTGATTTCGATTTTGAAGGGATTTCTGAAATTCCCCCTGGCTCTGACGGAGCTTACCGTTTGGTTTATACCTTGGAAGAGCCCAAATGGGTTGTTTTGTAACTCGATTAGTGGGTTTAAGCGATCAGCGGAATTTAATCTAGATCGTAATAAATCTTAGCGTGCATTTTGGATTTGTGTACCGAAATCATTCCATAAATTCATAAATCGAACGAATCTCTCCGTTTGTTTCTACATAAGAATACAACTCTTGGAATTCTTTATTTTGGCAAAGGGTTCCTGAATCTCCAATCAGGATTAAATGGGACTTGGCACGCGTGAGGGCAACATTCAAACGTTTTGGATTCAGTAAAAAACCAATTTCCCCATCTGGGTTGGACCTGACCAAACTAAGGATAACAATTTCAGATTCCCTTCCTTGGAAAGAGTCAATGGTTTGGGTGAACCATTTTCCTTCGGATACTTTTACCAACCTTTCCACTTGGCCTCGGTATGGGGAAATTACCGTTGTTAACTCTTTGGGAATTCCTAAGTGGAACAATTTTTCAATCAATTGGATTTCTATATGATTGAAAAAACTGGGTTCTTCTCCTTCTGTTTCTTCCTCCGAATCACTCCCGGCAGTATCGATCCAAAGGATCGGAGGATTGGAACCGATTACCTCGGAGATATCGACGGAGGATGTCCATTTCGCATCGGGATGGGTGAGGATTTTACTTTCGTAATAGGTTTGGTTTGGAAACCCAAGAATTTCCGGTTTCATCCTGAATTGTTTTTCTAGAAATATAATCCGTTCCCCAGAATCAAATGCCACTGCCTTTTCTAAAAAGCTATGAATGGTTTGGTGGTCCGGGTGAGAGTAACTTGCACCGAGTTGTTTGGGATCTCCAAAAAAGAATGTTTTTTTTCCCGCATAGAGAGCCATATAACATCCCGGATCCAAACTTTGTGTGGCTTCATCGACAAATACAAAATCAAACTCCCTACCTTTTTTGAATTCATTTCCGAAACCCGAAAAGGTAGATACGATCAGTTCTGCATCATCGAGTAACTTGTTGCGAATATTCGATTCGGCTTCTCTGATAGTAGAAAGTAAAAACTTAGCTTCTTTACGGACCTGTTTTCTTTCCTCCCTTTCTTCTTTTCCAAAATTACGTTTCCAAGAGTTAGCTTTTTTCTGAAGTGCCTTTAGTTCCGTCTGCCAGTTATGAATTTGTTTTTGGTCAGGATGTGTTTGGATGAGATGGTCGATATGGTGGGGCAAAACTTCTTCTTTGATTTTGGTGGAGTTACCCAACCGAATCACGCGAATCCCTTTTTTTTGTGCGAGCTCCACAATATAATCGCAAGCAAAGTTTGTGGGACAAAGAGTTAATACCGATTCATTCCTAGATTTAATCTCCTCTACAGCTTGCATAAGTAAGGTGGTCTTACCGGTTCCTGGAGGTCCAAAAACAACTCCGTAATCACTCATTTGAAAGATTCTCTCTATCGGTGGTTTGCCCTGGCCGGACTTGGGGGGAGTGGGTTTGTCCCCGAGTCCAAAACCCAAAATCCAATTGAGTTTTTTATGCGATAAACTTTCTTTATCATTTAAAACTTTGGTAATGATTTCATTATACAAATCGTAAGTGGATTCTTGGAACCATTTGGAGATTTGGAATTCTTGGTCTTCCCATTCATAGTCTCCTCGGACTTGGATGGTGAGCTTCGTATCAGAAACCCGGTAGATATTTCCAAATATAGTTTCTGTTTCGCTTTTAAGTAGGACGGGAATTCCTGGTTTTAACCATTCTTTTGCTTTCGTGGAAGGAGAGATTTGGAATTCGGCTCTCCAGGTGTTACCCACAACAAATCGCAAATCTTCCAGCTGTGCTGATTTAAGGATTTTGGCGTCTTGGCCTTTTTCCAAAAATAAAGAACGTTCGTATTCTCGTTCTTTTGATAAAATTGTTTTTACGTATAGAATTTCTTCTTCCAGTGAACCAAACTCTTGTTTCATGGTTCTTCCCATTCAATATTCTCCAAGGTTGTAAAAAAACCGTTTCTCAGTAGGGGGGCAAAGTCTATAAAATCGGCTGCTTTTAAATATAAGGAATCTTCGATGGAATAGGCTTGGATAAGATTGTTTGCTGCCTCTTCCAATTTACCCAACCGGCAATGGGCTCGAGCCAAAATGATCAGTGTTTCCGGATCAATTTCTTTACAGAATTGGATATGGGTTTTGATCGATGTAAGTGCATTCTCCGGATCTTCCGCTTCTAAATAACAAAGGGATAAAAGATCATAATCTAGGAACTCTTCAGGTTCCACCATATTAAGAGACTTTTTTAAAGATACCAGTGCCGAGTTAAAATCTCCACGAGAAAAATACAAAGACCCAAGTTCCGCCCAAATGTCTTTACGATCAATACCACGACCATTACTTAAATGTTCTTGCGAAAGAGCTTTTTTTAAAACTTTGATCGCTTCTTCCGAACGTTCCATATCTTTCAGAAGAGAGGCAAGGAGTAGGTAGTTTTCTAAATAAGAAGGAAAATAGGTGATACTTTTTTGTAGCAAAACCTTCGCCGACTTAAATTTCTTTAATTTGATCAGATAACGAGAATATACAGTAATACTTAAAGGGTGGGAGGGGTAATTTTTAATGATGTCTTGGAATAACGATTCCGTTTCTTTCGGATTTCCCACCGCATACAAACACCAGGCTTTTTTCGCTTTGATTTTGATGAGAGAGGATTCGTCGGTTGTATGCGACTCACTCTCGGCATAAACGTTAAAGGCTCGAGTGAATTCCTTTTCCTCTTCCAGGAGTTTGGCTTCACGGATCAGGGAAAAAAAAGAACTCATACGACGTTTTTTACTTCAGGAAATAAGGGATTCGCCGAAGTGTAGAATAGGGAGTAAAGATTGTAAAAGGAGGTCCTATTATGGTTCCATCTACACCTATAAACTCGGTCGTCAATTTGCCAAAGGAAATTTTCCAGGCCCAAAACCAACTCTCAGAGAAACTCATGAAGTTGGCTGTGGAAGAAAAAGTAGGCCCAACAGCAAAAAGCGAACGGTTACTCGACATCTACTGTTAGTTAGTCTACCCGGGTTTCTGGATTGAAAACTGGTCGTTTTCTTTCCATAAACCCACCAATGGCGGAACGAAAGTCTTTGGAATCAAGCATACTCGCATTCCAAACAGCTACATAGTCTAATCCCTCTTCTATAGTCTTTCCAATTCCATGGTTTAGAACTTGTTTGACCCCGCGAATTACGATGGTTGGGTTCTCCGCAATTTCTTCTGCGGTTTTTAATCCAGCCTGGAGTAGGGAATCAAAGTCTTCCGTGACCTTTGTCACAAGTCCCATTTGGAGAGCTTCTTCGGCACCAATATCTTTTCCGGTTAATGCCAACTCTCTTGTATGGGCATTTCCAATCAGATGGGGAAGTCTTTGTAAAGATCCCATATCGGCAACAATCGCTACCTTGGATTCTCTGAGTGAAAAACTCGCATCCTTTGACGCATAACGAATGTCACATGCAGAAACTAAATCCAGTCCTCCCCCAATACAGTGTTTTTGAACTAGTGCAATAGACGGTTTTTTGGAATTGTAGATGGCATTGATTCCTTTTTGCATCGTAAGAATGAGTTGGTAGAGTTTTTCCCGACCATCTGCAAATTCCCCTTGGAAGACAGATTTGAATTCTAAAAAGAATTCTTCCAAATCAAGTCCTGTCGAGAATGATTTTCCCTTCGCTGCGATCACATAACAATGGATTTGTGGGTCAGCGTTGATTTGATCCACCATGTCTGGAAGATCCCGCCAAAAAGGCCAATTCATGGCATTCCGTTTTTCGGGACGGTTTAACCAAAGGATGGCTACGTTTTTTCTTTTTTCAATTTCAAAAAATGGAGAAGGGTTCATACGTTTGTTTTCTCCTTTAACCAAAGTTTTTTGGAAACCAAAAGATACACACCAAAGAGGATGAGTGCAATAGAAATATACTGTGACTGCGAAAATCCATGCCAGTAGTATCCAGTAAGGAAAGTTGGGTTTCCGTTGGCATCAGGAATGTTAACAAGAGTAGGTGGATCGATAAATGGAATCACTGCTTTGTTCACACGTAAGAACTCGATAAGGAGTCTTGCAAAACCATGGATGATGAGAAACTGCGCACCGATACTCCATTTACGGAAGTTTTGGTATCTCGCCCAAAATTGGAAGTAGGCAAAGTATCCGAATGCCATAATGGATTCCATCACAGGTGTATTCCAAACGGGAACACCGGAAGGGTGGGCGCCATGGAAATCAAATACGAAAAAAGGAATTCTCGCATCCGTAGCAAAACCGTAACAACCATCCCCACTCACAAAACAACCGAGTCTACCGATCGCATAACCCATACTAATCGCTGGAATCACTGCATCGTAATAAGCACCAATGTCTAGTTTGTGATGACGAAAGTAGAGCGTGATAAAAAGCCAACCGAAAAGTAGGCCTCCAAAAAATACAAGTCCACCACCGCTAAATAAAGAAGACCAAAGTCCAGGGTGACCTGGAAATCCATTCCAATGGGTGAGAGGGTATGTGTACTTCCCGTCGTATCCTGGAACATCGATAAACACTTGGTCCCAAATTTCGAAGATAAAGAATATTTTGGCACCCACTAAGGTACCTAAAATCCCAAGAAAAATCAACCAATCCGAGTGGCTCGGATCCAACTTCTTTCGTTCCAGCTCCTTCGGGAGAAGGTAGGAACCAACAAGAAAGGCCAACATCATGAGAAGGCTAAAAGTGGATAAACCCTCCCAGCCAAAGGGATTCGGAATCGGAATTCGATCTAACATAGGGGAAAGGGTAAAATTTACCCCCAAGGGGGAAAGGAGAATTTAACACCTGAGAAACCAAGAAAATTTGCAGATTAATGGATTGACTCTAAGTAGTTCAATATTAAACTATCCAATATTGACTTAAGGAGAACCAAATGTTCGATACTCTATTTTCTACATCAGGGGATATTATCCCTCTTATCTTACGCATCACAGCCTTTGTTGTGATTTTCCCACACGGTGCCCAAAAACTACTCGGTTGGTTTGGTGGATACGGATTCAAAGGGACTTACGGATTTTTTACGGGAACTATGAAGTTTCCAGGAATCCTTGCGGTTCTTATCATTCTCGGCGAATCTTTTGGATCGGCCCTCATTCTTGTAGGTTTCTTAACTAAGTTTGCTGCGGCTTCTATTGCCATCATTATGATTGGAGCTGCCCTCTTAGCTCACAGACAAAATGGTTTTTTTATCAATTGGAATGGAAACCAAAAAGGGGAAGGTTATGAATTTCATATCCTTGCGACAGGCCTACTCATCGCCCTAGTGGTTGGTGGAGCTGGTGTGTATTCGGTTGATTTTAATTTGATCGGAAAATTCTAAACAAAAGAATCTACATTCGAACTGGTTCGACCTTTGTCTCTGTTTTTCATAAACAAACAAGGGTTCGAACCAATCATTTCTATTTCATTTAATCTAAGTTAATGTATTCTTCTGGATCGAGTGGTGCATCCAGACCAATTCTCACTTCATAGTGAACGTGAGCTCCCGTTGCCTTTCCCGTTTGTCCCACAAGGGCAATTTTATCTCCCCGTTTGACGCGGTCACCCGGATTCACTAAAATCAAGGAACAGTGGCCATAGAGAGTAAAAAATCCATTTTCATGATTGATCCGAACTGATTTTCCAAGACCTCCGACAGCGGTATCGACAGCAATGATTCCGGGACCTGTGGCATAAATCGGTGTTCCTTCTCCCGCAGCGAAGTCAATTCCTGAATGATACTCACCCACCGGTAAAATTCCAAACGGATCACTACGATACCCGAATGTGGATGTCACAACACCCACTCCTGGTTTTAGGGGACGACCCCTAGGCATAGAATAAAAAATACTTTCTCTCATGGAAAGATAATCGATAGCATTTTGAAAATTGGGAACGAGATTCCCTAACCTTACACCAAACTGTGTGTAGGTGGTAACTACTTGTTGGAATAATAATAAATTGGAATCGAGTTCGCTTGCATCTTTGCGGAATTCTTCTTTTAATAAATAATCTTGGGTGATCATTTCCTTTTCTGGAATTTCTTCCCAAGCAAGGAGATTCAAAGACTCTGCTGTGGACTCTAGTTCTTCTACGGAATCTCTTAGGTCTTGGGATAGAAGATCATAGAATAAAAAGGAGACCAGTTGGGTTTCCGTTTTTTTCTCCAAAGAGAGATCTCGGTCAAATAGAAAGGAAAAATAAAAAAGAAGGCCGAAGGAAAGTAGAACAAGAGAGAGGGAAAGGCCGAATAAAAACCCAAGCATCCCGACAGAGATCTCAATTTGTGCTAAAGCTTTTTCATCATTCGGGATGAGGACAAAGCTCACTTTCTCCCGACTGCGGGAAATCCACTTTTGGAGGCGCTTTCGCCAACGTAAGTGTGCAATTTGGAGCCTTTCGTAGGCGGTTGTGACGTAAGTTTCTGCCAATGTTCGTTATTCCGCCAATTTTTTCCTTGCCCATGCCATTTTTCAGGGGAAAGTGGATGAATCCAATATGTTTAAATTTCTCACTTCTCTTTTCAGAAAGAAAGCCGACTCTGTCGATTCCTTTTTGATGTACCCCGAGGGAAAGAGATACTATCGAGAATCCCATTCTATCCGCAGGGCCAATATCGATGAAGATGCCATCAAAATCATCAATCGATTGAACAAGTTTCGTTACAAGGCCTATTTAGTCGGTGGAGGGGTCCGAGATCTGCTTATGGGCAAACGCCCTAAAGACTTTGATATAGTCACAAGTGCGACTCCCAACCAAATCAAAAGGGTCTTCAATAACTGCCGAATCATCGGTAAACGATTTAAAATTGTACATATCATTTTTAAAGGTAAAATTATTGAAGTATCTACGTTCCGATCACTACCGGAACATCGTTTGGAAAAACACAAAGCAGATAACGATTATCTCATCAAACGGGACAATTCCTTCGGTACAGCAAAGGAAGACGCGGCAAGACGCGACTTTACCATCAACTCCTTGTTTTACGATCCTAAAAACGATTCCATTTTGGATTACGTTGGTGGATTCGAAGACATTCAAAAGAAAATTGTTCGAGTCATCGGCGATCCAGATATTTCCTTCAAAGAAGATCCAGTCCGAATGTTACGAGCTGTTAAGTTTTCTGTTTTACTTGGACTCGATATCGAGAAAAAAACCAAACTGGCGATCAAAAAGAACCGTTTGGAACTTGATAAGTCGTCCACAGCAAGACTTTTAGAAGAATACAATAAGATGTTTAGAACTTGGAAGACTTCGATTATATTTGAAGGTCTTGCTCTGAACCATTTGCTTGATGTACTTTTCAAAGAACCTGCAGATAAATTAAAGAAAACAGATCCAGAGTGGCGTGAACATTTTATGGAAACCCCACTTGGGAAAAGACTCGCAGTCACAGACAAACTCCTCTCCGCAAGAGAAGAGATGACTCCTGCTATCTTTTATTCATTAATTTTCTATGATATCGTCAAAGATTTGTATGAAAATGACCGTGGCCACCTAGCGCATAACATTAAAGAAAGCCTCCAACCTGTTTTTGAACGTATGGGAATACCAAAACGGGAACAAGACAATTTGGTGAAGATCTTTATCAGCCAACCTCGTTTTCAAGTCACTGATGATGAAAAAGAAAGACAAAATTCTTTTTTCAAAAAGAAGGACTACTTCTACGATGCGTTTATGGTCTATAAGATCGTTGCGATTTCGGAAGGAAACGAATCGGCAGTGCAAACTGCTTTCTTTTGGGAAATCTCTTTACGGCAAAGACCGAAACCTGATAGCCATCAGTTCGGACAACAGAATCGTAAAAAAGAACCGAGCAAAAAACGCCCACCGAGAAAGAAACATCGGGACAGAAGGGGTGGCGGTTCCCAAAATCAGAACTCCGTTCAAGAAGGAAATCAATCGGACGCAGGGGAAAAGCCAGGTGCAACCTCTGATCGAATGATCTCAGATTCTGACTCAGAAGAAACATAACTAAAAAAAGGTAAGGAAGTTAATAACCTTACCTTTTTTTCTATTCTTTCGTCGAATGTAGCGATGGAAAAACTCCAAAAACTAACAAAAGTATTACTTCTCGAAGACGATCCTACTATTTCCCTTCTCTACAGTGGATTACTTCAAAAACAGGGAATGGAAGTTACTAGTTTTGCAGAAATAAAAACGGCTTTGGAATATATCGAAGCCAATCCATTTTTATCAGAAAGTGTGATTTTGACAGATTTACAATTACCTGATGGTAATGGTTTGGAATTTGTTAGGGAGATCCGAAAGATAAACAAGTCCATTCCCATTATCGTAATCACTTCAACAGAAGATCCAAAATCGATCATTGAGGTAATGAAAGAACATGTCCAAGAATATATCATTAAGCCAGTCATCCCTGCTGAACTTCTCTCTCGAATCAAATACCAACTTTCTAATAAAGAAAAGGAATATCAATATTCGGAATATGAAAAACAGAAAATCATATCTCTTGAGAAACTTTTAGATTGGTATAGTTATAAGAATCATAGCTTAAAAAAAGGCGAATTCAACACGCAAGATATGCACAAAAACTTGTTTTATGGACTTAGAACAAGTTTAGCTCAAGGTGCAGGATTTGGAATTCTAACACAAATCATTGATATCATAAAAATTATGCCCAAGGCAGAGAATGGGAATTATATTTTGGATAGCGAAGTTCTCGATCTATTAGAAGAAAATGCAATTTATTCAAAAAAAGTGTTACATCGGTTCACCGAAATTGAAGATGTAATTTTTGATCGAGTTCCAGCCGAGCCCACAACGCCTGCCCAAGTTTTAAAAGAACTAATGAACGTGAAATCTGAAATGAGTAATATTTTTTTACTCAAAAATCAATCTTTCGTTATGGGAGAAATTGATTCAAAAAACTTCGAAAGTAATCCGATCGTTTGGAACCAAAAGTATTTTCATAATGTATTTTATGAATTATTATTAAATGCAATGAGGTTCTCTGCTACTTCGAGTAAAATCTACTCTCTGTTCCAATCCAATAAAGATGGCTTTGTAATCTCCATTGTGAATTCACTAAGTGAAGACTTTCAGATGAGAGACGGAATTCCGAATGAGTATTTAGAGTTAATCTTTGAGCCTTTTTTTCGCCTACATAAGAACATTTATGAAAAACATGGTTCTCTTGACTTCGGGATTGGACTGAGCTTCGTGCGGCAGACTTTACAAAAATTCGGTGGGACCATTTCCGCCTTTAACATTTTTGATCATATGAACAGCACCAAAGAACCTAAGATTGAGTTTAGGATTTTTTTACCTTATTCTTCTTCTGTGAAATGAAGATAACCAATCGATTGGGGGATATAACGTTTTCCCGTTTTCAAAAATTGAACTCCCGGTTTTCCTTTTTCCAATTTTCCCACCATTGTCACAGGAATTCCGGCAAGTTCTGTCGGCAAAATTTCGGGAGATAAAAACAAAAGTTCCAATTCTTCCCCTGAACCCAAACATAAATCCAGGCCAAGTTCCTTCAGGGCTAAGGGATCCCAAGGAACCGATTCCACTTGTATTTTTAGTTTTCCCCTCGAGGTTATCGCCAAGCGTTCCGCATCTTGGATGAGACCGTCGGTAATGTCCATACAGGCATGAACCTGGAATTTTTGGAGAGAATTTAGTATCGTATAACGAGATTTAGGAGATAGGTGATGGGCGATTGCCTCTTGGTATTGTTTGCCCTTGGATTTTTTTTTCAAAGCCCGAAAGCCGAGTTGGCTTTTACCGAGAGATCCCGTGACATAGAGATAGTCTCCCGGTTTTCCTTCAGAACGAAGCCAAGGTTTTTCCACTGTACCCACAACCGTGAGTGTGAGCTGGGTTTTGGAGGCAGAAAAGGTGTCGCCCCCGGCTAATTTCATTCCATACTGGTCTAAAGATTTACGAAGTTCTTTGGAAAAGGCGCGAATCCATTCTTTTTTACGGGAGAGGGGAGATAGTCCCAGATTTAGAAAACATTCTTTTGGTCGCCCACCTGAGGCTGTGATATCGGAGACATTGACTTCGACAAGTTTTCTTGCTAAAATGGGGGCAGAAGACCACTCATGAAGGAAATGGGTGCCTTCCGAAAGGGAATCCGTTGTCACGAGTCGGTTCGGGGCCAAAAAATAACAATCATCCTCAGGGGGAGGAGTGGTTCCAAACAAGGTTCGTATGATTTCGGATTCTTTCAAGGCTTACATCCAATAAATTTGTTTGACCCGGTGTGAAAACCGAAAATCCTGACATAAAAGAGGAAAATCTCGTACTTATGGAACTATTGTCTAAAGCCCACAAGACCCCTTCTATCGCAAAAGAAGCCGTACAAAAACAGTGGTTTGTTGTGGACGCAACTGATAAGACTCTCGGAAGATTGGCAAGTCAAGTAGCTTCCCGACTTCGCGGAAAACACAAATCTACCTTCACTCCTAACCAGGATTGCGGAGATAATATCATTATCGTTAATGCATCTAAAGTGGCAGTCACTGGCCGCAAAAGAGAACAAAAAATTTACTATCATCACTCACGTTACCCAGGTGGTATGACTGCAATTGCATTCCATAAACTCATTCAAGAAAATCCTGAACGAGTGATCATGGAAGCTGTTAAAGGAATGTTACCTAAATCTAAGTTAGGTGATCAAATGTTGAGAAATTGCCGTGTGTTCGCAGGTAATGACCACAACTTGGGAGCTCAAAAGCCCCTTAAACTGGAGTTGAAATAATATGGCGCAAAAAGCAATTTGGGCAGTAGGCCGACGTAAAACATCTGTTGCACGTGCAAAAATCGCATCTGGAACAGGTAAAATCACTGTAAACCATAAAGATGTAAATGATTACATCAAAAACGGAGACCATTTGGTTCGCCGTGCTCTCGAGCCTCTTTTCATTTTAGAAGCTCGTGACAAATATGACATTGCGCTCAACGTATCTGGTGGTGGAGTGGTAGGCCAAGTGGGAGCAATCCGACATGCTGTCGCTCGTGCACTAGTTGCTTTTAATGAGGCTTTCAAACCTGCTTTGAAAAAAGAAGGTTTTCTCACTCGAGATAGTCGTATGGTGGAACGTAAAAAATACGGTCTACACAAAGCTCGTCGAGGAACTCAGTTCTCAAAACGTTAATCGGAAATCCTCTTTTTTTTCCGAACCAAAGCCTCCTGGAAATGGGAGGCTTTTTTTTTAGGTAGGTACCCTCTTTGAACCAACTTGTATTTTATTTTGCCTTCGCAATTGGTACTTTTGCCAGTAGTTGTTTTTTATATTCGATTGTAATTTTTTGCCAAACCCTGGATGCGGTGAAAGGGTTCTCAGGCATCGTTTTCTTTTTTCTATTTTTACCCTTTCCCATTTTTTTCTTATACACAGGTTACTTACTCGATCATTATTCCAAAAAATGGGTGGTGGTGAGTTTTCAGTTTTTTCTTTTTATCTCCTCGTTTCTGTTAGGTGTTTGCACAAATTTTTTTCATAACCACCCTTTGCTTTTATTGCCTTTGGCCTTTGTGAATGGGATTGGAATGACTACTGTCCTTCCGGGACGAATGGCGATTTTACGAGAGGTGATGGAATCACATCGGTTGGTCTTTCATACCATAGCCGGGAACTTACTTCTCATCTTTGCGTTTGGAATGAGTCCTCTCGCTGTGGGTTGGTTTCGGGAAGGAAATGACTATTCCCGTTTATTTTTGGTTTTGGCATCCTTTCATTTGTTTTCGATGATCGCTTTTTGCTTGTTACGTTATGATGGTAAAAGTCAGAACGCAAATATTGGTTCGAAAGGGTCAAAACTGGATAAGATTCCCTCTTTATCTGCAAATCTCAAAACAGTTTTAGAATTTCTAAAAGTAGATTCGGTTTCCAGGCAAGTGATGTACATGGCAGTTCTTAGTATGCTTGCTCTTGGTCCCATCCAAGTCATCCTTCCTAAATATGTTCGCAATGAGTTGGGGCTTGGGGAACTGGCTCGAGGAACCGTCCTTGTATTTTTAGGGCCGGGTTTATTTCTCGGAGGAGTTCTTACCATCCTTTTCCACCACCTGGAACGGAAGGGTCTTGTTCTACTCATTGTGTTTACCCTTTCCTCTATTTTCTTTTTGGGTTTTGTTCCTTTTGGAAAAGCCTCTGCTACCTCTTTCTTTTTGTTTTGTTTTGGAGTTTCGGGGGGAGTGGTTTCTAGTCTACTTCCCGCCATTTTACAAAAACGGGCCGAAGACGGAATCCGTGGAAGAATCCTTTCCCTCTATACAGTTTGTTTTCAATTCACACCGGCAGTGTCTGGATTTTTTTCCGCCCTGCTTGCTGACACCATTGGTATGCAGCTCACCTTTGGAATTTTGGGTGGGGTATTCCTCTGTTTTGCCTTGTTTTCTTTTCTCCAATACAAGGAATTACGGGAGAGTTAACTTCTAATTTCCTTGCCCTAGGAGGTGAAACCGATTTCGCTGTAAGTGTATGATGTCGAAAACAGTCCGCGAAATTGCTGAGTTGTATACCAATTACTTTAAAGAAAAAGGTCACACCATCGTGCCTTCTTCTAGCCTCATCCCGAAGGGAGATCCGACACTTTTATTTACAACCGCCGGAATGGTTCAGTTCAAACCTCTGTTTACGGGAGCAGTCGAGCTACCTTACACAAGAGCGGCTTCTGTGCAAAAATGTGTTCGCACGACAGATTTGGAAGTCGTGGGTAAAACCGAAAGGCATTGTACCTTCTTTGAGATGCTTGGTAATTTTTCTTTTGGAGATTATTTCAAAAAAGAGGCCATCGAATACGCATTAGATTTTTCACTCAACCACTTACATATCCCCAAAGATAAAATTTGGGTAACGATTTACTTAGATGATGATGAAGCCAAAAAGATTTGGATGGAGGCGGGCATTCCAGAAGAACGGATTGTTCGGCTCGGAAAAAAAGATAATTTTTGGGGACCTGCGGGTGATAGTGGAGCTTGTGGACCTTGTTCGGAATTGTATTTGGATCGTGGTCCCGAAAAAGGCGGACCTAATTGTGGAAACAATCCAAATTGTAAACCCGGATGTGACTGTGATCGTTATTTAGAATATTGGAATTTAGTATTTAACCAATTCAACCAAACGGTTTCCGGGGAACTCCTTCCTTTAAAACAAACCGGTATTGATACGGGATCTGGGCTGGAACGAGTGGCCATGTTATTACAAGAAGTGGATTCGGTCTATGATACGGATGAATTAAAATCCATCATTCGTAAAATTGAAGAACTCTCTAGCAAAACTTACGACGCATCCACAAAACAATCTTTTCGGGTGATTACAGACCATTCCCGCTCCGTATTTTTTTCTTTAGGTGATGGGATCTACCCTGACCGCACGGGGCGTGGGTATGTGATTCGTAGGCTGATCCGAAGAGCATCACTCTTTGCAAGAAAACTCGGAATCAACGAACCGTTTTTATACAAACTCATTCCTACTCTAAAGGATTTGTATTCGGTTCGGTACCCAGAACTGAAAGACAAAGCCAAAGATATTGAATCCATCTTAAAAAAAGAAGAAGAACTCTTCCTTCATACCTTAGAAGTGGGCCTCGAAGAATTAGAATCCCTTCTAGACCACTTAAAATCAAACAACCAAATGGTTGTTACCGGAAAAGAAGGTTTTCGATTGTATTCCACTTATGGGTTTCCTCGTGAGATGACCAAGGAACTTGTAGAGGATCGGGGTTTTGGTTTTGATGACAAAGGATTTGAAGAGGAACTAGAAAAAGACCGTGACCTTTCCCGTGCTAGTTGGAAAGGAAAAAAAGTCCAATACCTCACAGGTATTTCCGCAAGTCCCGAACTCAAAACAGAATTTTTGGGATATAATGCAACAAAAGCCCAGGCAAAAGTAATCTATCTCTTTGTGGACGGTAAGTCTGTTCGCGAGGCAAAACAAGGAGAGGAAGCGGTTGTGGTTTTGGATCAAACGCCGTTTTATGCAGAGGGTGGTGGTCAAATTGGAGACTGGGGTTATCTTAAAAAAGAGGGCTTCCAGTTCCAAGTCCAGGACACACAAAAAGAAAATGAAACCTTCCTCCATTTGGGTCTGATTCTAAAAGGAAAAATTTCTGTCGGAGAACTCCTTGAAGCTGAGATTGATACGACAAGAAGACAAAACTTAGCCAACCACCATTCCGGCACACACTTGTTAAATGGGGCACTCCGTCGCATTCTCGGAACCCATGTGGCTCAAAAAGGTTCCATTGTTTCTTCCGATTATCTACGTTTTGATTTTTCCCATTCTAAGGCTCTTTCGGAAGAAGAAATTGTCTCCATCGAAAAAGATGTGAACGATGCCGTGAATGCACAGATTCCAGTGAAAACAGAAGTTTTAGACATTGATGCTGCAAAACAGTCCGGTGCTTTGTCAATGTTTGATGAGAAGTATGGGAAATCAGTTCGTGTGATTTCTATGGGTGATAAATCCAAAGAATTCTGCGGGGGAACTCATGTTTCCAACACAAAAGAAATTGGATATTTTGCCATCATTAAAGAAGGAAGTCCCGGTGCAGGTAATAGAAGGGTAGAAGCGATTTGTGGCGAAGCGGTCATCGAATACTTTTTGTCCCAGTTCCAAACCTTGGCTGCAAAAGTAGAAACCCATAATTTAAACGCCAAAGAAACGTTTGGTGATCTAAAAGAATTTGGGATTTCTACAGAGGTTCCTGCACCCGAAGATCTACAAAATTTATTTTCCAAAAAAGGAAATGCTGCGGTGGAATTTTTGCGTAAACTACGCGAAACTTTAGAGACGGAACTCGAAGAAAAAGCCAGTGCTCTGTTTAAAGCGAAAAAGAAAAAAGAACAACTCAGTTTCCAAATGAATCCAGAGCTTGTGGATGGACTTTTGAAAAAGGCAGTTTCTTTGCCCAAAGGAAAAGTGGTGACTGAAGTTTTCACTTCTGTAGATGCCAAGTCCCTAAAAGATTTGGCCGATAGCCTCAAAGCCAAAGAACCAGAAATTCTTTGTCTATTTGGATCCATTGAGGGAGATACGAGTGCTCTTGTCTTTATGTGCAATAAGGTACTCAATGAAAGAGGAATCCACTGTGGAGATCTTTTGAAAGAAACCTTAGTTTTGTTAGATGGGAAAGGTGGCGGAAGACCAGATATGGCGCAAGGTGGTGGTAAAAAACCAGAAAACCTAAAGTCCGCTTTGGAATTTGCATTGGGACTTGCCAAAAAGAGTTTAGGATAATAGGAAAGAGTTAGGAGGAATGTATGGCACAAGATCCATCATTTGACATTGTATCAAAAATTGAAAGACCGGAATTACAAAATGCCGTGGCCCAAGCCATGACCGAAATTCAAACCAGGTTTGATTTTAAAGGTTCCAATTCCGAGATCAAACTCACCGAAGATACCTTGGTTTTGACCTCGGAAAATGAGATCAAACTCAAACAAGTGATCGATGTCCTAACGACCAAAATGGCTAAACGGGGAATTAGCCTCAAAGCCTTTGATTTTGAATCGAAAATTGAGTCGGCTACCGGCCAGACGGTCCGCCAAAAGGTAAAGATTCAAAATGGATTGGACAAAGAACAAACGAGACAAATCACAACCCTCATCAAAGACCAAAAATTGAAAGTCCAGGCCACCATCCAGGGCGAATCGGTTCGGGTTGTGGGCAAAAAAAAGGACGATTTACAAGAGGTGATGGCGGCCATCCGCAATGCCAATTTCAATTTTGATGCCAATTTTACGAACTTTAAGGGGTAAAATTCTGCCTTAAAGTTCGGTATTTCGGCTTCCATTTTTTTTCTATCTATGTCTCAAAACCGGCCGATATTTCCCGTATGGACCCTAAGAAATCCGTATGGGAATGGACTTTACCACGTAAAGACTTCCTTCCCTATCTATTAGTATTTTCCGGTGTGTTTTTACTTCTCTCTCTCTTTTCTTTTCAGGAAGGAGAGGATGGGTCGCTTTTCAATTGGTTTGGAAGGCTCGGGCATTACATCGCCTTCACTCTCCTTTATCTTTTTGGGAAATCTTCCTTTTTATTTGCGGGTTTTGTTTTGATGTTAGGTGTCCTTTCGCTACGAAATCCGGACTTCGATAGGCTTGGCAAAGCTCTCTTTTTTCCTTTGTTTCTTGTGGCAACAACTGTGAGTTTGAATCTACTCGAAACCCCCCTTGGGCACATAGGGGACAGTGGTGGAATCCTCGGTCAATTTTTCTCTTGGGTATTTTCTTATCTTTTTGGAGAGACTGGGCGTATCCTTGTGGTTTTCTTTTTATACTTATACTTTGCGGTCATCTGGCTTGAGGACGGGGCTTGGTCTTTTACTTTTGATGCGATTCATAAATATTCCAATGGAATTTATCGATTGATGGGAGGCCAAAGAGAACTCCCACATCTCCGGCTTCCTAGTTTTTTGGAATCAGTGGTTTCCACTCGCCGTGCACCGGTGGATGAAATTCGAAGCAAACAATGGTTTTCTGTCCAAACGGAAGAAGAATCCAAAGAAGACATTGCCAATCATTTCTGGAATGTGGTTGCCGATGAAAAATTGGGGCGGAAAACACAAAGAGCCGGAATGGATTTGGATCGTTTTAGAAACGAAGAAAAACAATCGAATGAAAGAGAAGATTTTTCTATTTCGAAAGTTTCCAATCCCAAAACACAATCGGTTCGTTACCGCAATGCAGCAAAATTTGAAGGTTTTTTTGATGAGTCAGGAAAGGTTTTTCGTTTTCAAAAATCAGAATCAAGATTGGATTCTCTTGCGGAAGTGGAAAGAAATGAAATTTTAATTTCGAAACTGAAGCTAACGGACAACAGACGACTCAATGAAGAATTGGAAGAAAGGGAAAGTATACGTGAATCCAAAATTCTATTTCAATTTCCAGAAGCCAAATGGAAGCCGAAAGGGGAGGCAATTCCCGATCTCACTAGTTTGGAGTTACCCAAACTAGATCCTATCAAACTTCCGTTTGGTGGACAAAGCCCACTTTCCAAAACTTCCGGTTTGTCCTCTCTCGGTGATTTTTATGAAGAGGAATCAGAGGATAACAACTATGAATCGGAAGAGGATTTTTCAGAAGCTTTGGAATCATCATCGGACCAACTGACTTCTTCAGAAGAGGAGGAGGAAGTTCTCTCGAAAACAGAAGCCATCCAAATTCCAGAGTCGGTCCGGCTTTCCCTTGTGGAAGAAACTGGTTGGGATGTGAGTGAAAAAAGTGGCAGGAGTGATCACGAAGAGGCAGAAGAAGAAGTGGATTCTAGTTCCGAAGAGTTTGAAGAAGAAACTCTCGAAACTTTAGCCGTGGAAGAGGCCTCCCCCCTCGTTCGTTCCAATCTAAGTTCTGGAAATTTCGGTAAGAAAAAACCAGAACCAAAGGTAGAACAACAAGAACTGATGTTTGGTTCCATGGTTCCGAAACCTAAACTGAAAAAAGGAAAGTATTATATCTCTCCAAGGCTTCTTGTTTCTCACCAAGTGCCTGTGGCCAATATCCTAAAAAATGATTCCGAACTAGATCTCATCTCTCGTAAAATTGAGGAGTCCACGGGACATTTTGGAATTGAGTCGAAAGTCGTTACCAAAGAAAGAGGACCGATTATCACGCGTTATGAGATCACCATTCCGAATGGAATCAAACTCAACCGTATCGTATCTCTTTCTGATGAAATTAGAGCCTACCTCGAGGTAAAAAACATTCGGATTGTAGCGCCGATTCCGGGAAAGGCTTCCATCGGGATTGAGGTTCCGAACCGAATCAGAGAAGATGTGTTTTTGTCGGAAATTCTAAAAGACACCATCCTCCAACACAAAGCCAAAGACTTATCGATCTGTATCGGAAAAGACATCTCTGGAAAACTTGTGATGATTGATATCGCCAAACTTCCTCACTTACTGGTCGCGGGAACGACTGGTTCTGGAAAGTCAGTGAGTATCAATGCGATGATTACCAGTCTTATCTGCACTCGTTCCCCAGAAGAAGTGCGCTTCATCATGATCGACCCGAAGATGGTGGAGATGACTTTGTATGAAGGAATTCCTCACCTTCTTATGCCGGTGATTACCGATCCGAAAAAAG
The DNA here is from genome assembly GCF_040833985.1 of Leptospira sp. WS4.C2. Classification (NCBI taxonomy): domain Bacteria; kingdom Pseudomonadati; phylum Spirochaetota; class Leptospiria; order Leptospirales; family Leptospiraceae; genus Leptospira; species Leptospira mgodei. Next base: position 1,453,930 of record NZ_CP162139.1, read on the forward strand.
CAACGAAGGCACTTTCTTGGGCCATCCAAGAAATGGAAAGTCGTTACCAAATGATCTCCCAATTGAAAAGTAGGGACTTCAAAAGTTTTAATGAAAAAGTGGATGAGTATGCCCATGCCAAAGGTTTCCAGAAACTTCCGTACATTGTGATCTTTATTGATGAGCTTGCCGATCTGATGATGGTTTCGGGAAAGGATCTCGAGGAACAAATCCAACGGATTTCTCAAAAAGCAAGAGCGGTCGGGATCCATCTGGTGATGGCAACCCAAAGGCCTTCGGTGGATGTGATCACCGGTGTCATCAAAGCGAACTGCCCGGCAAGGGTGGCCTTCCAAGTGGCACAAAAAACGGATTCCAGAACCATTCTGGATACAAGCGGGGCCGAAACCCTTCTTGGAAAAGGGGACTTTTTGTACAGGTCTCCGACATCGAGTGACCTCCAAAGAATCCAAGCTCCCTTTATCGAAGAGAAAGAAATTGAGTCCATTGTGGAAGAGGCCAAAAAACAAGGGGCTCCTGCGTATGTGGAAATGAATTGGGACGATGAGACCAGCATTGAAATGGCTTCCGATGAAGATGAAGAACTTTTTGACGAGGCTTGGAATATCGTTGTCACCGAAAAAAAAGCCAGTGCCAGTTACCTCCAACGCCGAATGAGAATCGGTTACAACAAAGCCGCAAGGCTTATGGAACTTATGGAAATGCGGGGATATGTTTCCCCACAAATCGGGGCCAAACCTCGGGAAATCCTGCGTTCAGCGTAAATCATCGACAAGAGAACTTTGTCTGAAAAACTGGGAAACTATGAAAGTATGGATCGGATCTTTTTTACTTGTATTTGGGGTGGCACTCGGCGCCCAAACAAGTCCGGCTCACAATTGGCACTCACCCTCCGAAGTTGTCAAAAAGATAAAGAAGAACTTTAGCGATATCAATTCCTATTCTGCTGATTTTCTGATCAAAACAGAAGACAATAAAAAGGAAAAACAGATGCGCGGGAAATGTTTCTACAAACGTCCCGGCAAAATTAGATACAACTTCGCAGAACCGGAAGGGGACGAAATTGTATCGGATGGAAAAACTCTTCATATCTTTATTAAGCGGTTAGGTGCTGTGGGAAAACAGGATTTAACACTCGATCGTAAAAACACTTCGGGTCCCATTTTTACCACTAACAGTCCCGATGGCCTAAATCGTCTTTTTCGTAAATACCATTATAAATTTGATACCATCGAACAACCTCGTTCTATGGGAGATGCGGCCAAATACTTTGTTTTGGATCTCGACCAAAGAGAAAAGATTGGTGGATTTGAAAAGATGAAACTTTTTGTGGATTCCGAATCTTACTTAATCAAAAAAGCAGTGGCTACCGATGGTCGCGGGAAAGTAACAACAATCTCATTTTCCAATATTAATTTTTCTGAAGAAATCCAAGATGGAGTTTTCAATTTCCACATGAGCGGGAACGCCAAAATTGTAAACAACCCACTTGTATCCGAGAACTAAGCAAAGAGGATATCATTTTGAATACAAAACGAGTCGGTCAAATCATACGAGAAGCTAGGGAAGATAAAAAACTTTCCGTCAAAGATGTAGCCAAAGAAACAAATATCGCTGCCAAGTACATCATTGCTTTAGAAACAGAAGACTATTCTCAGTTCCCTGCAGAGACCTTTGCTCTTGGTTTTCTAAAAAACTATGCAAGTTACTTAAAACTGGATACAGCAATGCTTCTCAATCTTTACCGTGGGGAACAAATTGAGGAATCGCAAGCTCCGCTCGAAGAGCTAACTCGTCCGACCACCACTGCATTTAGTTTGGACCGCAATAAAATCATAAGTCTTGTATCCATCTTTCTTTTTGTGATCTCCGCTTACATCATCTACATTAGTTTTGAAGATTCAGGATCTGGATCCATGGATGAGGAAACAGCAGAAGTGGGATCTACTGTGGAGACCGTCGCTAGTTCCGACATTCCGTCTGGGATAAATTTTGTTTCCCAAAGTGTTCCAGAAAATGCCAGTGTTCCATTTATCTTAACCGAAGACCGTGGTGTGAGTTTTAGTGTAAACAACCAACAGTGTAAGATGTTCATCAAAGGTGTTTCCAATGGAAAAGCAAACCTTGGATTCAATATCTTCCCTGAGAAAAATGTATACTTTTTCCAAACAGCAGAAGGCGAAGAAACCATCCTTTCTTATCGCATTGAGGAACTAACCTCTCTTCGTCGAGACATCCGAGTGGTGACGCAAGCCGTTACTGAAAAATCTGCCAAAGTTCTAGTGACATTAAAAGAAGAAAGAGAAGGGGCAGCCGTAAAATCTCCTGTTGGAGATGTTCCGATCCAAGTGACACTCTTTTTTTCCAAACCAAGTTATGTTGAATTTGTGTTAGATGGACAGATGGGAGAACGAGGACTGGTATCTGCCGGCGAAGTCAAACACTTAGAAGCTCGTGACAGACTCGAAATCAAAGTCGGTGACGGTGGGGCCGTGGAAATGGTTCAAAATGGGAAAGAACGTTCTGTTCTTGGAAAACCAGGAAAACTTGTCAAAAAAATCTTCATCCGCAAACCAAATCCTTATGATTCTACTCAGTCCATCATTGGAGAGTTAGGCGAATAATGCCAAAGGTTAAGGAAAAAACCGAAGAGACACCGAAGTCGTTTTTTATCACGACTCTCGGTTGTCCTAAAAATACCGTTGATTCGATGGCCATGCACCAGTCGTTACTGAAGGAAGGTCTTCTTCCTGCGGCAGGTCCTGAAGCCAGTGATTTCCACTTAGTCAATACTTGTACTTTTATCCAAGATGCCACCAAAGAAACCATCCAAACTATTTTGGATTCTATCGATATCAAAAAGAAGAACAAACAAAAGTTAGTGGTTGTGGGTTGTTTTGCAGAACGTGCAGGAAAGGAAATTTCCGACGATCTTCCCGAAGTGGACCTCCACTTTGGAACCGGTAAATATGATAAAGCAGGGGAGATTTTACGTAAAAACTTTCCTCTAGAATTCAAAGACCTAACCGAATTCAATGCCGATCTTTTGGAAAGGCTTGTTACAAGTAAGGGAATTGAAAACTATTCCAAACCATACTCTTATGTAAAAATTTCTGATGGTTGCAACAGAGGTTGTCACTTCTGTATCATTCCTAATTTACGAGGGAAGTATCGAGATACAGAAAGTTCTGATGTTTTAGAACAAACAAAACGTGCTGTGAGAGCAGGTTCCAAAGAGATTTGTCTTGTTTCACAAGACACTGTGTTTTATGGAAAAGACACGGACAAACTTTTGGATTTGGTGCGTTCGGTTGCGGATGTAGAAGGATTAGAACTCTTGAGACTTCTCTATCTTTACCCAGACAAAAAAACAGAAAAGTTACTCGATCTTTATAAAGAAATTCCTAAAATTGCCCCGTATTTGGAAAGCCCATTGCAACATGTTTCCAAGTCTGTTTTAAAATCCATGAATCGTACCGGCGAATACTCTTACTTCAAATCTTTATTCCAAAAAGCAAGGGACCTTCGGCCTGAATTGGAAATTCGCACATCCTTTATCCTTGGTTTCCCTGGGGAAACAATGGAAGATGTGGAAGAGATCATTCGTTTTGTCGAAGATGTAAAACCGGAAAAGGTAAATCTTTTTCCTTATTCCCCACAAGAGGGAACGAAAGGTGCGACCATGGATGGACAAATCAAAGACAAAGAAATTGCACGCCGTGTGAACTTGGTGCGTGATGCCTATCTTGGAACTTTGAAATCCATTCACCAAAATCGAATTGGAAAAATTTATCCCGCTGTTGTGGACGAGGTTTTGGAAAAAGGAGCCATGGTTCGAAGGTTCCAAGATGCTCCTGAGATTGATGAAGTTGTCTATGTAGAAGATATGGGTTTGAAACTCGGCCAGTTCGGTCAGGTTCGTGTGGACTCTTTTTTTGAATTAGATATGGCAGGGACTTGGGTGGTTTGAGTTGGAAGACTGGAAAACCATTGCCAATATTCCGAACCTACTCACTGTTCTACGGGTTCTTGCACTTCCATTTTTTATTTTTGCCCTCTTTCAAAAGGAATGGGAATACCAGATTTTTGCTTTTGTTCTCTTTGCCCTTGCTTCCCTCACTGATCTTGTGGATGGATATCTGGCACGGAAGTGGAACCAACAAACAGAATTTGGAAAGTTCCTAGATCCTCTCGCTGATAAATTTTTAGTCATCGGATGTTTTGTTACCTTTTTATTCATCCACGAGCCAATTGAAGTATGGATGGTAGTTCTTATCATCGCACGCGATATGCTCATCACCTTCCTTCGTTATATTGCTGTCCGCTCTGGAAAAAGCCTTCGCACCACCATGATGGGAAAGGTAAAAACTGCCTTCCAGATGGGAGCCATCCTTATGATCCTTGTTGTGTTTATGCTGATCTCCGGCAAAAGACGAGCCATGATCAATGAAACATATGCTATGGGAAAACTAGCAGGTTACTCTACTTTCGAAGTAGCCTCCCAACATGCGAATGAGTTTTATACGCTTGTCAAAACTACAGAGAGTTTAAGTTTTAAAGATTTTTTTGATTCCATAGCGTCCTTTGTTCCTTATTTCGGGATGTTATTCACAACTTTCATCACTGTGATTTCAGGACTTCGTTATATTGTGACCAATTATCAGTTGTTAACTTTCACTAACCTAAAAAGGATTTTTTATGACCGTTCCCACAATTAAGGAAATCCTCGGGCAAGTTGTGTCCGGCCACCACCTTGTGGACACTCACGCAGAACATTTTTTAAGCAAAGTAATGGATGGGGATGTTCCTGAGCCAGTCCTTGCTTCTTTTCTCACAGCCATGAAAATGAAAGGGGAAACCACGGACGAATTGTACGGATTTGTTCGAGCGATGCGTAATCATGCAATCAAACCCTCTAAAAAATTTGATTTTGATTTTTTAGACACTTGTGGGACAGGAGGGGACGGCAAAGGCACTTTGAATGTATCCACACTTTCGGCCCTCACTTTGGCAAGTCTCGGCTTTAAAGTTGCCAAACATGGAAATCGTTCTGTATCTTCACTTTCGGGAAGTTCCGATATTCTTTCTGGCCTTGGTTACAAACTCGATCAGTCCACAGCAGATTCGGAAGCAGAATTCCTTCGCACGGGGTTTGTGTTTTTATTTGCTCCCGCTTGGCATCCTGCAATGAAGTATGCTGGACCCGTTCGTACCGCTCTCGGATTTCGGACTTTTTTCAATTTGATTGGACCTCTCTCCAATCCCTTTTCCCCCTCCCACCAAATTGTGGGAGTGTATGATAAGTCTCTCTGTCTACCGATGGCAGAAATTCTCGGAAGGCTTGGTTCCAAACGAGCCATTGTCTGCCATTCACAGGACGGGCTCGATGAGTTTTCTATCTTTGAAGGAACCGATTATGCCTATTTTAATGGAAAGGAACCAGTTGAATTGTCCTTTGATCCTGTGGAATTGGGCCTAAATTCCAAGGAATTGGACAGAAATACAGTGTTCTCCTCTTCGAAGGAAGGGGCGGAATCCTTATTTCGGGCAGTTCTCGACCCAAGTGCATCGACTGGGGGAACGGCAATGGTTGCCCTGAACGCGGGGGTAGCCATGTTTTTACTCGGTGCCGTCAGTGATATACGAACAGGGTACGAAACTGCCAAAGCGGCTCTCCTTGAGAAAAAAGTTCTCCGATTCGTTCGTGAAACATTGAATTTAACATAAGGCCTATAAACATTGGATAAATAGCTATGCTCAATTTTAATTTTTTAACACCAGATATCCTAATCCTTGCCCAAGAAGAGGGTGCAAAGTCGTCCCTACAGTCACTCATCATCATTCCGATCATGTTAGTTGCTATGTACTTTCTTGTGATCCTTCCAAACAAAAAAGAAGAGAAGAAACGGAAAGAAATGATCACCAATCTCCAAAAAGGGGATAACGTTGTGACCAATAGCGGCCTTCATGGTAAGATTGTTGAGTTCAAAGACAATAACGAAACTGTCGTTTTGAGTGTTGCTGCGAACACTAACGTCACATTTGAAACTAGCGCTATTCTGAAGAAGAAAGCCTAAGATGAAACGGCTCTTCTTAGTTTCCCTAGTATTCTGTTTTTCGGCCTCCCTCTTTGCGCAAGAGGGATTGGATTTTTTAGATAAGGTCAATGATAAACCAAAATCGACAAGCACCAAACCGAAAGAAGAAACGAACGTAACCACAACTAAAAAACAAACCAGTGTTGTGACTACAACCTCACCGACTACGGGAAAAAAGAAGAGATCCAAAAAGAAATCCAAACAAAACCAACTGGCAACAACTACGGAGACCCTTCCGCAAAACACCAATTTGGCTGTGAACCCGAACTCAAACACTACGGTAACGGATAAATCCTTTCCTGGTTTGGAAAAACAACCTGTTGTTCTAGAAGAAGAGGAAGTGGTAAATAACGGTTTGTGGATGGATTCTAGTGTTTCTGTGGAACCATCAGGTCTTCCTGGATTTTCTGCTGATTTGAAAGTCGGAAAAACAGAAGGTTCCAACCAAGCACCGAATCTTTCCTCAAACAAAGAATCTGGAAAATCACTCTTTAATTTCTCTGATTTTTTTGCTAAATATAAAAAAGCGATGATGATCCTTGGGATCATCATACTCTTTGCTTTTTACAGACTTAGATCCGCTCGCCCGGGATCTAGTAGTCGTTCTTATAGAAGATAATAATTTTAGGAGCAAACTAACTTGCAATCGTATCGACTATTGATTCTTCCTTTTTTGATTCTGGCAGTTTCCTTTACAATCCTGTATCCGAACTTTGCCGATCGCACTTTAAAGATCGTTGTGAGAGAAGATGTATATGCACTTCCTGAAGCCGATCAAAAAATATTGGTAAACGCGCTCTTTGAGCGTTGGGCAAAAGATTACGGTAAAGCTTCCGGTTGGACCATTGAACCACAAGGAACACTCCCACCAAAAGAAAATCCCTTTTATACTGTGAAAGGAAGGTTCATTACTTCCGCAAAGATCAATCAGATCTCTCAAGAAAATCAGTCTTTAGTAAGCGAATCTAAAAACAAATTAGAACCCACATGGATTGAAGAAACAATTCGAGGTGGTAAGTCTTTATCCATTAAATTGGGCCTCGATTTACAAGGTGGGATGCGTGTGGTTCTCAAAGGAGACTTTGATGATTACACTTCTAAACTTAAAGATATATATGCAAAAGAATTATCTGAGCTAAACGTAACCTTAAATAATCCTGCGACAAAACCAGAAGACAAAGAAAAAGCAAAGTCTAGACTCTCAGAAATTGAATCTAGTTTTGATCTTTCCCCCATGCGTAAAATTGTAGAATTAGAAAAAGCGAAGATGATTATTGACAATCGTCTTACCACGCAAAACCTAACGGAACCACAAGTTCGTATCCAAAAAGAACAAGATGCCATTGAAGTATCTCTTCCAGGTGTTTCCAATTCTGCTGCTATTTTAGAAATTTTACAGAACACTGAAACTGTGGAATATCGATTAGAAGAACCAACTCCTTTTGTTTTTAAAGGCCAAATCGCAGATAGTGAACGCCGGATGATGGATTTAGGCAAACGAGAAAACACTGACATTTATCTTTTCCAAGAACTTGTGAAAAACAAGGCTGGGAAAAAAGCGCAAGATGCGTTTTTAGAAGGTTTGGAAAAAAAATACAATATCCCTAAAGACTTTAAAGTTTATGCCATGTGGGCTCGGGGAAATTCTGCTAAGTCGGCACTCCTCCCTCGTAGTTTTGTGGTTTTGGAACGTAAAATTGCCCTTTCTGGGAATGATATGACCAATGCGCAACCATCTTATAATTCCAATTCGTATGGATGGATGGTAAGTTTTACTCTTACTCCCAATGGTGCAGAGAAATTTTTTGATCTTACTTCAGAAAATCGCGGACGTAACCTAGCGATTGTTTGGGGGGATAAAGTGATCTCCAATCCAGTCATCAATGATCCCATTGCTGGTGGTCGGGCTGAGATTTCTGGAAGTTTCTCCGAACAAGAAGCCATTCGATTGGCTAACGTAATTTCGGAAGGTGCACTTCCCATTCCTTTATCAGTTTTGGAAATGCGATTCATTGGACCGACATTAGGAATTGAATCAATCGAAGTGGGAGTCAAAGCCGTTGCGATTGGATTCTTTTTGGTGATGGTTTATATGATATTCTATTACAGGTTAGGTGGATTCATTGCCGACCTTTCCCTGCTTATCAATTTAATCATCCTGGCAGCACTTCTGACACTTATGGACTTTACTTTAACACTTCCGGGAATTGCAGGGATTATTTTGACTGCGGGTATGGCGGTGGATGCAAACGTAATTATCTATGAAAGGATCCGAGAAGAAATCGAAGAGGGCAGAGCACTTTCAATAGCTGTCACTCGTGGTTTTGAAAACGCATTCTGGACCATTATGGATGCAAACGTTACCACACTCATTGCGGGAATTCTAATGATTCGTCTTGGAAATGGACCAATCAAAGGTTTTGCGATCACACTTTGTTGGGGTATTGTTACCACTCTCTTTACATCGCTTTTCCTTTCACGATTATTTATGGAACTGACAGTCAACCGATTGGGTGTCCATCACTTGAACTTAAGACCTTTCTTCTTTGGGAAAAAGGAGACTAAAAATGCATAATATCAATTTTACAAAGTATAAATACTTTACTCTTAGTTTTTCATTGTTTGCGATTGTTTTCGGATTTGTTGTCACCTTCGCAAAGTATGGTGGGTTTGCACACTCACTGGATTTTAATGGCGGACTTCGAACCGTCCTAGAACTTCCGGCAGACAAAACTCGAAATGATTTAGAAGGATACTTCCAAAATAAAAAAATTGAAGCCGTCGTTATCCTTTTAGAAAAAGAAAAGAATATTTACCAATTGGATATCGGACTTGGATCGTTAGATACCATCGAATCTTTGTATAAAGAAATTCCAGAAGAAAGTAGAGAATCTTCTACTTCTGCGATTGATCGCTTCGTGCAACTCGTAAGATACGAATACAAACTTCCGAAAGAAAAAGTTCTCTCTGCAGACCAAGTGGGTGCGGTAGTTGGTGGTGAGTTAACAGAAGTGGGGATTACACTTCTTTTAACAACGCTTGCCATCATTCTTTTGTATTTGAGTATTCGTTCTCAGTTTAAGTTTGCTTTGGCATCTTCCATCGCCCTTGTCCATGATATTCTGATGACACTGGCTCTGATTGGGTTTTTACAAATCAAACCAAGTGTTCCGATCATTGCGGCCCTTCTCACTCTCCTTGGTTATTCCATTAACGATAAGATTGTGGTGTTTGACCGAATCAGGGAGAATGCTCATGGAAAAGACAACTTAGCACTTTCCAATATCATCAATGTTTCCATCACACAAACTTTGGGTAGAACCATCAATACTTCCTTTACCACAATGATTTCCGTTGTGGCCATCATTGTGGGTGGGGCAGTGGAATTGTATGATTTTGCTTTTGTCCTTCTTTTTGGAGTGATTGTGGGAACTTATTCTTCGATTTACATTGCAGCTCCCATTTCTGAGATTTACGACCAACTCAGGAAAAAAAGATTCGCATAACAAAACGTTTATGAATGCAGAGAAACGAAAGGAAACTTATTCTCTGCATTCTCTTCTCGGGTTTTTGGCAATGGGAAAAACCGGGCCCAATCCACCCGTCTCAGCCGTATTAACCGATCCCGAGGGCTCTGTCTTGGCAAGTGCCCATACCCAAGTTTATGGGGGAAACCATGCAGAAAGGGAACTTTATTCTCGTTACCCAAATCCCAAGGCCGATGAAATCCTTTCTGTCAGTTTAGAACCGTGTACCCATTTTGGAAAAACTCCACCTTGCCGTGATTTGGTGATCGAAAGAAAACCAAAGGAGATCAAACTCGGCTGGAAAGATCCCAATCCTTTGATTCAATCAGGAGACTGGGAAAAGTATACAAAGGTCGGAATTTCAGTTGCCCTCGACCCCATGCTTGCAAAAGTTTCTCTCCCTTACTTACAAGGATTTTTAACAAGAATCCAAACGGGACGCCCTTGGGTTTGGATTAAATCTGCCACTTCCATTGAGGGAAATTTTGCCTCTCAGGATAAAAAAAGAGAAAGGGTAAGTTCGGAAGAAATGGATCTCACCTTACAGCTCTTACGTGCCAAAGTGGATGCGGTTGCTGTAGGCCCGGGAACAGTGGTTTCTGATTCTCCTTCCCTTCACTTTCGGATCACCGAGGAAATGTTCCTTTCGCAAAAGCCGGGAAAACGAATCACAGAATTAGAACCTTTTTTTGAAGCAGGCTCTGGTCTTATCTCTTCTTTATTACAATACGCAAAGGAAACGGCAGAAATCCATCGGTTAGAAGAAAATCTTTACCAACCATATCGTGTCTTTGTTTTAGATCCGAATCACCTTCCTTCGGATCTGTTCTTTACAAAACAGATTGAACTTACAGAACGGATAGGTGAAAAAAAATGTATCTTTTTTATGATCACAGAGGATGATACAGAAGCTTTCCCCATAGAATTGGAAAATCGAATCCAATCCCTATCTCGTTTTGAAGGAGTGAGCCTTCTTTCCAGTGACGGTGGTAAATTTTTAGAGATTTTGGGTGGGCTTGGGATCAATACTTTGTTATGCGAATCCGGCAATTTTTTCCCCTCATTTTTAAATGAAGAACTCAGCGAATCAGATCGAATCATCGAGATTCGAAATGAAGAAAAATCCATACCCGAAGGAATTCCATTTGTTTATCAGAACGAGTTTTTGATTTCGGAATACCAAGTCGGAACGAACCGTATTTTGATTAGAAAACCGCCAAGGAGCACTTAAGTCTATGTTTACTGGTCTTGTGGAAACAATCGGAAAAGTAGTCGAAATTAAACCCATTGATTCGGGGATCCAATTCACAATCGAAACAGAATGGGAAAATCCTGATTTAAAAATAGGAGACTCTATTGCCATCAATGGGGCTTGTATGACAGTCACTGAGTTTTCTGACCTAGGGAATTTATTCAAATTTTACGCATCTTTTAAATCTTTGGAACTTACCAACTTATCTAGGTTAGGAGAAGGGTTTACTGTCAATTTAGAAAGGGCGATGGCCCTTGGACAACGTTTTGGTGGTCATATGGTGCAGGGTCATGTGGACGGAATGGCCAAGGTCATTAGTCGAAAACAAATTGAAGCCGAAGTAGAAGAATTTTGGGTGGAAATTCCAGAAGAACTTCGGCGTTATTTTGTAAAAAAAGGATCGGTCACTTTAGATGGAATTAGTCTGACTGTGGTGGATGTTAAGGATGGAAATATCCAACTGATCTTAATTCCTGAAACAATGGAAAAAACAAACGCTGGTACCTGGAAAAAAGACCAACGTTTGAATGTAGAAGTGGATGTACTTGCCAAGTACATTGAAAACTATTTGAGTCAAAGGTCAGGAACTTAGTTTCGTTTCAATAAATCATCGATATCAGAATCGGAGTCATTCGATACATACTTTGATTGGAAATCATTAGCATTCATGATTTCGAAAAACATATCCAGTTTCGCTAATTTGAATACATTTTGAATCATAGGTTTCATACCGACAAGAATGAGTTTCCCCTTTTTGTTTTTTAGAGAATTGAGACTTTTGATAAGAGAGCCAATTCCCGAAGAATCGATATAGTCAAGACGGCTCATATCAATGGATACAATACTTGGATTTGGTTCGATGAGTTTGGCAAAGATCGATTCAAATTCCTCTGTGGATTCAATATCAAATTTCCCTGCAATTTCAATGGTTTTGATCTTTCCTGTTGCGTTCAGTTTCAGTTCCACAAGGCCTCCGATCCGGATTATTTAGACAAAAGAAAGGGGAAAAATCAATGAATTTCTTTGGGAATCTTCTTTAATTCGGAACGGCTTTCAGAGTTTTAGTATATAGAGGCCTTCCCCTATGATACGTCCGATCGAAGAAGCAATCGAAGAAATCCGCCAAGGCAAAATGATCATTCTCGTCGACTCTGAAGACAGAGAAAATGAAGGTGATTTGGTCTGCGCCTCCCAATTCGCGGACAAAGACAAAATTAACTTTATGGCAACCCATGGCCGTGGACTCATCTGTGTTCCGATGGAAAGGGATCGGCTTCAAACTTTAGGTCTTGGGAAAATGGTGGATGATTTAAGTTTGGGAGACAAACACGGGACTGCCTTTACCGTATCTGTAGATGCCAAACATGGTACCTCCACAGGGATCTCTGCTCATGATAGAGCCAAAACCGTAGAAGTCCTTCTCGATTCAAATACCAAATCCGAAGATTTAGTTCGTCCAGGGCATTTGTTCCCACTCCAAGCAGTGACTGGTGGAGTTTTAAGAAGAGCAGGGCATACTGAAGCAGCAGTTGATTTATCCAAGTTAGCTGGCCTTTACCCTAGTGGTGTGATTTGTGAGATTATGAATGATGACGGGTCTATGGCTCGAATTCCTGATTTGGAAAAATTTGCAAAAACCCATGGACTGAATATTTATACTATTGAAGATTTAATTCGTTATAGAAGACACAAAGAGAAGTTAATTCATCTAGAGGTAGAAGCGAATCTTCCCACAGAGTTTGGTGACTTCAAAATCAAGGCTTACTCCACACAAATTGATGATAAAATCCATATGGCTCTCGTTAAGGGAGAGATCAATCCCGATAAACCGGTCCTTGTGCGAGTGCATAGTGAATGTCTAACGGGTGATATATTTTCTTCCCAACGTTGTGATTGTGGACCTCAACTTCACAATGCCTTACGAATGATTGAAAAAGAAGGGAATGGGGTGTTACTCTATATGCGCCAAGAAGGACGCGGGATTGGAATCATCAATAAACTCAAAGCCTATTCTTTGCAAGAAGGGGGACTCGATACAGTTGAAGCCAATGAAAAATTGGGTTTTGCTCCTGACCTCCGCGAATACGGAATCGGAGCACAGATTTTACGGGATATCGGGGTGAAACAAATGAAACTCATCACAAATAACCCCCGTAAGATTGTGGGACTAGAAGGTTACAATCTACATGTAACAGAAAGAGTTCCGATTGAGATTGATCCTATAGAAGAAAACTCTCGTTACTTACATACGAAAAAAACAAAGTTAGGACATTTGTTAAACTTACACGGTTAATTTATAAGTTCAATTCATATCCTCTAGAGTTTTTTTGGTTTTAAACTGATACTCTTAGAGGAACCACCTAACACTGGATCAGAACAGAAGTGATTCCCTATACTATGGAGATAACCTGGAACGGTTCCATCCCGTTTCTTTTCTTTCAAATTGAATCCGGTCGTGGAGCCTTCCCACCCTTCCTTGCCAAAACTCAATTTTGGTGGGGAAAACCGAATACCCACCCCAGTTTTCCGGCATTGGCACTTCTTTCCCTTCCCATTGTTTGGTAAGTGAGGCAAACTTTTCTTCCAAAAACTCTCTCGAAGGCACCACCGAACTTTGATTTGATGCAAGTGCTCCGAGTTGCGATTCTCTCGGTCTTACTTGAAAGTAGGCTTTTGATTCTTCCTTCGGAATGGGTCTTGCCAATCCTTCGATTCGGATTTGTCTTTCGAGTTTCGGCCAAAAGAAGTTTAAAGCTACCTTATTGTTATCTGCAATATCCTTTCCCTTATCCGAACCGTAATTGGTAAAGAACTGAAATTCTTCTCGGATCAGTCCTTTCAATAGAACGATCCTTGCGGAAGGTTGTCCTGTTTTGTCAACCGTAGCCAAAGACATAGCATTGGGTTCTTGTTCTCCTTCTGCTTGTGCCTCCGAAAACCAAAGATTAAAAAGTTCTAATGGATTGGATCCGGCTGTTTCTTCCGAAAGAACGGAGCGAGTGTAAAGCCTTCGCATATTTTGTAGGTCATTCGATGGTTCCATAAATAGAGAATCCCTCCCAGTTGTAGTAGTGGACAAGTAGTTTGGCAAAGTAGGTCAAAAATAAACCGACAGAAAAGTATAAACCCATAGGAATTTTTTTTCCTTTTAAGGGTTCGCGCTTTTTTCGCAGGAGAAAACTAAATCCCACCGCGAGTAGATAAGAAGAATTAAAATACAAAATCCAAAATGGATTTCCTGCGATCGCGGCAAAAACTGGGGAAAAGAGGACATCTCCGAGTCCCGTCCCTCCTCGAAAGAGTAAGTAAATGAAAAGATAAAAAACTAAAAATCCTAAATACACCCAAAGAGTTTCTATTTTGATGCTCTCACCAAACAAAAGATAGTTGGATAAAAATCCAAATCCTATGAGGAAGGGGAGATTTTCGTAATCGAGAGAAAACTTTGCCACATCTGTGGTCATAGAAATCAGTAGATGACCAAATAAAAGGAGAAGGGCGATTGTGCCGGGAATGTCTTCCGAAACAAAAAAAACAAACACTGCTACAAGGCCAAAAAGAAATTCTGTCAGTGGGTAGAGTTTGGGAAGGTCAGTTTTACACTGAAAACACTTTCCTTTTGTCAAAAACCAACCAAAGATCGGTGTGAGATGGGTTTTAGTCACCAAATGTCCGCAAGTCGGGCAATGACTTGGTTTTGTAAAAATAACCTTCCATCGATTTAATCCATGAAAATCCTTCCTCTTTTTGCCATAACAAAAAGTAAGGATTCGTTCCCCAAGAGTTGTATAAAAACTGGCGAGACTTGCTCCAAAGAAAAATAGAATTACGTACGTCGAGAGGCTCCAAAGGAATAACCAATTCGATTCATCCATAAAATCTTCTATTTCCTTATCTTAAGAAACCTATTCACTTTCTTTAGAAAGTTCCTGAAGTGCTTTCATACCTCGTTTGAGTGTATCCCATTCCGTGGCAAAGGAAAGCCTTACAAAATTCTTTTTGTCACAGAAGATAAATCCTGGAACAAGAATCAGATCCTTTTTCACTGCCTTTTGGATGAACGCTTCATCTGTCCCTGGAACGGGGAAGAAGGAATAAAAGGCCCCACCTGATTTTTGGATGGGGTAGTAATCCTTTAAAGATTCGTAGACAAAATCCCTTTTTTCTTTGTAATCTTGGATGTAAGCACTCATGTCCGTTTTAAGGGCTTCAATTCCTGCCCATTGGGTGATGGAAGGAGCACAAACTACGGTATACTGCTGTAAGGTGGTAAGGGCTTTGATAACCTTGTCTTCGGCAAGGATGGTCGCAAGCCTAAGGCCCGTCATATTGTAGGTTTTGGAAAAACCAGTGAGTGTTATGGTTTTTTCATACTCTGATCCAATGGAAAAAAACTGTTTATCATAATCAAAGAGTTCGTAAATTTCATCGCTGATGAGATAAGCTCCAGTGTGTTCTGCTAGATTAGCAAGAGCACGCAGTTGTTCTTTGGATAAAACTTTTCCTGTGGGATTGGATGGATTGGAAAAAATGATGAGTTTGAACTTCCGAGATTTGAGTGATTCTAAATCAGCGGGATTGAAACTTTCCTCCAGGGGAACAACTTTTCCACCATAGAATTTTAACATCGCAGGATACATTAGAAAGTAAGGAGAGATCACCAAACATTCATCACCTTCATTGACAAGGGCATTAAAAAGAAGAAATAAAGCGGATGAGATTCCTGAAGTCACAAGGATTCGATCTTCATGCGCATAAGAAATTTGGTTTTGGGTCCTGTATTTTTCTGCCATTGCTGTTTTTAGCTCAGGAATCCCACCGGTTAAGGTGTAGGAAGTTTTCCCATCCTGTGCTGCTTTTGTCAAAACCTCAATAATGTTAGGTGGGCAGGGAAAGTGAGGTTGTCCGATACTCAAATTGATCGGGTTTTGGATACTCCGTGCTAGCTCAAAGGCCTTTCGGATGGGGGAAGAGTCAAGCCCATTCATTCTATTTGCGAAATCCATGGAATCATCATGGTTTTTGGTGGAGGTACCGGTCAATAGAATTTGGTTTACACCTAGGAATTGAGTAGAAATCTGAAGGATATGGATTTTGTAACCATTGCCGATGTGAAAGTGCCGGTTCTCCCGCACTCCAATAAGTTTCCTATTTTTCCTTCTAGCCTCGTCGAAACCGACTCGGTGAAACAAACTTTACAAAAAATTCTATACCCTATGCTCGAGGGAATTCCTGTCCTCCTCGTAGGGGATGCTGGTGTAGGAAAAAACGCTCTTATCTATTATATCAACTCACTTCGCAAACAACCTACACTTCGGTTCAGTTTCAATGAAGACACACTTCCCGAAGACCTGATCGGATCCTACCGAATTCTCCTAGATGGGAAAGGATTTACTTGGTCGAATGGGCCACTCACCAATGCTCTTTCGGAAGGACTTAGTTTTGTTGCCGATGAGATGAACCTTTGTGCACCCAATATCATCAAACGATTTTCTTCCGTTTATGAATCCACCTACTTAGATCTTTTGGAAGGGAGTGGGGAAAGAGTGAACGGAAAAACAGGGTTTTGGTTTATTGGAACGCAAAACCCAAGCGAAGGGTTTGAAGGTAGAAAACCACTTCCCTTTGATATTACCAAACATTTTGCCGTTGTCTATGTTGATCCTTATTCTCCAGACGAGATGTTTTATATTTTAAAAAAACTTTATCCTATGCTTACAGAAGATGTTTTAAAACAAATCATCAAAATTAGTTTGGAATCCGAAGCCCGCATTAAATCTGGAGAGATTGGAAAGGGAGATTTAGAAAAATACCACTTTAATTTAAGAACTCTCCAAAAGTATTGTAATCGTCTAGTTCTATTCGGTGCCAAAGACAAAGCAGTTGCTGCAAGAGAAGCTTTGTATTTATTCGAAGAACCATTCCGTAAAAAAGAAGATAGAGCCAAACAAAGAGAACTCATTGAATCCGAGTTTGGTGGAGGAATCAAAGTAGTTCCTACTAAAGGTTATGTGCAAGGTTCTACGATTTTTTGGAACGACAAAGAAATCAAAACTTGGGATGAGAAAAAAACCATCTCTCTCCTTTCCACTTACCCCACACCAGAACCAGTATTACATTTCTTAGATCAAGTATTCACTGCCATCCAAGCAAAAGAAAACATTCTCGTTGAATACAGAGAAGACCAAGACCCACAAGAATTTTTACCTTTATTTACCGAACTCACAGGTATTGAACTTGAGTCCGTGATGTTATCCAAAGGAATGCATACCTCTGATGTGGTTGGTGCTTTGAAACCGACAGAAGAAGGAAATATCGAAAGTGTCACTTGGGTGGACGGCCCCCTAACACGCTCTATTCGAAAGGGTCATATCATTTTGATTTCTGGCCTCGAATCTGCTGGAGCGGAACTTGTCGAAAAGATGAATATGCTCACCGATGATGCCAGGTCTCTCACTTTGCCACCGGAGTCGGGTGAGTATCTTCCGATCCAACTCACAGAGACTTCTGTTGTTTTTGGGATGAAATCGTTCCGAGCTTCCAAATCGGTGACCACGATCTCTCGAGCATTTCGTAACCGTTTTACTCCTATTCTTTTTCCAGAACTCGAAGATGTGAAAGTCCTAGAAGAAATTTTAGAATTTTATCTTCCCGAAGGAGTTCTTCCTCGCAGTTTGGCGCGCTTTCATTTGAAGGCAAAGGAACTAGCCGAAAAACGTACGATTGGCTCGGCAAACCTGATGCCTTATCGATTTGGAATCTCCAATCTTCTCAAATGGAAAAACCATATCTATCGGTATAACCAAACCGATGTGAAAGATATCGCGATCCGTGGGGGAAAGATCTATTACACAAACCAAATAGCTGATCCCAAAGAAAGAAAGGAACTCGAAAGACTCCTCGAAGGATTTCTTTCCGGTGTGGAAGTTGTCTCAACACTCTTCGAGGAAATCGAAGAGAAAAAAAAAACGTTTACCGTTGAATCAGGACTAAATCGAAAGAATTGGTGGGATCCGGAACTTCATAAACGTGACCCACTAACAGGTGTTGCCAAAAAACTGAATTCAGGTGCAGAGACCAAACGAGGAATTGAGATCAATACACCAGAAACCGGGGGTGGCACTAAAGAAGGACCGGATGCTTGGTATGGACAAGACACCCAAGGAAACCAAGGACAGGGAGAACCACAAGGTGGCGGTGGGGCTTGGGGTTACCGAACGGAAGAACTCTACAAACAATTCTTAAAAAAACGCAGGCTTCTTTGGGATTATTCCATCATGGTTGGTCTTGAAGAATTTAAGTCTGTGTTTGGAAAAGAATTGGAAGAGGTAGAACTCAATTTAGAACAACTCTTTGATCCAGAAATAGACATCAATCGAATGTACAAAAACGAAGGATCAAGAGTGGATGCCAGGAAATACATTTCCTACAAAAGTGGAAGGGGAGATACAAAAATCTTCGATAAAACCACAATCGAAAAAAACGATGAAAAGCTAAAAGGTGTGGAAGTGACATTTCTCGTGTCAAAATGCCGAAGGATCTTTAACTTCGAGTATTCGATTGCCATGCTTTCGGCACTCCTTGTCAGCTTACATATCTTAAACGAACACGATATCAAAACCAGTGTCCATACTTTCTGTGATATCAAAAACTCCAAAGACACAGTCGATATTTATAATCTAAAGTCGGCAGAGGAAGACTATACTGCAGAAAAAGAAGAGGAAGTATTTAGTGCTCTCTGTAAAAATTGGCATGGGGATAGCATCCCAGAATACCAAGTCCTTTCCAATTGTGAACGTTATTTTTCTCCCGATGCCCAAACCAAGATTATAGTCATTCTTTCTGACTTTCGAGGACAAAGGGCAAAGACTTATATCGATGATGAACTTGCATCTTTTGATACCCGTCGGATGAAAGAAGCTGTACTGAAAAACCAGGACAAAAATTATGTATTTTTAGGGGTGGGACTTGGGTCTCGCTACATTGCGGAACATGTGTTCCATGACTCCCTGCAGATTACGGCAGATAACTTTTACTCCATGCCAAATCTCATTGGAGCAGAAATTGCAAGATTGGTGCAAATCCACCATTCCCTTCGTTAGTTAGTAATATGGGCAAAACCAAAAAAGACGACAAACCACGCGGAACCGATCCTTTAATCAATAAAAAGGCAAAGTTCAATTTCGAGCTATTAGATTCGTTCGAGGCTGGTATTGTACTCACAGGTTCTGAGGTGAAAGCCCTTAGAGAAAAAAAAGGAAACCTAACGGATTGTTTTGCTAAAGTGCGAAATGGAGAAGTATTTTTAGAAAACTTTCAAATCCCTCCTTACAAAGACGGAGGTTATGCGAACCACCCGGAAATTCGTCCCAGGAAACTTCTCCTTAAGGCAAAAGAAATTCAAAAAATAGATAGATTCATCAAAGAGAAGGGGCTTGTACTCATTGCCACTCGCTGCTTTTTTAAAAACAATCGTTTGGTAAAGATAGACGTCGCTCTCGCCAAACCAAAAAAACTTTACGACAAACGTGACGACATTCAAAAAAAGGAAGCCAAAATCGATATGGAAAGAGCCATGAAGGAACACCTACGCAAATGAAAGGACTTCCAGTGGTTACAATCGTTGGCCGTCAGAACGTGGGTAAGTCCACACTATTCAACGCCATCCTCCGAGCACAAAGTGCCATCACAGAAAATACAGCTGGTGTGACAAGAGACGTATTACAAAAGACAGTCGAAAGAGCAGAGTTTAAAATTCCTTTCACATTGTCTGACACACCTGGTTTAGATATCGAAAATATCGACGAAATCTCAGGTGAGATCATTGAGATTGCCTTTGAACATTTACGAAATTCAGATCTTATCCTTCATGTCATTGATCATAAGGATTTGCGTAAGTATGATTACAAACTCATCGAACTTTTGAAAAAAGATGAAGTTTTGAAAGATAAAATGGTTCTGACTCTTATCAATAAAGTAGATACAGAACAAGATGAATATGACTTGGAGCCGTTTTACAAACTGGGGTTAAACGAACTCTTGCCGATATCGGCATTGGGGCGTCGAAACTTCGATCTACTTTATCAAAAGATTAATTTTTTCCTTCCCGACAAAATCAAAATGCCGGAAGACCCCTATTGCAAAATTGCCATTATCGGAAAACCTAACTCTGGTAAGTCCTCACTTCTCAATACCTTCCTTGGTTACAAGAGGGCAGTGGTAAGTGATGTGCCAGGAACCACAAGGGATTCTGTATCTGATCAGTTCTATTTTCAAAACCATAAATTAGAAATTATAGACACAGCCGGGATTCGAAGAAAATCCAAAACCGGCGAAAGTTTAGAATTCTATTCTTACAAACGAACCCTCCATAGTTTGGGGGAGGCTGATGTTGTGGTTTTACTCATCGATGCCATGAAGGGACTCGGTGAATTTGATAAAAAGATCTTTGGGGAAATCCAAGAACTCGGAAAACCCATGATTGTAGCGGTCAACAAGTGGGACCTCGTTCCAGAAAAAGAGTCCAATTCCTGGAAACACTTTAAAGACCGGATGGAAGCAAAACTTTCGATTTTGAAGGAACGTCCACTTCTCTCCCTCTCTGCCAAAGAGAAACTCCGCACCCATAAACTCTTGGAATCGGTCGTGGCCCTCTATGAAAAGTCCCAGAAAAAGCTAACGACTCGTGCCTTAAATGACTGGTTAAGCAAGTGGGGGGGCAAAAATAAGGTTCAGAAGGCATCGAACCGACCTCCGAAGGTGTATTACGCCACGCAAGTCTCCCAGATTCCTTTTAAAATTTTATTCTTTGTTAATGATACGAAACTCTTTCCGTCAAATATATTGAGTTTTTACCGAAAGAGTATAGTAACAGAGTTTGGGCTAGATGGCCTCGCCGTTGAGATCGAACTCCGCAACAGAAACGAGGGTAAGGAGAGCAAGGAATGATACTTGCCATGGTTCTATTCAGCTACCTTTTGGGTGGCATTCCGGTTGGGTTTCTCCTGGCCAAACAAGTGCGTGGGATTGACATCCGCGAACACGGCAGCCGAAATATCGGTGCGACCAATGTCGGTCGGGTCATCGGTTGGAAGTATGGAATCATTGCTCTCTTTTTAGATGCAGTGAAAGGTGCCATCCCGGTCATCCTTGCCTCTTATATTGAATCGCCTTATTCTCTCACCACGACAGAAATCCTCCTTGGTTCTGTTGCCATCCTTGGGCATACATTCACTCCTTTTCTCCACTTCAAAGGCGGAAAAGGAGTAGCCACGGCTCTCGGAGTTTACATGACTCTTGTTCCCATTGTCACTGTTTGTGCCGTTGTGATCTTTTTTATCGTCTATAAGATATCTGGATTTGTATCTCTTGGATCCATCCTTGCGACTTTGTCCATGCCCTTATGGTATTTTGGAACAACAAAGTTCATTCCTGATTCTGAATACCAACCAATCATCTTTTTTGTGTTAGTTGCTACTTTTTTTCTCATTTCCTATTCTCATAGAGAAAACATCAAACGTTTGGTGTTAGGTAAGGAACTACGAGCAACACAAAATGCAAACTGAAAGAGAATCTTCACTTACTCAAAAAGAAAAATTATTTCTCCTTACCAAATTTGTAGAAGACCATCCGGAAGCGGAGATCCAGGACTTCTACAAATGGTTGTATTATGGTGAATTCGGAATGGAGGAGTCCTCTCTCATTATGACGGGAAGACAATCCATTCCAGAATTACATGTGGTTCTTAGCGAAATCAAAAAAGAAGAAGCAGAATCAAAAGAGTCGGAACTGATTTGGGAACCGATGGGACTTGCTGCCCGTTTTGTGAAAGTTTATGTAACGAAATACTTCCATATGGATTGTCCGGTGAAACGCCTCGTCAATTTACTGGAAAGATCTCCCGCCTTTCGTGGGGCTAGGATGAGTTTCAAATTGGATTGGAATCTTCTGAAAGAAACCGCTTTGGAATTACGCCCCGAACTCACTCGTCGCGATTTTATCAATTTTGAAGAAAGGATTAATTTCCACCAACTGCCAGCAATGCCGTATACTGATGGTTATGCGGGAAAAAATCCCTTTGCCTACAGGGTGGTATCTCAAAAACTATTTTTCGATTATTTTCCTGAGTTTGAAGACAATTCTGTCTTTCATCCTTTTTCTGGAAACGAATCCATCATTGGATAAAGACTTCGCTTTAAGTAACGGATTTCCTTTTTGATGGATTGGATCAAAAGTTGGTTTTTTCTCTCCGCCTCCAAATCCTTATGACGCAAAATATAAATTTCTGTTTTACGCACCATACGTCGTAAATACGACTCCTCTCTCATCCAGATCCAAATATCTGAATCTTGAAACGACTCTTTTGGTGTTTCTCTTTCAAATCGTGCGAGCCCTTGTTCCATAAACTCAATATCCTTTTGGATTCGCCTGAATAGTGATTCGGAACCTTGGTCATGTAAGTATTTTGGCGATTTGCCTTTTTGATTTTGTTTGGATTCGTTTTTGGAATTTTTTTCCGACAAGGAAAAAATGGGGGTAGAAGAATCGGCTTTGGCATTGTCTGGATTCCAGAT
Organism: Leptospira sp. WS4.C2; assembly: GCF_040833985.1. Taxonomy (NCBI): domain Bacteria; kingdom Pseudomonadati; phylum Spirochaetota; class Leptospiria; order Leptospirales; family Leptospiraceae; genus Leptospira; species Leptospira mgodei. The sequence continues at coordinate 1,476,380 of NZ_CP162139.1, forward strand.
AGGAAGATCTCTCCATGGATAGTTGTGGAGGGGAGTTTCTTCCAGAGTCTTTTTTGCTTTCTCTGGACAGAGAGATGTAATTCCTGCAATTACTGCTCCATCCTCATTTACATTAAAGAGCTTCATTTCACTCACAGTGCTCGCTGATTCTTCAAACCAGTGACGATACAAATCCAAAACATAATCAGTAAGAACAGAACCTTCTCCATCGGCCCTGGGAACAAACCTGGTTTCTCTTTTGCGAATGATCACTTCATTGATTCTTTCTAAACTATTCTTCCGGTTGATCAGTGTGAGCCATTTTTCATTGTGATGGGTTCCCGTCGAATGGATCTCTCTTCCCGAGTAGGCCAAATCTTGTCCAAGAAAATAAACAGAGGTAAATCCCATAAACCGCAACATATCAAAAGCTGTGGTTGCCACAGATCCTCCTGATTGGATATCACCCACCTCAAGAAATACTTGTTCGGCGAGTTCCCCTCCTGCAGTGACTTCTCGGACAAGCGATCCTTCGGCATCGACTTGGTATTTCGCAGTCACTGAATGAACTACTGATTGAAACATAGGTTCCCTGAGGAGTGTGGGGGAGCTTACCAAATCCGCAAAGAGTGGGATATTTTTTTGATTTTCTCCCATAAAATGAAAAAAGGAATTTGTTTGGGCATCCAGTGTCACAACTCCGTCCGCTTGGATCCCAGCTTTGAAAAGGACTTTGAGTGAGGTATCACAAGACAAAACAAATACTTTGTCTCGGACTGATTGTAACCAAGTGAGATTTTTTCGTAAACTAGGGCCAGCTGACACGAGTACGGCGGTAAGTCCTTGGAACTTGTTTTTTAAAGAAGAGATGGGATAACGAACCGGAGGTGTTTTTCCTACATGGACCAAATTCCAAATTGAGTTTTTGATCCACAACCTCTCAAATTCAAACTTGGTAAGTAGATCACTCATCTTGGCTGAAAAAACAGTTTGGGTTTTTTCTTCTAACTCACGATAGACGGGATTACGATTTGTGTCTGTCGGGTTACGAATGATTTTTAGTCCACTCACTCTCTCGATGGGTAAAGAGTCTAAGTAGTTAAAAAAAAGAGGATAAAAAACTTCTCCTGAGAATAAGTGGCGACCCGGGACCGTCATCACTGGTTTTAAAACCTTGTCCCAGATAACAGGAATTAGTGTTTCATCATCTCCAATCAGGATGAGAATTTGACCGGGAGCCAATGTTTCGCTAATCTTTTGGATGAGATGCGGATTTCCAAGTCCAAACAAAATCACGATGTCAGTAGCCCTTAAAGAATAAGTATCCAAAAGGCGGAGGGCCTGTGTGAGTGGAGAGAAAGAAGAAGAGAGGGGTTCTCCATTTAATGAGACATAATATTCTCCCGTCTTCTTGGCAGAACCCAGTTCCCAAAGATTTTCGGATGGGAAGTTTCTGAAATAATTTTGTAAGTACGGCTTCCTTTCAAAAATTTCACTGGAAATGGGATCGATAATTTGGGACATAATACTATCTAAGGTTTTTTCTTATGTCTCCCAAGTGGTGTCAACCGGGAAACAGGGAAATCGAACGGCGAAACATATATGCATTTAAAGAGCCTGAGTATTGTTGGATTCAAAACATTTGCGGATGAAACAGAGATCAATTTTGATCCTGGGTTTACTGCTGTCGTCGGACCGAATGGTTCGGGGAAATCAAATATTGTCGATTCCGTAAAATGGGTCTTTGGAGAAAAAAGTGCCAAGGGACTTCGCGGAGAAAAGATGGACGATGTCATCTTCCACGGAACAGAGAGTAGGCGAGCTGCCGGTTTTGCTGAAGTTTCGATTCTTTTTGATAATGATGACCGGTTTTTCAATATTGATTATCCATCCGTCAAAATCACTCGTCGTTTGTATCCAGACGGTGAAAACGAATACTATCTGAATGATATCAGAACCATAAGAAAGGATATCGAAAAAACACTCCTCGATACAGGAATTGGTAAGTCTAGTTATAGCATTTTAGAACAAGGTCGGGTTGACCAAATCCTCAATTCCAAACCAGAAGAAAGAAGGGCTATTTTTGAAGAGGCCGCTGGGGTTTCTCGCTTCAAACTCGATCGAAAAGAAGCCACAAAGAAGTTGGATGATACCAACCAGAACTTACTTCGTATCCAAGACATTATGAACTCCATGGTCAAAGACCTGGAAGTCAAAGAAAAACAATCCGAAAAAGCAGAACAATACTTCAAACTCAAATCGGATTTAGATGAATCCGACAAAAACTTACGATTTTTAAAACTACGTGATTTCAAACGTCGAATGAAAAAGTCAGACGAAGATTTACTTGAAATTCGCGAAAAAAACAAATCGATCTTATCTCTCATCCAAAACGAAACCAATTTGATTTCTGAAAAGGAAACCACCAAAGAGGCCAAGGAAAGGGAAATCGCCGAAATCGATAAAAAATTATTTGATCATCTCTCCAAAAGCCAAATCCAGAAAGAAAAAATTGCAAAAAATAAAACCTTCATTTTGGAGTATGAACTTCGTATTGGAGAAATCCTTTCTGCCTTAGAAACGGAAAACCAAGCTACCATCAAACTGGAAGTAGAAAAACGTGCGATTGAACTTGAAAACGAACGCCAAAGAGAAATCCAAACCACTCTCCAAGAAGAGATCCAAAATTTGGAATCAAGGCGTGTTTCTTTGGAACTTTCCATTAAAGAAGAAGAAAAATCCATTGAGGAAAAAGAAGGCAGAATTAAAGAAAATGAAAAACGCCATATTACCCTCAGAGACAAACAAAAGACAGTAATCCTCGAACTCATCCAAGAGTTAGAAAATAAAAAGAAAGAATCTAGCGAAGGAGAAGAAATTCGAAATGCGGATAAAGCCGCTCTTCTTTCCGATTTAGATCTATATGCAAATAAATTAAAAAGTGCTATTTCTCACTTAGAATCGGCGAAACTAACAGAAGGTATTTCCGACCTTAAAGAAATTCAATTGCCTTTATATTCAGAAAAACTAACAGGATTTTTGAAACGAGAAGATGATTTTAGAAATCTACTTTTTGATAAAGATGGGATCCTTTCCAAAAAAGAATCTATCGACCAAGCGATCGAAGATTTGATCTTAGAAAATGAAAACCTAACCAGAGGTATTCGAGACAATCAAAGTAATATCATCTTACATAGAAGCCATTGGGAAGATACAAGAACCCATATCGTAGAACTTGAGAAAAAACTTCTCGAATCCAACTCTCGTTTGGAAAACCAACAAAAAGAAATTGCAGTCCTTGATGAAAGGATTGGTGAAATCCAAAAAAGAATTTTGGGTGCAAAAGAACAAGAATCCGTCATTCGAGAGAAAAAAGATGGTTTGGAAAAGGAAGTCGAAGTTTTAGAAAAAGAAATTGCAGAGTCTTACCAAGAATTTTTATCCATGAGTCGGATTTTGGAATCAGAAAAAGAAACCTTACAAACTCTTGTGGAAGAAATTTCGGGAATTAAGTCTAATATTTCCAAAAACCAAGAAGTCTTCCAAAATCTTTTACCTCTTCTTTCTGAAAAGGAAAGAACCAGTTCTGCACTTAAAGTTCAAATTGATTCTCTTGTGGAAGAGTTGTATAATGATTACTCTCTGACTGATTCAGAATTGGAATCCGAACGTGGTGGACTTGAACTCGATCAGAAGGCAGAGGAAAGAAGGCTTCGTTCCGCAAAGTCTGAAATCCAACTTTTAGGTTCCATCAATCCACTTGCGATTGAAGAGTATCGAAATATCAAAGAAATCTACGAACACAATCTCAAACAAAAGTTGGATATTGAAAGTTCCAAAAAAGACATCGAAGAAGTTTTAAAACGAATCAATGAAGAGTCAGAAAAACTTTTCCAAGAAACCTTTGAGAAAATCAAACAGAACTTCCAAGAAACCTTTTCTACACTCTTTAATGGGGGAAGGGCTACGCTGGAACTCACCGAAAAGGAAGACTCTCTCAATTCCGGTGTGGAAATTATGGCGGAACCTCCCGGAAAACATGTTCAGAATTTGCGCCTCTTATCTGGTGGGGAAAAGTCACTCACGGCGATCGCACTTCTATTTGCGATTTATATGGTGAAACCAAGTCCGTTCTGTTTCTTAGATGAGATTGATGCGGCCCTGGATGAGGCCAACAAACTACGGTTCTGTCAGATTTTGGATCGGTTCAAGGACAAAACACAATTCATCGTGGTGTCTCATGCGCAGTCTACGATCTCTAGAGCAAATGCCATTTTTGGAGTCACCAACGAAGAACCAGGAATTTCAAAAATCCTATCCCTCCGATTGGATGAAGCCAAAACTCTATCCAAACAAATCACACAAAAGACCGGAACTGACAACTAAGTCGGTTTCGGTTTGTACGTAACAAAGGGTAAAACCGTTTGAGAGTTTTACCCTTTGTTTTATTTTAAACTAAAGATCTTTTGTTATTTGGTTGGTTGCATTTCTTTTACAATGCAAGAAGAGAACGCTTTACAAGAATCACCGCTCGTGAGGCATCCAGCAATTTTGTTGTAGTATTTTGGTCTGTTGCAATTGAATTCACATCCCTTTTTGAGAGTGTTTTTTTGCTCTTCTGAAGCATTAGGATTCACTTGCACTGTACAGTTGTAAAACTTATCGCAAGCCTCTTTACACTTAGGAAAGTCAGCTGCTTGGATGGATCCAGTAAATAATACCAGAACCATAATTGAAAAGAAACGGTTTGTTTTTTTCATACCTTGTCCTCTCGATCTTTGGTAGCGAAGACGGGAGTCGAACCCGTGACCTCAGGGTTATGAATCCTGTGCTCTAACCATCTGAGCTACCTCGCCCTATCACCTTAGATCGTTTGGTAGAACTAAATCTTTAGTTCTTTTGTCATTTTTTGAAGAGATAAAGAATGGTAAACAAAAAAAAGCCCCGACGGTTGCCGGGGCTTTTTCTCTTAACAAGAGTAAGTAGTGAGGAATTCGTATGGGTGAGGGCGACCTTCCCATGGCCAAATTTCTGTTTCAAACTTGTAGTGTTGGTATGTTTGTAGAAAGTTTTCTGTAAACACATCACCTTGTTTGAATATTTCTCTTTGAGCGAGCATTTCTTCCATAGCTTCACGAAGTGTGTGAGGCATTTGACGAATCCCTTTTTCACGGATTTCATCTAAAGAAAGTTCGAAAAGATCTTCTTCACGTGCAGGACCTGGATCGATTTTCTCTGTTACTCCAGCCATACCTGCCATCAGTAAGGAAGCAAACGCCAAATATGGGTTAGCTGTTGAGTCTGGGAATCGGAATTCCACACGTTTTGCTTTTTCGCCGCTAACAAAAGGGATACGGCAAGAAGCAGAACGGTTCTGAGCAGAGTATGCTAGAATGGATGGAGCTTCGAATCCTGGAATGAGTCGTTTGTAAGAGTTAGTGGATGCATTTGTAAAGGCAGCACAAGCTCTAGCGTATTTTAAAACTCCACCAACATAGTTGAATGCGAAGTCAGAAAGACCTTGGTATTTTTCTCCAGCAAAAAGGTTTTTTCCACCTTTCCAAAGAGAGATGTGAACGTGCATACCGTTACCGTTATCACCAAAAAGTGGTTTTGGCATAAAAGTAGCAGTTTTTCCGTGTTTATGAGCCACCATCTTCACGATGTATTTTAGCTTTTGAACGTTATCCGCAGCTTCAATCAAAGTACCAAACTTAACTCCAATTTCCCCTTGTGCTTGTGCCACTTCATGGTGTACAACGAATGTTTCCATTCCAATAGCTTCCAGAGTTTTTACAAATTCAGCACGAAGATCCACTTGAGAGTCAATAGGAGCTACCGGGAAATATCCACCTTTAGTTCCTGGACGGTGTCCAGAGTTGAAGTTGATTTTTCCTGTATTGTTGGTTCCTGGAATTTCAGAGTGAGTGTTCCAGATTCCTTCATTAGAATCTAATTCGTAGTATTGGCAGTTGATTTCATCACGAACACGTAGACTGTCAAAAACAAAGAATTCATTTTCGGGACCGAAATATGCTGTGTCAGCAATTCCCGATTTATTCATGAACTCTAATGCTTTTTTTGCAATGGAACGTGGGCATTTTTCATAGTATTGTTTTTTGTAGATATCCCATACGTCGCAAAACATAACAAGCGTTTTGTCAGCAGTAAACGGATCTAAAAAAGCCGTAGAAATTTCTGGGTGTAGTTGCATGTCAGAAGCATTGATTGGCTGCCAACGAGCAATGGAAGATCCATCAAAAGGAATCCCTTTGAATGTTTCTTCATCAACTGAATTCACATAATAGGAAACGTGGTGCCACATTCCTTTGATATCCGTGAAGCGGAAGTCGTAGAAAATGACTCCATTTTTTTTGGCATACTCAACCACTTCCTTTCCGGAAGTAAATTTTGGGGTTGCGAACTGCATTTGATTCTCCTTCTTTCAGAGGTCGGTCTGATTGTTGTAATCTAGGTATCCATTAAGATGCAAGATTTATACCAAGGCATTTCGACCTAAATATAAGGGTTTCGTGGAGTTTCTAAGCAAAATGATTTTAAAATCACGCCCAAAAACGATACGATTTGCATATAAAGTGTCCCTTTTGCTTAAATATGATGCAAATTTGCTCAATTTAAGCCTCCGCCATTTCGAAATACTATCTATAAATGGGGTAATTTGGTCAACGGAATCGGCTATTTTTCGAAGAGAATTCGGAAAAATTTGAGAATCACAGTGGTTTATGTTTTTTTTGTGGCAGTGGCCGAAGAATCCTAGAGGTTAGAATCTAGATGAGTTCTCGACAAGCCGATTACGGGCGTTACCAACATTTAGAGAGCTTTATCCACCTGTCCAAAGATGCCATTTGGTGTTATGAGTTGGACGTTCCTATGCCAATCTCCCTTTCCCTGGAGGAACAGATGGAATTCATCTGGGAGCATAGTGTCATTCGGGAATGCAATTTAGCAATGGCTCGGTTCTACGGTTACCCATCCGTGCAAGAGATCACCGGTAAGTATTTAAAGGATCTTGTAACCTTAAAGAGTGTGTTTTTACTCCGTAAATTCATCCAAAACACCTACCAATTAGAAAATCACGAGTACAACGTGGAGTTGTCTGACGGACACCAACGAATCTTTCTTATGAATTCCCACGGCCAAGTGGTAGAAGGGCACCTTTTACGTATTTGGGGCCAACAAATTGAAATTTCTTCCATCCGGGAATCTGAATTCAAACTATCTGGCCTATTACAATTTTCTCAGATTGTCACGGAAGTATCCAAAACCTTTGTCCATTCCAAAGCAGAATTTGTCTCTGATGCCATCCAATTTGCCTTGGAAGAACTGGGAAAATACTCTCGGGGTGACCGTGTTTTTGCGGCAGAGATATCATCAGACAAACAATTTCTTTCAGTGACCCATGAATGGGTGTTAGATGGAATACCATCTTTATTTGAAGTTGGAACCAAACTGCCGATTGCAAAGATGAATCCTGAACGATTGGGAATCCTTGCTTCGGACGGAGTGATCCATATTGCAGATACTTCCCTTATGGTAGATGAACCTTGGCATTTGGATCTTTTTAAACGAGCAGAAGTTCGTTCCATTTTAGTGGTAGGTTTACGGGACGAGGGGAATGTGATTGGAATTCTTGGCATCACCACTTTTGAGCGGATTGGAAATTGGTCAGAAGAAACCAAGCGCTTGTTAGGTTTAATAGCCGGGTTTATTTCGCAAGGGTTGGTTCGAGCAAAAAACGAAATCAAATTGATGAAAAAAGAAAAAGTCCTACAAAGGTTTTATTCTGATGTCAAAGAAGATTTAGCTTTAGCAAAACTCACCCAAGAAGCTTGGGTCGCCAAAGATTTTGGTGAAATTCCAAACGTAAAGATTCAATCTCGGTTTTTGCCTTATGATGAAATTGGGGGAGATCTGATTCTTTATGAAAAATCCAAAGAAGATTGTATCGATATCTTCTTCGGTGATATTTCCGGCCATGGGATTTCTTCAGCCTTGGTCTCAGGAATTGCTGCGGTTTCTTTTAAAAAACATTCCAAATTAGAATCCACTCCTTCTGGTATTTTGGCAGCCATGCATTTGGACTTAAAAACCATTATTTTCAAACATCATATCTCTGCTTGTGTACTTCGTCTTTTTCCAGAGGAGAGAAGGGTTGAGTTTAGTTTTGCAGGCCATCCTCCCGTTGTGTTTTGGAAACAAAGTGAACGGGTAATGAAGCTTGTGAAGGACGAGATGTATCCTATCCTGCTTCTGGATGTATGGGAAGGAAAAACGATTTCCAAAACCTTTGAGCCGGGTGATCGATTGCTTCTCTATTCGGATGGAATCTATGAATTAGAAGAAGAGGGTGGTGGATACATTGGGCTTGATGTTTTTTTACAGGAACTTTCTGAGATGATTTCTGTTTCTGAAAACACAGACACTTTGATCCAAAAAATGATTGCTAACTGCCTGATAGATAAAGACCGAATCATTCATGATGATATCGCTGTATTGTTTATGGAATTTTAATTTTCCCTATCGGCGAGATCGAGTGCTTTTGCATCTGCTTCTGGATACTTTGTCAAATACTCGGAAACAATTTTCTTTTTCCCGTCCAGTCTATCTAAATGGTTTTCAATGATATGGCCGAAGTCTAACTTACCAGTTACAATTTCATACCGTTCGGTTTCGATGGTTCCTAAATCTAAATCTACCGGGACTTCATTGGCCTTGTCGGCATATTCTTTTGCCTTTTCCCAATAAGGAAGGGCTTCTTTGTAAAAGGCTTCTGCCACATTAAAACTTTCTTTGAGTTCGTGGGCGAAATCTAAATTATAAAAATAGACATGGCGTTTGTCAAATTTGGAACCAAGCCTCATGTAAGAACGCATGATTTGAATGTTGATGTGCATAAACATCAAATTACGATATTTGTAGTATTCTTGTTCCGTTTTTGTCTCACATAATGAGTGTTTGGGGTGACGGAAACGTTTTCCCAGAGCGATTTTTAACCAATAGATATTTTTTCTGATTTCATTATCGTTGTAATGTTGTTTGAGGTTGTACAACTCGTAAAAGTCTTCCAAATATTTGGGTTCCCATTTGTGGAGTTTGTAGGGCACCCAATCGGAAAACTTGGTATAAGGTCCATTTTTTTGGTATTCGTAGTTGTAATCGATGTCAGTTTCCCAGGCACTCAGGGAATTTGAGAACAAGGATAGTGTAAATACGAGCGATAATAAAAATCCTTGTTTCATTGTTAGAAGTATCGGCGAAAGTTTCCGATTCCCCAACCCAAGGAATCCTATTTTAGTGGGAAGACCTCGGTAACCCATTGGTAGCCGACACCCCGGACATTGCGGATGGATTCCTCTCCCAGTGCATCCCGAAGCCGAACGATGGCGTTATCGATGGTCCTTTCCGTGGGAAAACTTTCCTCTCCGACAAGATAATCTAGGATTTCTGAGCGACTGAAAACTTTTCTCACATCCGAGAGTAGGAGGGCAAGTAAGGCACAATCCCGTTTAGAAAGTAATACGGAAGTTCCATCTTCTTTTTTCACAAGAAAGGAATCTAGGTGGATTTCTTTCCCATCCATTTTCCATTTTTGACCAAAGTGGGGACGGGTTTGAGCCACCACCCGTTCCAAACGGATGAGAAATTCTTTCAGATGGAAAGGTTTAGGGATAAATTCGGCGGCTCCCAGTTCAAACCCACGAAGTCTTTCTTGGGCACCAGCTTGGGCGGTGAGAAATAGAAAGGGAATGTCCTTTTCTTTGGATAAAAAGAGTTCGGCCAGTTGGAATCCATTTCCATCGGGGAGTCGTAAATCGAGAACTACCAAATCAAATTGACCTGGAGAAAAAAGGGTTTCTGCCTCGGATGCTGTTTTTGCCCATTGGACACGGTAGCGGTCCTGCTCTAGTCTTTCTTTTAAAGTTTCTCCGAGTCCTTCGTCATCTTCGACAAGTAAGATCCTTGGTTTCATAGAACCTCTTTTAAACTAAGTTTCACCTGAAATCCGTACGAACTGTCCGGAAATTCTAGGGAACCTTTCATTTTTTCGATTAATTTTTTAACGATATACAAACCAATTCCACTCCCGCTGGTTTTGGAATGGCGGAGGAAAGGTAGGGTAAGGTTTTTTTTGTTCCCAACAAATCCAGATCCATCATCCTCCAAAAGAAAAGAAATTTGTTTTTTTTCTTTGGTGATCGTGAGTTTGATAGTCTTGGCTTTTCCATGGCGTTTTGCATTTTCGCTTAAATTTTTAAGCATTGCAAAAAAAGCCTTTTTATCAACGTATACTTTTGTTTCTTTCGGAACGGAAACATTGCAAATCAAATCGGGTTCATGGTGGGAATATGATTCACATAAATCAGAAATGGTAAGGGGTTCCAAATATAAAGATTCCCCTTGCATTAGGCTTGCAAGATAAAATGCATTCCCCATTTGGGATTCAATTCTTTGGTTCTCTTTCCATATCTTTTCTAATTTTCTTTTGAGTTCAGACTCCTTTGTATTTTCAAGTAGAACTTCAACTTGCAGCTGTAAGCTGGCGATAGGTGTTTTCATTTCATGAGTGACTGTGGAAAAAAAGTCAGAGATAAGTTTGGAACGTTTGTGGTCTCTGTAAGATAAAACAGCAAGAGTCACTCCACCCAGGGTCAACATGGAAAGAAAAAAAGATCCTTCCAATTGAAGCATCCGATTGACTCGGTTTAGCTCCGCTTGGCGAGCGGCACTAATAGAAATTTCCGATATTGTTTTTGCTTGGCGAAAGCCCAAAATCCACCACCACACCCCTAAAGAGAGAGTGAGGAAAAGCCAAGCTAGGGAAAAAAACATTCGAAATTGTGCGGATCCTCTCAAATTTGCCTCTCAATTCAAGTTAAGGTCATGCGGATGGACGACGAGCAAAAAAAGATGTTGTCACATTGGAAGAACCCGAGAATTTATTTTTTAGGAGAACAACTTTGAACTTCGACGAAATCTCGAAACATCTTGGAAACGATGCGGAATCCCTTCTTGGATTCAAATCGCCAAAAATCGCTAAAGAACTAATCCACGTACCCGGCTCTGACTGGGTTGATCGAATTTTTGCTCCCACAGACAGGTCAATCCCTGTTCTTCGTAGCATTCAAACCCTACTGGGAAGTGGCCGCCTTGGCGGAACTGGATATGTTTCCATTCTCCCGGTGGACCAAGGAATTGAACACTCTGCTGGTGCCTCATTTGCAAAAAACCCCATTTACTTTGATGGCGAAAATATCATCAAATTGGCAATCGAAGGTGGTTGTAACGGTGTTGCTACAACTCTCGGTGTTCTTGGATCGGTTGCAAGAAAGTATGCTCACAAAATTCCTTTCATTTTGAAAATCAACCACAATGAACTTCTCACCTACCCAAACAAAAGTGAACAAATTTTGTTTGCAACGGTAAAACAAGCCTATGACCAAGGTTGTGTTGCCGTGGGTGCCACAATTTATTTTGGTTCCGCTGATTCAGGTCGTGAGATTGTAGAGATTTCCAAAATCTTTCAAATGGCACATGAACTCGGAATGGCAACGATTCTTTGGTGTTATGTCAGAAACAATGCGTTCAAAAAAGACAAAGACTATCATGTTTCTGCTGACTTAACAGGACAAGCAAACCATTTAGGTGTGACCATCCAAGCAGATATCATCAAACAGAAGTTACCTGAGAACAACGGTGGATACAATGTTTTAAACCAAGAATCTTCTTATGGTAAAACAGATAAACGTATCTATTCCGACCTGACTTCTGACCACCCAATTGACCTCACTCGTTACCAAGTAGCCAATTGTTATATGGGAAGAGCGGGACTTATCAATTCTGGTGGAGCTTCTGGAGAAAATGATTTACAGGACGCCCTTAAAACAGCCGTGATCAACAAACGGGCTGGTGGAATGGGACTCATTTCCGGAAGAAAGGCATTCCAAAAACCAATGAAGGAAGGGGTGGCACTCCTCAACGCCATCCAAGACGTATACCTATCGAAAGAAATCACAGTCGCTTAAAAGACTTGGAATCTTTTCGAAATGTAAACAGGAGAAGGGCAGGGGTACTTGTATCTCTGCCCTCTATTGTTTCTGAACATTCTTTTGAATGTGGAGATATTTACAGTCTATATCCTCTTTGTAATTGGGCAAAGGACGTAGGTTTTAGCATCATTCAATTATTACCCTTAAACGATACAGGATTTGGTTACTCTCCTTATAGTGCCATCTCTGCCTTTGCCATTGATCCACTTTATATATCCTTACATAAATTAAATCTAAATGTTAAATCTCGCAAACGTGAGATTCGATTTTTAGAAAACCATCCCCTCCGCATTCGTAATCTGAAATTAGAGACCCTCCGTAAATTCTATACGGAAAACCAAAAAGAAGCCACAAAGGTTGCTACATACTTTTTAGAAGAACATCCATGGTGTTATTCTTATGCTGCCTTTCGACTGCTGTATGAAGATTTTGAAGGAAAATCTTGGTGGGAATGGCCCAAAGAATACCAAAACCCAGATAGTGCCAAAGAATATATATTTTCTAATCGAAGAGAAGAGGCTCTTTTTTGGGTATATTTGCAAAAAATCGCCTATGATCAGTTATCTGAAGTAAAAGTCTACTTTGAAGATGCGGGCCTGTATTTAAAGGGTGATATGCCCATCCTCACCTCTAGAAATTCTTGTGATGTTTGGGAACATCCTGAGTTTTTTATTATGGAACTGCAAGCAGGGGCACCACCCGATGGTTTTTCTAAAACCGGTCAAACTTGGGGATTCCCTGTTTTGAATTGGGAAGCCTTGGAAAAAACAAACTACTCTTGGTGGAAGGATCGTTTGTCTTATTTAGAACATTTTTTCCATCTCTATCGCATTGACCATGTGATTGGAATGTATCGAATTTGGTCTATCCCAAAGGACGATACCACTGCACTCCATGGTTGGTTCCATCCACAATTTGGAATTGCCAAAGAAGAATTTCAGAAAGAAGGTTTAGATCCTAAACAATTTGAATCATTAGGTCTCATTCACGAATTTATCCCCGATCATTATATTTTCTATTGGGACTTTTGGAAAGAAGCGTCCTACCAAAATTTGGAAGAAGAGATCAAGGCAAAACTATTTCCTTTATCAGAACTTCATATCCAAGAAGAGGAAAAACATTGGAAAGAGGCTGGGGAAAAAATTTTAGAGATCTTTGAATCCTTTTCCTCAATGGTTCCTTGTGCAGAAGATTTAGGTTCCGTTCCCAGTTTTATTCGAGATTCTTTATTTGAACGCCAGATGATTGGAATCGATGTAGTTCGTTGGACTAGATCTTTCACTACGGGTGAGTTCATTCCTGAAGAATTGTATCGAGAAAACGCAATTTCTGTTTTATCTACACATGATACAAGTTTGGCGATGGATTGGTGGAAAAACGAAGGAGATCTGGAATCTAAACTTCAATTTTTCTTTGATCGAATCGGAAAACCGAGACCCGAATCGGAGGAAGAGGTACTTGTCGGGCTTCTTCGCTTTGTATTCCAAACAAGTAGTCTTTTCTCCATCCAACTCTTCCAGGATTTAGCCCTCGGAGTTTCGGATGTTTTAAAAAATCCAGAAAAACATCGGATCAACCTTCCCGGAACCCCAGACCACTCCAATTGGACTTACCGGTTTCCCATGCTCATAGAAGACTTTGCTTCCGATTTTCAGCGTAACTTTACCCTTCGAAAGCTCGTTTTCGAGTCCGAAAGAAATTCTTAAATTTTTAGCTCTATGACAGGTTCGTTCAAGTCAGACAACTCAGTTTCTGGTAGTATGGATCTTTACACCCGGAGGTCTCCTTTGAGATTTGCAAAAGAAATGGCGTTTTATTCCGCTTACCATCAGGAAAAACGTAACGTATTGATCCATGTGCTTGGTGTTCCGACAATCACCTTCACTTTGTTTGTTGTCCTTAGCCGTTTTAGTCTTTTTGAATACAATGGCTTTCATGTGTCTGCATCCCTTGTTTTCACTTTAGCGGTGCTTGGTTACTATTATACTTTGGATGTTTTATTTGCGTTTGTGGCGACTCTCGTTTTTGGGGGACTATTTGTCACCTCAGAGTGGATTACAGCACAACTACCGGCAACCACAGCTTGGACCATTTTTGGTCTCGGCCAAGTGATTGGATGGGGAGCCCAATTTTATGGACATTTTATTTTCGAAAAAAGTAGACCTGCTCTCTTTGACAATCTATTCCAAGCTTTAGTTTCCGCACCGCTCTTTGTAGTAGCAGATGTTTTCTTTGAGTTGGGATATCGACTAGACTTAAAAGCGGCAGTGGATAACGAACTTAAAGCTAAGGGAGTTTGGAAAGACTTCTCTCATAAGGCTGCCTAAATCAATTTTGTAAGGATTGTCAAATAGTAGGGATTTGATTTCCTCAGATAACCAGTTTTACGATCCTTCTGACTATTTTTATATGATCAAACAGAGGCCACTTCCTATGGTCGGTTTGGCTTCTGTTTGGACCTAGATTTCAATCCTCACAAAAACATACCCTACTCAGGGACTGGCCTCCTAAAAATAGGGACGGTTTTACTCCAAACATCTTTTTAAAAGTACGAGAGAGATGTGCCTGGTCGCTAAAACCGGCAGCATGAGAAGCAGTTGTGAGGTTTTCGCCACCTTGCAATAGTTTTGCGGCAATATGAAGGCGTTGCCATAACAAATATTGCCTGAGTGGAATTCCCATATTATCTTTAAATAAATGCATAAATCGATCCGTAGAGATCCCTGAAATTTCTGAAAGTTCAAGCAAAGTCACTGGGTTTGGAATTTTTTCTTTGATTCTTTGGATTGCCATCTCGATTCGTTTATCATATTTTTTTGAAACAGTCTCTGAACCAAGGAGAGATAGAATTTGGTTGTAGAGGGATCTTGCGGAATCACAGGTCAGAGTTTCACCAAACAATGGGTTGGCGATTTTTTTGATTTTTAATCTTGTTTCTTTGTCTATTGTTTTAGGAGACTGATCCATTTCGATCCGTTTGTATTCCTCTGATTTTGGATCCAGTTGGATGATGACCATTTCTGAATTGGTTCCATCCAATCTGTGGTAATAATTTGGGGGGATGATGATTCCTTCTGATTCGATCACAGAATTGGTATTGGTGTACAAATGAAAAGATCCACGGAGAGATACTAAGATAGAAACTGCATAATGAGAATGGGGTTCGGTGACAATCCCATCCGTTCCTAGGAGAATTCGCTCTCCAAAATAAAAAAGACTTCCTTTTCTTTTAGAATCCATAAATTAGAAAAACTCTAAAGGCCATTTTGAAAAAGGCAAGGATTATCGAATGAAAAAAATAGTTTGGGTTTTACTTTTGCAAGTTTTCCTTTCCTTTCTATTGCCCGGAATCATATCAGCGGAACCGATCTCTTGGACAGAGGTGCGTTCGAAATACAATTGGAAACTTCCCCCTAAATTTCCTGAATCAGAATCTGTGGATCTCTTTGAATCGACTTTGTATTCGGAAGGTAGGCTATTTTTACAGACAAGAGATGCCACAAAACAACCATCCATTTTTGTTTGGAATTTAGGATCTGGGGAATCGACTAAACTTCCTTGGGAGGGTGGAAAGGTCACTGGTTGGACGGAGTGTCGTGGGAACCTTTTTTTTCAAACGGCAAATACACTTTGGGAGATCCATCCACAGACATTGGTTGTAGAAAAAAAAATCCCATGGCCGGACAAGGGAAAGTCATGGAAAGACATTGTTTGTTTGGAAAATCAAATATACCGATTGGATAAAAATCAATTGGAAGTTTACAGCGTAAATACGGGAGAACTGGTTTCCCAAATTCCTCTTCCTTTTCCTTCGGTGCAACGAATCACCAAACGAAGTGAAACGGAAATTTTTCTTATTTCTTCTTTTTGGGGAAATACCATCCAAACATATTCTCCAAAAAAACAAATGGCTGTTAGTGAGTTCAAGTTTCCTGTTTCGCACAGAGCTTTATTCAAATTAGCCGTTTTAGGTGAGGATCAGGTTCTTATTTTTGATCCATTAACGAAAACCTATGGAGAGTGGAAGTTACTTGGGAATTCTTTTTTTCCACTGAAGACACCTTTGGAAGTTGCCAATGGTTCTAAGGCCTATCGTTTTTCCCCGATCCAAAATCAAATTGAATACCAATTCCAGTGGACTGCACTCGTTGATATTCCTGAAACCAAGTTCCATTTTGTTTTACCAAAAAAAAATACTCATTCTCAAACACTGACTGAAGAAAATTACCCATCCCAAACTTCACTGGAAGAGGATGAGGTAGGAAACCGTTTGTTAGTCCTTACCATTCCTGCAATGAAGGCCGGGGATACAAAGGATCTGGCCGTATATCGGGCGTTACTCACTCGGTATAAGATTCAATGGAATCTGGATCCAAACCTAAGTGCACCGCTGAATCAAAGTCAAAGTAAAAAAGAATTTCAAAGTTACCTGCAAGATGATTGGTTTTTGAAAATGGATTCTCCTATTGTCTTGGAAAAAAGAAATGCTCTTTTCCTAGAAAGTTCTAACCTAAAGGATGTACTTACCAAAACCCAAGGTTATGTGTCTTCGATCCCTTACAAGTCAGGTAGTTTTGAATCTGCACCCCAAGTGATTGAAAAAAACAATGGAGGATGTACTGAACATTCTTACGTCACCATGGCCTTGTTACGTGGTATAGGTATTCCATCCCGTTTGGTTTGGAACTATCTACCTACTGAATCTTCCAAGGAAATTACTTTTAATCATAAGTTTGTGGAAGTTTGGGTAGAAGGACTTGGTTGGATTCCTATGGAACCACTGGCTCCCCCAAAATCCAAACCGGGTGTGACCCATGCGAGGCACGTTATCTTTGCAGGACTTTCCAATCCCACTCACCCCAAAATAGCTGGAGGGGATCGGCTCGTTCAACTGTCGAAAGAAAGTTTAAATTTGGCAAAGAAGATAAAATTCAAACTGGTGGTCGCTAAAGCCGAAGAGGGCGAAGAAATGGAGGAGAAAGAAGAGGAAACGATCATCAAAACAAACCGTTCCCTCCTGAAAGGAGAAGATCTACTTGTGCCTTAGTTATTTTCTCAGGACAAAATTTTCTCCGTTTTTGGGTCCGGACTTCCGAATAAAAAGTCTTCTTTCCACAGACACACCAAGTAACACTTGGTAGATGTCTGTGAGGATGGGCCGGGAGGAATAATATCCATGCCCAAGTCCACCCACACCAAATACAGGATCATCCACTTCGTTGACATTGATCACATCGACTCCAGAATACTTAAAACACATTCCCGCACGAGGGGCTCCGTTCACTTTTTGAGAAGCAACAAGGGCGTTGTCCCCAGGAGAACAGTAAAGAGTGATTCGTTCGGAGGAATTGGTTAGGTCACCTAAGATCAGTTCAAATTCATTTTTATCAAAGTCGGGTGCATTGAGGATCAGTTCCGATAAAAATTTCTTTTTGCCTTGTTTGGCTAGCGATGCAACCGATGGCAGCACTACTTGGTGGCCCATACTGTGAACAACTAAATGTATTTTTTTACCGAGGCCAGTGATGTCTGAAAGAAATTTTGCAAACGGTTCTCGGTTGATTTTTGCTTCCGTAAAGTTTAGGTCGTAAGTGGATTTCACCATCACTTGGGAAAGGATTCCCGGATCAGCACCGGCAGGCCAAGAATAAACCACCACTTCTCCTGGAAACTTTAGATCGTATTTGATTTGCCCCGCACGAAGCACTGCTTCCTCAAAATTAACATTGAATCCATGTACAAAAACCAACACTTCATCAGAGTTAGATGATTTGATTTTTGTTAAAAATTCTTTATCGTCGGTGTTGATGCGGCCTTTGAATTGAAAGAATTGATTTTTGTCTTGGGCATTGTCGAGTGAGATATCACCAATGATATGTTTAGAAGGGATGTTGACCAAACAGATTCCATAATGAGGATTGATGTCGGTGATGAATCCAAAACTTTGCGGATCACAATTGTCTTTGACTGTCATTTCCCTGCGTGAAGTGACAAAATGAACATTTAGAATTTTGGTTTCATCGAATGGATCTACAATTCGTTTGTTGATTTGTTCCCCAATTTTTGCCGTGCAGGATAAAAATAAATGAATCACTAATACAAAGAATATTAGAAAAGTTGAATGTTTTGGGGTTAGCGTGTTTTTATACATAGGTGAATGAATCCCGATTATTTGTAAGAAAATCCTTTGATGATTTTGGTTGGGTTTACGTTTTTTCCATCTTTGATGACTTCGAAGTGGAGGTGAGGGCCAAAACAATAGCCAGTGCAGCCAGAACGAGAGATGACTTTACCGGCACTCACATAATCCCCTTCTTTCACAAAGAGTTTGGAATTATGAGCATACAAAGTTTGGTAACTATCATCATGAGTGAGAATGATCGCATTCCCATACCCACCCATCCATCCGGAATAAGTGACTTTCCCTTTCCTTGCCGCAAAAACCGATTCATAATTGGCCCTTAAGTCGAGGGCCATATGAAATTTGTATTGTGGGTAGGAACGAGTTCCCCATCCAGACGTGATGACTTTGGAAACTACAGGAATTCTCCAAACAGGTCCTGTGTCTGGGATGACAGCTCCCGGAAGGAATACTTTTTGTCCCGATTTAAAAAGATCGTAATCATCCAATTGGTTTTCTGAATAAATATCATCGATTTTGACTTTGTAGTAGTCGGCTACTTTGGCGAGGGTATCACCTTTTTTTAGTTTGTAAACTAACCCTCGTTTATTGGGAATGTTTAAGATTTGTCCAGGAAGGATAGATACTTCTGGGTTAATTCCAGAACTTCCTGCTATGGATTCTGCAGAAACTTTGAACCGGCGCGCAATGTCAGATAGGGTTTCATTTTTTTTGACTTTGTACTGAGTGACTTTTAATTTTTTGTTTTTGTTTTCAGCCAATGCATCCAAATCAGCAGATCGAAGGATGGCCATTTTTTTATCTTCTGTTTCTTGGAGGTATTTGGCGTCGGCAAGTTTTGCTTCTTTATCCTTTACGTCGTTTTCTTCCACCTCTGTGGACATACTTAAGAATTCTTTTTCCATTAAACTTTCTTCGTAGGTTTGTCTGTCTACGATGATGGAGATAAAAAATGCTAAAATAAAAGAAGTAGTGAGAAGGGGAAGGATCCGATACCGTTTGCGGTTGAGATCAATCGTTCCATGAAGGACACTGGATTGTGATTGGAGATTATAAAAATACTTACCTGGAGAAACTTGGATTACATTTACGTTTCCCCAGCGTAACACATGCTTACCGATCGTAGACTTTTCTGGTGATCGAAGTAGCATGTGTTAATCGGGAGCGTTAATCCTTGGTATCTAAAGACTTAATACCACCGAAGGATTCTTCCACAATCTTACGAACGTCCTTTTTCTGACCGCCTGTGATTGTGATATTTCCTTTTGCAACTACACCTTTTTGAAGTTCTAAGTATGGAGCAGTAATATCACCTAACATACGTCCTGTACCTTCGAGTTTGACTTCGTTTTCGGCTTTGATGTTTCCGATGAGGGTACCTGATACAATGACTTCTCTTGCGCTGATGTTGGTTTTTACTTTACCGGTTTCACCGATAACGAGTGCATCCTCAGTTTTGATATCACCTTCGAATTTTCCATCGATTCTGAGTGAACCTGCGATATAAAACTTACCTTCAAATATCGACCCTGGTCCGATAACGCTATTGATGGAATCCTTACCTATTGCCATTCCTGCTCCTTTTCCCCTTCTGTGAGAATCAAAATTTTCGGTCTTCTTGACAAGCCTTTTTAGTAGTCGATTTCCTCATCTCCGCTAAAGACCGACTTTTTTCGCTTCGGTGGTTTGTTTGACGGGGTGAGTTTTTCTACTTTTTCCTGTTTTTTCTTTTCTGAATGAATCACTGTCGTTGTGGGAGTGTTCGATTTCGTTTCGACTACGTTCCAAGAGGAACCGTGGTCATTACAAATCTCTTTTGGTGCGGTTTGTGGGATGAAATACTCCTCGAAGAGGTCGTGGCACTGGTTACTCGGAAGTTTGCCTGACATACGACAAACCGTTTTTTTGGTGACTTTGACCTCGGAAAGCCAAGGAAAATCGATATGAGGTTCGCGGTCGAGGGCACGGGCCATAAACCTTCCCCAAACGGGAGCTGCCAATTTTCCCCCAGTCATCCCTCGTCCCAGGGAAATCGTTCCCACATCATACCCAAACCAAACGGAAGTCACAAGTTCCGGGGTGTATCCCACAAACCAAGCATCTCGAAAGTTGTTTGTGGTTCCTGTTTTTCCGTAGGCTTTGCGGTTCAGGCCATACGACAAAACCCCGCGTCCGGTCCCTTCTTCCACCACATCTTTCATCATGGAAGTGATGAGGAATGCTGCTTCCTTGGAGATGATTTGTTTGCGGTCATCTTCATCGAACTCTTTACGAAAGTCTTTGATGACATTTCCCACATTGTCTTCCACATACAAGACAGAGATTGGATTTACCGTTTTGCCGCCCGAAGCCAAGGCCGCATAGGCCCTTGTCAATTCATAAGGAGTGAGTTCAAAGGAACCAAGGGATACACTAAAGTTATAAGGAATGTCTCGACCGGGAAGTTGTAATAGTCCTCGCAAACTCTCCATTAGGTTGGAAAGTCCCACTTGTTCTAAAACACGAACGGCAACTGAGTTTTTGGATTGCTCCAAGGCTTTTCGCAATAGGATAAAACCTGAATATTCGCTACTATAGTTTTCGGGAGCCCATTCGTCTCCGTCTTCCATTAAGTATTGGAGAGGAGAGTCCGCAAAAAGAGTGGCGGGAGTAACATTTTTTTCAGGGTCTGGGTTTTTACCCGAATGGTCCATGGCCGCTGCATAGAGAATGGGTTTGAAAGCAGATCCCGGTTGGCGGAAGGCTTGGAAGGGACGAATTTGTTGGTTGTCGGAACGAAACCCCGATCCTCCCACCATGGCTGTGATGAATCCGGTTTCGGGACGGATTGCGATGAGTGAACCTTCTACGGGAAGTAGATGGTCTTTTGTGGTTTGCGTCGTATAATTTTTATCAATTAGGTCCCCAAGAAAATCATCCCCAGTTAACAAATTCAATGCGAAGAATTCATCTCTAAGGTCTTCTTGGTAAGCGGAAGAAAAGGTACGTTCTGTCCGAGAAATATGGAATTTAAAATCAGGCAGATCATAGAGATCGGCAATGAGAGAATACCCACTTCCATACAAATCATCAAAGGCATCGATATTGCGAAAGGCCCTTTGGTTGGATTCTAAAGTTTGTCTTTGCAGGGCCGGGAGTAGGGCTTTTTCTGCTTCTTCTTGGTGGCGGATCTGGATGGTGGAATATATTTTAAGCCCACCATTGTACAAACGACCCGATCCAATGGAACGAATTAAGTTCTTTCGGATGTATTCGGTAACATAAGGAAAGCGGTTGAGCCTGTCGGAAAATGCGGAATCATTGGGAGAACGATTGAGATTGGTATAGTATTCTTCGAGGGCGGCATATTCTTTTTCGGCATCGGCAACAGACATCCTTCCATTTTCGACTAACTTACGAAAGACGACTCGCACTTTGTTCATACTAGAAACAGGATTGACGATAGGACTGAATTGGGTGGGCCTTGTGGTAAGACTGGCAAGAATGGCCGCCTCTCCCCAACTTACATCTTGCACTTCCTTTCGAAAATAAAACCGAGAAGCAGCTCCGACCCCGATGGTTCCGTGTCCCAGAGGAATTTCATTTAAATAAACTTCGAGAATTTTATCTTTTGGATAAGCAAGTTCGAGTAAAAAGGCAAGCCATGCTTCCCGAGCTTTCCTTGCGATGGATCTCTCAATCGATAAAAATTTAAGACGTGCTACTTGTTGGGTGATGGTGGAGGCACCTTCTTTTACGCGGCCCGCCATAAGGTTTACCACAAACGCACGAGCAATTCCTTTTAAATCAATCCCATTGTGAGAATAAAAAGAATTATCCTCAGTAGATAAAAAACATTGGATCACCTTGTGTCTGTTATCTGGAGAGAGAGTGGTTTCTTCTGGTTTTAGTTGTTCCAAACGAACGGGGATCCGAGAAAATTTATAATACTCGGCAATGGGTTCGTATTGCCCCTTGTCATTTAATCCATACAAGGTGGAAGGGATGTCATAGACCGCGGCTTCTCCTAGTCGAAAGAAGTCTTTGATAGAACCGGTAAGTAAAAAAACATTCAATGCACCAAAGGCGAAAATGGCTATGGCAGTGTTTCTTAATTTTTTGTCTCCGGTCCAAATCCTTTCTGTGACAATCCGAAACCAAATGATAAAATACTTTTCAAAGAGCCCAACGGGTTCTTGTTTCATAAAATTCCCTTAACTTTAAATCCCCATCAAACGAGGGGAGAAAATTCCTTCATATGGTCGATTCCGTGGTAACGCAGACCAGTATCTAAATTATAACCACCGAGAGATTCCAGAATTTTCGATCTGCTTTCTGGAGAAAAACTATATTCGTAGGCTCTCGTTAAAATTTCTTTACTCGCTTGGCTTGCTTGGTTCAAAAGTTCGATAAAGGAGTCATTGAACTTTCTTTTGGGGTCGGCCGGATAAAACCATTCCCTCTTTTCATCGTTCATAATTTTGGGATTGATTTCATCCATTGCGGGAAGCATAAGCACACTGGCATTGTATTTATGAAAAGTCAGCGTATCCACTACACTCACAAGCCCACGCATAAAAGCACTTCTCGAATCCAAAGTGGATGTGAATCTATAAAACCCAAGGTAAGATTCATTTAAGATATCCCCTGGGATGATTTTTTTTTCGGAACCCAAATAGGAAGAAGCAAACTCGGTAGGATAGGTTTCTTTGATGGATTGCAACCAAAAGTTCCAAAGGACAGGATCCATTTTGTTTTTGATCCCCACGGTTCTATGACGGATATCAATGTATTGAGGAAAGTCATATTCTTTGGCACTCATTCCCCAGCGGTGGTTGATAAGAAGTGTGTCTAGTCCAAACTCCACTTTCATGTGGTTCACTTGTGCTTGGTAAGAGATCTTCTTATCGTTGTTATAGTAATCGCCCGAGATATAAAAGATATAAGGATGAGTTTGGATGTCTACCACGCAATGACAGATATACCCTAATGTGAAAGCAAGGAAACGATCACGGTATAAACCCATTTCTGTATCATACACTTGGTCCAGAAAACTAAGGATGAGTTCGGCAACCCGGTCGTGGTGGGCCAGGTCTCCGAAGAAAGCGGCTTTCTTTGTTCGTTTGGGTTGCAACACGTGATAGAAGTAAAAGATATCGGGAGCCACGGCACCGAGGTTGGCGTAAGGTGCAACATCAGGTCTTGAGAGTAATGCGGCAATCCGACGTTGGGTCGCATTTCCATGTTCCAAATGTTTTTTCACTTGGGAGAGAGCTTCAATATGTGTAATCTTTCCTGCCATTTTCTACTTTTTTGACTTTATGGAATGGAACCTATTGAAAGGTTTATCTTAAATCCTATGACATCAATCGAAAAACTAAAGTTTTTGAAAGAAGACCAAGTGCGAACTTTGGCAAATGAATTTGGAACCCCGCTCTTTGTCTATTCCGAGAAAGAAATTGAACAAAAATGTGACGAAGCCCTCGCGTTTCCGAACGCCTTTGGGTTACAAGTCCGTTACGCCATGAAGGCAAATCCCAATTCCAATATCCTTCAGATTATGAAAAAGAAAGGCATCCTCATTGATGCTTCTTCGGAACATGAAGTGGTGCGTGCCCTTCACTTTGGATTCAAACCCGAATCCATCATGCTCACTTCTCAAGAATTACCGAAAGCCTTCGCGGAACTCATTGGCAAAGGGGTGAAATTCAATGCATGTTCTCTTCGCCAACTGGAAGCCTTTGGTAAGGTTTTTCCTGGAAAGGCTGTATCCATTCGTTTCAATCCGGGCCTTGGATCGGGTCATACCAAAAAAACGGATGTGGGGGGAGTCACTTCTTCCTTCGGAATCTGGCATGAAAAATTGCCGGAAGTGAAAGCTATTGTCGAAAAATACAAAATCATTGTCGAAAAAGTCCATACCCATATTGGATCGGGAAGTGACCCGGAAGTTTGGAAAGCGGTGGCAAAATATACTTTAGAATATGCGGAGGCCTTCCCAACGGTCACGGTGGTGAGTCTTGGTGGAGGATACAAAGTAGGGCGGATGGAAGATGAAAAATCGACCGACTTACTAAAGATTGGTGCTCCTGTGAAACCCCAATTCGAAGAATTTGCTACCAAATACGGAAGAAAACTCATATTAGAAATTGAACCTGGAACCTACCTCATTGCACTTTGCGGAGCCCTCCTCACAACAGTGGATGATTTAGTAGATACAGGCCCGAAAGGATTTCGTTTTTTAAAACTCGATACAGGGATGGATTCAAACACCAGACCTTCGTTATACGGTGCAAGACATCCTCTCATCACGGTAAAAAAAGACGGTGGAGTCCCAAAATCAAACACAGAGTATGTGGTTGTTGGTCACTGTTGTGAATCAGGAGATGTGTTTACCCAAAAAGAAGGGGGAGAACCCATCACTCGTCTTATGGGAGAAGCAGAAATCGGAGACTATGTGGTGATGGAGGCGGTCGGTGCTTATTGTGCCGGTATGTCCACGAAGAACTACAATAGTTTTCCAGAGACTGCCGAGGTGTTACTTCGTACCAATGGGGAAGGAAAACTCATCCGTAAAAAAGAACCAGTGCTTGAGATTTTTCGAAACGAAATCCTCGTTGTAGAATGACCGAATGAACCAATTGTATGTTGTCCTACTTGCGGGTGGGACAGGTTCTAGGATGGGAACTGAGGTTCCCAAACAATTTTTGAAAGTGAGGGGAGAGTCCCTTCTCAGACATTCGGTCAAACGGTTTCGAAAGTTTGGACTTACCAAATCCATCACGGTTGTCTCCCACCCTGATTGGATTTTAGAAACAGAAAAAGAACTGGATGATGTATTGGAAGGGAACGATCGCATTGTTCCTGGGGGAGAGAGCCGCCATCTGTCTACGTTATGCGGTCTGGAATCCATTCCCTATGATACAAAGGATATCATATTTATCCATGATGTGGCACGACCCAACTTCAAACAAAATGAATTGTATCAGTTGGTAGAACAAACGAAAATTTTTGGTGGTGCTACCATTGTTGGAAAGTCTACGGAGAGTTTGGTGCGAGTTCGTCTGCACCAAAACTATACCGAAGAACCATTAAAAAGAGAAGAAGTCTATTCTGTCAAAACCCCACAATCCATTGCTGGATTTATGATTCAGGAACTTTTGCTTGTGGAACTTCCAACGGATTTAAAAAAACATCCGACAGACCTTTGTACTTGGATGGGAAAAAGAAAGGTCGGCATTGTAGAAACCGACTATCACAATATCAAAGTCACAAGTCCTGGGGATGCAGAACTTGCTGATTCATTGTTTTGGGAAGAACTACCGACCGTGGAATAATTTAAAACGTTGTTTCCAAATCCAAATTCTAAATAAGTTTCTGTTTTCGATCGTATCAATTTGAATTCCAAACCCGCTAGGTTTTCCATACTTTCCTTGTGGGTTGGACCAACGTACCACACCACCTACCGAAATATCTCCCGATCTAGTTTGGATTTTCACAGTACAAATTTGGTTCTGGTCGAGAACCGAACTTGTTTCAATATACAATCCTTCCATGGAAACATTCAGCAATGTTCCTTCGCAAATTTTGTTGTCCTTTCCTGAAAAGTTGACTGGGTTGGAAACGGGATATCTTGGTGCAAAGACTCTTGCCAAAAAGGTTTCGTAGATTTGTTTTTCTTCTCTTTGGTTGATTTGGAAGAAGAGTTGGACACCGGCAATTTCGGAACCATCACTCTCTTCATCGATACGGACAATCTTTGCTTGGACAGAAATGGAAATGGGTTCTCTATTTTCCTTTTCTAACTTTAAGAGGAGATTGATTGGGTCTCCCACTTTCAGAAAGTGATGTGCAGGGAGGGGGATAAGGATACCGTTACGGGAAATATTAATGGTTTGTCCATCGCCTTCGCGTTCTCCATCGGCATTGGTCCAATGAAAGGGAACGGGATGTGTTTCTCTGTATTTAGTTCTCCAACCGCGACGAATTCCACTTAAGTAAGGTGCGGCAATCTCTCTGCGTAGGAAATAAAATACAGTCCCAAGGAGAAGTGTGGTTGTCACCATATTCCAAATGATATCAGCCGTATGGATGCGGATACCAGCCAGAAAGATCTTCTTTCCGAGAGTGACTGACAAAACCATCCAAACATTATAAGTTAGAATGAGAAAGGTAAAACAAAGGAAAAGGTAGTATCCAAATTTCTTTTTGGTAACTAGGCCATAGGCGATGATGGCACTGAGTCCCGAGAGTACATATTGTAACGGTTGGATTCTGGATAGAATCATTGCAAAATGGTCTAAATCGAGATCGTATAAGGATGCCGTAATATAGACATTCAGAAAGGGAACTGCAAGAAAACCTAGGGTCACCAGCAGAACAGGAATGGGATAATTGAAGAACCGCAAAGTCACCCGCAAATCAAACTCGATTTTAGGGATTTAGTCAACTTATTTTTAAATCCACAGAATTTGAGAGTGTGCATTTCTTCCTAGGCTTTCTCCTCTGGTTCTTCTGGATCTTGTGTTTTGTCCTCATTGGGTGTGACGGATTCTGTGGTAGTCTGCTCCGTTTTTAAGGAGGGCATTCCATTGATGAGGATATGTAATTCTTGTTGCCTTTCGGAAATGGTATCTTCTACAGATGTTAGGCGGTTTATGATACTGTGGAGGATCGCAGAAAGAAAACCAGGGCTTTCTTTTCCCATTCCGATAAATATTTCTTTTGATATGATTCCCACCTTTGTATCTTCTGCAGAAGCAACCACAGTCGCGGCTCTCGGTGATGGATATACCAGTGCCATTTCTCCAAAGAACTCTCCAGGTTTGATCTCACGAACATAATGATCTTCTCCGTTCGCTTTTCGTTTGAAAACTTGGAGTTGGCCAGAAAAAACAAAAAACATCTTTCCATTACAATCTTCGCCTTCTGAAAATACTTTGGTTCCTTCTGGAAAATGATCGATTCGAACTTCGGTGATGTACTTTCGCAAATGGTCGACGTTCATTTCTCTTCTTCCTTTTTGATTTCTTCTAACATTTTATCAAGTTCCGTAAGCCTGGCTTCCGCCCGGTGGAGTTTTTCGACCGTACTTTTGGTCAGTTGGAATAAAAAATGAGTATTGATCCGAGCTAATTTTTCAAACTGATCATCCCGGAGGATTCCGACCCGTGCATTGGCTGAAACCACGCTGATAGTCATGGCCCTAGGCCTTCTTGTGAGCAGTGAGAGTTCTCCAAAAAATTCTCCAGGCCCCAAACCTTTAATTACTTCTTGGCTTCCATCTGGTGTCCGTTTGGTGACGGCAAACATCCCACTCATGATACAATACATACTTCCATCATGTGGATCTCCTTCTCGAAAAATCACATCCCCTCGCAAATACACTTGCGTAGAGATATTTTGCATAAATTCCAGTATGTTCATCGGAGTTGTCCTATTGGTATCTGACATGAGAACAAAAATTCAAAACAAAGGCAAGTGAATCACAAAAACTCACTAGACAGATTTCCCTAGTACAAAAACCTGCTTATACAAACACAATGCGGGCGTGGCGAAATTGGCAGACGCACCAGATTTAGGTTCTGGCGCCGAGAGGCATGGGGGTTCAAGTCCCTCCGCCCGCATAACAACTCTCCTAAAAACAATCCAAACATTCAAATGAGTAGAATCCGAGGGACTTGAACAGTTCCCTGAGGCTGCTATGGTTGCGACCCATAGGGAGCAATCATAACATAGAGCATGCCCGGATGGCATGCGACGAAGGGAGCCGTGCCTCGAAGCGTAGCAAACACACGAAGTGTTTGCAGCGGAGAGGTCAAGTCCCTCCGCTACTTAGTTTCAGAATAAAATGTTTATCGAATCGCCAAAGGGATTCTAGAAGGATTCGCTATAAACAACTCATGCCCAGATTGCGAACTGATAGGGATTGATTGTCCCCATAAATAGTTGACACAAAATTTTCTGAGTCTAACATTCAAGTATGAATAATAAAGTGATTCGTGTCGCTAACGATCGTTTGCTTAAGGCTGTAAATAAACTAAGCTCGGATTATGATTCAGGTGTGATTGTCGGCCTTGGAGTTAAGGAAAATGGAGAGCTGTATTTCCAAAAAGAATCCAGGGAAGAGTTTCGAAAAAGGCATGGACTTTCCTCTGGTGGTTTCAATGATTCTGTCATGAATATTGTTAATGCGTTGAGGAATCATGGCTGAGTTACCATCAAAAGATAACGGAGGAAAGGATTTAGTTGATTTTATACCTAAGTTTCTTGATACCCTCGGTATCATTTCTGACAACGACAAAACAGTTAAGGAGAAGGAACTTGATTTAAGGCAGGCTGAGAGTCAGAATAATTTGGAATATTCCTTAAAGGTTCTTGAATCGAATGAAAGAGGTGAGATTAGAAACCTATTTTTGTCGATTTTTCTGATTATAGTTTTCTTAACGATACTAGGAATCGGAATCTATTTTGTTATAGATGGTAAGACTGAAATTGGATCCTCAATGATTACAGGTGTAATTACCTTTATAGCTGGTTTAGGTATTGGTAGAGACAGTCGTAAGTCTAGCTCAGATTAGGCGGTATTTTTTTTCACCAAAAGAAAAGGCAACCAAGTTGGTAAAGAGTTGAAAACATTACGAACAAACTTACTCAAAAACACTAGACGAGGTCATTCGACTTATTGTCCAAGTTCAGAAATTGTCATGAAATGGTGCCAGGCAGAATCCCTCTGGGCAACTTGCCGTAAGGAATTTGATTCGGATGTGCAGGATAATTTTGTTGATTTTGTCAAAAAGCGTAAAGATAGTATAGAAATCAAACCAGGAAGTGTTATGTTCGTAGAAGCCAATCATACCATAATGAATTCCTATGCAAGCCAAAGTGGTAAAGAATGGCATCGAGATACGTTTAAAGATACGAATCCCTCTATCACGCGGGATCAGGCATACTCAAAAATCGCAGAAGCTATGCAAACAACGACTTCCAATTCTGTGATGATTCGCATTAGTAGCGGGAATACCATTTCCTTTCTGGAGGTGTAAATGATCTAGGTACCTATGTTGAAGTTGTTTCAGTAGGTACTGATCCAAAAGTAAGAGTTCTTTACAATCATTTAAATATGATTAATGTATCCGAAGGTCAAACTGTCAGAATAGGAGATTTTATTGGAAGAGTTGGGAATTCAGGAAATTCCACAAATGACAACTTGCATTTTATGATTTATGTTGAGGATGGGAAGAAAGCAAGTGGAGAGATAATTTAGAAACAAGTAGATAATTAAACCTTTGATTGGAATCAGATAAAACAAAAATGAGAAAATTCAGTATATTATCCCTTCTAGTTTTTTTATTTTTGACCAATGCTTCATTTTTGGCAGAACCTCTGCCATTACAATCTCCCTTTGATGATCCGAACTTTGGATTCCATTTTTTTTGTGATCCAAATCAAGAAGAAACAAGGCTTTTTAATGAAAGAGATCCCTCAGGTGATCCAACATTTATATGCAACAAAAAGATAGATACATTTTCAAAGAAAATGTTTTTCACTCTTAATATCAATAATCGAGAAAGTTTCAACAATCGAACCATACGTATTTCTGATTTTATTTGTAAAAAGGAAATATGTGTCTTGATGGAAACTCCAGTGGAGTCTACAAACGAAATTAGTTTTCCACTATTAAGAATAGTTTTCCAAATTAAAAACGCAAACCATATTAAATTAATTTCTTCCAATTTACGTCAAATTGACTTTCCAGAAGTGGAATACTCATGCCTTCCCTATGAGATGGCTGAAGATTTTTTCGACGAAGATAAGGAATACATATTTGTTCGATAAAAATTTTTAAAAGAAAGAAGTTTACATATGAAAATTTATTATTATTATTATTTATCGCTACTCTCGCTCCTCGGAATTTTATCTTATCCTTCCATCGCGATTGCCAAATCCGAATTGAAAGTTAAGAAAGAAGATACACCTTTTTCTGGACTCGGTTTTTTTTGTCATTTAGACTCTGAGGAATACAAAAGCATAGATTATGTTAAAGGAGATGAAACATCAAAAGAAGCTTTTGAATGTAAAAAGAAAATAGATCCAGTTACAAATGAAGTGTCATTTCAGTTGAAAATTTATCCACCGCATATCGACAAAATGCTCAGAATCATCGTAGATAAAGTTGAATGTAGACAAAACATATGCATTTTGACTGAGGCACCTATTGATTATAAAAGGTATCATCCACTTTATATATTGAAATTTAAAAAAATAAATGAGAAAAGAATTAAATTAATTTCATCCAATATACGCTATGTTGATCCAACGTCAAATTGGAACGCTTGTGTTCCTAATCTCGAAGGTGAAGACTTTTTCAAAAAAGAGGATGAATATATATTTGAAATTAGATAATTAGAGTAGATATCGACGAGTAGTGATTAGAGTCCTATTCCCACGCCAGCGATTGCAGCGGAAATCCTTTCGCGGGAGCGAAAGATTGGAGCGTAAAGCGCGGTCGCATCATGGATCCAATCGCTATCCACCAAAAGATCGCGAGGCACCCAGAAAATCTTTACAAAGAAAGTCTATTCCTCTAATTTCAGTTTCTATTTTTACATTGAAATTATCAATGCAACGAAAGGTCATTCAAGCATTCATTTATAAATATTGTTTTTTATATCAGCATATTTTACCATCTAACATATCTAGGTAAATTATCATTGAAATCTATATTTTTAATAATCTCCATTCTCTTTTTGTTTTTTCATTGCGGACAAGCGAAGGAAGAATGTTTAAATGAAAATCCCTAGGCCAATCAATGCAGTAAAACTGTTTTGTATGTTCGAAGTGGGGAGGAGAATTTTACAGGCGGAGGACTTTGTAACGATTCGGTCCAAAGACAAAACCTTTTTCTTCTATCGTGTTTTGCTATGGAATCGCAACGGAAAAAATGTGAAGGGAGGTTGGATGTTTCTCTAAAATGAATACAATCCTCGCCGAATGTATTGAAATTTCCGTCATTATTTGTTATAATTCAGAAACGGGAATGAAATATAGATTATGGATTACCAAACTTATCCTCCAACTCCTGATTTAAGTTCTCTAGTAAAATGTTATTGGACACTAGAAATTCCAAGAGCATTAGAATTCCCAAGGCAAAGAATCATTCCCGATGGTTGTGTCGAAATGGCATTCATCCTAGGGGATGATATCAAACGGTATACCAATGAAACAGATTTTATACTCCAGCCCAGGGCTTGTGTCATCGGGCATACGACAGATCCATTTTACATTGAGCCTACAGGTTCTGTGAAAACTTTTGCGATTCGGTTTTATCCTTATGGAATTACAAATTTTGTAGATATATCATTGGAAAGTTTATCAAACAAAGAAACTCCTCTCGAACAAATTTTTGGATTTAATATTGCTAAGGAGTTGGAGGAAAAAATCATTCAGTCAGTTAATACAGTCACTCGCATCCAAATCATAGAAGAGTTTTTACTGAAGCAACTTAAGAAAAAATCAACTATTGATAGTATTGTGAGACGAACCATTGATGTCATTCTGGAAACCAAGGGGAGTGTATCGATTGGATCTCTTGTTCTTGATGATGTTACAAAAAGAAAACAGCTGGAAAGAAAGTTCTCGAAAGAAGTGGGTGTGACTCCCAAAAAACTGGGAAAAATGATTCGATTGCAAACAGCTTTAGCGATGCTTCTTAAGGAAGATTCCACAAACCTAATACAAATTGCCTATGAAAGCGATTATTTTGATCAGGCTCATTTCATTAAAGATTTTAAGGAATTTACGGGTTTGAATCCGAAAAAGTTTTTAAAGGACAAAGGTATGATTCTTTCTACACTTTTTTACAAGTGAGATTGTTTTGTCGTATTTTTACAATTTCATTCTTAAATCTATGATAGAATTTTATGAAAAAAATTCGTGAGGAAAATATGAAAAGAACAATGATTGTAGTGATGGTTTTATTTTTTGGGATTGGTTTTAGTGTTTGTAAAAAAGAGAGTAACTCTGGTTTGGTGACAGAAGGAAACAAAGGATTTAAAAATATGATATCGATTGTAGAAATTCCAGTGACCAATTTATCAAGAGCCATCGCTTTTTACCAAATCATTCTAGGAGTGAACATTGAAAAGATGACAATGGGAGATACGGAAATGGGGGTTTTGCCAGCTGTAGAAGGTTCTGTCAATGTTGTTTTGGTAAAAGGAAAGGATTACATTCCTACTAACAATGGAGTTTTGATTTATCTTAACATAGGAAATGATTTACAACCTGCCCTAGAAAAAGTGGAAAAAAACGGAGGGAAGGTTCTATTGCCAAAAACAGAAATTAGTCCAGAGATGGGATACTATGCAATGTTTGTGGATTCTGAAGGAAATAAGATAGGGATGCATTCCCATCGTTAAAACCTGGCCTTATTTTGAAAAGTGCTGCACTTCTTGTGGCACAATAAAATTTTCCAAATACAATTGGCACTTTAGTCTATAAAGATACCGAACTCTAACTTTCCAATAATAGTTTCCAGAATCTAAGTCTTGTAAGTCAATTGTACATGTAGTTTCACTGCAGTCGGTAGTCTTATCAATCGATTCAAAATTTTGACTTTTAGAAATATCAATTCGATAGTTTTGAAATTTACCGGATTCAGGAAATGATGTTTTGGTATTTCCTAAATCTTTGGTTGGCTCTACGGTACTGGGACAGTCAGAACTTGGGTTTGGAATTTCATAGGATCCCGGACTACTTTCATGGTTTTTTCCGATGAATTGGAATCTAAAAGTATATGAGTTTGCGGTGATGTTTTCGCCTTTTGGATCCAGTTGGATGATTTTATTTGAGGCAGAATCTAAAAGTAATAGAATGGATAATGAGTCAGACCTTCCGCTTGGATACGATGTGTTGATTAACGCTAACGTCGGCAAAATTAGAATCAAAATCTTTTGATGAAATTGTATCCTGAAATATGCTTTTATTTGTTTGAATAGGTAAAAGGTTAGGAAAGACAAAGGTAATACAAATAAATCTGACCTGTCGGCTAAATTCCTGTTTTCGTTAGATCCAATCAACCTGTAGAAAGATTCGTTGGTTGTTTGTGATATATTAATTGTGATAAATAGAAGATTCGTAAGGAGAAGAGAGATCCAAAAGATTAGGTTAAGTTTTGTTCTACTGACAAATAGAGAAATGATTCCAGTTAATATGAGTGGTGTTAGTAGAATTCCAATCAGATCGGAAATTTTCCCCGTAATCGCACCCGGATAACAAACTTTAAAAATCGAATCATTGGCAATCCATAGTAAGCTAAGTGGAATGAAGTAAATTTGGAATCGGTTGTATAACATTAAAAATTTCCGTGGAAGGGTTTTTCAAATTCAAAAAAAAGGACAACTTTGAAAGTGCAATTTAACAATCGATTGGAAGTGATATGAGCCAACATTTCTGAAATGGCTTGGGTTGTGTTGGTTGGATATGTGGGGCAAGGGATGGCCAAGATACTTCGTAAACAGGCACTCACGGCCCTTTTTTCGTAATAAATGGATTTGTTATTCGCATCTGGCCTTGGATCCTCGTCATTCCCTATTTCAGAAAATAGGACTGTTTGATATGGATCAAACTGGCAACTCAGCACTTTAATTGAAGTATAATTTTTTATTTTGTCCTCGGTTTCTTTTTTGGATATGGTAAGGCTTGTATTTGGGTTGTTGATCGGTGGCCTACATTCCAAGGAGCCGATGCATAAAACAAGGATTAGTATTTTGTGTTTTATATATAACATCAGAATCGTTTTTTCTATCCAGTCGATTTTGTCGCCAAACGTCTACACATATTTTTAAGATAGAGATTACATTTTGTTTTCAGGCATCTAACAGATACGATATTTTACTTTTTTAGTTCAATCAATGCGATTCAAGGAAAGAAGAATGTTTTGATTGAATCAAGTATCCACACGCCAGCGATAGTAGCGGAAATCCTTTCGCGTAAGCGAAAGATTGGAGCGTATAGCGCGGTCGCGGATCAGTTGTAGTCATTTTCACCAAACGATTGCGAGGCGCCCAGTGGTAATGATACAAACTAATATTTACTATATCATCCCAAAATACACTTTAGTTTTCCACACCAACGCCCACAAATAATTCTCTGCTTTGGTTTTCCATTGGGCGATTGTATTTCCCAAAGAAGTACCTGCTGGCGGAGCAAGGGTTTGGCTTGTCACTCCACTTCCATTAAGATTTTGACTTGCAGGTACACCTCCGCGCAGACTATGAAACGTATACACTCGATTAGTGGCCGTTGGTTCCGAGATGACAATATCTTGGAGTCCGTCGGCATTGGTGTCTTGGAACCTAAGGCTCATAGAAAAATTAGAAACCGCATTGGCGCCAGAAAAAAGGCTATCAGCAGATCCTCCCGCACTTAAGTTCATATTTCGAAACCCTGTAATTGGATCGTTTAACACTAAGTATACGTCACCAATCCCGGCACTAGCTCCCGTGGCTCCAATCAGTAGGTCGGGCAGTCCATCGCCATTCGTATCTCCCGAAGCCAAGGTCCCACCAAAATTACATCTGTTGATATTGCAGCTCGTTGTAGGGGGACCAAGAAGTGTTACGTTTGGTATACTTGAGTAAGGTGTAATTGGATCGCAATTGGAATGATAGACATGAACAATTCCTTGGTAGGAATTAAAAGAGTAACCTCCAACAGCAAGATCAATACAATTGTCGCTGTTAAAATAATCTAAGACAAATGCAGTGCCAAAAAAACATCCAACTCCTGCTGCGCAGCCAGGTGAGGGTTCCAGTGGGGCTTCAAGGATTTGTTGAGGACTTGCAGGTAAGGATCCTTGATTGGAAACGAAAATATATATCCTTCCTAAGTTAGAGGAATAGGTTGCAGCACTGACAACCAGATCTTGGAACCCATCTCCATTGAGATCACCTGCGTTAGCAAAGGTTCCAAAATTATCGTCTGGATTAGGAGCAATATTTTTAAAAACAAAATTCGCCGTATTCGTATTTTGCGATGATATTGCGTTTGGGCCTTGGCTATAAAAAATAAATAATTCATTTACCCAGGGAGAAGAAAATACTGCATCCCCATAACCATCATGATTAATATCAGCTGCTATTATGTTTGTTCCAAATCTCCCTGTACCTGTCACTCCGTCAAGAATGGCATCCGCAGATCCACCGGCATTTAGGTTTTGAGAAGGAATTCCTGACTGACCTTTACTAAGGAAAAGATAAGCCTTTCCAATATAACTACCGACAAGATATGCTTGGGCCCCGACAATCACATCTGCATATCCATCTCCGTTGAAGTCTCCAGATGCAATTCGAGACCCAAAATAGGTTTGAGTAATTCCGTCTGTTAGAGTTGTATTTGGTGTAGAATTCAGTTGTTTCAAATTGGGATTTGTGGTGTATATATAACCATATCCTTGTGTTCCTGCAGCCGGGCTTGCCGATACAATTAAATCGGGATACCCATCCCCATCGGTATCGTGGTTTGTTCCCATTCGCACTTGGATGGTATTGGGTTTTTCATAAGGTAAATGAGCATAAATAGTATGAAGGCTTCCATAGGTCCAGAAGGTGCCAGTGATTGCTTTGGCAGGCAATGCGTATCTCCAAGTTCCATCGATCACAGGAACTTGGGTGGGAGGGGAGTTGTCAATTCCCACATTCACAAAGGTGGCGCCTGCAGGAACGGTTCCCACAACAAATCCCGTTTCGACTATGGAGTGGTTGGTGAGATTGGAAATCGTAACGGTGGATTCTTGTAATAACAAAAGATAGATGGATGGAGCCCACTGTTCCCAGCCCTTTTTTTCTGGGCAGATAAAATTGGATAATTTCATAATGCATTCAATGGGTGGGTGGGTGAGGGGATTGGCCCAACAGGCCCCGAGGCATAACGATAAAAGGAAAGGTAAAAGTCTAAGGTTCAGATTTTGAATGAATGTTTTATAAACCATAGTTTAGGAAGGTTAACATTGGATTGATGGTAGGTTTTTAGGATGGGAATGCAATAAATTATTCTATTGGGAAAATAAAAACATTGGTTGGGAAGATTTCATCGGTCTGCGAACGTTGGTTTTTTAATTTGCTAAAGGGAGGGGAACCTAAGAATTGCTTAATATTTATACAGGGTAAAATTTTGGTTCGAATTTTCGTATGGGTCGGACAAGTCGTACCAAACTTTTTATGTAGGGTCTTACTTTCCGTTGATTTATTTTGGGACTCGCTTGTAATTGAGTAATACCGACCCGCTAGCAAAGGTTCTTGTTGATTCGAGTTCTAACGATTGTTTAGATTTGAATCCACCAAACAAAGATTCCCCTTTTCCAATGACAATTGGGTCAATCATAAGAGAATAATTGTCGATTAACGCAAGTTCCGAGCATTGTCTAACTACTTCTCCGCTTCCTAAGATTGTCATACTGATTCCTTCTTTCTTTAAAAGGATAATGTGTTCGATCCAGTTGGGAGGTAGGGGATTCGTATGATTCCAACTCGTCACGAGTTTCGAATGGGAAAGCACTAATTTATGTGCATTTTTCATTTGTTCTGCAACACCCGGGAATAATTGGAAGGCATCTTTGTTTGTCCAAAAGGATTCCATCATCAGGAAAGTTCGTTTTCCGAAGATTAAGGTGTTTCCTGAATTTAGATTTTCTTCCGAAAACTTAGATTCCTCTGGACCATGGGAATGCCAGGAGATGTCTTCGTTTTCTCCTTTATAAAATCCATCGAGAGACAAAAATAAAAAAGCGGAAAGAGTTCCTTGGGTTTTCATAATAGATCCAGTTTTTATCGTATCGAAATTTTTTTAAATGAAAATACATTCACTTAATCTAATGATCATTAGCAAAATTGAATGCCATGTTCTTCGATTGATTAGAGAATTTGTCATATTTCTTTTGTAATATAGGATGAAGTCTATAAAAATTCGTATAACGCCGAAATTCGATTTTTCCCGGAAGAAAAAAAAGTCTACCTTAGGACAATCGCGAAGGAGAAGTATAGAAATAAAAAATAGAATTCAAAAAATATCTTTCCTTTTTTGAATTTTTAAATAACCTCCTCTTCATGAGTTTTTTTGAAAGTTTAAAAGCCGTTGCAGCTCAGGCAGTTGAGCTCGTACAAAACAATCCACAAATCGTTTCTGGGATCCAAAAGATCGTAGAAGAGAATGGCGGCGTGTCAGGAATCGTACAAAAGTTTAAAGATAAAGGTTTTGCAGACGCCGCATCTTCTTGGGTGGGAACTGGCGAAAACGTGAATATCGGGGCATCCGACGTAATGAAAGTTCTTGGAAACGATTCCATCCAGGAACTTGCCAAAAAGGTAGGATTGGATTCGGAAGCCACAGCAGGTCTCATTGGAAATTTATTGCCTGTGGTGATCGATAAACTTTCTCCAGATGGAAAGGAACCAGGTGGTGATATCACTTCCCAACTATCTTCTTTAGCATCTCTTTTTACTAAATAATGATCTATTAATAATTTGGAACCCACCTATGAAAAATTAGGTGGTATTTCTTTTGCGAGGGGTTGTATTTTTTCTTGCCAAAATTTCTCCCAAAAACCAATCTTTCTTCCATGAAGAAACTGATCTTAGTTACCCTTTTTCCCCTCGTTTTCTTTCAATGTAAAAAAGCACCAGCCATCGAAGTCGGCAAAAATGCATTTATTTCTGCAACTTCCCTCAATGCGAGAAAAACACCCTCCTTAGATGGAGAAAAAGTAGGAAAATTAAGATTAGGTGATGAAGTGAAGGTTTTGGAAAAATCGGAGAAAGAGACAGAGATTGATGGAATTTCTGAATTTTGGTATCGGGTTCAGTCGAGTTTGATCACTGGTTGGGTTTTTGGCGGATATCTTTCCATTACTAAAGTCGCATCAAAAGATGCAATCATCGCTGCTGTAAGAGGGAATTATGTTCTTTGTAAACTTCCTAACCGATTGGAATGCACAAATACAATCGAGTTTGATGGAGAAAATTTTGTTTATCGAGAGTTTACTTTGTATTCGGGTATCAGCGAAAAGTTAGAAGGAATTTTTGATGTCTATTCTGATCATTTAGTTTTTGATACAAAGTCTAGACTGATTCGTCCTTCTATTTTTATTCAATATCCGCAAACCGATGAAGAGAGAACTGCTTACGATAACGCTTATTTTGGATATACTAGCTCAGATAATTATTTGGTTTCCCTCAGCACCTACCCTGTGGTAGGTAAGTTCGATTTATATTTTTACGAATGTAACGACAAACTTTTGTTAATGTTAGAAAAGAAGGACAAAGAAGTTGCCTGTGCCAGCGATTATGCTTATACTAAATCTTCTTATTAAGTAACTTAAACGATTCATTTCGGATCATTCCTCTAGTTCTATGAGTATGAGGATTTTTCCAATCTAAAATACGTATTCTAATATCGGCAGGAATTTGTTTTAGAAACTCCTGCCACTTCTCTTCTTCCAAAACAGAATAAAAACCAGGTAAATACTGTATTGTCACGTCGGGCAGGTACTTTTTGTATTCTGCCGCAGAAACACCGTAAGCAATCCGATAAATAGGTCTACCTTTATGTTTCTCTTCTGGTAAAAAATGGAAAGCATCTCCTGCTTTATTGTAACAAATAAAATAGTCAAAACCTTGATGGACAATAATCAAAGTGTTTTTTGGGAATTGGAACAAAGGGAGTATAATTGAATAGAGTTTATAATCTTGGTTGTTGAAATCCTTTTCTTTATACATTGTATAAGATTGATAGATCAAAACTAATACGGAAAGAACTCCTATAGTCCCACTAGACCTAATTTGTGAAAGACTGGGAAGTAACAAAAAGGTTGCAGGAATAAAAACAAGTAGAAATAACCGAAATGGAAAACTAAAAGCCGTATAACTAAAGATAGGTAGAGAGATTAAGAAAAATAGAATGACTAATTTGTCATAAAAAAGTTTCTCCTGGGAGTTAAGTTCTGATCTTTTTATCAGATAGATCCAAGGCGAAAGAAAAAAGAGAATTTGTTCCAAAACAAACTCAGGCATAATCTGCGAATATTTATAAAACGGGGAAAGGAATTGAAATTGCAAACCTTCGGAGAATATGGTTTTTAAATCACTCCAGTGGAGGAGGTTGGGGAATACAAATGCCAATCCAGCTAAGATGAAAGGTAGTCCCAATAAGATCGTAGTTTTATAGATTTTTGAATAGGGGATTTGTTTCCAAATCCAAGGTACTAAAAAAAAGAAAGCGATACCTGCTGTGATTTTGTGGGTAAAGAACACCAATAGAAAAGTTACCATCAAACGAATGTAATTTGTTAGTTCTGTCTTTATTTCGGTTTGTTCCAAAATCAGAAGTTCTGTTAAAAATAAGATAAAGAAGACAATTCCACCTAAATTTTTAATAAAGTTAAAACTAAAATGAGGTATAAAAGAAGAGGAAATCAGTAAGATTCCCATAAAAACAGAAATTGATTCTTGTTTTGTTAGTTGTAATGTTAGTCGGTAACCCGCAAGAAATAATGCTCCTACTAATAAAGAAACAAATACTTTGTTTGTTGCTACGATGTTTGTCCCAAGTTTTGAAAAGTATACAAGACCGTATAAAACTGGAGAAGAATCCGGGCTAAAAAACCTTCCCTTTGTAACATAAGAATTCACTTGCGCAGCGTAATAATAACCATCGGCACCGAATGCAAAGGCCGAACTAAATTGAACTACCAATTGCAAACAAATAATGAAAAGAAAGATTCCGAGAACTAGGCCTTTTCTTTTACAAAAGGTAGTCATCGGATGAACATAAGAGGGGACTGCCATTTTCTTCTGATTCTAAGAAGACTTTCACATTCGAAAATCCATTTTTTTGGGTCTGTTGAAAATACAATCTCCGTCGTTTGAGTGGCTCTGTACTTCGGATACAAAATGTAAGATTTGATTCAGTAAGTTCCCAGTGGAAAAGTAAAGGAAAGGGAAATGTATTTAAAATTCGTAAGTCCTTAGTCGGATAAACGACAGAGGCATCCGTACCTAGTGGAGTGAATCTAGTTTCCTCTGTATACAGATCACGGGAGTGGGGGAATCGTTCTATAACACCCAGGCCGAGTTCTAAGGAAAGGTAGTAAATGATTCCAGACAATTGGCAAAGCCCACCTGCAACTTCGGAACTAACATCTCCATTGCGAATCACTCGCCCTTCTTTGTAACCTTTCTGGATGGTGGGGTTTCCAATTTCATACCAGAAAGAAAAGATTTTACCAGGAAGCAAAACGCGATCGTTCATTTGTTCAACCGCAATCCGAAGGTTTTGGAGTTTCCCTTCTTTTAGAGGTGAGGGAAGGATGGGGAGTGTGATTAAAGTTTCTTCCTGCCAATCCCCATCCGATTGGTTTTTTGAATTCAATCCGAATCGTAAGTATTGTCCTGTGAGAATAGCGCCAATCCATCTTTTAGTGACTTTGATTTTAAGTTTCAATGCTGGAATCAAAGTTAGTTGCTATTCCTCGGAATCAAGAAAAACTTCTGTAAAACTGCGGTCTGGATTCATGATATAAGAGCCTTTGTATAAGTGAGGAGGATACCCTCCCCAATCTTTGGGAGCAAGTAGAGAAAAGTAAGAATTACTATCTTTTTCAT
Organism: Leptospira sp. WS4.C2; assembly: GCF_040833985.1. NCBI lineage: Bacteria > Pseudomonadati > Spirochaetota > Leptospiria > Leptospirales > Leptospiraceae > Leptospira > Leptospira mgodei. The sequence continues at coordinate 1,517,206 of NZ_CP162139.1, forward strand.
AAAGGTGGATGGTTTGGCCAGATTTCTTTTCAAATTGGCAACGTGCTTTATGAAGTTCAATATCCTTTTCTGCACGTTTTAATATAAGTTCTGCTTCCTCTTTCAAACGTCGGATTTGTTTGGCAATGACTTCCAATTTTCCGTGGACATGGAGTTGAACGGACTCTTCAGCCAACTCAATTTCTTTGGCGCGGTCCACAAGACTGATTGCGGGTGCAAGTCTGCTTGTTCCATACGTGAGACTATGGTGGGGAATTTCTTGTGAATCCATTCTAGGGATTAGACAATCGCTCTTTATCGAATTTGCAAATAATTTCTTTCGTTAAGGATTAGAGTATATCAGAAAAAGGCTCTCCTAAATTTCTTTAGGAAAGCCGAAGGCCAAGGTTTTTTGACGATCTTTTTTAGGAAAGCGGTTGGTAACTCACAACCATGGCCTTGGATTTAATTTCTTTAGGCATGGAAGTTTTGGATAGAGTTTTGGTAAGGGAAGATTTATCTTTTGATTTTCCCATTTGCACCACAAAGAAACCATTTTTTACTACGATAAAGGTTTTCGCTGCCAACTTACCATTGTTATCTGCTCTTAGTTGGGATAAAAACGTCTCAGCAGATTGTCTGCTAGTAAAAGCCGCCAACTGAATGGTAAATTGTTTCCCTTCTGATTTTGCAACTGTCCCCATTTGTGAGGAAGTTCTTAGTGATTTCGAATGTTTGGAAGTAGATACCAGGTTTTTGGTTCGTTCTTCCCCTTTGGTAATACTTACTTTCTTTTCCGTTCGTTTTGTCAAATCTACGATTTGTTGTTTTCTTTCTTCTTCTTCGTCTTTCGCAGTGGAAGTTTCGACAAAATAGGGATGGTTTCCTACATCTGCCATTGGAATTTCCGCACCAAGGTTTGTTTGCTCTTTGGTTTTGGTTCCTTGTACGAGTGAAGATGCTGCATTTGTTCCCACTGCCGCATCGGCTACATTGGCAGCTGTCGGAGAAGGGATGGAGCCATTGGTGAGTGCGAGGTCTGCGGGAATTGGTTCCGAAGATTTGGCTCGAGTGACAGTCTCCTCTTGTTTTCCCTTTCCTACGGAAACTCCGAGAAAGAAAATCGAAAAGAAAAGGGCAAAAAGAAAGAGGGACAAAACTCCAATTCTTTGTTTATCTAGGTTGATTACGTAAAATACTCTTTCTTTCATGATTGAATCCTTTGTTTGATTTCAGAATAGATGATAGCGATTTGTTCTTTTAACTCTTCCCTTTGATTATCGTTCGTTACGACAAAATCGGAGAGAGACTTTTTTTTCTCTAAGTCCATTTGGGAAAGATTCCGTCTTTGAAAGTCTTCCTTATCCATCCCACCACGTCCCATCACTCGCTCCCAAGCCACCTCTGGTTTTACAGCAACAGTAACTGTGAAGTCGCATAGAGTGTAGGCGTCGGTTTCGAAAAGAAGGGGGACTTCCCAAGCGATGATACTGCCGTCTTTTCGTGAATGTAAAAATTCCAAAAAGGATTTACGGACTAAGGGATGAAGGAGTTCGTTTAGAGCATTTAGCTTTGATTTGTCGGAGAAGGCGAGCTCTGCAATCTTTGTTCTGGAAGGCACTCCGTCTGCATTCAAGACAGATTCTCCGAATATAGAAACCAATTCTTTGATGACTGGACTATTTGGTTCCGTAAAACCACGGGCAATGGTATCGGAGCTAATCGTTTCTGCTCCTAACTCGCCAAACATAGCAAGTACAGTGGACTTTCCTGACCCAATGGATCCGGTAATTCCTATCAATGTTTTGTTGTTATGTTTTGGTTGCACTGGGTTTATAACATAAAAAACCCGTGAAAGTACAAGTATTTTTTTGTCCTAAATTGGAAAAAAAATACTAAAGTATTTTTTAATTAATTTTTGGGTGTTTGCAGGTTGAAAATCCAGTCTTGTACCAGTTTGGCGGACAATGGGGGGTCTTCAATCATCGGAGCATGTCCCATATTCTCCAAAAGGACAGTCTCTGGTTTTCTTTTCATTTTTTCTTTTAAGACATCCATCACTGTGTAGTGGATGACTTTGTCTTCTTTTCCCCAAATGACAAGGGTGGGAGATTGGATTTTTCCCAATTTCCCTTCCAGAAAATAACCTTCTTTTCTGATTTGTTTTAGAATGGATGCGTTCCAATCTCTATTGGCAAAGGATTTTTTTGCAAAGTAGGTTTTTAAAAATCCGGGGAGATAAGGTGGCTTCACAAAAGTAAAGGCAATCAGTCTATCAAAGTCTTCCGGACTTGTGAGTAGGAGTGGGCTCGGTTTTCCTGACATTTCGATCGCTTGCATTTCACTTGGGGTGGGGCTTTTGATTCCTGCATTGTCAAAAAGAATGAGAGATTTTACTTTCTCTGGATATTTAGCTGCGAAAATTCCAGAGATCCCACCACCCATGGAATTCCCTGCGATGTGGAAGCTCTTTAGTCCTAAGGTTTCTGTGAATTGGTATAGCCTGTCTGCCTGGGCTTCTTGGGTGTAAATGATTCCTTCTGGTTTGTCGGATTCTCCAAAACCGGGTAGGTCGGGAGCTATGACTCGGAACCCTTTGGGGAGGTGTCTTGAAAACCGGGTCCAGTGGTCCTTGTCTCCACCAAATCCATGTACCACGACTAGAGTTTCTCCATCACCGGTTTTTTCTGTATACTTCCAGTTTAAGTTTTCTACTAAAATGGATTTGGTTTCTAAGTCGGATCTGTATCTCTCTAGACTAATTCCTGTTTTGTGGAGGGTGGATGCACAATGAACAAAAAGGAGTGTGGATAGGATAATGGTTGCGAATGGTTTCCAATGGGTCTTCATGTTGTCCTCACAAAATTTATAAAGGTTCGTTGACAGCGGGATGTGAAAAAATACTTTGGTTGTAACCGAAGGCCCTGTAGCTCAGTCGGTAGAGCAGAGGACTGAAAATCCTCGTGTCGGCAGTTCGATTCTGTCCGGGGCCACGGTTGCCTAATTTCCCGCCTTCCTTTCTTCTCCCATAGTCCAAAGACCTAAAAATTCGTTTTCTTCTACCTTCTTACAAAGTTCCGGCTTATAAAGTTTTTTTACCGGCGGTTTGGGATAGATATGGATCTCGTCATTGTCAGGGATAAAGGTGAGCATTCGTAAGATTGTATCTTGGCCTTCAATTTCATACATAGTGTAAGACATTCCTTTGGAAGGAATGATTTGAGATGTTTCCAGATACTTGCGTGTGTTTTCGGACATATTCCTAAACGTTGGTTCTCGTTCTTCTGCTTGCAACCAAAAACTTTAAATTTAGTTTTTCCTTTTTTTTAAGAACAACTTGGAGAACTGCAACAGTTTCTCTCTGATTTTCGGTGAAAACCCAACGGATACATTCAGTCGGAAGTGGCTGTCCCAATGTTTGGAAAGTCCAAAAAGAGAACCTGGAGCAATTGCCATTCCTATTTTTTTGGATTCATTGAGTAACTTATCACCATCTAACGGAGATTTGATCCATAAAACAAATCCTCCATCTGGTTTTTGAATTTCTAGAGTTCCGTCACTATAAAAAGCCAGAAGTTTTGTATATTCCTCTGTAAGTTTTTTGTATTCCGAACGTAAGAATTTCAAATGCCTTTCGTAAGTCTGCAATTTCAAAAATTGAACCACCGCAATTTGACTGGGATGGTTTTCTGAAATTTTATAGGCCCTCGTTCGTTTACTTAAGTCCCGGATTCCATTTTTTGATGCCACCCAACCCATACGAAGTCCTGGGGCAATGGTTTTAGAAAACGAAGAACAAAGAAATGATTTAGGACCTTTTGGATCGTATGGAAAATCACTGACCAAGGGCTTCGGTCTCGTTCCAGTGAAATACAAATCTCCATAAATATCATCTTCTACTAAATGAATTCCGTATTTATGAGAGATTTTTGCTAAACTTTGTTTGGAAGATTCACTCATCAAAATTCCGTTCGGATTATTGAAGTTAGCTGAGAATAAAAAAACCTTTGGTTTGTGGCGTTTGATTAGTTTTTCAAATTCATCGGATGAAATTCCTTCCTCTTTTCTGTATGGAATTTCTACAACTTGCAGTTTGAGTGTTTCCAAAATTTGAAATAACCCAACATAAATAGGTGAGGGAACAATCACTGTATCACCTGGTTCTGTTGTGGTTGCTAAAGAAAATGTGATCGCCTCTGTGCACCCATTTGTGATTTGAACTTGTTCCGAGTTTATTCTGTATCCTTGGATCGACAAACGTTTGCTAATCCAATCTCGGAGCTCCTGTTCCCCTTGTAAATCTCCATAAGAGAATATTTCTTTATGTCTAAGGGCTTTTTTAAAAGAGGATACAAGTCCGCCCAGGGGAAGGTAAAAATCGGAGGGAATGGCTGCACCAAAAGAGATGAGTTTTGGATCCATCACGGTTCGCATGATTTGTTGGATTCTGTCATCTGCCTCCACTGCCGGATAAAATTCATTTTGAGGCCCAGAAATCACAGAGCTTATGTTTGGGTGAACAAAGTATCCTGACTGGGAAACCACAAAAATATAACCTTCTTCTTCTAAGATCCGGTAGGCTTCCTTGGCTGTGGTAAGACTACAAGACTTTAGAGTTTGAATTTCCCGAAGGGAGGGAATTCGTTCTTTTTCTGAATAATATCCCAATTGGATTTCATTTTTGATGTCTTCGGCTAATTGTTTGTACTTTGTCATAGGATAACTGTATATGAATAGAATGAATCGACTGTATATGGACAGTTAGAATCTTTTCTGTTATTCTGTAACGATGGAAAAGGAAATGCCAACTATTTTTTCGGCGAAACGAACTTCCTTTGTTCGGACTTCTGTCATTCGTGAAATTTTGAAGTTAACTGTTGAAAATTCTGATATCCTTTCCTTCGCAGGTGGACTTCCAAATCCAGATCTACTTCCAAAAAATATTTTAAGTTCCGTTATGGAGTCTGTGGTTCGAGATCATTCTACAACGGCTCTTCAGTATGGAGATTCTTCTGGATACGAGGCACTCCGAATCCAAGTTTCCGAAAAATTAACGGATGTTCATTGGACTTCCCTTGATTCTATTTTCATCACCCATGGTTCTCAACAAGGATTAGACATTTTAGGAAAGATGTTGATGGATTCGGATACCAATGTCTTATTAGAAGATCCCGTTTATTTGGGGGCTTTGCAGGCATTTTCTCCCTACCAACCTAATTTTTATAGTGTACCCATGGAGATAGATGGCCCCAATCTTTACTTGCTGGAAGAAATCTTAAGACAAAACAATATCCATATTTTTTATGCAAACCCGTCTTATCAAAATCCATCAACTTATACTTGGTCTTTGGAAAAAAGAAAACAGATTGCCTCCCTATTAGATGAAAAAGAAGTCATCCTGATTGAAGATGAAGCCTACAGATATTTGGACTTTGAAGGAAAAGTATATCCATCAGTCAGTTCCTTTCGTGCTAGGATGGACCTAAGCTTTGTTTTGGGAAGTTTTTCAAAAATTTTATCTCCAGGTTTTCGGTTGGGTTGGACCGTAGTTCCAGAAGTCTATCGTTCTTTGTTTACCGCAGTCAAACAAGGGAATGATCTAAATTCAAATCAGTTCTCCCAAGTGGTTGTCTCCAAACTTTTGGATGTTTTGGATTGGAATGATTACTTAGGTTCCATCCAAACCTTCTATTCGGAGAAAAAACAAACCTTGGTTTTTTTACTGCAAAAGTATCTTCCCGAAGCAAAGTTTTCCCTTCCTGAAGGAGGGATGTTTCTTTGGGTCGAATATCCCAAGGTTTCAGGGAAAGAATTGATGGAGGGTTGTCTAAGCAGAGGTGTCGCCATGGTTCCTGGAAGTGAATTTTCTCCTGTGGGCAGATCCTCATCAAACTTTCGGATGAACTTTAGTTTTCTTGGAAAAGAAGAAATGGAAGAGGGAGTGAGGCGGATCGCAAAAGTTTATCGAGACATAAATACGTGACATACGTTTAGTATTTTTTTGGTTGACATTACTACTCGTTTGTTTACTTATTAAGTATGAAGCCTGCAGTCACTAAAGCTTTGTATCCTAAGTTTTCTATTTTAAGCCTGGAAGAAAAATTAGAAATTCTGAAAGAAGATCCAACCTTTCGCCTCCTTGTCGATCAGATGTACCAAAACTATAAGGAAAACCGGTCCACCGTCATTCTTTGATTTGCCTAGACGAAGGATTCCAACTTCCATGGAAACAAAGTAGGTAATCATGAATTTAGATCTTAATCCCCAAGAAACAAAACACCTTTTGAATGCACTTGCTGTCTTCGAATGGGTGAGTAATTCTCCACATGAAGAAACAGATCCTTCCGTGGATGAATTCATCCAGTCCCTTCTTAAAAAACTTTCTGCTGGTGGCGAAAAAGGACCAATCGTTTCCGAAAACGGACTTTTCACCATCTCGGAAGAATACTTCCAAGAAGTTTTCGAGTCTTATATCGAACCGTACAACGACGACATCTTCTGGACAGATCTCTCTACTGAACTTGCTCAAAGAGATTTAGAACAAAAAATGTCTGCAAAAGATTTAGAAGCACTGGCTCCAGAAGATTATGAAACCAAGGTAGCTAAGGAAGCAGAAAAGTATGATGTCGAGTTTGAAAAGAATGGTGTAGACAATCTTTTTCTAAAAAAATAAAGATTGGTTCGAAACTTTTAAGAAGTTCTTTCCCATTCGATAAGAACCATCGTTTGGTCATCCTCTTGTTCTTCTTTCCCTTGGAAGAGGAAAAGTTGGATGACGAGTTCTGCAAGCACTCTCTCTGATTCTTTTCCTTGGTAATCGGTAAGAATCTTTTGGATTCTTTCCATTCCAAACTCTTCTCTTGATTCATTTTTCTGTTCCAACATTCCATCCGTAAACAAAAGAATTCTATCTCCCATTGCCATTTGGAATTGTTTTTGTGTATAGGGTTGGTCTTTTTTGAGGCCAATGATATTTCCAGTACGATTTAAAATGGTTTGATTGTCACCTGATTGGAAAATTTGGTTTGGGTGACCCGCTGACGAGTAATAGATGGTCTTTGTTTTGGTATCTATATCCAATAAAAATCCCGAAAAAACAATCTTTAATCCAGAGAATTTATTCTGAATCTTTTGATTGAGATGGTTCATCAAATCATCTGTTTTGGTGATGAAACGTTTGATGGCTTCATATTCTGATTTGATTGCCATGGTATAAAGTGCTGCTTGGATTCCATGCCCCGTGGCATCTGCGACAAAAAAACGAACTGTTCCATTATCCAATTCAAAGATATCATAAAAATCTCCACCCACTTCCTCTTGGGGTTGGAAATACAAATGGATTTTTAAATGTTCAAATTTGATTCCATCTTCAGGGAGAATCTTTTGTTGGATTTTTTTGGCAAGAAGGAGGTCTTTTTTAATTCGATTTAAAGACGAATTCAACTGGTAGGTTCTTTCGGAAACAATTTGTTCCAAATTTTCTGTGACCGCGAGTAGCGATTCGTTACTAATCTTTAAACTTTCCGCTAATTCTTCAGCTCGTAAAAATGCATTGGCAATCCGACTGGATAGAATGAGTGATTGGATAAAGATAAAACAAAGTAGGGCGTAAGGGGTAAGCCCAATTCCACGATTGTTTACACTGTGTCTTAATATATCAAAGGCAACTGAAAATGCCAAAACCAAAAGTCCCAAAAAAAACAATTTGGAATTGGGGCGTTTGTTAAACACTGCTTTCAAATTGATATGAATGACATAGCCAATTGTAAAAAAAGATAAGGCTTGAAACCCATACAACAAAATGGTAAATACAGAAATTGGTAAAAAAAGTGTGAGCGCAAAAATGGTACTTGCGACTAACACATACCGAACATATTTTTTATTAGATTCCTCTGGGAAAAGAGAATAGATAAATAATAAAAATGTGGGAACCGCAAAATAATAGGAAGCAAATTCAATGCGAAATGCAGTGGGCCAGTGAAATCCAGGAAATAATTCCAGAATGTACCTTTCTCCAGTAAATGCCAAACGAATCCCAAGTAAAAAACAAAAAAGAGCAAAGTAGAAGATGGAAGTTTCTTTTCGTTTATAAAAATACAATCCAAAATGATACAAACCTATGAGAACAAGAGCTCCGAGTAAAAAAAGTTCCCGTGCATTGGATAACATCTTTTCTCGATCTAAGGCATTTTTATTTCCTAAACTCGGTATGGCCCAAAATCCACCAAAATTGTTATCATAGTTGGCAATATGAAAAACAAGTTCGATGACTTCCTTATCGGGAATGAGAGTATAATATTTGGATTTAATCCTAGGTGTATCATCAAATTGATTGATTCCTGGTTTGCCTTGCCCACCAATGAGGACCCCATTGGCAAAAAAACGATAGGAGGAGGCAATATCGGGAATGAAAATTCTCAATTCTTGACCTATCGTTTGTTTGCTGACGTGAATAAACGCGCGTAAAGTGACGTGTCCTGTCCTTGGTAATTCTTCTCCCCCAAATTCTTCATCCTGCCAGGAACTCGGAATGGCCAGGTATCCCGTAAGAGGTTTTTCACCGTGAAAGGGAGGGTAGTGAAATTCACCGAAATAGAACTCCCATTCCCCTTGTAGGTCTATGATCGTGTTTTCATTGAAAGTCAGGTCATGGATATCCAATACCCCTTGGCGGAAACGATGTGGTTCCTCCTGTTCGGGGTTCAGACAAGCAAACGTGAAAAGCAGGAGAGAAAAAACTCCCGTTAGTAGGATTTGTTTTCGCATAAACGGATTTTAGTTTTTTCTTTGTACAGGATAGGACTAATTTCGTCCAGAATATCCTATCACATCCATAAAAGCAGAAACAGAAAATACCGCCTTTCCTGGGCCTGGTTCCCCATACCCTGGAGGAGTGGGCAATTTGTACTGTTCAAAGGTTTCTTTCCAAGCTCGAAGGAGCTCACAAAAATAAACAAGTGGAGGTCCTGCTTGTTGGCCAAGTGTTGTATAGGGTTCAGGACACCAAGCCGTAAATCTCGGAACAATCCCTTTGGACATAAAGAAATCTAAACCTTGTTTTGTGGAAGTTATGGCTTCGGCTACAGTCTTAAATCCCCAAGGTTCTGAAAGTTCCACTCCACCCACAAAGTTGGGAATGACATTTTCAGGACCAAAGACTTCGGCAGAATCCACCACACGACGAATCCAATTTTCGTAACCAATCCAACTGGACTTTCCAGGACAGATCTTTTCAAAGAGTGCCTTGTCCCAAACTTCATAATTGGGGTGATAGATTTGGATTCCCGCATCTTTGAACTTTTGGCAGTCTTCTTTTTCAAAGGCTTGGGCCACGAGTTTCCCCATCCAACGTTTGGGAAACCGAGCTTCGATCGCTTCTGGGTATTGGAGGTAAAAATCCACTTCTGATTTTTTCTTTAAATTGGTAAGAACTGATCCCCCGGTCAATGTGTACACTTTGGCGATTTGGTCCTCTGCATCCACCCAAGAAAGGACTTCTAAAATGTCTTCGACATCCTTCACGCCCGTATAAGGGCGACCGGCACCTTTTTGTTGGCGGTAGTTATGGTTGATATCGCAATAAGCACATTCTTCGTCTTTACCGAAGTATTGGCAGTTTCGAAAGACAGTGAGATACAAAAGGTAACCCCATTCGATGACCGGTGCTACCTCACCAGGCAATTTTCCTGATTTCGTTTTGTGTCGGTACCAGGAAGGAATCGGTGGGTATTCTGCACTGCCAATCTCTGTTTCTTCTAAAAACAAAGTTGGTATCCCGTCTTTTGATTTCATTTTATATGGTGAAGTTGGGTTGTTTCTCGTGGAGATCACTGTCTTCAAAAGACCAAAATGACCTCCTGAGATTTTGATTTCTTCAGGAGCTTTGGTGTCAGCCCCGTCTTTTAGATCGGCAAGAGGGATATGATCGAAGGAAAAGATAAAATAGTCTTTGGATTTGTATGGATCTTTCACTAAAAAGGACTCTGGCAAAAAATGAATGCCCTGCCTTAGGATGTCTTGTTTGACTATGGCTTCCATGGGTAAGTCTTTGTACATTCTCTCCATTTCTTCCAGGAGTTTGATGGAGGAGGCAGGTCTTTGGTTCAGAGTGGAGGTTTCAGCCATAATGGGAGTTTTTTTCTTCCTTGATCTTAGACAAAGCGATTTTCACGAAAAACCCCCAATTTTCCTTTGAAAATAGCTAGTTTCAGGGAAAAATACTGAATATTCGTTTACAAATCCGGTCACTAAATTATTTTTTTTCCGAACTAATGAATTTTTTTTCATTCTAGAAAAAAATACAAAAAAAGCTGGGAATTACTGATACCCCAGTTTGTTGATTAGAGAGTAACGAAAGTTGAATTTCACTAAGGGACAGGACGATATGAAAGCATCGAAACTAACCATAATGGGCCTCGCGCTTCTTTTTACTGGTCTTACAGTTTGTAAGAAACCAGATGCAGAAGTGTCCGAAGCACCTAAAAAAGCTGCAGATTTATCTGCGGTAGTCGTATTTGCGGTCGGAGATTCAAAAATCCAACACGCAGACCAAACAGAAGAAAAAGCACAACTTGGTGCCCTTCTGAAATCCGGGGATAACGTAGTCACAGGCGACAATGGAAAAGTAGACATCCAATTTACGGATGGATCGAGCATTCGTATCTCTCCTAAGTCTGCTATTGACTTTGCAAAACTCTCCCAAGACAATTCAGGAACTACAGACACTCAAATTGCTCTAGTTTCCGGAAAGGTTTTTGCGAAAGTCAACAAAGCTAAGAAAGAAGACAACTTTACTGTTGTAACACCGACTGCCATTGCGGGTGTTCGCGGAACGTCTTTTATCGTAGAAGCTGCAGAAGGAAAACCTGCGAAAGTGAAAGTAGTTGAAGGCGCGGTTGCATTTGCTCCACGTGTTCCTGCTTTAGAAAAACTTTCTTCAGAAGAAATTTCTGGAAACGCTGACTTACAAAAATTACAAGCATCTCTTGCAAAAGCAGAAGTGATCTTAGAAAAAGACCAAGCATCCACTCAATCAGCGAAATCTGCTGACCTTGCAAAGTCTGTTGACATCAAATCTTTAGATTTGTCTAAGGCATTCAAAACTTCTGAGAAAGAAAAACTCGTTGTGGAAAGTGCAAAACTGACTAAAAACGAAGAGCAAGAAATCAAAACAATCGTAACAGTTGATAAACAAACTGCCCAAGAAATTGTTAAACTTAGCGAATCAGCTCAAACTGAAAAGTTGGATGAGTTGAAAAAACAAGAAATTGATGCTAAGAGACAAGTGATTGAACAAGATGTTGCAAAACGCCAAGAAGAAGAGAAGAAAAAATTCGAAGATACTTTGGCTAATCAACCTAAAGAGTTCAAATCTAAAAAAGACATTGTAAACTACTACGAAAGAATTGAAAAAATCGTTCTAGTTGACGGTAAAACAGTGATTGGAGCGATCATCAACCAAGAAAACGGTCAATTGATTGTTCACACTGAAAATGGTGTTAAGAGAATTGATATGGAAAATGTAGAAGAAGTCATTTACGACCTTCAACAGAAATCCAAATTCTAAATAGACCAACCCTTAAGTAGAAAAGAAGCCTGGAAGAGAAATCTTTCGGGCTTTTTTTATGTACAATTGATTCCTTAGAAGTTCCAGCGGATATCAATCTGTAGGTTGAGTTTGGAGGGCTATCTTATGAGGTTTTAAAGCTGGAAAGTTTTTTTAAGTTTCTTTGGATTTATATTCGTTCCAAAGGATTCTTATGGCACTGATGAGGGGGCTTGCTTCAATGAGAAGTAGGTTAGACTGGTATTTCACAAGTAGGGTACTATTCCCAAAACGATCCATCTCTCCCCACTCGACTTGTAAATCGGGAGAGTGAGACAATGCCTTTTGGATGAGGACCTTAACTTCGAAATCGTTTAAGGTTTCTTCAATTTCACTCAAATCTTTTAGAATCGAAAAAAAGAATGTTTTGGCAAGTTCCTCTTGGAATGCCTCCAATTGTTCTTGGTCCATATCTAATCTTTCGGACTAATTACTTGCTTCGTCTGAAAAATATTCGTCAGCATGGTAAGAAGAGCGAACCAGTGGCCCTGAAGCTACAGTTTTGAAACCGATGGTATAAGCATATTCCTTCCAAAGCTGGAAAGTTTCTGGTTTGATAAATTCTTGAACAGGGTAGTGAGTGGGTCCGGGTTGGAGGTATTGGCCAATGGTAAGCATCCGAACTCCATGATGGAAAAGATCCCCTAAACATTGTTTGATATCCTCATCCTTTTCTCCAAGCCCTAGGATGAGCCCACTTTTTGTTAGGAACCCATGTTTAGCAATATGCGATAGAACCGTAAGCGAACGTTTATAGTTCTTTTGAGGAGTGATTGTGGGAAATAACCGTTCTACGGTTTCAATGTTGTGGTTGATGATATTGGGTTTTGAGGCGTAGAGGATTTGTAAAGACTCTTCTTTTGCTTTAAAATCAGGAATGAGTACTTCAATGGAGCATTCGGGACGATAGGATTTGATTTTAGTGATGGTTTCTGCGAAATGGGCAGCCCCCCCATCTTTCAAATCGTCTCGGTTGACAGCGGTAAGAACTACATGCCGTAGTTCCAATTCAGCCACAGACCTTGCCACTCGCTCCGGTTCTTCTAAATCAAGAGGATTTGGTCTGCCAAAGGCTACGTCACAATATTGGCAGCGCCTTGTGCAAATGTCACCAGATAACATATAGGTTGCCGTGCGTCGGTTCCAACAATGGTTCAGGTTTGGGCAGCTGGCAGACTCACAAACAGTATGAAGTTTTTTAGACTCGACCTCACTGCGCACTAGACTTAAGGCATCCCCCTCTGTCGGAAAGCTCACTCGCACTTTCATCCACTCGGGAAGGTGGATCCGGGGGCTCGTATTTTTAGAGCGAGGTTTCTTTTTTAACGGATTCATACCTTCTTTAGACTTTTTGAAATGAGGCCCCTTTGTAAAATGGAAAATCATGAGGATCAACGCATTTCTAGCCAAATTAGGTCTCGGTTCCCGTCGGAAAGTTGAAGAATTGGTCCTCGCAGGCCGAATCAAAGTCAACGGAAGTACCATCACAGACCTTTCCTTTCAAGTCGAAGATACAGATTCCATCAGCTTTGATGGAAAATCGGTACAAATGGAAGAGGAGTCTCTAAAAAGACCCAAAATCATTGCCTTCAACAAACCGCCAGGTTACTTAACTTCTCACGAAGATAAGTTTCATGAGAATACGATCTTCTCACTTCTGCCGGAAGCCTTTCAAAAATACAATTATGCTGGCCGATTGGACTTAGATTCCCGGGGGCTTTTACTTTTGTCTATAGATGGGGACTTTATCCAAAAAGTCACTCATCCACGAAACAAAATCGATAAAGAATATATCATCAGTTTGAAACAACCCGTAGCTTGGAAGCCCATTGCCGATGAATTTATGTTAGGTGTGAGAGAAGGTGGGGAAACTCTTCGGGCTCTTGCCGTAAAACCAGCCAATGTGGTTCCCGAAAAAACTGCTCCCGGTTTTACGAGTTACCTCAGTATCATCTTAAAAGAAGGAAAAAAACGCCAGATCCGCAGAATGTGTAAAGCAAAGGAAATGGTGGTTCTTGATCTCTATCGGATTCGGATTGGAAAATTGGATCTACGGGACTTTGTACTCGAAGAAGGAAAATACAAAGTAGTCACCGAAGAACAGGTTCTTGGAAAACCGGCTTCTTAAATTGGTTGAAGAATCCAATCCGCTCTTAAAATGGTGAGGTTAGGGGATTTGTGTTTTTGAAATCAAAACCGTTTTTATTATATCCAGTGGTTCTTTTCTTTTTTGTCTTTTTGGTAGATAAAATTTTTCTTTTGCCAGTCTTTCATGAGGAGTTCCTCCAAGCAGGCAATTCGGTTTTTTATTTCCAAAGAAAAGTGCTAGCGAAACGACTGTTAAGCGACGAAGAAGCTGCTAAGAAAAAACTAGCACTTGTTTTTGGAGATTCTCGGTCCTATCCCTTTTCTGAATTAGGAATTCCCGAACCACATCGTAAAGATTGGACTTTATATAATTTCAGTAGCCCACAGGGAATTCCTATGAATTCCTATATCCAATTAAAAAAACTTTTGGACTCAGGTGTCAAACCGGAGTTTGTCATTTTATCGCTAAGTCCAGAGGCCTTTGATGATAATAAAGGATTCATTTTGTCTCCTTTCCTTAGGATGGGTTGTGACAAAGATTGTTTGGACATTGTTTGGAAAGACATCCCCCTTAAAGAAAAATGGGCTTATTTTTTAGATAAAGTTTTTTCGATTCGCAGCGTAGAGTTAAACCTATCTCTTTTTAGCTCTCGATTGAAACAAAAAAAACTTAAAGAATATAAATCTCTCCACAACCAGGAATTTCAATTCATCAATTATACAAAGGGTGAATATTTGATGTATGGGGTGCAGGCCAATCCGGTAGAAAAAATTAAAAAGGATACTCTTCGCATTGGAAGTTTGTATATGAGTTCTTATTCGTTAGGTAAGTCACAAAAACCTTATGTAGAAGCATTTTTAGATCTTACTAGAAAGGAAAAAATCAAAACCCTTGTACTTTGGCCCAAGGTTTATGGTGATTATTATAAGTATTATGAAAAGTTTCATATAAAAGAAGTTTGGTGGGATCCGATGGAAACGTTGGCTACATCTTATGGCGCCTACCCATTGAACTGGAACAAAGTTGGAACTTGCGATTTATTTAATGACGCTTCTCACCAATCCGCATTTTGTTTTATTGACCAGATGAAAGAGATTTGGGTGAACTACGCTGAAAGATAGATTCAAAAGTTTACCTAGTAAAATCAAGGCACCCCTTTCGGTTAAACGCACCAAACGTTCCCTTCGGTTTGCCATTTGGAGTTTGATTAGTAGCACTGTATCAATTTGGTCAATCCTTACAATTACCAATTTATCGGGGCATTCTCTTCTCATTGGTTCGTTTGGAGCCACTGCTGTACTTTTGTTTGCTGTACCGGACGCACCTCTTTCCCAACCAAGAAATTTAATTGGAGGGCATTTAATTTCTGCCGCCATTGCTGTGATCCTTGTGGCGACTCTAGGAACCAATTTTTTTACTATCGGATTTTCTGTGGGGCTTTCTATTTTTGTAATGTATTGGACTCACACCTTACATCCACCAGGTGGTGCGACGGCTATGATTGGTGTGCTTGGAGGAGTGGGAGTGGATTTTATTTTATTTCCGGTGCTAATCGGAGTTTTGATACTGCTTGTAAATGCTTTATTAATCAATAATTTGGTCCACCACCGAAAGTATCCGGTGGTGTGGTTTTAGTTTTTTACCAGTTTAGTTTTTTAGAATCTTCTATAAACTTTGCAAGCCCGCTGTCAGTGAGTGGATGTTTGAAAAGCATTTCAAATACTGAATAAGGTAGGGTAACACAATCGGCACCACGAAGTGCCACTTCTTTGAAATGGATGGGGTGACGAACGGAAGCCGCAAGGATTTGTGTTTCGATTCCGTAGTTGTCATAAATGTCTCGGATCTCAGAGATCAGTTCCAATCCATCGTAACCAATATCATCCAAACGACCCACAAAGGGAGAGATGAAACTGGCACCAGCTTTAGCAGCAAGAAGCGCTTGGTTGGCAGTGAAACAAAGGGTCACGTTTGTTTGGATTCCTTGTTCTGAAAAAGCTTTCACAGCTTTCATTCCTTCTGGAATTAAAGGAACTTTTACGACTACGTTCTCTGCAATTTTAGAAAGCTCTATCCCTTCTTTGATCATTGTAGGTGCGTCTGTGGCTAGAACTTCTGCACTTACGGGACCTTTTACAAAACTACAGATTTCTTTGATGACTTCCGTAAACTTACGACCGGATTTTGCGATGATGGATGGGTTCGTAGTGATCCCATCTAGGAGACCAAGTTCATGGACTTTTTTAATTTCGTCTATGTTGGCTGTGTCTAAAAATAAATTCATTTTGCCTCGTATGCTTGGGCATTGGTTTGCCAAGCCTCACGAGACAGGGTAACTACGGGATTAAATCCCGCAAGGTTTTTGTTTCTTGAACGCTGAAGAAATCAACATAATCCTTTGCGATAACTTCTTTGAGATTGGCAGAAAAGTAATCAATCCGACGAGTGTACGGAGCTTTTTTGTAACCTTCTCTCCAAACTACGGCAAATCCACCGCGGGCAGGGGTCTCTCTTCTTTCCACAAGTTCCCAAATGGCAGCCCCGGAAACCTTATCATCCCCGATGGATTCCTTCCTGGGTTTCCCATATTTTTTTTCCATTTTTTCTTTGATTTTTTCAGTTGGAACCAAATTGAATGTGACACCCACAGAAAAGAGAATTCCATTTTCACGGAATTCTGTCTGCCCATCGATACTAGGATCCGCTTCTGGGGCACCCTCTCGTTTCGGGCGCACCTCTTTCAATAGTTCTGGAGTTTTATAAAAGCGATAGAGATAGAAGATACCATTTCGTTTGATAAGAAGACTTTCTTCTTTCTTTTCATTTAAGAGTTCAATTTTTTCCTTTGATTCCGGATTGGTAGCCATCGATAAAAATTTCTCACGGATGGATTCAAAGGTCATCCCCCAAGAAGCTTCTGCAAATCCATCCAAACTATTGGGGATTTCGGTTTGAGCAGAAAGGAATCCTGGTAGGCAAAAAAGAAGGAAAAGTAGGTATTTCTTCATATCATTTCTATCGGCTGAACGAGGAAAAAAGAGAACCGGTTTCTTACTTAAATTCATCCGGGAAAGGGTCGTCTCCGAGTCCGAACTCATCTGCCTCGTTCGTAAAGGGTCCATCTTCCTCCGCTTCCCAACCATTATTTGGTTTGGGATCGGTTGATGAAGCGGGAGAACCCCAATCATCCTCTGATTCATAGGAATAGGAAGACGGGCTTTCCTCAAAACTTACCCCAAAGATTGGCTCTCGGTTCCAGAGAAAAACTAGAACGGGAATTTGTAAGATGAGAAGGAGGAGATAAAACAAAAAGAAAAGATCTCGGTCGAGCCCGTAGTGAACTGCCCCTGCCGATAAATTCCCAAGCGCCAAACCGGAAAGAACAGGTTTGGCAAGCGCAAGATATCGTTCTCCTTTGTAGGCTTCCTTTAAGAAGGGAAAGGAAAAGAAAACAGCCAAAAAGAAAATTGGCATATGGAAGATATGTTCCATGGGACCAGGCCCCTTGTCCCCAAGGAGTGATCCAAGAAGAGACCAAAGCCAAACAAAGAGGGCACTAATTAAAAAAGCACCGACCCCATACACAAAATTTCCTCCTGATTCTAGAACATCCAGACAAATGCGAAATACATCTCCACGAATGTCTGTTAGTTCTTCTCTTCTGTAATTGGTTTTGGCAGAAAAGAAAAGTATCTTTACGTAATAAACAATTACGGCCGTAACCAAACAAAAGAAGGCGAGAAATAGAAGGAAAAGAAAAAATTCCATTAGTGACGGAAATGCCTCATTCCAGTAAAGACCATGATAAGACCATGTTCGTCAGCAGCTTGGATCACTTCTTCATCCCGGATGGAACCACCTGGTTGGATGATTGCTTTCGCACCGACTTTGGCAATGGCATCGATCCCATCTCGGAATGGAAAAAAAGCATCACTTCCCACATAAGATCCCACAACAGAAAGACCAACTTTTTGTGCTTTCATCGCGCCGAGTTCTACCGAATCCACTCGAGACATTTGTCCCGCTCCAATTCCTAGAGTTGAGTTTTGGTCCGTATAAACAATGGCATTGGATTTGATAAATTTCACACAGTTCCAAGCAAACATCAAACCTTCTAAATCATCAGCTGTTGGTTGTTTTTTGGAAACAATTTTCAATTTGTCTTTAGTGATCAAATCATAGTCGCGATTTTGAATGAGTAGGCCATGGTGAAGCGAACGTAAATCGAGTTCGTCAAGAGCTTCATCAAATTTGGCAATGGGGATCAAACGAACATTAGGTTTTTTTGCAAAAATCTCTAAAGCCTCATCTGAAAAACTTTCGGCAATCACACCTTCGACAAAGTTTTTTGTCATCTCTTCCGCAGATTCTTTTTCCACTCGGCCATGGATTCCTATGATTCCCCCAAAAGCAGAAATAGGATCTGTTTTTCTTGCGAGCTCAAAGGATTCTAAAACTGTTTCACCAAAAGCAATCCCACATGGGTTTAGGTGTTTTACAATGGAGACAGCATTTTTCGGAAGTAGGCTTGCTACATGGAAGGCCGCATCAAAATCCAACATATTATTAAAAGAGAGTTCTTTTCCCTGTAAAGCTTCAAACTGCGATTTGATAAATAGCGGTTCATAAAAAGCCGCATCTTGGTGCGGGTTTTCACCATAACGAAGTTTTTGTTTTTTGTTAAAAGCTAAAGTAATTTTCTCAGGATATTTGATATCTAGTTTTTTATTAAAAAATGTGGAGATCGCTGAATCGTAAGATGCGGTTTCCGAAAATACTTTGGCTGCATATTTGAATGCTGTTTCACGAGAAACTTTTCCTTTGTTTGTTGTAAACTCAGTTTGGAAGGATTCGTAATCTTTGGGATCAGTAAGAACGACAACGTTTTTATGATTTTTTGCCGCCGAACGTAGCATAGATGGTCCACCGATATCAATGTTTTCGATGGCATCTTCCAAGGTTACATCTGGTTTCATCACTGTTTTGACAAACGGATACAAATTCACAATGACAAGAGTGATGGGAACAATTCCATTACTTTCCATTTGTTTCACATGGTCAGGATTGGTTGTGTCACCAAGAAGTCCTCCATGGATTTTCGGGTGGAGGGTTTTCACTCGGCCGTGGAGGATTTCTGGAAAACCAGTAAACTCATCTACTTTTTTAACAGGAATTCCAACTTTGGAGAGGGCATCATAGGTTCCACCGGTGGAAAGAATTTCCACACCGTTTTTCGCTAAGAAGGAACAGATCTCCGTAATTCCGGCTTTGTCGGATACGGATACGAGTACTCTTTTGATTTCGATCATTTTAGGATTTCTACCTTTCGTTCTTTGATTTTTAATTTATCTTCACAAAACAGTTGTATAGCGAGGGGAAGGATTTTATGTTCTTCCGCAAGGATTGCAAGGGATAGTTCTTTTTCGGTCCACTCGGGGGCAATGGCAATCGCTTTTTGCAATATGATGGGACCCGTGTCCACACCTTCCTCTACAAAATGAACCGTACAACCTGCCACCTTTACGCCGTATTCCAGTGCTTGTTTTTGGGAATCGAGCCCGGGAAAGGCCGGAAGTAGGCTTGGGTGGACATTGATGATTTGGCTTCGAAACTGGCGTACAAATTCAGGCTTTAGAATCCGCATGTACCCGCAAGCCACTATGAGGTCGGGATTTAGGTTTTCCACTTCGTTTAGTAAATCCTTGTGGTAGTCCGTTTTTTGAGCATAGGTGGCGTAAGGAATGACTTTTGTGGGAATTCCAAAGGATTTGGCCACACCTACGGCTTTGGCCTCCGGGTTGTCTGTCACAAGGGCCACCAGGTCGAGCTTTAGCTTTTTTTTTCGAATGTACTCGACAGAAGCGGTAAAATTGGATCCTCTTCCTGAGGCCAAAAAAACGACACGTTTTATTTTTCCCATGTGATATTCTAAGAATATTCACTTGGGTCATTAAGCAAGTATCCTTTTTGGTCGATGGGAATACTCAGGAGAAAAAAATGTCGCTTGCGAGAAAAACCGGTGCCTCTGCTTACAATGAATACAAAGCCAATGAGATATCTACCGTTAGCCAAATCAAATTGATTGTGATGCTCTTCGACGGAGCCATCCGATTCCTTGGTGTGGCAAAAGACAATATGACTCCCAGAAAGTATGATGTTGTGAACAACAATATCATCAAAACCCAAGACATCATCACAGAACTTCTACTTTCTCTCAATATGGAAGAAGGGAAAGAAGTAGCAAATAACCTTCTGTCCTTATATGTTTATTTGAAGAAACGATTGTTAGAAGCAAATATGCTAAAAGACAAAACAATCATAGAAGAATGTATCAAAATCCTCATTGAGTTAAAAATCTCTTGGGAAGAGTTAGAGAAAAAAGACACTCCGAATCCAAATACAGCCCCTGGTGTGCGGCCTACGGGAATTTCGATTACAGGATAATCGAATACTAAAAATCTATGATTTCATCCAAACAAACGACCAAACAACTTTTACAAAAGAAAATCCAATACTTAGATTCTCTGATTGCCAATCTGAAACGAGAAGAAGAATTACTTTCTTACCGAGATGCGGATACGGCTGTGAAGTTGGAATTTAAAAATGAAACGTTTGTGCGGAAGTTGGAAGAGGTAGATCGGGAACTTTGGGAAAGACAGGAAATGGAAGTTTACTCAGAAGAGGAGATTGCCATTTCAGAAACTGTTTTTGAACGGTTGGACGCGGCCAGAAGTCTCCAACAAAAGGTGCAAGAATTACTTGTTTTTGAAATGAATGAGAGTAAAAAAGAGTATTGGGATTTTAGTATCAAACGAAAACTAAAGTTTCATTTGATTCAGTCCTCTGGCCTCTCATGGACAAAAAATTACTGTTAAATGATTCCCTCCATTTTTTAGGTCTCTCTCTCGGTTTTACAGAATCCGAACTCAAAGAATCCTATCATAAATTAGCAAAAAAATACCATCCTGATTCCGGCGAATTTACCAGTGATGTTATGTTTTTGGAACTAAACAAACATTACGAATCCTTAAAAGACTATCTTCTGATCCATCCCGAAGAGGAAATTCCGTCAGAGGGAAGTGGAGACAGGTATGGAGACGGGGATACAAACACTCCTTTGGTAAAACCTTCTAAAGATCCAATATTTCATGAATACAAACAAGCTAAGGAAAAAGAAACCAAAGCCATTTTGCGTTATTATGAAAAACGGGATCTCCATCCCATTGAACTTTCGGAAAACTTAAACAAGGAACTTGTCCAATTGAGAAAGGACTTAGAACCCGTGCTTTCAGTCTATGCGGAGATTTTAAAAAAACATTCTACAAGCCTATGGGCAAAAGATGCCAAAGATTCTTTGGAACGCCTTAAAGTTTGGTGGAGTTAAAAAAAAGTCGGAGCATAATCTCCGGCTTTTTTTATTTTCTTAAATTCAATTCATTTTGCCATGGGAACCTATTGGAAGTTCAAACCTTCCGGCAAAAAGAATGATCTATGAGTAGGTTTTGGTTAAGGCGTTGGTGCCGCCGCTTCTCCACCTAATAGTCCGAGCGAAATATCTGGAATCCAACTGATGAGAACAAGGCCAATCAGAAAGAGCCCAACAATCGGTGCTACCGATTGGATGACCTTACCTAACGGTTGTTTGAAGATACCAGAAGCCACAAATAGGTTCACACCCACTGGCGGAGTCAAATATCCAATTTCCAAATTCACAATCATTATGATTCCAAAATGTACTGGGTTGATTCCATAGTTGACTGCCATGGGAGCAAGTAGTGGTGCCAAAACTAGGATCGCACTCATGATATCCATAAACATTCCCACGATGAGTAACAATATGTTTACACCAATAAGGAAGGTCACTGGGCTTGAAATGAGTCCAGACATAGTCGCAACGAGATTCTGAGGAATTTCGTTTTCGATCATGAACTTGTTTAAACTTACAGCAAGGATCAGAATCAGAAATAGAATCCCAAGCATCTCCGCACTCTCTGCCATGATCTTAGGGATCTTAGGAAAACTGAGTTCTTTGTGAATGAACACTTCGACAAGGATGGCATAGAATACCGCAATGGCTGCCGATTCAGTCGCAGTAAAAAATCCAGAGTAAATTCCACCGAGAATGACCACTGGCATCAGAAGGGCAAGGGCACCTTCTTTCCAGGCGATACGAATTTCTTGCCAGTCCCATTTTCCTCGACCCACTTTCCCCGCTCGTAACACGGAGTAGATCATAAGAAGTGACATGAGTAGGATTCCAGGACCTATCCCTGCGATGAAAAGATCGGTAACCGAAACACCCACCATAATCGCATACACAATCATCGGAATACTCGGTGGGATGATGATCCCAAGAGTTCCACCCGATGCAAGAAGTCCCATAGAGAACTGAGTGGGGTATCCAGCCTTAGTTAAGGAAGGATACATGAGTCCACCGATGGCGATGAGAGTCACAGGAGAGGAACCAGAGATGGCAGCAAAAATCCCGCAAGAAAATACCCCTGCAATCGCAAGGCCCGCAGGAATGGGAGCTGTCATCGCTTGGGCAATCCGAATGAGTCGCCTTGCAATACTTCCATGTGTCATTAAGTTCCCTGCAATGATGAATAGAGGAATCGCAAGTAGGATTTCCTTATCACCAGCAAAGAACAAGTCCCCGATGATACTGTTGAGTTCATGGAAGGATTCAAGAGGTGGATCTGGCAAAAAGTAATAACAAAACACAGTGATCGCACCCATAAGCACAATCAATGGTTGTCTGAGTAAAATTAAAGCAAGTAAGAGTAGGAGTATTCCCCAAGAACCCATTAGCGATTCCCCCGTGAGTTTGGTTCAAAAAGTTCCGCTTCCGCAAGTTCCAATGCTTCTGTAGCTTCATTGATATCGGAAGGAATGAGTGCCGGAAAAATTCCATAACACAAATGTCTAAAACCCATAGAGAGAAAGATGTAAGGAAAAATCATTTGAACTTTCCATAAGTGAATTTCTGTTACAGGATTCACTTCATCTAAACTGATACTTTCTAGAACATAAATGACAGATAGGTAGGCTAAAAATAAAAAGAATAAAGCAATTACCCACTGTTCTACAATTTTGATGTAAGGTAACAGTGCTTTTGGTAATACTTTGTCTGCAATTTCTGGACGGAGATGTGAGCCTTTGGCACTGGCAAGGGCTGAACCGAATAGTCCTCCCCATAACATAAAATAAAGGGAAAGTTTTTGTGCCCAAATGATTCCACCAAGGCCGAGCCATTCTAAAAATCCGGAGGTTCCTCCGTGGATGGATTCGGCAATGTACACGCTCCAATCTCCAACAAAACCAGCAAAACTGGTATTGGGATAGGCTTCTGTGACTTCCATAATCCAACTGAAAACTTTATCGATTACTTCTCGTTTGGAAACGTCAGCAATCATGAGAAGAGTGAGCAGAAGGAAACAAATCCCCCCCGCCCATTTCTCGCCGAAACTCAAAGTGTTTAGAATTCGTTCGACGAATTTCATGTATCTATATCCTTCCTTAACCTATCCGCCACAAGCTGCTTTTGCTTTTTGGATTTTATCGAAAATTTGTTTCGATTGACCACCAATTTTGCTGATTACTTGTCCAGAAACAGCGTTTGCTGCCGCTTTAAAGCCCGCCAAATCAGCGCTCGTTGGTTCATACACAACTACGTCTGCTTTTTTTAAAGTTGCAATCATGTTCTTTTCAATGGAACGAACTGCTTGTCTAGCACCTGGAGCGAGTTTGTTTCCTTCACCCATAAGAGTTTTCTTTTGTTCGTCGTTTAGAGTGTCCCAAAACTTTTTTGAATAAAGAATGGCTGCTGGTTGGTAGATGTGGCGAGTCAAAGTGAAATATTTGATCGCTGTTTGCCATTCTGCAGCTAAAGTGAAGAGAGGAGTGTTGTCAAAACCTTCTACCACACCGGTTTGTAAAGAAGGAAGTACTTCTGGGATGGCAATCGGAATTCCACTCACACCCAATTGTTTCCAATAGGCAATGTGTACTGGGGATTCTTGGATTCTGATTTTGACACCTTTCAGGTCGTCAGGGGTTTTTACAGGAGCCGATTTTGTTCCGATGGAACGATATCCATTTTCTGCCCAAGTAACAAAGATTAGGCCTTTTGCTTCAAATAGTTTGCGAAAGTCTTCTTGTAAATGGTCATCCAGAACGCAGTCTGCTTGTGCATAAGAACTAAATAGATAAGGAATCTCTAAAACGTTTAGTTCTTTGACTGTATTGGCAAGGGCACCTGCTGTGAGACCAGCACCTTGTAGTTTTCCACGGATGACTTGTTGGAGGATTTCGTTTTCTCCACCCATTTGTCCACCGGGATAAATTTTGAATTTAATTTGCCCTTGGGATTCTGATTCAATTTTCTTCTTGATTTTGGCAAGTTCATTCGCCCACGGAGATCCTTCCGGTGCTACTGTTGCCAACTTAACGGTTGTTTGGGCAAATAAACCCCCACTGAGAGTGAGGGTGAAACTTACACAAACTAAATACTTTAATTGTCTTAAAAACATCTAGTTCTCCTAGTAAATTGACTATAATTCGTCGAGTAATTTCTTTGCTTTTCGTTGTTCTACAATTTGATCTGATTCAATTTCAGGAAGGGACGCCGCTTTTCCTTTAATGACAAATTCTAATTGTTTTTTGAATTTGTCTTCATTTCCTTTCAAACGACTTTCTGCATACAATACGCGAACTGCAAAGTAATTCGGATGTTTAGCAATGGCTTCTTCGAACAATTTGTCCGCTAATTTTTTGTCTCCAGTAGGAGAAAGAGCGTTACTTGCTGCGTCATATCTAAGAGTTGCAGAGTAGAAATATTCTTTGCCCATTGCCTTTTCGATTTCTTTTGCACGATTGATCATGGCAGAGAATTTTGAACGATTGGACAATAGAGTTGTAAATCCAACTAAACGTGACCATTTAGCAAGAGAAGCGTACCGCCAATAAAGAGCGTCAATATCTTCTGGACCTAAGGCATCAAGAGATTTCTCAATTTCTAATCCTTCTTTTACAACTTTGTCACGAAATTTTGGATTCATTGCAAGAGCAGCTTCACACCAAGTGACTGCAGCATCATAAAATGCAATTGATTCGTCTTTGACTTTTGCATCTTCATCTGAATCACCAGTGAGTTTAAGCCACAAATGTCCATCACTCATTAAATAATTTCCACGGCACAACATTACTTTAACATCTGAATATTGTGGATTTTCTATAGCATATTTCTCTAAGCCAACAAGCGCTTGGCGAAGATCTTGCTCGTTATGACGGTTCTTCCAAAGTTTTTCAATGTCAGCAGGAAGTTTCGCTGGAGTAGTTGCTCGCGTTACATCCGATGCAGATATTTTCAATTGTCTCGATTTTCCACAAGCAACTACAGACAGGAGCACCAGTGTTGCGAGTGCGATTTTTGACCAATGTTTCGTTTGGTACATTTTATATCATCCTCCAAAGATTTTTGGGACCTGAATCCCTTTCTATTTGTATCCTCATGCTTCGACTTTGGGGCAAATTTTTAGATGAATTCTAAAAAAAGCACAAAGAATTCCCATGATTCCGGAAAAAAATACACGCATTTGACTTAAATGCAAGAAAGTTTTATTTTAAGGGACAATAAGAGCGTTAGAAGACATCGAAACCTTAAACGAACTGCTGCTATTCTGTAGGTTTACAGAAAGGCCCAAGGTTCGCATGGCGATATAGGTTCCCGGGGTAAGGGTGGCAAAAATCCGACACGAAACCCCTGTGGTGTTGGGATTGGTAGATGGATCGATTTCAAAAGTGTATTCAACAGGTTGGACAATGGTGGCTTGAGCCAAAAAACAATCGGATCCCAAATTGAGGTCGGCCGGGTTTTGAGCGAGAGTTTCGGAAGTGCCAGAGTAGAGCCGGTAACCTTGGAAGATAAATTCCGGGTTTTGTGCCCTTACTTTGATAGTAAAATTGGAATTTCCATTGTTTGTGATAGAAATGAGCGTCGGTGGAGCTTGGACCGAAGGGGTTGTGGAGTAATTCGTACATCCGAAAACCAGGAACAAGGTTAAAATCGAGGGAAGGAAACTCGAGTGAAAAAGGACAACGTTCATTTTTCCCCTCTGGCTTCTCGGTGTTTCCTCCGCCACCAATAGAAGACGACTACAGCAATGGCAAGGACAACCAGTGCGAGGATGATGGTTTGGCCATTTCGCACCCAGCCCATCAGTTCATCAAAATTATGGGCCCCGTAATAACCCAAATAGACCCAAATAGGAACAGAGATAAGGGCAGCAAATCCATCGGTGAATAAAAAACGAAGGAAACTAATTTGTTTGGATGTGCCTGCAGTAAAGAAAATCGGCATCCGAAGTCCTGGCATAAAACGCCCAAAGAACACCACCCAACGGCCATATTTCTTGAACTGTTCGCGTACTTTGTCGAAACGTTCTGGGTGGAGAACTGTCCTAAGGACAGGAAGGGTAAGTGCTTTTTCCCCATAGTAACTTCCGAGCCAAAATACAAAGCTGTCTCCGAGTAACACTCCGGCCATTCCTACAAGGAACATGATATGAACATTGGCATAACCAAGGCCTGAGATGACTCCACCAGCGGTGAGGGAAATGTCTTCGGGAACCGGAAGACCAAATCCACAAAGGATCAGAATTCCAAAAACGGCAAAATAACCGTATTGCATAAAAATGGAAACTAGAGTTTGTAGAAAGTCCATGAGGGATTTATACTGATTTTATGGTTTCGTTCAAAAAGGAAAGAGATTTATGAAGAAAGGGAGAAATGAACTCCTAGAGGAAGAAGAAAAAATCCTTGCTCCCTATGCGGTAAAGAGTAGAAATCCAGGAGAAAGGGAGCATCCAGAACCGGAACATCCCTACCGGCTTCCCTTTCAGAGGGATCGCGATCGTATCATTCATTCTCATGCCTTCAAACGTCTGGAATACAAAACCCAAGTATTTGTGTATTCGGAAGGGGATCATTTTCGCAATCGACTCACGCATACCTTAGAAGTTGCCGGAATTTCTAAAACCATCTCCAAGGTTCTTGGTCTCAATGAAGACTTAAGTGAAACTATCGCCCTTGCTCATGACTTAGGCCATTCTCCTTTTGGACATGCTGGACAAGAAGCACTTTCGGAACTGATGCGTGGCAAAGGTGGTTTTGAACACAACAAACAATCGTTACGTGTAGTTCAAAAGTTAGAACGAAGGTATCCTGAGTTTCCTGGTCTAAATCTTTGTGGAGAAACTTTACTTGGAATTATGAAACATGGGGGAGACTATGAAACCTCCGAACTCTTAGATGTCAGACGAGATACTGGACCCTCTTTGGAAGCAATGGTAGTCGATAGTTCTGATGAAATTACTTATAGCGCCCATGATTTGGAAGATGGATTAGAAAGTGGACTTCTCTCACTTTCTGATGTTACGGAACTAAAAGTTTGGAAACGAATCGAGGATTCTTTTCCAAAAACCAATCCATCAGACAAAGATTCCGTTTCTCGCTCCGCAGGGAGGGTGCTTCTCAACCTGATGGTTTCTGATTTGATTGATAGTATAGACCGTTGTTTGCAAAAACATTCCATTCAGTCGAGAGAGGATGTGTCGAGAGCCTTTCTTACCCAAAAGAAACTCATACAATTTTCTGAAGAGTTCCAACTAGAATTTAAGGAACTCAAATCATTTTTATTCGGAAAACTTTATCGGCATCCAGAAGTTTCTAGGATGAGTGAACGTGGGAAAGAAACCATTTTTTTACTCTTCAAACATTTTGAGTCGCATCCAGAATCGATTCCTGAGTCGTACAGGAAAAGGGAGGAAGAAGAAGGACGGATGCGGATCATTTGTGATTATATAGCGGGAATGACAGACCGCTATGCCATTGAAAAGTTAAAACGAGAAGGCATCCTTTGGTTTCCTTATTAATGAAAATAATTACACCTGAATTTGAATTCAAAAACTTTGGAGAAATTTGAATGTATCCATTGTATTCCAATTCCCGCTCCCCTATAGCAAATGAGTGTTAGTTGTATTAAGTGTTGTTTCTGCCCTGGGGGACTTGAGGAGTAATTCTGTTAGGTATGACTTTTTCTGATTAGGGTGATTCAGGGAGGAGAGTCATTTCTCTAAGAAACTGGTTTTGTATGGAATGAGAGAGGTCTTTCCAGTTTTTGGCCCAATCCGCGGATCCTTCTGGGCCGACAATATTGGTTACCGCTAAGTAAGCAGTGACAGAAACAGAAAACTTTGCCGCAACTTTCGCAATTCCAAATAGTTCTAAATTTTCCACTGCCAAATTTACCCAAGAGTCCTCCGGTGGTGTTTTTAGCTCAGTAAGTGAAATGGTCGTGGGGGCATTACAAGAAACACTTGGAAAGTCATTGTCCGAAACTAGGTAGAAGGACTCTGGAGATTCTGGGATTTGTTTGGATAATTTTAAGGCATGAGTCAGTTCTTTCGTGTAAACAAGCTTAGGCGAAACGATCGACCTAATAGGAATATGAGTCCATTCATAAGCTCCGCAAGATCCAAAAAAGATGATATGCCTGATCTTTTTATTTCGAAAAAGAAAATCGGATAAATTAACGGCGGCCTCTAAGTTTCCAATGCCCATCACTTCCAGATGAGGAAATTTACCTGAAGCCCGAAGGATTCCAATCTCTCCTTCAAATGCTCCGGTAACTAGTGTTTGGTTAGGATTAAAGGGTAACAAGTCCTTCCGTTTCAGGATATCCATACATTAAATTTAAATTCTGTAAGGCTTGACCTGCGGCTCCTTTAACAAGATTGTCTAGTGCCGATACAATGACTAAAGTATTCCCTTTGATGCGGAATCCCAGATCCAAAAAGTTTGTGTTCTGCACTTTTCTGATCTCTACTTCTTCGGGAGTCTGGTACAATCGGACAAATGGTTCTTTTGCCGCTGCGACTTGAAATTTTTCTTCTACCAGTTTTGGATCTATTCCTTTCGGAAATGAAATGTAGATAGTGGCAAGGATTCCTCGATAGATTGGAAGTAGGTGAGGAGTAAAATGAATTTCTTTTTCTTCTGTTCCTACAAAACCGTATTCTTCCATTTCTGGTTCATGTTGGTGAGTAAGGATTTTGTATGCTCTGAAATTTTCATATACATGGGTATAGGCAAATTTGATTTCTTCCGTCCTTCCGCCCGCTCCACTCACTCCCGATTTGGCATCTACGATGACTGGGCCTTGGATTTCTTTTCTTAAATTTCCAAGAAGGGCAATGGGTAAAATGGCAGAGGTCGCATAACAGCCAGGATTCGAAACAAAGTTTGCATTTTTTAATTTTTCTCGAAAGAGTTCCGGCAAACCAAAGACCACTTGGTCCATCATCCCAAATTCTGTATGAGGAAATTGATAGGCCTTTTCGAATTTGGTTTGGTTGTGAAGTCTAAATGTTCCCGACAGATCAATGACCTTACGACCTTCCTTCAAATACTGGGGAGCTTTCTCAAGCGAAACTTCATTCGGAGTGGCAAGAACAATTCCTGCCTCCTTGGGAACCGGAGCATCGTGTTTTTGAAACTTTAAATCCGGCAAGTGACTGAGGTCGGGGAAAACTTCACGGATATGTTTGCCATCAACTTGGTTGGATGTAACATGGGCCAGTTCAAAACCTGGATGGTGAGCAATAAGCTTTGTGAGTTCTTTTCCGGTAAGACCACCGGCACCGATGATTGCAATCTTTGTTTGTTTCATAGAGGGAACCAAGGTCAAGATTTGCGGATTGGTTCATGTTGTCAAACGGCTCTAATCTAGAATTGAGTTGATTTTTCAAAATCTTCCGTTCTACTTATGAGACCTTTTTATGGTCACTTCCTCAAGTCTTCTCAAAGAATTTTCGCTTCAAATGAAATCAAAGGGTCTCATGATTTTGGTTTCAATCCGAATGATCATAGGATGGGTGGGGATTCTTGCTTCTTTACTAAACATTGGTAAACCGACATTTTACATCGCTTCGGGCATTGCATTTTATTTCCTTGCCACTTCTATATACGGTCGTTACCAAATTAAGAGAATTCTTATTTCTGAATTAAGGAATGGATTAGTGATTCCATTTTTGGTGGTAGACTATTTTGTCATTTTACTTGGTTTTTATTCTGCAATCTTAAGTTACCCTAGTGGGTTTACAGCAGTTCCCATCCAAAACTCGATATTTTTCTCCATCTTCTTTTTATACCAACTCTATATTGGATTTTTTTTGCAACAAAAGTTTTCTGCGATTATGGGTGTCGTTGTAATCCTGGGATACATGGGAGGGATTGGGATTGCACATGCGAATGGTGCAGAATTATTCACGGAATACCGATTCATTCCTCAGTCACCGGGTCGCATTATACTCTCAATAGAAATTTTGAAAGTGATTTTGTTATTAGCAAAGACCGTTTGTATTGTGAAGTTAGTTTCCTTTCTTTTGGATATATTAGAAAACAACAACCAAACCCTTGCAGACGAGTTGAATCAAAGAGAAACTTCTCTATTAAAAAATGATCGGTTGGTTACGTTAGGAAATTTGGCTGCGAACGTAGCTCATGAAATTAATAATCCTTTAGCTGGTATTAAGTCAATGAATGAGTTTCTCTTAGAGGAAGAAATATATTTTCTCAATAGAAAAGATCCACTCTGGTTAGAAAAAGAAAAACAAATTTTATGGTTATATCGTAACAGGATAGAAAAAAGAGAAGATCATGATTTAATTTTGAATCTTTATTCTTATTTGCCTAAAAAGGATAGAGATTATTTAGCAGAACGTTGTGTGGATTTGGGTGTGGATCACAGGTCCTTTGAAGGTTTGTCCGAGGACAATAGGAAAGAATGGGATTTTGTTTTTTTATGGCTTAAGTATAAAACCATGGAAAAAGCAAATCTCCTTGTTTCCAATGCCATTGATCGAACTGAAAAAGTGGTAGCTACTTTTAAACAATTCTCTCAGCCATTTTTGGATCGCGATCAAAATGTTGTCCGAGTGGGTGAAGGGATTCGTGATATTCTATTGCTTTACAATCACTACTGGGAGTCCGGCAGGACTCTTTCCACAGAAATTGATGATTCCCTTACCGCATTCCTTTGCGAACCTGCGATGAAATTAGTTTGGTCACATTTGATTTATAATGCAATCCAAGCAACCAACCAAACTGCTGGGAAAGTAAAAGTGCAAGTCAAACGAACCGCAGAAAATGAGATTGAAGTTTCCATCTTCGATAATGGTGTCGGAATTCTAAGCGAGTGGAAAGAGAGTATCTTTCATCCCTTTTTTACCACAAAAGAAAAAGGGGAGGGAATAGGTTTGGGACTTTTTATCTCAAAAGAAATTGTTGAAAAACAGGGTGGCCGACTTCAGTTTGAAAGTCATCCTCAAGAGACTGTCTTTCGTGTGTATTTACCAGTTGCGTAAGAAAGAAAAAGGATTAGAATTCCTTTAAGAGGTTTGTTATGGAAAAGATTTTTGCAAGAGAAATAGGATACTCGATTTGTGTATCAATCCTTCTGGCCTTCTATGGCTGCCACAAAACAGATTACGAGGCGGCTGCCAAAGCAATCGCCAAGGAAGCAAAGACAAACCTGACAGAAAAATTGACTGTTTCCCTAACTAAAGGAGGAACAATACAAGCCATTCCGTTTTGTAAACAAAATGCTATGACATTTACAAACGAATTGGGATTGAAAAAAGGAGTTCTTCTTCGTCGAATTTCTGATAAACCAAGGAACCCATTGAATGTTGTTACAGATGAAGAAAGAAAGATTTTTTTGGAGATCAGTGCCAATCCATCAAAGGAAGGTGAGTATCCTTTGAAGACTGTGCGAACAGAAAAAACAGTAACCGTATACATCCCAATTCCCACAGCGGGACTTTGCCTTCAGTGCCATGGCGAACCAAATTTGGACATCCAAAAAGATACATTAGAAGTTCTGAACAAAGAATATCCTGCGGATCTTGCTCGAGGGTATCGAGTCGGTAGTTTACGAGGGCTTTTTTCCGTGCGGTTTACCAAATCAATTGAATGAATCATACAAGTTAAAATGAATCCGATTACATTCATTGCAGGCAAACGGGAGTTATGTGAACTTGTAATGGAATTTGGTTTGCATGGCTTTTTAGTCTGGGATCCATCCATTGGAATCGTATACCCTAGTCCCGTTGCCTCTAAGTCGATGGGGATGACTGAGGAACAATCCTTTCCGGCAGAATGTATACTGACAAATTCAGGGATTCTTTTGGATAAAGTCATTGGAACAAAAGAATCTATCATCGGTCGTATTTGTTTTGATCCCAATAATAGCGCGGGTTTTCCATTCCGAATGCATCCAAAGGAATTTGCAGAATCTGGAAAAAAATATGTCCTTTTGGTTTTAGACACAACCATAGAAGGTCCGAATCATACAAATCCTCATATTTTACAATCAACTGAATTGTCTAGGGATTTGTTTTCCACTTCCTTTCGGAGTTCAAGTATCGGAATGGAAATTGAAAATCCTCATGGAGAGGTGATCGAAGTCAACCCCATCTTTTGTCAGTGGCTTGGATATTCAGCTTCGGAATTAAAAACAAAATCCATTTCGGATATCACACATCCTGAAGATTTGGAGTTAGAACTTTCTTTTTTGGAAAAACTCAATCGAGGATCGATCCAAAGTTTCCAAATCAAAAAACGTTATATTACGAAAGACAAACGATTGATTTGGGCAGTGTTAAACAAATCAATCATCCGGGATCATTCTGGAAATCCAATTTATTACCTCTCTCAAATTTTAGACATCTCAGAGTCATTACAAGCGGAGATGGAATTACAAAACATCTCTCGGTTACTCGACCAAGTGGCTGGCCTTGCTAAAATTGGTGGATGGGATTTGGATTTAAGATCCAATAAAGCTAGTTGGACTAACGTAACTAAGAACATTCACGAAGTAGAGGATGATTATATCCCGAGTGTGGAAGGTGGGATTCAATTTTTTCAAGCTGAAGAAAGCAAACGAAAGATATCAAATGCTGTATCATTATTGTTAGCAGAGGGAAAAGAATACGATTTAGAGTTAGAGATGGTAACGGCCAAAGGAAACCAAACATGGGTTCGAACCATTGGTCGTGCAGAGTATGAGAATGGAAAAATTGTAAAGATTTACGGAATCATCCAAGACATCAATGAACGCAAAAAATGGGAAATGGCACTCGCTGCACAAACATCCATTTTATGGTCTTTTGTGGAACATGCACCAGCAGCCGTCGCCATGTTAGATCAAGAGATGCGTTATGTAGCTCTTAGTCAACGTTGGATTGAAGATTATAAAATTCCCCTAACTAAAGAAGAAATCATCGGAAAAAGCCATTATGAAGTTTTCCCAAATATTAGCAAGGAATGGAAAGAAATCCACTCACGGGGGTTACGTGGAGAGGTACTAAAACGAGATGAAGATGTTTGGAGACCTCCAGGTTGGGAAAAAGACCAAGTAATCCAATGGGAAATACGCCCGTGGAGTCAACTTGGTGGAGGGATTGGTGGGATTCTAATGTTTACTCGTGACATTACAGAAGCTTATGAAACCAAGTTAGAATTGAAGGTTGCTAAAGAATTTGCAGAAAAGGCTTATAGTGCCAAATCCGAATTTTTAGCAAATATGAGTCATGAAATCCGAACTCCACTAAATGGAATCATAGGTTATTCAGATTTACTTGCAGAAACTTTAGAAAACTCATCTTACAATGAATATGCGCAAATAGTCAAACAGTCTGCTCATGCTTTGTTAAATATTGTCAATGATATCTTGGACTTTTCAAAGGCTGAAGCCGGAAAGTTACAATTGGCAGAAGAAGCATACAATCTAAAAAAATTGGTTTTGGAAGCAATTAAAATCATGAATATCCAGGCTATCATCAAGGGACTGGATATTAAATTTCATATCGATGAAAACATTCCTCCACTTCTCATGTTTGATTCTAATCGTTTGAGGCAAATAATCTTGAATTTAATTGGAAATGCGATCAAATTTACAGAAGCAGGTTTTGTTGAATGTAATGTGAAACGTTTGGATGCGCCAGAAACAAATTCAGTAAAACTAAGAATATCTGTGATAGATACTGGAATTGGAATCGCTAAAGACAGTCAGGAAAAGATATTTGATTCATTTACTCAGGAAGATTTTTCCACAACACGAAGGTTTGGTGGGACTGGCCTTGGTTTGGCCATCTGTAAACAGTTACTTGCTCTAATGAAATCTGATTTACAATTAAAAAGTGAATTAAACCTAGGAAGTGAATTTTATTTTGATATTCAATTGAGGATTCCCGAATTTGATCCAAAATTGCAAACGGCAAACTTGGAAACAAAAGATATGATCATTGGGACTAGAAATCAATCATCTATCAATGATACATCCAAAATTTTAGTTGTAGAAGATAATCCAGTAAACTTAGGCCTTATGAAAAATTTCATTAAACGTATTCTTCCTGAGGTGAAAATTTTAGAAGCTCAGAACGGAGAAGAGGCAATTCGTGTCTTTCAAGAAGAAACACCAACTCTTATACTGATGGATATCCAAATGCCTGTGATGAATGGGTATGATGCGACAAAGGAAATCAGAAAACTCCCCCAAGGCAAAACTTTGCCTATCATCGCAGTGACTGCAGGGATTATAGCCGGAGAAAAAGAAAAATGTTTGGGGTTTGGAATGAATGATTACATTAGCAAACCAGTTCAAAAAGAAAATTTGAAACAAACACTTTTGAAATGGCTAAATCAATCATAGATTTTTTCACCCAGTCAATTTAGTACCCCTTTTCCAAACATGGATATTTCTTGGTATTTTGCTTAAAGTCCGCCCGAGAAATAAACAAAATGCCTGATAGTTCAGAGTCTTTAGTCAAGTTCTTCTCGTAAGACCAAGGAAGTCGGTGTTCATTCTTCGGAAAATCTTATTTCCGAAACAAAATCTGTTGTCATTCCCATGAGCGAAGAAAAACTGACCAGTTAGTCAACATTTTTGTTTTTAGATTCATTTTTAGGAAGTAACGAATGCAGAATATTGCAAAATTCATTACCGATAAAACACTTATCATTCAATTCATTTTAGTCCTATTCGTTTTGATTGGGCTTTCTCGGTTACTTTCTATGCATAGGGAAGCATTCCCGAATGTAGCACTTGACAAAATTGTCATTGAAGCCCCACTTCCCGGAGCCACTCCAGAAGAGATTGAAAGGCTTGTTGCTATCCCCATTGAAAAAAAATTAAGAGCAGTCGCCAAGATTGATAAAATTCGAAGTTATAACTTAGAAAACGTCAGTGTAATCATGGTCTTCATTGTCGAAGGAACCAAAAATACAAAGAAAGTATTGGATGATATTAAAGACGCAGTTGATTCCGTTCGGCTTCCTGACAATGCTCAGAAACCTAAAGTAAGGGAAATTACCACAGAAAAACAAGAGGTAATTAGTCTTGCTCTTTCCTTAAAAGAAGACTCAAAAGATTCAATTGGCGACTATCGGAAGTTACGTGAAACTGCCAAAACTTTTGAAGATCGATTTTTCCAAATCAAAGAAATTGCAGAAATCGAAAAAATAGGATATAGAAATCGTGAGTTTCTCGTAGAAGTCAATCCTCATGCATTAAACGCTAAGGAAGTTGGTTTAAATACAGTTTTAAACGCTTTAGGTTCTCGTAACATCAATACACCTTCGGGAAGGTTAAAGGTAAATGGAACGGAATACCTTCTCCGAACAAGGGGAGATTTTGAAGAAGCAAAAGATATGCTTTCAGTCCCTATTCTAGGAAATGAATTTGGGTTTGCTACTGTTTTAAAAGACATTGCTAAAGTTGTCGATGGATTTGAAGAAGAAAAAACCTATGAAAAGTTAAATGGGAAAAATAGTATTATCCTAAGAGTTTGGAAAACGGACCAGGCGGATATCATTACTACTGCTGATACAGTAAAATCTCTGGTTTCTTCTTTGGAAGGAAACTTCCCAGATGTGGAGACAAAAATTTATGATGACAAAAGTCGAGATGTTCGCCGGCAACTCGGCGATTTAATTTTAAATTTTGAAACGGGACTTGTTTTAGTATTACTTTCACTTATCTTTATTTTGGGTATGAGACTGAGTATTATGATTAGCGTTGCTATCATATTCATCTTTCTTATATCCTTTATCTTTTTGAAACAATTTGGGTTTACCATCAATACAATTACTATTTTCGGAATGGTTATGGTTCTTGGTATGATGGTGGATAACTCTATCGTTGTGGCTGAAAATACCTATCGATTGATGCAAGAAGGGATGGAGAGGCGAGATGCCATCTTACAAACTTTTAAAGATGTTTTAGTCCCCCTCCTTGTTTCCTTCCTTGTGATTTCCGCTGCCTTTTTTCCACTTCTGTTTATGAGTGGAGTGATTGGAAAATTTATTTTAGGAATTCCAGCAGTGGTTTTAGTAACACTTGCTAGTTCTCTTTTGTTTGCCCTTGTTTTTTTGCCGAACTGGTTAAATAAATTTTTACCAAAAACATACCAAGGTAAAATCAAAAAGAACGAATCCATCGAAGAAAAAGAAGGAGCTTTTGGATATATCATTTCTGGTTACAAACGAACCATGACATTTGCCTTAAAACATAGGATATTTGTTTTATCAATTTTTACGTTTATCTTTTTCTTTACCTTATTTCTTGCAGGAAGGTTTTTACCTTTTGTAATGTTCCCTTCCGGTAGTGAAGAAGATATAGAAATCAAGGTTTGGATGCCTATTGGAACCACCCTCCAGAAGAACCTTGAAATTATTGAAAAAATGGAACCTGTCGTCTCTAAAATGGCAGGAAAAGATTTTGTGCACTTACGTAGTCGGATCGGAATTCATGAAAATCCCATTACCGATCCAAAACCAGGGCAAGAGGTGCATCGATCCCACCTAACTATGAAGTTAGTTACGGCAGCGGATAGAAAAGAATGGGAAGATGCAAGAGCCCTTGTGAAAAAAATTAGGGAATACATTGAACAGAATAAAGTTTCGGGAATTTTTCCTAAAGAAATGATTTATGATGTGAATGCCAAAATCAAAGGACCACCAGTGGGAAAACCGGTGAGTTTGGAGATTCGTGGTGCTGACTTCGGAGTCATTCAAGAGATTGCAGATCTTTATATCAAAGAATTAAAACAAATGGATGGAGTTTCCGACATTCGTATTGATTTGGAACTTGGTAAAGAAGAATATAGATTTTTTGTAAAAGATGAAATTGCTGGACGAACTGATGTAAGTGCCCGAGATATTGCTCGTTCGGTTCGTACTGCCTTTAACGGAGAAGTCGCCTCAACCATTAGTAAAGGGGAAGATAAAATCAACATCCTGGTTCGTTTTCCTGAAGCAGAAAGACATTCCGTATCTAGTTTGAATTTAGTAAAAGTAGAGAACAGAAATCGAAGGCTCATCCCTTTGAATCAGGTCGCGTACTTTCAAAAGGATCGTGATTATTCTATGATCAACCGCCAAGACCTTCAGCGTGTTGTGCGGCTCGAGGCCTCTGTTGATACTGATAAAACAACATCTCTCTACGTGAACCGACAATTGAAGAATCTTGTGAATGTTGATAAATATGCAGCAAATGCCTATTCGGTGATCTTCGGTGGAGAACAAGAAGATGCTGGAAAGTCCTTTCGCGATTTGGGAATCTCGATGTTACTTGCAGTGGCTGTGATCTTTGGAATTTTTATCGTATTTTTTAATTCGGTGGGAACAACAACTGTGATCATTGGATCCATTCCTTTTGGAATTGTTGGTGTACTTTTTGCGCTAATGACACATGGAATGCCACTCAGTTTTATGAGTACGCTTGCGATTGTGGCTCTGAGTGGTTCTATTGTTGCGAACACATTGATTCTTATTACTTTTATTGAAGAACTACGGATGCAAGGAATGTCTATAGAAGACGCCATCATTAATGGTGGAGCAATCCGTTTGCGTCCCATCTTTTTAACGACAATCAGTACGGTGATTGGTCTTGTTCCCAGTGCGTATGGAATTCCAACTTTAGATCCATTTGTACAGCCGCTATCGCTTGCCTTTGGTTGGGGATTGTTCTTTGCCACCGGAGTTACTTTGGTGTTTGTTCCTGTGTTGTACAGAATCAAAGAAGATTTTAAACATCTCTTTTCGAAGATATCTTTTTCTAAAATTTTGAGAAGAGGATAAAATCGGAAGGGAGTCTCCAGTTTCATTTTAAGAGAAACCGATGATGGTGTTCGAAAAACCAGAAAACTTTTGATAGTTTTCTGGTGATTTTTTTTTGAACGAATGAATATTTGAATACTTTTTAGATGACAATCCTTTGACTTTCAGACTAAATCGGTGGGATGTCATTACCCATCATCTTCGGCCTTCTATACTTTTTTATCCTAACCGCTATCAATTTCACAGGTGGATATGGAATCTTCGTAGACGAGTATTATTATCTGGCTTGTTCCAAACGGTTGGCATGGGGTTATGTAGACCAACCGCCGTTTTCTATTTTTCTCTTAAGGATTTTGGGAATTGATGGGAATTCCATTGTTCTCCTAAGATTTGTTCCAGCTTCCCTTGCCGGCCTTTCTGTTTTTCTTGTAGGAAATCTAACGAGACATTTCAGTCGCAGCAAATTATCAATCGTCTTAGCTTCTCTTGCAACTATGACTGTCCCTGTTTTACAGGTGATCTTTGGTTTTTATTCAATGAACGCAATTGAAGTTTTTTTTGTTTTATTACTTGTCTGTCTAAGTATTTATCTAAAAGAAATACCATACCACTGGCTGAGTATTGGTGTTGTGATTGGCCTTGGTGTAATGAATAAACATACGTATATGGTTTATGTTTTTGCAATCATGATTCCGTATGTTTGGTTTCAATTTAAAAATATTTACCAAAACAAGTTTTTCTATTTGGGTGTGACTGTTGCGCTGCTATTAGTTTTTCCCAATCTTTATTGGCAATATCAAAATGAATTTCCTTCTTTGGAGTTTTATACAAACGCATATTTGATGAAAAATATCGATTTAAGTATATTTCAAATTATTTTCGATCAGATTCTTTCTATGAATCCCGCTACGTTACCTCTTTGGATCCTCGGTGTTTATTTTTATCTCAAGAATAAGGAATATCGTTATTTAGGTATAGCCTACTTATTGATGTTAGGTTTGTTTTTGTATACCAAATCTTCCAGACCTGACCGGATTGCTTCTTTTTATCCTGTACTTTTTGCAGGGGGAAGCGCTTTTTTAATTTCAGACCTCTTGAAAAAAATATTACTCGGTTTTACTCTCATAGTAGGACTTATTTTGGCTCCTATTGGAATGCCCATCCTTCCTTTATCTCTTCTCTCGAATTACGTAAATGTTTTGGGAATTGTCCCTAAAATTGAAGCGGGAAACCGAACCTTACTTCCGCAGTGGTTTGCCGATCGTTTGGATTGGGATGAATTTTATAAACAAGTGCAATCTTCTGTAAATGGCCTATCTCCTTCCGTAATCAAAGAAACTGCAATCGTTGGGAATTTTTATGGCCAAGCCGGAAGTTTAGAATTTTATAAAATTCAAATTCCTGTAGTGAGTGGGCATAATAATTATTTTCTTTGGTTGGATGAACTAAAAGAAAATCCAAAACATTTGGTAGTTACCGGGGAGGAAACAGTTAAAATTTTGGAATCCTATTTTGAAGAAAAAGCACTTATCGGAAAGTATTCTAGAAGATATACGATGGAAACCGATGTTCCCATTTATATTTTAAAAAAAGCTAAGGTAAATTTAAAAGAAACTTTACCTCTTTTTAAATTCTATCGTTAAGGGATTCGTTTGCCTTCAAATAATGTTCTGGTTTTAGTTGTGACTTGATGAGGAGTAGGGTTGTGGCAATCACACCCGCATCATCTGTAAACCCGAGTGCCAAAATCACATCCGGAATAACATCCACGGGAGAAATAAAATAGAGTAATGCCAAGGCAATCGATGCTTTTGCAGTGATGGATGTGTTTTCATCCATCAAACAATAATACATCGCAATTACATCTTTTAAGAAGGGAATTTTCTTTCCTGTTTCTTTGACTTTTTTCCAAAAATTGGTTTTGATGAATTTTAGTTTTTGGTTCTCGTCCATACTTTCTATTTTAGATGATTTTTCAAATCCAAATCTATCATTTTTTTGCTTGAGTGGGGATCAAGAAACTGTAAAAAATAATTTATGAAAAACTCACTCATTGACAATATTTTGCGGGAACGCGCCTTTAAAAATGAAAGAGCTGTAGCGATTGTCAGGTTAGGGATTTTTTCGTTCTATTTGGTCATTGATACTTTTGCGTACTTTGGTTATATCGAGTATACTGAAATAAGGCCTGCATTACGCACTATCCTATTGGATTGTTTTGTATTTTTGGTTTCTGGAACCATTGTTATCTTACTAATGAATAAAATCTATCATGATTCCATTAAGTTTTTTGCCATTACATTTGATTACTCTATCATTGCAGTCATGTTGGTTTTTGAACCGACTGTTCCAAAAGGTGGCCAATTGATTTATTGGGTGGTATACGTTGCTTCGATATTTCCTTTTTTGTTAAATCTATTGCGTTACTCTAAATCAGGTGCCATATATTCATCCATTCTTTCTATTTCTTTGTTTCTTGGAGTGACTACATATTATAATAATGGGGATGCTGAAAACCTAATTCCCATGCATTTGAATCTAATATTGATGTTACTGATTGGATATTCCATTACCTCTGCTAGCCGAAAGATGATGGAGGAAGCGAACACAAAAAGAATGATGGAAAGATACCTTTCTCCTCAACTAGTGGATGAGTTGTATAAAAAAAATGCAAACATTGAACCTGGTGGAGAGATGAGAAAGGTAACCATCCTATTCTCTGATATTCGTTCCTTTACAACGATTTCGGAGCGTTTAGATGCAAATTCGGTGGTTTCTATTTTGAATGCCTATTTATCTGTGATGACTGAGATTATCTTTCGTTTCCAAGGAACCATTGATAAATTTATCGGAGATGCCATAATGACCGTTTTTGGAGCGCCCATCCAGAAAGGCGATGATGCAATCCGGGCCGTAAAAACTGCAATCATCATGCAAGAGGCTATGAAATCTTTTAATGTAAGTCATTCTGAGTTAAATGAACCCATTGAAATCGGTATTGGAATTCACACGGGGGAGGTGGTCGCAGGAAATATAGGATCTGAAAAACGTATCGACTATACAGTGATTGGTGACAATGTCAATCTCTCTTCACGAATCGAAAGCCTAACAAAAATCTATAAATGTCCTATTTTAATTTCTAGTGCAACTTACGCTGAATTGCAGAAAGAAATTTCACAAAATCTAATTTTGGCAAGAGAAGTTGATACTGTTATTGTTAAAGGAAAAGCCAATAGTATAAAAATTTATGAAGTGATGTGTTTCTTTAATGAAGAAGAAAAGAGTTTGAAACTTCAGCGGAAATATGATTTTGAAAACGCACTTGAGTTTTACAAACAAAGAGATTTTGATAAAGCTATTTTTGAATTTGATCGCATCAAAAAGGATCCACTCAGTGAATTCTATCGAGATAGGTGCCAAGAATTTCTGAGGAACCCTCCCGATAAAAACTGGGATGGTAGTTTTGCGAATGTGAGTTCTTAATTTTTTGCGAGAGGGATACGACGGGCGAAAGGTCCGAAGGACGGAAGCGAACGCGCACCCCAGAGTAGCCCGTTCCCCTGAAGGGAATTAAAGGTTGAGACAAAAAACAATCTATCCTTAAGGAAAGGAATTGGGGACTCGCCCGAAATACTAAAACCAAAGAGAAAAATAATTTTCTCGAGAAGGTCTTTGTGAGATTGTGGTGAGGTAGAAATTATTTTTTTGATAAAAAAACGAGGTAGATAAATGTCAGGAATTCGTCCTTTCAAAGTTTTAGGTATCCAACAAGTTGCCATCGGTGGTGAGTCGAAAGAAAAGTTATCCAAGTTTTGGGTAGAGGTTATGGGTCTCACAAAAGTTTCTGATTATCGAAGTGAAAAAGAAAACGTGGATGAGGACATCTTGTCCATGGGGAACGGACCTTTCAAAGTAGAAATTGATTTAATGCAACCGATCGATCCAAACAAAAGCCCCAAAGTTCATGATCCAAAACTCAATCATATCGGACTTTGGATTGATAAATTAGAAGATTGTGTTGAATATCTCACCAAACAAGGAGTTCGTTTTACTCCAGGTGGCATTCGGAAAGGTGCAGCAGGATATAACGTCTGTTTTATTCATCCGAAAGGCAATGAGGAATTTCCACTTTGTAGCGAAGGAGTTCTTGTGGAACTTGTCCAAGCTCCAGATGATGTCATTAAAGCTCTAAGTTAAATAGAATAAGTAAAGGCAATCGACTGATGGGAATTCAGATGGATTGTCTTTACTTGAAGATATAGGTCAAGTTCCGATAACGACAGTCATGAAAAAACTAATGAGATTATAGTTTTGTTTTTTTTTCGTGAGTCAATCGCCAAAATAAATAAGCAACGAGGGCTAAACTGGTTGTGATAATAAATTGTGTTAGGTGAACCACTGTGGCATAAACTAACCCTTCGCCTGGGTCTCTTCCTACGATGATGAATCCTGATATAATCGCTGCATGAAAAACTCCGATACCTGAAGGAGCAGAAGGGATTGCAACTCCCATCCCTCCTAAAAACATAAATAAAAGTGCTTCTGGAAACTGAATTGGCATCCCAATCAATAGTCCTGCAAGGTAATAAGAGATCGCATAACCCAAAATCCAGGTAGGGATCGAATATAGGACAGGTTTTAGTAATTTGTCACCTTTTAGAAAAGAAGAAAATTCAATTAAATGGTGGTCTAACCTTTCTTCG
The DNA here is from genome assembly GCF_040833985.1 of Leptospira sp. WS4.C2. Lineage (NCBI taxonomy): Bacteria > Pseudomonadati > Spirochaetota > Leptospiria > Leptospirales > Leptospiraceae > Leptospira > Leptospira mgodei. The sequence continues at coordinate 1,559,762 of NZ_CP162139.1, forward strand.
TATAATCCATGTTTACCGATAATGCTGAATGTTTTTTTTGCCATCGAACGAAGAGGCTCTAAAAAATAACGGACTAAGACAAGTCCAACGATCATACCCAAAATCACAAGTGTAGAGATAAGCAGGAGGCTTAAGTTTTTGGATTGTCCAAGGCCCATATAAAAAAGTGCAGTAGCACCAATGATGACTACAGAACCCAAATCCATTACCTTTTCCAAAAATATTCGACTGAAAAGGTGGGTGAGTGGGAGTTCTGTGTCTCTTTTGTTCATAATGAGACGAACTAAGTCACCCCCCCTTGCTGGAAGTACCATATTCAGACCCACTCCTATGATCGAAGTTGTAAAGGATTGGGCGAAACTAATTTTTTTCTCTAATAGATAATACCAACGAATAGAAAAAGGCACAAATGCCCAAAGGTTGGAAAGGAAAAGCAGGGGGAAAATCCACCAATTGATTTTTCCTTCTAAACGTTCAAATTCTGTAAGATCAAAGTTTTTCGATAGGAAATAAATCGCAATACCTGAAACGAAAATGCCGAATATTAATTTTCTCATACTGTCCTTGTTAACCCGGTGGCCAATTTAGATGACGACCACCTAGCAGGTGAAAGTGGATGTGGTTTACTGTTTGTCCGCCAAAACTTCCACAATTGTTTACTAATCGGTATCCTTTTTCTGCTATTTCATACTTTTCTGCAATTTTTGGAATGATTTGGAATATCTCTGTGAGTATCTTTGGATCCAAATCTCCAATTTGATTCATACTGGAAATATGGACTTTCGGAATGATCAGGACATGGAAGGGTGCTTGGGGAGTAATATCATGAAAAACTAATATGTTTTCTGATTCATACTCTTTTTTACTTTGGATTTCTCCACTCGCTATTTTACAGAAAAGACAATTTTCCATACTATACTTTCTCCTTAGAAAATACAAGAGATGCAGCACCTAAGGCACCTGAGAGACTCATTCCAGGACCAATTTTTAATCTATCATTTAATACAGGGAATATGGTGGACCTGATTTCTGCTTCCAAACTTTCACCAAATAAGTCATAAGATTTTGTGATTCCACCAACAAACACAACAGCTTCTGGATTGAGTATGTGGACGGCTCCCCTAACTGCATGGGCTAATGCCAAAGTTCCAAAATTTAGAACTTCTATGGCAAGTGGATCTTTTTCTCTCACCAAATGGAAAAATTCTTCCGCATGATTCAGTCTCCGGTTTGCTTTCTCCTGATAACGACCAAGAAACCCTCGAGTCGAAAAATAACTTTCTACACAACCACGAACCCCGCATCCACATAGGGCGCCGCCAATCACTGAAGTTGTGTGTCCGATTTCAATTCCGTTGCCGAGATATCCGGTATACAAAACACCTCGATCCACAAAACCACCACCCACACCTGTTCCAAGTGTAAGGATTAGTTGTGATTCTGTATCTTGATAAAAACCGAAATAGGCTTCCCCTAAGGCAGCACAATTGGCATCATTTTCATACCAAACAGGAAGGGAAAATTCTTGTACCAACTCTTCTTTGATGGGAAGGTTCTTTAGTCCTTGCATATTGGCACTTGCAATCATCACCCCTCTTTCGTTGTCCAAAGGGCCAGGAGATCCCACCCCAATTCCGAATCCATCTTTTACTAGGGGTCTGATGGTATCCTTTAAAATCTTTATAAAACTATCGTTGTCTAAGTGTTCGGGTGTGGGAGAAACAAAGGATTCGAGTTCTTTTCCGCTTTCATCGAATAAACTGGCACGGATGCTCCCTCCACCGATATCCACTCCGATGGCCCTACGCAAAACTCATTCTCCCTTGATGACTTGGTCGAATTTTCCGTTTTTCATTTCGTAAACGGTTTGGGCATCGAACGCAAGTTTCATATCATGTGTGACAAGGATGATGGAATGGTTTCGTTTGTTGTATTCGTTGAGTAGGAGTTGGACTAGATAACTATTTTCGGGGTCTAAGTCTCCGGACGGTTCGTCCGCGAAAAGAATGGCCGGATCGTTGATGAGGGAACGTGCGATGGCCGCTTTTTGGATTTGTCCCCCCGATAGAGTTCTTGGTAACGAATCCTGTATGTCACCTAACTTTAAATGTTCGATCAAATAATCGCATTTACGAATATAGTCATCATTGGAAAACTTACGAGTGAATAGGGCTGGCAAAAGAATATTTTCTTTGATGGTAAGGTTTCCCACAAGTTCCGAAAACTGAAAAACAAGGCCTAGGTCGCGTGCCCGAATTTCCGCTAGTTCTTGTTTGGAAATTTGCGAGAGTTTGGTTTGGTCATAGAGTATATCCCCCTCAGTAGGAGAGAGCATTCCTGTGAGCATGGAAAGTAAAGTGGTTTTGCCGGAACCCGATGGTCCGATGATGGCAACATAATCCCCTTGGTTCACATCGAAGCTGACAGAACTTACTGCTTCGTCTTTTCCAAATCGTTTGGTGAGGTTGTGGACACGGAGTAACATTATTTTTGTCTCCGAATCGATTTGTAGGGATCTATGTAAGAACTGATTCCAATTGTGGGAACGGATACGGAAAGTCCAAGGGCGATAAAGAGAACTAGGCAAGTGAAAATGGATTTCAGTTCTTGGACAAAGCCAAAGTCTGCGGGTGGATTTAGGTTTCCTATATTGATCATGATGGCCAATAGGAAACTGGGAAGAAATAGGAAAAATAAGGACAAGGAGTGTAACCAAATACACCCGAGTCTATTTCCACCAATGGCCATCATGACACCAATGTCTCCGAGGCCGTGAAGGCAATGGAAGAAAAAGAGAGCCATCAGGGCAAGGCTTGTAGAATAAAAAAGAATCTGAGGAGATTGGTCAAAGGAAACGATACTAGTAAGGGACACTCCCGAATACAAATGGAAGTGAATCCTTATGGCGAGTAAGAAGAATGTAAAAACCAGGGCTCCGACGAGGCCATAGGCCACCGAATAGAGTCGATCCCGAAAGAGAAGGCGAAGAGCGAATGAAATGTAGGTGAGTTGTATCACTTCCAGGACAGAATTGACGTAAGACTCTTTTTTACCAACTAAAATAGGAAAATAGGAAGTAATCGAATTTGGCATTTTTTATCTTTGTGGGAGCAGCAGTCATTATGCTCGGGTTTCTCTTGACCTTCATTGTCGGGCAGAGACGGGATAGTTATGCTAAGGCGCTAAGCCTCGCCACTCTGGGGAACTTTTTAGATGCTAGGGCGCTGGTTCGTGAAAAACTCGAAGAAGACCACCAAAATCCCTATGGGCACTATGTCATGGCAAAGATCTACGCCATGGAAAATGACCCCCTAAACGAAGCCAAACACCTAGAAATCATTAAAAAAAACAATCGGTATACGAAGGAAATCGATTCTGTGACGGTTTCTAATCGCATTGCAGATATTTACTATAACAAGGATTTTTTTGAGGAAGCCTTCTTCCATTATTTGGATACCCTCCAAGCTGACAGGTCCAATCCCATCGCCTGCCTTCGTTTGGGATTTATGGCTCTCGGACAAAAAGAATTCAAAATCGCAGAACACTTTTTCTCTCGGATCCCAGAAGAAAAAATCAACCTCTCTTCCTACTTTATCGCTCGTGGGGTAATCTCTGGTGTGACGGGTGGGGGGAAAGAAAGAGAATATTTCGAAAAAGCATACAAATTAGAAAAGTCTCCCGTTTCTGGATTTTTATACGCTCTCTCTTTGTCTCGTGAAAACAAACACAAAGATGCCGTCAAAACAGCAGTGGCAATCAGCGAACAGATAGAAGATGAATTTGTTCGTTTCACTCTCTTTCAATTTTTAATGACAGAAGCGATCCTGATGCAAAATTTTCCAGAAGCCTTAAAATATGGAAGGTTGTGTTTGGAGATGGCAAGGCTGAACGTTTGGCCAAGCGAAATCGTTGAATGTAGCATTCACTTTGCAATGATTACAGTTTATATGGGCCGTTTGGATGATGCTTCTGAATATTTGATTGAAGCCGAAGCAGAGAGATTAGATGATCCCGATGTGGTAGCCCTCGCTAATTTAAAATACCGATTGGAACGGGGAACAGGAACTGTAGAATCTTTAACCCATGAATATGATCTAACGCGAGAATTAAATTTACTGTCTGTCAATTTATTCCCAAACTCTAGATACTTTGAATTGAGTGGGATGCGTTCTTCCAAACCATTTAATATCAAAGGTATGGTCGATGACGGTGGAAAGAAACTAACTTCAAAATTAGATATGTTAGGTTTGGATAAATTCGAAAAGTTCATTAGTCTTCCTGGAACCAATTTTAAAAACCAAGCCACTCGAATGGTGATGAGTATGGGCTACCGAGTGACTAAAGAAATATCCAATCCAGAAGGGGACGGTGTGAATTTACTAGCATCTTCTAAAGAAGATGTCAATAAACGAGCGCTCTTTCGTGTTCGCAAATGGAAGGATGCCAAAGTATCGGATGTATTTTTACGAGACATGACAAACCAAATGGAAGAGTTGGGTGCCACTAGGGGTTATGTCATTGGTAATTTTGATGTGACTGAAGGTGGAAAAAAAATCATCGCTGCCAGTAATGGAGCTCTTGAGATGTATAGTGGGGATTTGTTTGAGGATTTACTCAACAAAACAATGTAATGCACCTGCAACTCAAACTTCTCTCGTTTTTTATTATTTGTTTCTCTTTTAGTTTTAGTTGTCAACTCGTCCAAAAGGAAGTGCATTCCGCAGACGGGATTTCTCTTTCCGAAAAAAATGCCAAAGAAATAGGATGTCCTATCCCTTTATCAATTGGAACTGTTTATGGAACTGCCCTTTCTAAATTTGACCAGACTTATCTCTTGAGTGTTATCAAAGTGTTACTTGGAGACCTTTGTGCAGGCTCCTTTTTGCACCTTCCCTCTCTCATTCATCCAGAAAAAGGTTTGTATGTAGATGCTAAAGGGTATTGGACTTATAGAGAAGTAGAACAAGACCTCTCAGATCCCTACGGATACTTTCAAGTCTACTATTTTGACTCTAAAAAATTGGATAAGAAGAAGGGTAGCGTCGGCAATCTTACCGTTCGTGATGTTTTCCTTTCAGCAAAAGAAGTAGCGGTCGATCTTTATGTTGGCTCTAGCGAAGAAATAGAAGTTAAGTTTCGGTTTGCAGAAAATCCAAAATTAGAAAGATATTTGATCAATCCTAGTTTTATCAAGGCAGAGGGGAAGTGGTATCTCCTTCGAATGTTTTGAGCAACTTAATTTCCCGTAATCACCTGTTTTACGATTTCAGAAGCCGTGTAACCAGGGTTTAGTTTTTTTGCATCTGCTACTTGTTTGGTGGCAGTTCTTTCATCAAAACCTAATTGGATGAGGGCAAGGGTTGCCAAATCACTTTCTTTATCTCCTGAATCTGTTTTGGTCGATTCATCATTTAGAAACATTTCCAATTTTTTTAAGTTTTGTTTGATTTCAAAAAGGATTTTTTCGGATGTTTTTCCTTTGACTTTGGGAATTTTTTCCAAAGTTTTGCGGTCATCTTCTTTTGCAATTTTGTATAAATCATCTGCATGGAAAAAGGATAGGATTTTGAGTGCAGTGAGTTCTCCAATTCCATGTAAAGATTTTATGAGTTGGAAAAGTTCTCTATCTTTTCTTGTTGAAAATCCAAAGAGGCGTTCGCCTCTGTCTGTGATGGAATGAAAGATATGTAGAAAAATCTCTTCTTTCATTTTGTCTTTGCATTCTAAATGCAAAGGAAAGGGAATATGCACTTCATAACCGACACCCGCCACATCAATGACAAGATGGTCCATTTCTAGTTGAATCAATTTTCCACGTAAACTTGCAATCATCCTTTTTAGTTCCGCTTCCAATGTTTAGGATCCCATCCGTTTGGCGAGAACTCTTTTGTTTGGCCGATTATTATATCACTTACGTCCTTCGATTCCTGAGTATTAAAAAAAGAAAAGGAGGTTGTCATTTTCAATCTATTTCATAAAACCAAATAAGTGAAACGAATTCGAATATCGAAACATCCTGCTCTGGCATTGTATCTTACTTTGGCCGACCTTTTTAAAAATTTACCGCATACCGTTCTTCGTGAAATGAAAGAAAATACCGTTCGGGAATTTTTAGCAGGGGGCGAGGTTCTATTTGAGGAAAACTCAGAGGGAAGTGATTTATATATTCTTGCAGCAGGAAAACTTCGGTATGAAAAAAGAAATTCTGATGGCGCTGTCCTTGATGTTGGAGAATTTAAGCGGCTTGATATCATAGGTGAACTTAGTTTATTTACCGGAGAAAAACGATCCGCAACAGTTAAGGCAATCCGCGACTCCGAGCTCATTAGAGTTCCAAGAGAAGTGGCTCTATCCATTCTTCTTAAATACCCAGATAGTCTTTTACAAATCACCAAAATCATTGCAGAGCGTTTGGCACATGCAAAAACAGATAACAAGGGATTTATTCCTGTTTCCAAAACTTTTTCTCTTCTTAGTTCCCTTTCTAAAGAATCACTTGATGAAATTATTCATAAAATTGGCTTAGTTTTTCTTCGGTATGGTTCTTTTTGTGTTGTTGATGAAAAGATGTTTCTCGAAAGAACGAGCGAATTGCAATCGTTAGATGAAGTGGAAAGGGAACCTTGGATCATTCGTTTCTTTTCTCAACTAGAGGCAGAATTTGATTATGTATTTTATATATTAGAAGATGGAAAGACTGTTACGTCTTGGATGGAAAGGGCTTTGCGCCAGTCAGATTCTATTTTATTCATAAAAGATGCGAATGAAGATCCAAATTGTATTCATTTAGAAACTCTTATGGATCAAAAACAATTTAAGAATAGAACCCAAATTTTGGTTCTTGTCCAACCAAATCCAGTTGAAGTAGTTCCGGGAACCATTAGGCATTTACAAAAGAGAAAATTCAGCCGGCATTTTCATGTTCATTTTGATAGGCTTGACACTTGGGAAAGGTTGGGACGCGGTCTACTTGGAAAATCGATAGGCCTTGCGCTCGGCGGCGGTGGTGCGAAAGGTTTTGCACATTTAGGAGTCCTCTCTGCTTTAGAAGAAAACAAAATCCCCATTGATATGGTTTCTGGTACTAGCGCTGGATCTATATTTGCAGCCCTCATTGCTATGGGTGAAACAAGTAAAGGGAGTAAAGAGAAGGCAAAAGCCTTATGGGTAACAAAAGATCTGTTAAACGAATATACTGTTCCTGTTTTGTCGCTGACCACTGGGAAAAAATATACAGAGGCCATTCGTCAATTTTTTGGGTCAATACAAATCGAAGACTTATGGATTCCTTACTTTGCGATTTCAACGGATTTATCTCATTCAGAAATTCACGTTCATGATAGAGGGGATTTGTGGAAAGCCATTCGAGCCAGTACTTCAATCCCAGGTGTAGTTCCACCTTTTATAGACGATGGAGTGGTTTATGTGGATGGGGGAGTTTTAGACAATGTTCCTGGGATTACATTAAAAGAACGGGGTGTCGGAAAAGTAATCTCAGTGGATGTCTTCGGTGACATTTATCCTGACCAAGACAAAGAGCTTTCTAGTTATTTTGACAAATCCAATCCAGGGGTGATGACAAATCCTTTAACCCAAATTACTAACCTAATTAATTTTAATGAAATCCTAAGGCCAAAGTTTCCACCTATTGGCGATATCATTATTCGCTCCATCCTTGCGTCCAGTAGAGATCGTATTCGCCAAACAGAGAAAATATCAGATTTGTTTTTACAAATTCCTACAAATAACTTTGGTCTTCTGGATTGGTTTGCCTATGAACGATTGATTGAATTGGGTTATGTTTCCTCTATTGATAAAATCATACGTAACCGAGAGAAATTTACAAATCCTACTTTACAATAGAAACGATCGGCTATCATACAAAGTATGTTTGTCTTTCGAATGTTTTCTTTGCCATTGGTAGTTTTTTATATCTTATTACTTGTTGGAAATTCCCTTTCTGCACAAAATTTGGATTCGTTAGTTGAGTCTGTGTATAATAAACAAGAATCCCTTCTGATCCGAAATGAAATTCGAAAAAGATTGGGCGACCGTGCAAATGATTCTGGTGTTAAAGAAATTGTAAAATCTTTACGAGTATGGGCTGCTTTTGAGTCGATGCCAGCGCAAGAATTTGCACAAGAAGTAGAACGATTTGTTTTCCTTTCTGATTATGGATTTACTTGGGAAGAAACTGAAGAATTAATCCCATATTTCATTACAACAAAACCTAACAAAAAAGACATTCCCTATTTAGGTAAGTTCTTTAAGGAAATGACCTCCTCAAAACTTCCAGACGAAACAGTTTCAGAAATTCTAAGGATTGCTAAATCAAAACAATGGAGTGGTGCCTCGGTTTTTGTAGCGGGCCGTTTGGTTGTCCTCTCTCGAAAAAAGGAAGAAAACCCAAATACCACTCTGAAACATTTGGAATCCATATTACCAAAACAAATTCAAAACCTAACAGAAGAGAAACGGGTAAAATTTTTTAACGATTGGTTTGTTAGCGAAACTCAGAAGATAGATGAAAAATATTGGGAAACAGTAAAAACAGATACCATTTCATTATTGGCACCTGCAACACCTAAAGAGAATTTTGAAAAATCAGAAAGACGCACTGAAATTATCTGGAATGAACAAGGAGATTGGGTAACCAAGGAAAGGCCCAAATTAGATCCTAACTTAATTTTTTTGGAGGAACAGAGTGTTCTTTCATCCTCAGTTAGTGGAGAAAAAGAAAAACGTAAGTTAGTTGATCCTGTGGGCAGGCAATGGATTGGAACTCCCTATCTTTATGGTGGTTATTCTAAACGTGGAGTTGATTGTTCTGGTCTTACAAAGTCAATCCTTACCGATCCAAAGATTGGAATGAATGAACGAATGATTCCAAGGTCCGCAAGGGACCAAGCTCAAATTGGGAAGTCTGTTCCTAGAGAAAAACAACAGATGGGAAATTTAGTATTTTTTTCTGCTTCTTCAAACACTAGTAAAATTACTCATGTCGGAATGCTTTTAGACAACGGAAATTTTATCCATGCATCCACCAGCCGCGGTGTTGTCATTCAGTCATTAAACGAAAAATGGTGGAAAGAAAGGTATGTGACGGGTCGAGATATTTTTACAGGGGGAAATTAGTATGGGTAAAAAAAGAGCACTGGTCTTATCGGGGGGAGGAGCCAGAGGTGCCTACCAAGCAGGTGTTTTGCGGTATTTAGAAGAGATCCATTGGAAACCGGATATCATTTGTGGTACGTCCGTTGGCGCTATCAACGCTTGTGCAATTGGTTCTGGAATGAATTCAAGTAGGTTATCGAACCTGTGGTTAAAACTCAATCAAAAAAATATCATGCGTTATTCGATATGGAATATGTTAAAGGGACTTTTCCGAAAGAAATACTATCCACTCGTTGAAACCTATCCTTTAAAGAAATTCATTCATGAAAATTTAGATTTTACGACGCTTAATGAATCCAAAACAAAAGTCATCATCTCTGCCGTTAACATTTTGACTTCAGAGTTGAAGTTCTTTGAAAACCCTAATTTACAAATCGAACATATTTTAGCTTCTTCTGCCATTCCCATGGTATTCCCTTGGCAGATCATTGATGGAGAACCTTATTGGGATGGTGGGGTGATGGCAAATACTCCTATCCTTCCTGCTCTGACTCACGAAGCATCAGAAATTGTTGTGGTCCTGCTTTCTCCGGTGGGTGGAACTCCGATGATGGAAGCTCCTGAAACAAAAGACGAGGCCTTAGAACGATTGTTTGAATTGTATCTTCTTGGTTCTTACAGAAGTGTAGAACAAGGATTGGAATATAGAAAGTCTGTCATGAAAGGACTCACACCGATTGAAAATTTTTTCTTAGGTCTACGAACTCAATTTAATCAGGCAAAGATCTCGGTGATTGCTCCTAAACAAATGTTAGGTTTAGGAAGTATATTAAATTTCAAAAAGGACCAGGCTGAGATCCTTTTGAAACAGGGATATGATGATGCCAAAGAATTCTTTACACTCAAAACAAAGTCAAAATAGGTTTTTGGGGAAAGTTAAATAGAAGGTAGATCCATTCCCTAGCTCACTTTCTACATCAATTGATCCGTTCATGGATTCAATTTGGTGTTTCGCAAGAAATAATCCCATACCTTTCCCTTCGATGTCTTGGCGTAGTCGGAAATTCATTTTGAATAGTTTGTGGCCATGTCGAAGAATATCAATGCCTGGGCCATTATCTTGGATGGCAATTTTTAATATTTCCTTTGTTTCCACATAGGAAATATTAATTTTACATACCATATCGGTTCGAGCATATTTGATCGCATTGGTTAGAATGTTGTTGATGATACTATCGAAGTAGGCTTGAAACCCCAATAATTCTATACCTTCGGGAATATGATTTCTGAATTCTATCTCTCGTTTCGCCCCATTCGTTAAGAGGAGAATTTGTGCTTCGATACTTTCTCTAATTAAAATTTTTGATTTTGGAAGTTCCTTCGAATCTCTTTCAATATTCAATAATTCATTGAGGTTACGAATGATTTGATCTAGTTGGAAGGACGAGGATTCGATAAGACCAATAAGTTCTGTATTGGATGGGGTTTCCTTTAGCATTGATGTCAAACTGATTAGGTTTGCAATCGGAGCTCGAAGGTTATGTGAGGTAATATAAGTATATTCTTTTAGTCTTTCGTTTTGTTTGTTTGTAACTTGAACTAAAGATTCTAATTCTTTGTTTTTACTGAGTAATAAGATCTCTTTATCTAGGAGTGACTCTTGGATGAGTTTTTCGTTATGAATATTTTGAATGGCTCCATAGAATCCTACACAGTTATTTTCTAAAAATTTTGGAGTAGCAATGATCCGAATCCAAAACTCATTTCCTGAGCTGGTACGAACAAGAGATTCCAAATCAAAAGTATCTTTCGTTTCGATACAATGAATTTCTTTTTGTTTTAGGGTTGGGCCAAATTCTTCCGTTCCAAAAAATCGTAAATCGACATCAAAAACGTTTTTAGAAGTCGTTATCAGAATTTCTGTTGCCACTTGCGATAGTGTGATTTGTTTGTGAACGAGGTCATAATCAAAACTTCCGACTTTAGCTAGACGATTGGTTCGAAGGAGAAGTTCCTCCATTCTCTTTCTGTCTGAGATGTCTCTAGTTTGGATCACAAGTCCATCGTTAGTTGGAATGACTTGATGAAAATAATAACCAGGTGCCACATAGTTTCCCGGAATTTGAAATTCTCGTTCTATAGGAATTTTTGTTTCTACTACATTTTTATAGTCTTCGAAGAATCCATTTTCACGATTGATAGGAAAAAGTTGGCAAATTCCTTTACCTAACAATTCTTCTTTTTTCATTCCGAGTTGTTCTTCTCCTTTTTGGTTTACATCAGAAATAATAAAGTCAATGATGTCCCCATCTTTATTTTTTGAGGTTTCTAGAAAGTAAATAGCTTCTAGTGCTGAGTTCATCGCAGCTTGGTATCGATGGCTACTAATTTGGTATTTTAAATCGATTTCTTTCTCTTTGGTGATGTCTTTGGCGGCTCCAATAATAGAGATGATTTTACCTTCCGCATTCATAATCGGTTTTGTGTAATCACGTAACCATTTGATATTTCCTGACTTTGTGCGAATTCGGTATTCGATCACCCCGGTTTCTCCTTTCAAAGTCTTTGCCATACGTTCAGCAATAATGGGGAGATCTTCTTTTAAAATGACATGAAACCAACCACCTAACTTCCCGATTTCTTCGATGGAATAACCGGAAGTTGTGTTTAGTTCTTTGGAGCTCCATTCAGCGATAATTTCTCCATCTAAGATCTTTGCCGTGTAAATATAATCGGAAGTAATCTCCGTGACCAATCGTAATCGGTCTTCTAGAGTTTGTTTTTCTGTTATATCGCGAGAAACACCAACAATTTCTTTAATGTTCCCACTTGCATCAAGGATCGGATTTTTTACTGTTTCTAGGATTCTTGTGATACCATCAGGTCCAAGATTTGGTTCTTTTCTTACGTAACTAGTTTCTCCGGTTTCGAATACTTTTCTATCTTCGGAATTGTAGGCTTTTGTGTATTCTTCTTGGTTGTAAGCAACATCTTGGATACCTATTAATTCTTGTTTCGATACTCCATAAAAATCTGCACATGCTTGGTTTACATAGGTCACTTGGAAATTTTTATTTTTACAAAAAACTAAATCGGTAATGGAATCTAATATTTGAGAAAAATATATTTCTCTTTCTTTTGCATATTTTTCCAGCTCCTTTGTTTTGGTTTGATCTGAAAAACTCGCGAGCAGATGAGTGGTATTCCCAAGTTTATCTTTGGAACTATAAGCATTAATGCTGATATCAAAAGTAGATCTATCTTTTCTTTTAGCAAGTAGCTCACCAGTCCAATGAGACTTGGAAAGGATTTCGGATAAGATGAGTTTTAATTTTTCTTTGTCTGGAGTGAAATTAGATGCATTTTTCCCGATTATTTCGCTATCTTGATGATAACCCCATAAAGAAACAAAGGCAGAGTTTACATATTGTAAATTTCCTTCCAAATCGGAGATTGCTATCGCATTTAGCGACTGTTCCAATATGGTGTTGATCAGTCTTTGGTCTGTAAGTTCCAATCCCATCGCCATAAAAATGACAAATGGATACTTGCGGACAAGTAAAATATAAAAAATTAATTTCTCGAGCTGACCATGATATATACTGAGTGGGCGCTGTATTCAAATGACTGAGATAAGGAGTTAGGATCAATACGAGAATTTCCATTTCCCACTTCTCTAATGTAAGTAACAGAAACGGAAGATTTGGACGTGACCCAAGAAAATCCTAAGCTTATTCCCTTGTTTCTCGAATATTCATTTCTTGGATTTGTTCCAGAACGGGCCACTTTGTAAATCAAACTAGCATCACCCGAATTCACTTGCACTTGGTTTCCGTAAGCGTTTTGTAAATATAAGTCAACTGCAGACTCTGTCCAGGAAATTGGTTTTGTATTTGGTTCGTTTGTATAAATACCAGCTAATACAGAAAAGGTGTCAGCCAGATAGTATTCCATCCCGGCTGCAAAGTTGGTTGTGGAAACCCTTGTCAGTTCCCGAATTTCAGTATCATTGATTGTATATGTGACTCTCCGTCCCAAAGCACTGATTTCATCTTGATTCCTTCGGGATTTATACCCAGTTGTGTAGATCATATCAAAGGATGCTAAAAAGCGAGACGTGGGAAAATAAGCAATACCAAATCTCATTTCGGATGTTTGTGGAATCGAAGTAATCAGTTTGGGCCTTTGGGTCAGAACTCCGGCTTCTATTGCCGAGGCTCCAACGCCTGTGCCTTCAATAAAATCAATTGCGGAGGATCCAGGCCTTCTTGTTGAATCTGCATACACCTCGTTATAGAGACGATTTCCTCCCATAACAAATATATGGCGATAACTCATTCCAAGAGAAACCTTTTGAACCGGTTGGTATTGGATTCCAAGAACTGGCATAATACCTGAGGTTCTACGGTTATCTACATAAGAACGCATTACATAACTAAGGTCTGAAAATTGTTGAAACTGTGTCCTCGATACTTCCTTTGTATCATTCATATAGTAAAGAGTAGCGCCAATAGAAAGTTTGTCGGTAAGAAGGTAAGCTACACTCGGTCCCACAAGGAGTTGGTTGTATCTTTCTTTCGTAAAGTTTCTTGTGGAGTTGATCGATGGAGATACTAGTGGATAATTCACTTGATCAACTCGATTATAAGAATAATTGTATGTATTTACAATGGAAAATGCAAATTTCCAACGATCAAAGTTTTTCAAAAGACCAATAAAGTTGGGATCAAAACCTTGGTGGGTTTGATTATAAACTTGGCCTGGCGTATCAATATTAATATAACTTCTTTTTACATCTTTGAAATTACTTGCTGAAATGGAAATTCTATCATTATAAGTAAATCCAAGTCCTGCCGGATTGTAATAAGCACCTGATGGATCATCGGCTATGGCAGTAAAAGCACCTCCGAGACCAGCTGCTCTTTCTCCATAGAATCCTTGAATATTATGGAAAGGTTCTGATCCAAAAAGGAAACTTGGAACAAGGAAGATTATGGAAAAGAGGTAAAGACGAATTCGAGTTTGTTTTTTTTCTAACATATTTGATTTCAATTTAAATTTGTACGATTGTATTTGCGACTAAAGTGTACTGTTCGTTTCCATTGGTATCGATAAAATACCGCCAAACTTGTGCAGTTGGGATTTGGTCAGCACTTCCATAAAAATCTATATAATAATCAGCTCCAGGTGTTCCGTCATTTTCGTAAAACTCACCCCATCCAATAAACTCATCGGGATAGGTATTGGGATTTACTCCATTTGGCATAATCACATAAGCATCGTATTCTGTAAAACCACCATCGACTCCAATATTGCCACCAGGTAGAGCAATCGCAAAGTCTACAAATGCATCCCACTCAAATTGGTAGGCGTTTGTACCACTCTCATAAAACTGACCGTAGAGATCAGAATCATAATATCCTAATTCTTCATATTCATCATTTGCCGGTGTAGCAATATCTCTGTAATCCACTGCAAAGTAAGCTGTGTCTCCATTTGAGTCATATGTTTCTTCTAGGTAGTATTCTTCTTGGTTTGCGTTGTCAATGTACTCAGTTGTCACATAACCACCGATATCACTTGATTTGCCTTTTACTGAGGTTGTAATTTTGTTTCCGGCAGAATCATCATATACAGTACTATAACTGAGAGTCACACAATTGTTTGCATTGGCATTTGTGTCGTTATCACATTCTTCGAAGGTAAATCGAGTGGTAGATTTATCAGTATTTCCTGAACCTGAAGTGACCTGTTTTATATTTAATATGGCTTTGTCTTTTTTACCGTCTTGTGTGATGTAGGTAATTGACGCTTCTACACTCAATGAAATTCCAAATACTTTCAAGGAACGATTTATCGAACTAAAAATCTTCGTTTTGTCAGATTTGAATTTTAAACTTTTTTGAAACTGGTTGTTTGCGGGGCAGGGTTGGGGTGTTCCTATAGAATCTGCAAAAGAATAGTCGATTTCCGCATCATATTCGTTATTCGAAAGATTTCGATAAATCATTGCTGGCGTAGGAACTGCTTGTCCAATAAAAGGAAGTATCCCTTCATTCTGTAAACTTACCAGTTCTCCTCTGGCTTCCTCTTGGCTTAGACCAAGTCGTTCAATACCCTCAAGGAACTCGTCTTCCATCGATTGAGTGATCCGAACCGTTGAGGTTCCACCAGGAATACAAACGCCAGGATTTGCTTTTGCAGTGCTATAAGCTGCACTAATGAGAACCAAATCACGTTTGGAATCTCTTAAAATCTCTGCAACAATAGAGGTTCCTTCCGTTAAAAAGGCTTGGCCCGTAAATCCATAATCAAATGTATCTTGAGCAATACCTTTGGAGACTGATACGGCTTTTATCGATTTTGGTATTCTGCGAATAGAAGCCCCAAGTCCTGAGGATGGTTTTCGAATGGAACGAGGAACCGCGACACTCAAATTGGAAGGAAGTTCGGAATTGATATTAGAACTGAGTAAATTTCTGATTAAAAAGCGAGTGACTAACGCTTCTAAGGAATTACTTTCATCTTTCTCTTTTTTGCAATTGGTAAAAGTGAAGAAAACAATAAGGAATAATAGAAATAGATGATTCATCACGGCTTCATTTCAAGAGCAGGAAAGGAAATGTCAAATCTAAAGTCTTTAAGTAAAAAAAGAGTTTCCAAAGGATTGCTAAAAATCATAATTTCTTGAATGAGAGCCCTATCTCGTATCTTTTTGTTTCTTTTTTTAGCACAAACACTTGTTGCTAAGGGCAATGTATACGTACAAAGCACAAAAGCAAAACTTCTATCCCAACCCAAACTCAGTACCGATGGTTTTCCACTGCAAATGGGAGAACTACTAACCCCTGTCAGCGAACAAGGACTGTTTGTCCAGGTTCGAGTTCAGGATAGAGTGGGTTGGGTTTCTAAATTATTTGTATCTCCTCTCCCTCCGGGAAACCAAATTAAATTGGGTGTCACCTCAAATTCATCAGAAGCAGTTGTAGCAAGGCAACGAGCCTCCGATTTCACAAAAACAGCCGCAGCCAGGGGACTATCGGAAACTCAAAAAATGAGAGTCCGAGGGGAAGGTGAATTGTATGACTTCGAATCTCTCCGTTGGCTTGAGTCTGTTCCTTCTGATACACCAATATCTAATGAAAATGCGGTGATAGAAAATAAAGAAAATTCGAATATTCTGAATTTCTTATTTTTCAAATCAGAATTGCAGGTTTTGAAAGAAACTAAAGCAGAAGTGAAACTGGGTCGCTCTCTTGCTGCCAGATTATTAAAAAAATACAGTCTTGTTAAAGATACAGAACTTACTAAATATTTAAATGAAGTCGCTTCTCATATCGCCTCTGTTTCCTCTCGTAAGGATTTGAATTTTCGAGTTGGTGTCATTGAATCCCCAGAAATCAATGCTTTTGCTTGTCCCGGTGGATATATTTTGATTACGACTGGAAGTCTTAAAAAAATTCATTCGGAATCAGAGCTTGCTGGAATCATAGGGCATGAAATGGGACACATTGTCCTTTTCCACAACGGAGAATTCAAACAGTCAGACGTTTATTTAGATATTCTTTCTAGTCTTTTGGCACCACCGGGAGCAGAAGTTGTGAATGCAGCTACTTCCACTGTTTTGGATGAAATGGAAAAACAACTCTTTGAAACTGGAAGAGATATGAAATTGGAATTGGAAGCCGATGAAGCAGCTATCGGATTAACTAGTCAAGCTGGGTATGCACCGATTGGTCTTTCCAATTACTTAACTACATTATCCAAGTCCGAAGGTACGGATACTTTTAAAAAAACACATCCTGATACCACGATTCGGATCGCCAAATTGGTGTTTTTTGAGTCATCGATTTCCTCGGACAATTCACCGATCGTAAAAGACCGTTGGAGTGAATTCAAATCCAAACTAAAACCATGAAACAACGAAAATTCTTTTTACCTTTTTTCTTAATGGTTCTTGTACCTGCATTGTTATTAAGTTTGCTCTCTCTTTTTGGTTTTTCGCAAACGCTGAATCGAAAGTTATCCGATTCTTTTTTCCATTTACTTCCTTCACACCATAGTTTTTCCAAAGAGATTGTTATCATTGATATAGATGAACAGAGTATTGCTAAATATGCTGACCATCCAGAACTTGGACAGTGGCCTTGGAAAAGAACCATCTATCCCACGCTCATTAGTTATACGAAACTAATAGCACCGCCAAAGTTAACGATTATTGATATCCTCTTCACAGAAAGATCAGATTACGATGAATCATTGGTTGCGGCCAATATCAATTTAGGAGAAATTTCTCACGCGGCGAATTTTCGAGATGGGGGGATTGTGATTCCTCGAAAGGGTGAGGAGGACCTGTCGCAGAAATTCTCTGTTCCTATTCCTTTGGACACAAACTTCCCTCGATATGAAAATGCTTCTTTTCCCATTGGAGTAGTAGGGGAAACAGCACCTATGATCCATGTTGTCAATGTTATTCCTGATAGTGACGGGATCCTTCGTCGGTTTACTCCGTTTATCCGATGGAAAGATAAACATTTCCCTACGCTTGCCTTGCAGGCATTTGTTTCCGGTGAAAATTATCAGACACAATGGGAAGATGGCCAGTTTTGGATTCAAAAAACTGAAAAAAAACAAGAAGTTCCTTTGGGAAAGGATGGATTGGTCCGGGCCTATTTTTATACAGAAGAAGAATTAAGAAACATTCCTCGTTATTCAGCTGCAGGTATCATTGAGTCTTTAAATCAGTTGAATTCAGGTGAAATAGAAGATCCTGAAAAGCTTCTTGTTCCACCAAATATTTTTGAAAATAAAATTGTACTTATTGGAACATCTGCTGCAGCCACCCATGATGATGTGGTTACACCGCACGGACTTTTTCCTGGAGTGATTGGGCAAGCTGTGTTTGCGTCGAATTTAATCGAAGGGCATATGTTACGAGAACTTCCAGAACTTGTTGGCACTGGATTTACTTTGTTTGTACTGATTGTAGGGTTTTTTGTTCTTTTTTTCAACCAGTGGCATCTATTAAAAAACATTTACCCTATCTTCGCCATATCGATGTTTATTGGTCTCTTCTATTTTTTATATCGAATGGATTTAGTATTACCGAGTTCTTCATTTATCATTGCTTTCCCCATATCCTATTTGTTGGGATTTGCTTATCTTACTTATACTGAAGGAAAAGAAAAAAGAAAGTTCAATAGTATTTTGCGTAACCTTGTCGATCCAGGTGTCGTGAGCGAAGCTCTTGAAGATATGGACGCATTAAAGAAGGGGGGAGAGTGGGAGATCACTGCATTCTTTTCAGACGTTGCAGGTTTTTCGTCCATTAGCGAAGAACTGAGTGCGAGTGATTTAGCACGGTTACTAAACGAATACCTCTCTGCCATGACAAAAATTTTAAAATCAAATTCTGGAACTTTGGATAAATACATTGGAGATGCCATCGTTGGAATTTTTGGAGCACCCATTCAAAATAGGGAACATCCGAGACTTGCCTGCAAAACTGCGCTCGAGATGGTTACTGAGTTAGAAATTTTAAGATCCGTATGGAAAGAAAAAAAGGATTATACGGAAACGGCAAGAAATATGGCTTTTCGAATTGGGCTTAATTGTGGACCAGCTAAGGTCGGTTTTATGGGTACTGATAGTTTAGCATCTTATACCATGATGGGAGATACAGTCAATCTTGCAGCAAGGTTAGAAGCAGCAGCAAAAGATTACGGAGTATCAATCCTTGTCTCCGAAAGTATTGAATCCGTCTGCAAAGAAGAATTTCATTTCAGATTTTTAGATTGGATTCGAGTAAAAGGAAAAGAAGCTCCTGTTAAAATTTATAGTTTGGTTTGTTTTCTTTCTGCCTTATCTCCCCAAGTATTGGAAGCTGAAAAAATGTATGAAGAAGGTTTTCGGCTTTATTTAAACAGGGATTGGGAAAAGGCAATTGTGGCTTTTCAAAAAGTATCAGAGATATACGGAACTGACGATGTAACGAGCCAACTACTGATCAATCGTTGCAAATCACTTTTTAAAAATCCGCCAACACAAGATTGGGATGGTGTATTTACAAGAACTTCTAAATAATCAATTATACAAAAAAAGAAATAGAAAGAACTAGAATTTGAAAAGGAAAAAAAAGTTATGGATGAAAAGGAAATAAATTCCATTTGTTGGAAATTAACTTTAGGTTTGGAGTTATTAACTTCAATACTGGCGGTCCCAATCGCTGTATTGTTTATTGTATCAGGAGGAGAATATAATTTCGAGAAGGCAGTTTACGTTGTTCTCGGTGCGAGTATTTCGCTTACGATTTCTTATATAGTGCCGACGGTCCGTTTCTTTCGATTGAGAAGTCTGATTTTGGAAACTAGATCAGAGTTTTTTTTGAGAAAATCTCTTGAAGAAAAACAAACAATCAAAGTGAAACTTCTCAAATTTCCAAGAAACAACTTAGGTTATTTTTTAGTGCAATGGTCTCTTGGAATTCCTTTTGCCGCGATCATCACGTTTTTTTTCTTCACACCTACTTTGGTCGAAGTAATTCCTTATGTTGTTCTTCCTGTAATCATTTATCCAGTATTAGGTGTGTCTCATTTTTTTCTTACTGAATTACGGTTGGCACCTGTGTTATCTCTACCGGATTTGAAAAATTTATCTTTAGCTCTAGATATAATTCCCAAAATAGGAATTTTCCCGAGAGTTTTTTTTACTATGTTTGCCGTTTTTAGTATGAGTATGACAACACTTGGATATTTGCTTGGAACACAAGTGACTGGAATCATCCAATTACAAAACGCTGGGATAACGATCGGTTTACTTGCTCTTTTTATCTGCATTGCAATTTATGTTTTGACTGTTCTTTTTGTTCGCGCATTACAATCTAATACTAATCAAATGGTGAAAAGATATCAAAGTCTTTCTGTTGGGGATCTGCGTGATACTGTGCCAATGATTTCAACTGATGAATTGGGTCATGGTACTTTGGCTCTTAATTCCTTTATCGAAAGTATTCGAAAGATCGCATCGGGAGTTATCAAGGAAGCGGAACGTGTCAGTGGTGATTCCAAAGTCATTGCTTCTCAAACACAAGGACTTTCCCAAGCGATGATGGAACAAGCATCCTCTACAGAGCAGATGTCAGCAGGTATCGAGGAAATGTCTGCCAGTATTCGATCTACAGCTGTAGGGGCAAAAAATCAAAATGACATTACTAGAGCGGCCCTGCAATCTTTGGTGGAAATGGAGTCAGTATTAGTTGATGTACATTCTTCTATGGAACGAACTGAGTCAGAAACTAAAAAGATGGAGGAGGAAATTTTTTCTGGTCAATCAACGTTACAATCAACATTACTTGCTATGGAAGAAATTGAGTCTAGTGTAGAACATACATCAGATGTAATTCAAGTCATCGGTGAGATTTCTGATAAAATTGGTCTTCTTTCTTTAAATGCTTCGATTGAGGCAGCAAGAGCAGGCGAAGCTGGCAGAGGTTTTGCTGTGGTCGCAAGTGAGATCTCCAAACTAGGTGAACAAACTCTGCAAAATACAAAACGCATTTTGGAAGCTGTTGATAAAGCGTATGAGGCATCCAAGTCTGGTCGAGTGGCCGTTTCTAACACAGAAAAAACTTTTTCACAGATAGGAAGCTCTGTTGAAAACACTATTCATTTAATTAAAACATCGTCCGAAATGACCAAAAAACAGATGTTAATTGCGAAAGATGTTAAGGATGGCTTCGGGAACCTAACTCGTTCTGCGTTGGAGATTGAACAGAATACGGATGAACAAGCGCATACCTCTTTTGAGTTGTCGCAAAGTATTGCAACCATTTCAGAAGGAACGGAATATCTAAATCAATTTGTCGGTGAAATTGATAAACTTTGTTCGGCGCTTTCGGATCAAGCAAACAATCTCAAACGAGACGTCAGTTTTTTTCGCATTTAATTTTGTATGTTGGTTGGCGCATCGCCAAGAGATTTACGCAAATGGCTTTCCTTTGGGGAAAGGATATTTATTGCAAATCACCCTGTGCATTCATTAACAAAGGTTTTTTGCGATTTCTCCTCGTAAATACAAAACAGCACTGCCGCCGATAGACACTTTTTCCCCCAAGTATTCGATAAAAAACTCGGCCCCTCGTTTTGATTTCTGGTGACTGCGGAAAGTACTTTTGCCTAATCGTTCAAAAACGAAAGGTGCCAAACTGCAATGAGCAGATCCGGTTGCAGGATCTTCAGGAATTCCCATTCCCGGCCCAAAGAACCTGAATTCATAATCTAAATTATTATTTTCAGAATCATTAATCCAAAGAGCGATATAACCTCTCTTTGTTGGTAATTCGCTCAATTTCTGAAAGTTCGGCTTGATAGAATCTAAATCAGAAGAGGCAGTGTAAAGAAAGATTGTGTCCTTTCCTTCCCAAACTTCGATTGGTTCCTTTCCTAAAATCGATTTCAGTTGTTTTGGTTGGATATTTTTACTTTTTTGGAATTCTGGATAGGTAGGAAAGTTTAAATAGATTAAATTTTCTTCTAAGGATATTGGTAAAATGCCTGATTTTGATAGGAACTCAAACTGGTTTCTCCTTTCTCCATAATAATTTTTTAGAACAAAAGTCGAGGCTAAAGTGGCATGCCCGCAAAGATCCACCTCGATAAGAGGAGTAAACCAGCGAATTCTATATTGGGTTCCTTCTTTCACAATAAAGGCTGTTTCGGAGAGATTGTTTTCCTTTGCAATATTTTGCATCCATTCTTCACTAGGCCACTGGCTCAAAACAAGGACCGCTGCTGGATTTCCTGAAAATAATCGATTGGTAAACGCATCCACAATATAGATAGTTTCGTACATAAAATGATTCTATCAGATTTATTGAGAAGAGTATGTATACAGTTGAAAAATACAAAAGTATACAGTTGAAAAATAATTACAATTATTATCTAAATCAACGGTTTTTGCGCTATTATATTTTAAGTTCTTATGGAAGGAAACTGGCAAAGAGCCTTTATTTAGAGAGACTAATCGAAGTTCTTTTGATAATATCGGAAACCAAAACATCCAAATCCTGGGCCGATTTTCGCAAATAAGAATGAATTTCATTCACCGTATGTTCTGGCATTTCCGATTCCAAAAGTGCCATTAGGCCTAAAATATTGGCGAGTGGTCTTCTTATTTCATGTGACTGGATTCTTGCAATTTCTTTCAATTCATGGATTTGTCTTTTGATTTTGTTATCTGCAATAACCTTCTCTGTGATATCCACAATGATTGCAGAAACATAATTGGTTTGATTGACAACGAAGCCATTTAGGCTGACTTCCACCAGGATTTCTGTTCCATCTTTTTTTACGGCTGAGGTTACTTGATTCTTTCCTATCCGAATGGGTCTTGGAGCTTGGAAGTATCCTTCAAGCAATCGATCGTGACCTTTTTTATGTTGAAGGGGTACAAGGAGTTCTACCGGTTGGTCGATGAGTTCTTGTCTTGGATAACCAAAGGTATTTTCCGTTTCTAAGTTACAGTGAACGATTTTTCCTTTTTGGTCTACGATAAGAATAGAATTCGGTGCCGATTCAATTAGGTTACGAAATTTTTGTTCACTCTCCGAAAGTGCAATTTCCATCTTTTTCCTAACATCAATGTTTTTGGCACGAAGGCAAACTCCAAGTAGAGTTTTCTCCCTGTTGTATGTAGGATTCATTTTGTATTCGAACCAAATGGAAAATTCATTTAGACTTGCTTGTCTTTCGATGATAACACTCTCACCGGAAAGAGATTTTTGGAATAATTCAAAAAAGACTTCTTTGTCACCCGCAGTGACAAAATTACGATAATCATCTCCAATTTTTAAAACTTTTCCAGAGTAGGCATGGATGGTATCTTGCAGATTTTGATTAAAGGCAAGAACCGAACAATCAAGCCCCATCAGCACAATGGCATCGGTCGAGTTGTCCAAAACCATTTGAGCATAATTGACCGATTGATCCAGAATCATTGAGTATATGCTTTCTTTGTCCTCTAGCGCGTAAATCAGAAAAAGAAATCTAAATTGGATTGCGATAAGTTATGGCGGGTGAGTGTTATGGTTAGGTGATTAGAGCTTTGTATTTTTTCTTATTGATAACACTCCTGTCAATTCTTCCCGGCAGAGTTTTCCCATCGCATTAAATACCGGCTCGTACTATGCAATCTCCCAAGTTAGTTTCGCAGAAGGTTCCTTTCTAAATTGTAAATCGAGCGATTTTAAAATTTACCATGGGTTTGAATTTAAGGAACCCTTCGATCCCTTTCATCCTTTAGTTTTTTATCAGAAAGATTCTTGTAAATGGATCGGAGATAACAAAGCCATTTGTCCGGCTCTCGATATCTCAAAAAAAGCTATTTTAGAAATTGAGCTGAGTAGGGGGAAGATTCGATCAAGTCATTATTCCCTTCGACATTGGATTGCCCCCTGGGTCTTTTTGCCTTTGGTCTTTTTCTATTGTGGGCCTGTTTCGGAATCTTTAGATTTTGTGGATTTGAAAGTGAATCGTTATGATTAAAAAGAATTATGGAAATTGTTATCCTAAACGATTCAAAGTTCTTCAAGGAATCACATCTGTATTTTTACAAATACTTACCAGATACTGCGGAGGTCTCATTGTTTATTTACCCTTACATAATTGAAATATTCAATATCAGGATAGTTTTAATAAATTAGGGAGTCATTGTTGCAGAATCCTCAGTACAGGAAAAAAGAATAATGTCCTGGTCAATCATCACATGTTTATTTTTTCCTTATTATCTTTATGAAACTTCTGAAAAAAATGAGGAATATGATAAAATTGTCATTCAGGTTTGCTTGAGGAAACTACTAATGAATCAGATCGGTGATTCCAGTAAAGATTTGAATCGATAGGGGTTTTGTTTTCTATTCTTATGATATAGCCATTATCATTAATACTAATTGGTGAGTTTGCAAGTTAGCCCAGTCCCGAATGGCTGCTCCTGGTCTTCGCCCTCTCTGCTGGTTCGCCATCATGGCTCACCTGCGCTCCGAGGCACGGTTTTGTTCGGCGCCTCCCATCCGGGTCGGCTTAACCAAACAATTTCTCCCAATGGGTCGAAATCGTTTGGCTCACAAAACTGTTCGCTTCTAAAGCTATCTTTTGTTATGCGATTTTTTTTGGAAATTTTAACTGGTGCCCCAGGAGGGAATCGAACCCCCACTGTCGGTTCCGAAGACCGATGTTCTATCCGTTGAACTACCAGGGCATGGTCATGGATGTAATGTCAGGATAGGCGGGGCCTGTCTTCGGGCAAATGATTTTTTGGAGGAGAGAGGCTCATGCGAATGATGTAGAGGGCAAGGAGGATGGTCCACCCAATCAGGAAAAAACGAAGGAGTAGGAATACGTAATAAATTGGCTTTGGCTCACCGGGAACAATAAAGATGGTGAGGTCATTGGCGGTGAGGATTTGGGAACCTGGGAATTTTTTTCGAATGGAATCGAAGGCCTTTCGAAAATCGCCGAGTCTCTCAGAAGGATCCAAATGGAAGTCGTTTGTATAACGCAAAGATCCTTCGTCGCCAAAGGCATAAAAATGGGACTCCCATCCTAGAAAACCAAACTCAGCAGGGAAAGAACCCGGTGGGTTCTTTAAGAAAAAATAGACGGTTCCCCGTTCGTAAGGGAAGGATGGGATTTGGCCTTCGAGTCTTAACTTCTCTTTGCTAAACCCATCTTCATAAAAATCAGACCAGTCGCCCCATTGGTAGACCGTTACTGTTTCTTCCTTCCATAAAAATCCCCCAAGGCTTGGCATCTCCTCGAGCACTCCTGTCATGGCTGTGAGTTTTTGGCTTTTTGTTTTGACATCGTTTGCGGTGATTGATTGGGAACGGAGAAGATTTTTGAGTTGGATCCGCAGGTCTCTGATTTCTCCGTTATTGGTTTCTATGATTCTTTTGCGAATCTCTATTTCTTCTTTGCGAAATGGATTAGAAAAAACTACTTCGGAAAGGGTATAAAGGAATTCAGTGAAAGGATCTAAAGATTCTGTTTTGGTTTGGGCAAAACTTCGTTCGGTACCTACCAAAGATAAGAATAGGATGATTAAAAAATAGATTCTCATCTCTTAATGTATCGGCCAAAGTGGGAAGAATGATGAACTGTCCCATTTGTGAAGCCCATAAAAATGAAACCCAAATCCTCTTCCAAAACGAAGATTGGATCCTCCGAAAGGCAGACCAAAACCTAGAAGGGTATCTCTATATGGAACACCGCAATCATGTGGAGTCTTGGTTTAGTTTGGGGTTGGGTGAGTTTGAAAATTATGGACGTACTTTACACAAAGCAACGGAAATTTTAAAAGAATTCAACCCAGAAAAAATGTATATGGTTGCGATTGCCGAGAAAGTGCCTCATTTGCATGTACATTTGATACCGCGATATGAAAACCAAGAAAAGGGGATTGATCATATCGCTAAGGCAACGGGTCCTGGTTTTCCTAAGCCCATGTAAACCATAGATATCAGAAAAAAAGAATAGGTTTTTTCTGATTCTTACTTACAATCTTCGGTTGTGGTTTTAGATAGACATCCGATCAACCAAATTCCCAAACATTCGACAAGTGACCTTACGGATTTACAAGAACGATTCTTTTTGTTACAGAGAGAAAGTTATAAACAAAAGATTGCTCATATTTTTCTGTTGGAGGGGTTTTCTTCGACTGGCAAAGGATCCATTTTACAATCCTTGACCATTCGTTTGGATCCACGGAAGTTTAAGGTGTATTCTCCCTATGTCCATCAATCAGAAGATAGAGGGTATCCCTTCCTTTGGAACTTTTGGCGTGTGGTTCCTCGTTACGGTGAGTTTTTGTTTTATCTCAATACCTACTACAGTCGTCTGGTATACCTACGATCAGAGAAAAAAATCAACCTTTCAGAATACGACCATAGATTACTTTCGATTCTGAATACCGAACGTATCCTTTCCAAAGATAAAATCATCGTTCATAAATTCTTTTTGCATATATCTAAAAAAGACCAAAAGAAACGCCTGCAAGATTCCAAAAAAAAGAAAAAGGAATGGGAACTTTCTACCTTTGATAAAGACCAAGGAGAACATTACAATCGTTACTTTGGGATTTTCGATTCTATTTTGAGTTCTTCTCGAACCATCGACTCCCCCTGGCAAATCATCACAAGTGATAAAAAGGAAGATACAAAACTCTTAGTCTTCGAAGCCATTCTCGAACGATTGGAAAGAATCCTAGAATACGACTCTCGCCTCGCACTCCAGTCGATCAATCACGGAATGGAGCTTATCCCATGAAACAGAACCATTTACAAAATAGAATTTTGCATTTAAACCAGTTAGACCAAAAACAGATCTTACCACCTGACGAATACCAGGCGAAGATGAGGGTATTAAAAAATCAAATCAGGGAACTCAGTTTTCTTTCGAAGGAGAAAGAAAGACCGGTTTTGTTTGTATTTGAAGGTTGGGATGCTGCGGGAAAAGGGGGAGCCATTCGCCGACTCACTCAAGAAATCGACCCAAGATTATTTGAAGTCCACAATATCTCAGCACCCAACACCGAAGAAATCCAACACCACTATCTCTGGAGATTCTGGAATCGAATTCCTAAAAAAGGCCATATCGGAATCTTGGACCGATCTTACTACGGTCGTGTTCTTGTGGAGCGAGTGGAAGGGTTTGCTTCAGAATCAGAATGGTCAAGGGCTTACGAAGAGATTCTTTTATTTGAAGAACAACTTTTGAGTTTTGGAACCATCGTCATCAAATTTTGGCTTCATATCAGTTCCGAAGAACAATTGTTACGTTTTGAAACAAGAAAAAATGACCCTCTCAAACGATGGAAACTCACAGAAGAAGACTGGCGGAATCGTGATAAATGGCCTCTTTACGAAGATGCTGCAAATCAAATGTTTCAAAAAACCGATGCGCCCAAAGCTCCTTGGTTTTTAATACCAGCCAATGACAAATATTTTGCAAGGACTATGATTTTGGAAACGACTGCTCAACGTTTGCAGGATGAATTGAAATGAATTACGATCGATAAGGCAATCCTTCTCCAAATTTTTTTTTGCGAGTCCCGAAGTTTTTTTTGATTTCTAAACATTGCAACCATTTGGCGATCATTTTTTCTAGTACTTCGGGCCCGGGCTACTCTGGGGTCCGCTTAACGCTCCCGTCCTTCGGACCTAACGCCCGCCGTATCCCTCTCGCAGATTAAATTAGGAATCCAACGATTATATATACTGGCAATTCCCAGTGTAATTTCCTTGACAATAGTTTCCTAGGAAACTATTGTCAACATGTGCAAAAAAAGGAAACCCTAGAACCAAGCCACTTAAAATCCCATATTGGATATCATTTGCGGATTGTCTCCAATGCGGTCTCTCAATCCTTTGCAAAAAAACTGGCTACCCAGGACGTGACTGTGGCGGAGTGGGTCATCCTCCGGGAGATGTATTCCCATAAAGAAAACACCGCGCCAAGTACTGTCGCGGAAATTACGGGACTCACTCGTGGTGCCGTATCCAAACTCATTGACCGACTTTTACAGAAAGGCCTTGTGACTCGTACAGAGGCATCTATTGATCGTCGTTACCAGGACATCCGATTGACACCCAAAGCGACCGCATTAGTTCCTAAACTTTCCAAGATCGCAGATGAAAATGACTCTGCTTTTTTTTCCGTTCTTCCTTTGGCCGAAAGAAATCATCTCAAGAAGACTCTGATCCAACTAGCAGAATTACATAAACTAAAAACAAACCCAATCGAATGAGGATAAAATAATGACAAGTCTAACAACGAAGCTTAGCGACGCGCAAAAATTTGCGATGTCCATCCGTCCTAAAGTAGGAGGTTTTCCCGTCCTTGCGGAAGTCCTTCGGAGTGCAGGAATACAAAGTAACCGCTGGTCACTGCCTGCCTGTCAAGCGATCTACCAAATGAAAGAGGGAGCTGTTGTACAACAAGGAACCCCGATCGTCACCGGAATTTTTGCGATCGCGAACTTTGACCGGGATGCTCTCATTACGGCACTTCGCACGGACCAGGAAGGGCGAAGTACTTTCCCGGAATTTCTGAAAGCTGCTTGGGAGGCGGGTTGTATTGGTTATGATGTAGACTTCGCTTTTCGTAAGGTGGTCTATTATGGTGTGAACGGGGAAAGTTATTTGGAAGAGTATCCAGCCGTTGTGATAAATAGATAACAAAGATTCAAAAAAGATATGGAACTTAGAACCATACTCATCGGCGGGGTTTTCCCGCTTTGCTTCTAGGAATGGGAACAGTCATTATGAAGCTAAGTTTTCGTGCGGGAATTAGTTTGCCCCTCTATTTGGTTTGTGTGGAATCATCGTATCCAGTTCTAAAAGAACTATCTGAGATTTTTATATTTATGATACTGTCTTATTTATTAATACTGTTATACTAAGTAATTGCTTATACTAGACCCAATTTTCTAATTTAAGAGATTGAATTCTCGAGAATTCTTTTTGATTATTTGTTACGAGTATTCCATTGTTATTTAATACGATTGAAGCTATAATCAGATCGTTTGGACCAATTGCTAATCCCATTAATTCTAAATTGGAACGAATTTCCGAATAGATTTCGGATTCTATATCATTAAAACCAAGAATTTCAAAAGGATCTACGAAATCTAAAACAATATCCCTATTTTTTTTTGGGTTTTGACTTTTTAGTGCACCTAATAAAAGTTCAGCTTTTACTATCGAAGGAATTTTGATTCTATTTGGGTTAAGTTTTTTTATATTATTTTCAATATTAACATTTTTGCCTTTGAGGAAGTAAATACAAGTGTTTGTATCTAAAAAATAGTTCAAAATGCTTCTCTCTTACTATCATCTTTAAAATTTAAATGATCAGGTTTATCGAAGGATTTATCATCGATAGAACCATATAATTGGAAAAAATTATCAGGCCATTTTTTCTCAAAGGAACTTTGTAATTTTCCTTTAACCCATTGGGATATAGAAACTTTTTCCTTTTTTGCAGCTAATTCAATTTTTTTGAGTGTATCTTGATCTAAATATAATGATAACTGCGGCATTTCAGTCTCCTATTAAAAGCTTGATGCAAGTATATGCGCAAGTATGTTTGCGTCAATTCTATTTTCGGGAATTGGAATTCCTTTTCTTTTGATTAGTTTTGCAATTATTGCACATAACACTAGCCATGGATCTACTTATACGGCTTTTGTTTGATTTGAAATGTGAAGGTTCTGTCTTCGGAATGGATGAGCACCTGGGAATAAAAACCTAAATCCAGAGAACGAAACTTGGAGCGGAATATGGAAGCCTCTTCGTCAAAGATTTCTTTGCGGCAATCGACAAC
This sequence comes from Leptospira sp. WS4.C2, assembly GCF_040833985.1. Taxonomy (NCBI): domain Bacteria; kingdom Pseudomonadati; phylum Spirochaetota; class Leptospiria; order Leptospirales; family Leptospiraceae; genus Leptospira; species Leptospira mgodei. The sequence goes on from NZ_CP162139.1 coordinate 1,589,251, forward strand.
CAAGTCCTTCCATTTTTTTTTGGAAACCGAATAATACAAAAATCCATTGGCCTGCGAAGGAATGTTTCTTGGCTCCCATTGGATCGTTTCCTGAAAACACAATAGTCCTTGTTTTGTTTGGATGCGAAACTCAGAAGTCCACTTGGGATTTGGAAATTTTACTTCGTTCTTTGTATTGTTTTCGATAAATAAAAAATATCCTTGGAACAAATCATCTTCTTCTCTCGAGAGACTTAAGTAAGTTGGGTATCCGTCTACGATCTGTTTGTCGGACTGGGTGCGGTTTTGAAAACTTCCGGGATTCAGTGCGCGAAAGCCAATATAAAAAATAAGAATCACAAGAACCAAATCAATGAGGATGACAATTTGTCTCCACCTGGTTTTTTTATTCTTATCACCGATCTGTTTTAGGTATTCGCGAAATTCTTCCGGCGAACGTGAGTGGTATCCTTTTCCCATCTAAATCAGCTCCACAAGAGACTTTAGAATTTGGTGAGAGGAAGGGTAGGGTTCTTCCAACTGTTTGGAATGGTCGAGTAAGGATAATGCCAAAAGAACGGAATCTGGAATGGAGAGATCCAAACTCAAATACCGAGCAAGGATTCCAGAAAGTAAATCTCCTGTGCCCATAGTGGCAAGTTTCGGATTGGGTGATTCCCAAACATAAGAAGATCCATCGGGACATACAAGAAGGCTTACAAAGGATTTTAAAAGCACATACACTTGGTTATGTGGACAATATTCAACTAATGTATCATAGGCGGCCTGAACGGAGTTATGAGTGAGACCCGTCATCCGGTTGAGTTCCCCCACATGCGGGGTGAGTAAGATTTGGTTTCCTTTCGGAAGCGGACTTCCCTTTGTCGGAATCGCACCAGCATCCAAAACCAAACGTAAACCGTCTGGCACAATCCATCCACTGAGATCATTCGGATACTGGGTAAGGCCAGGGCCGACAACGATGGTTTTTGTTTTATTTAAAAAAGGATCCACAAGAGTTTCCGCAAGGGAACTGGTTTTCACCATTTTGGAAAGGTCTTCTTGGAATACATAAGAACTGATTTTGAGAGAAGGGGAAAAAATTTTACTAATCCCACCACCGAGCCTTGAGAAGGCTTGCTCCGAAAGTAATATGGCTCCTTCCATTCCATCGGAACCTCCATAAAATAAGGCAGAACCCGCACTGTATTTATGGTCTTTGTTTTTACGTTTGATGGTAGAGATGGCCGATTCGGGATCGGCTTCTAAATAATAGCGATTTGAAAAGGTAATCTCGTTTAAATGGGAGCGAACAGGAAATCCAATCGCTTCATAGTATCTAGGAATGATGGAATCTTTTTCATAAATAAATCCAATATTTTCCCATTTCCTCGTCCCTAGTTCCTCAATGGAATCGGCAAATACAAAACTGTGGGCATCTTCACCCTTTTCTCCTAGCGCATAAGGATTCCAACCACTTGCCGTATCCAGGGACAACCTATAAAAAAACACATCACTATCATTGATGGTATCAATCAGTTCTTTTAGTTCTTCTGAGAGAGCATTTTGAAATCCGGTTCCGAGAAGGGCATCCACAAGTAAAACAGAGTCTTCTTCGGCCGCTTCCCATTCCTTGTAAAAATCTTCGATCGTTCCAATGGCACCGAGAGTTTGAGAAACTAGACCCTCGTAAAATTTCCCCGCCTCCGATTTGTTTTGGGACGTGGAAAAACACTGAACGGAATATCCTTCTTGGAATAAGGTATGGGCCAAAGCATAACCGTCTCCACCATTTCCTCCACTTCCAGAAAGAATCCAAATGGATTCTGCTGTTTTCCATAAGTCTTCGTTGGCATGAAAGACAGAAAGGGCAGCCATTCCCATTAAGGTTTGTTCGCTAAACCCTAATTTCTTTGTTGTGAGAGAATCTATTGCTTTCGATTCTTTATTGGTGAATAAGGGTTTTTGTTTCATTTAGATCCAACGATACACTTCAAGGGCACCGGCACGAATCCGAACAGAATAAATATTATCAAAAGCATCTGTATACGTTTCTCTCCACTGACCACGGGGACTAGAAAAAGGAATCCGTTTGTTATTGATATGGTTTCCTTCTTTGTCATGCACTTGGAGCCTTACGGAGTTGCCACCGTCTTCAGTTTCCCAAATATAAAACTCACCATTGTTTCGGATGGAAAATAAAATCTCGGAAGGGTCTTGGATTTCTTTTAAAAATTCAGATTGTTTGGAATCAAAAACAAAACGAAAGATCCTACGGAATTTAAATCGTTTGTCTTTTTTGGAATAATAACTAAAAGATCCGAGAACATATTCTCCTTCCGGATGAGGTAGGAGTTTATCCAAAGTGATGTCATATTCTTTTGCATCATTACTGGCAAATACATCGAGGCCCGACTCTTTTAAATTTCCTTTCAGTTCTCCTTCTTCAAAATAAGAAAGTCGCATCTCCTCTGCAATGCGGTGGTAAACAAATAACTTTTCTCCTTCCCCGGGCAAAATGAACTCAATATAACGGAAGGGTTCGGAATTTTTTCCGGAAGCCCCTAACATAAATTTCACGACACCTTTTTGGGAAATTTGGACAAGAAAAGAAGGGAGGACTGTCGCCCCTTGGGTGGAAAAAGCACCGCTGTAGGTTTTGTATAAGTTTTCTTGGCCTGGGGGAAGTTCCATTCCCTTGGTGGAGATTCTGTTTTGAACGATGAGATCCCCATCTTCGTTCATGGCAACAATCCCAATCCCACCAAATCGAAAAGGGTAATGCGGAATTCCGGAAATGGATTTGAAATCTGGGTTCCCGAGAGTGGCATCAAGCCTTCCATTTCTGTCAAAAAGTTTGATTACGGCTTGTTTATTGTCCGCCATGGCACTAATATTGGAAGAGTTCGGGATGGTCAGTGGGACATTCGTCAATACTTGGTTCACCACCACACCTTCAAAGCTCTCATTGGTCCCACCGAGGGGAATGCGAAAGAGGATTTCTTCTTTCAAATTCTCGACTCGGAAACGAAGGCAGGATACGGAAACAAAGAGGGTGAGGAAAAGGGTAAGGGTTCGCATGGTGCAACATCCATTCCCTAATTTTTTATTTACAGGACAACTCGCTTTTCCTAGCTTGACAGTAGACATGTTAAATTTTAGCATGAGCTGGGTCTCTTATACAGATTCCTTTTGGAATCTTTTGGAAATGGTTTGGTATATACCGAGGAAAACATCAGAGAACTTATTTTACGCGTTCTCGCTCCACCTCTAGCGCTTTTTTCGCTCCAAGTACAGAATCGGAAAAACCACGCCCTCATTGAGATTGAACTTGATCATCTCACAGACAAAACTGGCTCCGCTAGTTTGGAAGACTGTGAGACTGTTTCTAGGAGACTCAAAGAGGAGCTGGATTTATGGGGAGAGGAATTTGATTTCACTCTCCAAGTCTCCTCCGCGGGAGCAGAACGTGTTTTGCGTCTGCCGGAGGATTTAAGTCGTTTCCAAGGACTTTTAGTCAAACTAGAAGTGCCGCTGGAATCAGGAAAATGGGACAAACGATTGTATCGTTTGGGACCGGTTTCGGGGGATTCAGTTGAGCTTACGCTTTACGATCGTAAAACTCGACACAAAAAGAACCAAAAATCGGTATCTATGCCCATCGCAGAAATACGAAAGGGAAATTTGTATTTAGAAATTTAAGACTATGGCGACAAAACAAGCAACGAAAGAAACTGGGCTATTCGAAGCCATCCAACAATTCTGTCAGGACAAATCTCTTGATAGAGAACTCGTACTCGGTGTCATCCGAGACTCACTCCTCGCCGCCTATCGCAAAAAAGTCGGTTTGGAAGCGGAGACAGATGACCGTTGCCAAGTAGACTTCGGTTCCGATAACAAAAACGAAATCATCATCTCTGTCCTTCGTGACGTGGTAGAAGATAAAACAACAAACCCTCTAGAGATCTCTCTAGAAGAAGCAAGTAAATTGGATCCTGCCGCACAAGTGGGAACCCAAATGCGTGTGTTTGAAAAACCACAAGACCTTTCTCGGGTTCTTTCCAGCCAAGCCAAACAAATGGTTTTCCAACGTTTGCGCGATATGGAAAAGGAATTACTTTACCAAGAGTATAAATCCAAAGAAGGGGAACTCACTCACGGGTACTTCCAACGTTGGAAAAAAGACATCATGTCCATCGACCTCGGTAAGGTCGAAGGGATCATGTTAAAAAAAGATCAAAACCCTGGCGAAAAATACCGCCAAGGCGATCGAATGAAAGCCATCATTTCTCGAGTAGAACTTCGCCCCCGTGAACCAATGCCTGTCATCACACTCTCTCGTGCCTCGGGTGACTTTGTGAAAAAACTCTTCGAGATGGAAATTCCAGAAGTGTATGATGGCATTGTAGAAATTCGCGATGTAGCTCGTATCCCATCTTACAGAACAAAGGTGGTTGTGACCACTAGTAAGTCTGATGTGGATCCTGTGGGAGCTTGTGTGGGAATGAAAGGGGTTCGGATCCAAGCCATCGTAAGAGAACTCGGAAACGAAAGAATCGACATCGTTTTACATTCTGACGAACCAAGTATTTTTATCGCAAATGCCATTTCTCCTGCAAAACCGGTAGAAGTGCATGTGGACAGAAAGAGGGGAGATGCCCTTGTCATCGTTCCCGATGAATCTCTTTCTCTTGCCATCGGAATCAACGGATCCAATGTGAAATTGGTTTCCCAACTTTCCGGTTTCAAAATCGACATCAAAACTGTATCCCAATACAACCAGGAACTAGCTTCGCCGGAAGCTCGTGAAAAACTGGATCGACTCTTCAATGCTCAACAAGAAGCAATGGAAGAATCAGAAGACCAATATAACGAAAGCGGAGACGAGGAAGAAGAGGATTCTGGATTCACTCCACTTTCCGAAGTTCCAGGTCTCACTCCAAGGATCGTCGGCCTTCTCGAAGCCGGCGGGATCAAAAACGTGGAAACCCTTCTCGAGTTCAGCCAAGAGGAACTTTCGAAAATTTCCGGAATCGGGAAAACGACAGCAGAACAAATCTTACGTTTGCTTCGTGAATCTATCGAATGGGTAGAAGAGGGTTAAGTTTTAAGGCATAATATGGAAGAGCAAAAATCGATTAAAGAAACCCTCCAGCAGGGAGCCAGTGGTGACAAAACCAAGAAAAAGCTTGTCATCAAGAAAAAAGCGGCACCTGCAGATGAGAAAAAAGAATCCAATTCTGGTTCACAAGCTGCGGAAGCAATCAAAACTTCTTCCCCAGCTTCAGACAAAAAAAAGGATTTGAATGAACTCATTCGTGAGGAAGCCAAAAGACAGGGACTCGGTTCCGGTCCTCAAGCTCCTTCCCAAGCATCACCGATTGTGTCTCGTCCGGAAAGAAAACCGGAACCACAACCTGAAAGAGAAAGACCTCCTATGGATCGGAAACCCGAATCCATTCTCTCAGGTGATACTTCTTCTCCTAACTACCGCCAAGGCGGTGGTCCTGGCCAAGGCCAAGGAGGAGGAAACCCAGGTTATTTTAGAAAAGAAGATCGTAACCCGATTGTCTCAAGACCTACCACTCCTCGCCCCCCAAGACCGGAAGGCCAAGGAACTGGATACCAAGGAAATCGTGGACCTGGACAAGGTGGCCCTGGTGGCTACCAAGGAAATCGTGGACCTGGACAAGGCGGCCCTGGCGGATACCAAGGAAATCGTGGACCTGGACAAGGTGGCCCTGGTGGATACCAAGGAAATCGTGGACCTGGACAAGGTGGCCCTGGTGGATACCAAGGAAATCGTGGACCTGGACAAGGTGGTCCTGGCGGCTACCAAGGAAATCGTGGACCTGGACAAGGTGGTCCTGGTGGCTACCAAGGAAATCGTGGAGCAAGACCCATTGGTCAAGGTGGTCCTGGTACGGGAAGACCTCCTGGAGATTCTCCATTCGGTGCTCCTGGTGGACCTCCTGGCGCCGGTGGACCTGGTGGTGCTAAAAAAAGAGTCTTTGATAAGGAAAAAGGTGGAAGGGAAGAAAACGAAAACACTAAGTTTTTCAAACAATCCTTTCGCAAACAAAAGGCACAGGCTGCGGCTCTTGCCGCTGTCCCAAAAGAAATCTCCATTTTGGAAAACATCCAAGTGGGAGAGATTGCTAAAAAACTGAATTTAAAACCTGGGGAAGTCATCAGTAAACTCATGAAAATGGGGATGATGGTAACCATCAATAATGTGATCGATGCAGAAACAGCATCCATCCTTGCCGACGATTACGGCTGTAAGGTGAAGATTGTTTCCCTTTACGACGAAACTGTCATCGAAGAAGAAAAGGATGCACCAGAAGATTATATCACTCGTCCTCCAGTGGTTACTATCATGGGTCACGTTGACCATGGTAAAACCAAACTTTTGGATACAATACGTTCGTCTCGAGTGGCAGAAGGGGAATCGGGCGGAATCACTCAGCACATTGGTGCCTACCAAGTAGAAACCAATCGGGGAAGGGTAGCTTTCCTTGATACACCTGGTCACGAAGCCTTTACTTCCATGAGAGCACGCGGTGCCTCGGTTACTGACATTGTAGTGCTCGTTGTTGCTGCCGATGACGGGGTCATGCCTCAAACCATTGAAGCCATCAACCATGCTAAGGAAGCAGGTGTACCGATCATCGTTGCCGTAAACAAAATTGATTTACCTGCCGCAAACCCGGAGAAGGTGAGACAAGAACTTTCCAATTATGGATTACAACCAGAAGAATGGGGCGGAACAACCATCTTCTGTGATATCTCTGCAAAAAATAATATTGGAATTGATAAACTTCTCGAGATGCTTCTCATCCAAGCAGAACTTCTCGACCACAAATCCAATCCAAAACGAAAAGCCAAAGGAACCATCGTCGAAGCAAAACTCGATCCAGGTCGTGGTGCTGTGGCAACTGTCCTCATCCAAAACGGAACACTCCGTGTGGGTGATGCTTTTGTTGCCGGAGTCCATGCCGGTCGTGTGAGAGCGATGTATGATGACCTGGGACGTTCGATCCGTGAAGCCGGTCCGTCTTTTCCAGCCCTTGTGACTGGACTCGATGGAGTACCGGATGCAGGAGCTCCGTTTGATGTGGTGATCGATGACAAAGAAGCACGCACCATCTCTCATAGCCGTCAAGAGTATGAAAGACTAGGCCAGTCGAAAAACGCTGCGACCCGAGTCACACTCGACAATATGAGCGAGATCATCAAACAAGGTGCTCTCAAAGAACTCAAAGTCATCATCAAAGCGGACGTTCGCGGATCTACAGAAGCGGTAAAAGAAGCTCTAGAAAAACTTTCTACAGCCGATGTCCGCCTAAATGTAATCCATGCAGGAACCGGTGCGATTGTAGATTCCGATATCATCTTGGCATCTGCATCCAACGCGATTGTGATTGGTTTCCATACACGTGCGAATCCAAAAACGGTCTCTCTTGCTGAGAAAGAAAAAGTCGAAATCAAATACTACAGTATCATTTACGATGTAGTGAACGAAGTGAAAGCTTCCATGGAAGGAATGCTCGAACCTGAAAAAGTAGAAAACATCATCGGTAAGGTAGAAATCCGGGATGTATTCAAAATTTCCAAAGTGGGTAACATTGCAGGTTGTATGGTCAAATCTGGAAAGGTCACCAAACAAGCGCACGTTCGAGTCATCTCGAGCGAAACTGGTGAAATCACTTGGGAAGGTAAGATCAAAAACTTGAAACGTATGAAAGATGACGTTCCAGATGTTCTGACTGGGTTTGAATGCGGTATCTTACTCGATGGATTCAATGACTTTGTTGTGGGTGATGAGATCGAAGCTTACGAGATCCGAGAGATTGCTCGTAAACTTTAAGGCTGCCTAAATGAATCCCATTCGAATGAAAAAACTCGAATCGGAGATCATTCGCATTATCTCCACGGCTATTTTGGCAGGCAAGGTAAAAGACCCTCGGGTCTTTTTACCAAGTTTCCATCGAATTGAGATCAGCGAAGATCTGAAGTATGCAAAAATTTACTTCACTGCTCTTTGTAATAACAACGAAAGAAAAAAACTCACGCAAGGACTTGTTTCTTGTGCGGGGTTTCTCTCTTCCCTTGTGGGAAAAAACCTCCACCTTCATACCAACCCCAAGTTTAGTTTTGTCTGGGACAATAACTACATCAAGAGTTTGGAAGTGAATCGCCTCATCGATGAATCTGCTCCCAAAACTCTGTTTGAAGAACTGCATGCAGGTGAAGACGAAACGGAATCGGAAGAGGGTGGGGACATGGATGAAGAATCTGAGAATACAAATTCGGATGACTCGGATTCAGAAGCGGAATCTGAAACATCAACTGAGGATTCAGAAAACGATTCCGATTCCAACTCCAATTCGAAAACCACATAACTACTTTTTCCATAATCATTGTTAGGTGATTTGTCCTATGTCTAAAATCTACCAATCTGGATTTTTATTTGTTTATAAACCACCTGGGATCACAAGTTCCGATTTAGTTTTAAAAACCAAACGCCTTCTCAAACAAAAGTCAATCGGCCACACGGGAACCCTCGACCGGTTTGCCGAGGGCCTTCTTATTTTGCCCTGCGGCGACTACACTGCTTTTTCCCAAGTATTCCTTGGAAAAGACAAAACCTATTTTGCGGAAGTGGTTGTGGGGCTCCGCACCGATTCAGGAGATCCTGAGGGAGTGGTGGAAGTGGATGAAAGAGAAACTATCCTTCCTGTTTTTTCTTCCGAGTTTTCTAAAGAAAGATTGGAAGAGGAACTCGGTGGGCTCACCAAACTCAAATCTCAAAAAGCTCCTAAAATTTCAGCCCTCAAAGTAGGTGGCAAACGCCAATCCGATCTAGTCCGGGAAGGGTCCGTTGTGGAAGAAAAGGAAAGGGCCATTTCGATCTACAAAGTATCCGAGATCCAAAGGACAGATCTTGGTTTTTCCTTTCGGATCCACGTGAGTTCTGGAACGTACATCCGAAAAATTGTTTTGGATCTATCGGACAAGTGGGGGATTCCGCTTTCCTTGGGGCGGCTTATCCGCGAATCCATCGGAGAATTCGATTTAAACGGGGTAAAACCCCTGGAAGAAATCACCCATTTGGACCTACGCTCTTGGAAGGAAGTATTTCCGCTTCCCATCCGCATAGCCGACGAGGCGGAAAAAAAGGCCGTGATCCATGGGGGATACATTTGGGACAAACTCCCGAAGGCAGATGAAAATGGTTTTTATATCTTGGATTCTGACGAAACCACCATCCTTGCTTGGTGTTCTTACGACGGGAAACCGGACCACATTCCCTACCGTTACAGAAAAGTATTTTTTGACCCTTCCTTAAAAATTATGTTTTCTAAATGAGACCTTCTTAAAATCTGGACACTGTTATGATCACAAAAGAACAAAAACAGCAGATCATTGCTACTTTCGGTAGCAAACCAAACGACTCAGGTTCTGCAGAAGTACAAATCGCTCTTCTCGACTCTCGTATTAAAGACCTTACTGAACACTTCAAAGCTAATAAGAAGGACTTCCACTCTCGCCGCGGTCTAATCGCTATGGTGAACCAGAGAAAGAGTTTGTTGGAATATCTAAAACGTTCCAACCTAGAAAGTTATAAAAAGCTGATTGAAAAACTCGGCCTTAGGAAATAAATCCTATGGCTACAGAGTTGACTGGTTCTTGGGGTAGAGACTCTATCACCATTGAGACCGGCAAGTGGGCGAAACAAGCTCACGGGTCGGTTGTATACAAAACCGGAAATTTAGTTCTCCTCGCCACTGTTTGTGCTGCGGAAGAACCAAAAGAAGGACAAGATTTTTTCCCACTTACTTGTGAATACACTGAGAAAGCCTACTCGGTAGGTCGTTTTCCTGGTGGATACTTCAAACGCGAAGCAAAACCTGCAGAACACGAAGTATTACTTTCCCGAATTTTAGATCGTCCCATTCGCCCTATGTTTCCAGAAGGGTACTTCTCTGAAGTACAACTTCTAGTACAAGTATTATCTGCAGACAAACAAGTTTCTGTCCAAGGGCATGCGATTAACGCAGCTTCGGCGGCACTTTCTGTTTCTTCCATTCCTTTTGCAGGCCCCATTGCTGGTGCTCGTATTGGTAGGATCGCTGGTGAATTCATTCTGAACCCCACAAACGAAGAGATCACAAGATCTGATTTGGATTTGGTGGTTGCAGGGACAAAAGAAGCCATCGTTATGATCGAAGGGGAAGCAAGCGAAATCTCTAAAGAAGATATGATGGCTGCTCTCCGTTTTGCCCAAGAACAACTAAAAGTTGCTGTTGAGATGCAAGAGACTTTGGCGGCAAAAAATGGAACTGTCAAAAAAGAAGTCGTTTTAAAAACTCCTGACAAAGAACTTCTTAAAAAAGTTCGTGAGTTCGCCTACGACCGTTTGGCGGCTGCAAACAAAAATTCTGACAAAGCAAAACGTAATGATGACATCAAAGCCATCAACAAAGAAACAGTAGAACATTTTAAAACCCTACTGGCTCCAGAAGACAAATCAAAAGATATCAAACATTACTTACATGAATTAGAATACGAAGTGGTCCGCGAACTAGTGCTAAACGAAGGAATTCGTTTTGATGGTCGTAAAACCAATGAAATTCGTCAAATTTCTTGTGAGATTGATGTCCTTCCTGGACCTCATGGATCAGCAGTATTCACTCGAGGACAAACCCAATCCCTGGGTGTTGTGACTCTAGGAACTACTTCTGACAACCAAAGATACGAAACTTTGGAAGGTTCCAAAGAAAAGAACTTTATGTTGCATTACAATTTCCCTGCATTCTCTGTTGGGGAAGTTCGTAGAAATTCAGGCCCGGGCCGACGAGAAATTGGTCACGGAAACCTAGCAGAACGTGCGATTAAAAAAGTCCTTCCGACGCAAGTGGACTTTCCTTATGTGATTCGAATTGTTTCTGAAATTTTAGAATCCAATGGTTCTTCTTCTATGGCTTCCGTTTGTTCGGGAACCTTGGCCCTTATGGCTGGGGGAGTTCCGATTTCTGGTGCCGTATCTGGAATTGCGATGGGGCTTTTCAGTGATGAAAAAGGTCGGTTTGCGGTTCTTTCTGATATCGCCGGAATCGAAGACCACTTCGGAGACATGGATTTCAAACTCGCAGGAACCAAAAAAGGCATCACTGCCTTCCAAATGGACTTAAAAGTCAATGGACTTGGTTTGGAAGTTTTACAAAAAGCCATCGAACAAGCAGAAGTGGGTCGCGATCATATCCTTGGGGAAATGAACAAAGCAATTTCTTCTGTCAAAGGCAATTTGAGTTTAAATGCACCGCGTATTACTCTGAAACAAATTCCGAAAGATCGAATTGGGGAGCTTATTGGTCCTGGTGGTAAAATGATCCGTGCGATCATCGAACAATCTGGTTCTGAGATTTCTGTAGATGACACGGGAAAGGTAACCATTGCCTCTCCAAGTGAAGAAGCGAAAGAAAAAGCCATTGCCATGATTGATGGAATCTTTGAAGAAATCGAAGTAGGAAGGATCTATGATGGTGTCATCAAACGAATCGCCGACTTTGGTGCCTTTGTGGAAATTTTGCCAGGAAAAGAAGGCCTCTGTCACATATCTAAACTAGATGTGAAACGAGTGCAATCGGTTCGTGACATTGTTACCGAAGGGGACAAGATCCAAGTGAAAGTGATTTCCGTTGATAAAATGGGAAAAATCGACCTTTCCAGAAAGGATGTTCTTCTAGACAACTAAACAGTCCCCAAACAATTGTTTGGGGGGAGTAACCAAATGGCATCCGTCATCGAATGCAAACGAACCGTTTTACCGAATGGGCTAACGGTTCTCTTCCAACCTATGAAACACGCATCCTCTATGGGGGTGGGTGTTTTTTTGAAACAGGGCAGTCTTGCCGAAACCAATTCCGAACATGGTTACTTTCACTTTTTAGAGCACATGCTCTTTAAGGATACAGAGCGTCGGACCAGTAAAGACATTGCCGAATCCATTGAACGTGTGGGTGGGATTTTAAATGGATCCACTGGGCGCGAATACACGCAGTACTATGTAGTTGCCATCAAAGACCAAGCGGAGCTTGCTTTTGAAATCCTTTCTGATATGTTATTTCGTCCCCTTTTTCGCAAAGAAGACATCAAAACAGAGAAGGGTGTCATTATGGAAGAGATGCGTTCCTATGAAGATGCGCCCGATGATTTTGTCTATGATTATTACTTTCGCAATATTTTTGGAAAGTCACCTTACGGGCGTGATATCATTGGAACCAAAAAATCAGTCACAGGTGTCAGTGAAAAATCCATCCGCAGTTTTTTTGAGAAACACTATTTTCCCAAAAATATGGTAATCTCTGTTTCTGGAAATTTTACTTGGGAAAAAATTTTAGACCTCACAAACAAATATTTTTCCTTTGAAAATCCTAAGGGTAAACATCCGACAGAACTCATCATCCCTGCACCTAAGAAACATTATTCCAAACATCTGGAACGCCGAAAAATCGAACAGTTCCATATAATGCTTGGGGTGAATGGAAACAAAAGGGACTACCGAACGGTCACTGTCACCCAACTCATCTCCACCATCCTGGGTGGGGGAATGGCATCACGACTCTTTCAAAACATCCGCGAAAAAGAAGGGCTTTGTTATAGTATTTATAGTTTCCCTTCCTATTACAAAACAACAGGACTATTTTCCATCTCCTCAGCCACTTCCAAAGAGAAGGCAGCCCGTTGTGTGGAGCTCATTCTAAAAGAGTTAGAAAGTATTTCGAAAAATGGTTTTTCTAAATCAGAACTAGCAGATGCGAAATCAAACCAAATGGGTTCGATTGCCATCGGGTATGAACTCCCCGAGAACCGAATGAACAATATTGGCCTCCAAGAAATCTATTACGGAAAATACTTCTCATTGGAAGACCGAATGAAATCGATCAAGTCTGTGACCTTAGAGGAAATCAATGAGACCGCGAAACAGTTGTTTGATTTGAAAAAAGTGCATTTGTCTTGTGTGGGGGATATGTCGGAAAGTCAATTCTCCAAAATCCCGGTGCAGTTGTAAATTTATGAAACCTCCCATTGTATCTCTCCAAATTGTAAATCCTGGGGCCGTCATTCCCGAATACAAAACACCTGGTTCTGCGGGTATGGACCTTTCGGCCTGTCTCACTGGTAATCTAATCCTTCCCAAAGGCGAAGTGGTCTTTGTCCCAACGGGCCTTGCCATGGCCATCCCCGATGGGTATGAAGGGCAAATTCGCCCGAGAAGTGGGTTCTCTACGAAAAATAGAATCATCATGCCCAATAGTCCAGGAACCATCGATTCTGATTATAGGGGAGAAATTCTCATCCCTCTCCTCAATTTGAGTGGAGCTGACTTTGTCCTCGAACCGGGAACCCGTGTGGCCCAGATTGTGTTTCAAGCTGTGGGTCAGTTGAGCTTGCAAGTCGTGTCAGAACTTTCGACCACAGAAAGGGGATCCGGCGGATTTGGAAGCACAGGAAAATAAGACATAACTCAGAAAAAAGACACTTAGCTTTTTGTAAACTCTACCGATAGAAAGCTGTAGAGGTGCCTTTTTATGATGCGATCCCTTTGGACCGGCGCTACCGGGATGATTGCCCAACAATTTCATATTGATACCGTTGCCAACAACTTGGCCAACGTAAACACTACCGGTTTTAAAAAGAACCGTGTGGACTTTGAAGATTTAGTCTACCAACACCAAGTCCTTGCGGGAACTCCAGCCACCTCTGTTTCCGAAATTCCGACTGGTGTGAATGTGGGTCATGGGGTGAAAGTCGCCGCCACACAGAAGTTATTCGAAATCGGTTCTTTCCAAGCCACTGGAAACAAACTCGACCTTGCCCTGACGGGGGAGATGGCATTCTTTAAAATCCAAATGCCTGACGGAACCTTTTCCTATTCGAGGGACGGATCTTTTAAGATCGATTCCAACCAACAAGTGGTCACCTCGAACGGATATCTACTCGAACCGCCCATCATCCTTCCAGAAAACGCCATCCTCAATACTCTTATGGTATCTGAAGAAGGGGAAGTCACAGTAAAAATTGGAAACGACATTCGTCCGACAACGATTGGCCAATTAGAACTCTACCGGTTTGTCAATCCAGCTGGTCTCCAAGCTGTGGGTAAAAACTTGTTTCGAGAAACTGTGGCTTCCGGTGCAGAAATTCCTGGAATGCCCTCGCAAGAAGGATACGGAAGTGTCCTCCAAGGATTTTTAGAAATGAGTAACGTAAAAATCGTAGAGGAGATGGTGAATATGATTGTGGCACAAAGGGCCTACGAATCCAATTCCAAAACCATCCAAACCTCGGATAACATGCTTTCTACGGCGATTGGTTTGAAACGTTAATGAAACTTTGGTTCCTCCTCTTTTTTAGTTTGGTTCTTTCTTTGTCACTCGGTGCAAAGGAAAAGGAGATTCGTCTCTATTTAAAACCCAAAACCATTGTGGGGAATAGTGAGATCCGTTTGTCTGATTTTACCAACTGGAAAGGAAACTGGAACCCAGTGTTGTTTCATAATTTACCATCCCCTCTGGTTTTAGATCCGGAAGAATTAAAGGCATCGCTAAACTCTCGTTACAAAAAAGAAACGGGAGAAGATCTTTTTTTGGAAGTGATGGGAAAAGAAGGTATTCTACTTCCGAAAACAAGTGTTGTCGGAAAAAAAGATTTAGAACGAAGTCTTTGGAAAGAACTGCAAGAGTCTGTTGGTGGTTCTCTCGGTGAAGAAGGTAATTCCATTCGTTTGAGTTCCGAAAAAGATTCGATTCAGACCATCACTGGTACAAAACTCGTATGGCGTAATACGGGTCGCACCCTCCATGCAGGAAAAAGACTTTTTCCCTTGGACTATTATTTTGAAGGGAAGATGGTGCACTCCGAATCCATTCCCTTTCTCATAGAAGAAAAGAAAAAAGCTTACTTCACCACAAGAGAGATTCCCTCCAAAGCAGTCTTAACGGATGCCGACGTGGCTCTAAAAGAATTTTTTACCGCAGACCATAACAGAGAGTATATGGACGAAAGTCCTGTGGGAAAAACAGCTCTCGGAGTTCTCACAAGTGACACAGCCATTGAAAGAAAACAAGTGAGAACCTTACATACGATAGAGAGAGGACAAGAAGTCCAATTAGTATATACTGCCGGAAATTTATTATTAAAAATCAAAACAAGGGCACTTGGTTCTGGGAACCGTGGGGATGAAATCCAAGTTTTGAACTTAGCCTCGCAAAAAATCATCAAAGCCCGTGTGCAAAATGAAGGGATCTGCCTTCTGGAAGAGTTATAAAGTTCTTATGAAATCAAATATACATTTAGATTCAAAATCTAATTTAAATTCAGGTGCAAATGATCAATTTAATGTGGATCATAATCAGATTGTTATCACAAAAAGGATTTCCTTCGAGAGAACTTCACTGGGAAGGAAATTTGTCATTTCGATTTCTGAACTTGCAGCCATTAGTTTTTTGACTTTCACTTGTCTTTCTATTTTGTCCGCAGATTCCTTATGGAAAGACAAAGATCCGTATTCGTATCCGAAAACCATCCAACCAGGAACGGTTGTCAAAGTAGTTTTAAAAAATGGACTTCGGGTAGAATACGAATCGGAATACAAAGCTACCTTTGATAATGATATCAAAACCGTTCCCGATAAAAAATTAGTCCCTGACCTACCGACTTATAATTCCAATTCCACTTATATGCGCTCCAAAGTGGGGAAATCAAAATCCCAAGGCAAAGTAGTGGGTGTGATGGCGGTTCTTGTCACAGGGATTGATCCAGGGACAGGAAATTTGGAGCTTGAGGGAAGTAAGGTATTTAACTTATCGGAAGAGAGGATTAACCTTCGTTTGTCGGGAACGATTTCCCCTGAAGATTTAGATAAAAATCGGTTTATTTCGAGTGATCTCATTGCCAACTTGCGAGTGGAATACCAAGGAACCTTAAATCCAAAAGAATTAACCAATCCCAATATCCAAATGAAACGAATTACCAATCCTGATGGAACGGTAACGGAAAAAGCGGAACTTTCTGAACCTGAAAAACAAGAAATTATCTTAAAGAATATCAAACGACTCTTAGGGGAAAGTGAGTGATCTAATGGCTATAAAAGAAATGAGTCAAATTTACTTAAGTATTTTGCTATGGATCCAATCTTTCCGGAATCAATGGGATGGCAATTCAACTTGCAATAAAAGTTTCGATCGGAATAGGAAACGTAAATCGATTACTAACAGTAAAATTTCTATACTCCGTAAAGAATTTAGTTTTGTATATCTCTTATCTTTGGTTCTTTTCAGTTTACATTCATTCCCGATATTTGCCGTCGAAACTCGCCTGAAAGATTTAGTGCGTATCGATGCCGTACGTGAAAACCAACTGACTGGTTTTGGTCTTGTGGTCGGACTGAATGGAACAGGGGATACAAAAAATCCTCTCACTGAAGAAGCCTTACAAAACTATCTTGCGGGCCTTGGTGTGAATACAAAAAAGAATCTAAGGGATGTGAAAAACACAGCTTCCGTTCTTATCACTGCTAATGTTCCCGTCAATCTGAAAGAAGGCGATAAAATTGATATTTTAGTCTCTTCTCTTGGAGATGCACGTTCTTTGGAAGGAGGAGTGCTCTTACAATCTCCCCTCAAAGCAGGAAATGGTGAGACCATTGCGGTTGGCTCCGGCGTACTTGTGTTTGGTGGAAAAGAAAAAAAACGAGGTGGGTCCGATAAAAAGTCGGGATCCAATACGGCCCTTGTTCCCATGGGTGCCATTTTAGAAAAATCCGTTCCCAATGCCCCTATCACTAAATCGGTCAAACTGACCTTACTCGAAAAAGACTACACAACGATGGGAGCCATTGTGGAAGCCATCACGAATGAACTTTCGATTGTTCCCGAGGTGGTATCTCCCACAGAAATTCTCGTTCCGCTTCCACTAAAAACTTCGGCTGTGAATGCAGCGGGGGAGATGGCTGCGGGTGAACCCAAATTAGATTTAGCCTTCCTCGCAAAATTAGAAAATTTAACTGTCAATTCCTCACCTGTAGCTCGGGTCGTGATCAACGAACGTACGGGAACCATTGTGATGGGAGCCAATATTGCGATTGATGAAGTGGCGATCTCCCAACAAGGTCTCACCATCCAGATTGCCAACCGTGACAAGGCTAGGTACTTCTTTCCCATCCAAGACGAGGGAAAAGGGGAATCGGTTTTCGTTTTAAAGGAGACCACCCAAGTCTCGGATGTTGTGGCAGCCCTCAACAAAGTGGGTGCCTCTACCCGGGATATCATTTCCATTCTGGAAGCTCTAAAAAAACAAGGGGCTTTAAAAGCAGAACTTGTGATTCAGTAATTGGGAAAATTGCCGATAGTAATAGAAGACATAATATGGACATTCACAAAATCCAAGACTACTCTGGAAGACTCAGCCGTTCTCAAGATGAATCCATCCTGAATCGGATGAAATCCTATTCGAATGATTTAGAAAAACCGAAAAAACAGGGTGTCTCTGATTTTCAAAACCTAATCGAAACCCATGAAGACCTTATGGGAAAGATAAGTTCGTCTTCCCTTCGAGTGCCACAAAACATTCGGGAGGAAATTAAAGAAGATCCTTATAGAAAAAAGCTCTATGATGCTTCTGTAGAGTTTGAATCTGTTTTTGTGAAGATGATGCTAAAAGAAATGAAAAACACCATCCACAAAGAAAAAATGATCGATGGTGGGTATGCGGAAGAAATTTTTGAAGACATGCTCTATGATGAGTATGCCAAAAACATTTCTCAAAACGAATCTATGGGGATTGCCGAAGAGATTTACAAACAAATGTCAGCATCTCTTCCGCCTGTCAAAAAGAATCCTTATCTATAGATCATTCGATTGGGAACAAAAGGAAAACCTTTGTGCCATCTTCCACCGATCCAATTAAATTAAATCTTTAAAAGATATCTTTTTCAGTTCTTCTTTTAACTTTCCCTCTAGGTGGTCGAGACTCTCGTTTAGCTTAGGAGAAATGTTTCTGAGTTCTTTAGGAGCTCCCAACTTGAAACTGGATGTATTTTCATACAGCGATACCAAATCAATTTGATCTTTGAGTTTTACCGGTGTTATTCGTTTGTCTTCTGTGGTCTCAACGAGTTTTGCATCGGTAAGTTTCTCTAGGATCTCGTTTAAATCTTTTTCGGGAATTAGAAGAGTTTTTCTTAAAACTGAAATTTTGATTAGCTCCCCATTTTTAGATTGGTGGTCATAAGTAAGAGCCAATACCTGGATAGTCTTGTAAAACTCATAAGAAAGATTACTGTCAATATCATCAAACGGGTGTTTGGGGAGGAGGTATCGGTCAGGAAACTGCAAGGTTGCTGTCACTTCGGCACCATAAAGAATGATGAGAGAAATGGAGTAAATGGCAAGTAGGGCAATTGGGATCGCAGCAAGTGCTTTATACACTAACATCGTTTTTTCTGTAAAGGATGTTAAGTAGATATTGATAAATCCCCAAAAGAAAATAATGAGGATGATCCCTGTGACTGCGGCACCAATCGAAGAGGCCTTAATCGGAACTTTGGTATTCGGTATGATATTAAAAATTAACAAGAAGAACAACCAAAGAGCAAGGAGGGGAAGGAGGATTTGGAAGATAGAATAAAGGGAAAAAAATCGTTTTCCCCCTTGGTACTTTTTCCAAATCGTTTGGCCTTTTGAATCATCTTCGACACGAATGATTTTATTGAATTCACCCACTCCCACAATACCCAACATTCCTTCATTTAAGGTTTCTGCCCCGTTTTGCGTTTCGATTTCTATTGTGTCTTCTACAGGTGCTCCCTCTGTTGAAACATCCACTACCTTGGTTTTTTTGGAGAGAAGGATCATGTCAAGGATCATTCCAGCCTTACCTTTGTAAGCCGTAGACCAATTTTCTCCTTCGTCTTCAGAGAGAAGAATGTCACCAAGGGAAGTAAGAATAAAAATATCGAAATCTTGTTTTTTTGGGGAAGTAAACACCCAGACTCTTTCATAAGAATACTTTCTGTGGCTTAAGTCGTTCCAGGTATAACCACCATCAGTGGTTTTAAAAATGGCTCCACTATCTCCCACTAAGAACCCTACATTTCGATTGAGGAATGCAATGTCGTTTAATGGTTTTTGAGAAATCTCTTGTGGGAAAAAGGTAGTCCCTCCATCGCTTGTTTTCCAAAGTCTGCCTTCACGGTCTAAAATAAATCCGTCTTTGTCAGAAAAGAAACGAACGCGGATCGGTGTAATCGCAGGGTCTGTGAATCGTTTGATTTCTTTAAGCGTTTTGCCAATTTCATACCGCAGTGTTCGGGTATCTTTGGTTAGGATGAAAAGTGTATCATAGTCAATCGCACCAAAGTCTGCCACTGTGATTCCTTTTAAGGAATGGAGTTTCCAATTTTTTCCTAAATCATTGGAATATAAAAAAGTTCCTTCTTCCGAAATGGAAAATAAATCATCACCAATGCTTCGAATTCTAAAAAAGTTTTCTTTGGATATGTCTGGTTTTTTGCATGTTCCCGTTTCGACGGTATCAAAATCTACACAAATCATATTTTCAAAATCGATACTGGAATTCGGAATGTAAGATACTGCTTTGTTCAATTCCTTGATTGTTCCAATATTTCCTTTTTCGCCGGCCACCCATATTTCTCCGTGTTTCGTTGAAACAATTGATTTTAAATGAGGAGAACGAACTGAATCTGATATTTTATCGGTAATGTTTTTCCCTACCACAAATAGGAGAGGGCCAAAGGAGATGAGAAAGAAATAAAATACAAATTTATTAATAAAATTTCGGTGTAGGTCAATTTTCCAAATGATATGAAAAGCTTTTTCGAGAGATCTTAAAACGGCTGTAGCAGAGAAGATAAAAACAACAAATCCCACTGCGCCAATTTGGGAAGCAGTTGAGATAATGTCTGTTAGGGTATCAAGATATGGAGTGATATCAAACTGAATATTATTTCGAAGAAGGTAAGAATTGATTTCATCTACCATTTCCCCTTGCCTGGTTTGGATTCCAGAAGCCACTGTAATTAGCGCAAGGGCAACCGTCAAAGTGGGAATGAGAGTGACAATGGTGGTATAGGCAAGGCTTGACCCGATGATAAGGCAATCGTCTTTCATAAAACGATGTACCGATACAAGCAGAACACGAATACTTAAGATGAGTTTTCGTTTCCAACCATCCACTTCTGGAATAACAGTCAGGCGGACAAGTAAGGGTGGTTTGGTTGTATCATTCATTTATGTTTACCTATTTTTTAAAAGCGTACAAAACGTAACTGGAAGTGATGGGGAATCCTTTCCTTTTCCATTTGGATTTACAATGGTAATACGAAATGCGAATCCATTGGAAGTAATCCTTCCAATTTTTGAAAGAACCCCTTGATTTTTGCAGTTTGGCTACTAAAGGAAAATCCACTCCGAAGTAAGATACAAAACGACTAAAACCAAGGTTCGTCAATATTTTTTTTAAGATGGTGTCTGAGTAATAAAAAACATGGCCAGGCATGTAGTAGTGATACTTTGGTCCTTCATTTTTGGCCTGCCAACCATCAAAATTGGCCGTTTGGAGGAGAAGGAGGCCCCCAGGTTTTAGAATACGGGAAAGTTCTTGGAAAAAAAACTTTGGATTTTCTATATGTTCGATCACTTCCACCATAGTGATGACACTGAAGTAGTTGTTCGGAAATTTTGCATCTTCTAAACTTCCGTTAAAAGTAGGAATTCCTTTTTCATTCGCATAACGAGAAGCATATTCTGAGATCTCAACCCCTTGGACTTGGAATCCTTCATCCCTTGCTGATTCTAAAAATCCTCCAAAAGAAGAACCAATATCTAAAAAGTTTCCCGAAGGTATAAACCTCTGGATGTTGCGAACCCTTGCTTTCCAAACATACGATGAGAATTTTTTATTTTCTCTTTCATCGATATAGGTATAGTCGGCTTTGCCTTGGTAATAGTCTTGTCCATACAATTCTTTTTGGTCGGGTCGTGGATAGAGGGCTTGGAGTTTACAATGTTTGCATTCCACAATCGACAACCCAAAATATTTGCCTGTGGTTTTATATAAGGGATGCCAATCACAAAGATGGTCGAGAGGGCATTCTTCGTTCAAAGAAAGGTTTTGATTCATTATTTTTGTGCAAGGAAAAACCAATGACAGATTCTTTCTTCCAATTTACCAAGGGGAGTTCGTTCTGAATACCCGATGGATACATGCGAAAAAATCGAGAGGAATTCTTTTAAGGCGTCGAGGGTGTAAGTTTCCGCATAACCACCGTTAAGATCGACTAAATTCATTTTTCCTTTGGAAAGACCTAGATGAGTATCTCCATCCGCACGAATGGAACCGAGTAAATATCCCCCCTTATCCAAAGAGGAATACAAAGAAGAGAGCAGTTTTTTTGCATCCTCCCTATGGTTGTAATGAAAGACTCCCCAACTCACAATCAGCCCAAATTCGTTGGGTGAAAAGGGGAGGTTTGTATCGGGTGTATGAATCCACTGAATCGGAGATGGATCCCCTTGTAATTGGTCAATCGTAGTTTTTGCAGTGTCACATGCAGTCACCTGGTAACCTTCATTCTGAAGGAGATAGGAATGCCTACCAGAACCACATCCAAAGTCTAGAGCATTTCGATTGGTGGGTTTGATCCGCGAAAGTAGGCGTACTAAATTTTCATCTGGAAAGGCCAATTTTGATTTTGGTCTTTCATAGTGTTCGTCCCAGACATTTTTCATGAATTGATTCTTGTGAAAATAGAATCTAACCAATCTTTTGTGGTGATTGCTGACTTTGTTGTGATCCCAAAAACTTGGGTCCTTTTGTGATTCCCTTCTAACTTTTCTAGCGAAGTGCCTGTGGGAACCAATTGTTTTTGGAAAAAAACGGTTTCACCGAAATTTGCAACCAAACTTATGGGTTCTCCCATTTTCTTTTGGCGTTCTGATGGAAGGGTAAAAACTAATGCAGATTTGACGACGCCATCTTTTGCTTTTTTTAAAAACTCCGGTCTTGTTTTTTCCCCAATGGTTACGGAGAGTAGGTCGTTAAAATACTGATATCCATAATGTTCTGGGATTAGCACGTCAGCTAAAAACTCGCCACCCACTTCGGGTGCTGACTCGATCAAAAGGCATTCCTGATTTTTTGTAATTTTGAATTCGGCTACAAAAGGCCCTGTTTTTAATTTGGTGGCTGTGACGATCGCTTGGCAGATCATTTTTAATTCACCGGCCATGGCAATATGCCTGGAAGGTGCCACATGTGCCACTTCGATAAAGTTTGGTTTGCCTGTGGTAATTTTGTCAGTAAGGGAGATCAAATAAAAACGTCGGGCAATGACAAAACCAAGGACTGTGACTTCATCCCCCAAAATAAAGGGTTCAAGTAAGAAATTTTCACTAGTTTTTAAACGGCTGAATTTTTTGAACTCTGCCTCAGTTTCCAAAACCATAATTCCCTTTTTTCCCGAACCTTCTTTTGGTTTGGCGATGAGCGGGAATTTAAGTTCTATTTTTTTCTCTTTGGCCTTGGACTGTAAGTGGGACTGTAGGGAACTCGGAACAGGAATTCCATATTTTTGAACTGAATTTTTAAACCTTTCTTTATCGAGAAAGAGATTCACTGTATCGCGAGGATTCCCGCGAAGTTTTAATTTTTCAGCTAAATAAGATACTGTGTATACAGCTTTGCCGTAAGAGCGGGACCCAACTCCCATTAGTTTGAACGGAAGGGGAACTCGACTCATGGCATGGTGGATTTTCCGATATTCGTGAGTAGATTCTAATATTTTAATGTCCGATTCCACAAGACCTGGAGCCTGGGGGTTTGTGTCCACCGAGATGACTTTCAATCCTCTGGCTTTTGCTGCCCGGATCAGGGGGATTTGGTTCTCTCCGGCTCCAATGGAGAGGTAACTGCCGGTCAGTTGTTTCATCTACGAACCGCGAGAACCGCCTCTCCTTTGGACACCTGTATTGCCACCACCACTGGTTTGGTTTCTACCGAACGTGGGTTTGGCAACCGCAGGGCTTCCCTTTTTCTTGGCAGCATCGTTTTGTTGTTTGGTCAATTCTTCTTGGTTCACAAGAACCATTTTTTTCCCTTCCATTTCCTTTCCGTTTAAGGCAGCTATGGCTTTGGTTGCATCTGCATCTGCCATTTCCGCCGTTCCATATCCAAGTGAGACCTTGGTGATTTTGTCACGTTTGATTTGGAGGTGTTCGACTTTCCCGTGAGCGGAAAGAAGTTTCTCAAGGGCTTCTTCAGTAAGCGACTGGGGGAGGTTTCCGATGGATAACTTCATGTCCTTCTTTTTTAGTAATTTTCACAAAAACTTCAACTCTTTTTTGACTATGTCGCATTTTCTCTTAGGGAATATCGGGATCTGACCGAAATAATTGATAGGTAGGAAAGTTATGTTACGAGGACTTTATACAGGCGCCAACGGGATGATTTCCCAACAAGTCAGAATGGATGTGATCGCCAACAATTTGGCCAATGTGGATAAAACTGCATTCAAAAAAGATACAACTGTTTTCAAGACTTTTCCTGAAATGTTACTCCATCGTTATTCCGAAGATGGAATTGGAAAAACACCAATGGGTTCCTTTGACACATCTCCCGTGGTCGGCAAACTTGGATTTGGTGCCGAAGTGAATGAAGTTTACACTCGCTTTGACCAAGGTTCTGTGAAAAAAACAGATAACATCTTTGATTTGATGGTCCAAGACCAACCCGGTATGGAAAAACCTGCCTTCTTTTCTGTGCTCACCAACAGGGGAGAGCGGCTCACTCGTAGTGGTAGTTTTGTTTTAGACAAAAATGGATTCGTTGTGACTCCGCAAGGCTTTCCCTTACTCGGAGAAAAAGGTCCCATCCAAGTGAACCAAGGAAATTTTCTTGTGAAAGAAAACGGAGAGATCTATATAAATGCGAAACTGGGAACTGCACCTAAAGACGGAACGAACTTTAGCGAAAACCGATTTGAAGATCCTGTCCTTCTCGATACTCTCAAAATTCGAACTGTAGAAAATCCCCGCCACCTAGACAAGGAGGGCGATTCCTTTTACGCTGACACTCCCGAATCGGGAGAACCCACCAAGTTTCCGGCTCTTCTTGCCCCGCAAGTGATGCAAGGATATTTGGAAGCTTCCAATGTGTCTGTTGTGACAGAAATGGTGGATATGATCGAAGTGAACCGCGCCTACGAAGCTAATTCCAAAACCATGCAAACCCAAGATAGTTTACTTGGTCGGTTATTCGAAGTAATGCGATGATTTTGATTTAAATTCATAGCTACCAAAGAATGAACTGTAAAAGGAAAGTCAATCAATTCATCATTTCCTTGAAAATTGGTTGATTGATGGTGTTAGTCGCTATTTTCTTTTGGGGAGAATCCCCGAAAGAAATTTTGATTCGATTCTAATCCTAGAGTTTACAATCTAAATGTTTTCTCAGCTTTCGGGGACCGGGCTGGTTCGGGGTGCGCTAATCGCTCCCGTCTGCCTACGGCCGACCAAGCCCTTGCCATCTTCTTACCTAATTTCCATCACCTAACTTCTTGTTCCCCCATCTACACGATACACCGAACCCGTAATAAAACTAGATTCATCCGAAGCTAAAAAAGCAATTAGGTTTGCTACTTCCGCAGGTTTGCCAAGCCTTCCCATAGGAATATTTTTTTCCATTGTTTCCTTTCCTCTTTCGCCGGCCACATCAAGGATTGCTGTTTCTGTCCAACCGGGACAGACCGCATTGATCCGAACTCCAAACCTTGCGACTTCCAATGCTCCAGTTGTCGTAAGTTCCACCACTCCTGCTTTGGCAACACAGTAGGGACCAAGACTCGGCGAGGCACCAAGCCCTGCAATGGAAGCTACATTGATGATGGAACCACCAATCCTGTCACTAAGCATCAGTTTGGTGGCATATTTTTGACACCAGAAAACACTAGTTAAGTCCATTAAGATCAATCGGTTCCAAACTTCTGTGCTTACTTTATGCATAAAGGTGGGTTTGTTTGCAATCCCTGCATTATTCACCATAATGTCCAAACGTTTTCCTTTTGTTTTCAAACTTTCGACAAGAGTTATAATTTCTTCTTCTATAGTCACATCACATTTGATAAATTCGGCAGAACCGCCAAAATTTTGAATTTCTGTAATCACTCGGTTGGCTTCGATTGTATTGATGTCCGATACGATGACATGAGCGCCTTTCTTTGCGAGTAGTAAACAGGTTTCCCTTCCAATTCCGAGAGCACCACCTGTGACAATTGCATTTTT
This sequence comes from Leptospira sp. WS4.C2, assembly GCF_040833985.1. Classification (NCBI taxonomy): domain Bacteria; kingdom Pseudomonadati; phylum Spirochaetota; class Leptospiria; order Leptospirales; family Leptospiraceae; genus Leptospira; species Leptospira mgodei. The sequence continues at coordinate 1,614,597 of NZ_CP162139.1, forward strand.
TTCTTTCAATATTAAATCCATAACCTAAAATGAATTCCGCCAATAGTATAAGCAATTAAAATATAAATCGTTGTTATATGAATTCATTTTTGATAGACCGATTGGTATACGCGTAAAATCCTTTTTTCCAAAGATTCTTGAAATCAAAAATCAGTGGCCAGAAGAAATAGAATCTTAAGTTTAGACAAAGTTCTTCTTACAAACAAAAAATAATTCCATGGACTACTACGATCATATCAAACTGGCAGTCAATTTTATTGAAAAACATTTGAAAGATGACATTAACGTGGAAGATGTCTCTAAAAATGCATTCCAATCTCGATGGCATTTCCAAAGAATATTTCGTTATGTCACGGGTTACTCTGTTTATACTTATTTGAAGAAACGAAGGCTTACCGAAGCAGGAAATGATTTAATCCTCGGAAAAGAGAAAATTATCGATATTGCCCTGAAATACCATTACACAACTCCTGAATCTTTCCTTCGTGCCTTTCGTTCTGAATTTGGACTAAACCCTTCCGATTACAGAAAACAACAAGAACACCGAAATTTTTCTAAACTGGAAATTGATTCTTTACGTGAAGGGATTCGAATTGATGGCTCTAGAATCAAAACGCAAGTGGTTACAAAAAATGAATTTGTTCTGATGGGAAAATTACATCGGACCACAATGCAAAGATGCCAAAACGAGATCGATATTCCCAAGTTTTGGGGAGAATTTACAAGTAAAGGTCTAGTCGAATCCATTCCCAATAGAATGGGTCATTCCCTTTTGGGAATTTATACAAACTGGGATTATGCGGAAAATTTTGATGTGATCATTGGATCACAGGTGGTTTCGGATACCTTCGTTCCTGATGGATTTGTCACTCATCAAATGAAACCCGCCAAATATATGGTCTTTACCATTCCTGGAAATCAAAACCAAGATATCTTGAATGGATGGAAGTATATTTATGGAACTTGGATGCCAAACACTGGTTATGAGAGAGAGTTTAGTGATGATTTTGATTTATTTGATGACCGGTTCCAATCAGAAACAAACCCAGAATCAGAAATCTATATTCCGATCAAATAGTTTTGGTTTTCATACCCTAGTGATCATTTTTTGAAATTTCAGAATGCAGATTTTTTACTATACTGGGTTGGCAGATTTTCCCCTTAAAAAAGCACAAATTGTCAAGAAGAGAAATTCCAAATATTGTATGTTCTTTCTATGGAAAACACAACTCAAAACAAAATTCATTTAAAACCCATGACCCTTGTGGGGATCAAAGCCCGAACCTCCAATCGAGACGAGATGTCGGGAAATGGTAAAATTGCAAGTCTTTGGCAAAGATTTTGGGAAGAAGGGATTCTTTCGCAGATTCAAAGTAGAGCCAACCATTCCGAATTTATGGTAACTTATACGGATTTTGAATCTGATGAAAATGGGGAATACACCATCCTGATTGGAGCTTGTGTTGATGCGGTGGCTGTCCTTCCACCTCACCTAACTTCGATAACAATCCCTGGATCCGATTACATCCAAGTTCCCACTCCGTGGGGTCCCATTGCAGAGATCGGAATCGAAACTTGGAAGACCATTTGGTCTGAAGAAAAATTCAAAAAAAATCGTTCGTACAAAGCCGATTTAGAAGTTTATGGTGAGAATGCAAAGGATCCGAACCACTCACAGTTTGACATCTATCTAGGGATTCAGTAGAGAGGTCGGATTCGTAATACGACCAACTAATACGCCTTAAATCCAGTCGGTGTTTCACCTCGAGAATAGGCGGCACTGGCTTTTCTTTCGTCTTTGATGAGTCGACTTTTGGCAATCAAACGAACCCACCAAGGAATCCTTCTGATCGGACTTCCTGTGGAGTGTGCTAATAGATAGGCTTTAGAACATTTTTCGATCAACTCACAATTGTAAATGGCTTTGTCGCGAGTCACACTTGTGATCACCACTCCTTTGTCCTGGAGAAAGGCATTGGCTCCCGAAAGGACAATGGGCCCAGCTTCAACGGATCCATCGATTCGTTTCGGAATCTTTTCCACCGGTGCTCCGAGTTGGCGGCACTGCTCATCAAAAACCAAGGGGAGTGGATGATCGAGAGTATTCAGTAAGGAACTCCACGCTGGTTGGAAACAAACGATAGCGCCTACATCTGGTCGTAAGGAATAAAAACTGGCATGGAAACGGATCACAGCCAATCTTTCCTCCGATTTCGAATTCAATTTCAGAAAGGCAGTAGGATTTTCTATGGAAAATTCTTCAGTCTCAAGTTTTGATTGTTTGCCCTCAGTTCGGTGCATTAATAGAAAACTACCTTTTCCTGGAAGACGAAAGGAAAGGTCCGCTTTGTGTTTTTGTAAAAGGCCTTTGGAATCAAGGCGGTGCCATAAATGATTTAACTCGGTTATATCTGATGATGTTTCGACTTTTGGACTTCTTTTTTTAAGGGTGCTAACTTTCATTATGATTCTCGTTTTCCTTTTTCGGATAGGTTTTTGTAACCGGTGGATTCTTATCTATTTGGATCTAATGTGATAAAGCCGAGAGCAGTTGTTCTTTCACTGCGTTTGGCATATAAACTAAATTGGTATTTTTTTCGATTCTGTTTCGTAAAAAACGTGCCGCTTCTTTTTCCACTAACTTTACATTGGCGATTGCTTGTTCGAGTGTAAAAGCCCCACAAACAAGTCCATGGTTTCGGAGTAGGTAACCATTTGTTTCTTTGATGATTCTGTTTCTAAAAGCCCTGACAAGAAAGGAAGTTCCCGAAGGAGCGTAAGATACAATTCGTATAAAGGGTCCGATGTTTTTTTTGCCTTCACTAGATTCGATATCCATATCCAAACCTAGTAAGGAAACGGCACTGGCGAGTGGTTGGTGGGTGTGTAAACTGACTTCAATCTCTGGTCTCAATCTAAAAAACGAAGCATGAAGGCCACTTTCGGTAGTCGGTTGTTTGGTACCTTCTACCATTTTTAGATCTTTGATTTGTAAGATACAAAGATCTTCTGGTTTCATTGTATAATAATCTGTTGCAGAGGGGGTGACTGCCATTAGTTCCGAATCAATGCGAACTGCTAAATTTCCTCCGACTCCCGCTAAAAAACCAAGGTCAGCTAACTTGATACAGGCGGCGAGCATGGACTTCTTTACTGTATCTATTTTTGCATCTTTCATGACTTTCTCCCTTTTCCCCAGGAATTGATTTTTACCAAAACCCGACATTTGTCGATTATAAATTAAGAAGGATTGGGCATTTGTCGACTAGATTTTCTATTTATTCCTGGAATTTGCTTGAAATCGTAAGAAAACTCGGCTTTTGTCGAGTGGGATGCCAAGTTCTAAGCCAAAACAAATACCGGAGAAGGAAACCAAAACCTCGGTTGTAAAAAAGGATGAGGATAGAGGAAAGGACCATAGTCGTCGGACCCTCCTTGTCCAATCTCTTAGGGAACTTCTGCGAGAGGAAGATCCCGCATCCATTACTTTCGCTAAAGTATGTGAACGGGCAAAAATTCCCAGAGCCTCAGCCTATCATTTTTTTCCTGATATGGGAGCCTTGTATCTTGGCCTTCGTTTGGTTCATTCTGAATTGGTGTCTAGGAGACTGTCAAAGGTAGAGACTACCGAATTTCAAACCTGGCAAGACTATGTATATTTTCTTGCAAGAGAAGCAGCTTCTGTTGTCAGGGAGGACCTAGCTCTTATGCGAGTGGTGTATGGAGTTCGCAATGAAGAGACCAAAGATGTGGGAAAGGCACTGGATTCTACCATAGCGAAATTGGCTTTATCACAAGTCGAAGACCGTTTTTTACTTCCAGACTTACCAGATATGGCTCGTAAGGTGGGGATTGCTGTTTCACTCATTGATTCTGTTTTTCGCTACTCGTTTCGGGAACAAGGTGAGATCACCGAAGAGATGGTAAGTGAAGCCGGAAGAGCTGCCGTGGCTTACCTGCGATCTTATCTTCCTGAATTTTTAAAATACAGAAAATAGATTTCTGACCCTCGCAGAAAAGAAGAGACCCAAGTAAAAAATAATCGACATTTGTCGGTTTTTTGTCAAATTACCCCTTACGCCAGAAGTGATGCCTTCGCTGCCTTTTGACTTCTATAAAAGGTCAATCGAAGTTTTGCCGCTTCTTGTCATTTGCGAAAAGGGAGATAAATCATGTTAGTAACAAACTTTGGTGTTTTCTTACGAAAGTTCAAAAAGGTTTTGGCTCTGTTTGTCTCCTTTGTTCTAGGTCCCACCGAAGGTTTTGTGATGAGGCATAGGATTTTGAATGGAACCCTTCTTGCGGGAATAGTGGCTATGGGTGTCGGGCTTACTTCAGAGTTCTTTCGAGAAGGTTTTGAAATCGGAGGACTGATTGCCTTATGGGTCGCCTTTGGGTTTGCTTGTATTTTTTATTATCTCGCACGGTTCCAACACCAGTTTCAAATCCTTATCCTCCCTACCTTTATCATCAGTTCCTTAACATCATTCTTACAAATTCAATACAGTGGTGGGATTGTAAGTGCCAATGTGATGTTACTTGCTCCCATCCTTGTTTTGAATATGCTCATCCTCGGAAATAAATTTGATTGGTTAGCCATTGTATTTTTTGTCGGGGCTCTTTTTTTGGTGAATTATACCCAAGGAATTCATCCGGAATGGTTTTTTGATTATTCCTCTGAGAAAGCAAGAAGTGAAGACTTCCTGATCACAGGGATATCGATTTTATTTTTACTCGGACTTATGTTACGCACACTCAATCGTTCTTACGAAGACGCGATTGGAGAAGTGAGTCGTTTGAAATACCAACAAGACGGAGATTATTATTTAACCTCACTACTCACTCGTCCTCTTTCTGGAATTCGGATCCGATCCCAATCAGTGCAGTTCCAATCCTATATCAAACAGAAAAAAGCATTCCAATTCAAAAACAAAGAGTATGAACTCGGTGGTGATATTTGTGTAGCCGATCAAATTGTTTTGCGCGGCCGCAGTTATTGTGTATTTGCCAACGGCGATGCTATGGGTAAATCGATGCAAGGGGCAGGGGGAGTTCTTGTTTTTGGAACAGCTTTTCGTGCGCTGATTGAACGAACTCATAGGGAAGGAATTCTTTCTGGATACTTTCCTGAGCGATGGTTACATACTGCACTCAATGATCTGAATGATGTATTCGAAGGTTTTGATGGTTCTATGTCCATGTCTCTACTTTTGGGGTTGGTAGATGAGGAAAATGGTTTTTTATATTATATCAATGCGGAACATCCATTTCCCATTCGATTTCGTGATGGGCATGCCAACTTTTTATCGGAAGAGGCAACGAACTTTAAATTAGGGATGCAAAAAGACAAGGCTCGGATTGAAACCTGTTGGATTCGACCAGGAGACACAATTATCATTGGTTCCGATGGGCGAGATGACCTGGGTATGGGAATGGATGCCACAGCGAACCGTGTGATCAATATGGATCACACTTCTATCTTAAGGCAGGTGGAAGAAAGTGAAGGTGATATCGAAAAATTGGGACTTCGCCTCCAAAAGATTGGGGAACTCACAGATGATCTCTCCTTACTCAGCATTCGGTTCCAACCGCAAACACAAGTAGATCCAAAAACAAGAGAGCTAAATTTGGAGGAACCAATTCGCCTCCTGAAAAAAAACAATGACTCCGAAGCTCTCACTCTTCTCACAACGTATGCTGATTTATATGCTTTCGACCCCGCCGTATGGAAATTATTGCACCGAGTGTATCGTAAATTGGAGAAACCTGCAGAGGCAGGTAGGGCTGCCGAGAATTTTTCTAATACTCATCCATCAGGACTCCAAATGATCCTAGATGGTGCCATCCAATATGCAAAAGCAAGTCTGATCGAAGAAGCCATTGATATGGCAGAGCGGATTTATAGTCGTAAACCTGAGGTAATCCCTGTAATCAAAATCCTTGCCCGTCTTTATAAAAAGTCTAAACGACCCGACAAAGCCGAAGAATACCAAAATGAAATCCATCGGTTACAAAATAGATCGAATGAATCTTAAGGAAAGGCCAGAAGGACCTTAGTGAAATCGTATCTTATGGGTTAGGTGAATTCTACCTTATTGTTTTTAGATATGATTACCTTCTTGGTAAATAAATTCGTAAAAAAAGATTCATTTTTCGAGAAATTACACATCTTATTGCAATCAATACAAAAATGAATTTACTTTTAATAATCCTCGCTTTGTTATCGTACCAATAAGGAAGATTTGATACTATCTTCATAAGGTTACATGTATGGAAGAAAACGAAACAATAGAGATTCCACAGATTCAAGAAGAACCTGCTCCTGAAGTAGCAGTTGTGGTTAAAAAAGCGGCTCCTAAGAAGAAAAAAGCGGCAAAAAAGAAAGCAGCGAAGAAAAAAGCTAAAAAAGCGGCTCCTAAAAAGAAGAAAGCGGCAAAGAAAAAAGTAGCTAAGAAAAAAAAAGCGGCTAAGAAAAAAGTTAAGAAGGTTGTTTCTAAAAAGAGACCTGCGAAAAAGAAAACTGCTAAGAAAAAAGCAGCGAAAAAGAAAGTCGCAAGAAAGAAAAAAAGACGTTAACGACGTTTGGGATAGTAGCTTCAGTTTCTCCCCTGGAGAATCCTTTCAGGTAGAGCCCGTTCTATTATCCCAAAATCACTATTTTACCCTATCTACAAATTATTCAGAACAACACCTTTCTTTCTGAGCCATTTTTGTTTTCCTCTTTTGCCAATCCATTGGAGAAGAGGAGAGAGTATCCCCAAAAACCAAGGAAATACCGCGATAAACCTTGAAGTTAAACCATCACTGTATGGTACGTAGATTTCTAAGGTTCCTTTTCTGATTCCTTTCATCACTGCCTTTGCCACATCCTCAGGGGATTGCACTGAGTTAACCCAATTGAGATTACTCCCTCCATGAAGGGCCTCATGCATTAACATCGGTGTATCAACGGCCGCAGGATAAATCCCCGATATTTTGATTTTGGTATTCTTTAGTTCTTCATACAGAGCAGTCAAAAATCCCCTAAGTCCAAACTTGCCAGCGGAGTAAAGGGCTGAATCAGCTAAAGCGATAATTCCGCCAATCGAAACAATGGAAACGATGGCACCTTCTCCTCTTTTTAACATCAAAGGTAGAATCCCATAAGTGATATGGATGGGACTGACTAGATTGATCCATATTTGCCTTTGAATGTCATTTAGAGTTTGGTTTACAAAGGGTCCCTCTTTGGTATAACCCGCGTTGTTGATTAAAACATCAATCACAGGGAAATCTGTTTGTATCCATTGGATTAGATTTTGGATCTCGTCTGGATTTGTTTGGTCGCAAACAAAATACTTAGGGCTTCCATTGAGTTTTTCTTTCACTTTCGACATCTTATCCAAACTAACATCAGAAAGCAGTAATTGGTAACCTTCTCTGTCTAACCGGACAGCAATGGCTTCTGCAATGGCACCACCACCTCCTGTAATCAAAGCAACCTTTTTCTGAAACGGATTTGCGGATTGAGTCTTCATATTTTTGGGCCAACTTTTGTGCCTTTGCTTTCTCCAGAAATCACTTGCGGTGACAATAAATGTTGGAATTGTCCTGGTTTTAATTCTGGCCATCCCATTTTCTTTTGAATTTTAGACCTGTACTGTTTGTATGCTACCTGATTGACATAGACTGAATGGCGACCTGTATTTAGATATTGGATGTTCCCATTGAGCAATGGGCGATCATTTTGAATCAGTTGGGCAAACCTTTTTGCCGAAGGATTTCCCTTTCGATTTGCATCAATATACGAAGCGATCAAATTTGCCATTTCATCGAACATTTTATAGGCACCGCCGTCTGTTTCCATATAACCAAGTGCATATAAATTTTCGTAATTTCTGTTGAATAAAGTAAGGTAAAGTTCCGGTCTTCCTTGTTTCCACTCAAAGTAACTTTCCTCCATATAGGGAATCGACCAGTTGTAACCTGTTGCCAAAATGATGAGATCGATCTTTACCTTTGATCCGTCTTTAAAGATCACCGAATCACCTTCAAGTCTTTGTATATCAGGTTTTGCAATCACATCACCATGTCGTAAATTATGTAATAGTTGATCATTGATGATAGGATGTGTTTCGAAGATTTTATGATCGGGAGCAGGTAAACCAAGCTTAGTTAAATCACCAACAAGCAGATTCAACAATTTCCCGAGAACGAATTGTGAGAGCCAATTGGGAATCCAATGGGCACCGTCACCAAAAACATCCGCAGGTTTTCCTAGTATATGTTTTGGAATGAAATGGTATCCTCGTCTAACACTGATATAAGCTTGTTCCGCATTCGCACCTGCGTCACAGGTTATATCACAACCAGAGTTTCCTGCACCTACCACAAGGACTCGTTTTCCTTGAAACAAATGGGAAGATTTATAGTTTACGCTATGTAGAATTTTGCCAGTAAAACTTGACTGTCCTTCAATCGTTGGAATATTCGGCGACCAAGTAATTCCACTTGCGCATACAATCCCGCCAAAAAGATATTTCTCGCCAGAACTAGTTTCGACAAACCAACGTTTGTTTATATTTTTGATTTGTTTGATCTCTGTGTTAAATTGGATATTTGGATAAAGACCGTAAACCTTCGCAAATTCTCTATGATAGTTAAGTATTTGCTGGTTCGAAGGATAATCGGGATACTCATCTGGCATTGGAAAGTCAAAATAATTAGAAAGATATTTAGAAGAAATAAAGTGAGCACTTTCATACATTGGGGAACCAGGATTTTTTATATCCCAAATGCCACCGACATCACTATGCCTCTCAAATGCTTGAAATGGAATTCCCTTGGAGAGAAGGGATCTTGCCATCGCAAGGCCTGCGGGACCCGCACCAACGATGCAGATTGTATCAGATTTATCAATGATTCCTTTGGAATCTATATTTTGATTGTTTTTTCGTTCCATATTGTCTCCATTCTTAACATGAGCAATGCTCATGAAAATATGATCAATGCTCTTTATTTAGAATGAGTCAAATACAAAATTGGACTTAGATCAAAAAAAGAAGTGCAAATATTCCCCAGGGAAATCTCCTTTTCTTATGAGTCTTGAGTCAAAAATACCTGTTCAAACCAGAAGTCGTGATCGGGTGGAACTCATTCTAAAAACAGCTCGGGAGTTAATTGGAGAAAAGGGAATTGATTCTGTTAGTATGCGAGAGATTGCGCAGACTGCAGGAATTCAAATTGGTTCCTTATACCAATATTTTCCCGGAAAAAGCGCCTTATTGTTATCCATCATGAATCAATATTATGATTCACTATATCAGGAAACCAAACGAATTCTGGATCCTGTTCGAACAATTAAAGAATTGGAAGTGGCAGCGGAAAAAGCCTTCAAACATTTCATCGATTTTTTTCAGAAAGAACCGGCTTTGGCAAATCTTTGGTCAGGAGCTCGCGCCATTCCCGAATTGATAGTAGAAGACAATCATGACACCTATCGAAATGCTGATTTAATCATTAAAACAACTCTACGTTGCCTTCCGGTGCTAAAAGAATCGGAAGTCCGGCCTTTTGCTCTCTATTTCAGTCATACAACAGGAATGATTCTTCGATTTGCAAAAGAAATCGATACTGACCACGGTAAGGCGGTAATTAAGGAATCATTGGAAATATTGAGATTAAGGCTTCGCGAATTTGAAAAAATTTCGAAACAGAGAGCCCGACTGAAAAAAAGATCCTAACCTGTCCCAAAAAGAAAAATTAGAATTTCCTCCTAACAGGGACAACGTGTGAACCCTCTCCCAACAAATCCTTCAAATTTTGACTTGCCTTTTCATTTTACAAAGTATGATTTTGGAATGAAAAAAATAATTCCGCTCCTAGTTTTATGGGGTTTCATTGCTTGTTCCAGTTTACCCTACACAATTGAAGATCGTAAATTTGACAAAGCCAAACAAATGATCGAAGAAGGCGCCGATGTGAACCAAACTTCCGATTGTTTCCATGCGTTAACTATTGCTGCCATGGAAGGAGATGAAGGCCTCGTGAAACTTTTGTTAGACAAAGGTGCAAAAGTTGAGAACCGTTCCAAAGAATGTGATTATACAGATCGTATTGGACCTTTCAAAATGAAATTTCGATGGGGTGCAAGGACGGCTCTTGACCGCGTGGCCAATGCAAAGATTGCTAAACTTTTATTAGCAAAAGGGGCCAATCCCAATATTGCAGGTTATAGAGAATACAGTTTTGGACCAGACTATGACGCAGCACTTTGGAATGCCGTACGGAACGCTGATTTGGAACTGGTAAAGGTTCTTGTGGAAGCAGGAGCGAATGTAAATGTATATAACAAGTCTGGAAAAAATGCAATTTGGGAAATGGCAGAAGCTAGAAAATCACAAGGAAAAGCAGAATTCCATACCTATTTACAATCAAAAGGGATGAAAAACCTAGAAATTACGGATGCCAAAGCCAAAACAACGGATGGAAAAATTTTAAACAAATACAAACACATTGCGACAGGTGCTGTGACAGAGATGTCTATGGATATTGCTAAAGGTGTGTATGAAAATCCCAAAAACTATTCCGCCTTAACTTTGAACGCAGCAGATGGAGCTTACTACCATTATGCGGAATTTGTTTGGGTGGAAACTGGACAAAATTTGTTTGAATGGTATTTGTTACGTAAAAAACGAACCGGAACTTTGAAATAATAAAATTTAAGGAAAGTTAGAGTAAAAAGTATACTTTCCCAAGTTTAAGAATATATGATTTCTACCTTTGTTTTTTTTCTTGGACCAAAAAAAGTCTGGGTAATTTGATTCAAAAGTAGAAATCAAATCACAATTAAATCTTTTGGTATTTCTTTGCTTGTTTTTTATTTTCTGGATCCAATTCGATTGATTCTGGATGGAAAACAATATTCCAATACCGAACCACATAAGCAATCACACCAGCAGTGAGAACAAAAAGTAAAACATAAGCGGAGATCACAGGATACATTAAAAATTCATAAGGTGCGCCGAATTGCAAAAAGTAAGGCAAAGACATATACCAAATTACAGATACTGCTACGATCCCCACGCCAAATTTTCCCCACCAGTTCGGTCGTCCTTGTAATCCTCGTTTTAAATACAAATACCCACCAAGCCAAACTCCTAGAACTTCGCGGATAAAATAGACAATGAGGATCCAACTGGGGAAATCAAAATGAATGGTGACAACAAAGAGTCCTCCGAGTGTTACCAGTTTGTCGCAAACCGGATCTAAGTAACGGCCGAGGGTTGTTTCTTGGTGGAGAAGGCGAGCAAAGAGGCCATCCAAATAATCACTGAAGACAGCGGCCGTTGCATAGAAAATGGAGGCAAAAAAAGCACGAAGGTTTGCCGGATCATGGGCATAGTCGAAAGTACTTTGGAAGAAAAACGGGAGTAACAATACTCGAAATATAGATAGGAAATTGGATAGAGTAAAGATTCGATCCTGGAAAAGGTCTTTGGCTTTTTTTTCTTCGATTTGCATAGAACCAATACCAGTTTCTAAAAATTCTAACGAAAGGCAAGAAAACAAATGAAAACCGTGTTGACTCTCGAAGTCGATTCTATACCTTGGTTTTTATTCCGATGGAGTTGTAGCTCAGTTGGTCAGAGTGCCTGCCTGTCACGCAGGATGTCGCGGGTTCGAGCCCCGTCAACTCCGCCATCGGTTTTCCCCATTCATTCAATATATTCTTCTTTTTCTTTCTTAAATAGAATTTGATTTTCTTCTTCTAACACGCGAGCCACTTGCACAATCTTACTTCTTGCTTCGTTGATCTCTCGTAAGGTGACCCGAGGTTTCATATCTAGGATATCTAAAATATCTTCTGCTCGGTTTTGACTCATATTGTTTAGGAATTTTTTTCGAATTTCATCCCCAGCACCACGGATGGCAAGAGATATGGAAGTATCATCAGCAAGCCTGTTGATCAGGATTCGCATTTCCTTATTATCAAGGGAAAGGATATCTTCAAAGGTATAGAGTTTTTCTCGCACTTGGTCGGCCACATCGGGGGAGGTTTCTTCCAATTCGGAGAGGATGGTTTCTTCTGCCCCTTTTTCCATAAAGTTCAGAATGTTTGCAAGGACGTGAGCTCCACCGGCTTCGGAGTATTCCTGTTTGTCTCTTTCTTCGTATCGTTTTTTTAAGATACGCGCAATGTTTTGAATTACGTCGGGATGCGTTTTGGATGTGGTTGCCAAACGTACGGCAATTTTTGCCTGCTCTGGTTTGGGAAAAAGTTTCAAAACATCGGCAGCTTTTTTGGGATCTAGATGTGAGAGTGTCACGGCAATGATTTGAGGGGATTCCGTCCCAAGCATCCCTTGCAAAACACCCGGATCCACTTGGTTCAAAAATTCAAAATCATTTTTTGTTTCTTCTTTATGGATCTTCTTTAAAATCACATTGGCTTTTTCCGTGCCCACCGTATGTTCCAAAAGGGATTTGGCCGTGGAAAGCCCACCCGAAGTGGTTTCATTTAAATCTTCTATGGTATTGTGAAATTCTTTTAGGATGACTTCTCGTTCTTCCTTGGAAATGGATCGGATTTTAGACATCTCCAAAATCACCGCTTCGAGCATGGCATCATCTAAGTGTTTGAGAACATCGGCGGCCCTCTCTTTGCCCAGGGATAAAAGGAGTAGGGCGGCTTTCCTTACGCCAGGAGTGGCGGATGTGGGGTTCTCAGGCTTCATGTGACATAATTCTCCCGGTTTCCTGATACTGTCAAAAAAAACTTATCTAATGAGACAAAATTTTCTAAAGGTCTCATAAAAACGTACGATACCCTTTGTAAGTTAGAAAGATAAGGAAAACAAAACCAGATGGACAAAGCACATAAATTCAAAAGCACTCTCGAAAGATACATCCACTACCGGGGAATCGATATCGTTCTCCACCTAAAAGACGGACAAAGCATTGAACTCGATAAAAATCGCCAAATGATGGACGATGTAGTGATCGGGAACTTAGCCAATGGTGTTGTCCGCATTCCCGTCGCTGACATCCAAAGTGCCGATTTTTTCGCCGCTTAAATCCGAAATCTCATAAGTTCAAACAATACCCGCAATCAGACTCGGACGTTCCAGAAGAGTCTTTAAGGTTTTTAGGAATTCGGCCCCGACGGCACCATCGATCACTCGGTGGTCGCAAGAAAGGGTCAGAGACAAAACTCTTCCCGCCACCACAGACCCATTTTCTACCACGGGTTTTTCTTCCACAGAACCTACCGCAAGGATGGCACTCTCCGGTTCGTTGATGATGGCTGTAAACCGACTGATCCCATACATTCCTAAATTCGATATGGTAAAGGTTCCGTTCGAAAATTCTTCCGGTTTCAGTTTTCGTTCCCTTGCTTTTTTGGCGAGTTCCTTCACTTCCCGAGAAATCTCTAGAATTGATTTCCCATCTGCATTTCGTATGACAGGTGTTAAAAGCCCTCCATCGAGCGAGACGGCAATCCCTACATCCACTCGCCCAAATTGTAAAATCGAATCCCCTTGGAAACTGGCATTTACTTTGGGGTGAAGCCGGAGGCTTGCGGCAGTGGCTTTCACAATAATATCATTTAGGCTGACCTTTACTTGTTTCTCTGGATCTAAATGTTTTTGGAATTCCAAAAGATCGGCTCGGAAAGATTCCATAGCTTTGGCATTTACATCCACATTCAAATAAAAATGGGGGAGGTTTTGTTTGGATTCGGTGAGGCGTTTGGCAATGGTTTTACGCATTCCATTCAGAGTGACCACTTCATCCGATTGATTGATTTTGGCATAGGACGAACTGGAACTGGTTCCTTTGTTCAATGTATCGAGTACATCATTTTTTGTGATTCGACCTTCGGGACCGGTTCCAATCACTGTATGTAGGTCGATTCCATGTTCAATGGCAATGGACTTAGCCAAAGGGGAAGCAAGAACTCGTAAAGTCCCACGGTTAGCGGAAACAGTTGCACTCGCACCGTTTTCTTTTGAGTTCGGCGTTTGCAGTTTTGGTTGGGAAGTAACAGTGTTTGTTTCTTTTCCTGGGGAAACTGCTACCGGCTCTGCCTTTGTTTCTGGGATTGGATTTTTCGTGGGTGGATTTGTATCTTCCTTAGGTTTCACTGCATTCGGGGTTGGACTTGGTGCTGCAGTAGTTCTTGCCGGAATACTAGCTAACAGAGAGTTAATGTCTTCGCCTGGTTTTCCAATCACGGCAAGTGCTTCACCTACTTTAAGTTTGGCGCCCTCAGTATGTAGGATTTTTAAAATCACTCCGGTTTCAAAGGCTTCCATTTCCATCACGGCCTTGTCTGTTTCCACTTCCGCAATGATGTCACCGGGAGATACGGAATCTCCTTCTTGTTTCAACCACTTCACTATGGTTCCTTCCTCCATCGTGGGGGAAAGTTGGGTCATTTCTTGGATCTTTGCCATTACGGTTCTCCTACTGCAACATCTCGCGGATGGTATCGGCAACTCTTGTTGCATTGGGCAAACTCATTCGTTCTAAGTTCGCAGCGTAAGACATAGGTACATCCATTTGTGTCACTCGTTCGACGGGATGGTCCAAATAAGCGAAGGCATTTTTTTGGATGAGGTAAGCAATCTGGGCTCCAAATCCTGCGACAGGCCAACCTTCTTCGACGACGATGGCCCGGTTTGTTTTTTTAACCGATTCATAGATGAGATTTTCATCTAACGGGCGTAAACTGCGAAGATCGACTATTTCTACAGAGATTCCTTCTTTTTCTAAGAGGACAGCTGCTTCTTCAGCAAACACAAGGGCTCTTGACCAAGTAACCAGAGTAATGTCTGTTCCTTTTCGTTTGATTTCCCCAAGTCCAATTGGAATGGTAAATTCTTGTTCGGGGACTTCTCCTTTTGAACCATATAACACTTCTGATTCAATAAAGATGGTTGGGTTATTGTCCCGAATGGAAGATTTGAGTAATCCATACGCATCTTTTGGGGTGGCAGGACATACCACTTTAAGTCCCGGACAATGCGCATACCAAGATTCAAAGGCTTGTGAGTGTTGGGCACCGAGCCTTCCACCCACACCACCGGCGCCTCGAAAGACAATCGGCATAGGAAATTGGCCCCCACTCATATAATTGATTTTTGCAGCGGAATTGATGATTTGGTCAATGGCAACGAGAGAGAAGTTCCAAGTCATAAACTCAATGATCGGACGTAGACCCACCATGGCGGAACCCACTCCAATTCCCGCAAATCCATTTTCAGAAATGGGGGTGTCTATGACACGTTCCTCTCCGAACTTTGCGAGCATTCCTTGGGAAACTTTATAAGCCCCTTGGTAGTGGCCTACTTCTTCTCCCATTAAATAAATCAACGGATCTTTTTCCATTTCCTCAACCATGGCACGGTTCAATGCTTCTCTATACGTAAGTATGGCCATCTATTTGTCCTCCGCATACACATACTTGTGTAGTTGAGAAAGAGGAGGTTCGGGTGAGGTTTCCGCATACTCATAGGCCTCATCAATTTGGGTTTGGATTTCTAAATCCATTTTATCTAATTCTTCTATTTTAATCCCACCTAACTCTAGTTCGTGTCTGGCACGCATGAGGGGGTCTTTCTTTTTATAAGCATCCAATTCTTCTTTGGTTCTGTATTTGGCTGGGTCAGACATGGAATGACCACGGAAACGATAGGTAGAAACTTCAATGAGAGTGGGGCCTTCGCCGCGACGAGCTCGTTCCACAGCCACTTGCACATGGTCTTTTACCTTTCTCACTTCATCCCCTTCGATATGATCACGAGCCATGTCATAAGCATAAGCTCTGACAGAAACATCTTTGACGGCAAGTGCACGGTATTCGGGAGTACCCATCGCATAATGGTTGTTTTCACAAATAAAAACTACTGGGAGTTTCCAAATGGCAGCAAGGTTTAAACCTTCATGAAAGGAACCAATATTGGCAGCACCTTCCCCAAAAAAACAAATGGTAACAGAATCTTCTTTTTTATATTTAGAAGCAAAGGCAATCCCGGCAGCAAGAGAGATATGCCCTCCTACAATTCCGTGTCCTCCCATAAAGTGAGCGTTACGATCAAAGAAGTGCATGGAACCACCGTTACCTTTTGAGATTCCAGTTCCTTTACCAAATAACTCGGCCATTAGAGGTTTTGGATTTAGGCCCCTTGCCAAAGCATGGCCGTGGTCTCTGTAGGTGGAAACAATATAGTCTTTGGGGGTGAGGGCTGCTATTGAACCAACCCCAACAGCTTCTTGACCGATGTACAAATGTAAAAAACCACCAATCTTACCTACACTATAGGCTTTGGCAGCGGCTTCCTCAAACTTTCGTATAAGTACCATTTGTCTGTAGAACTCTTTCAACTCGCTCACAGATTGTGAGTCTTTTGGGACAGAAGAAACCAACTAGAACCTCCAAAACCAGTAAAAAACTACACCATTTAGACGGAGAAGGAAAGCAAAAATCTTGCTCTCAGAAGGATCGTAAAAGACAGTTTCCTTAGGACCTTTATGAAAATTACGAATGCTGGAATCGAATTCTTAGAATTCAATGAATTTAAAAATTTTGCTGTTGATTATGATTTGTTAGGTTCTGTATCTCTCAGCGAACCTGTTGTAGATAAAAATGGTAGTATCTTAATCAAAGAAAAAGTTGCCATAAAAGAAAACATTTTAAAGAAACTGGAAGGGATGGAAGGGAATTACATTCCTTCCTTTAAGTTGGCAATGTCAAAGGATTTGATGAGAATGCTTCGAATGGTCCTTTCGAAAGCTATCCTGAGCCGGATCGAAGACAGATCTAATGAATTTATTTATCACTTATATGAACAAAATGCGGAACGAATGGCAAGCCTCAAAGGAATCATCCAGAATTCTTTTTATTCAAAATCACTTGCCCTGTCTTTTTTTAGAATTTTGCTCAGCCATAAAGAGTTCTTTTACCACTTAGCTGACTTTGGACTTTTGAGTTTAGGATCTGTCATCCAAAAACAATATGGCTTTAAGATGGTCAATCGGTTCAGTTTCCTTGCCGGTCTTTGTGCCGACATCGCTGTATCCAAAGAAGGATTGTACAAACAAAGTTTTTTTGGATCTTCTCTTTCCTCTGCCGTGAATCTTTCTTTGGAAATCGCAAGAAAACTAAATCTTCCAGAGGAAGTCATCAGTGCCATTAATAACCATGGATCGAATGGATTCGAAATTCCAGAGGTGGTTCCTGCAACTGTGAACGTGGAAGATTTACGCAAACACCAATTGAACCAGGATCTACTCGCAGGGAGTGGAATGGAAGATGATGCGGGTGACGATGAAGAGGAAGCTGGTGAGTATGCTGATGAAACTGCAGCTGTCACCTTGGATGCCTTAAAGATTGCTCGTTATATCATGGAAAATTTAAAGACAACAACGGATAAAGAACATGTCTCTGAAAAACTCCTAGTGATGTTTACTTATAATGCAGAGAAGGGACTTTTTAGAAAGGACCTTGCGGATCCGATGATTGATCGGTTTAAAGAATTCGACCAAGCCATCAAACGCATTCGGACGATTGCAGAAATTGAAAATAAATGTAAGTTTCCCTCTTCTGCTTGGGCCTACCCAAAACCAAAGGCAGCCCAGATCTTATGTAAGGATAAAAATTACCAATGCCCTTGGATTGTGAATGGTTGGGACTTACGGATCATATCACCACAAGATCCATTTGGGCATATTGGTACTTCCCTTGATGTGGGAACTTATCCCAAATGTGCCTTGGAGGAAGAACTCCATGCAAAGATCAAATACACTGATTCTTAATTGGATTCGTTTTTGAAAACTGCCAGCGGCAGTCAATGAAACAGGTAGGGAATTTAGAAACTTGAAGCCTCATATAAAAAAACCAACCGAAACTCGGTTGGTTTTCTTTTTACAGAAAAAGATGATTAGAAACCTGCTGGTTTTTTCATGTCTTTTGTTGCGTCTTTAATCGCGCCTGTTGCTGCTTTTTTAGCTTCTGCTTCAGCAGTTTTAACAGCTGCATCCACTTTTTTCTCTACTTCTGTAGTTACTTTTTTTGCTGCATCTTCAACAGTTTCCATTTTTTCTTCAACAACTGGTTCTTCTTTTTTGCAGAAAGCAAGTCCAGAAGCCATAGTGACACCAAGAATTAAAACGAGTAGTTTTTTATTCATTGAAAGTTTTCTCCTAAAATCTTTTAATTCTGCCAAAACTACCCAATAATGATTTCCTTTGAAAGAAATTTCTGTATTTGATTGGAAAATTATCCTTTGGGAACAAATGTAAGGAATTCTTCTACTTCCTTTTTACTTCCAATAATGAGCGTTGTTCTTTCATGAAGGTCTTTGGGATTTAGGTCGAGGATTCGTTCTCCCTTCACAGTCACCGCCATTCCACCGGCCTGTTCTGCAATGAATGCCATGGGGGCCGCTTCGTACAACAACCGAAGTTTGCCATTCGGGTATTTAGATGATTTCGTATCGTTAGGATAGAGGAAAATCCCTCCTTTGAGTAGGTTCCTATGGAAATCCGCAACAAGCGAGCCAATATAACGGGCCGTTTTTGGTTTTTTTCCACCTTCAATGGATTTGATTTTCTGTAGGTAGTCTTGCACTTCGGGGGACCAATAAGAAGCGTTTCCTTCATTCGCAGAGTAGATATCCCCTGACTCTGGCATTTTCATATTGGGGTGTGACAATAAAAACTCGCCCACACTGGGATCTAAGGTGAAACCAGAAACTCCCTTTCCTGTGGAAAGAACGAGCATAGTAGAAGAGCCATAGATGATATACCCAGCACAACGTTGCAAATGGCCTTGTTGGAGGAGGTCTTTTTCCGTCCCCGGTTCTTTGGAGTTGGGTTCTAAACGTTGGTGGATGGAAAAGATGGTTCCGATAGAAACATTGGTATCGATATTGGAGGATCCGTCTAGTGGATCAATTGCCATGGTGTACTTTCCAATATTGTAACCGCCGGGAATGGGGATGATGTTTTCGTGTTCTTCACTGGCAAGGACACAAAGATGGCCACAGATCTTTAGGGACTGGTTGAAGGCATTGTCCGCGTATTGGTCCAATTTCATTTGGGTTTCACCCTGAACGTTGGTGTCTTCTGTGGCACCCAGGATATCGTCCAAAAGTCCTGCTTTTCGGACCTCTCGGCCTACAATTTTGGCGGCATAAACTAGGTGGCTGAGTAGGGCTGAAAATTCTCCGGAGGCATGAGGGATTTTGAGTTGCTCTTCTAGAATGAATTGCGATAGAGAGATGAGTTTTTTTTGTTTCGGTGTTGCGTTCACAGGTTCCCCGAGTAGTTTTTACACCATTTTGGGGGCATAACGTCAGGAGCAATCCTTTCTCCTTTTGATTGGCGAAGTCCCAACCGATACTAAAACTAAGATTCCGATGATAGAACCAACTCACGTAAGTCCTTCCCCTTCCATGCAAATGACAGACTACCATTCCAGACGACTCGGGATTAGTTTTGCCAGTGTGGGAGCCCATTTGGGTTGGGTTTATCTTGCTGGTGAGATTGTCTATGAATTTGGCCAGACGGAAAAAGAAGAATGGCTTCGCGGTCTTGTTTCGGCTCAGATTTCTGATCTGGTTCGGAACTTAGGTTATATGGATCCCCAAGCCTTAGGAACTTTTTCGGAAAAGGGAAGGGAATTTAAAATCAATATCATGCGCCTGCCGGAAGGAGAAGTCCCCGTTTTTGTTCTCGTGGTCCAAGAAGTGGAGCCGGAACTTTCCAAACGAAACTGGGAAGACCTTTCCAACCAAGTTTTGACCTTTTGTGCTACCGGGATTTCCTTACGAGAAAAAAACCTTCTCGATTTCCAAACGATTACGGATCCCATCCGAAAGAAAATGGAGAAATCGTTTTCTGGTGATGTCCATTCTGGAGTGATTGCTTTTTTCCATCTCCAAGACCTTTCTCCTTTTTTCAAACCCCTCGGCGTAGTCAAAAGCCAAGAAATTCTACGGGAAGTCACAGCGACTTTGCATAAAGAAACGAAGGATAACGAATTCAATTTCCAACTGAACCCCCGTTCTTACTTTCTATTCTGTCCAGGAGAAACCCTCGACGGAGCCAACCACCGCTTTGGATCTCTTTACTTTCCCTCGAAACATTTGATTTTGGACTACAAACTGAAGATTTTCCCCATTGATCGAGAGATTTTGGCGGATGATTCGAGGTTTTCTGCTATTTTCATAGAAAATTTCTGATTTGTTTTTCGGCTGAATTGACAAATCAGGGCGGTTTCCGATACCGTCAAAACTAGACCATTTTTACAAAAGGACAGTTGTTTGTCTATGACCCCACAAGTAGGGATTTATTTAAAAGAAGGGGAATCGATCGAGGCTGCGCTTCGAAGGTTCAAAAGAGATTGTGCAAACGCTGGTATCATGAGCGAAATCAAACGTAGAGAATACTTTGAAAAACCAAGCGTTGTGAAAAAGAAAGCTGTTGAAGCTGCGAAACGCAAACGAGACAAAAAGAAAAGACTATTCGCTAAAAAAGATAAACTTTAATCTTTAAGTCGGTTTTAGAATGACCCTTCAAGAGACGATCAATACCGATCTAAAAACGGCGTTAAAGGCCAAGGATGAAACCGTCCTGGGGACTTTGCGTCTTTTGAAAGCGGAAATTCAATATGAATTAACCAAAACCGGTGCTTCCGAGCTGACGGATACTGCTGTGATGCAGATCCTCAAATCCAATTTCAAACGCAGAAAGGACACGGCAGTCGAATATGACAAAGCCAATCGTCCCGATCTATCAAGCAAAGAAATTCAGGAAGCAGAAGTCATCTCTCGTTATATTCCAGAAGAAGTCTCCGATGAAGAAATCTCCAAGGCAGTTGCAGAGGCCATTGGGGAATTGAATGCTAGCGGAGCCCAGGATATGGGAAAGGTGATGGGTAAAGTTATGGCAAAATTTAAAGGACAAAATATAGACGGCTCCAAGGTATCTTCCCTCGCAAAACAAGCACTTAGCGCCCGTTAATACTGTTAAACTGTGAATCCTTACCAAAGTTTTAAAGAAAGAGTTCGCAGAGAAGTCTCCATTGACTCATACATCAATCGATTTGTACCCTTACGTCGTATGGGGAGAAATCTTGTGGGCATCTGCCCATTCCATAATGAAAAAACACCCTCCTTCAATGTAAACTCAGAAGGTGGGTTTTACCACTGTTTTGGATGTAAAGCCTCTGGTGATTTATTTCGATTTGTGATGGACTACCAAAAGGTAGACTTTCTCAAATCTTTAGAAATCCTTTCTGATTATTCTGGCATTCCTCTTGTAGAAAGAACCAAAGAAGAAGAAGAGTCCGATCGTAAAAAAGAAGCTCTCTACCAAATTTCTCAAAAAGCCTTAGAATACTTTCAAAGAAATCTAAATACCAGTGCTGGTGAAGTGGCACTTAAATATTTAGAATCTCGCGGGTTATACGCTGAAGACATAAAAGTTTTTAAAATTGGATTTGGTCTTCCTGGATTTGGAAATTTACGCCAAGATTTGTTTAAAACAGAAGCCGAAGTGAAGTTAGGTGAACAGTTGGGTTTACTCAAACGCCAAGACCAAAATAGAGATCCTTATGATTTCTTTCGCAGTCGCATTATGTTTCCGGTGATTGATACCAAGGCCCGTGTGATTGCCTTTTCTGGAAGAATCTTGGGCGAATCAGAAGAAGCAAAATACATCAATAGCCCGAACTCTCTCATCTATGACAAAAGCCGTACGTTTTATAATTTAAATTTAGCACAAGATAGCATTCGTAAAACGAGAGAAGCCGTGATCGTCGAAGGTGTGTTTGATGCCATTGGACTCTTTCGCAAAGGGATTGAGTTTGTTGTCGCTCCTCTCGGAACCGGATTTACGGAAGGGCATGTTCGTATATTGAAGAATATGGCGGATAAAGTGTACTTAATGATGGATTCTGATAAAGCAGGAACCAAAGGTGCATTTCGGGCTGTGAATCTACTTTCGAAAGAAGGGGTGAGCGTTAAGGTCTGCCATATTCCAGAAGGAAAAGATCCTTTTGATTATTCCCTCCATCACAACAAACAAGAAATCCGTGATTTACTCGAAGCTGCGGCACCAGCATCTCAGTTTATGATCCGGGAAGTTCTCGGTGGAGCAGGACCTAGTTCCCTTGCCGAAGAAAAACAAGCCAGTGTCAAAAAACTCTTCGAATTCCTAAGGCCAATGGAAAAGGAAATCGACAAACAAGTCTATTTAGAAGAGGGTGCACGCCAACTCGGGCTTTCGTTTTCTTCACTTTTTCAGGACTTTCGTGGCAAACCAGGTGTAACTTCGACCCCCTCCGTGGTCGATACTAAGAAGGAAAGAACACAGGCCAAACCGGGAAAAGTTTCCTCCATTTTGGTTTGTGAACGAAAGATGATCGCCATGCTCATTCAGAATTTGGAACTTTTTAGTTTCGCTGATGATTTGCTTGGTCTTGAGTTTCGGGATGAGGTATCTGCCTTTCTTTGGGACTATTTATATACTAAGTATTTGCAGAATGAGAACCTAACAGCTGCAGAAATTCTTTCGAGGGAAGAGATTCCTTCGGAATACCTGGGAATGATTGCCGAACATTTTACGGCCGATGATTCGACAAGCCCAGGAACGTTTAAAGGGATGTTTCTTTACCATGCGGATTTGTTGGATGACGCGCGGATGGAAGAACTTGTCAAAGAGATGGCCAAACCTGACTTAACGATTGAAGAAAAGAACAATTTTTTGTCAGAACTTTCACTGTTAAAAAGTGAAAAAAATAAGAGATCCGTGTATCTCCGAACGATCCAAACGTTAGAAGTCTAAAGAGGATAGAGGTAGAATGGAAAATCTAGCAAGCCTACCAGAAGTACAAAAGATCATCTCGATCGGTAAAGCAAATCGAGAGGTATCTTATGATGAAATTAATGAAATACTTCCGGATAAAATCTTAAATTCCGAAAAGATCGATGATGTCTTTACTTTGTTGCACGAAATGGGGATTGAAATTGTAGAAGAGTATTCCAAAAAATCTTTGGAAGAATCTAGTTCCCTCACAACGACTAAAGAAGAGACAAACAAAGAAACAAAAGAGAAACCTGCACGTAAAAAAAGAGAGTCCAGTGTTTCTTCTAGTTCTGAAGATCCAATCCGCCTTTATTTAAAAGAAATTGGTAAAGTATCCCTTATCTCGGGAGAAACAGAAGTGTTTCTTGCCAAACGAATTGAGAAGGGTGAAAAGATCATTGAAGAAACAATTCTTAGTTCTTCAATACTACGCCAAAACTTTGCAAAACTCATTCCAAAGATTAAGTCCAAAAAAATCAAAGTATATGACTTAGTAAAAGTGGACAAAATGTACGCACTCAACCAAGAGCAAGCGGACAAATTGGAAAAGGTATTCTTTGAAAATATGGAACTCATCCAACAGGATGAAAAAGTATTAAACGAATCCACAAACAGGATTCGTAAGTATTCTGAGAACTCGAAGAAGTTCAAAGAACTCAAAGAAAAAATTGATTTATCCACTGGTAAAATTGACGAAGCCATTCGTAAAATTGGTGTTTCTCAAAAAGAAATCCAAAAGATCTCTCAAAAGATCAAATCGATGGTATTTCGTGTTAAGGAAATTGAAAAACATTTCCTTAAAATCAAAGCCAAATACGGACATGATGTTCGTGAAATAAAAGCTCTCAACCGTTTCATCGAAAAAAATGAGAACTTAGATGAAATCGAAAAGATGATGGGTTGTGATATTGACGAAGTTCGGGAAGTCATCAAAGACATTCGCAACAACGAAAGAAAACTCCGTCGTATGGAACAGGAAGCTGGATCTCCCGTTGGCGAAATCAAAGACTGGGGTGAAAAAATCATCAAAGGCGAAAGAGAAATTGCCCAAGCAAAACGAGAGCTTGTTCGAGCAAACCTTCGTTTGGTGGTCTCCATTGCCAAAAGATATGCAAACCGTGGAATGCATTTCTTTGACCTCATCCAAGAAGGAAACATTGGTCTCATCCGCGCTGTAGATAAGTTCGAATACAAAAAAGGTTATAAATTTTCTACCTATGCCACTTGGTGGATCAGACAAGCCATCACTCGTGCGATTTCTGACCAAGCACGAACCATCCGAGTACCGGTTCACATGATCGAACAAGTGAACAAAGTGATTCGGGAAACTCGTCTTTTTGTCCAAGAGTTTGGCCGTGATCCGTCGAATGATGAAATTGCAGAACGACTCGGCTGGCCTGTCCAAAAAGTAAAGGCCGTGAAAAACGTGGCGCGGGAGCCAATTTCCCTCGAGATCCCTGTGGGTTCGGAAGAAGATTCGGAACTAGGAGATTTTATCGAGGACAAAGAAGTGATCTCTCCACTGAACTCTGCGGCGTCGTCCATCCTTTCTGAACAAATCCGTCAGGTTTTACAAACACTACCTGCTCGGGAGCAAAAGGTCATTCGGATGCGATTTGGTTTGGATGATGGGTATGCGCAGACATTGGAAGAGGTGGGTTACCAGTTTAAGGTGACTCGGGAAAGGATTCGTCAGATTGAAGCGAAAGCCCTTCGAAGACTTCGTCACCCCAGCCGTTCCAAAAAACTCAAAGACTATATCGACTAAGAGAAATTGTTTTTCGCTTGATCGTCCTCTCGTTCAGATCCATGGTTTGACAGTCCATGGGTCTGAATCAATCAACCTTTTTTTCTGCTACTCCATTTTATAGAAATTCCAATCCAAAAGTTTCTCTTTGGCTCCTATTATTTCTATCGATAGCTTCCAGCTTCTACTGTAAGGGATCTGAAAAACAATTCGACTACTTAAGAACACAAAGTGTAGGTCAGGTAAGTTCCGAAGAGCCCTGGCGGTTTAGTCCAGAATTTGCTTTGGATAACAAATCAACTACAGCCTTTTGTGCCAATGCCAAAGAAGTAGATTCTGGATTTACTTTATACTTAAAATCTAATTCGCAATTCTCCGCCTTACAGATAACAAATGGTTATCACAAATCTGCTGCAGATTTAAAATCCAATGATGCGGTGAAAAAACTTCGGATCACAACATTCGATATGGAAACAGGTGACTTAAAATCCAAATTAAAAATAGGTTCTACAACGGATTTAGAACTGATCAAACCCAAGTTTGGCAAATCGGGATTTCAAGTATTGGATTTAGATTCTAAGTTCCAAGGTAATGTCATTCGGTTCGAAATTTTAGAAACCTATGGTCAGGGTTCTTCCGGACGGGTTTGTATTTCGGAAGTTTCGTTTGGGGAAATAAAAAATGACAACTTTGTATCTTACCCTTGGGTTTCCTTTGATAAAATTAAAAACACCATCCTTCAATTTGGAAAAGCAGAACGCCACTTTTCTGGATTCAAACAATTGGTATTAGCCAATGAAAAAGGAACCATTTCCTTTTATGACCAAGGAACCATCCTTCCTGTATTTTTTAAGTCTGACCAAACCTTTAGTTTTTCGGAGATGTATGGAGAAGGAGATCCTTTGGGATTTTTACCATCGATTGTGGGAACCTATACCATCCTCCAATCCTCAGAAGAAGGACTAGAACTCAATTTAAGTTATTATGACAGTGGCGGGATTGAACGAAATATTTCTTGGATTTTCAAACGGGCCGAAGTGGGTGATGAAGACTATGAAAATTTCAAAACCAAATTGGGAATTCGGTTTTCAGAAATTTTCAACCCAAAAACCCACTACTTACTCGTTTTAAAAGAAAAAGAATCAGGAAGAACGTTCTATCACTACGAACTTCCTAAACCGAAATAGAAATACCGAAAACTTAGCGGTTATTATGTGATCGTTTTCTTTAAATCTTTGATATGATTAAGGAGTTCGTTTAAAGAGGATTTTTTCTCTGTTTCCTTCCAACCCAATTCTTTTCCAAGAGCATTGGCTACGGGAACGGCCAAAGATTCTGCCAGTTTCAAATCCAAAAACACAACTCGCCACCTTCTTGATAGAACGTCAGTAACAGAGAGTGCAAATTCCTTTTTCACAAAATGTTTGATTTCTTCTAGAAAGTAACCGGAGCCTTTTTTGATCTCCTTTGGTTTTTTTCCTAGAATGAAGGAAACCTCGCCGCCGTATGCATCCACCAAACGAACCGAAGTTTCATAAGAGAGATCATACATCGTTTGGACCTTGGCGACTAAATGTTTGGAATAGCCATCGGCCCCTGGAAAAGCAAAACTTGCTGTCACACAATTCATCTTAGGTGGCAAGTTACCAACGGAAATTAGTTTGTCAGTGAGGTCCTCAGCCATCTTGCGAAAGGTAGACCACTTTCCCCCAGACATGGTGACAAGACCCGATTCGGAAACAAGGATAGCTTCTTCTCTCGAGATCGACTTTGTATCCTTTTTATCACCGGTAGAGATAAGAGGACGAAGGCCAGAAAAAACAGATTCTATATCCTCTTTGGTTAACTTGGTATCCAAATAATCGTTCCCGGTTTTGAGTAAAAATTCCACTTCGGATTGGAGAGGAAGGGGTTCCTCATCAATTTTTTGGATTGGGGTGTCAGTGGTTCCGAGAAGGACTTTTCCTTCCCAAGGGATGACAAATACCACTCGTCCATCGGCAGTTTTGGGGATGATCATGGCTGTGCGACAAGGTAACTTCTGTTTGTCGAAGACAAGGTGGATTCCCTGACTTGGCGCAAGGACATTTTCTGCCTTGGGATCGTCCAGTTTTCGAAGTGAATCAATCCAAACTCCCGTTGTATTGGCAACAACTTTGGCTTTGATTGAGACTTTCTTTTTGGTGATTAGATCTTTTGCCGTCACACCAATGATCTTTCCATTCCCATCTTTTAAGAAGGATGTGACTTCGATGCGAGATAAAACATTGGCTCCATTTTCTTTGGCAGCTCGCACGGCGGCGACATTGAGTCTTGAGTCATTGAACTGGGCATCGTAATAGGAAATTCCACCCTTTAGTTTTTCTTTTTTTAAAGAGGCAAAATAATCCAATGCTGTCGCTTTGGAAATTCTTTCATGGCCTGGAACAATGGATCTACCCGCAAGGATGTCATACATAGTAAGTCCAATGGAGTAAAATGGTTTTTCCCACCAAACATAGGTTGGTAATACAAACTGCAAAGGTTTGACTAAGTGAGGCGCATTGATCAGGAGACGTTTTCTTTCGGATAGAGCTTCGTAGATTAGTTTGAAATGGAACTGGGCGAGGTAACGAACCCCTCCATGGATGAGTTTTGTGGACCTGGAACTAGTTCCTGCCGAGAAGTCTTGTTTTTCGAGAAGGGCTACTTTGTACCCGCGCAAACTAGCATCCAGTGCAGTTCCGGATCCAGTGGCTCCACCGCCCAGTACTAAGACATCGTAGTCAGTTGATTCTAATTGTTTTAGTGTTTGTTTTCTTTCATCTAAATGATTCATAAGGGTTTTTACGTACTTTGGTGGTTGCCTATAGAGATTCTAAGGTTAGTATTGTCAAAAGTCACCATTTCGACCATCGAAAATTTTTGAATTTGTTATGAAAACTGAAAGAGAATTGAACCAAGAATTAGAAACCATCCGCCGAGGCACTGTCGAGATCATTAGCGAGGCAGAACTTTTAGAAAAGATTAAATCCAAACCTAGCCTTAGCATCAAGGCGGGTTTTGATCCCACAGCCCCCGATTTACATTTAGGACATTTTGTTTTACTTAGAAAACTGAAACACTTCCAAGACTTGGGTCATGAAGTCTGTTTTATGCTCGGTGATTTTACGGCAATGATTGGTGACCCCACGGGAAAATCAGAAACAAGAAAACGCCTTTCAAAAGAAGAGGTATTGGAGAATTCCAAAACCTACCAAAACCAAGTTTTTAAAATTTTAGATCCGAACAAAACAAAAATCCTCTACAACTCGCATTGGTGTTCGGAAATGAAATTTGAAGATGTTTTAGTTTTAACATCCAAATATACTGTTTCTCGAATGTTAGAAAGAGACGACTTTACCAAACGCCATAAAGCAGGAACTCCTATCTCCATGATTGAGTTTTTATACCCACTGGTGCAAGGTTATGATTCCGTTGCGATGAAAGCGGATGTGGAACTGGGGGGAACAGACCAAAAGTTCAATATGTTAGTCGGTCGCGACTTACAAAGAGAATACGGTCAAAAACCACAATCGGTGGTCACCATGCCACTGCTAGTTGGTCTTGACGGCGTGAAAAAGATGTCCAAATCTCTCGGTAACTATGTGGGTGTGACAGAAAAACCCATCGACATGTATGGAAAGATCATGTCCATCTCAGATGATTTGATGTGGAATTACTTTGAACTTTTGACTGACCTTCCTGTTTCAGAAATGGAAAATAGAAAGACGGGGATTACTTCCAAAACCCTCCATCCCAAAGAAGTCAAAACGGAACTCGCCCTCCTGGTTATGGACCAACTCCTTCCTGAAGAGGAAAACAGAAGGGCGGTTGAGGAGTGGACGGCCATCCACAATACCAAAAACAGAGCCTTGCCAGATGAAATTCCAACCGAAACCCTTGATCCGACTTATTTTTCAGAAAAACCTCCGCTACTGGTCTATGTTTTGTCCCAGTTGAAATTCATTCCGAGTGTATCGGAAGGGCGTAGGCTCATCCAGGCAGGTGGTTTGTATTTGGATGAGGAAAAAATTACTGATCCGGGACTCTCTTTGGAGCTAGGAAAGGAATACCTGATCCGCCAAGGTAAGAAGGGAAAATTTTTAAAGATAAAGACTTAAGAGCGATGGTCGGTCGTTTTAGAACGACCGATCCAAATCCGATATTAGGTAGTAAGGAAACCCATACCCGCATGTCCCTCGACCCGACAAATGAAGAAAAGGAAATTCAGGATATTGTTCATGAACTTTCCCAGGACATCGAGAAGGACAGATTGTTCGCTAAAAAACTTCGTAAGTTTGCCCTGGTTTCTGCCCTTTCTTTTGTTGGGGTTACGGTGCTTGTCCTTTGTGGGTATTTACTCTATCTCAGTTTGAGTGTCACCAAACTCGAGTCAGAGGTAAAAGAAAAAGAAAAGAACCTTCGGGAACTCGAACAATCCCTTTTTTCTCTTATGTACCAAGAGCAACTTCGCGAAGAAAATGCACTCGCTGGTGACTCCGAACCTGATGCAGAACTTACTAAACAGGTGGAAGAGAATGTTCAGTTCTTAAAAGAAGTAAGCCAATCTACTAAAGGACGTAATATTCTTAGGGGAAATGAAACCCAGAAGGAAATTGCGCTTACCTTTGATTTGGCGACAGGGGAAGAACTTCCTGTCTTATACAATTATATCAAAGAACATAAAATCAAAGTAACACTATTTCTATCAAACGAAAGACCTTCCGATATCAATGGATCCTTCTTTATTCGTCAAAATTTAGATTATATTAAGAAAATGGCAAAAACAGGATCGGTGGAATTTGGAAACCATACTTGGTCCCATTTTAACTACCAAAGATCAGTAACGGAAACTTCTTTAAAAAAACGAATGGTACTCGATTACCTTTCGAAATCTGTTCTCGATCTCCCTCGGATGGCAGAAGAACTGAAACGAGTGGAAGATGTTTTTCATTCTCTCACCAAACAAGAATTAAAGAAATACTATCGTCTGCCTTACGGGGCACTCAGCCAATTGATTTTAGATGCTCATGCAAGTTTGGGATATACGGATCATATTATGTGGTCGAATAATTCTAAAGGGTCACTAGATCTCCCTGATTACATTAGCAAACAATTCCTTTATAAAAAAACTTCCAAAGGAAAAAAGGAAGTAGTTCGAAATCCTCATTACAAAACAGGTGAAGAAACACTTACCTTTTTAGAAAATTGGGAAAAGGCAGATAAGAACGGAATGAATGGTGCCATTATCCTAATGCATTTAGGTGGGCCTAGAAAATTTGATAAATTGATTTATATCCTTCCCACATTCATTGAACGAATGAAGGAAAAAGGATATAAGTTTGTTACACTCTCCGAAGTATTGAATGATAAAAAAGACTAAATCCTTTTTATGAAACATTAATCAAATCTTGAGTTGATAATCATTCATCAATTGGAAAGAAGCCATTTTAGGATTCGTTACAAAATATGCCGTCCCTTTTTAGGAAAGGACGGTCTCAAAATATAGATCCTTCGTCTTATTTAAGCAAATTTTTTCTTTCTTGTATGGTATTTAGCGACCATCCAGTCTTTAAACGAATACAAGTTTAGGTAAAATACAGGCACCATGATGAGGGTGATAAAGGTTGCAAATGCAAGTCCCCAGCCGAAGGCCAGAGCCATGGGAACAAGGAAAGGGTCTTTTCCACCAATTCCATAGGCTGTCGGAAGAAGTCCAAGAACTGTTGTTACCGTGGTTAGCATTACGGCTCTTAGGCGAATACTTCCCGCTTCCATGAGGAGTTCAAAAGTAGACTTACTTGGATCTTCAATCCGAAGTTGGTTGGCACAATCCACAAGAACAATGGAGTCATTGACGACCACCCCCGCAAGTCCGATGATTCCAAGGAATGCAAGGAAAGAAAACGGTTGTCCGTGGATTAAAAAAGCAAAAATCACTCCAATGACAGCGAAGGGAATGGCACTCATCACGATGAGAGGTTGTGCCAAAGAACGGAATAGGGAAGCAAGGATCATATAAATGATGAGAAGTCCCACAAGGAAGGCTCTGCCTAGAGATGCCATCGACTCTTCTGTATCTTTATTTTCCCCGGAGAACCGAACCGAATACCCCGGATATTTTGCGATAATTCCTTCCGTAAGGTTTTTGGCTTCTATATTGACTTGTCTTGAGGTAGATACCGTTTCATCAATGTTAGACGTGACCGTTAACAACCGTTTTCCATCCAAGTGGTTGATGGAAGCTCGTCCAGGATTTCTATCATAACTAGTCAGTCTAGAAACAGGGATTAGATTTCCTGTTAAGTTATTTACATAAACTTTATTCAAGTGGGCGAGCGAAGAGCGGTATTCTTCTGGAAAACGCACCCGAACATCGACTTCCTCATCTGCCCGTTTGATTTTGGTTGACACTGTCCCTTGTAATGCGGTGTTGATGGCTAGGGAAACGGATTGAACACTCACTCCAGCAAAAGAGGCAAGAGATTCATCTACAGAAACTCGGATTTCATCTTTTCCTTCATTAAAATCATCACCAATATCAGTCACCCCATTGATTTTTGCAAGAGCAGCTTTGAACTCAGCACCAATTTTAAGTAAGGTGGCAAAATCATCTCCTTTGATTTCAATTGCCACTGGTTTTCCTACTGGAGGCCCACCTGCCAGCTTTTCAAATTCTAAGTTTACTAGTTTTCCCTTCAAAGGAAGAAAATCTTTGGGAACATCCGCTACCGGAAGGGTTTCTTCCTTTTTTTTATCAACATTTTCTTTAGCTAACTTCTCTTCCAGAAGCTGGAGGGCTTTTTCATTTAACATGA
Source organism: Leptospira sp. WS4.C2 (assembly GCF_040833985.1). NCBI lineage: Bacteria > Pseudomonadati > Spirochaetota > Leptospiria > Leptospirales > Leptospiraceae > Leptospira > Leptospira mgodei. The sequence continues at coordinate 1,646,037 of NZ_CP162139.1, forward strand.
ATTTGGTGTTTTGTCGAACCACTTCAATGATTTTTTCGGTGGACCTTTCTCTGTTATCATCAGGAGTTAAGTAGACCATCACTTGTGCATAGTTTTTTCCCCGTTTGGTGAAGGGATCATTCGGATCTTTTTGGATGATACCTACTCGGGAGATGTAGTTTTCAACTTCGCCTTCAGGAAGTTTGGAAACGGCATATTCTATAGCCCGAATGAAACGATCGGTTTCTTCGAGTTTTAAACCAGTTTCAGCAGTGACTCGCACTTGGAAGGTTTCAATCGCACCAGGAAAGAGTTTGAATTTTCCGAATTTTACTTGGATGGCGAGAGAAAAAACAAAAAGTCCCATAAGAAGGCCCACCATTTTCCAACGGTTTCGGAGAGCAAAACTAAGGAGGGGAAGATAGGTTCTTTCTTTAAACTTTACAAACCAATGGGATTCTTCTTTTACTTCACCTTTCATGTCTGTGGCTTTACTCACATCATATAAGTGAGAAGGTAACATAAAGAAGGCTTCAAATAGGGAACTACATAAAGATAAAATCACCACTAGCGGAATGGAATGGATGAACTTTCCAAAGATCCCTGTCATAAATAACATCGGACCAAAGGCAGCAATGGTGGTGGTGACTGTCGCTGTTACGGGTGCTAAAACTTCGCTTGTCCCTCGCATGGCAGCTTCAAATGGCTCTTCTCCCATTTCCAAATGGCGGTAAACGTTTTCACAAATGATAATGGCATCATCCACTAAAATCCCTACTACAATGATAAGACCCATCATGGAAATTAAATTCAAAGTCAGACCCATGTAGTTCATGGCGACAAAGGTCATCGCAATAGAGATAGGGATTCCAAGGGCAGTCATCATCGCCATCCGCCAACCGAGAAAGACAAATAAAGAAGCAGTTACGAGAAATAGACCCGACACTGCATTAGAAGTTAAAACTCCTAAGCGACGACGAATGTATTTAGATAAGTCATTGACAAAGGCATGTTTAACAGTACCTCCTGAGGACTTAATAAACTCTTCTACTACAAGTTTGGAATCATCCACAACGGTAATGGCATCCGATTTTTCTCTTTTGATCACAGTGAGAGCAATGGCAATGTTTCCATTTGATTTATCTAAATAATCAGAATCTTCAAATCCTTCTGTGACTCGGGCGACATCACGGATTCTTACAGAACGTCCGGCATCATTGGAACGAACAAAAACGTTTTCAATTTCTTCGGCGGTATCAAATTCACCAACGGTGCGGACAATGATCTCTCTCGTTTTTTCATTGATATTTCCTCCAGGGAAATTGATGTTTCGAAGACGAAGAGCATTGATCACTTGGGTGGAGGAAAGAGAAAGGCTTCTTAATTTGTCAGGATCTAAGTCCACTTTCATTTCCCGTTCTCGCCATCCACGTTTGGTAATCCTTGCAACCGTAGGTAGGTCTTTCAGTTTTTCTTCTAATATTTTGGCTTTGTCTCGAAGCTCTTTTGCATTTAACAAAGGTTTGCCGTCTTTGGTTGTCGAAGATAGATGGATTTCAATCACGGGTTGTCTTGCTGTTGTGATTTCTGTAACGATTGGATCATCCACATCTTCTGGGAGATCTTGAATCCGGTCGATGGCAGATTTCAAATCATCGACTACTTTTTGCGTATTTTTTGTATTGGGATCAATCGTAATGATAATCCCTGATCTGTTTTCTAGAGAGGCAGATCGAAATTCTTTGATTCCATCTACTTCCTTAATGGCATCTTCTAAAGGTTTTGTGACCAGTTTTTCTACATCGGCAGGTGCCGCTCCGGGGTAGACAGTAGTCACACTTACAATATCAAAATTGATATTGGGAAAAGCTTCCCGATTCATTGTTGCAGCGGTAAAACCACCAACAAGAAGAATGAGAAAGGTAAGAAGGTTTACGAATAAACTCTTCGAAAGAAAGTATTGAACGATGGATGTGCCCATGAAATCTCCTAAGAAGGAAAAAAACTAATTAATCTAACAATTTACCTGCAGTATCAATGTCTTCGTTATAACCGAATAACTTTGTACTTTTGAGTCTGTCCACATAGAGTACACCGAATAGGTGGTCGCACTCATGTTGTAATACTATGGCCCGATAGCCTGCAATGACTTCCTCATGTTCCACGAAATTTTCATCTCGCCATTTCATTCGAATTTTATCCGGTCTTTCCACGTAACCACGCATACCGGGCACGGAAAGACAACCTTCCCAAAATCCTTCCCCTGCCGGAGAAAGGGGTGTAATCTCTGGGTTTAGGATGATTTGGTTGGGAACTTCAGGGGTTCCGGGGTATCTTTCGTTGTCATCGTCTTGGCCAACAACAACTAGTTTTTTAAGTACACCAATTTGGGGTGCGGCAAGGCCTACACCGTCTGCGTGTCTCATGGTTTCAAACATATCTCGAATCAGTTTTTTGAATTCCTTGGTTTGGATTTCGGATTCAGTTACGTCTTCGCTCGTTTGACGGAGTAAGGGATTGCCAATCTTGAGGATTTTTCTAACAGCCATAATCTAATATGGAATAGATTGGAAAAGGTCACTGATTGATCAAGTGATCTCCACTCCAAATGAAAAAGAATTTGACAGGGGAGGCTTTGAACTGTGAAATTCCGGGAGGGATTTTGGAGACGAGGGGAATCGAACCCCCGACCTTTTGAATGCCATTCAAACGCTCTCCCAACTGAGCTACGTCCCCTTGTGCTAATCCAAGGTGAGTGACCGCGTTTGTCTGTCAACAGAATCCTAAAATGGCTAAGGAACCAGAGATGTTATGGGACAAGATACAGTAGAAGAACTGACTAAAAAACTGAAAATCCAATCGGATATCATCAAAGGCTATGAAAAAGTTCTTAGGCTCAACGAACAAGAATTAGCAAACGCCGATGAAATCATTCGGATGTATGAACAAATTATCGATTATTCGCGAGTGGAACTTAGAGAAGCAAAAGAAACTGTGCAGGCAAGTTCCATGGTGTCTAATTTAAGTCGGGACGAACTCATGTCCGCTTTCGACAAAATTAAGTCATTGGAAGATGCAAATCGAAAACTAAGAGAAGAATCACTAAAATTTAACAACGATTAAACCATTGAAACCCAGCTCTCTTCCGCCAATCATTCGAAAAAACGAGGAAGGCGGATTTTACCTTTCATCTTCTTCTGAATTGGATGACTTGTACCATTTTATCCTTGGTCAAGCAAAACGACTTGTTTCAGCAAAATCAGCAGCTTTCTATTTTAGAAATGAAAGAGGAAATCTAAGCCGTTTTGGTTTAGTCGGCGACAAATCCAGTGCGGGTTTGGTTGCCAAACATGTTTTCAAAACTCGCAAAAGTATCCTCATCAAAAAAGGATCTCATTTAAAGGATTCTGATGGTCCTGTTGCGGAGTCTTATATCGCCTGTTATGTGGGTGATGAAATAGGGGATTTGGCTCTCGGGGTTCTTGTTTTAGAAGGAATCAAACATTTCCAAAATTTTTCGGAACAGGATTTAGACTTAATTAATTATTTTAGTGCCAACTTAAACGCATTATTGAAAGATACAGTCCTTTCAGAGGCAGAGCCGCAATTTTTTAATTCTCTCACGACTTCCATTTTACTTCTCATTGATAATGCCAACATTCATAACAATAATAACAGACTTCAGTATTTTTTAGAGGAAATCATTCGAGTTGCTGTTCTTATCAATACCAGTGTAGATTTGGAACATGTCCTTATTATGGTTATGGAGTCCGCCAAATCTGTATTTCGTACAGAAGCAAGCTCACTACTTCTGTTAGATGATAAAAAAGAGTATCTTATCTTTCATACAGTGACTGGTGAAAAACGCGAAGAAGTCGCTAAGATTAAGGTTCCAGTGGGCCAAGGGATTGCAGGGACAGTTGCTGTCACCAAACAACCCATGATCATTAACGATGCCCAAAATGACAATCGTGTCTTCCGGGATGTGGACAAAGCTTCTAATTTCATTACCCGAAATATCCTCGCAAGTCCACTCATCGTTGGAGACGAGGTTATTGGTGTGATTGAAGCCATCAACACCATCGACAGAAATAATTTTAGCCAAGATGATATTGATACCTTTTTGTCCTTCTCTAGTGCTTGCGCCGTAGCCATTCAAAAAACGCGGTTACTCGAAAATCTCAATGAAACTAACTTAGAACTCAAACAAAAATTGAGTACTTTGGAATCAATTTTTGATCTGGGCCAAGCAGTTCTCGAATCCCACGATGAACTGGGTCTAATGTCCAAAACTTTGAGCATTCTCACCAAAGAGCTGTCATGTGAAGATGCGGGTATGGTCATTATTGAAGAAAAAAACAAAAACCGGATACAGGTTTATGCAAGGCAACTTGGGATTGTTCGTGAGTCTTTTTTTCCAATGCAAGAGAGTCGTCTTTTCTTAAGTCTAATGGAATCGGGAAATCCTCGGATGGCGGTGGTTTCGCCACAACTAGAAGAATCCTTTTTAGAATTAGAATTTTATACCTTAAAGAAAAATTTTCTTATTTTGCCCATTGCCCCTCGTGGAGGAAGTTTAAGAGCCGCTCTCTATGTGAGCGGAAAACAATCGGCACATTCCTTTAATGAAACAGACCTTCGGATGTTAAAGACTTTGTCTTCTCCGCTTGCAAAGGCTTACGAAAACTTAAAACTCAACCAAGAGATCATCACAAAAAAATCGATTGAAAAAGAAATCGAGATCACAAGAAAAATCCAGAACAATATTCTTCCGAACTCACTCATCCAGTCTCCGTTATTTGATCTGGGTGTGATGTCTGTTGCCGCCAAAGAAGTGTCAGGCGATTTCTATGATTTCCATTCTTTTGGTGAGGACCAATTTTCGTTTTTAGTAGCCGATGTTTCGGGAAAAAGTTTACCTGCGGCCATATTTATGGCGATGTCTAGTTCCATCATTCGCACACTTTCTAGGACCACTGACCTTTCTCCTTCAGAACTTCTTTTTCGTGCCAACCAACTGATTTACGAAGATTCCCAATCAGGAATGTTTGTGACTCTTTTTCTTGTGAATTACCAAAGAAGGACTAGAACTTTGAAGTTTGCCTCGGCTGGCCACAACGACCAAATTTGGATTCGTAAAGATGGAAGTTTTGAACTTCTCAAAGGGAAGGGCGCTCCCTTGGGTGTAGTGCCGCAAACCAACTACCAGGGGGGAGAAATCCAAATAGAACCGGGAGACATTTTGGTCTTTTATACAGACGGGGCCATTGAAGAAAAAAATCCTGATGAGGAAGAATATGGTCTCGACCGTTTCATAGAATTCATTATTGAAAGAAGGCTTGATTCTTCCCAAAAAATCGTGGAAGCAGTCTACGATGATATCCGTAAGTTCTCTCGTTCCGAAGAACAATACGATGACTTTACCGTGATGATCCTAAAATTTGCAGAAGTGACGAGTTTTGAAATTTCGAAAGTATTTCCTGCTCATCCCGATGCAATCCCCCACCTTCGCGATTTTATTTCCGAACATTTAGAAGGCAAAATCACAAAACCCTTTGCCTTTGATGATGTTCTTATATCTTTGGATGAAGCAGCAACCAATATAGTCATGCACAGCTACAAGGATACAGAACTAAGCCAACCTAGTTTTGAATGTAGAGTGGAATTGATTGGAGACAATCTTAAGGTTGTCCTCATTGACGAGGGAAAACCTTTTGACAGAAAAAAAGTTCCTAAACCTTCCGTAGAAGCCAATTTAAAGGGTGAGCGGAAGGGAGGATTCGGCGTTTATCTCATGGAGACTCTGATGGACAAAGTGTCCTATGACTTCAATGGGAAACAAAACATAACCTATTTGGAGAAAACTATTGTATGAACGAAGATAAAATTGGAATCCATTCGGAAGCAGTTGGTGACAAGATGGTTGTACATGTCCAAGGCAATTTGGATGTTCACAACACACATAAAATAGAAAAGGATTTGATGGCCCTTGTCGGTGCCGCGGGTAAACCGGTCGTTTTCAATTTAAGTGATGTTCCCTTTATTTCTTCTGCAGGACTTCGATTGCTCGTAACAACGCTGCGTCTTTGCCAAGAACAAAAGATAAGCATTTCGATTTGTGGTCTCCAACCGGCAGTAGAGAAAGTATTCGATATCATTGGAATGCAACAGCTATTTACAATTTATCCTGATTTGAGCTCTGCTCTGAAGTAAAAATCACTTTTCTAAGTGATCCTAAACAAAACATTGGAAAAAAACTTATGGAAACCAAGCAGTATTCCCTAAACAACCCGTTCAAAGAAACCAAGGCTCCGGAAACGCAAACCGGAATTTATGATGATGCTCTCAAATTAGGAAAGGAACTCATTGAGAAACCAATCCTTGGAGGCGGAGAAGATAGAATCCGCGTCCAACACTCTAAAAGCCGTATGACGGTTTGGGAGAGGATCAAAGTCCTTACTGATGAAGAACCTAATATCACCTACCAAAACTGGGGACCCAATTTAGATGGGGCTTCCATTGTTACAGGAATTTTAAATATCAAAGGACGAGATGTTGCCATTTACGGACATGACTTCACACTGCGTGCAGGCTCCATGGATGCCACGAATGGAAGTAAACTAGCTCGTCTCATCCAAATGGCTGGAACTCATGGGATCCCGCTCATAGGTATGAACGACTCAGCGGGTGCTTATGTTCCTGCGGGAGTGGGTGGGCTTGATGGATATTCCGAAGCCTTTACCGCACTTCGAAAGATCAGTGGTGTGGTTCCTTCCGTTATGTTGATGTTTGGTTTTAACGCAGGAGGAGGAGCATACCTTCCACGCCAAGGATCTTTTATGATCCAGAGTGATGGAACCTTCTTTGGTCTGACTGGCCCTGGTGTAGTTAAGTCCGTACTTGGTGAGGACATCTCTGCCGAGGATTTAGGTGGACCCAAAGTTCATGGACAATCCGGTGTGGTTGACCTTGTGACCAATGATGAGTTAGGTTCACTCAGAACTGCCATTCGCCTTCTTTCCTACTTACCAGACAATAACCATAGTTTTGCGCCATTTTATCCTACTTCGGATCCTGTAGACAGATTCATTTACGAAGAAGACATCCTTTTTAGAAAAACATTCAATTCCCCAACAGGAATGAACACTCCGTTTGATATCACTTTGTATTTACAACAAATCTGCGACCATGGTGAGTTCTTTGAATTACAACCACAAAGAGCAAGAAACATTGTCACAGCTTTTGGACGGATCGGTGGTCATGTTGTTGGTTTTCTCGCCAATAACTCGGCTGTATCCTCTGGTCAGATAGATATCGGTGCATCTCGTAAAGGAACTCGTTTCGTAAGATTTTGTAACTTATACAATATCCCTATGGTATTCATTGAAGATACAACAGGATTTTTACCAGGTCGTGACCAAGAACACAATGGGATTGTTCTCGAAGGTAGAAAACTTCTCGATTCCATCATTGATCTTCGCACTCCAAGACTCACTCTAATCATCCGAAACGCGTTTGGTGGAGCTTATGCAACATTCAACTCGTATTTTACGGGAGCCTCAATGGTGTTCGCTCTCCCTACAGCAAGAATTGCAGTAATGGGTCCTGCTGGAAAAGAGTATGTTTACAAGGATGAAATCACAGGAATTCAAAAAGAATTTTTGGCCAATGTAAAAAAAGGAATGAGTGAAAAGGAAGCTGCTTCCATTCGCGATGCCAAACTTTTTGAAATAGGCCAAAGATACGAAAAAGAACTCATGAATCCAAAAGAAGCACTTTCTCTAGGTTCTGTTTCCTCAATCATTTTGCCAGGATACACAAGAAATGTGTTATCTAAAAACTTGAGTTTCCTGATGTCCAAATACAAACCGGCGGAAATGTCCGGTCCTCAAAGGGAGTTTGAATAATTTCCATGTTAGATAAGAATTTAAAACGCATTCAGTTCCAAGAATCCGATTCCGCGTGGATTCGGTCCTTTAGTGTAGAATCGATCAAGTGCCTTATTGTTTGTCGTGGCCCAGTTCGTAAAGAAACCATGGATGTTTTTGATGCCATTGGTGTGAAAGAATACGGAATTTTACTTTCCGAAAAAGATTCCATTGTCTATCCAAAGGCTCTGGCACCTGAGCTTCGTAACTTCCGTTTTGCGGAAAATATCCACCGTGTTCCAGACTATATGGGAGCAGGGAAAGAAGAGAAAGAACAACGGATCCACCAAATCATTGGAATTGCTAAAAACAATGGATACACTCACATCTTTGCTGGTTACGGATTTATGGCAGAAGATGCAGAATTTATCGAAGCCATTGAAAAAGCGGGAATTATTTTTATGGGGCCAAGTTCCCATGTAGCGAAAGGTGCCGGTGCCAAAGATGAGGCAAAAAAACTTGCTAGAAGTCTCAATGTATCGGTAACCCCTGGTGTGGATAATATTACCGCTCTTGCTTTACTCCGTAAAACTGGAAATTTCAAAGACGGACTGCTAAAAGTAGCTAAAGAAAATAACTTAAACTTTTCTTTTAATGATGCAAGGTCTCTCGAAGACAATGCGGAAGATTTACTCCAACTATCTTATGAAAAAACCATAGACATCACTTCCATCCCTGATTTACAAAAAGAATCTGCCATCCTTTGTGAAGACATTTGGAAAAAATATCCAGGCAAACGGGTTCGATTCAAATACATCGGTGGTGGTGGGGGGAAAGGACAACGTGTTATCAGTGAAAAATCTGAAATTGATGCAGCAGTCATGGAGATCCTTGCAGAATCGAAAGTCACTGCCGTTGGTTCCAATAGAAACTTCCTTATCGAGTTAAATATTGAAAACACTCGCCATAATGAAATCCAGTTAATTGGTAACGGAGAATGGTCTTTGTCACTTGGTGGTCGTGATTGTTCCTTACAAATGCACGAACAAAAACTTTTAGAGATTTCGCAAACTGTAGAGTTACTGCAAAAGGAAGCGGATTTAGTTCGCTCTTCCAATTCTAAAAAAGCAGCGATTCTCGACAAAGACGTTCAAACTCTAAAGGATATGGAAAACCAAGCAGAAGTGTTTGGAAAAGCCATTCGTTTGAATTCAGTTTCAACTTTTGAATGTATTGTGGAAGGAAATAGTTTCTTCTTTATGGAAGTAAACACAAGGATCCAGGTGGAACACCGTGTTACCGAGATGGTGTACAAAATGAAGTTCACCAATCCCAATGATCCGAATGATTTCTTTTACATTGATTCCCTTGTGGAAGCGATGGCAGTTCTTTCCATCCATGGCCCACGGGTTCCTAAACCGGAACGAATTGTACGGAATGTATCTGGGGCGGAAGTGCGAATCAACGCCACAAACCGTGCTCTCCAACCACATGCGGGTGGGATCATCCAAAACTGGTCTAATGCACTTCCTGAAGAGATCCGAGATGACCAAGGAATTTGTACTCGTAACCCCGATACCGGTGCCTTTGTTCACTACAATCTAGCAGGTGCTTATGATTCTAACGTAGCTCTCATTGTTTCCTACGGGAATTCGAGAACTGAAAACTTAGAAATTTTAGGGAACATACTCCGCAAAACAGAGCTTAGGGGGCAAAACCTCGAAACAAACTTACTTGTTCACTATGGTCTTATCCAGTGGATTTTGGGTAAGGATGCCATGTTCAAACCATCTACGGCTTTTATGATTTCTTATTTAGCCGGAATTGGTGCCTTACAATCCATTATCAATGATTTGGATTTAGAGTATCTTTGGATGGAAAAAACGAAGGCTGCCGATGCGGATCTAAAGAAAGTTCTAAACAAAAAAATGACTCTTGTCATTCGTCCGTTGGAACGGTTACTTGCGAACCCACACCTTCTGGGTGGATTTTTAGGATATTTTGACGGCAAACTTTGGACTCGTTCTGGGAACAATGTGGCCTTCAATGAAAACCCTATCCATTTTTTGGATTCTTTGTATTACTACTTGAATTTAGATACAACAGAAGAGAAAGCAAGTTCAGAAAAGATTTGGGATCATGATGCAAACCTGCTCACAGAAGCAAAAGCTTTCTATTCCGAACTTTCAGTAAGAACGGGCCTTAATTCTTGGAAAGAACTTTCGGAGGCATTAGCCAAAGGTAAAAATCCTTCGAAGTCACTATCCGAGGAACTCTGGAGTGCATCACTTGCAAGCCATAATGGTTTTCAAGCCGGTCTTGAAACTCTTTTGTTACTTCCCAAAATCGGTATCAAGGCTAACTTCTTTGGTTTGGATGTGAATGCAGATTTGGATGGAGTAGTTCCTGATGAATTCAAAAACAAGGACACAAGAGATGCATTAATCAAAACCTTGAATCCTCCACCGAAAATGTCTGGAGATGAAATTGTGGCACCAATGGGTGGAATGTTCTATTCCAAGGAAGCACCAAACCTTCCACCGCTCATCAATGAAGGGGATCATTTCCAAGCAGGACAACCACTCTTTATCATTGAGGTGATGAAGATGTTTAATAAAATCTTAGCGCCTGTGAGCGGGACAATGGTGAAAAATTTGATGGTGGATTCTGATGGAAAGATTGTAACAAAAGCACAACCCATCTTTAAAATCAAACCAGACGAAATTCTGAAGGAAGAGTCTCCTGAAGACATTCGTGCAAGAAAAGTAAAAGTAACGAAAGAGTTGGGGTTCGGGTAATCAACCGTAACCCACAATGGTTTTGTAGATTTCAGTCAAAGGGAGGATGTGGTTCACACTTCCTCTCTTGATTGCTTCCTTCGGCATCCCAAACACAACAGATGATTCTTCATTTTGGGCAATGGTATCGGCCCCTGCTTCTTTCATCTCAAGTAACCCAGAAGCTCCATCATCACCCATCCCTGTCATAATGATTCCTTTTGCATTTTGTCCTGCATGTCTTGCCACAGAACGAAAGAGTACATCGACAGATGGTTTGTGTCTGTTGACAAGAGGACCATCCATAACTTCCACATAATACTGTGCTCCCGAGCGTTTCACTGTCATATGACGGTTCCCTGGTGCAATGAGGGCTAGGCCTCGCACCACACGGTCTCCATCTTTTGCTTCTCTGACACTAATTTCGCAAATGGAATCCAAACGTTTTGCAAATGTTTCCGTAAATTTTTCTGGCATATGTTGGACTATGACAATGCCTGGAGTTTTGTCCCTGGGCAATTTGGTGAGAACTTCTTCCAAGGCAATCGTACCTCCTGTGGAAGTTCCAATTGCGACAATCTTTTCCGTTGCTTGTAATTGGGAGATGTCTTGTTTTTTTTCTGATTTGATCGTGAATTGTTTTTGGTTCGAAAGATTTGGAAGTGCTCTTAAAGAAACAGAAGCTGCTGCCATTACAGCATCTGTCAGTTCAATTGTGCTTTCATTCAAAAAATCTTTTAATCCAATTTTTGGTTTTGTTATGATATCACAGGCTCCGAGGCTCATAGCAATCATTGCTGTATCGGAACCTTCTGTTGTTAAAGTGGAACATATGACAACGGGAGTGGGTCTTTCTGACATGATCTTTTTTAAAAAAGATAACCCATCCATTCTAGGCATTTCGATATCCAATACGATGACATCTGGCCAATTCTGATTCATTTTATCCAAGGCAAAAATTGGATCGGAAGCACTACCTAAAAATTCAAAATTTGAATCTGATTTAAAAACTTCAGTTAATACTTGTCTTACGACAGCAGAGTCATCGATCACAAAAACTTTAATTTTCTTCATAAAACTATTTTTTCTCTACCCAGACTTCGCCGTCCCAAACGGTAAAGTATATCTTCCTGGATAAAGTCCCACCAACGTCTTCGGATAGAATTTTGATTTCATTTTCTTTAAGAATTTTTTTTGCAAACTCAGCATTTCTTGTACCTACGAGAGATGTAGAATTGTCCTTTAGAATTTCTCTTTCTTCATGCAGAAACATATTGGATCCTCCAAATACTTTCGCAAAATATTCGTTTGGCTGCGATCTGTGTTTTTTCATTTCCGCTAAAAAAAAAGAAACTGCATCGACTCCATATTTGTGGGTTTTTTCGGAATGGAGATCGGCTGCGGTAGGGAGAAGGTAATGGCACATACCTCCTAAATGCCGAGTAGGATGCCATAAAACTATGGAGACACAAGACCCAAGTAATGTTCTGACCCTAAATTCCGGCCCACCGAAGAATATCTCTCCGGGGTTTAGGAAACGATCAATCACTTCATTCGGAGAATCCATTACATCACATTCGACGATGTTTCTTGAATAGATTGTAACTCCGAAAGTTCCAGAATTTGGTTCACTTTCAGAATAATCACAAATTTATTTTCTAATTTCCCGAGACCTTGGATAAAATCTAAACGAATTTTTGATCCAAAACTGGGAGGTTCTTCGATAGAATCAGGTGGAATGTCTACCACTTCGTTGACTGCATCTACTAGAAGTCCTACATCTACAATTTCATTTTCCAGTTTAATTTCTGTAATGATGATACAAGTTTTTCGATTTGTTTCTGTTTTCTTTTTGTAAAATCTCGTATTGAGATCAATGACTGGAACGACATTCCCTCTGAGATTGATAACTCCAGGAATGTATTCCGGCATCATCGGAACGTGGGTCACTGACTCAAATTCGATGATCTCTTTGATATACAAAATTCCTAAGCCAAAGAGCTCTTCCGAAATCAAAAAAGTTAAGTATTGGAGTTCCTGCATATGGGTATCCTACTTAATACTTTTGGAACTTGCCATTTTCATCGGACGGATCCGCTTTCCTGGCATTAGGTGTTTGAAGTCGTCCTGCAGGTTTTACCACAGGTTTCGAATGTTTGGATTCTACCACAGATTGGAAGGTCGCTTGTTTTCCCAGTTTGAAGAAACTAATGGAAGAGAGAAGTTTTTCTGCCTGTGCTTGAAGTTCTTCTGCAATGGCTGCTAGTTCTTCTGAGGCACTTGCCGATTGTTGGGATACTTGGTCTAGTTGTCCCATTGCTTTATTCACTTCATTGACACCGGAAGACTGTTCTTGGCTCGCAGCCGTAATCTCTTGGACAAGATCCGCAGTTTTATTGATTGCGGGAACAATTTCTTCAATGAGTTTTCCTGCAGATTCTGCTATTTGGACGGAACTTCCTGCCAAACTTCCAATTTCATTTGCCGATTTTTGGGAACGTTCTGCAAGTTTTCTTACTTCCGATGCTACTACCGCAAACCCTTTTCCATGTTCACCAGCTCTTGCTGCTTCAATTGCTGCATTTAACGCAAGTAAGTTGGTTTGGTAAGCGATATCCTCAATGATTGATATTTTATCTGCAATTTCCTTCATTGCTGATACAGTATTTCTTACGGCTTCTCCGCCTTGTTTTGCATCTTTCGCAGATTTGGTTGCAATGGTATCAGTTTGTTTTGCATTTTCAGCATTTTGGTCAATGGATGCACCCATTTCTTCTAAAGATGCGGATGTTTCTTCGACGGAGGCTGCTTGTTCGCTGGCACCTTGTGAAAGTGTACTAGCGGTTGAGGCAACTTCATCAGCTGCATTGACAAGTGCATCTGTATTGGTTTTTACATCGTTAATGATATCCACAAGTTTTTTGGATGTATTGTTAAAGGAATCTCTAAGTTTTGCAAACCCACCATCATAATCATTGGTGATGAGTTGGGTGAGATCTCCATTCTCTAAAGCGGACAAACCAATCACGAGATCGTCTACGATGCGAGCAGTTTCAATTGAGAGGTTTTTCTGTTCGGTGATGTCTGTTGCAAATTTAATGACTTTATAGGGTTTACCATTTAAGTCAAGGATGGGGTTGTAAGTGGCTTGGAGCCATACAATCTTTCCGCCCTTACCGATTCTTCGGTATTCCGCAGTTTGGAATTCTCCTCGGTTTAAACCTGCCCAAAATTGGCGGTAATCTTCTGAATTGACCAGAGCCGGTTCCACAAACATTCGATGGTGTTTGCCAACGAATTCTTGTAACGTATACCCCATGGTTTTTTGAAAGATATCATTGGCAGTGATGATGGTTCCATCCATATTGAATTCGATGGTTGCTTGGGCCTTGTTGATGGCTTCAATTTGGCCAATAAACTCTCTCACTTGTTTTTTATTTTCAGTGATGTCAGTGGCAAATTTGATGACTTTATATGGTCGTCCGTTAGCATCAAGAATCGGTGTATAGGTTGCTTGGAGCCATACTTCTTTTCCATTTTTTCCAATTCGTTTGTATTCCGAAGACTGGTATTCTCCTCGATTGAGTGCAGCCCAAAATTGTCGGTAGGCTTCTGAGTTTGCTTCTTGAGTTTCAAGAAAAATTCTATGATGTTGTCCTTTGATTTCACTCAAACTGTAATTCATCAGAGTTAAAAAATTATCATTCGCAGTGACGATATTTCCATCCATAGTGAATTCAATGGTTGCCTGTGATCTCTCAATGGCTTTCGCATTTGCATTGGCTTCCGTCACATCAGCCCATTCCACAACACTTCCCAATCTTTCGCCACTTGGAGTAATGATCGGGTTTGCGATTAAATTGAATTCACGATTCCCGATTTTAATGCTCGACTTGTGTTCTGAGGTAAAGGATCCGAGAAGCCTTCGTTGGTGACTTGGGTCCTTATGATAACTGTCAATATTACTACCCATCAAATCTTTGAGCGAAAAATTGCGTAATTGAGTTTTGATATCGTTTTCTGATTTTCCAAACATAGAATGAATCGCTTTATTCATATAAACTACATTTAAATTGGGATCAGAGATCATCACATTCGTCGACACACTGTCCAATGCTGTTTTGATTTGGATGGCGTCTCTTAATGGTTTTCCTACTTGTTTGAGTAATAGAAATAATAAACCTGCTGTGATTGCGAGAAAAACGAAACCTGATAAAAAAATCGGTAAAAGTTTTTCTTTTGGTGAAGTCGTATCTTTTGAAATTTCGGAAATGCTGTCCTTCGTTAGTTGAAAACTCCATTTTGAAATGGAAGCGGAGTAGGGTTTCCACAATTCAGTAAGGTTTGATTTCAGTAGTTCTTTTTTTGTTAGATCCTCTGGTTCGTTTATGAAAACCTTGATGGCTGCAATATATTCCTCTTTTTGAGTTGTTGCTGTTTTTTGAATGACTGATTCTTCGGAGGATGTTTGGGGGATCGAGATTTGTTCCCAGGAAGCATTCAGTTTTTCAATGTCATATTTTAGTTTTGCAATAGATGTTTTGTCTATCTCTTGTGACTGTAATACCGTGAATAGATCGGAATGTATAGATTGGCTTAAGTTCCAGACCGATGTTAGGTTTTCAGACTTTTGTAGTTGAAGTTTTCTGGTTTCTTCTGAGGGAGCTGAACGGGTGAATGTTCCCCAAGAATAAAACGCAGTCCAAATAACAAATAGTAGACCTGTAAGGAAAAAAACTATTAGTTTGGTGCTTATCTTTATATTTTTCATATCATCCTCTTCATTTATATAATCTTTCGTTTTCTACAGCTATGGTCCTTTCAAATAGAGAAGGAATGTCTATAATCAGAGCCACATTTCCATCTCCCAAAATACTAGATCCACTTACGCCTTTTACATGTCGAAATACTGATCCCATCGGTTTGATAACCGTTTGGTATTCGCCAAGGAGTCGCTCGACAACGATTCCCGCTTTTTTTTCTCCATTCCTAACAATGACGATATTTTCACGTAAATTCTCGCCTGATGATTCTGTCGGGTAATAATCCTTAAGTCGAAGGAAAGGAATCAAAGTCCCTCGAAGGGCAAAGAATTGATTGGAATCTGTTTTGTTTTCTTCTGTAAAGTGTAGGCATTCCAAAACCATATCCATAGGAATGATGAATTGGTTTTTTCCTACCTCTACCAAAAATCCATCAATGATTGCAAGGGTTAGTGGCAGACGAATGATAAAACAACTTCCTTGGTTCGGATTGGATTTAACAGTTATGGTTCCACGTAAGGACTCAATGTTTTGTAAAACAACATCAAGCCCCACACCTCTACCGGACACATTGGTTACCTTCGAAGCAGTCGAAAGACCTGGATGAAACAAAAGTTTGAATACTTCTTCCTCCGAATCTGGTAGTGGGCCAGAAACCAGGCCTTTATCAATTCCTTTTTGCCAAACTTTTTCCTTTTGAATTCCATTTCCATCATCTGTGATTTCAATAACAACACTTCCAGCTTCATGGAAGGCGTTGAGTTTGATCGTTCCTTGTTTTGGCTTTCCCTTTCTTTCGCGTTCTTCTGAGGTTTCCAATCCATGGTCACAAGCATTTCTGACCAAGTGAGTGAGCGGATCACCTAACTTATCTACAATGTTACGATCAAGTTCCGTCTCATTTCCTTCTGTGATTAGTTTGATGTCTTTTCCAAGATCTTTTCCCAAATCTCGAACGGTTCTCGTATACTTTTGAAAGGTATCGCCAATAGGAACCATCCTCAGTTTGAGAGAAATCTCTCTTACTTCATTGAGTAATCGCATGGCGAGAATAGACGATTCTTGCAAATTAGAATCTTCCATCGAACCAATGAGTTGGTTCATATTGGCAGAAGCAACCACTAGTTCTCCCACGCGATTGATTAGATTATCAATTCGTTTCGAATCTACTTTAATCGTTGAAGATTTATTTTGATCCTTGAGTAAATTTGTAGGAACTTTAGATTCCTCTGTTTCCAGTTGTCCTTCTGGAAAAGATGCGGAAGTTTGGCTTTTCGATGAAGACGTGGATAATCCAGTTTTACGAATTTTTAATTCTTCAAAGTATTTAATTAATGTAGCGTCAGTTAGGATTTGAATTTCTTTCCAAATATTTCCGAGCAAAATCTCCTCTTCCGGGAGTTGACCTGAAAGGTCAGCAAGATCTTCAACGCTTGCACCAGGTGGGAGGACATGTAAAAAGGCGTCACTTTCAATGAAGTTAAAAACTTTGCGCACTGCCTCTAGACCGGAATCACTGACCAAATGAATTTCAAAACCTAAATAACAGGATTCGGGATCGAAGTCTTCGGGATTTGGAATCGTATCCGAAATTGTCTTTAAGGCCTGAATTTTACCGATTTTTTTTAAGTATCCGATAAAAGAAATGGGATCAAGTCCTTGGGCGAATACATTTCGGTTTGGCCGAAAAGAAATCAGGTAACCTGGAATGGAAGAATCTGATTTTGGTTTGAATTCAGAATTCTCTAATAAAAGAGCATTGTTTGAACTTAAGTTCATATTTTGCGATGTAGGCTCTTTTTCTGTTTGGTTTTTTGTCGGATTGTCAGCATCTATTTTTTGGAACGGCTTCATTAAATCTAAGATAGTGTTTCCAAAGATGATTTTTGCCTCTGGTATTTTTCCTTTAGTTTCCTCCGCTACCAAATAAGAAAGGTGATCCTTTGCTTTTAGTAAAATTTCCGTTAGTTCCTGTTTGAAGGGGATTTCATGGGATCGCAATTGGTCTAAAAGATTTTCGACTACATGCGTAAATTTAACGGTGGATTCGAATCCAAACATTCCTGCGGTACCTTTAATTGTATGAACCGCGCGAAAAATAGCATTTAGATCCTCATCGTTTGGAGTGGATACTTCAGTACGTAAAAGTATCGCCTCCATATCACGAAGGAATTCTTCTGATTCAACTAAGTAGGCATCTATAACCTCTGTTAAATCCATTAGCTAGTTTTCCTTGTTCCGTATCTAAATTCGACATCTGCAGAATGTTCTTTTTTGACTTTAACGCGATCCCCAAAAAAACTAACAAGCCCGAGCAAATCCAATACTTTTAAAACGGGTAGAGAGTGATTTTCTAGTTTGATGGAAAATTGATTTTTTTGGCTTAAGGTTTTTAGATACATCAAAAACTGGATTCCAGCCGAATCGATTCGTTGGATTCCATTTAAGTCTAACTGGATGACTTTTCCCCTGGATGAGGTCCAAATTTCTGATTGTTTCTTCCATTCCTTAACAAAGGGTACAGTCAAATACCCCTCCCAAGCGATGTCATAACCAGAATTTGTATCTCTGAGGTTTTGGACCGGTTCCATGATTATGGTAAAAGTTTAGAAATTGTATCTAACAACTCTTCGGGAGAGAAGGGTTTGGTAAGCCATGCTTTGGCACCAGCATCCATCCCTTGTTGTTTTTTTTCAGGTTGGGATTCTGTTGTCAACATGATGATGGGAGTGAACTTGTATTTAGAATTTTCTTTTACTTTTTTGATAAAACTAATTCCATCCATATTCGGCATATTCATGTCTGAAACAATCAAATCTACTTCGTTGGTTTCTAACTGCTTTAAACCCTCTAAACCATCACCAGCTTCAATTAGGTCGAAGTTAGCATTCTTTAAATGTACGGAGATAATCTTTCGGAATACCGCAGAATCATCAATAATCAATATCTTTCTATTCATGTTTTGTTCCCTTGTCGTTTTGGATTGGTAAAAATATTTCGGCAATGATACAGTCGGCTTTCACTTCCGTTGTGTGATCAATAGCTTTTCGAATAAAAAACATTCCGTTGTGTCTGTGGAGTATGAAGTCAACCATCGTCAAACCAAGTCCCAAACTAAACTTTTCTTTAGAGAAAAAACTTTCTACAGGTGGGTGGATACGGTAAAAAGGTTCTACCAGTTTTTTTTCTGATGTTGCTAGTTGTTTGGCATATTCATCTTCAATAATGTTGTTTTTGGCAGATAAACAAAAATATCCATCTACAAAAGTCACAAACACATCAAAGTGTGATTTTCTTTTGGAATATTTGAGCCCGTTGGTAAAAATTTCATGAATTGCTACCTTCATTGACTCAATATCTAAATCAAGATAAACCGATTGTTTTACTACTGGCAAGTTTACCTTTAATTCTTTTTCTGCAATTTCGTCTTTGAATGACTCAATCAATGAGGGTAAAAGATTGAGTAAGTCTTCGCTCTTAGTTTTAACTAAATTCGTATTGTTTTGGATAATATCAACTGCTAGGTCTAAACCTTTCATCATGCTGATGTTGTGTTCATGGTTTTCAAATAAAAGATCCCAAAATTCTTTGTTTATGGAGTAGTCTTTACCCTGGTCTACCTTGATTTGTTGGATGGAGTCTATAATCGTAGACATGGCACCAAGTCCGGAACCTTGCATAAGAGTGGTTTTTAAATTTAAAACCGAATGCAGTTCTGAGTTGATTTCGTTTGTTTTCCTATGTGATTCTTTGTAGTTGAGCCATTCCAATTGGCTTTTTAATTCTTTTGATTCCTCATCAATGAGAAGAGATTCCATTCGCTTTAAGTAGACGTATTCTAATGCCTTTTCCAAACGATCCGCTACAATTTCTACATGGAGGGGCTTCAAAAGATAATCATAGACCCCCATCTTCATAACTTCTATGATTTCATCTGTCTGGTCTATTGCAGTTTGTACTATAAATACGGCAGAAGGCTCCAACTGTTTACGTTCTTGGATGAAAGCTTTGCCATCAAGCACCGGCATCATCAGATCCACCAAATAGAGGCTATATGGTCGTTTGGCTGCCATTTCTAGGCCAACCTTGCCATCCTCAGCAACCTCTGCCTCCATACCGATTCGTTTGCAAATTGCTTCTAGAAGGACTTGGTTTTCCTTTTTATCCTCAATGATTAGGATTGGTTCCTTGGGACGCCTAAGGTGTTCCCTAATCCGAGTAGACGAGGATTGGTTTTGATTTACGTTCGATTCCACCATATAGATTATCGGAAATCCTATGGGAGAATTCTACAGGGTTCAATTCCTTTATTTTATAATTTCAGGTAACTTGAGTTTAAAATTAGATCCTTGTCCGAGTTGAGAAGTGAGTTCAAGGGAGCCACCCAAGCGAATGGCGAGGCCTTGCGAAATAGAGAGTCCAAGCCCTGTTCCTTCGATGTTTCCATCGTCGTTTAACCGGGTAAAGGTATGAAAAATTCGATTTTGATCTTCTTCCGAGATTCCGGGACCATAATCACGAACAGAAATTTCAAGTAGATCATCCACCCATTCACAATCTAACTCAAAGTAGGGATGGTTTGCGTATTTAATCGCATTGGAAAGTAAATTTAGAAGGATTTGTTGGATTTTTCCTGAATCAGATACAATCGGTTTTGTTTGTAAGGGAGGTCGGAATCGAATCTCCATTCCTTTTGCCTTGGCTTGCGGTTCGACTAAATCTAGTGTTTGGCGACATATATCTTCAGGGTTAAACGTTGTTAATTGGATCTTAATTTGCCCCGACTCGATTTTCATCAAATTCAGGATTTCGTTGATCATATTTAGAAGTCGCATTCCCCCTGTATAAATATAGTTCAGGTATTCTTTTCCCTTTTCATCTGTATCTGGCAATTGGATGAGTTTCGAAAAACCAATGATGGAGTTTAGAGGCGTTCTAAGTTCATGGCTCATATGGGCTAAAAATTCTGTTTTAGCTCGGTAGGCACGTTCCAACTCTTCTTTGGTTTTACTGAGATCTAATGTTCGCTCCAAAATCAAAGACTCTAAGGTGGATTTATACCGATTTAATTCGGTAAGGTCCAAATCTCTTTGGACGAAGAGCCCCATCCAGCGGCTGACCGTTTGGTAAATTAAAAGGTTCTCATGTTGGATCGGAGAGTTTGGTTTGTATTTCAAAAAACCCATAACTCCCAGAAATTTATTTTCAAAAAGGACGGGAATGAGTAAGAGCGTTTGCGCTTTGGTTTGGTCAAAGAACCATCTTTCTCGTGGTAAGGCTTTACCTTGGGTCAAATAGATCGTTTTCCCATTTTTTAATTTATGAACCCAACGACCAAGGCCTAAGTCATACCAGTTTTCGTTTTGGCATTCTTGCGGCAATAGTGGATACTTTGTAGTTTTTCTCTCATTGACCCAAATTTTAAATCGATCGTTTTGTTCGGTGGATTCGTATTTTAAGAAAAAAATAGAGTCCATTTCTGTAAAATATAACAGTTGATAGAGGGCTTGTGGTAGGCCTTCTCTAATTGAATGTTGTTGGATGAGAATTTGAATAGAAGAAGCAACTCCCAATTCAAATCGTAATCTCCAAGCAATTTCCTCCTCTTGTCTTTGTTTGGTGGTAATGTCTTGAATAAAAAATTTTGTATAATCTTTGTTTTTGTCTCCGTCGGGGAACTGAAACTTTCCAAAGGAAGTTTCTAAAATTGTTCCATTCGTTCTGTAAATTAATTCTGTTGAGAAGTCTGAGTTTTCTATTTTTTGAGAAAGAAAACTATCTAAATCAAATCCTGATTCTAAAGACTCAAAAACTCTATTTTTAATGATGATTTCAAATTTTTTTGAAGACTTATCGATTGATAGAATACTAGTCCCTGAGTCATCTCCTTCTAAAGAAGCTTTTAGTAATGAACAAGGATCAACAACCATTCTAGTATTGTTTGAGTAGTTCTTTCGGAAGTTTGAAACTCATCGTATCTTCCCGGCTTTCTGGAAAAAGAGATACTTTGGCATCGGGGAAATATTTCAAAATCTCACCAACGATTTCATCTACTAGAACTTGGGGGCTTGATGCTCCCGCAGTAATCCCCAGGATTTTGATTTTGGAGTTTTTAATTTGATCGGGGTTTACGTCTTCTTTCTTAGAGATCTGGAAACTTGCAGGCCTTGTTTTTTTTGCTAATTGGCATAGTCTTACTGAGTTTGATGAGTTTTCGGCTCCAATTACAAGCATAGCATCTACAGATTCTAACATGGATTGAACTGCTTCCTGTCTTTCTGTTGTCGCATAACAAATATCATCTTTTTGCGGATGTTCCACATAAGGAAAAACTTCTTCAATTTTTTTC
The DNA here is from genome assembly GCF_040833985.1 of Leptospira sp. WS4.C2. Classification (NCBI taxonomy): domain Bacteria; kingdom Pseudomonadati; phylum Spirochaetota; class Leptospiria; order Leptospirales; family Leptospiraceae; genus Leptospira; species Leptospira mgodei. The sequence continues at coordinate 1,667,773 of NZ_CP162139.1, forward strand.
ACAATGTTTTTTGTGTCTGCCACAGAGAGGGTGGTTTGCATGAGATAGGTAAGAGGTTTGTCTTTTGTAATTTTTCCCTGTAAGTTTTCTACATCTTCTGGAGATTCTACCAAAAACATAGACGCTTCTCCCATGGTTCCAATAGCTTCGTCGTGACCTCTATGGCCAATATAGATGATTTGGTGGGAATCTCTAATGTTTCTGGCTTTTTTATGGACCCTTGTGACGAGAGGACAGGTGGCATCCCCAATTTTCATTTTCCTTTGCGTGGCTTCCTGAACGACCTCAGGTGAGACCCCATGAGCAGAAAAAACGACAGTAGCCCCATCTGGAACCTCTTTCAGTTCGTTGATAAACAGGATCCCCTTTTTTTTCATCTCCTCTACAACTCGCTGGTTATGAACGATTTCTTTGCGGACATAAAGAGGGCTTTCTGGGTTTTCCTGGAATGCTGTCTCCACATAAGAAATGGCATACTTCACTCCAGCACAAAATCCACGGGGATTGGCTAAATAAATGGTTTCTAACACTGATGTTCCTACCTTTTTTCTGAAATCCACTTCCATAGATTTATGAGGACATTTTTTAGAAAAGGGGAAGTTCTATTTTTATTCAAATTTTATTTCTTTTTCCCTATTATCCTCCCTACCGGAATGACCGATCCTTATCTTGAAAGGGCCAAGGATGGCCTCTTCGAAAATTCATCAATTTCTCGGACTCGATTGGTTTTCGGGTGGCGAGAGAACGGATTCAAGGAGGAACCCGGATGATTATCAACCACAACGTAAGTGCGATCTTTGCACACAGAACTTTGAAGTCTAACGACGCGAACCTGAGCAAAGACATCGAAAAGTTGTCTTCTGGTATGCGCATTAACAAAGCAGGAGATGACGCATCTGGACTTGCAGTGTCTGAGAAAATGAGAACTCAGATTGCTGGTCTTCGACGAGCAGAACAGAATACTGAAGATGGTATGTCCCTCATTCAAACGGCGGAAGGATATCTTCAAGAAACACACGAAATCGTTCAACGCGTTCGTGTACTCGCGGTGCAAGCTGCGAACGGTATTTACTCGGAAGAAGATAGACAACAGATCCAAGTCGAGGTTTCACAGCTAGTGGACGAGATCGATCGGATTGCTTCTCAAGCAGAATTCAATAAAATGAAACTGCTTACAGGAGCTTTTGCTCGACTCAACCCAACTGCTAGTATGTGGTTCCATATTGGAGCGAACATGCACCAAAGAGAGCGCGTGTACATTGAAACAATGAACACTGCGGCATTGGGATTAAGAAACCCTACGGTTCTTACTTTCATCTCTCTTTCGACTGCAGGGAAAGCAAACTCCGTAATCGGACTTTGTGATGATGCATTAAGAGTGATCTCTAAACAAAGAGCTGACCTTGGTGCTTATTACAACCGTATGGAGCATGCTGCGAAAGGACTTATGAATGCTTATGAAAATACACAAGCTTCTGAGTCTCGTATCCGTGATACTGACATGGCTGAACAAATGACCAGCTTCACGAGATACCAAATCTTAACTCAGGCTGCTACATCCATGCTTGCGCAAGCAAACATGAAGTCTCAGTCAGTGATGAGATTGCTCCAGTAATAGGATAAGAGAAACCAATGGTTGGGCAGGGTGGTTGGGGCCCTTCCTTTGGTTTCTCGATTTTCTTTTTTTCCATCCAAAACTCACCATCAATCCAAACCCAGGTTCCTTGTTTGTTTCTTTGTTAGATCAATTCGATTTCTTATTTCCAATCTTTTCACTTACCACAATTTACTTCCGCTGTGCTTTGCTCTTTTGATTGTCCTTCAGTATCTATTTTTTTTGATCCAAAAGATAAATTCATTCTCCAAAAACGGAACCTGAGATTTATTAGAGATTGTGAGTGAAACTCTATGAAATTAGATATCGATGCCGCCTACAAAGTACTTCAATCGATTGTATTCAAAACTCCTCTTCAATTGCATTCAAAATTATCCGAAAGTTTCGGTGCCAAAATTTATATCAAACGTGAGGACTTACAAGTTGTACGTTCTTATAAAATAAGAGGTGCTTACTATTTAATTCAAAGTTTAAATGCAGAGGAAAAGAAACGAGGAGTTGTTTGTGCGAGTGCAGGTAATCATGCTCAAGGCGTTGCCTTCTCATGTAAACTTTTGCAAATTCATGGAGTGATTTATATGCCGGCGATTACTCCCAAACAGAAAATCAACCAAGTCAAAATGTTTGGTGGGGATTGGATCGAAATTGTGCTAGTGGGTGATACCTTCGATGAGTGTCAATATGTTGCTCTCGAATTTTCTAATGCCAATAAAAAAGTGTTCATTCCGCCTTTTGATCATATCAAAATTATGGAGGGGCAAGGGACAGTTGCTAAAGAAATCTTAGAAGATGAGTCTGATATCGATTTTGTATTCGTTCCTGTAGGTGGCGGAGGGCTTTGCGCCGGACTCGGAAGTTATTTTAAAGAACATTCTCCAAAAACTAAGATCATTGGCGTGGAACCGACGGGAGCTCCCTCCATGACAGAAGCTCTCAAACAAGGAAAACCAGTTACTTTAGAGAAGATTCAAAAATTTGTGGACGGAGCATCCGTTAAAAAAGTGGGGGACTTAACTTTTCCCATTTGCAAAGAGGTTCTCTCTGATATGTTACTTGTTCCCGAAGGGAAAGTTAGTTCGACTATCTTAAAACTTTACAACGAAGATGCGATTGTGGCCGAACCTGCCGGTGCCCTTAGTATTTCTGCACTTGACCAATATGCCAATCATATTCGCGGTAAAAAAGTAGTATGTATCTTAAGTGGTGGAAATAACGACATTGATCGAATGCAAGAGATCAAAGAACGTTCTCTTTTATACGAAGGATTAAAACATTATTTTATCATAAGATTTGCACAAAGACCAGGGGCTCTCAAACAATTTGTAAATGAGATCTTAGGACCAAATGATGACATTGTCAGATTTGAATTCATTCAAAAAAACAATAAAGAATCTGGCCCTGCACTGATTGGCATTGAGCTAAAGACAAAGGATGATTTTCAAAGTTTATTGCAAAGGATGGATGCATTTCATTTAAATTACACCTTGGTCAATCAGGATGAAAATCTTTTTGAATATTTAGTTTGATAAACTCAGACTTTTTTATGTTAGGCGGTCTTATCTGTCTGATTTGTGCTTTTGTTGCTCGGTATATTTTGTTTTTTTAACCAGATTAAAAGAGTTTGAATATTTTTAGGAATTCCCTAAAGGTTTAGGGAATTTATTCGATACATTTAGTGATTGAATGATCGTCGTACAGCTAAAAAGCCCGGAGTGATTGCCGGGCTTTTTCACAAAACATGAACTTTTTAGAATAAAAAACCAACATCTTCAGAAAGAGTTTTCCTTTCTAGAAATAATGTGATAAACAGGCGTTATTGGGTGGCGGGTGGATATCCCCACCCAGTTCGATTAGGGCGGGGAAGGTATACCGAAATATCCCCTCATAAATCCGCAATTCACTTCTCCACTTTTGAAAACACCATTAAGATAAATCTTTTATTGAATATTAACTGAAATTTCATTTTTAGTCCTAGGAAATTTCCTTAATAACTTGTTTGTTCAGATGATTGTACTTCGATTCTTTTTCCTTCAGACAAAAGTTCAATCACGGTTAATGATAACGAAACAGTTTCAATATTGGTATTTGTTTCTCAAAAATATTTGAACCTAGAATTCCCTATACAACCTTCCATCCAAATGCATCTAATGGAGGTCATCGATACTTAAGGTTTTTTTTCTTTGGGAAATTGGGTAATTTCTCTCTGCTCTTATGCCCGAATCACAAACAGTGCGAGAGTAGCAAATAAATTTGGAAATAGTTTAATTTGCCTTGTCCGATTAAAGTATGCTCTGTGCAAAACTTTGATTCGTTCGAAGTCACAAAAATCTTCAAAGTCTTGACCTGACAAGTAGTGTAAGTTTGGAGTATCATACCAATGGAAGGGCATAAGTTCTGTCACTGGTGTTTTTCCACTGAGAAGGATAGACGAACGAATTTGCCAATGCGAAAAATTAGGAAATACAATGATCACTTGTTTTCCAATCCGCAAACACTCTTTGATGATCTCACCTGGGTTTAAAGTCTGTTGTATGGTTTGGTTGAGGATAACAAAATCAAAACTATGATCCAAGTGGTGTTTTAGTCCGTCATCAATGTCGCCATGATGCACATATAAACTTTTTTTTACACATTGGATGATACATTTATCATCTTTTTCAATGCCCTGGACTCTAACCCCTTTGTTTTTTAGGATTAACATCAGTTCACCGTATCCACATCCGAGATCCAAAACTCTTTCTCCCGGTTTGATTAAATTGGCTATGTAGGAAATGTCCGGTCGGTTTTTTAAATCTAAGCCAAGGGCTTCATTGGTATGGATATTCAAAGGAAAACTCCTTCATCCGTAGAACTTAAAAAATCTCTAAGGATGGAGTCTTGTTGTTCACTTGGTAATAAAAAACTATCATGTCCTGCAGGATTGTTGAGTTCTACAAAACTAACAGGAACTGCATTGACTTCTAATGACTTTACAATTTCTTCCGATTGGTAAGGAGGATAGAGCCAGTCCGAAGTGTATGCTACTACTAAAAATCGGCACCTAACCTTCGATAGAACCTTGGTTAGTTCTTTCCCTGTTCCCAAACTGAAATGATCTAAAGCCTTTGTTACGTAGATATAAGAATTGGCATCGAATCTGTCCACAAAGGATTCCCCTTGGTAAATCAGATAACTTCCTACAGCAAAATCAGTAGATTGGATATTGCCCTTGGGTGGTTTACGACCAAATTTTTCTCGCATCATTTCATCACTTAAATAGGTGATGTGTCCCATCATCCTAGCAAGGGCGAGTCCCTTGGAAGGCCGATTCTCTTGAGTGTATAAACCTTGGTTCCAATTTGGATCAGATAATATGGCTTGTCTTCCCACTTCATTAAAAGCAATTTGTTGTGCGGAGTGTTCGGAAGAGGAGGCCATTACGATACAATTTTTCAACCGATCAGGATACGCGACTGACCATTGTAATGCTTGCATCCCACCCATCGAACCACCGGCGACGGCAAATAGTTTGTGGATTCCAAAAAAGCTGATTAATCTTTCTTGTGCACCCACCATATCTCCAATGGAGACAAATGGAAAAGTGGATTGAAATGGTTTGCCGTTTTTTCCGTTGGTTGTGAGTGGTCCGCTTGATCCCTTACAGCCACCAATGACATTCGAAGAAATGATAAAGTAACGATTGGTATCAAATGCTTTGCCAGGGCCGATGTAATAGTCCCACCATCCGGGGCGTTTGTCACCCTCATGGAAACCGGCGGCATGAGCATCTCCCGAAAGGGCGTGACAAACCAGAATGGCATTGTCTTTTTTTTCGTTTAGAGTTCCGTAGGTTTCATAGGCAATTTCGAGAGGAATGATCGTCTCACCCCCCTCTAAGGTAAAAGATTCAAATCTGACCACTTGCGTCTGCACGACACCTACGGATCCGTGGGAAAACTCGTTCTGTTCGGAGGTAGGCATAGTCTTAATCAGATATTTTTTAATGCCTCTTCCAAGTCTACCAGAATGTCATCAATGTTTTCAAGTCCAACACTTAAACGAACAAATCCAGGTGTCACTCCCGCAGAAATTTGTTCCGGTCCAGTTAACTGTTGGTGGGTTGTCGATGCTGGGTGAATGGCAAGCGACTTCGCATCACCAATGTTAGCAAGAAGACTGAAAAGTTCGAGTCCATCGATGAATTTTTTTGCTTTCTCTACTCCACCTTTGATTTCAAAACCTACGATCGCACCAAACAGTCCGCGTTCATGATACTTTTTGGCAGTGGCATAGTTTTTATCAGTGGTAAGTCCTGGATAGTTTACCCATTCTACCTTGGGGTGTTTGGTTAAAAAATCTGCTACTTTGAGAGCATTTGCTGAATGGCGCTCCATACGGAGAGGGAGTGTTTCCACACCTTGTAAAATTTGCCAAGCATTGAATGGAGAAATGGCAGGACCAAGATCTCTTAATCCTTGCACTCGAGCTTTTAAAATGAAAGCAATGTTCACTCCACCAAAAGGTTCGAACTTTCCGAATACTTCCCAAAATTTAAGTCCGTGGTAGGAAGGATCTGGTTCCGTAAAATTTTTAAACTTTCCGTTCCCCCAATTGAAACTTCCACCATCGACTATGATTCCGCCAATCGAGGTTCCATGACCCCCAAGAAATTTAGTAAGAGAGTGAACGACAATATCTGCACCATGTTTCAATGGATTCACCAAATAAGGAGAAGGCATAGTGTTATCAATCACCAGAGGAACTCCGACTTCTTTTGCAACTTTACTAACAGCGGCAATGTCGAGTGTGTCTAGTTTTGGATTTCCTAAAGTTTCTGCATAGAAAGCTCTTGTTTTATCATTGGATGCTTTACGGAAGTTTTCTGGATCTGATTGGTCTACGAAGTGGACTTTAATTCCGAGTTTTGGAAAAGTATAGTGGAGAAGGTTATAAGTCCCACCATAAAGTGATGAAGAAGCAACGATTTCTTGCCCAGTTTCTACAATATTTAAAAGTGCTAACATCTCTGCGCTTTGGCCTGATGCTGTTGCTAGTGCAGCGACACCACCTTCCAGGGCGGCCACTCGTTTCTCCAACACATCTGTGGTTGGGTTCATGAGCCTCGTGTAGATATTTCCAAATTCTTGGAGGCCGAAGAGACGGGCTGCATGGTCTGTATCTTTAAATACATAAGATGTTGTTTGATACAATGGAACGGCTCTCGATGTAGTCGTTGGATCCGGCTCTTGCCCTCCATGGAGTGCGATGGTTTCTGGTTTAAAATTACGTGGCATAGATTCCCCCAATAGTCTACCTAATTATGGCTAGATATCTCATTTGTCAACAGAAATTCCAATAAAATAGATTCTTGATCTGTTTTATTGGATATGTGCAGGTCAGATTATTTCTTATTTTCAGGGCAAAACCTTACGATAATGATCGTATCGTGAAGAAATACCGTCTGACCCCTATCTTGGGACTCCTTTTCCTTCTCCCTTTACTTGCCCTGGATGCGCAAGTTTGGGTTCCTACAGGAACTGAATCCAGACGAGCTTCCGCCTTACAGTTTGATGCCGGCGCATCGAGTTTCCAAAAAGACTATTACGGCTACGTTTCTCCCAACTTTACCTACAATCATGGAAGCAATTTTGGATATTCTTTTTCCCTGCCTATCAATGCCTTAGCTGTTGATAAAGATCCCATTCAATTGGATAGCAAAGCCGGAAAAATTCGGGAGATGGATTACAATAGTAAAAATGACTATTCGAGGGTTTTGAATTATATTTCTTATGGAACATACAACCAACAAGTGCCAGGTAAGGTGACTTATTCGGCTTACACGGGTAAGATGGTGGATGGCTATGTGGGTCACGGAACCATCGTTAACAAATACCAAAGTTCCTCGAGGTTTGATTCTTACAATCCGGGTGTCATGGCTGATTTGAATACAGACTATGTTGGGGTCCAATATTTTGCCAATTCCGTAGTGAATTTTGAAGTAAATGCAGCAAGAGTGTATATCAAACCTCTCGCCATAGGAAAATCGCTTTTTTCTTTATTTGATAAGTCTTCTGATTTAGTTTATTTGATGAATTTGCGAGGAAATGTCCTCGATGAATCTGGGCGATTGAGCGTTGAGGAAGAAGCAGGAAGCGAAGAAACAAAAAACAAAAAGGCAGAAGAGGCAAGAAAAAAAGAAATTCGGCCCATTAGTAAAGACTCTCGAATGGAACTTGTCGATAACGACCCGTGGTACAACCGTTTAACGATTGGTTATACAAGAGCATGGGACCGTGCGGCACCTCTGCAAATGTCTTATAATACGAATGGCTCGCCTGTGACTGAAAAGAATTTAGACAATCCGAAAACATCACAAGTCACTCGCGCCTCTGTAGAGGGGATGGACATTGAGTATAGACTGCTGAACCTGCCTTTCGTAGAATTTACTCCCTATCTAGACTTTAATAAAATCAAAGGTCTTGACGGAGCCCAAGGAACTCATTACGGAAGTATCTTCCGTTTGGGAACGAAGGATTTAAATATTATCCTTAAACCGGAGTTTCGTCAGATGACAGCAAACTATGCACCAATGTATTTTGATAGTTTTTACGAAGTGGAACGATTTCAAAAATTTCCGGTTTCCGCTCCTCTTCGTCCTAAATATGATTATTTAGAAAATCAGTCTAATGCTAAGGTAACTGGTTACTACCATACGGTTTATATCAATTTTTATCATTTAGGTTTTGAATTTGCAGTTGAGGATTATGGCCTCAAAGGAAACAAACGTGTGTTTGCTGCCGCTTACATCCCGCTTGGATCTTCTTTCTTAATGTCTTTTTATTACACAAAAAAAGGATACGAATCACAAGGGAAAGCCTTTGAATTGGATAACAACACGCAAGCTGCTGCTGAAATTTCAAAATCCTTTGGTCCCATAGTCCTCAGGTTACAGAACTATCGAAAATACTATTTAGATAGCAGCGAAAAGTCTTTTGTGAGCGTTGATGAAATTCGGTTTTTAGTTTCTGGTGGTATTAGTTTCTAATTGAAAACAGTTGGTGTAAGAGAGCAGAATACGCAAATTCTGTTCTAAGATTAATTTTTCCTAAACTCAAGAGCTGAAATCCACTTTCCCTAAAGAACAAGAGATCGTCTGGTTTCCAACCAGATTCTGGGCCAAACACAAAGAGAGTTTTTAATAGTTCACTTTGATCCCTAACGCCAGAAAAAAAATCTTCACCGTCTCGATCCAAAACCAAAACGTTCCCTTTCCATAACTTTAAAAAAAGTTTCCAAGATAAAGTTCTTTCCTGAATCACAGATGGGAATCGACTATTGCCTGTTTGGCTTAGACCTGTTTCTAAGTAGGAAGTCGCATCTTTGGTGTAAACGGGGGAAGTCCAATATTCCTTATTTTTCGGTTCTGTGGCATAAAAATATAGTGTGTCTACTCCATACGTTCCAGCCAAATGTAAAATTTTTTTCGCCGTTTGTGGCCTTGGAAGAGAGAAGAAAGTATGAATCTTTAAGGGTCTTAAAACCTCAGGGATAAAACTTTGTTTTTCTAGGGTGGTAGATTGATCTGTTTTTGATCGGATATGAAACAGATAATTTCCAGATCCAGGGATCACAACCTGGACAGTATCGCCGAGGTCTTTTTTTAAAATCGTAATAATATGATTATGCCTATCGCCTGTTAAATGGACAGATTCGTTTGTATTAAGTTCTTTTTCGTATACAACGATCCAGTTCAATTCTTAAATCTCGTAGGTAGGTTTTGATGGCGGGATGGATTCTTCGACAGGTTCTTTGTCTGCAGGTTCAGGTTCTGGACTTGGTTCATCAGGAATCGGAACTTGGTTTTCTATTTCTTTTGAATCAACATCCAATCTTTGAATTTCAGGCAAAGACCATTTCCAAAAATATAGAAATAGGATGGTGAAGAGGAGAATGGGTATCCATTGAAACTCTCGTTTTTTTGGACCACGTTTTGACTTTAGATAATCAATAGGTGCATAAAGCAGATCTACAATTAGTTCTTTGTAACTTTGAAAAGAAGGCTGAAATTGAAAAGATGGAATTGGTTCGGAAGGATGTAAGAGATCTTCCTCCGATTCCAAATTGGGTACGTACGTAAAACGATGAGAACAAACAGGGCATTGGACCAAAATGGTTCCCTGGGTGGCAGGGAACCGTAACATCGTGGAACAATTCGGACATTGTTTAACGAGATTCAATTAAGAACCTACGTTCTTAGTATTTTAAAGAACTCTTCAGTGCTTCAACGTTTTTCTTATAGTGTTTATTGGAATCTCGATCGTTATAATCGAAAAGCTTTGTAAACAATTTGTCGAAGTAGTCCAAGTTCTTGAAGTAGAATTGTTTTTTAAAATTATTTCTAATTGGGTTTGTTTTTGTGTTCTCTACGTTTGCGAGAATGTATTTACCAACACCTTTTTCAGAAGGAGTTTCTGGTGTTCCCCATACAGGATAGTCATCATGTTGGTAGAACAACTCAATTTTATCGTTATGGGCAGGAGCTCCGTTAGGGGCGACGTCTGCAATCACAGAGATAATTTTGTCTTCTAACAAAAAGTTGTTTTGGTAGATGTAAGTTCTAATTTTAGTTAGGTTTCGCGGTTGTTCTTTTCTTGGATCTGGATCTGCATTGTTAGCTCCTTCAAAAAAAAGTTCCATTTTTTTGAACTTAGCACCTAAGTTTTTTCCAGATCTTCCATCTTCGCTTCCAACAAAGTCAAAAACTTCTAAATGCAAACAAGTGTTTTCTTGTGCTTCTTGTTTGTCAGTCGCTTCACATCTTTCCCCATCAGCACTTGGTTTTCCTTTGTAGAGGACAGTGCGGTGCGGAAGAGTTTTTACTCTCATTTTAAATAGAACAGTATGCAAACGAAGGCGTTTGTTCACTTCAGAGATATTCTCATCTAGTTCTTTTTCCGTCTCAGTGATGGACTTACCGGATTGAGTGGAATCAATTCCAGCAGAAGTTGAGCCTGTTTCCGAGCTACCAGTTTGAGCGAAAACCCCAAAGTTGAGCAAAAGGATGGGGAGAATTAATTTTATTTTCATGTCCGAATCTTCCTAAAAGGTTAATTTGAGGATACCAAAGAACGACCGATGGTCGTAAACAACTATCCTGTAAAAATTATCGGTAAATCTCCTAGAAGATTGAAGCCGAAACTCTTACTTTTTAGCGTTTCCATCCAAATTCCGGGAAGGATTCCAAATAAAAGGAAATCTCAGGTGCTTGTAAGATTTCTGCCTTTTCCCAGTTTTTTGTGATCCACCGCCGCTCCACATAGTCGCAGTAGTCCTTTAGATTTCTGCCCGAGGCTCCTTCTAAGATTTCTGCGAGTTTTTGTCGGTCGTTTCCGCTTAGTTGTTTGGCATACCCTTCTAAAATTCTGGCACGTTCTTCCTTGTTTGGCAAAGGAAAATAAATCTTTCTGTCAAAACGTGATAAAAGTGCCGAATCCAAGTCATGTTTGCGGTTGGTCGCTCCAATCGTAATCGTCCCGCTTCGTTCCGCAAACCCATCCAACTTTCGAAGGAGGACACTCAGTAGGTTTCTTGTGGCTTCGAAAAGTCCATCTTCTCTTGAAGTTGCTAAAGAATCGATTTCATCTAAAAAAAGCATACATTGGGGGAAAAGGGCTGCCGCATCAAAGACCATAGCCAGGTTTTGGGAAGATTCTCCATAATACTTACTCAAAATGGACTCGATGGGCACGTAGACCATAGGAACCCCGCAGAGATGAGAGACAATTTTGGCCATACTGGTTTTTCCGACACCTGGCTCGCCCTCAAAAAGGACGGCGCGGGGTAAGTTGGGGCTTGGTTTCTTGCGAGTGAGTTTGGTAATTTCAAAGAAAGGTTCTGGTTTCAGAAGTGGGAATACCAAACTTTCTAAAATCTGTTCTTTTACTTGGTCATAACCAAAAACAGAATCAAAACCTAAATCATTCCCTTTTGCTTTTTCCAAATGGGGATCATAGACTTCGGCTCCCAATTGGTGGAGGAGGACCCGCGGATCTTTTTGGGCCTGACCCTCGGCTTTTAAAAATTGAAAGAGACTGAGTATGGTTTGGATTTCCTTTGTCGAAAAATCACCATGTTTAGAACATTCCACTTTCAAATCCGATTTAAAAGAGAACCGAATCCGAAACTTTCCCGCTAGGTTCTTTTGTGGGTCGAATAGGTTTTCATTTAAGGCTTGGATGCTTAAATATCCTTCTTCAAAATTGTAGATCCGAAAGTTTTCGATATAATTTCGCACAATTCCCAAACAGTCGAGAATTCTGTCTTTGCTTGCGTTTTCCGTCCTAAATCGAAAAAGAGTCTCTTCCTTTTCATGAACAAACTGGTAATTGGCATTTTTTAGTTCTGCGGCGAAGAGTTCCTTAGCCTTAAAAAAATCGGGGTGAGGAACAGAATTGGACATAAGGAACAAAATGCGGAACTTTCCCTTTTTTTTCAAGGAAGGATTTTGATTTCCTCCGACGAATACATTGGAGAGGTTGTACGTAAATGGGTGAAGGTTCACTATCACAAGAAGATATAGATGCATTACTCGGCGGATTTAGCGGCGGCGGGAATGCCCCTGCTGGTGGTTCCGGTGGCGGTGGGGGTCTTGATGATTTGGATGCCCTCGTAGGTGGCGGTGGTGGGGACGACAATGGTCCCTCTTTTGCTGACATTGCAGCGGCCCTAGGTCCTAGTGCCACTCCCTCTCCTGCGAGATCTGGATCCAAGTCCCAGTCTGGTTCCGGTAATAATACAGCCAACCTCAACTTACTTTTAGATGTCACTCTCCAACTCACTATTGAACTTGGTCGCACTACCATGTTTATCAAAGATGTCCTCCAACTGACAGAAGGAACGGTCGTCGAACTAGATAAAAACATTGGGGAAGAACTGGATATCCTTGCCAATGGGAAACTGGTAGGTCGAGGAAAACTCATCATTTTAGATGATTATTATGGGGTTCAAATCACCCAAATTGTAGATCCGATGGAAAGGCTTGGTGGCCCAGCCTTTTTATAAGGTTAGCCTTTGTGGAATAGAGAACCTATGGAATTTGAATCTCCTTATATATTAGAAAGGATCAAAAATCCTTCCGAAGATTTACAAACAGAACTTTGGAACCTGCTTCACGATTTCAGCGTATCTAAGTTAGGCGATCCAAGTATGGAAAAAAAAGAATTTTTTGCCATACTTGTCAAAGAAGGGGAGACAGTTATCGCAGCCTCTCTTTGTTATTTATTTTTTAAAGGACTAAACCTCCAGCTCCTTTGGGTGGCTGAAGAAAAACGGGGTATGGACCTCGGAACCAAATTACTAAAACAAATTGAAGAAGAGGCTCTTGCTCTCGGTGCCACCCTGGTTTTTGGTTATTCCTTTGGGTTCCAAGCTCCCAAATTCTATACGAAACTAGGTTACGAGGAAGTCGGAAAAATTCCCAATTACCCAGAAGGACAAAATTGTTATTTCCTCTGCAAAAAACTTGGAACCTAACTCACTTGACAACTTTTCCCATTGTTTCGAATCTGTAATTTATGTTAACCCTGGCCATTGTGTAGACCGCCAAAACGGTGAACTTGTTTTGGATTCCCCCGCCTAAATTCAATTAGGAGGCGGCTATCTTCGCACAGGCGGTCTATTCCCTCTCATCCACTGTTTTGGTTTCCTCTTTTTGTTTTGCCGCAAAAACTGGATATGTCACGTGAATCCGATTTATCTAAATTCCAAAAGTTCTCTAAGAAAAAACGTTTTGATGACGAAGACGAGGATATTACTTTCTCTAATTCCCAAACAAAATCCTTTCGTTTCCATTCAGACACAGACGAATTTCGCTGTGTGGAATGCAAACAAATGGTATTTCCTCCGGGCTATGGAACCGGCCAGAGAAACCATTGTCCGAACTGCCTCACAAGTTTGCATCTAGACTCCGCCCCAGGAGATAGAAAAGCAAACTGCGGAAGTAAAATGGAAGCAATCTCCATTTGGGTTCGAAAAACTGAGTGGGTGATTTTACATCGTTGTAAGGGGTGTGGTGTGATCCATGCCAATCGCATTGGACCTGATGATAATGAATCTATGTTATTGTCACTTGCGGCCCAAGCGATGGCCAAACCAAGTTTTCGGTTGTTTACAGAAAATCCGGTGGAGGATCCACCGGATGAAATGCGTTAGGTTATGCTTTCGGTTTTCTTGGTTCTGTTAGGTTGGCAATGAGATTGGGTAAGTTCATTACGTCCGCAGGAACAAGGATTTCTGTATTTTCTTTGGCGACATGGAGGAAGTTTTGGATGAAAGCTTTCGTGATCTGTAGTTTGATCGCAGAAGCTCCCCCTTGGTCAGAAATCGCACCGGCAATGGCTTCAATCCCTTTGGCAGTAGCAACCGCAAGGGCTTCAATTTCTGTTGCCTTTCCTTCGGCAGAGTTGATCCTTCTTTGTTTTTCCCCTTCCGATTTGTTCACTGCTTCCTCTTTGAAACCGAGAGAGCGGTTGATCCGTGAATCCCTTTCCCCTTCAGAAAGAAGCACCTGGGATCGTTTGGCAATCTGCGCTTTTTTCTCTTTTTCCATGGCATCAAGGACAGACTTCGGTGGAACAATATTGAGAATCTCGTAACGGTTTACTTTGATTCCCCACGGTTCTGATGCTTGGTCAATGGCGGCCACAATGGTAGAATTGATTAAATCTTTTTCCCCAATTGTTTTATCGAGTTCCATCGTTCCAATGACCGAACGCATCGTGGTTTGTGCCAGTTGGATGGCGGCAAATTGAAAGTCCTCAATTCCGTAAGAAGCACGAACCGGATCAATGATTTTTAGATAAATTACCCCGTCCACTTTCACCTGCACGTTGTCATGCGTGATACAAATCTGTGGTTGTACATCGATGGATTGTTCTTTCAGAGTATGGTAATAAGCATCCCGATCAATGAAAGGAATGAGGATATGAAATCCTGCCCGCAAACTGCGAGAGTATTTTCCGAGTCTTTCTACAATCAGGACATCTTGTGCCGGGATGATCCGAATGCAGCGAAAGATTTTATAAATCAAATAAATTCCAACAATAGACCAAAAAGCTAAGGATATATATAACATTCTATTCTCCTACCTGTGGGATTTTTGTAGTGATTTTGGAAAGTCCTTCAAATACTCCCCCGATGTTTGCGAGTCCTTCGGGAACCACTGTGGTTTTGGCTGTTTTAAAAATATGGCCCAGGGCATCCATATACTCTTGGGTGATCTGTAAACTCACCGCTTCTTTCCCCCCTTTTTTACTAATGGCTTCCGAGATGAGTTGTAACCCTTTTGCCGTGGCATTGGAAATCACTGTGATCTCAAGTGCTCGACCTTCTGATTCATTGACCAATCGAATTTTTTCCCCTTCGGAAATGTTGATCGATTCTTGTCTTTCTCCAATCGAGTGATTGACCCGAGATTCCTTTTCTCCTTGGGAGATGGTAATCTCAGCTCGTCTTTCCCTTTCGGATTTCATTTGGTTTTCCATCTCGAGTAAAATTTGTTTGGGAGGTGTGATATTACGGATTTCGTATCTTGTGACTTTGATTCCCCAAGGATCAGTAGCACGGTCAATATTGGAGACCACGCGGCCATTGATTTCATCTCTTTCTGAAAGTAGATTATCAAAAATTAATTTACCAATTTCGGAACGCAGAGTGGTTTGTGCGAGTTGAGTGGTCGCTAACATAAAGTTATCAATGCCGTAAGATGCTTTTTCTCCATCCACAACTTTTAAATACAAAACTCCATCCACTTCAACGGAT
This sequence comes from Leptospira sp. WS4.C2, assembly GCF_040833985.1. NCBI lineage: Bacteria > Pseudomonadati > Spirochaetota > Leptospiria > Leptospirales > Leptospiraceae > Leptospira > Leptospira mgodei. The sequence goes on from NZ_CP162139.1 coordinate 1,683,185, forward strand.
ACGTTGTCTTTGGTAATACAAACTTGTGGATCGATATCAATGGTTTGTTCTTTTAAGTTTTGACGGTAACTAATTTGGTCCACAAATGGGATCATAAAATAAAATCCCGATTTCAAAACCCCATTGAGTACACCCAATCTTTCTTTTACATAAACACTTTGTTCTGGAACAACGATGATCGTTTTTTTGATGATATAAACAATGACCAAAAATACAACGATGGGTATTAAATCCATAGTTTCTCCTCTGTGACGTTTGACCATACAAAGGAGAGGAAAAAGAGAAAAGGGTTTTTTTATTTGTATTTAAAAAAAAATGAAATTCTTTACTTATTTAGTCTACGCGTTCCACAGTGAACGTAAGATTCTCCCGAGAGAGAATCCTAACAAAATTTCCTTTAGGAATTTTGGAATCGTTAGAAACGGCATCCCAAAGAGTTCCTTGGAAGCGGATTTTTCCACCATGCCTTTGGACTAAGATATCTGTTTCTACAGGAACAATTTGGTTCAGAAAATCATCTTGGATAAAAGGATCTACCGAAGATTCGGATTTAAAAAAACGTTTTACGGCAGTTCCTCCCACGAGGATTGACACTAGACTTGACACCACCCAAACAACCACTTGGGAATAAAATTCCATCGGTATTAAGCGGGCCAAAATTCCCGTAAATAGGGCCCCAATCCCCAAAAACATCACAAAGGTTCCAGGCAGAAGGAATTCTGAAAATAGTAATGTGATTCCAAGGAAAATCCATACATAGGGTGAGTTTGCAAAAATAAAATCCAAAGGGAACCTCTGAAGAAAAGGAACACCGGATTCTAATGTAAGGCAAGAAAAATAATACTTTGAATTCGAAGGATGGCTTAGAACCTGTCTTGTGTGAAACGAATTTTCCTGATCTTACTGGGAGTTTTTCTCATACTCCAGTTTTTCCCTGTCGCAAGAACCAATCCTCCCGTTACTTCGGAAATCCAAACCAAACCGGAAATCAAAGAAGTCCTGAAACGCAGCTGTTATGACTGCCATTCGAATGAGACAGTTTGGCCCACATACTCTTATCTGTTTCCGGCCTCCCTACTGATTTCCCACCATGTGGATGAAGGAAGAGAAGAATTGAATTTTTCCAAATTTGGACTTCTCTCCGAAAGAAAACAAAACAAAAAAATATACGAAATTTGGGAACAAGTCGACGAAGGGGAGATGCCGCCGAGAGACTATCTTTTATTGCATCCCAGTGCCAAGTTATCCGACAAAGACAAAGAAATTTTGAAAGCTTGGGCAGATCTAAATAACAAGGAATCAGAATGAAAGAAAAAAAATTATGGGGTGGTCGATTTGATGCACCACCATCTTCACTTATGATTCGGATTGGAGAATCGATTAGTTTTGATAAAGAACTTTATGCCCATGATATCGAAGGTTCCATTTCGCATTCGCGAATGTTAAAACGAATTGGAATTTTATCGGAATCAGAACAAAGAAAAATTGAAACAGGCCTCATTCAGATCAAAAAAGAAATCGATTCGGGAAAGTTTGAATTTAAAATTGAAAATGAAGACATCCATATGTCTGTCGAATCTCGCCTAACGGAGCTTTTGGGAGATTTGGGTAAAAAACTCCACACGGGTCGAAGTCGTAATGACCAAGTTTCACAAGACGTTCGTTTGTATATCAAATCGGAAGTAGAGGCCATTTTGGTTTTACTTCTGGATTTATTAAATGCTTGGATTGGAAAGGCCGAAGCTCATACGAAAACCATCATTCCTGGGTATACTCACCTCCAGATTGCCCAACCCATCCGAGCTTCTCATTATTTTTTATCCCATTTTTGGGCCAACATCCGTGACTTTGAGGACTTTCTCGATGCGTATGAAAGGGCCGATGAATTAGTGTTAGGTTCCGGTGCTCTTGCTGGTGTCAACTATGCAACGGACAGGGAGTTTTTGAAAAAGGATTTGTCTCTATCTCGAATCTCCGAAAACTCAATTGATGCAGTAAGCCAAAGGGACCATATCTTTAAGTTTCTATTTGCGGCCTCTCAGTTTATGATCCATGTATCACGTTTTTGTGAAGAGATCATTCTTTATACATCCCAAGAATTTAGTTATTTCAAACTTCCCGACCACCTCACTACCGGGTCTTCGATTATGCCCCAAAAGAAAAATCCTGATGTGGCAGAACTCATTCGCGGAAAATCAGGAAGGGTAATTGGAAGTTTGACTCATCTCCTTGTAATGGTGAAAGGAACTCCGCTTTCGTATAACAGAGATTTCCAAGAAGACAAACTTCCGTTATTTGACACAGTCAAACAAATCAAGTTAAGTATCGAAGGGGTTCGGGACATGGTTCTTGGGATCCAAGTGTTTCCAGAAAATGCCCTCCGAAGTTTAAGATTGGGATTTTCTACGGCCACGGACCTTGCGGATTGGCTTGTCAGTGCAAAGGGAATTCCTTTCCGTTCGGCCCATGAAATTGTCGGGGAACTTGTGAAATATTGTTCGGCAAAAGGATATGATCTGTTTAATATTCCCAGTGGAGAAAGGGGCCAAATCCACGCTGTCCTCACCGATCCAGGTTATGAAGCCGCCATTTCTCTCGAAACTTCTTGTGACAAAAAAGATGTGATGGGAGGAACTTCGTTTTCTCGTCAAAAAGAACAAATCAAACGAGCCAAGGCGAAGGTAAACGAATTGACCAAAAAGTTAAAATCAATAGAATCCAAAGGTAAAAAATAAATATGAAAATGAATGTTTTAAATAAAGTTTCCTTCTTCGCATTACTCTTTTTAGTCGCCACGCAAACCATATTCTGCAGTGACCAAAGATTCAAAAAAATTACCTACGAACCTGTCTCTTATTCTCCGTCCAAGGTGATAGTCAAACGTGCTGACCAAACCACTGTCAAACTTCCAGAGAAACCAGCCATTTATGCGGTGTTTACAACTACGACAGGTGATTTGGTATTGGAACTTTATGATGAGGCGGCACCAAAAACCGTGCAGAACTTTATCGATCTGGCACAAGGGGAAAAGGAATTTAGAACCGAGAAAGGTTCCGAGAGACGCCCGTTTTACGATGGACTCAAATTCCACAGAGTCATTGAAAACTTTATGGCACAAGGGGGATGTCCGAGAGGAGACGGAACCGGTGGGCCTGGATACCAAACAGAAGATGAAATCAATGGGAAGGCACTCGGACTCGACAAAGTCAAAATCAAAGATGCACCGCAATACCAAGCCCAATTGCAACGAGCTGTCCTTGCAGAATTCAAAATCCAGTCGCGGGCAGAGTTTGAAGAAAAAAGAACGGAAGTAGAAAAGGCCTACCAAGAGGCAATGGAATTGCCTGTTTTAGAAGTTCTCCACCGAGTGGGTTATCGTTACAATGAAGCGCTTCCTAGTAAAAAGGCAGTCCGCGGATCTTTGGCCATGGCCAATGCAGGTCCCAATACCAACGGGTCACAATTTTTTATCAACCAGGTTGACACTCCTCATCTAGATGGTCTCCATACAGTTTTTGGATTTTTGGTTTCTGGGTATGATGTACTTGACCGAATCATAGAAAAAGGGAACCTTCAAACGACGATCCGAAAGGTTGTCATTATAGACAAACGACAATGAACTACTTAGAAGGCATCGAAGTCATCCAAAAATACACATCCGGTTCCTCCGTGGAACCCGTGTTAAAATTCATTATGACTATACCTCATAATGAAGAAGCCTTCGCGAATGCCTTGGATGAGGTAGGGGGAATCAATCGTTACCCCGATACCTTTGTCGGACTTCTTAGTTTTATTAGTTTCATCCTCGGCCAAAAAGCAAAAATGGGCCAACTTTATGAAACGGCTCTAGACAAGTATGAATCCCTAAACCAGGTCACTTCCAAAAGGCGTCCTACTGAAGAAGAATCAAAAATCAAACGAACGTTAACTGACTTTATTTTGAAAATCGAAAAGGTATTTGAAATCCAGGATCTCACCGACGAGAGTTTGGTGAAGGAGTTGAATCGGTTTGTCTCCGAAGCTAACCTTTATGGGGTCACAGACAACGAGATCAAAAACCTAAAAGTTTCTTCGAAAACAGTAGCCCTAGTGGAACCCCATTTAGATAAACAAAGGGAAAATTACTACCAGTACAAAAAACTAGGAGCTGTGATGACAAGGCTCATTCGAATTGCAGACTACATTCTGGCGGAAGCCAAAATGGGTACCAGTTAAAACGTTTTATGTCCTAAAAATTCTTTCGGAAATCCCAAGTCCTGCCGAAATCTTTAAGTGTATGCGGTCTCTGCGAACCTTTGTCATTTTAGGAATTCTCTTAGTCAGTTCTCTTGGGGCCTTTCCTGATCGGGATGCCCGTGGGGAAAGGATTGATAATTTTGTCTCTCTCCAGTCAAAAATCAGCCTCTCTTTGACAAAAAGAAGTTACCAGTCTGGAGAAAGAGTCCCTTTGACCTTTACTATCACCAATACCGGGAAAGAAGTGGTTCGTATCTTTCCCTCCTTTGATTACCGTTATTCCTTTCAAATCATTGTGAAAGACGAAAATGATCGCATCCTCACTCCGATCGAAGATCCGGAATTTCCAGATCCCATCCTGAAACGTAGAACCACTATTGTGAATTTAGTGGGTGATGAGAACAAAGAAGTGAGCCTCCACCGCAATGAGTCCTTTTCAAAAACCATCTATTTGGATGAACATTATAGTTTTTTACCAGATCAAAAGTTCTATGTGACTGGGTACTTTTACCCTAATTATACAGAAGATAAATCGGCTTTTCTTCGTTCTGGGAATACAGTCGGATTCTTATTTCAGAATCCCAAGGCCGAGCGAAAGGAAACAGTCACACGCCAAATCACGGAAAACGGTGGGCTCTCTCCCGAAGAGACCATCTTCCTTTTCCTTGGTGCTGAGATGAAAAAACACTGGGAATACCACTTTAAGTGGATCGATTTTTCGGAATATATTTTAGCCTATGATCGTTATAGCAGTGCCTATACCGAAGCTGGTTTGGGTGAGCGGGAAACCATCATCGAAGATTTTAAAGAGTATTTGACGGAGACACCCTCCGGTGTGTTAAAATACTTTAAGGTCATGAATGTGGACTATCCCTCCAAGAGGGATGCAAGAGTCCAGGTCTATGTAGAAAGAATGATGGGTCGGTTTAAAACAAGGTACGAATATATCTACACCTTGCGACAAGAAGAAGGAAGCCGAGTTGGATTTTGGCAGATTAAAAACTTACTCGTAAAGGTAAAAAAATGACGGAAATCCTTTCCCAAGACGAAATTGATGCCCTGTTAAATGCGATCTCCTCTGGGGAAGTCTCTGAGGATGAATACTCGTCGGTTGGGGAACAAAAGAAAGTCAAAATTTACGACTTCAAACGTCCGGATAAATTTTCAAAAGACCAGATTCGTACTTTGCAGATGATGCACGAGACCTTTGCCCGTTTGGCAACGACGGGGCTATCGGCACAGCTTCGCGCCCTCGTTGTGGTGCACGTGGCGTCGGTGGATCAGTTGACTTACGAAGAATTCATTCGTTCCATTCCCAATCCCACAACCCTTGCGGTGATTAATATGGATCCCCTCCGCGGATCTGCCATTTTAGAAATTGACCCTTCCATTTCCTTTACCATCATTGATCGTTTGTTTGGTGGTAAGGGAGAATCATCTAAGGTAAACCGAGAACTATCAGATATCGAGTTATCGGTAATGGAAGGGATTATCGTCAGGATTCTTGGTAACTTACGAGAGTCTTGGTCGACAGTCATTGATTTACGTCCAAGGCTTGGAAACATTGAAACAAACCCACAGTTTGCCCAAGTGGTTCCCCCCAATGACATGGTGGTATTAATTACCTTAGAAACCAAAGTGGGTGAAGTCGAAGGGATGACGAATCTTTGTATTCCCTACATTACCATTGAACCCATCATTAACAAACTTTCGGCTCAGTACTGGTATTCCTCGATTCGTAAAGGGGAAGTGGATGAAAACCGTGCCGTCATCCAAGAGCGACTCGACCAAGTCAAAATCCCTCTGATTTCGGAAGTGGGAAGTGTGGACATCTCTTTAAATGATTTGATGAACTTACACGTAGGCGATGTGATTAAATTAGAAAACACCCCCATCAAAACCGATCTTATGGTAAAGGTGGGGGATCGCAGTAAATTTAAGGCCACACCAGGAAGAGTCGGAAACCGTCTTGCCATCCAAATTGGAGACAGCATCGAAGACATTCCAGACGAACTCCTTGGCTCTACACGTTCGGAACAAGAATACTAATCTTTTTCGCTAAACAGAGTTTATGCGAAAATATTTACCTTTCAAACCAGTTAGTTCCTTCTTGATGAGATTGGTTTGTCTCCTTTCCCGATTTGGAATTCTGGTTTTTTTCCTCGTTAGTATTTCGATCCATGCCAAACCCAAAAAAACTTTGGTAAAACTAGAAGGAAAATCTTCTCGGATTCGCCAAACGATTGTTTTATCGATCGATGGATTCCCGGCTTATTACTTAACGGATCCCAAATTCAGATCTTATTTTCCCCATTTAAGCGAACTTTTCCAAAAGTATGGAGTTCATGAAATTGAAACCGTCAATCCATCGGTAACTTATCCGGCCCATACATCTATGGTTACGGGTTTGGATCCGGCAGAACATGGAATTTATAATAATACACTTTCCGACCCTTTTGAGAAAAATGATGGGGGATGGATGTGGTATGCAGAAGACATCCAAGTTCCCACACTTTGGGATTTGGCAAAAGAGAATCGGAAAACCACTGCCAATGTATTTTGGCCCGTGACAGTGGGTGCAGGAATTGACTGGAACCTTCCCCAATATTGGAGGAAGAAAATTCCAGAAGACGACAAACTCCTACGAGTGCTTTCCACTAAGGATTTGCATAAAGAAGCAGAACTTGCCATCGGATCTCCGTTAAACGATGTCGCCAAAGATGAAATTAAATTGAAAACAGCGACTTGGCTCTTTCACAAGAAAAAACCTGATCTACTATTTGTTTATACGACGGATTTGGATACAAACCACCACGGCTATGGACCCGGTTCGGAAAAAGCCTTGTTACGTTTGGTGGAACTGGACAAGGCCATCGATGAATTTTTGCAATCTGTTGGAGCATTCACTTCAAAAGGGCCAGCGGTTGTCATTGTTTCTGACCACGGCTTCCATTCTGCAGACTTTGTTTGTGCCCCGAATGTGATTCTGAAACAAAAAGGTTATATCAATGAGGAGACGGGAACCTACCAACTCACGTTTAAAAGTTCTGGTGGTAGCTCCATACTTTTGCCGGCACCGAATGCGGTGATCTCGCCATCGGAACTCGAAGGGGTCATCACCGAAATTCTCCAAGTCTGTCCCGGCTCCGAATGGGTTTCGGCAACGCCAACGTCTGCTAGTCTGCCCCGTGGTCTTGGTTTGCAAACACAATTGGGACAGAATGAAATTCTTCCTGATCCGGGTAAATCCCTCGAAGAGAAAATCCATCCCTCTACATGGGGTGTCCTTCGCACATCACAGAAGTTATTTTTTAGTGGGACAAGAAAGGGGGAAGTGTTTTCCAAATCACCAGTTCCGATCCACGGACATGGATATTGGAATTCTCTCCCAGAAATGAAAACCATTGGTTTGGTTTATGATCCGCGTGGAAAAGAACATTCTTTCCAATCAGTGAAAGATGTATTTGGGATTGTGAAAGATCTCTTAGACCTAAAAGAGAAAAAAAACAAAGGGACTGAAAGCAAAAGCAAATAGAAAACCTTAACTTAAAACTTAGTGTTTTTTCCAGTGGATGCATTCGCCGGGGCATTCATCCATTTCCTTTTGCACCTTTTTTTCATCTTCCTCTGGGATAGCAGCATCATTGATGGAAGCTCCCGCGATATGGGTTTGGGAAACATCATCCTCATCCATCATAAAATATTTTGGCATATTATCAGCACACTGGTTACAAGAAGTACAATTGTCTTTGTCTACATAAGCCTTTCTCATATTTTCTCCTCTTTGAGTTTATAAAATAGAATGATAGATACGAAAAAAATGGTAACTATGTTTGCGAGTATGATTGGAAAATCCGATTTTAGAACTCCGTAAACAAACCACAACAGAACACCCAAAAAAAACATAATGTACATATTACGACTGATATCACGAGTTTGTTTTGTCATCACCACTCGTAAGACTTGCGGAAGGAAGGAAACGGTGGTTAAAAAAGCGGCAATGTAGCCAATTAGGTTTTCCATTTATGCCTTGTATTCTCGCCTAACGATGGTTTTTACACCACCTCGAACATTGTAATCACCCACCACTTTAACAAAAATGGGATCCACGGCAGCCACAAAGTCTTCTAGGATTTTGTTTACCACGTTTTCGTGGAAAATTCCCACATTTCTGTAGGACATCATGTATTCTTTCAGAGATTTGAGTTCGACACAACGATCTCTCGGAATGTATTCAATAAAAATGGATCCAAAGTCAGGAAGGCCGGTTTTAGGGCAAACGGCGGTAAATTCCGGGATGGTAAATTCGATATTGTATTCTTTTCCGGCATAAACATTGGCAAACCATTCGATTTCCGGGGTTTTCCAGGACGGGATATGGTCTTGTTTGTCCTCATATGAAGATTCTGATTTTTTTTCCGACATTTGTTTACCCCGACAATTGCAAAATTATTTTGGAATCATCCCATGAAAAGTGATAAAAAAATTGCAGTCGTCGATTTCGGCGGTCAATACGCTCACCTCATCGCTTCCCGAATTCGAAGGCTTGGAGCCTATACGGAAATCTTATCCAATGAAGAACCATTGTCTGTTTATGAATCCTATGCTGGAATCATTCTATCGGGAGGCCCGAGCAGTGTGTATGAAAAAGGGGCGCCACTTCTACCAGAAGGTTTTTTTAAAACTTCCGTTCCCATATTAGGAATCTGTTATGGCCACCAACTTTTAATGAAAGCTCTCGGTGGAGAAGTTGTCTCTTCCAATTCCAAAGAATATGGCCCGGCCATTCTCGAAATTCAAAATCCCAATTCTCTCCTTTCAAAGTCACTCTCTCCAAAAACAAAAGTTTGGATGAGCCATGGGGATGAAGTCGTCCGAATGCCCGATGGGTTTCAAATTGTAGCATCTTCGGATAACTGTCGCTATGCGTTCGTTTCGAATGAATCTAAAAAACAATTTGGGATTCAATTCCATCCGGAAGTGACTCACTCCGAAGAAGGGGAAATCCTACTTAAGAATTTTGTGAATCTTTGCAACGCAGGTGCTAGTTGGAGCATCTCCCAATTTTTAGAAGAACAAATCACTGAATTACAAAAGAAAGTCCCTGTTGGCAAAAATGTATTTTTGTTAGTTTCTGGTGGAGTGGATTCTTCTGTTGCTTATCTACTTCTCGCAAAAGCTCTTGGGAAGGACCGAGTCAAAGGTCTACTTGTCGACACAGGGTTTATGCGTAAAAATGAAGTGAAAGACTTAATGGACAATTTACACCATGTCGGTTTTGATCTCACCATCTGGGATGAAAGTTCCGTATTCTATGAAAATCTGAAAAATGAATTTGATCCCGAGAAAAAACGGCGAATTGTGGGAGATCTATTTTTAGAAGCGCAAAGTAAAGCAACGGATTCCCTCGGATTGGATTCCGAACATTGGCTTCTTGGCCAAGGAACCATATATCCTGATACCATTGAATCTGGTGGCACCAAACATTCTCATAAAATTAAAACCCACCACAACCGTGTTCCACAAATTGAAAAACTCATCCAAGAAGGAAAGATTGTAGAACCGATTGCTGATTTGTACAAAGATGAAGTAAGGGAACTTGGTAGGCTTTTAGGATTGCCCGAACGTTGGATCGAACGGCATCCCTTTCCAGGCCCGGGTCTTGTGGTGCGTATGATCGCGAGTCCCGAAACCCATCCTCCCAAGATTGATTTTTCGGATTTGGGACTAACTGCAAAAAAGATGGAAGTTGAAATTTTACCCATTCTCTCTGTCGGAGTGCAAGGCGACCAAAGGAGTTATGCTCACTGCGCAGTGTTAAATGATTTTACAACCAACTGGAATGAACTGGACAAGTCGGCTGTTGAGATTACAAACTTTAAACGAGAAATCAACCGCGTGGTATTTGCCCCAGGGATCTCTACTTTTTCCGGCCCGTTTCATTATACTAAACTCAGTTTGGACAAAGGTCACTCGGATATCTTACGTGATGCCGATGCGATTGTGAACAGAATTCTTTATGATGAATCGATCCACAATTCGATTTGGCAAATGCCAGTGGTTTTAGTTCCTGTGGGATTACGTGAGAATTCTTATGGAGTGGTGCTTCGTCCAGTGGAATCGACAGAAGCCATGACTGCTAATTTTTACGAGATGGATCGGAAAATTCTAGATCGTATCACCAAAGAATTGTTAGCATTGCCACAAATCTCTTTGGTGTTGTATGATCTCACTCACAAACCACCAGGAACGATCGAATGGGAGTAGTAGCTTTAGTTTTAAAATAGGCTTGTGATTAAGGTAATAAAAGCCAAAGGAGAGCCATTCCACCCATAGCGAATTCCGGAAGTTTCCGTCTGAAAAGACTCTGGTTTTCTGGGTTTTCTTTTGGCTCTTCAGATTTTGTTGCATCTGTCTTTGTTTCTTCTTTTGTATCTTTGGATGCAAATAGAGAACCAAAAAATCCTGGTTTTGTTTCCTCTTTCGGTGCTTCCCAAACTACGGGAAGGGAGACAACTTCCACCGCATTCTTTTTATATGCCTGTTTGGTGCCGTCTTTAGATTCTACTAAAACATAATTCGCAGTCGGAGAGGAAGTTTTGACGTTTTCCAAAACCTCTTTGGTTGCTTTCACAGTCACAGTGTCTGCATAAGAAACTTGAGATACAATCGATAGAATGGATACAGATAGTATGGTCTTTACGTTCATATTTACAGCGCATCCTCTCGAAAGGGGGAAGCAATTTGATTTTTCTCTGAATTGTTACAATCTGATGAAAAGTGAAAATAGTTTCCATTTGACACCAAGCCTTCCTATTTTAGCGTATCCAAAGTCACGATTGGCGTCGTGGCCAAGTGGTAAGGCATGGCTCTGCAAAAGCTTGACCGCCGGTTCGAATCCGGCCGACGCCTAATCACGGATCATTCGCCTGGATGGTGGAATTGGTAGACACACAGGACTTAAAATCCTGTGGGAGTAATCCCGTGCGGGTTCGATTCCCGCTCCAGGTATAAATCGAACGATTGCGAGTCAAAAAAAACGTAGCGACCCATAGGGAGCGTAAGCGTTTTTTCCGAAGGCAGGAAGCCTGAGGTGACGAGCAAGACGGGCTGAGGTCGAAAGGCCAGGATGGCCGAAGACCGAAGCGATTCCCGCGGACCATCTAAATCACACAGAACTAAAATCAACATCTCTTAAAAACGTAGCGACCCAGCGCAGGCTTTATAAAAGCCGGAGGCGAAGTTGGCCTAAAGGGCCAAGGGTGGATGGAGCCGTAAGCGTTTTTTCCGAAGGCAGGAAGCCTGACACTATTCACAATTCCCTGTGATCTCAATCGCCGGTAGGAAAGGATTTTCTCCTTTCCAAGAATATAAAAATCCAAAATCAATAAATTCCACACCGGATCCCAAGTATGCTTTCGGTTTAACAAGAATTGAAACCATTTTCCTATCATTTAGAATCGTTTCCTTCTTCACAATTCGTTCTGAATGGACTCGGTATTCTTTGTCTTGGTCAAAACTTTCTCTTTTTCTTGTCTCCAGAACCAGTGAGTCGGGCAAATCCCCTTCCATTGTTCCTTCCCAATGGATTTTGATTTGGATTGGATTTTCACGCACTTGGGCATCCGTATCAAAGTTGATCTTGTGATCCAAACATCCCGAGAGTTTGAAATACAATCCCTTTGTTCCCGAAGGCAGGGCGACTGGGCCGTTCGCATTGATAGAGGACTGTGCTAGGGGGGCGGGGAAGTTGTTCTCTGTGCGAACCCTGTGGAAAAATAAATCTTTTGCAGGGGTCTTCGTTAAATACAAAGCACCTAGACTCGAAATGAAAATCCAAAATAGGACGATGCCATACACTTTTTTTAGATTCTTTTTTGTCGATGTTTCATCGGCTTCAGTGATTCCCCGTTTGGTTTTTGGTAATAGGCATAAAATCCCAAGGAAGGGAAGTAATACCTCATCGTCTAACAAAAAACATTGGAAGCTACCGGCAAAAACAATCGCAAAAAAACCTAAATAGAAGAGGGTATATTGCGGAATTTGTAAGATGTTTTTTGTGACGAGATATAAAAAACTAAGAAAAGAGAACACACCCAAAACTCCTCCCAATATCCAAAAATGCAAAAAATCAAAATGGGCATGGGATTTCGGTGTGATGGATAAATCGTAATACAATTCGGGAAGTTCTCGAACGAGAGGAATGGCTCGTAAAACAAATTCACCTGGGTAATTTCCACTGCCGATCCCCAATAAAAAAGAGTCCTTTAAGATGGCAAAATTCATTTTATGAATCCAGACTCTTTGGTTCTCTAACGATCGTTTAGCGAATAAATCATCAATGGCTCTTTGGAATAACCAATTATTTTGGTAGAGTAAAAACAAGAGAATCGCGAACCCAAGAAGACAGGTCCCAAACCATGGTAGGAATTTTTTAATCGAAAACTTTTTCTGGGGTAAGAGTAGAACTAAACCAAATAACAACCCAAACCAAATCGACCGGCTTTGGTTGAGGAAAAGTAAAACAACCCCCAAACAGGAAAAACCAAGAAGGAGCACGAGATGGATTTTGTATCTGGATTTCCTTTGAACCAATTTTAGAATCCGAAACGTTCTCTCCCAGAGTGCGGGTAGGTATAGGGCAAGCAATCCTCCATAGGTTAGGTGGGTGCTTTGGAATCCAATGGGTAGATGGAGGGGGATTCCCATAAGATTTGCCAATTGGTGAGGAAGGCGTCGGCCTTCCAGATACTGAAATCCATCCATGACAAAGGGAGCTAACCGATAGGGAGAAAGAAGGGATAAAATTCCAGAGACTGTGAGAAAAATCGCACCGATAGCAACAGCTTGTTTTAAAGTTTTCTTTTCGTTTCGGGAGAGGCGGAAATGGTGCAGGAGTAAAAACCCCATCCATACATCCCCAAATTCAGATTTCAAAAGGATACGTTTCCAATGTTCCAAATCCCAAGCAAAAAGGGGGGTGAGTAAAAAACTTAGGTAAAGAAGGATCCAAAAAAGAAATAGGGATTCCCATCTCGGAATCTTTTGATCCCAGGCTGAATCCAAAAACAAAAAGAAAAGAGAGGTCCCGGCAAAAATTTGGCAAAGGCTAATGGAAATCGGAGAGAGAACAAAGAAAAGGTATAGAAAAACAACGGAAATCTTATGAAATGTTTCTTTCCCAATCATATTTGGTTCTAAGAATAGGTTTTAACTCCTATGGAAGGCAAGAGAAAAAGAAAATTGTCGGTTGCTATCATTACCTTCAATGAAGAAAAGAATATCGGAGACTGTATCCGCTCCATCGAATCAGTAGCGGATGAAATCATTGTTTTAGATTCTCTAAGCCAAGACCGCACAAAAGAAATTGCGATTTCCTTTCCCAAAGTAAAATTCTATGAATCTCCATTTCCCGGCCACGTGGAACAAAAGAACAAAGCCATAGGTTTTTGTTCGAACGATTGGATCTTGTCGCTCGATGCCGATGAAAGGGTCGATGAAACTCTCTGCCATTCCATCGAATCTTTTTTAGAATCTGAATCGGTTTCATCTGATGGGTTTAAAATCGCAAGGTTAACTTTTCATTTGGGTCGATGGATTCGTTATAGCGGTTGGTATCCCCTTCGAAGGTATCGATTGTTTCAAAAAAATGCCGCAACCTGGGTGGGTGAAAATCCGCATGATTACATTGAATTAAAACCAGGTTCCGTAGGTCGGGTGATGAAAGGTGATATCCTTCATTATAGTTTTACTGATTTTAGCCATCAAATCACCACCATCAATCAGTTCTCAAGTATCGTGGCATACACGCGTTATGCGAAAGGAGAAAGGTTTTCACTTGTTAAAACCATATTCAAACCTCTCGGGAAATTTTTAGAAATTTATATTTTCAAATTTGGATTTTTGGACGGAATTCCTGGGCTTTGGATTGCCATTGCTTCTGCATTCTCAACTTTTCTTAAATTTGCAAAATTGTATGAACTGGATCGGAATCAAATAGAACGACCGTCCAATATAAGAAAAGAGTATGGTAAAAACGAATAAAAAGCCCCAAGGAAATTGGTTTATGCGTGTTCTCTCTTTTTTTGGAGGAAGGAAGAATACAAAAGAAGAGGATTCAGGGAAATCAAAAAAACAACCTAAATCCTTTGCTATGGAATGGGCTGTAGCCATTGAAAATTGGAAAAAGAAACTTCGAACCAAACAAATGGCAACAGGGGTAGTTTTAGAAGTCCCTAAGTTTCGCTTAACAAAAACAAACGATAAATTGTTTCGTGCCGAAGGGGAAAACTATTCCGTTATTTTAGCCACAGGAAATCATCTTTATAAAAATAAAGAGGATAAATGGGCTGGAGTTTTATTTGTGGATGAAGGGGATTTAAACAAAAACCTATCCAAAGACCTTTCGAGTTTGGATGGATTACTCACCGCATTTTCCATTCCTAAAACAGATCTATTTTTAGATGCTGATGCTCCGAAAGAAGATTGGAGGGTGGTTCTCAATTGGGAACGATTTTGGAAAGAACAGTTGGTATTACAAATGAAACCAAATTCCATGGCACTCGTGCTCCTTGCCATCGGTGAGGAGTGTCGGAAATTTTTTGAATCTGTATCAACAGAAAGACAGAAACGACTCGTTCGGGATGAATTGTTTTATTTGAATTTGGGAAATACTGACGAAAACAATCCTTATTCCAAAGCCAAAAACTTTTTCGGATTTGGGGCAGCTCTTCTCGAATTTGGAAATATCATTAATAATCTAAAAGAAAAACGGGAAAAGGAAGAAAACCATGGATCATAAATCACTCATCCAAAAACAAATCGAAGATTCGATTGCCGTCAAACAACAGTTATTACCAAGGCTTTCTCCTTCTATTGAATCTGCAGGAAAACTACTAGTCGAATCATTAAAACAAAATGGGTTATTATACTTTTGCGGGAATGGTGGATCTAGTTGTGATGCTTCGCATATTGCTGCAGAACTTGTGGTTCGTTATAAATCGGGAAATGAAAGAAAAGCCATTCCTGCCCTTGCTCTCAATAGTGACCAAGCGGTGCTGACTGCCTGTTCCAACGATTACGGTTACGAGTATGTCTTTCAAAGACAAGTCCAAGCTTTTGGAAAACCAACGGATGTCTTTGTTGGCCTTACCACATCTGGAAATTCGCAAAACATCATTTTGGCGGTGGAAGAGGCCAGGAAAATTGGAATGAAGGTTGTCCTTTTTTTAGGTGGTGATGGCGGAAAACTAAAAGGTAAAGGGGATGTGGAAATCATTGTCCCATCCAAAATCACAGCCCGGATCCAAGAATGCCATATCTTGATTGGTCATATTCTTTGTAGCATCATTGAAAAGGAATTGTTTGGCCTCGACTGATTTAAATGCAGTGCAAATCAAAAATGCCTCCATCGAAACAAATGGGGAGCAAAAGATTTGGAAGGGAATTTCTTTAGAAATTCCAAGAGGGATTGTTCACGGTATTATTGGTGAATCTGGATCAGGAAAGTCCACACTTGGATTTTCCTTATTTGGAATGGTTCCTAACGGTTGTCATTTGTCATATACCACCTTCACAGTGCTTGGTGAAGATGTTCTTTCTAAAAAGCAAGGTTCTAAACTTTTTATGGTTCCGCAAAATCCGAATGGGGCCTTCCATCCTTTCCGGACCATTGAAGCACAGACCAAAGATTTCTTTAAACTTTCAGGGTTAAGCGATGTATCATACGAATCTTTGTTTTTGATTTGGGACCAGTTATCTATTCCCAGGACCCACTGGAAGGAATATGCAAGGACCCTCTCTGGTGGTGAGAAACAAAGAATCCTTCTTTCTTTGGCATTTTTACGAACTCCGAAAATTTTGATTTTGGATGAACCGACCACTGGTCTCGATGCCTTTTCTGAAAAAATTGTCTTGGAAACCGTGCAAAACCTTGCAAAAATGGGGATGTCAGTTGTTTTTATTACGCACGAGCTTCGGATCGTCGAAAGTCTGGCCTCTTTAGTTACGATAATGAAAGAAGGGGAAGTCATAGAAACCATTCCGGTTCTAAACCACAACCTGGAGCCAAAAACAGAATATGGAAAACAACTTAAGGAAGCTTCTCTCCTCTTTCAGTAATGGAACTTTCCTCTTCCTTATTCTTACACCTGTGGTTCTTTCGGCAGACCCAGGATTTAAACTTCGATCTGTGGACATTCGTTCTTACCCAGAAGTCAAAATCCGATTCCATTCAAACACTCCCCTAGACCCCAAGGGATTTGTTCTTTCTGAAGAATTGGATTCCGTTGCAAGGCTTACGGAATCCTTTCGATTCGAGCAGGCAGAGTCCAAAAACCCCATCCACTTATACATCTCCATTCCCAGTTATACAAATGCGGAAGACAGGAGGTGGATCATCCAGCTGGCGAACCAATTGGTAAAGGTTTCCGAGCAGAGCGGTGGAACCTCTAAATTACAAATCCAGTCCGATGAGAACAAACATTCCTTTGAACGAATCCGCTCTCAAGTTTTGGATATTTCCTTTCCCTTTCCAAAAGAACCAGCACCTATTTTTCCGATTCGAAATTGGGAGAACTTTCTCGAAGGCATTCCTAAGAATCAATCGGCGGAAGATCATATTCTGGTCCTCGTTAGTTTTGCTCCGGAATGGCAGGATCGTTTTGAGATTCCAGAACTGGCAAAACGAATTCGAGATAAAAACCTTCAGTTGATTGTTCTTGCACCCAGTTCTTTGGAAGCCACGAAGCTTGCCAGTTATGCGAATGGAAAACATTATTCCATTTCTAAATCGGATAGTTACTCCGACTTGTTTTCTTATCTCCGTGCACTTGGTTTGGAAGATTATGAACTAATTTATCTATCCCCATGGAAACTCTCCCGATGGAAAACAAATTTTGTTTCAGGAAGATTTGTCTCTGTAGACCAAGGCATTCGGCTTCCATTCCAATATGAACTTTCTTTTTTTCGATCTTTATACTTACAATTATCTGATCCTTTATTCTTTTTTCCTGTAAGTTTGTTTCTCATCTTTCTCTGTTTGGCTGCTTTGTATTATTTGCGAGGGTACGAAGAAACCAATCAAAGTTTGGTACCGGTAACAAATGTTGAATCGGAATTTTCAGAAAGAAAAGAAGAACTCCAAGTTTATGACAGGATGTATGGAGAGACAATGGAAAAGGCTGCCCGCGATCGCGAAATTGCGGTAGCGATTGCAGAAAAAGTCCCCCTATCTGGAACCTCGTATTCTTACGCCGTCCTGATGCTTCGGGATGGAAATCACAACTCGGATCAATATCCACTTCAGTTCGATGAGGTTACCATCGGTAGTTGGGAATCAAACCACCTAGTCCTGAACGATCCGACGGTCGCAGGCCTTCATGCGAAGATAAAAAACAGGAAGGGAAAGTATATATTGTTTGATTGTGTTTCAGAAACAGGAGTATACTTAAACGGCAGAAAATTACTCCGCCCGAAAGTTCTTCATAATTTGGACGAAATCCAAATCGGGAAAACCATTTTGTCGTTTCGAGGAAGGTAAAGTGATGGTTCGATTCAAACAAAATACGTTTTTAATTTTATACTTAGTTTCTCTCGTAACTTCCAGCACATTCTGTTCTGGAGAAACTTCGAATAATGGCGCCACCACTTCGCTTTTACTCGCGAAGGAAACCGGTGCTGATGGTTGTACTGTGGCAGGCCTTGGAACACAAATTAAGGCAGGTTATACGGGAATCACAACTACATCTCAATCGGTAACGTTTTCTCTCGCTGGGGATACCTATTATGCAGTGATGCAAATTGCAGGTGCTCAGATTGGAACCCGTGTCGTACTTTCCCGTTATGCGAAAGTTGCGACTTATGTGTCCACGAGTTGTCCTTTGGACCTTTCCACTGCTGTTCTTGCAAAAGAGGGAACCGAATATTCCAAAGTGGACTCACCGGCCACAGTGATTAGTTTCACAAAAGCGGGGAGTTATCTGATTTACCTCTACCAAAAAGAAAGTGCCTCTTCTAATCCCTTAACCGTGCTTACGGATGGAACTGCTGTGCAAACCATTTCCGATTCGGATCTTTCCGACCTTCTCAATGGGGGATCAACCAAGACATTTAAATTTGCCTGTGAACTTGGTTCTGGGGTCTGTCAAAATTATTACGGATACCTGACCAGTTGCCTATCGGGAACCAAACAGACTTCTAAATGTACCGAGACCAGTGTCGTGGGATCTTGCAAAGTAACTCAATCCAGTGTCGGTTTTATCATCAGCGTCTATACGGCACCTCTCACGGGAGGTGGTGGTGGGACCGCCGCAACACATTGTTCAGGGATATCTGGAACCTATGTAGACGGATCAACCGTCCAAACTCCTTAGAACTGCTCTATTTTTCCAAATTCCCTGGACATACCACCCCGTGTCCGAGTTATGACTGGAAGTGGGGGAGTCTAGTTATGAAAACCATGTTTGAGAAGATTTGGAATGACCATTTGGTCCACGAGGATGATGGGACCTGCCTCATCTATATCGATAGACACCTCGTCCATGAGGTAACAAGCCCGCAGGCCTTTGAAAGTTTAAAATTAACCAACAGAAAAGTGCGTCGACCCGATGCCACTTTCGCTACTATGGATCACAATGTTTCCACAAGAACCCGCGATTGGAAATCAGTAGATCCCATCTCTGTCCTTCAAATGCAAACGCTAATGGACAATTGTAAAGAAAACGGAATTACCTTATTTGATATCAACCACCCGGACAATGGAATAGTTCACGTGGTGGCACCAGAGCTTGGTTTAACTCATCCTGGTATGACAATCGTCTGTGGGGATTCCCATACAGCCACTCACGGTGCTTTCGGTGCTCTTGCTTTTGGAATTGGAACTTCGGAAGTAGAACATGTTCTCGCCACACAAACCCTTGTCCAAAAGAAACCAAAAACTTTAGAGATCCGAGTGGATGGAAAATTATCTCCCCTTGTTTCTGCCAAAGACATTGTCCTTGCGATCATCGGTAAAATTGGAACTGATGGGGCAACCGGTTATGTGATTGAATTTACTGGTGAGGCGATTCGTTCTCTCAGTATGGAAGGTCGTATGACGATTTGTAATATGGCGATTGAAGCCGGTGCTCGTGCTGGTCTTATTTCACCTGATGACACAACAATCAATTATATCAAAGGAAGAGACTTTGCCCCGAAAGGAGAAGCTTTTGATATAGCGGCTGCTAAGTGGAAAGCGTATGCAACGGATGCAGGTGCTACGTTTGATAAAACGGTTACACTGAATGCAAATGAAATTGCGCCGATGGTTTCATGGGGAACTTCTCCGGGCCAAGTGATTCCTGTGACATCTCCCGTTCCTGGACCTGCGGATTTCACCGATCCGATCCAGAAAAAATCAGCGGAGTCGGCACTTGCTTATATGGATTTAAAACCAGGGCAAAAACTCATCGATGTGAAGGTGAACAAAGTATTTATCGGATCTTGTACCAACTCTCGCATCGAAGACCTTCGGGTTGTGGCAAACACAGTCAAAGGAAAGAAAGTAAGTAAAGATGTGGAAGCGATCATTGTTCCTGGTTCTGGCCGTGTGAAACGACAAGCAGAATCGGAAGGCCTTGACAAAATCTTTTTGGAAGCTGGTTTTCAGTGGAGAAACCCGGGTTGTTCGATGTGCCTTGCGATGAACGATGATGTTCTTTCTCCTGGAGATCGATGTGCCTCCACTTCCAACAGGAACTTTGAAGGAAGACAAGGGAAGGGTGGACGAACCCACCTAGTAGGACCTGCGATGGCAGCAGCGGTGGCAGTAGAAGGACATTTTGTAGACATTCGGGAGTGGAAATAAGATGAAAGCATTTACGAAATTAAAAGGAATCGCAGCCCTTCTTGATAAGGCAAACGTAGACACAGACCAGATCATCCCCAAACAATTCCTTCGCAAAATTGAAAGGTCTGGATTTGGCCAACACCTCTTCCATGATTGGAGGTTTTTAGACGATGCCGGAAAAAAACCAAATCCTGAATTTGTGCTCAACGCACCAAGATACCAAGGGGCAAACATCCTTGTCACCCGGGACAACTTTGGTTGTGGGTCTTCTAGGGAACATGCTCCGTGGGCATTGGAAGACTATGGATTTCGTTCTATCATCTCTCCGTCCTATGCGGACATTTTTTATAATAATTGTTTTAAAAATGGAATGTTGCCTATTGTTTTACCAGAAGCACAGGTGGAAGAAATTTTCCAGACTATAAACAAAAAGCCAGGGGCGAATTTGGAAATCGATTTAGAAAACCAAGTGCTGATTACAGAGGACGGAAAAAAATATCCGTTTGAAGTAGACGGCTTTCGTAAACATTGCCTCCTCAATGGTTTGGACGACATTGGACTCACTCTCCAAAAAGCTGATTTTATTCAAAAATTTGAGGAAAAGAACCAAAAAGAAGTTCCCTGGTTGTATGCAAAGACTGTATAATCGCTCTATGAAACTGTTTTCTCTTATACTCGGATTTTTGTTTTTATCCACAGGACTTTTCGCAGAAGAGCTACTCATTCAAGACACCAAACAAGGGTTAGGAAGAGAAGCCATTCGCGGTACGACAGTGGTGGTTCATTACACAGGAAAGTTAACCAACGGTAAAGTATTTGATTCCTCTGTGGACAGGGGAGAACCTTTTAGTTTCCAATTAGGCCAAGGGCAAGTGATCCAAGGTTGGGAACGTGGGATTGTTGGAATGAAAGAAGGTGGGAAACGGAAACTGACCATTCCTCCTCAGTATGGTTATGGCGCCCGTGCGATTGGACCCATTCCTGCAAACTCTACACTGATCTTTGATGTGGAACTGATTAAAGTAAAATAATGATAGATCCAATTTCCAAAGGCATCGATGACTTGGGCAACAGTCTGTTGCAGGCTTTAAACAATGTACAAGGTATCTTTGGGAAGGAACTTTCCGTTGCCAAACCCATTCACGACAGTATTCTCCAATTAATTGGAAACACTCCTCTGATTCGATTGAATCGAATTGGGTCAGAGTATGCTGGTGTGCAGTTTTATCTCAAAGCCGAATTTTTAAATCCTACAGGTTCTGCCAAAGATCGAACTGCCATTGCTATGTATTTGGATGCCGAAAGGAGAGGAAAACTAAAGAAGGGAATGTCCGTGGTTCTTGTTGGTGCTGGTTCTTCTTCCGTTAGTTTTACATGGATAGGTAAAGTAAAAGGGTATCCGGTGTTTTGTTTGGTTCCCCTCCAAACGGCACCAGAAAGAATCCAACTACTCCGAAGTTATGGGGCCGAAGTCACTGTTACCAATGAATCGGATCTGGGTAGACTCACGGAACTTGCCGAAGAAAAAGCTAAAAAGTTAGGCGGATGGATTCCCGATGAGGCTTCCAATCCCGCAAATCCTAATTTTCATTTCAAAACCACTGGGCCGGAGATTTGGCGAGACCTACAAGGAAAAGTGGGGGCTGTCATTTCTGCTCCGGGATCAGGCGGGGCCATTACTGGAATTGGTCGTTTTTTAAAGTCCCAAGACCGCAGAGTCAAAGTCATCATTGCGGGAAAACAAAACTCACCTTTTATGGAGTATGGAAAAACGGACAACCCTAAAGAAAGGGAAAGAATCCAACTCCCAGCAGTTTATGATCCCAAGCTCATAGACCATTACTTCCATGTTACAAAAGAGGAAGCCTTACACTTGCAAGCTGACCTTTATGAAAAAGAAGGAATCTTTGCGGGACTCACCACAGGCACAGTGATCACAGGAGCCCTTCGGTTTTCTGAATCCATTCCAGAGTCAGAAAGAAACGAAAAAACCCCTTTTAATATTGTGATCCTCTCGCCAGATAGAGATTAAGTTTTTTCGCTAAACAACTGTTTGAGCTCTGGAAGTGAACTTCTGGCAACTGTTTCTCCTAGTTGAATAAACTCTGCACTTCTCCAGAACTCAAACCAATTGGAATTAGGGAGAATTGGATTCAAATAAACATCTGCTTCCTGAGCACTGTACTTCCCTATTCGGTATTGGAGGGAATACAAACTATTTACAATAATATCCAGAACATTCAAATTGAGCAGTTTGTTTGTCTTCATTTCATCTTTGGAACTGGGCATCGAGTTGATGGCGATGATCTTCTGTACTCCTTCATGGGTAAGAGCGGATACAGGAAGGGGATTCACGATCCCTCCATCCACATAAGTTTTTCCGTTTTCTTGAGGTTGGGGTACAAACACACCAGGAATAGAAATACTTGCCATTACAGCATCGAGAACCTTGCCTTCCGAGAGAACTATTTCTTGCCTTGTCGAGATATCGCAACTAATCAGTCTTAGTTTGATCGGAAGATCTTCAAAATATAAATCTCCGAGATACTTTTCGAGTAAAGAACGTACGTGTTTTCCATGCAAAAGTCCTTGGCCAGGAAAAGATAAATCCACAAGTTTAAACATTTTAAAGATACTATCAATCTCACCGAGGAGTGGGAGAATTCCTTTATAACCGAGACCGCTAGCCCAAAAGGCTCCGATGACAGCCCCGATACTAGTTCCCGCAATCATATCAGGAATGATTCCTTCCTCTTCCATGACCTTCATGATTCCCACTTGCGCAAGGCCGAGAGCGGCACCACCACCGAGGGCCACTCCAATTTGGACTCCGGAAAGTTCTCTTGCCTTCCTTCTGATATGGATTTCCCATTTTCCGTGATCCAAAACATCTCTGATATTGGTTTCATGATAAAGAATTTCGTTTTCTTTGGATTCACTAGTAATGGAATCACAAAGGTTAATCTTTTTATCGGGGGAAAGATAGTTTTCGATATGATCTGCTTCTTCGATTAACAGTTGTTTTAGTTCCTCATCTGTTTCGGGAAACACTTCCAAAAAAATAAAAGAATGGCTTGCATAATGTTTGCCTAAAGTTTCTTTGATGCGGTCAGAGTCTTTGAATTTATAAGATTTAACATAAGGATTTTCCGTTTGTCCGTTTTGGGCAAAGTGGAGGATAATCGATTTTTTTCCTGACTCTTCTTCGATGGAAGTAACCAATTCTTCGGCTAAACGATCCTTCGCAACAGGGTCAGAATGGACAAGACAGACAACTGAATTCCGAAAGTATTCTCGTCCGCCGAGGAGTTCACTCCGAAGAGACTTGGTGAGCATTTTAGAAAAGGTGATGGAAAGATAGGGAATTTTTTGGATTAGTTTTTGGAATCCCGCTTGGGATAAGACAAGAAATCTTGATTCAGTAACAGTAACAGCCGTATGGCTATGTTTTTCACCTGTGAGTAAGGATTGGATTCCGAAGTATTCTCCTTTTTTTAGGTACTGAACTTCCTCTTCGCGTTTTCCTTCCCCTTTTTTAGGAAGAAACAATTTGATCCCACCAGATAGGATTAAAAATAAACTGCGGTCGCTATCTCCGGCAGTGAATAAAACTTCTTCACGTTCGGATTCTACAATATGAACCGATTCTGCCACCCAAATCTTTTCTTTCCGGGAAAGACTTCGGAATAAGGGAAGGCTCGAGACAAGGTGTATTTTTCCTTCAAGATCTTTCATAGGGGCCTCTTCCACCAGAGTTTCAAAAAGGAAAGAGAGAGAAATTTCGTTTTTTGTTTATTTCTAAAAAATTTTATTGACTACTTATTTGTTAAGTAGTAATTGTATGTTTAGCAAACAGGGGTCTATATGATTACACATTTAAAAATTAAAGATTTTGCACTCTTCGAATCCTTAGAACTTTCCCTTTCGGATGGTCTCACTGTCTTTACCGGCGAGTCTGGTGCTGGAAAATCCTTAATTTTCGATGCATTGGCATCCTTGTTTGGAGGGCGGTGTTCTACGGCTAATATCCGCCAAGGAAAAGAGAGGTATTCTTTACAGGCGGTCCTTTCTCTTACAGGTCAAAACTTAGCTAAAGATTATTTAATGGAACAAGGCTTTCGTTATACTGGTGATGAAATTGTCATCACCAAAGAACTGATGAAAGATGGAAAGGCACGGGTGAAAATTGGAGAAAGTTTGGCTTCCACCACACATTTACGAGAACTTGGAAAAACAATGGCAGAGATTCACTGCCAAAATGAGCAGCTATTCCTACTCGAAAAATCCAACCAATTAGAATTTTTAGACCGTTATGGCAATTTGGAATCCTTAAAGTTCAAATTCAAATCGGCATTACAACAGTATAGGCATTGGAAACAAAAACTTTCTGATTTTGAAGAAACAAGACGTACCATGCAGAAACGAAAAGAGATCCTAGAATATGAAATTGAAGAGATTGAATCCATTTCTCCAAAAGAAGGAGAAGACGAAAGTTTATCCACTGAAGAATCGCTTTTGGCCAATGGGGAAAAACTAGCAGAGAACTACCGTTTGGTGTTAGAGGAATTGACCGAAAAAGAAAATTCAATTCTCAAAGTGTTTCCAACTCTCATCCATGCCATTCAAAAAGTATCCATTTTAATTCCAGAAAAAAAGGAAATGTTAGAAGAATGGGAAGAAGTTTATGACAGGTTAAAATCTCTCAAATCCGTCATCAGGGAGGAAGAGGAGGAACTCTTCTTTAGCCCAGAGCGATTGGATATGGTTCAATCCAGACTCCAGGAGATTAAAAAACTAAAGAAAAAATACAATGTGAGTTTGACTGAGATCAATCTTTTACTCGAAGAAAAAAAATCCGAACTCGAACGTTGGAACGAACAAGCAGGAGATGAGGACTTTTTACGAATTAAAAAAGACCAATGCCTAACAGAGATGAAAGAACTCGGGTTCCAACTCTCCAAGTTACGCCGCAATGTGATCTCTCAGTTTGAAGAGGATGTCCAAAAAGAAATGGCCGATTTAGGACTAGAAGGTGGAAAACTCCAAGTGGTTCTTCGTTGGGAAGAGAATCCAGAAGGGGAAGTGGAAGAAGGATCCAAATCCTATTTTCTTTCGGAATCTGGTCTTGACCAAATTGAATTCTATTTCAGTGCCAATCCGGGAGAAAAGCCTCGTCCGCTTCGAAAGGTAGCTTCCGGTGGAGAATTATCGCGGGTGATGCTCGCACTTCGGAGTGTCCTTGGAAAACAGGCTCCCTCTCCTCAAATGTTGGTTTTAGATGAGGTGGATACTGGCCTTGGGGGCGAAGCAGCGGAAGCAATGGCAACAAAGCTTAAAAAGCTAGCACGTAACTCACAAATCCTTCTGATTACGCATACGCAGCAGGTGGCTGCCTCAGGTGACCACCAGATTAAGATCGAAAAACGACAGGAAGGTGGCAGGACTGTGTCCTTTGCTTCGATTCTCGATTTTGAGGAAAGGAAAAGGGAGCTTGCTCGGATGATTGGCGGCAAACAACTGACCTCTGCAGTACTAAAAGCAGCCACAGATCTCCTTATGAAAAAAGCAGGGTAGCGCTGTAAAAATAGTATTTGGCGAAAAAGGGAAGACTGAAAACTCTATTCGTAATCCTTCAATGGGGTCCCATTCATGTTTTTTCCTTTCGCTAAATCAGATTCAATCATTTCCTCGGTTCCTCCGCAAACCATTCCCATCTTAATCATCTTTGTATCCATCGTTGGTTTTACCATCATCGTGGAACGACTTGTTTATTACTGGAAACTAAAAGCCATCCCTCAAGACCATTTCCGACGAGTTCGGGAGTTGGCTCGTGAACAAAAATGGGATGAAGCAAAAGATGTTCTGGGTCAAGACGTTCAGTCACCGGCAGCAGTTCTCCTTCGTATGGCATTTGATCTCAAACGACGTGGAATTCAGTTCTGGGAAGAAGACATCCGACAAGAAGGCTTCCGACAAATCTTTCTTATGGAACGTTATTTGACTGGTCTCGGAACCATTGCCACCATTGCTCCTTTACTCGGAGTTCTAGGGACGGTGATCGGAATTGTTCGTTCCTTTGCCGAAGGTGCAGGGACACAAGGAGCCGAAGTAGGAATTTCTGAAGCATTGATTACTACTGCGATGGGTCTTGGAATCGCCATCCCAGCTTACATTTTTTATAATCTTTTTTCTCGGATGAAAGAGGAAAGAATTACAGAAATGGAAAACGTAACTGATTTGGTGTTACCACACCTGAACAAATAAACAAACTAAATGAAATTTCGCAAAACGCAAAAATCATTTAATAACATCGAACTTGCTCCTCTTATCGATGTGATATCCTTTATCGTGATTTACTTTTTGATGAATGCAACTTTGGAAAAAAACACTGCATTGAAAGTGGAACTACCCCGTTCGTCCAGTGTTGCCAAAGAAAAGCAAAAAGATGAACTTGTGATCACTGTGGACAAACAAGGAAAAATTTATTTGGATCAAAGTTCGGAACCAGTTCCGTTAGAAGGCCTTACCGAAAAAATCAATGGATTTCTTGGGCCAGAGAAAGAAAGAGACCCTAAAAAAAATAAAGTCATTATTCGTGGAGATGGTGGTGCGTCCTACCAAGTTGTGGTTAAGGTAATCGATGCAGTCAATGCTGCGGGTGTTAGTCGCTTTAACCTTGCAATGGTAAAAGGCACATCTAAGTGATTTTTTGAATATTCGAAAAAAAATAAAGTTTTTAAGTCTTTTTGTTTTATCTCTCCTATTACTAGTTTCGGCAGAGTGGGTTTCCCTTTGGTCGAATCGAACTGTATACCTAGATAAAATCATTACTAAGGTTGAGTTTAAGGGGAACATTAATACTTCCTCTGATGATATTTTAGATTTAATGGACATGCGTCCAGGGATGCAGCTGTCTCAAGGTTTGTTAAATGCAGATATGCGTGCTCTATTTGTTTCCGGATTCTTTTATCATATTGATATCCAAGGCGAAGCGGATGGAGACGGTGTTAAAATCCTCGTGGTTGTTAAAGAAAGACCACGTGTGAAGGATATTGATTTTATTGGGGCCGATGAGGTATTCCCTTCTGACTTACGCGATAAAATTCCCTTAAAAGAAAATGAAGTGATCACTCCCAAGAAAGTCACTCTGTCGAAGGAAGTGATTTTAAAGAAGTATAGGGACGAAGGATTTTTTCTCGCTTACGTTCGATTTGAAACGGAACCCGTGAATCCAGAGACCAATACGGTTAAAGTAAAATTCATTATTGATGAAGGGGAAGAGATTCCTGTAAGTAAAGTCAATATTTTTGGAAATAGCGAAATAGATACTTATGATATTCAGGGTATTATGGATCTCAAAGAAAGTGGGATTATTGAATCAGGTGTATTTAAGGAATCTGCTTTTGAATCTGATAAACAGAAAATTTCTGCCTATTTGAAATCCAGAGGTTATGTTGACGCAGAATTAAGTAACGAAGGAACCAATTGGGAAATACGTTGGGAAAACCCAAAAAAGAAAGATAAACGAGTAGTTATCGTTAATTTTAAGATCATCGAAGGTGAACAATATTTTTATAATGGATATTCCACTAGTCATGATATGACCATTGCTCCCAATGGGATGCCACAGTTTTTGAATAAAGAGAATAACCCAATTGGAACACCAAAAGAAGAATGGGCACCTGTTTATCCTGTTAAGTACTTAGAAGACCAATTTGAGTTTGCACCCGCCGATGTGGGTGAAGTTTTTGATGAAACAAAATTCCAAAAGGACAGGGCTTCCATCAATGAAGCTTATTCTGCAAAAGGTTATTTATTTGCCCAGGTAATTCCTCGTAGGAAAGTGATTGAGCTAAGTGACGCATCCTTATCACGTTACGAGAATTGTGACAAAAGGGGCAGCACTGAAGCAAGTGTCGATTGTACAGAAGAATACAATCGCCTAAACGTTGCTAAACTAAGAAAAGTTTATGACGACGAGCCTAAGTTAAGAGGAAAAAAGTTCATTCACGTAGATTTTACGATTCGTGAAAATAACTTGGCTTTTATTGAAAATATTATTATCAAAGGAAATAAAAAGACGCAAGACCGAGTGATTCGTAGGGAACTTCTTTTTAAACCCGGCGATCTTTTTAACTCCACTCTCGTAAACCGTTCTAGGGAACGTATTTTTAACTTAGGTTACTTTAAAGAAGTAAACTTTAATATGAGGCCGGGTTCTGATGAAACTAAAATGAACCTAATCATTGAACTTGTGGAACAACCAACAGGAACGGTCTCCATGGGGGGAGGATACGGAACGATTACCGGATTTTCCATTTTTACCCAGTTAGGTGAAAATAACTTAAATGGATCGGGTCAACAAATCACAGGTCGTGTGGAATTTGGACCTATCCGCCGTTATTTGCAAATCTCCTGGACAGAACCATGGTTTATGGACAAACCTTGGTCACTTACGCTTTCTGCTTTTTATTCTTCGCGGACCTTGTTTGTGGGGGCCACTTCCATTACGGAAAACAACAACCAAGGGATTAAGGAAGTCGCTTCCTATGAACGTTCCGGGGTCGGTGTGAGTGCGGGGCTTGGCCACAGGTTTCTAATCAACTGGACGCATTTTCATCGTTATTCGCCTTCATTTTTTGCATCGACTCGGCCAACGTCCCTTGTATCTGACCAGGTACTTGCCGAAGTGGATCGTGGTTGGCAATTCCGTTCGCAACTTACGAATGGTATCGCCTATGATAGCAGGGATAACGTATTCAATTCCACCCAAGGTTTTAATTTAATTTTCTCTGTGGACAATGTGGGCCAGTTCCTAGGGGGAGAGTCCCATTTTGACCAATTCAGTCCTATTTTGGAATATTATCATACTTGGTTCGATTATACATTTTTTGGACTCATTCGCAAAAACGCGCTTAGGCGATGGCGGGTGGTTCAACAGTTCAGGACCTCATCAGTTTTTACTTTTGAGAGGACACCGAAATACAAAGCGCAAGATAAGGAAAGGATCCCTTATATCCAAGTGCAAGACCGGTTGTTCCTTGGAGGATATGAATCTCTCCGTGGTTGGTTTTTTGATGATAAATACTACCCGGATGAATGGAAAGATGGGGCGTCTAGTAGGGTATTGTTTACGTCTGAACTTAGGTTTCCCATCGAACCATCGTTACTCTGGTTCGTTGTATTCTTTGATGGTGGTGCCATGTATGAACAAATCAACAGAGCGGTTGGAGAGAGAAAAGAGTTCTTTAAGAACTACGATTCTTTAGTAAGAGCGCAACGTGTCTCAGAACCTGTGGAAACCTACTTGTATGAAAATTATAATTCCTATGGCCAAAAACTTCCAGAATCACCACTGATTGTCAATGACCCCGGAAATTTAGTGCTTTCGAGCAAAAACCTATCAATGCAAAACTTCAGGTTTTCTTGGGGTTTTGGTCTTCGGATACAGATTCCTGTTTTGCCGCTTCGTTTGTATTTTGCGCAGAGGATTCGTTATACGGGAGTGGATGATAGACCTTTCGGACTCTATCCAGATAATAACAGCTTTCAATTTGTTTTTGGTATTGGGGATATGCGATTCTAGGTGGAGTTAGTTGGACTTAATTCCGAACAGAAAAAAGCTGTTGAAGCGGTAGAAGGCCCTCTGCTCATTTTGGCTGGGGCGGGGTCCGGTAAAACCCGCGTGATTACTTACCGCATTGCCAATCTCATCTTAAATCATAAAGTTTATCCGAACCAAATTTTAGCTGTTACCTTTACCAACAAAGCAGCAGAAGAAATGCGAATCCGCTGTCGGAGTTTATTACCAGAAGGGAATAGTGAACCTTTCGTTCGGACATTCCACTCCCTTTGTCTGTATTTGTTACGTCGCGAGGGTAAGGTTTTGGGACTCGGGAATAATTTCACTGTTTATGACAGTGATATGCAAGAGTCCCTCATTAAAGAAATTCTAAAATCCAAAGATATGGATACAAAAGAATTTAGGCCCTCAAGTCTTGCCAATACATTCTCCGGTGCAAAAGATTCGTTTATGACTGCTGAGGATTATGCCAAAAAAAAAGCAGATGACTCTTATACTAAAACCATTGCTTCCGTTTTTTTAGAATATGAAAAAAGAAAAGACCTAAGAAATGCTTTGGATTTCGGAGATTTGATTTTAAAAACAGTTATATTATTTCGAGATTTTCCAATCATTTTGGAAAAATACCAAAGGCTTTGGAAATACATCATGGTCGATGAGTACCAAGATACAAATAAAATCCAATACCACTTAGTTCAATCTCTATCTTCGATGCACAAAAATCTTTGTGTTGTAGGAGATGATGACCAGTCCATTTATTCATGGCGTGGTGCAGATATTTCTAATATTCTAAATTTCAAAAAAGATTATCCTGATGCGGTAGTTGTTAAATTGGAAGAAAACTATCGTTCTACGAAAACCATCATTGAAACTGCCGCAGCTCTCATTTCTAATAACAAACAAAGGACAAATAAAACCCTTCGGACAGAAAATCCAATGGGTGATAAAATCAAACTCACTTCTTACCAAAACGAATTGGAAGAAGCGGAAGGGATTGTTCAAAAAATCCAATCGGGAGTGAGAAAGGGACAAAAGTATTCTAACTTTGCAATTTTTTACAGAACCAATTCACAGTCTCGATACTTTGAAGAAGCTTTGAGAAAAAAAGCCATTCCCTATAAAATTTTTGGTGGTTTTCGGTTCTTTGATAGAAAAGAGGTAAAGGACTTAATTGCCTACCTTTCGGTTGTTGTGAATCCTGTAGATTCCACTTCTCTTTTGCGTATCATTAACTCACCTCCGCGGGGAATTGGAGATACCACAGTGAATCGATTGTTATCCTATTCCGTAAACGAAGGGTTGTCTTTGTTTGAATGTCTAGGAAAGCCGGTGCCCGAAATCAAAAAGGGAACCTTACAAAAGTTATCTTCTTTGTATCGAATGTTCGATTCGGCAATGGAAGATCTAGGTAAAAAAACTCCATCGGAAATTGCTTATGATGTCTTAGAACACTCTGGATATAGAGAATTTTTAGAAAATGAAGGTACAGAAGATTCCTTCTCGCGACTTTCCAACTTAAATGAATTTGTAAATGCCCTTAAAGAATTTGAGGAAAATAATCCCGAGGCAACCCTCGAAGAGTATCTTGGTAATATATCTTTAATTACCAGTGAAGAAAATACAAAAGATTTACCAGACTATGTAATCCTCATGACTGTCCATAATGCCAAGGGTTTGGAATTCCATCATGTATTTATGGCGGGAATGGAAGAGGGAACCTTCCCTCATTTCCTTTCAATTGATTCTGCCGATGGTTTGGAAGAGGAGCGAAGGCTTGCTTACGTTGCGATCACTCGTGCTCGTAAGAATTTAGAGATTAGTTTTTCAAGGTTTACCCGTAAGTTTGGAGAAATCGAAGCCCGACTTCCCTCTCAGTTTTTAGAAGAACTTCCGAGTGAATTTGTAGAAGGTGAATTTACAGAAAACCGGTATGGAGTAAGAAGACCCGAATTTACACCGAGAGCCGAAAGGTTTCAAAAATCAGAAGAAAAGTTTGAAACGGTTCTCGCAAAAACAGGGGATGGGGACTTTCAAGTGGGAACTAAGGTACGCCACAAAGTTTACGGAGAAGGTCGTATTTTAACAATTTCAGGATCAGGAGATAATCGCAAGGTCGAAGTGCGATTTGGCTCCCATTTGGATAAAAAATTCTTATTGGCATATACACCATTAGAGATAATTTCATGAACTAGAAGAGGAATGGAAATGAAACGATTTTGGACTTTGAGTATTATAGTATTATTTCCGGTAACGTTTGTCTATGCACAACAGAGCACCGGTTTGGCGGAAGAGTTTGTAAAACTAGAAGACTATCTTAGAAATCCAAAAATTACAGAAGAACAGAAAAAAAAGAATTTTGAAACCAATATGGTTAGTTCTGTTCGAAGTACTCTTTCTAAACGTATATCCAATCCCAAAAAAGATCTAAAGGATTTAAAATTCCAGGATTTACAAACAGAACGACCAGAAGGAACCAATACTTTTTTTGTAAAGTATAAGAACTTTTATTTTCAATATCAGTTTCCTGTAGATCCAGAAACTTATGTTACTTCTCCTTCGGAAGAAATAGTTTTGGAAAAACCAGATGGTTTGGATCTCGGTTCAAACGCTCACAAAGAAGAAAAAAAGAATTAGATTTCTCTATAAGGACGGAATGGAAGAAAGAGATTTTCAAGAAGTTTGGCGGTGGGTATTATCAGTTGGGGACTCTATCCTTTCCATTTATAAATCGGACTTTCAGATTCGTGACAAAGGTGGCAATGATCCTGTCACGGAAGCAGATTTGTTTGCAAGCGAGTTTCTTTTCGAGAAAATAACATCTCGTTTTCCAGGTCATGGATTTTTGTCAGAAGAAAAAACTGATACAAATAGGCGTTTGGATAAGGAATGGGTCTGGATTTTAGATCCAATTGACGGGACACGTGAATTTGTTAAAAAGAATGATCAGTTTGCTCTCAGTTTAGGTCTTGTTCGAAATGGTGAGGCGATTTGGGGAGTGATCTTCAATCCTGCCACGGGTGAGTTCTTTTCTAAAAATCGAAATACTTTTTTTGCTAAATTACAGGCCCCATTTGCCACAGAAGAGAACTTTAGAATCGTAGTTGTGGAAAGTGGTTCCGTAATACATCCGTTAGAGGAATCAAAACCTGTTAAAGATAAACCGATTCTCCTTGTTTCTTTATCTGAAATGAAAGAGGGATTGTTTGCCGATTCCTTTTGGCATGATGATTTTGAAATTCGTTCGATGGGAAGTATTGCCTATAAATTGGGACTTTTATCCGCCGGTTTTATTGACCTAATCGTTTCACTAAAACCAAAGAACGAATGGGATATTTGTGGTGGGATTGCTCTCTTGGACGAAGAAAACTTTACTTGTTTCCCTTTGAAAGATGATCGGTATCAATTCAACCAAGCACAAACCCTATCTTTTGGTTTGGTAGCAGGTAAAAAAGCTGCGGTGAATTATTTGGAATCTAAAATAGACTTTCACCAATTGTCCCTCAAGGTAAAGGAACGATGGTAAAAACCAAACGAATTGGTTTAGATGCAAGACCCTTGTCCACAAGGGTGTCGGGAGTAGGAAGGCTCATTGCCGAAACCTTAAAAGCATTCCCATATAAAGACAAATATGATTTCTTTTTATTTTCTCATTTGCCCATCCATGAAGACCATAAAGCGGTAATAGAGCTGCCGAATGTAACTTGGGTTTCTGGTGGAGGTTTTTTGAAATGGAAAGGAGGGTTGTATTACAATCTTTACATTCCTCTTTATCTACTAAAAAACAGATTGGATCTCTTTTGGGGTTCCCAGCAAGTATTACCTCCTTTTTTACCAAGTGCTCTTCGTGCGGTTCTTACTTATTGTGATTTGGTTTTATACTTATATCCTGAGACTATGCGTTGGATCGCCAAAGTCCAACAAAGACTTTTCCAAAGATATTCTGTTAGGCGATCTAGCTTTATTCTTTCGATCTCTAAACAAACAAGTGATGATTTGTGTCGTAAGTTTGGATACCCTGTAGACCAAACGGGGGTCTCATACCCGGGTGTGAATCCTCAGGAGATGACAAAACTTTTGGAAACAAAACTTTCGAACCGAGTGAAGGATTTAGGTACCGATTTTCTCTTATCTGTTTCCACCATTGAACCAAGGAAAAACTATCCTTTTTTACTCAATGTCTTTCGTGAGTATCGAAAACTCGATCCTCATCATTACCGCCCTTGGGTAATTGTAGGAAAAATTGGTTGGGAGTCGCCAGAGTTTATAGAAGAATTATTACAAGAGCGTGCTTTGTACAAAGACATCTATATTTTAGATTCTGTTTCCGATTCCGAACTCCAACATCTCTACAAAAGAGCAGGTTTATTTGCCTTCGCTAGTAAATATGAAGGATTTGGAATTCCTATGGTGGAAGCCATATTTCACGGTTTGAATTGTATTGTTTCTGATATTCCTACCTTCCATGAAATTGGAAAGAATGGAGTTACCTACCTTCCTTACCTAACCAAGGAAGATGCAAAACTTTGGGCAGAATCAATCAAAAGTTTCTTTGAACATCCAACACCACCGGCGGTATCGATTCAGGAATTTACTTGGGAAAATGCAGCAAAGATTACTGAAGTAGTTTTTCGCAAAGTTTTAGAGGAAGGAGAATAGTCCCTTCTTTTTTGTGACAACCCCTGAATAGAGAATTTTAGATTTATCTGATTGAGGAAGAACATGGAGATGGAATCGGTCTCTTGTCATTGCTTGGATTTCACATTCCCAATCCGCATCTTTTGCGATGAGTTTGATTCTGTCGCAGAGGACTTCCGATTCGAGTAACCAAATCAGAGAAAATTCGGACTTACCTCGTTTGAAATAGGATTTGATTTCTTTCTGATTTCCTTTCCAGATAACGGTTGTTTCATCCCCAGTTTCGTATGGTTGTGTTGTGGACGGAATCATAGAAATTCCTTTTCCACTCCAGTTTCCCTTTACGTAATCATTCCATTCGTCAAAATTGGAAAAGTAATTATAAATCAGTGAATTCAAATATGATGACCCAGGCTTTTTTGAACCTTAGATCCAGCTTTTATCTTATCTTTATCCTATCTCTTCTTTTTTGTAAACCAGAAGGGACAACCAGTGATTTTTATCCCGAACCACTGCCGACCCTCGGGGGAGGGAAGGAACAATTGGATTCTTTTAAAGGCAAAGTAGTGATTCTGGATTTTTGGGCTACTTGGTGTGAACCTTGTGCGAAGGCAGTTCCCACCATCAACAAGTGGAAGGCCTCTGTTTCGGATAACGATTTTGTGTTTCGCGGAATCAATACAGATACAACAGAACCGATAGAAAAAATCAAAAAAGATAGGGAACGATTGAAAATGAATTACCCCACCTTACTTGATAAAGACTGGAAAATGACAGATTTTTATCATGTAGAGGGAATTCCATGCCTCCTCGTCTTTGACAGGTCAGGTAAAATCGTGTATAGGCAGTATGGACTTGTTGAATCGGACCTCTCTGGCCTTGTCATTCGCTCCCATGTATGGGCTGCGTCGGAACTGCCATAATTGTGCAATGCGAAACAACATTTTGATTTTCTATTGAATTCGATGACAAGATTGAAAATGTCTTGACTCATGTTCGTTAAAAAAGTCCCTTTAAAGATACCTTTTTACGTTTTCTTTTGAGAAAGGAGTCAGAATAATGCCAGCCAATTTGCCCGAACTCTTCCAGCAGAGTGCTGAAAAATTTGGGAACCGCCCCGCGTTCGTTAGTAAAGACGAATCTAAGTCCTATAAACCCGTCACTTTTAAAGAAGTATATGATCTTGGTATCAACTTAGCTGAAGCTCTCATTGATTTGGGTGTTTCCGCGAAAGAGAATGTTGCCTTGCTTGCAGATAACCGATTGGAATGGATTGTTTCCGATTATGGAATTCTTATGGCCGGTGCAGCAGACGTTCCGAGAGGAACTGATATTACCGATTCAGAAATCGCTTATATTCTAAACCATTGTGAAGCAAAAGTTGTGTTTCTTGAGAATGACAAAATGCTCGAGAAATTCCAAAAGAACCGCTCCCAATTAGAATTTGCAAAGACCCTCATCGTTATGGATAAAAAATCCACAGCAACTGGTGTTCTTAAACTATATGATCTGATTGAAAAAGGTAAGGAACTTCGCGCTAAGGGTTCTAAAAAAGCAGAAGAGCGAATGAAAGCCATTGCTCCTGATGATCTATTTACGATCATTTATACTTCTGGAACCACTGGGATGCCAAAAGGTGTGATGTTGAAACACAGCAACATGATCCACCAAACTTCTGTCATTCTCGGTAATATGATCGAAATCAAAGAAGATGAAAGGATGTTGTCCATCCTTCCTGTTTGGCACGTATTCGAAAGAGTATTTGAGTACTTAGCCATTGCTGCTGGTTGTGCTACATACTACACCAATGTCCGTGATCTTCGTGATGACATGAAAAAGGCAAAACCTACGTTTATGGCATCTGCTCCAAGACTTTGGGAAAGTATCTATAACGGAATTTATACGAGAATTAATGATCCAAAACAAACTCCGGCGATCCGTCGTGGTCTCTTCAATTTGGCTTATTTTTTCTCTAAACATTTCAATGCTGCCACAAGGTTTTTAAAAGGAAACCAAGTAGACTATGTAGGAAGAAATCCAATCGTTTCTCTCTTCAAAGGATTTTACTATTTGGTTTTGGCCATTGTTTTAGCAGTTCCTTACTTCCTTCTCGATTTGGTGGTGCTTTCTAAAATTAGAGAAGCTACTGGTGGGGAGCTCAAAGCTTCTGTTTCCGGTGGTGGTGCATTACAAAGACATGTAGATGCATTCTTCAATGATATAGGAATCAATGTACTAGAAGGTTATGGAATGACGGAAACTTCTCCGGTCATTTCTGTAAGAACTTTCAAAAAATTGGTCCAAGGATCGGTGGGACTCATCACTCCAGAAACATCCGTACAAATTCGAGATGATTTGGGAAAGGTACTCACTCATGTGGATGCGAACCAAAAACTCATTTCCGGTAATTACGGAGCTCGCGGTGTGATTCACATTCGTGGACCACAAGTGATGAAAGGATATTACAAAAATCCAGAAACCACAGCAAAGGTTCTAAAGGACGGTTGGATGGATACGGGAGATATTGGAATGTTCAATTTCAAAAAGACCCTAACCATTACTGGTCGTGCCAAAGATACCGTAGTGCTTCTTGGTGGAGAAAACGTCGAACCGGTTCCGATCGAAGACAAACTTACCGAATCTCCCTTCATTGCTCAGTGTATGGTTATTGGCCAAGACCAAAAGAACTTGGGAGCCCTTGTGGTGCCTGATTTTGACAAGTTGACCGAGTGGGCGAAAGAAAATGGGATTTCTGAGACGGACAAACAGAAACTCATTGATCACCCGAAGGTTCTCGATTTCTACAAAAAGGAAATCAAAGCCCTCAACAATACCAAAACTGGATTTAAGTCTTTTGAACAAGTAACTCCGTTTATCCTCATTACCAAACCATTTGAAGTGGGTGATGAATTGACAAACCTGTTCAAAATGAAACGCCACCTGATCACAGAAAAATACAAAGATAAAATCACAACTTTGTATGCTGCTGATTAAGAGAGTTTAATTTTCTAGATCGCCCGCACACTTGCGGGCGGTTTTTACTCTTCTGTTTTTCACCTCCAGTCGATACTCTTATTGTGAATCGATCGGACGGATCTTTAGTTTCCTCATCTACAGGCGTTTTTTACCCCTACCAACACCAGGACTTTTATGCGATGGATTCCTTGTTTTTATCGCACTTGAAACAGGAAGAAGTCTGGGACTTCCAATCAGTTTCCCAGGTGCATTTAGGTTTCCTTGGTTTTTTGACCTTACGTGGTTTTTTACGGGAAACTTTGTCCTTACCTAAACTTCAGGTGCAAGGTTTATCAAAACATTGGAAGACCTACCTCGCAAAAGTGAATTTTTTAGGCAAAGGAGTTCCTTGGGAATCCAAAGATTTTATTCCTAATTTGGTTTCTGATTCAACCTTACCTTTGACTGAGTTTGGTGGTAAAGGCCACTGGTCTACCGAGTTCCATTGGGAAAAACAAGATAAAGAAACCACATCTGTTTTTTTTGCTGCTACCGACAAACAAAGTAACGGTGATGTTGCCATCAGCGATCTGATGAAGGAATTTTTACATTATTCTCAAACCAACCATTATTTGGAAAGGGCCTACATCAGAAAGGAAAATTCCAGTTACCTGTATTTGAATTCTAAAGAAGCCAATCCGCGTGTTTTCTTTCGCGAAAATCCAACAGACTTACCAGAATTTTTGTTTTTAGTAGCCGAGTTACAAACAAAACCATCTACTCACTCAAATTAAGACCAAGGAGAACTGTTTTTAAAAGGTCGGCTTTGGTTTCCAAGTGAGTGGTTTCTAAAATTGTTTGTTTAGTTTTAAAATCGAAGTAGATGAGAGATGCAATAAAATCAACTGGATAGGGATGAACCAAAATTTGATTCATTTTTAGTATTAGATCTTCCTCGGCCCCTTCCGCAAGTAAGATTCGTTTGGTGAGAACAAGTAACTCTTCAATTTTTTCTTTTAAACTATCCGATACATTTTTATTTCGTTCGTGTTCCCGGCGAACCATTTGGGCAATATAAAAGGGATCCGTAGAATCTAAACTGATGATCTCGGCTGTACCAATTCCTTCTAAAATTATATTGGACCTTCCATCGGGAAGAGATTCTTTTTGGATGATATGCCCATAACCCACAACTTCTGGGATGGGGGGAAGGCCGGAGCCAATCCAATTTTTAGGATAAGGTGCCATTCCTAGTTCCCCTCCGTTTTCCATACAAAAATCGAGCATCATCCGATACCGCGGTTCAAAAATATGAAGAGGTAAAAACATTCCCGGGAACAGAAATACATCTGGCAGAGGAAAGAGAGGTAAGGGGAAGGTTGACACAGAGAAAGGTTTTAGATTCTCTGTTTAGTTGTAAACCAATTCAAGGATCAGACTTTGTTGAAAATAAAGAAAACTTCACTTCGTAAAGCTTTTGAAGATTTAAGCAAAATCAAAGTGCTTGTAATCGGAGATTTGATTTTAGATGAGTATTTGATCGGCTCGGTGGAGAGGATTTCCCCGGAAGCTCCGGTTCCGGTGGTTTGGGTTCGAAACGAAAAACAATCCTTAGGTGGATCAGGTAATGTGGTTCAGAATCTTTCTGCCATTGGTGTATCGGGAGTGGTTTTTGGAAGGATTGGTTTAGACAAAGCAGGCGATTCTTTAGAAGGACATTTACTCGCAAATTCGGTAGCAACGCAGGATTTGGTTTTATTAAAATCCAAAACATTACCAACCATTCTAAAGACAAGAATCATCGCCTCTCACCAACAGATTTGCCGGGTGGACCGGGAAGAAGTAGTGCCGCTTACGTCCGAGGAAGAAAAATCGATCCTCCTGCAATTTGAAGGTAAATTGAAAGAGTGCGCGGCAGTCATACTTTCCGACTACGACAAAGGGTATCTAACACCTTCACTCATCCAATCTGTCATCGCACTTTGTAACCGAGAAAATAAAATTGTGACGGTAGACCCACAAGTAAGCCATTTTTTCTTATATAAAAATATTCATATTATGACCCCAAACCACCATGAAGCGGGCAAAGCTTTGGGACGAAAACTTACGAGTGATCTTGAAATTGAAACGGCTTGCCGGGAAATCTCTGAAAAACTCACACCCGATGCGATGATGATCACTAGGGGAGAAAAAGGTATGTCCATTTATGAAAGAAAAACAAATTCCTTTTATCATATTCCTACCGTTGCCAAAGAAGTATTTGATGTAACGGGGGCTGGAGACACAGTCATTACTACCTACACTGCCTTTGTTGCGACGGGAATGCCCATTGCCGATGCGGCTCTTATTTCTAATGTAAGTGCGGGGATCGTTGTTGGTAAGTTAGGTGCCGCCACGGTGACTGTAACCGAAATTGAAGATGCCCTGTTCACCTTGGGGTATTTGGAAGGATAATATGAGTTTTTACTCCCATCTAAATGCAAAAATCATCACACCAGATCAAATCGAAACACAAAGAAAAGTTTTGGAAGGGAAACGGATAGTTTTTACAAACGGTTGTTTTGATATCTTACATCCGGGCCATGTGACCTATCTTGCCCAAGCCAGGGATTTAGGTGATTTGTTATGGATCGGTGTCAACTCGGATGCTAGTGTTAGGCGATTAAAAGGGGAATCCAGACCCATTAATAGTTGTGAAGACAGAATGTTAGTGCTTGCAGGTCTATCTTCGGTGGACTTTGTTTCCTCTTTTGGAGAAGATACACCCTTAGAGATTCTTAAAAAAGTGAGACCTTCTGTTCACTCTAAAGGAGGAGACTACCAAGTCGAAACCCTGCCGGAATACCAGATTTTAAAAGAGATGGGTGCGGATATTCAAATTTTACCTTTTGTTGTAGGAAAATCCACAACCAAGATTTTAGAAAAAGCAAAATCTCCTTCCTAAACGTATTGATTTTGGACCCAAATCTCGCCAGTCTGTAAAAAACATTCTTTTTTGAGGTCCAGTTTGTCCAAGACTAGATATATTTTCATTACCGGTGGAGTTTCCTCTTCTTTAGGAAAAGGGGTCACCGTTGCGGCTCTAGGTTGTTTGTTAGAAGCCAGAGGTTATACCGTCTCTTTACAAAAAATGGATCCCTACATTAACATTGACCCAGGGACTATGAGTCCGTACCAACATGGGGAAGTGTATGTGACTGAAGACGGTGCCGAAACCGATCTTGACTTAGGATACTACGAACGATTTACGAAATCAAAATTCTCACGCAAAAATTCGGTATCCACTGGTCAAATTTACCACGCTGTGATTGAAAGAGAAAGAAAGGGTGATTATTTAGGAAGAACCGTACAGGTTGTACCACATATCACCAATGAAATTCGAAGCCGAATTTATAACCTAACACGAGACCAAGAAACTGACTTTGTGATTGTTGAAATTGGTGGGACTGTTGGTGACATCGAGTCTGTTCCCTTTTTAGAGGCCATTCGTCAAATGCGATATGAACATGGTGCAAGCCAGGTTTTGTTTTTGCATTTAACACTTGTCCCTACGATCACTGCAGCTGGGGAAGCAAAAACTAAACCTACACAACACTCTGTAAAGGAACTGTTAGCCCTTGGAATCCAACCTGATATCTTAATTTGCAGAATCAATAAACCTATGTCCAAAGAGATGAAAAACAAAATTTCTCTCTTTTGTAACGTAAAAGAACAAAACGTAATCTCCGCAGTTGATATCACAACCTCCATCTATGAAATTCCTCTAATGTATCGGGAAGACAAATTAGATGAAGTGGTTCTTAATGCTTTAGGAATGGACCTTCGCAAACTCAATTTTTCCCAGTGGGAGAATATGGTCAAAAAAATTCGTAATACGAAAAAGACCGTAAAAGTAGCGTTAATTGGAAAATATATTTCTCTCCAAGATGCCTATCGTTCTGTGTATGAGTCTTTGGCTCATGGTGGAATTGCTAACGATGTTGAGGTTAGTGTAATCAAAATCAACCCAGAAGATATTGATGCTAAAAATGTAAAAGAACACCTAAAAGGGGTTCATGGGGTTTTGGTTCCTGGTGGTTTTGGAGAACGGGGAATTGAAGGAAAAATTGCAGCAATCCAATATGCAAGAACCAAACAAATTCCTTTCTTTGGGATTTGTCTTGGAATGCAGTGTGCTGTGATTGAATTTGCAAGGAACGTTCTTGGATTTAAAGATGCCAACTCCACCGAATTCAAACCTAACGTAAATTATCCAGTGATTTCTATGATTGAAGAACAAAAGGAAATCGAACGTATGGGCGGAACCATGCGACTTGGTGCATATCCTTGTGTCGTGAAAAAAGGAAGTCTTGCTTATTCCGAATACAAAGCAGAACGGATATCGGAACGACATAGACATAGATTTGAATTCACTCTGCGTTACAAAGATGATTTTGAGAAAAAAGGAATGAATCTTACTGGATTTTCACCTGATGGAAGTTTGGCGGAAATTGTGGAAGTTCCCAATCATCCTTGGTTTGTGGGTGTTCAATTCCATCCCGAATTCCAATCCAAACCTACTGACCCGCACCCACTTTTTGCCGGTTTTATCAAAGCCGCATCCAAATTATCTAAAAAAACGGAGGATTAAGATGTACGATTTAATTGAAGAAAGAGAATTTTTCGGTAAAAAAATCGGGGGTCGTAATCCCTTTTTTCTAATTTCCGGACCTTGTGTGATGGAAAACAAAGACCTACTCGACAGGGTTTGTGGAGAGATGAAAGCCATTTGTGATGATTTAGGAATTGTGTATATCTTTAAGTCTTCCTTTGATAAAGCCAACCGCTCTTCGATCAATTCTTACCGGGGCCCTGGATTGGAAGAAGGAAGGAAACTTCTAGATTTTATCAAAAACAAATACAATGTTCCTGTTCTCACAGACATCCATGAAACCATCCAAGTTGATCCATTAAAGGATACAGTAGATATTTTTCAAATCCCTGCTTTCTTAAGTCGCCAAACAGACCTTATTGCAAAGGCAGCAGAAACGGGTAAATGGGTGAATGTTAAAAAGGGCCAGTTTATGGCACCAGATGACACTCGTCATATCAAAACAAAAATCCAAGAGTCGGGATCGGAAAAATACATGGTAACAGAACGTGGTGCAAGCTTCGGATACGGAAATCTCGTATTTGACCTTCGTGGCATTCCGATGATGCACAAACACGGAATTCCCATTGTGTTTGACGCAACTCATTCGGCTCAACTTCCAGGAGCTGCCGGAAATATCACTGGAGGAGTTCGTGAATTCATTCCTCATATGGTACGTGGTGCCGTTTCTGTTGGTGTGGAAGGACTATTTATGGAAGTCCATCCCGATCCAGAAAAAGCACTCTCTGATGCCACTACACAATTTCCATTGGCAAAAGCCAAAGGGCTGTTAACGCAGCTTTTGGAATTGGACCGTTTGGTAAAGACCAAGTTTTTAGAGGATTGAACTAACATTTATGATGCGAAGGATACAAATTCTTTTCTTTGTTTTGGCAATGGTCCATTGTAAAGATAAGGAATACCTTCGCGTTGATTCCGAAAAGGAATCGGGATCGATGGTTTCGATGAGAAACTTTTCCAGGTCTTCCTATAAGGAATCAGGGGAATTGGAGTGGAAATTAAAAGGTGCCGAATCCTATATATTTCCCAAAGAAAACAAAACCATTGTTTACGGTTTCGAATTCAAACAATTGGAAAAAGGGAATGTTACTTCCTCTATGACTGGGGATCGAGGAGAAATCAACCATTCAACAAAGACCGTGATTATTAGTGGAAAGGTTCGATTAAAAACTAATGACGGTAAATACATTGAGTCAGAATCCTTAACTTATAACTTAGAAGAAAAAACATTATCCTCTGAAGACGATGTCCTCGTATATTCTGACGGAACTACAATCCGAGGGAAAGGACTTCGGGCTGATAAAAGTTTGAATAAATTTACCATCATCCAACCAAAAGCGGTGACCGTGGGTGGAAGTAACCCGCTGAAGGAAAAGTAATGAAAAAACAAATCTCTATTTTTGTTTTTTTTATTTCTGTTCTTCGTGCCAATTCGTCACCAATACCTTTGTTATACGGATCTGAGGACCTTTTGAAAAAAGATTCTCCTATTTTTTTAGAGAATAAAAAGAAAGAAAATAAAGATAAAATCCCTGTGCTTTGGGGCGGAAGTAGTCTGACCCAAGAAGAGCGAACCATTAATGGAATCCCTATGAAGGTTTTTATCTTAGGTGGTGGTGCTTATATCATGCATAAAACCATCAAACTCAGTGCCAGGGAAATTGAGATAATTGGTGAAGATGCTCTCATTGGAAATTTGAAAGGTCAGGTCATTGTAGAAGACTTTCAAAATGGAGTTACCTTAACGGCAGCAAAAGGAATCTACAATAAAATGGCGGGTACGGTTAGTTTAGAAAACAATCCTGTTCTTGTGCAAAAAAAAGACGGTAAAATCGTTAAGATCCACTGCCAATCCATTGTTCGGTATTTGGAAGAAGCAAAAACCAATTTGGCGGGAAAGGTCGTTGTTACATCCGACGAATTTCAGGTGTTTGGTGAGGATGCAGTATTTTCAGAAAAAGAAGACCGGATTGATCTTGCAGGAGAACCTTTTCTTTTTTCAGAAAATCGGTTTCTCATTGGTAAAACACTTTCTTACTTTGTAAAGGAAGGAAGTATTCAATTGGATGGGGATGCTACCATCTACCAGGTATCTTACGAAAATAAAAAAGATAAAGAAAAAGATACTACCACTAAAGAACGAGTATTGACTTTATTTACCGGTAAAACATTAACCCATCAAAACAAAGGCAAAGATACGATTACCTCCATGAATGGAGACGCCTTTATGTACAGAAAAACATCAGAGTTTAGGGCAAATTTATTAGAAAGTCGCCGCAATAATAAAGATATTAAAGCCACTGGAAATGTCAGTTATTTAGATAGAGAAAACGCTTATCGTATGGAAGGTGGACTCTTATCTTATGATAAAGAAAAAGGATATTCTTATCTAACAGAAAGTCCACGGATTGTGTTTTTGGATAAAAAAGAATTAAACGAACGTGGACAATTGACTGCTGTTTTTTTGGAACGATTTGACGAACGTTTCGAAACCGTAGCCCGAGGGGATGTTCAAGTGGAAACCCAAACAGCGACTGCTACGGGTGAATATGCAACTTATTATGAAAAACGCGATGAATTGGTTTTAGAAGGGAATCCGACCCTTGTAAAAGACAACACCAAAGTTTCTGCAGGAAAGATCATACTCTTTCCAAAATCGGACAGAGCCTACTTAACTGATGGGCTTAAGGTAATACCTAATGGCGAAAAAAAGTAAAACAGAGATTCAGAAAATCAAACGGGAGATGGATCCGAATGTAAAAACATTTCGGATGGAGAATCTTGTTAAAATCTATAACAAGCGTAAGGTTGTCGATGGTGTTAGTTTTTATATTCAAAAAGGTGAAATTGTGGGTCTCCTTGGTCCTAATGGAGCCGGAAAAACAACCAGTTTTTATATGAGTGTCGGATTTGTAACACCTGACG
Source organism: Leptospira sp. WS4.C2 (assembly GCF_040833985.1). Taxonomy (NCBI): domain Bacteria; kingdom Pseudomonadati; phylum Spirochaetota; class Leptospiria; order Leptospirales; family Leptospiraceae; genus Leptospira; species Leptospira mgodei. The sequence goes on from NZ_CP162139.1 coordinate 1,727,996, forward strand.
AAGGTCATGTATTCATTGATAACGAAGACCTTACCAAAGCACCGATGCACATTCGTGCTAGGATGGGTGTAGGGTATCTAGCACAAGAAGCAAGTATATTTCGTAAATTAACTGTTGCTGAAAACTTAGAAGCCATTCTAGAAACCATGAATCTTCCTGGGGATGAAATCATCCGTCGTCGTGATGAACTTTTAATGGAATTACAAATTATGCGGGTGGCCAACCAAAAAGGATATACTCTTTCTGGGGGAGAAAGACGACGCTGCGAAATTGCAAGGGCACTTGTGACCAACCCCGATTTTATTCTTTTGGATGAACCTTTTGCTGGTGTGGATCCTATTGCTGTTAAAGATATTCAAAATGTAATCCAGTCTTTAAAGGAACGAGGTCTTGGGATTTTAATCACAGACCATAACGTAAGAGAAACATTGAAAATTACTGATAGAGCTTATATCATGTATAGCGGTCGGATTCTCATTTCTGGAACTGCAGATGATTTGATCAACGATCCAGAAACAAGACGAATTTACTTGGGTGAGGATTTTAAACTATAAATGAAACTCGGGGCTTCACTTTCACAACGCCAAACTCAAAAATTAGTGATGACCCAGGACTTACGTCAGTCCATCGAATTGTTATCTTTATCTACATTAGAACTTTCTGATAAAATCCAAAACGAACTTTTGGAAAATCCACTTTTAGATGAAGTGGGGACGGATGAAAAGACCAAAATGCCTGAACTTTTCTCTATCGATGAAGTAAAACGAATAGAGAAATTAAATCATGAAAAAAGTACTGATGTCAATTGGCAGGATTCCTACTCTTTAGAAGGACCAAGATCTTATGATACAGAAGCGAGTGACAGAAATCAAAAATATATCGAGTCATCAACTCGTGGTGAAACCTTAGAAGAACATTTATTAAACCAATTGAGAATGATCAAACTGACTAAGTTGGAGTTCGAAATCGGTGAAGTATTAATCAGTATGATCGATGATAAAGGATTTATCACCGATGATTTGGCCATCGTTTCGAAAGAGATGGGATATCCAGAAGCGAAAGTTAGGCGAGTATTACAAGTGGTAAACGAACTCGACCCTATAGGAATTGGTGCGAAGGATATGCAAGAAACCCTTCTTATCCAAGGAAAGATTCTTTTTCCTGAAAATCCACTTTTGCACCAATTGATTGGTGAATTTTTATCAGACCTAGAAAAAGTAGACTACAAAAAAATCGCAAAGAATCTCAAAATTACTGAAGAAGAAATCCTAACTTTAGCAAGGCTCATTAAAAAATTAGAGCCTTATCCAGCGACTACCTACCAAGGAAGGAAAGTTGATTACGTCGTTGCAGATGTTGTGGTTAAAGAAGTTGGTAATGAATTTAATATATTTATTAACGATGAATGGTTGCCAAAACTTTCGATCCAAGAAGAATATCGTGAACTTTTAAATCATAAACTTCCACCAAAGGAAAAGGAGTATTTTCAAACAAAATATAGTTCTGCCCAATGGTTAATACGTTCCATTCAACAACGAAGACAAACTTTACAACGAGTTGTGAGTTGTATCATAGATTTTCAGGTAGATTTTTTTAGGGGAGGGATTGGGTTTATCAAACCATTAACTCTAAAAGAAGTCGCAGAAAAATTAAATCTACATGAATCTACAATTTCTCGTATAACAACAAATAAATACATACAAACAACTTGGGGTATCTTTGAGTTAAAATGGTTTTTTTCGTCTGGTGTAAAGTCCACTGAAGGTGGTAAGGAAAGTTCCAAAAAAATTCATGAAATCATTCGAAACTTAGTCAAAGATGAAGATGAAAACAATCCTTTATCAGACCAAGACATAGTTGAGCTTATGGAGAAAAAAGGAATTGAAATTGCGCGTCGGACGGTTGCAAAGTATAGAAAGGTTTTAAGAATCCTTCCTTCCAACGAAAGGAAACGGATTAGTTCTCTAAAGGGGTAAACCAATGCCAGTTCCTGGGATCACTGTTGACACGATTTTACGAGATCACGACGATCTACAATTGATTTTGATCACCGGTGAGGCCGGACTAACAAACCGTATCAATAATGCGGAAATCAATCGACCAGGACTATCTCTTACCGGATTTTTTGATTTTTTTGCGAATGACAGAATTCAAATTTTAGGGAAGGGGGAATGGGCCTATCTAAACTCTCTTTCAGGAGAGAAACTCCATGAAATTACGGAGAAATTCTTTGAATTCCATTTAAATTGTATCATTTATACCCATGGCAATGAGCCACAAATTCCTTTTATAGAGAGAGCAAAAACGAAAGGGATCCCCCTGTTTAAAACAGAAATTGCAACTCACCGTTTTATCACACTGATCTCTCAAATTTTAGATAGAGCTCTTGCACCAAGAACCATGCGTCATGGAGTACTCATTGAAGTTTTTGGAATTGGAACTTTACTTACTGGTCGTTCGGGTGTTGGTAAAAGTGAAACAGCACTTGAGCTCATCGAACGCGGCCATAGACTTGTGGCAGATGATATGGTGGAGATTCGACGACTCAGCGAAAGTTATTTGATTGGGTCCTGTTCTGATTTACTTCGTCATCATATGGAAATACGCGGGCTTGGAATTTTAAACATCAAAGATCTGTTTGGTGTAGGCTCTGTTCGAGATCATAAACTTATTGAACTCATTATTAATTTAAAAGAATGGGAAGAACAAACATCTGGTGAGTATGAAAGAACCGGTATCGAACAAAGTATGGAAGAAATTCTTGGTGTTTCTGTTCCTTATATCGAAATTCCTGTCAAACCCGGAAGGAATATTCCCATCATTGTAGAAACAGCGGCAATGAACCAACGTTTGCGTAAGATGGGAAAGAATAGTGCAAAAGAATTTTCGAATAAACTAAATACTTATATTCAACAGAGTTCCATTGAAACAAATCCAATTAAAGATTAGAGAAGACAGCAGCGGACTTCATGCGAGACCTGCCTCATTATTTGTAAAAGTGGCAGCAAGTTTCCCTTGTGAAATTTTTGTAGTCAAAGATGATATTGAAGTCAACGGAAAATCCATTATGGGTCTTATGATGTTAGCATTAGGACCAGGTTCTGAATTTTTTGTAAAGGCAGATGGAAAACGAGAAGAGGAGGCTCTTTTCGCTTTAGAAGCTTTAGTTGAGCGCAATTTTGAAGCGAATGCCACTTAAATTTTTAAAAATTCTCCCGCGTTTATCTGATGAGAACAGATATTATTTACGCGATATCTTTATCTTTTTCCTTACCTTAGGAGTTTCTGTTGGATTTTCGGAATTAGTTTTTTTTAGACAAGAGGAAGACATTTCCTTTTTCTCTAAATTGGATACTTATGTTTTCATTCTCATTCCATTTTTTATCCTATCATTAATCTTAAGTTATGTTTACCGCAATAGACGAAATAGAGAAACGGGAAAAATTCGGAGTTCCATTCGCTATCGACTAACACTCGCTTTTTTGTTTGTAGCCCTTGTCCCATCACTACCTATTTTCATCCTTTCCTCTAATCTTACGGGCAGGCTCATTGAAGGTTTTTATCGAGTCGATATTTCTAATGCACTCCGGTCAGCAAATTTGATTATTCAAAATGAAGAGAAAGAAGTGGAGACCGAATTTCTTGAAAAAGTGAGTATTTTGCGAACGAGATTATATGGCTTAAAAACCGATGGATATACTGTTTTTCAAAAGGGAGTCGAAAATGGACTCTTTGAAAAGAATGAATACTATTTGGGTTTTGCCGAATCAGGAAAACTGAGTTTTGAATCTAAAGGATTGTTTCGTAATATTAAAGGATTAGATTTTTTAGAGTCGAATCGTTCAGGGATTTTTGTCAGTCGGTTGTATTTAAATGATCGGTCTTATATTATTTGTCGGTTTCCGTTAGAACATGGGACTGAAGTTTACGTGGGCCAAAGAATTCACCAGGGAATGGAAAGTGATGTTCATAATATTGTAAATGCCACTTCTACATATGAAAAAGTAAGCCTTTGGAAAGAAAAAATTCCTTTCAGTGTTCGGATTACCATCGCATCATTTTCCTTTGCAATGTTTCTCATTGCCATTTCATTTTCTTTTCTTTTTGCACGTAAGATTTCTAAGCCAATCATTAACTTAGCTAATGCAACAAAGAAAGTATCCCTTGGAGAATCTGATATTCGATTGGAGAAAACGGAAGAAGGAGAAATGGGAATTCTTATAGATAGTTTTAATCAGATGGTCAGTGATTTGAATGCAAAATCTGAAGAACTGATGCATACGCAGAGGATTGCTGCTTGGAAAGAAGTAGCCCAACGTATGGCACACGAAATCAAAAATCCCCTAACACCGATTCAGTTGTCTGCTCAAAGAATCCAACGCAAATTTCAAAATCCAAAATCGAAATCAGAAAATTTAGAATCCGTAATCTTTGATGCGACTGAGACCATTATTGGCCAAGTACGAGTGTTGGAACATCTTGTAAAAGAGTTTAGTGAATTTGCAAGGATGCCAGTGCCTGTTCTTATCAATCAAAACTTAAATCCGATTTTGGAAGAGGCCGTTGCTCTGTTTAAAGACACAACTGACATTGAGTTTGAATTAAAACTCGCAGAAAATCTGCCTGAAGTTTTCCTCGATAAACGACTGTTTTTGGGGGTGATTAATAACTTAATCAAAAATGCTGTTGAAGCTATTCAAACGGCTGAAAATTCTAAAGAGGAAATGGATATTTTAAGTCTCAAACGAAAAAAAATTCGAATCATGTCCAAACTGCAGAAAAAAGCCCTTCGTAAATCTATTGTGATTGAAATTGATGATTCTGGCCCTGGGTTAAAACAGGAGTGGAGAGAAAAAATATTTGAACCCTATTTTTCTACTAAAGAAAAACATGGGTCAGGGATTGGCCTTGCCATTGTTCAAAAAACAATCATTGATCATCATGGTCATATTGCAGTCGAAAATTCTAAGTTAGGTGGGTGTAAATTTAGAATTGAACTTCCTTTGGATAGTCATTAATGCAAAAACTAATTTATATACTAGACGATGAAACAGAAATACGAAAGTCCTTACGAGTGATTTTGGAGGATGAAGATTATTCTGTGGAAGATTTTGCCAATGGGAAGGCATTGCTGAAAGCCTTGTCTAAAGAAAGACCGTCGCTTGTATTGTTAGACGTTTGGGTAGGAAAAGAAGATGGGCTTTCCATTTTGGATGAATGTAGAAAGCTTTACCCAGGATTACCGATTGTTATGATTTCAGGCCATGGAACCATCGAACTTGCTGTAAATGCGACAAAGAAAGGTGCGGTTGATTTTTTAGAAAAACCACTTTCCATTGAGAAAGTAATTCAAACAATTGAGTCTTCATTAGAAAAAACAAAGGATACCGCGATTCCTGAATTCAAATTGGAAGTAGATGAGATTTTGGGCGAATCTTCTTCTATCCAGCGAGTGAAGTTTGCAATTTTCCAAGCTGCACAAACCAACGCTCGTGTCTTTATCTTTGGTGAAAATGGAACAGGAAAAGAACTAACAGCAAGAGCCATCCATCAGAATTCCAAACGGAAAAATGAGCCATACATTGAGTTCAACTGTGCATCAGTGCCAGAGGAAACCTTAGAACAAGAGTTATTTGGTTTAGAAACAGTTGGAAGTCAGGAAAAAAAAGAAATTAAAATGGGTAGATGGGAAGAAGCACAAAATGGAACATTATTCTTAGATGAAGTTTGTGATTTAACCCCCGCTGTACAATCCAAAGTTTTGAAAGCCATATTAGAACAAAAATTAGATCGAGTGGGTGGTAAGGAATCTGTATCGGTTGATGTTCGAATCATTGCTGCGACCAACTCCAATGTGGAAGAAGCCATTCGGGAAGGTAGGTTTCGAGAAGACTTATATTATGCTTTGAGTGTGATCCCCATGGAGTTACCTCCTCTTCGCGAGAGAAACCAAGACATTCCCTTACTTGCGGAATACTATTTAAAAAAATCCATAGCGGAAAACAATCTCTCACCGAAAACTATTGACCGGGAAGGACTTGATGCTCTCACCACTCATTTTTGGCCAGGAAATGTTAGAGAACTTGGAAATATTTTAGAAAGGCTGAGCATTCTAGTTCCAGGAGATACAATCCGAGCGAAGGATGTAAAGGAAGCATTACATGGATTTAAAAAAGCCAATGAAATGGTGGCCCGCGGTGATTTGAAACATGCAAAAGAAGAGTTTGAACGCCAGTATATCATTAAAACATTACAAATTTGCGAAGGAAATGTGACTCGAACTTCCAAGGCGTTAGGTATCGAACGAACGCATTTATACAGAAAATTACGTTCCTTAAATATTTCTGTCGAACAATTAAACGAGGGTTAGTATGGATCAAAAAACAATTTTATCTCGATTTACTGACATTCTCACGGAAGCGAAATTCTTAATTCAAAATAAATCCGTTTCTATTTATCGATTTCAAGAGGAAAAGGATCCGAATGATTTTGTTTTCCCCTGGAAATCCAAGGTTCCCGAATCGCTGGAAATGCAAAAGAAACAACAAAAGGAAAGCCAAAGAAAGAATAAAGACTTGGTGAATTTTTCTTGTACCTTCTGCAAAGGTAAACTGAGCGGAGTGCGTCAGTTCTTACACAAAGGGAGAAAACCTGTCCTTATCCTTCATTATACTGGTGCCACAAATCCAAAAGAAAAACCATTTACTAAAACAAAACCCAATCAAATTTTTAAGGACAAACTAACTGAAAATAGCTGGGGGGAACTAGTCCAGAAGGTGTTTGGATTTTCTTTTGAAGAGTTCTTTTACCAAGAATACCCTGCTTGTACATTTTCCCATACCGATTCTAAAGATACGGATTGGACGGAAAGAGTTGAAAATTGTAAATTCCATGTAAAGGACACAGTAGAGGAATATGGAATCAAAATGATTGTGGTTCTTGGATCTTCCGCCAAACTTTTGTTTGGAGCTGATAAGGCAAAAGAACTTCTTGGCAAACAGATTCACTGGGATTTATCAGGTCTTTCTATTCCAATTGTCACCACAAGATCACCCGAAGCCCTTGTTTTTCTGGGAGAAAAGGCTAAAAAGACTGATTCGGAATCCAATCTATTTCAATATGGAAAAGAAAAACAAGAATTGGAAGAAAGTTTTATCTCCCATCTAACTCTACTCAAACCTTATATCTAGTATGATCCAATACGCGGAAGTTGCTTTAAACCTTTCTTGGGAAAGTAAAACACTGACCTATGAAATCCCCCAAGGGATAGAAAGTTTAGATCGGGGAGTCCGCGTAATTGTGCCTCTCAATGGAAAGGAATGGGAAGGAGTCGTCACCGAAATCCATTCGAATGAACCTAATTACGAAACCTTATCCATTCTAAAGGCTATTGATTCCGAACCGGTGCTCACGGAAGAACAATTGGATCTGGCTCAATGGATGGCTGATACCTATTTATCTTCACTTGGTGAAGCTTTGTTTTTGATGGTTCCGAAAGGGAAAAAAAGAAAAAAACAAAATGGGACGCCAGTAAAAATTCATGCTGAACTTTTACATCCGTTAAATGGATCCCAAACAAAAGCTCTGGAAGAAATTAAGTCAGGTTCAAAATCGCAAACCCATTTATTGTATGGGATTACGGGAAGTGGTAAAACCGAAGTGTATATGCATCTGATGGCGGAGGTTTTAAGTAAACCCAAAGGATCTGTGATTTTTCTTGTACCGGAGATTTCTTTAACCTATCCCACTATCGCAAGGATAGAAAAAATTTTCCCCGGACAAGTGGCAGTCCTTCATTCGCATTTACGTACCTCAGAAAAGTTCCAAAACTACTTGGATTTGAAGGAAGGAAAAAAACGGATTTGTATCGGAACTCGTTCTGCCGTTTTTGCACCTTTGTCCAATATCGACCTTATCATTTTGGATGAAGAACATGATGCTTCTTATAAAGAACATGGCTCTCCTCGGTATCATGTCCGCCAGGTTGCCTTACAACGGATCGGAAAAACTGGCGGAAAACTCTTGTTAGGTTCTGCGACTCCAAGTGTGGAGATCTATTACCTGGCCAAAGCAGGTCAAATTGGGTATTCGGAGCTGAAAGAAAGGGCAAATCCCCATGCCTCTCTTCCTTCCGTGGAAATTACAGATAAAAAGGAAGACTCAGATCTTCTTTCAGGGGACTTACAGTTTAAAATTGCAGACCGATTGAAAAAAGAAGAACAGACCATCATTCTCTTGAATCGACGCGGTTACAATCCCTTCATTTATTCCACTACCACAAAAGAATTCATCCATTGTCCTAAATGTACAGCCACTCTTTGTTATCATTCTGATAAGACCGTTAGGTGCCATCTCTGTGGTTATAAATCCACCTTACAAAGTCTAAAAGCCCTTCATGGAGAAGACTTGGATCTTTTTGGTGCGGGAACACAAAAGTTAGAAGAGTATTTGCTCTCTCATTTTCCAAAAGCTCGGATTGAAAGGTTGGATCAGGATAGTTCTAAAAACAAAGAGGTAACTCGGGACGTTTTGGAGAAGTTAGGCGAAGGTAATTTGGATATTCTCACCGGAACCCAGATGATCGCCAAAGGTTTGGATTATGCAAACGTCACTCTTGTGGGAATTCTGAACGCCAACCATGGACTTGGGGTTCCTGACTTTCGTAGTAGTGAAAGGACATATTCTCTTATTTCTCAAGTGGCGGGAAGGGCAGGAAGAGGAGAGAAACGGGGAGAGGTTCTCATCCAATCCAATGATCCAGAACACCCTGTCCTAAAGATGGCAATGGAACAGAACTATCCTGCTTTTTTTGAATGGGAACTAACTTTTAGAAGAGATTTGTTTTATCCACCTTTCTCTCGTTTGGCGAGACTAGTTTTTCGATCCAAATATGAAGATATTGCCAACAAACAATCTGTTTTGTATGCGGAAAACTTAAAAGAAGGGATCGATGAATCAGTAATTCTTCTTGGACCAAGTCAATGTCCCTTTTACAAAATTGATAATAACTACAGGTATCATATTTTGTTAAAGTCGAAATCCATTACTACCTTACGAAATCTTTTGCGAGATACCAAATCAAAATTTAAAGTCGATTCCAAATGTTATATTGAATATGATTTGGATCCTCTGGAATTAGTATAATAGGAAAAAACAATGAAACTTTCGATCGGATATTTTGGATCCCCCGAACACTCAAAAGAATTATTATCCCTTTTAATCGATGCGGGAATCCAAGTTGATTTTGTTGTCACCAACATCGACAAACCAGTGGGTCGAAAACAAACCATCACACCCACACCCGTAAAGGAATTGGCTCTGGCCAAAGGAATTCCTGTCATCCAATCCCCAAAACTAAGAACCGATGAAGAGGCCCAAAAACAAATCTTAGCCTTTGGATCTCTTGTTCATATTGTTTATGCTTATGGGTCGATTGTTCCTGAAATAGTCTTCCAAGATCCTAAGTTTGGTAGCATCAATCTCCATGGCAGTCTGTTACCAAAATACCGTGGGGCCTCGCCTGTACAAAGTTTCCTCCTCAGTGGTGAAGAGAGATCTGGATTTACGATTCAGTACTTAGCCAAGGAAGTGGATTCGGGGGATATCATCTCGCAGAAATCGTGGCAGGTGGGTCCATTGGAAACCACAGCTTCTCTATTGGAATCGATTACTAAGGAAGGGGCGATGGAACTCATCCGCCTTCTAAAGCAATTGGAATCCACAGAAACCAGGTGGAAATCCCAGCCGCAAGATGGAATGCAAGCCACCCATTGCAAAAAGATCACGGGAGCCGACAGGCCCGTTTTATGGACAGAATCTGCGATGAGTATCCATAACCGGATTCGAGCACTCTATCCTGATCCTTTGGCGATCACTGAGTTTCGGGGAAAAAAACTCATCCTGATTTCCTCGTATTTGCCTGATGAATCGGTGGAACCCATCCCTAAACCGGAAGGGCTCATGCCTGGTTCCTTTTTCCTATACCAGAAAAAAAGGCTTTTCTGCCTCTGTGGAGACGGAAACCTGCTTGGTATAGATACCTTACAACCCGAAGGTAAAAAACCCATGAAAGGATTTGAGTTTTTCAATGGGGCACGGGTTTTAGCCGGAGAATCATTTACGTGAAAGAAAAGTTTCTAAAAATTCTACCTTACAGTGGTTATGTTCTATTTGTCGGTTTAGGACTCCTTGTTTTTTTTGTAGCTGCCTTCCTCGTGGTCGTCGTTCGAACCAAAGAAGAACAAAAGGTCATGATGCCTTATGTGATTGGTAAAAACTACATTGAGGTTCATAACGAACTCCAAAGACTCCAACTCAAAGTTCGATTGGAAACCCAACGCATTCCTGAAAAAACAGATGGGATCATTCTTTCTCAATCCATCGATCCTGGAAAGGAAGTGGAAGCTGGATCAAAACTCTATCTCACTGTCAATATTGGATTTGATCGAGTCACAATCCCCGATGTCAAAGGCCAAGATTTAAAACGAGCCAAAGCAATTTTAGAAAAAGTATTATCCGGGGAAGTGTATGTTCCTCTGCAAATTGGTGGGATCACTTATGTTCCAGCAGTGGGGGATGAACCTGCAGACACCGTCATTGACCAAATTCCTGCTCCGGGAAAAGAAACTCATTCTGGTGAAAAAATCTATTTACTCGTAACAGAAGCAAATCCTGAAAAGAAATCTAACCAATCGGCAAATGAACCGAATGATTCGACAAAGTTTGTTGGCACTCCCGTTCCTTTTGTGATCGATTATCTACAGAGAAAAAAAATTCCTTACCTTTTAAAAGAAACCACCAAACCAGAGTTTCGCGACTTACATGGCTTAGTGTCTTCTTTTGAATTAAAACCTACTGGGGCCGAAGTTGGTGCCTTCTTTTTAAAACCTTCTGAATCTCTCGTCCAAGACTATGAATTCCTTGAATATGAAGTCGATGATGATGATATTTATTCAGCTAAGCTGAGTTATACGAAACCGGGGGAAGATACAGAAGTGGAAAAAGAGATTCTAACAAACCAAAGTCTGAAAGAAGACGAACCGGTTCGTTTTCTCATCCACCGAGCAGGAAACGTTAAGGTGACCTTAACTGGAAAGGAATCTGGTGTGGCAAAGGTTTGGAAATTAAAAGGAACGTATTAAGATGAAAATTTCTGCCTCAATCCTCGCTGCAAAACTTACCGGACTCTCATCGGAGTTACCCACTTATAAACAGGAAAATATAGATCTGATCCATATCGATGTGATGGACGGAAACTTTGTACCACAAATTTCTTTTGGGGAGGCCTTTACCAAAGAAGTGAAGTCCCACACACAAATCCCACTCGATGTGCATCTCATGGTCAGTAATCCAGAACTCCATGTTCCCAAATACTTTGATCTAAATCCCTATTGTATCACCTTCCATATTGAAACCACGAATTTTTCTGTGAGACTCGCAGAAGAGATCCGAAAAGCAGGAATCAAAGTGGGTGTTTCTCTCAATCCGCAAACACCTCCAGAATCGATTTCTCAAATCCTTCCGTATTTAGATCTGGTTTTACTCATGACGGTTGATCCCGGTTTTTATGGGCAATCCTTTGTGAAATCGGGTTTTGAGAAAATTGCCGCAGTTCGTAAACTCACCAAACCTTACAATATTGAATTGGAAGTGGATGGCGGCGTGAACGAATCCAATATGGAAGAACTCGCAAAACTCGGTGTGGACATCACCGTTGTGGGTTCTGGTCTCTATAAAACAGGAGATCCGAATGCACAGGGCAAAAAATTAAAGGAACTCGCTGCAAGTGCTAGAACTCGCTCTTGACAGATCGTCCCGATTCAAAAAACTCGCTATAAAAGGGGTATTTTTCCTTGGTTAAATTAAGATTACAAAGAACGGGAACAAAAGCAGACCCGCACTATCGCATCGTAGCAGCTGACATCCGTGCTCCACGTGACGGAAAGTTCATTGAAGCGATTGGGCACTTCCACCCATCTACTTCGTCTGTGAAAAAAGCGACTTTCAATGAAGAAAAAACTATTTCTTGGTTAAAAAAAGGCGCACAACCTACTGATACAGTTCTTGCACTTTTGAAAAAAGACGACGTTTGGGCAAAATTCAAAGGTTAATTGATACATGGAATCCTTAGTTCGTTATATCGTTACATCTCTCGTTGACCAACCTGAACAAGTGGCAGTCAACCAAGTGCCCGGAGAGGAAGAAACTGTGATCGAACTTCGGGTAGCCGCAAAAGACCTAGGTAAGGTGATCGGAAAAAACGGAAGGATTGCAAAATCTTTGCGTACTGTATTACAAGCAGCCGGAACCAAACAAGGCAAAAACTATACTTTAGAAATTGTCGACTAAACCAAGTTTAGTGAAAGTGGGGGTCATTGGATCCTCACATGGAATCAAAGGGCTCATCAAGCTGTTTACAGAAGGTGACACCCTCCTTTCTGTAAAAGCACCGCTTACCTGCACTGTAGAAGACCCGCGTGGAAATCAATCCACAATTCAAATTGAAGAAATCAAACAGAATGGAAATCATTTCCTTTTAAAACTGAAAGGGTATGACACACCCGAAGCAGTTGTCAAATACCGAGGGTTTTCTTTGTTATGGAAAAGGGAAGAACTCCCTAAGGCAAAAGACGGTGAAATTTATTCCGAGGACTTGGTAGGACTTCTTGCCATCTCCAAAGAAACAAATCTTTCTCTCGATTACCTTGTCACCCAAGTGATCGACAATCCTGCCCATCCTATTTTGGAACTAAAACCAAAATCTGGCGAAGGCGAAACGGTTCTTATCCCTTTTCTCAACCGATTTGTGGGAGATTGGAATTTAGAATCCAAAACTTTAGAAATTATAAACTGGGAGCAGTGGTTTGAAGTTTAATTTCATAACCCTCTTTCCTGAAAAAATCACATCATATTTTGAAACCGGAATTCCGGGCAAAGCGGTCAAACAAGGGGTTGTAGAAATCAACACAGTACATTTGAGAGACTTTGCTGACAATAAACACCAAAAGGTGGATGACACCATCTACGGAGGTGGTCCTGGAATGCTTTTACAAGTAGGACCCATCTACCGGGCTTTGGAATCCCTTGGAGAAAACAAAGGAAAGGTCATTCTCCTCAGTCCCTCGGGGGAACTTTTCAACCAAACTCTCGCTCGGGAGATTTATGAGTCTTCAGAGACTTTGACCTTTATTTCCGGGTATTATGAAGGGGTCGATCATCGTGTCACAGAGCATTTAATTGACAGGGAAGTAGCCATTGGAAACTATGTTATTTCATCGGGGGATTTAGCTGCTCTCGTTGTTGCGGATTGCCTTTCTCGGTTTGTTCCGGGGTTTTTAGGAAAAGAAGAAAGCCTTCTCGAAGAGTCGCACAACGAAACAGAAGAATTAGAATACCCTCAGTATACAAAACCCTATGATTTTATGGGTTGGACTGTTCCAGATGTGCTCCTCGGGGGCCATCATGAAGAGATCCGTAAATGGCGGCAAAAAAACCGCAAAACAAGAAATCATTCTTAGAGGAAGCCATGAATCAGATTCTAGAAACAGCACTCGCAGGCGAAGCAAGAAACGAACTTAATTTCGAAATTGGTGATACGGTAAAAGTTCACTACAAAATCGTTGAATCTGGTAAAGAGCGGGTTCAGGTTTACGAAGGTGTTGTGATCTCCATAGCGAATAAATCACAAAGCAAAACCTTTACTGTAAGACGAGTTTCCTATGATATCGGAGTGGAAAGAATTTTCCCACTTCATAGCCCAAGAATTGCAAGGATTGAACTCGTTCGTAAAGGATCTGTTCGACGTGCAAAACTTTTCTATCTTCGTGATAAAAAAGGAAAAGCGGGACGTATCAAAGAAAGAAAAGGCGGTCAGGCGATCGTTGCTAAAGATAAAAAGAGACAGGACGAGGCTTCTAAAGCCGCTATTGCACAAGCAAAAGCTGCCGAAGCACCTAGCGCATAATTTCTCTTGAAACGGTCGTTACGCGGCCGTTCTTTCCTGAATTTCAAATCCCTCACCTAACCTGTTATTCCCTCGATGAAGCAGGTCGTGGTACACTTGCTGGCCCCGTTTCCATTGGATGTGTCTCCTTTGATCTAACTACCCTCGAGAAAATTCGGAATGGAGAGATCCTAAAAGGCCTCCGCGATTCCAAAAAAATCCCAGAACCCAAACGACTTGAGCTCCGAAAGGAAGTTCTAAAATACGTTTCTTATTCTCGTGTAATCTTTGTCAGTTCCTCGTTCATTGATCGTTTTAATATCAATCAAGCGATTTTTTATGGGATGAATCGGTCTTTGCCGAATCATCCAAACCGAATCGGTTCCCACATAAATCCAAATGAAAATTTGATTTCAGATTTAGATACGAACGTAAATGCAATAGAGAAAAAAGAGAAAGAACCCTCTCATAAAAAAATATATCTTTTGGCCGATGGAAATTATAAACTAAAAATTACAAAACATATCGAGGGTTATCTCTCTCTTCCCAAAGGGGATGATTTGATTCCTTCCATCTCTGCTGCCTCCATACTTGCTAAAACCTACCGAGATGAATATATGGAAAGAATGGATGCAAAATACCCAGGCTATGGTTTTGCCAAACATAAAGGGTATGGAACAGAAGAACACAGGGATGCTCTTTTGAGACTTGGAATTTCTCCCATTCACAGGTTGAGTTTTTGTAAATTTCTCCGACGAGAAGGGAGTGAACCCTCTCTTTTCTAAACTTGCAAACCTACCCACAATGAATTCCTTTGGGAAATGGGGAACCGCATCCCAGGTTAGGGGAAATCCATCCTTACAAACAAAACTAACGAATCTTGTGGTTCTTGACGTTCCCAATTTGGGACTTGGCAAAACCAAAAATCTTTTCCAAAGTTCCCATACAAAAACCTCCTCTTTATTTGAGATCCATGAGGCGCAGGTCAGCCCTTCCAAACCAAAGACTCTCTCTCGTTGGGCCTCCTGGACGGCTCATCAATCTAGTGCCAATTCCGTGGAAGTAACAGATCTAAAACCTGTCTGGAACTATCTACTAGGAGAAACGGGTTTTTCTGATCTTCTTTCCTACATCCATCCCGATAAGAAAGACGCTTTACAAATGGTGGTGGAACCGAAGAACAAAGGTTTGGTTCTCTATGTATTTTGGGAATCGAGAGAAACAGGAGCAATGGGAATCCAATTCCATTATCATCCAGAAAAAGACAAACCTATACTTGTTGAGATCACCACGGAACAGACGATACAGGGAGAAGACTTCTGCAAACAATTGGCTGGTCTTATTCGGGACTTCCCTCAAATCCAATCGGTTCAAATCGAAACTTGGTCGGATCTGTCCTTTAACGGAGATTATAGATGAAACAAAAAATGGCAGCCCTTGCTTATGATCCTAAGATCCATAACGCACCAAAACTAGTGGCCAAAGCGGAAGGCAGACTTGCGAAAACTTTGATTCGTGTGGCAGAGGAATCGGGTGTCCTTGTCATTCGTGATGAAGTGATGGTGCAAACCTTAGATCATCTCCCTAATGGAAAAGAAATTCCCAGAGAATTGTATGAAGTAGTGGCAGCAGTGTTTCGAATTCTGGTTTTAGAGAGACAGAAGAAAAACAATTGAAGTTTCTACGCTTCTTACTAAGATTTACGCAATTATGCGGAAAATCTCCATACGTGACTTAGAACCAGGCTCGAAGTTTACTAAGTCAATCTATCTGGACAAAGACACTGTTTTTGTAGGAGCTGACCAACCCATCACTCAACAAGACTTAGACCGCTTGGTTCAGTTTGGCATTACCTTTGTTCTTACGGATGGAGAAAAGGTTTTGGCCGATGGGCAAGACAAAACAGTCGCAGGAGCGGGGCCTGGCTACTTCGATACCAATCTACCTTTCTATCAGGATGACGAAAATTCAACTCGCTTTAAGTATCTTTTAGAGAAAACCAATACTACTAAGGTTGAGTTTAACGCTGTATTTAAGGACTGTTTTGATTTGGTACAAAAAACGTATCGATCGGCGTCTGAGGGTCGTTATACGGAAATTAGAGAATTCAGGGAAATTGCAGAACGGATCGCCGACCACACAAAAGGTAATGCACAGATCCCCATTTTACTCTTATCTCATTCCCACTCCGGCTACTACCTATACACTCATATCTGTTATGCGACATTTTTTTCCGTGATGATCGGAAACTTTTTAGAGTTTTCCAGACCGAAACTCATTGATTTGGCTCTTGCTTCCCTTTTTGCTGATATCGGAATGGTAACTGTTCCCGAAGAAGTATCGGAGAAAAAAGGAGCCCTTTCGGAACTGGATCTAAAAACCATCAAACGCCACCCGGTGACAGGTTACCAAATCCTAACCCAACGTTTGAAGTTAAAAAACTCTCTGGCGATCGTGGCTCTGCAGCACCATGAAGCGGTGGATGGTTCTGGTTATCCACAAAGGATCCTTGCCAACCAAATTGAAGAACTGACAAAAGTGTTTATGATCGCGGATCAATTTGCTGCTATGATCCATCCAAGGCCTTACAGGCAAGCCATCCTTCCTTACGAAGCCATGAAGATCATGATTAGCGAAAACGTGAATCGTTTTGATTTAAAAATGGTAAGACTGTTTTTAAACAAACTTTCTATGTTCCCCGTAGGGTCCGGAGTGGTTCTTTCTGACCTAAGAATGGGTATGGTCATTGAATCCAATAAAGACAAACCCTTACGTCCTGTCATCCGAGTGACAAAAGATGCAGATGGCAATCGCCTGAAACATTTAGAATTTGTGGATCTTATGAAAGATCTGAATCTCTATATCCAACAAGCAATTCCCTTTTCTCAGATTTACTAAAGCCGCCGGCTTACCTTGGCTCAGATGAGAGAAAAGACTAAACGGGGCCGCCTCGGTGAGGATTTGGCCGTCAGTTACCTGGAATTGGCAGGACACCTGATTCTCTTTCGAAACTACCGAAAGGCTTTCGGGGAACTTGACATAATTAGTTTTAATGATGGTTTTCTCCATTGTTCAGAAGTGAAGGCTTGGAATGAAGGGAGCGGGTTTCATCCTTTAGAATGCTTGCATGAGACAAAACGTATGCGAATGCGGAAGGTATATTGCTATTTACTAAAGGAAATACCTGCTTTTCATCACCTAACACCTTCGTTTAATTTGATCCATATCACGGAAAAAAAGGAAGTTCGTTTTTATTCGTCAATCTTCTAAATACTTCATCAAGGGATTTTTGTACCGGGCCGATTGGTCATGTATCCCTAAAGGGAAAACGCTCTCAAGGATGAGAGTTTGATTGTTACAAGGAAGTAACCGCATGAGACAATTTAGTATTTTTGGGAATTTGGCAGAAACCGACGAATTTGGTCCAGATCCGGTTTTACTCCGGAAAAGGGGGATGGCTTCTACCATTCAGAAGAAATTTGAGAATTACAAAAAAAAGATAGATGATCCAGCTTATATGGATTATGCCATTAATAAAATTGCGATGGAAATTTCACATTTTATATCGAAGTAATTACCCTAGGCTATAAATCCACTGGTAACCGATACAATACTGAACCGCCTCCCAGATGTGTACTTCCTTTGTTCGGGAGGAGAGATCCCAATCGGCAATAGTTCTTGCGAGAGAAATGATTTGTTTTTTCTTTCGTAAAGATAGTTGTTTGGTTTGGGGTTCGGTATCTAAAATTTTTTGAATTTTCTTTTCCTCATCTGCTGAAGTAATTCTCGCATTTCGAAAAGCGATCCTTTCCAATAGAATTTTTCTCATTTTCAACTCTTCTATTTTGATATATCTTTCATTAGTTGTCTCGAATAACGTTTGAAAGATGGTGATCCGATCGAGAAAAGCACCACTGATTTTTTGTAAATACAACCGAATCTTTTGTAAGGAACAATGACAAGTTTGTATGCTCTGATAGTTTCCGCAAGGGCAGGGGTTTGCCGACATCATCAAAGTAAAATCGGTTTTGAGTTTTGTTTTTTCGTTCATCCGAACAATTTCCAAATACGAATCTTCCATAGGCATCCGTAAGCTTTCCAAAATACGATTCTTAAATTCTAATGCCTCATCCAAATAAAGGATCCCTCCGTAGGCTTTGGAGATCTCACCTGGCTGGAAGGGAAGGCCACCACCAACAAGGCCCACCTCTGAGGCTGAGTGGTGGGGTGCACGAAAAGGACGTTTGCGAGTGGGAATTTCAAAATCACCACCGGACGTCCATATCCCTTGGTCACTTTGCTCTCTTGATTCTTTGGGGGGTAGTAGGGGTTCAAGCATTCTGTGGAGCATTGTTTTTCCTGAACCTGGGCTACCTAAAAGCAGACTATGGTGGTTGCCCAATACTGAATACAGTAGGCCTTGGAAGACTTTTATTTGGTAGGGATCTAAGTGAACAGAATCCCAAATGGGAGAGGTAGCCGAGGAATCGTTCGACTCCCAAGGATTCGGAGTTGGACTTGGTAGGTCCTTTAATTCTTCCAGGTGTTCTAGAAATTGGTATCTTCCCTTCGGTAGAGATTCCTGGCGTAAAGAGGCCGGTAGACAAAAGGAAAACTCCAAGGACTCTTGACTTTGCCATAGGAATGGTAAAAGTTCTTTCCCTCCCAAAACCCTTCCGTCCAAACCCAAACTCCCTAGGTAACGAACAGGGAAGACCGGATATGGGATTTGTCCTGTGGCAAGAAGGATTCCTGCAGCCATTGCCAAATCCAAACAAACCATTCGTTTAGGGATATGAGCAGGTTTTAAGTTGATGATGATTGTCTCTAGCGGGAACTGATACCCCGATGCCTCTAGAGCCAAACGAATGCGGTCTCTGGACTCTTTTGTCGAGAGAGAGGCACAACCCAGAATTTGGAACCCAGGAAGTCCCCTCCGGATACCCACTTCTACTTGGATTTCTTTGGTTCCATTCCATTCGTATAACAGACTTCCGACTTCTGCGCGTTTGGGGATCACAACTTGTTTAAGTCCCGAAACCTCTCTTTTGGGCCAAAAAATAAAAAAGGCTTTTCATAATTGAGGCATCATGGTGACTTTTCCTCAGAGTTTGCTTTGAATTGTAGTATCATTCGTGTAATTCCCCTCGTTCTTCTCCTTGCGTTCAGTCAATGTTCCCAACGGTTGATCAAAAAAGAAAGATTAAGGGAAATTAATGAATATTATGATGGGAAGACATATGCCTTACAAGAGGAGATTAAATTTTCTCAAACGGAAGTTTGGAAGAAAGGAACCTTGGTTAAGATATATATCGAATCCACTCCTTCTCTATTGAAATTGAAGGTTTATCCCATTGCAGAGTCTAGAGAGTCTTCTGTAGGAAAATTGGCAGCCTACATCATCAATGATGATGTGAAGAAAAGGCAGTATGACTTGGAAGATGTCGAAGAGTGGGTTGGTAAAAAATTCACTCTGGTTGAAACCAATGTCAAAAAAACAAAGAAATAATGGTTAGGGATGTCGTATTGTCGCAGTTTGTTCGTTTTGATTCTTTCTTTGTTTCTTGTTCAAGATTCTTGCCCTTGGGTCCCGATATTCTAATAGTGAAGATCTTCCGGCTGGTCAGTTTATCCCTTTTGGTTCTTTCTGGAACCCAGATCACAGCCAATCCATTTCAAAAAATCCACACAGAGATCAATGATACCATTCCCAGTGGCGAGTCTGGGATGTTTCGTCTCTTTGGTTCCCAATCACAAGAATCAGAAATCCATAAATTGTTTTCTGTCGGCGTGAATGCTTCTGGCGAAGAGGAAGAGGTGGAGCTCGCTTCTCTCGATTTGCCAAAATACATCGATGTTTCTCCTGTAGTCAGTAATACAGTCGTTCATGAGTCTGGTATCATCATCAAAAAATATGCCGTCCAAAAAAAGGACAATCTTTCAAAGATTGCCCGCTCTTTTTCTATTGAGTTAGCAAAACTAAAAAAACACAACGGACTTAACTCTGACCAACTTAAGATCGGTCAAGTTTTGGAAGTTCCTGTGCAGGTGAAGAATGCTTCTTCTTCCCGAGTGGTCTTAAAAAAAATCTTTATTATGCCTGTTCCGCAAAGCCGAGTGACTTCTCGGTATGGAAGAAGAGTGGATCCTTTCAATAAATACAATCGTGTTTACCATACCGGTTTAGATCTGGCGGCGAAAGTAGGAGCACCTGTTCTATCTGCCGCTGACGGAGAAGTCGTATTTACAGGTCGTAACGGCGGGTATGGAAATTCGGTCACCATCCAACACAAAAACGGTTATAAAACAGTTTACGCCCACTGTTCCCAGATTTTAGTTGAGGTTGGGGAAACGGTGAAGATGGGTCGTGTGGTTGCCCTTGTCGGAAGGACAGGAACAGCAACAGGGGCGCATCTACATTTTGAAGTGTTTCGAAACGGGAAGATCATGAATCCTGAATCAGCTTTAAGCATCACGGAAAAACAAGTCACCCGACTTCCCAAATCTGAAGTAGCCGGAATGTAATCGGAGCCTGTCTCCGGTTTGTGGAGAGCATGAATCTAATCCTTCAAAGAATCCAGTCGAGTCAATTCCTGACATTGATTCCGGCAGTTTTACTTTTTTCCTTTTCTCTCGCCTATTTGTTGAAACTCGTACTCCTGCTTTTGTTTTCTACCGAAACAGGGCTCAGTGTAGCCGGAAATACCCGACCCAAACAGATGCGCCAAGAAGTCATTTTGGCTGTAAGTACCTATGAAGATATCGTCACAGGCAATCTCATCAGGGGACAGGTATTTGATCCCAATGATACCACCAAACGGGGAGCAGATGGTTCGCCTCTTGATCCAGAGATTGCACAAGATAATGGAGACGATGACCAAATGTTGATTACGGGTACTCTTTCTGGGCATTGGTCTTTTGCTCGGGTGACCATCCGGGAAAAACAAAATAACGATTCGGAAGAGTATGGAACTGGTGAAATGGTGGGTGGTTATAAAGTACAAACCATCGAACAACACTATGTGGTATTGAAAAAAGGGGGTTTAAGCCTCCGAGTCAATATTGGCGAAACACCTGCCCAGGCCAAAGAACGAATCCGTCCGAAAGATGCTGCTGCCGTTTCCAATTTAGGACCTTCCAGTCAAACGGTGCAAAAAGTTCTTTCCCGTGAGGATGTGAATCGCAAACTGAAAGACCCGAACACTATCTATAAAAATGCAAGGTTTGGCCCGCATTTGGTAGACGGAAAGATCGAGGGTTACAAGATCTATCAGGTGGCAAAAGACCATGTGTTTTATTCTCTCGGTGCACGCGGTGGGGATATCATCAAAAGAGTCAATGGAATGCCACTCAACGAAACAGAGAAAATGTTGGAAATTTGGGGTTCGATCAAACAAGCTCCGAAAATTACAGTGGATTTAGAGAGACAAGGCAAAATAATCACATATGAATTTATCATTCGGAATTAAAATGAGAAATCGTCTTCCTTTATTAGTATTAAGTATTTGCCTCTACGTATTTGTCACTCCTAGCTTTTCTCAAGAGAAAGGAAAACCAAAGGCCAAATCTTCCCCAGAACCTGCAAGTTTTACTGCAGATTGGAGGGACACAGAACTCAAAGACTTCCTTATGGGAATGAGTGCGATCATCAAACGAAACATTCTCATTGATGATGCTGTGAAAGGAAAGAAGATCACGATCATCTCTCAAAAACGAGTGAAAATTGAAGATGCTTTCGGATTTATGAAATCTGTTTTAGAAACGCAAGGGTTTGGCCTGATCGAAGAAAACGATCTCATCAAAGTTGTAAAAATCAAAGATGCTCTAGCCAAGTCGCAGATTGTGCGTATCGGAAAGGATCCTGTCTCTGAGTCCGATGTTGCATTAAACAAAACCATCACTCAAATTGTTCCCTTAGAATTTTCGAATGCGGTGGAACTTGAACCAATATTAAAACGGGTCACATCTCCCGATACAGACATCATAATTCCGAAAAATCAAAACACTCTGATTTTTTCTGGATCCACATCGGACATTAACAAATTACTCAAGTTAGTTGACAATTTGGATGTTCGTGCTGATGGCCCCGGTTCCATTTCCTCTGCTGGAGACATTCATATTTATACTTTGGAATACAATGAAGCAGAAAAGTTGGCAGCCATTTTAGTAAAGTTGGATATGCCGGACGGTCCTACAGCACCGGCCCAGGGTCCTCCGGGAGAACCGGGTCCCGATGGCAAACCGGCAGCCCCACCTCAACCAGTGGCCCAACCTGCAAAAATACCTGGAAAACAAGATAAAATCAAAGCTGTGGCTCACAAAGAATCCAACTCACTCATTGTGACAGCGACTCCGCAAGAATGGGAAGAAATTAAAAAGATTATTAAAATCCTGGATACGCCCAGAAAACAGGTGTTACTCGAAGTTCTTATTGTGGAACTTAGTTCTACTGATTTAAATGACTTTGGTATCGATTGGCGTTACCAAGAATTGGCTTACGGACAATTTAACACAGGTCTTGCGGCACAAGGGGGTGTGATTGATAAAAATGGTCGTCCTACCAACGTAAACACTCTTTCTGGTTTTTCCCTTGGTTTCATTCGCCGTGGGGGCCAACAAATCATTGGTATTTTGAATGCCAACTCGACCAATGAAAATTTTAACGTATTGTCTGCTCCACAGATTCTGACCTTAGACAACCAAGAAGCGGAAATCAATGTGGGGCAAGATGTTCCGGTTCGAACTCAAAACCGTAACGCGGGTCTTGGTGGGGACAATGCCGTGACAGTGGCAAACTTTGAATACCGCCCCACAGGGATTAAACTTAAGTTCACTCCCCATATCAATAAAAACAATCGTATCACTTTAGATCTTTACCAAGAGATAAAAAACGTAGCTGGGATTTCTTCGGAAGCAACGGGTGGAAACCCCACTTTCAATAAACGAGATATCAAAACAACCATCGTTGTGGACAATATCCAAACCATTGTGATTGGAGGACTCCTCTCCAATGACAAACAAAAGAAAGTGCAAAAGATCCCCATTCTTGGTGAGATTCCCCTTCTTGGAACACTTTTTCGTAGAACCACCAATCAAAATCGTAAGACCAATTTGATGGTGTTTTTAACACCGCATATTCTAGACGATCGTGACAAATCGGATCGTATCACCATCCAAAAGAAAAATGAACAAGAAAGGATGGTCGACGAACGAGAAAAGAAACTGCGATGAGAAAGAGTTTAGGTCAAATTTTATTGGAAGATGGGATCCTTACCTTAAAGGATCTCGAAGATATTTCTAAACAGCAGGAAAAAACAAATCTTCCCATCACTCATATCATTCAGAAAAAAGGTCTCGCCTCCGAAACTGACATTCTAAAAGCCTTATCAAAACTCCATCGAATGGAGTTTTTCGACAAACTTGAGTTTGTTGCAAGTGAAGAAGTATTTGGGAAAATTCCCTTTAAACTGGTTCAACGTTCCAAAATAGTTCCTGTTTCTGTCAAAGGCAAAAAAGTGATTGTTGCCACTTCTGACCCGACCGACCTACATCCCATGGATGACATGCGTTCCTTTCTAAAAGGATATGAAATCCAGTTCGTTCTCGCCACAGAAAACGAAATCATGAGGATCATCCACTCTCAGTTCGACAAAACAACTGCCGAAGCCAAAGAGATGATGGATGAAATGGATGGGAGTTTCGGTGATCTTTCTGATGCCTTTGAATCTGATGCTTTAGATCTTTCGAACGAAGCTCCTATCATTAAAATGGTGAACGTCATTTTATCACAGGCTGTATCAGAAAGAGCTTCGGACATTCACGTAGAACCCTTTGAAAAATCAGTAGTTGTTCGTTATCGAGTGGATGGGGTTTTGCAAAAAGTCCTAAGTCCACCTAAATCATATTTGGCGGGAATTTCCACTCGTATCAAAATCATGTCAAATTTGAACATTGCGGAAAACCGTCTACCGCAAGATGGTAGGATCAAACTTCGGTTAGCGGGAAAGGATGTAGACGTTCGGGTTTCCATCATTCCTTGTCAATTTGGGGAACGGATCGTAATGCGGATTTTGAATAAAACTGACCAAAAGTATTCGATTGAAACTATGGGTTTTAATAAAGAAATCCTAAAAGATTTTAAAGAACTCATTTATAAACCTTATGGGATTATTTTAGTAACGGGGCCGACGGGTTCTGGTAAATCGACTACTCTCTATTCGGCACTTTCCGAAATCAATACAGAAGAGAGAAATATCATCACTTGCGAAGATCCAGTGGAATACCAAATGGATGGGATTTCCCAAATGCAGATGAACGATAAAATTGGACTGACCTTTGCTGCAGGGCTACGTTCTATCCTTCGTCAGGATCCGGATGTGGTAATGGTAGGGGAGATCCGCGATGAGGAAACGGCAAGGATTGCCATCCAAGCTTCCCTTACCGGTCACTTAGTATTTTCCACTCTGCATACCAATGATGCCTCTGCTGCTGTCACACGACTTGTGGATATGGGAATTGAACCATATTTGATTACAAGTTCCGTTCTTGGGTTCATGGCCCAAAGACTTGTTCGGGTTATTTGCAAAGATTGCAAAACAAGTTACAAACCAACAGACAAAGATTTGGCTGGTCTTGGCATATCCAGAAAAGAATTAAAAAACGGGGTCCTTTACCGCGGGAAAGGTTGTTCTTCCTGTCTAAACTCTGGATACAAAGGGCGAACTGGATTGTATGAACTTCTCATAATGAATGATGAAATCAAAAAAGCAATTTTACAGGGTGCTGATTCTAATCGAATCAAAGAACTTGCTTTGAAAAATGGACTTTCTACTCTGCAAGAGTACGGCAAATACAAAGTGATTGAAGGTGTCACAACTCCAGAAGAAGTCCTTCGGGTGTCTTAATATTTATGCCACTCTTTACTTACGTTGCATTTAACCGAAAGGGCAAAGAAGAAAAAAACATCATTGATGCACCTAATCTTCAAGCGGCACGTAACAAACTCAAGGCGAAAGGACTCTACGTTCGTTCCATCCAAGAAGACCGCGAAAAAGAAGAAAGAGAACTCTTTCCGTTTTTATCTAAGTTATTATATCGAATTCCCAGAAAGGAAGTAGGATTGTTTTGTAAACAATTGGGAACTCTCATCGGTGCGGGAATCCCACTCGATAAATGTTTACTCTCAATCATTGACCAAGTCGAAAATATCTATTTCAAAAAAGTTTTAATTGAAATGCGTGCGGACATCACAGAAGGAATGAGCCTTTCTGAGTCCATGAAAAAACACAAAACCGTTTTCCCTGACCAGTATCCCAGTTTGATTTCTGTGGGGGAATCCACCGGAAATTATGAAGATACTTTGCACAGGTTAGCGGAGTTGGAAGAAAAATCTTCGGAGTTAAAATCAAAAGTGCAAGTAGCAATGATTTATCCCATGATTATGGGGCTACTGTCCTTAGGTGTTTCCATCTTTTTACTAGTTGTGGTAATTCCACAAATTGAACAGTTGTTTGCCTCTTTCGATGCTAAACTTCCTCTCTTAACAAGAGGAGTTATCTTTCTGTCGTATGTGCTCACAAACTATTGGTTTTTTATTTTAGGAGCGATTGCTGGGGGACTTCTCGGATTTATGAAATGGAAAAGTTCTGGGGAAGGGAAAAAAACTTGGGATAAATTCCTTTTGAAGTTACCCGTGATCGGAACCTTACTGCGTAAAATCCTTGTTTCTAATTTTGCAAGGAACCTATCCATTCTTCTGATGAACCGGGTTCCGCTCATTGTGTCTTTGAATATTGTTTCAGATGTTGTTGGACACACGGTTTTTAAAGAAGAGATTGAAAGTGCTATTATTAAAATCAAAGAAGGTGGGAAACTTTCGGATTCCTTACAAGGTTCGCAAGTCCTTCCCCAGATGGTGCTTGGGATGCTCAGTGCCGGAGAAGCATCCGATAAAGTTCCCGAAATGATGAATAAACTTTCGGAAATCTATGAATCCGAGGTCGACACGGCAATAAAATCTTTGACCCAATCGTTAGAACCAATGATGATCATTGTAATGGGTGGAATTATTTTTACCATTATGGCGGCAATTATGACGCCAATGTACAAACTAACTCAAGAAATCCAGGGGATGTAGAGTTTATGAAAACTAAAGGGAAACACAGAAAGATTCGCGAGGGACTCACCTTAATTGAGATTACAGTGGTAATGCTCATCTTAGGATCACTCATGGCAATTCTTTACTCCAGTATTGGAAACCGGGGTGAAGGCGAAAAAAAATTGAAGCTGAAAAACGATAGTGCCGTCTTAAAGACTGCGCTGGAACGTTATTTAGAAGTGTATGACAAATACCCTTCGGAAGAACAAGGTTTACAAGCTCTCATTGAAAAGCCAGATGACGATAAAATTGGCGATGATTACGAACCTATCATTCGTGAAAAGGCAGTTCTGAAAGATCCGTGGAAAACACCATATGTCTTGAAGTTTGAAGGAGCCGTTCCTCAAATTCTTACTTTAGGTGATGATAAAAAAGAAGGTGGAGAAGGAAAAGGTAAAGATTTTAATATCCTTTCACCGGATGATTACCCGGCAGCCTTCCGATAAAAGATCTGTTTTGAAAATGAAACGGAAGTTACGCGATGGTCTCACTTTGATTGAGATCGTCGTTGTAATATCCATTCTTGGGCTTATCATGGTGATCGTTGGAGGAACTCTCCGCAACCTCATCATTCCTTCTACAGAAGACATTGCAGTAAAACTGCAGGAATCTTTTAAATTCGGATATAACAAAGCACAATTAACCAATCAAGCAGTCCTATTTCAATATGACTTTGAAAAAAGAGATTACCAATTTTTTCTTTTAAAAAGAGAAGAAGGTGGTTTAGAAGAAGAAGCAATCTTAAAGAAAGTTACACTTCCTTTTTATTCAAAAATTGTGAGTGTACGCGACTTAGGTGGCAAACCCAGATCGGAAGGAAAGATCCGAATTGTTTTCACTCCGCAAGGTACAACTACAGATTTATTATTATATGTAGGTTCTGATACAGAGATCAAAAGAACCATTCAAATCTACCGTTATGGTGGAAAAATTAAAATTCATAAAACAGAATACTTTCCAGAACCCGAAACGAATTCCATTCAAAAGATATCTTATGGACTTGACGAACGAGATGAACAGGTGGACTCCAATGCAAAAACCCAACCTAAATAACAAAGTCCGTTTAGCCTTTACTCTCTTTGAAGTGACTATCGCGATGGCTATGGCCGCAATGGTGATGACCTACACCTATTCCTTAATTGCTGAAGGAATCTCTTATCAGAAAAAGGCGGTTTTACTTGCCAATGCGGTACATTTAGCAAAAATCAAAATGGCACAAGTAGACTCATCCACCACCATGCAAACCGATACTTCGCGGGGATCAATTGAGGCCTTCCCTGGTTATACCTTTGAAACAGAAATCAAAGAAGAGGAAATGGACCTTTTGAAATTGGCAGGCGGGCCGAATGCAGAGGACCTTCGTAAAAAAGCACCAAAGGATATGTTAGGTGATAAAGATGTCGGTTTTAGCGATTTGATGAAAAAAAGAGGACAGAAAAAGAGTTTTGAGACAGGCGGGGTACTCAAGGTATTCCGTGTTAAAGTATCGATTTTCTATACGGAAGGAAATAAAAAAGAAACCTATAGCGTAGAAACATTTAGGAGCACTAAATACTAATGTTTGTAATGCGCCGGTCTAGACATGGTTTCACTTTGGTGGAGATTTCCATTGTTGTGATGATTATGGCTGTGATTTTTACTGGAATTTTTTCTGTTTTTTATACAGCCAATAAAATTTCGAAAAAAGGTGCATCAAATAAAGGAGCTAATCGAAAAGATATTCTTTATGCAATGGAGAATATTCGTGGAACGTTAGCCCGCACGTACTTTATTGATAATCAAAAAAGGATTTTGTTTGTTGGTAAACAAGAAGGTGTGACTGGGACAAGAAACGATCGAATTGTTTTTGCATCGGCTAATCCGAATTCAGAAGAAGAAGGGCAGGCGTCGGTTCGGGAAGTTTCTTTTTATCTTCGGAAAATGCCGAATCCTAAAATGGACGGTTTGTCCTATCTCATTCGGAGAGAAGATGAAATGATTGATACTTTTCCTACGCAAGGCGGTGTAGAGCACGTCTTACTTGAGAATGTAAAAAGTTT
This sequence comes from Leptospira sp. WS4.C2, assembly GCF_040833985.1. Classification (NCBI taxonomy): domain Bacteria; kingdom Pseudomonadati; phylum Spirochaetota; class Leptospiria; order Leptospirales; family Leptospiraceae; genus Leptospira; species Leptospira mgodei. The sequence continues at coordinate 1,756,134 of NZ_CP162139.1, forward strand.
TCAAATGAAATTTTCAGAACGTGGAGACAAATGGGTAGATGATTGGAATTCCCGAACAACAAAAAAAATTCCAAGATTGATTCGATTTGAAATTATATCACTAGTGGGGACTACCTTTGTTAAATATGAATCGCTTGCGCATCCGGTTATCCTCTACAAATAAAAAAGCAAAAAAGGGGTTTATGGTCTATCTCCTTGTGATGGCCATTGGTACCGCTTCAATGTTTACGGCTTCCAAATTCTTTGAAGACGCGGCTACAGAATACAGAGTGGCTCGTTCCCAAGCAGATGGATTTCGGGCTCATATGCTTGCGAAAGCGGGGTTTATGGGTGCCGTTGGTGCTCTAAAGAAAATCCCGGAAGAGGTGCTCTATCAGTCGGGGTTGGCCATGGATCCGCCTCCGATTCCTCTCGGGGGTGGTGTCATCTATTACACAATGAGTCCGGAAGATGGAAAGATAAACATCAATTCCCTTGTGAAAATTTACGATGACCAGCCGAATCAAAGGACGATTGAGATGGTAACCCGGCTTTTTTACCAATTTGCATTAAAACGAGAAATGATTTTTCCAATTCTGGATTGGATTGATGAAAACCACCAAGAAACCGGAGGGGGTGCCGAACAGTATTACTACAATCGGCTTTCGCCACCAAGGAAAATCAAAAATGCCCCGTTTTATTCCCTCTCGGAGCTCCTAAATGTGAAGGGATTTGATCGGGCGGTCGTCTATGAAAGCTTAAAACCCAAGGACTACGACAAAAATAATTCTAAGGACTTTATGACTGAAGAGGAGAGAGCTCTTCGTTCCGATAAGGATTATGTGCTCTCGAATAATATTACTGCCTACTTGCCTGCGGGTGATTCCTATGATGACCGGATCAATATCAACACTGCGCCCTATTTTGTCTTAATATCCCTTTCCGACTTTATGACCAAACAAGCCGCCATGAAAATTTTGAAACTCAAGTTGCAGAAAGGAGGCTATATTAAAGAATTGAAAGATCTGGAGACAGAACCTGAATTCCAAGTCAAAACAACAGGGGACCTCACTCTGTATAAAGAATTGGCTGGAGAGGGAACGGATGTCTCTGGTGGACGTATCAAAACCAAAGGCGAAGTTTATAAAATCACAGGGGTTGGGATTATAAAGGATAAAGTGGTTCGAAAGGTATCAGGTCTTTTTGACCTTACCAACAACCAAATGTTATACTATACTGAAGATTAATTATGTTATCATTTGACCAATACCTAGCTATCGATTATGGTTCGACGTTTCTAAAAGGAGTACTTTTTAAAAAGGTACTCGGCAAAGTAGTGATCCTTCGAACGGAGAGCCTTCCCGTGGTGGAACTGGACGAATCCGAGGGAGATCCCTTCGAATATAATATCATTCGTTTCATTCAAAGTTTTTTTCCAGAAGAAAACAGATTCCTTCTCAACCTGGGAATCCACAATCTTTTTGTTCGAGATCTCACCGTACCTTTGGTTTCCGAAAAAGCCATCCAAGAAGTATTACCATTTGAAGTAGAAAATTTAGTTCCTTATCCTATGGAGGAATTGGAAGTCATTGGTAAAACTTGGAGATCGAATAAAGAAAACTCAGAAGTCATTTCTTTTAATGTCCATCATTCTGAATTACTTCGGGCATTAAAACCATTTGCTAAGGGAGATCTTTCCTTATCTTGTTTGTCTCTGGACTCTTTTGCTCTTTCTTCTCTAGTGACAAAAAACTATCCATTGTTACTCGCAGAGCAAACTATACTGCAATTGGATTTGGGTGGAAAATATAGCATTCTCAATGTTCTCTTTGAAGGGAAACTACGCCATACTCGCCAAATATATATTGGTGGTGAAGATGTAAGTTTGGAAATTGCAAATCTGCTAAAAATTGAATTAGAGGATGCAAGGGCATTAAAAGAATCTCTCCCAGTCGGCTTTCTTTTTGACACGATCGAAAAGTCGGAAGAAACGAACTTCTTATCCAAATTCCATATTAGTGCGATTCAGTGGAAAACGCTTCGAAAGTTTATTTTGGCAAAGATGGATCAACTCATTCACGAAGTAGAAAATAGTATTTTTTCTCTTCCTGAAACGGAAAGACCAAGTATCATTTTGTTATCTGGTGGGGCCAGTCTGTATCCAGGTCTCACTGCTTATTTGGAAGAAAAGTTAGGAATCAAAACTGGTCGATATGAATTTTTAGGAATTAATGATCCGAGTTTTGTCACCGCTGTAGCGACTGGAACTCATTTTGAATCGAGAAATAAAGTTAACTTTTTGGAAACTGGGTTTGCAAAAAAAATCCACACCAACCGATTTAAATTATCCGCTTTCAAACCCCACCTAATTCTCGTAAGCATTTCTTTGGTTCTTTTATTCGGAGTGTTCTTGATTGGAATTGTTTTAGATAAAAGAAAAATAACTGCTAACAAACTGGTCTTACTAGAAAAATACAAAAATGGGATTGGTGGAGAGCTGGGAGAGGATGAGGATCCGCTGAAGCTCGCCTCTGACAAACTAAAAGCAGAACGAAAGAAAACGGAAATCTATCGTTTGTTCCTTTCCCAGGAAAGTGTTTTGGATGTTTTGAACGAAGCCACTGAACAATTTCCTTCCCCAGAGGTATTACCTTTTATTTTGGATCAGTTCAATTTCGAAGAAAAGGAAATCCAAATTTATGGGCGTGTGAATGAATTTGGAGAAATTGGAACCATCCAATCAGCTTTAGAGAAATCTGAAAAATTTACCAATATACAAATTCAAAACAAAAGACTGATCACTGGAGTAAACAAATTCAAAGTCAGTTTTAAAATCAAAATGGATGTTGTGACTCCTAAGGATGAACCATAATGTTTGACAGGCTAAATGATCGAGAACGTGTTTTAGTCACTGGACTCATCAGTTTTGTGGCTCTTCTTGGAATTTATACAATTATTACTTTATTTTCTGATTTGAGAAATAGTCTCACGGAAGAAATTTTCGAAACTAGATCTCAGGCAACGGAACTTGATCGAGTGATCCGTGAGTATAACTATCTGCGCGGTTTACAGTCTGGTGGAAGTGAAGAAGATGTCAGTGTGATGTATTCGAAATTGGATCAAATTCTAATTCGTTACAACTTAAAAGACAAAGTCCAAACCATGAAGGATACAAGCAACGTTATCCAAAAAGATTATAACAAAATTACGATTGATGTATCCTTTCGTTCTGTTTTGTTGCAGGACATTATTAAACTTGTTTATGATATTGAAAAGAATAAACAAATTCAAGCAAAGGTAGACTTACTCAGTTTTCGAAAGCCATTTGCTGAAAAAGAAATTTATGATGTGAATTTAAAAGTTTCATCATATAGCCGTTTATCGAAAGGGAAATAGTATGTCAAAACAAAACGAATTAGAAGACGATTTCCTCAACGAAGAAGACCAAGAAGTTCAAGAAAGCCTGTTGGAAGACGACGGTGAATTGTTTGATGAAGATGGTGATGAGGAACATACGAAGGTCAATCGCAAACAAGTGTTTACGCTCGTTGCCATCGCTTTTGTTTCTTTTCTAGTATTTACTATATTTATATTTCCACTTAATGAAATTGTTCGTTCGATCTTAATCAAAACAGGAAAAGAAACTGGAATCTTTATGGATGCGAAAGAAATCCATTTCCCAATGATTGGAAGAAAGTCTTTTGATAGTTTTGTCGCCAGTTTCCCTTCAGGTACATCGATTAAAGCTGAAGAAATTAGTTTGGGTGTTTCACTTTTTGGTCTGCTCCAATCCCGCTTGGATGGGGATGCTAACATTGGATATTTTAGTTTTGAAGGCAGTGAGTGGGCAGCGAACATTCAAACTTTGGACATTCCACTACGACTTTCTCCGATTGATGATAAAATTACTAAATGGAATGGAGAAGGGGAGATTGATTTAGCTGGTGGAAAAATCAAAGAATCTTCGGAGATCCCATTTTTAGGAAGTTTAAAAGGAACTGACATTCGGAAGGCAAATCTGGTTTTTAAAATACGCTCAGGTAAGTTACTTTTGGAGCGTGGTATTTTAGAATCTTCGCTCGCTAAATTCCAATTCCAAGGTGTGGTTCGTCTCTCCGATAACTTAGCCTTCTCTCAATTAGATTTAAAGGTTTGTTTTACTCTCACGGAAAAATTTGCTCAAGAACGTCAAGACTTAGTTGGTATGGTCGCACTCCTTCCTCAGGAAGGGGGAAAAACTTGTATCCCAATTAGAGGGACATTCTCATCTCCTAAGGTTGATCTTCCCAATTTGAACCAGTTAGGTGGTCCGGCACCAAAAGCGGAAGAATCTGCTATCGAACCGGCACCCGTTCCTTAAATTTTCCATTCTAACTCTGAGTTATCGATTCGATACATAAAAATTGTATTTCCACTTCTAAAAAATACTAGGTCCTCCAGTCATTTCGATAGGAAAAATCAGTAGATAAAAAAAGAGACCCCATTTGGGATCTCTTTCTAATTTCTAAAAACCAAACTCCTATCTTAAATCGAAGTTTGGCTATGATCAGGTTTGGTTATTAGGAACAACCTGTAGTGGATCCGCATGAGATACACTTCAGGCAAGCTCCGTTACGAACCATTTGGAAGGAACCACATTCTGTACAGGAATCACCTGTATAACCTTTGGTTCTGGCTTCCGCGATGATTTTCAGAGTTGCCGCTGCTGATTGTGCAGCAGTCGGTTGAGTGCCACCTGCTACAGCTACCGGTTCAGGTTTTTCTTCCAATACCGATTTCATAGAAATGGGTGCCACATGTAGTGGAACTCTTAGCCCACTACTTTCCTGCTTTCCCACTAGATCTTTGCTCGGTTCTGCCTTCCTTCCAACTTCGTCAGTTCTTAGATCTTCGGGAGATACTTGTGCCAAGTCGTATCTACCAAGGTAAGTAATGGCAAGTTCTCTAAAGATGTAATCGATCACTGAGGTTGACATCTTTATGTGTGGATTGCCTGAAACCATTCCGTTTGGTTCAAATTTGAAGAATGTAAATGCTTCTACAAATTCTTCTAACGGAACTCCGTGTTGGAGACCAAGAGAAATTGCAATGGCAAATGCATTCATAAGAGAACGGAAAGCCGCTCCTTCTTTATGCATATCGATAAAGATTTCACCGAGTTGGCCATCTTCGTATTCACCTGTGCGAAGATATACTTTGTGTCCACCCACCATAGCTTTTTGGGTATAACCTGCACGACGGTGTGGGAGTTTTCTCCTTTCCGCAATGTATTTATACACAAGTTTTTCTGCCACTTCAGTTACCGTTTTTGGAGCAGAAGAAGTTTGTAGTTCTTCGTCTTCTTCACCTACAGCACTTAACAACTGAAATACGGAGTTAAGTGGTTGTGAAAGTTTCGATCCGTCACGGTAAAGCGCATTTGCTTTGATCATCACTTTCCAAGACATTAGGTATGCGTTTTTCACATCCTCAATGGTTGCCTCTTCGGGAAGGTTGATCGTTTTGGAGATAGCCCCCGAAATGAATGGTTGTGCCGCAGCCATAATTCGGATATGTGATTGATAAGATAAAAATCGTTTTCCGTATTTCCCACATTTGTTTGCACAATCAAAAACAGCCAGATCCTTCTCTTTGATGAATGGTGCGTTTTCGATTGTCATCGTTCCGCAAACATAATCGTTTGCTTGGGAGATTTCATCTGCAGAAAAACCTAGTGTTTCCAAAAGGTTAAAACCCATGGAGTTATAAACAGATGGATCAATTCCCAATGTTTTGGAAAGGAAATCTTCGCCTAACGTAAATTTGTTGAATGCAAATTGGACATCAAAAACAAAGGGAAGTTGTTTTTCGAGTTTTTCCAGTACATCTTCTGTAAAACCTTTCTCTTTCAAACGAGCGGTATTGACACCAGGTGCTCCGTTGAAAGTGGCATGGCCTTTACAATAGTTTACGATCGCATCTTGTTCCGCTTGGCTATAACCAAGTTTTTTCAATGCAGCAGGTACTGATTGGTTGATGATTTTAAAATATCCACCACCAGCCAATTTTTTGTATTTCACTAGAGCAAAGTCTGGTTCAATTCCAGTCGTATCACAGTCCATGACAAGACCAATGGTTCCTGTAGGAGCAATCACAGTTACCTGTGCGTTGCGGTACCCATACAATTCTCCCAGTTCTAAAGCTCTATCGGAATCTTCTTTTGCTGCTTCGAGTAGGTAAGAAGGAAGAAACGAAGGATTGATTCCCACTGGAGTGATGGTAAGGCCTTCGTATTCTTCTTTTGGTGCATTGTAAGCGGCACGTCTATGGTTACGAATCACTCGGAGCATATGGTCTTTGTTTTTTTCGTATCCAACAAATGGTCCGAGTTCCTTTGCCATCTCTGCCGAAGTTGCATACGAAGACATATGCATGATAGAAGAAATCGCACCAGTGACTGCCATCGCTTCTTGTGAATCATAAGGAATTCCCATGATCATAAGAAGGGAACCAAGGTTCGCATAACCTAAACCTAAAGTTCTGAACTTGTATGATAGTTCTGCAATTTCTTTGGAAGGGAACTGAGCCATAAGCACAGACACTTCTAGGATGATGGTCCACACTTTGTTTAAGTAGCGATATCCTTCTACATCAAAGGTTCCGTCTTCTTTTAAAAATTTTACAAGGTTTGCCGATGCCAAGTTACAAGCTGTGTTGTCGAGGAACATATACTCAGAACATGGATTCGAGGCATTGATGGCACCGTCTTCAGGACAAGTATGCCATTCATTGATTGTGCTGTGATACTGGGTTCCTGGGTCTGCAGAATTCCAAGCAGCATTCGCAATTCTTTCCCAAAGGTCACGTGCGCGTAATGTTTTTGCCGGTTTTGCATCTCGGTTTTGTGCCTTCGCTTTTTCCTTTTCTGTCCTATTGTAAAGGTGGAAAGGGAGATCCTTTTCGACTGCTTCCATAAATTCATTTGTGATTCGCACTGAGTTATTGGAGTTTTGTCCGGAAACTGTATTGTATGCTTCGGACTGCCAATCAGTGGTCAACTCTTCAAAGAGTAGGTCTTTGTATCCTTGTCTGGAGAGGTCAATCACTCGTTTGATGTAGTTGTCTGGAACAAATGCTTTTCTTGCTTTTTGGATCGCTTTTTTGAGATCTAAATTGGCAGTTGGGTCGTAAGCTGCTTCACCAAGTGTTTGTTTGGCGGAAGTACAGGTACTCATAATATCGTTTAAGAGACGGTTGTTTAAGATGGATCCCGTAACAAGGGATGCCACTTTTTTCTCTTCTTGAACTTTCCAATCAATGAATTCTTCGATGTCTGGATGGTCCATATCAAGACAAACCATCTTCGCCGCTCGACGAGTGGTTCCTCCTGATTTGATCGCACCTGCAGCTCTGTCCCCAATTTTAAGGAAAGACATAAGGCCGGAACTTTTACCACCACCAGAAAGAGATTCATTGGCAGCTCGTAAGTTCGAGAAATTGGTTCCTGTTCCCGATCCGTATTTGAAAAGGCGAGCTTCACGAACCCAAAGGTCCATGATACCCCCTTCATTCACTAAATCGTCATCCACTGATTGGATGAAACATGCATGGGGTTGCGGGTGTTCGTAAGAAGAGGCGGATCTTACCAATTTTCCCGATTTTGGATCCACATAATAATGTCCTTGTGACTTTCCATCAATTCCATAAGCCCAGTGGAGACCAGTATTGAACCACTGTGGGGAATTGGGTGCAGCCATTTGGCTTGCGAGCATAAAAATAACTTCTTCATAGAAGACACGAGCACTGTCTTCATCAGTAAAATAACCGTGTTTGTAACCCCAGTATGTCCAACATCCCGCAAGGCGGTGGAACACTTGTTTGGAATCAGATTCTCCTACAAAACGATCTTCGGGATTGAGAGCGGAGAGTTTTTCATCGTCAGGAACCGAACGTTGTAACCATTCCGGAATGCCTTTTTCTGCAACTTTCTTCAGATATTTGGGAACACCTTTCCGGCGAAAGTATTTCTGCGCGAGGATATCTGTTGCTACTTGCGACCAAAAATCCGGAACTTCGACTCCGTTAGCCTCAAATACAACGGACCCGTCCGTATTCGTAATTTTAGAATCCTTACGGACCCAAGTAAGATTCGGGTATAGACCCTGATTCCCTTTGGTAAAATGCCTCTCAATTTTCATGCAGACCCCATCTACAACAACATATACAATTTCTATTTTTTCCTCTACCAGGAGCGGAGAGGATTATGTCACAATGAAGGGTTCTTTCGTTAGAAACATCCATTTTTTAAAGCTAGGAAGCCGGAATTCTTAGAATTTTTTCAAAATTTCTGTTGGCTCTAATTGTTTTTTTTCGTTGACCTAGCGACCTTCCTACGTAGCATGGTCACAGATTCGAGATTCCCCTTTAGCTCAGTCGGTAGAGCAAATGACTGTTAATCATTGGGTCGCTGGTTCGAGCCCAGCAGGGGGAGCCATCCGAATCGAACCTGAGTTTTGAAGTCCATCGACTCTCCGAAATCCCTAACATTTTCTTCCCGTTTCCTAGGTTTCTCCCCAAAATTCAAGCAATTTCAGTGCCATAAACCCAATTCTATCACTGTTCTTTTTGGTTTTCTCATTTTTTTTTGCCTACTTCCCCTTGCCGGTGAAGGAAATTCTTTGCCAGAATCACCTCTTTGGAACTCGGAACAAATCCTTTTTGTTACCGCAAGAGCCGGTGAAACCACAGGACATTTGGATTTTTACACTCTAAACGAGGGAGAATGGACTGCAGTGATCGAAAAAATACCGGTGCGACTGGGGCGAAATGGACTCATCCTTCGGGAAGAAAAAAGAGAAGGGGACGGATCCACTCCTGCAGGCAGTTATCCCATCCAAAGAATCATTGGAAAACAAAAAAAGATAATTCGAAATTTAGAATACACTCAAATTCGAAAAAACCATTACTGGAGTGATCACCCTAAGTCCAAAAATTACAACCAATTGATTACACACTACGAAAAAGGGGCAGTTCCCCTTGGAGATTCCTATATTTACGATTTATTTGTTGTGATTGAACACAATACAAAACCGGCTCTTCCTGGAATGGGGAGTATGATCTTTATTCATGTTTGGAATGAAGACAAACCTACTTCTGGTTGTGTGGGTGTCGAATTAAAATGGTTGGAGGGATTGACCAACCAATTGGATGGAAACAAATTACCTTTTCTCGTGATTGTCGAAACAGACGAATGATTATGATTCAGTTTTCATAAAGAAAGAAAATATTAAGTCTTGTCCTTGACAACTAACGCATAACCAGTAGTTTGTTGCGACTATGAGACAAATTTCAAAAACCATTCTCTTGTTAGGTTCTTTGGTTGCATTTATTGGGTGTGTCACTCCAGTTAAAAAGCCAACTACGAATACTATAAATAACAAATCTGGGGCCGTTAGTTTGAAAATTGGGTTTCCAATTTTTTTTCCGTTTGTTCCTGATCGATTTGCATCCAAAGTGTATTTACTGAAAATTTCAAAGGATAAAAAGAATTATTCGGAAATGCCTTTGATTGAGTCTGCAATGCAAAATCGAGATCAAGTGACATTTCTAAATTTGGAACCAGGGGATTATGCTATAGCTGGGTTTTACCGCTTAAACGAAACATCCAATAATTCGGCTGATATCTACGCAATTTTAGATGACGCTTCTATCGAGAAATCGATCTTTAGAGTCAAAGAAAATGAAATAACTATCCTAGGTATCATTTATTGTATGTTGGCTAATGATGCTTTAAACTTACAAGGAAATCAATTTGAACTGTCTAAGAAAATAGCACCCGGTATTGAGAATAATACAGCCGAAGTGGTATTCACTACTTTGGTCGGAGGACACACTCGCCAAGTACGTGTGGAAACAATTACTAAAATAAAAAATTCTCCAGAAGAAATAGATTCATTTAAGCCGACACTAAAAGAAATTTTCGAAGGTACTGCCTGGAAAAGTCAGTTTAAAAATTTGAATTAAAGTTGAGGAAATAAAAAAGCCGGTATTTAGCTTTAAATACCGGCAAAATATGTTGTTTAGGTTTAGAATTGATTAGAAGATCAAAAAGTTGTTAAGGCAAAGTCTTTGTAATCAGGCGTTTTCATTTCCTTCTCCCAACGACTCCAAGTATAAGGCCACATAGCAGGATCTCCATCTGGATCCAAATACCAACTTTGACAACCACCGAGCCAGACTGTGTTTCCCATTCCTGCTTTGAGATAAGCTGCAAATTGTTTTAATGCCTCTTCTGTGGTTTCAATTTCGTCAAATTTCTTTTTTCTCCAATCATGGATCACTTTCATGACGTATTTAGTTTGTATTTCACTCATGGCAATGACAGAGAAATTTCCAATTGGAGTATTGGGACCGAGCATCAATACAAAATTAGGAAAATGCGGAATGAATAAAGATCTGTAAGCTTGGACTTTCTTTTTCCAAACGGAGTCAATGCTAATTCCATCTTTCCCTGTTAGGTTCATAGGCCTCATAAAGTTGAAGGGATGAAATCCAGTCGCAAGGATTAATACATCTAGTTCGTGCAGTGTTCCATCTTTAGTGACAACTCCTTTCTCAGTAATTTTCTCGATCCCTTCTGTCACCAAATCTGCATTAGGTTTTTGTATGGCATCATAGAAGGTTGAGTTTACAATCACTCGTTTGCAACCCACCCGGTAGTTCGGTGTTAGTTTTGCACGTAAAATTGGATCCTTAACAGAAATTCGGAGATTCCGTTTACAAAGAAAACTCATAAGCATATGAGGAATTTTTTTTCCAATCACTGCTTTGGAGAAAGTTTGTTCAACGGCAAAGGTGTACCATTTGTGGAATCGTTTTAGAATATTAGGTTCCTTCCTCCATTTTTTTTTGTCTTCTTCAGTATAGTTGGTATCAGGAACTTTTACAATCCATTGAGGAGTTCTCTGAAACACAGACACTTTTTCCCCTACTTTGATCATTTCAGGAATTACTTGAGCAGCCGTGGACCCTGTGCCAATGATACCAATTCGTTTTCCTTTTAATTCTACTGAATGATCCCATTCAGCAGTATGAAAACATTTGCCTTGGAAAGATTCAAGGCCGGGGATATTCGGCCTTGCAGGATGATGCAAAATTCCGGTTGCAGAAATTAAAAAATCAGAAACGAAAGTCTTCCCTTGGCTGGTTTTGGTGGTCCACTTTCCATTGTTATAGGATGCTTCGTTTACTGCTTCATTGAAATGAATTTTAGGAGTCACTTTGTATTTATCGCTGACCTTCTTGAAGTAGGCTTGGATTTCATCCCCATGGGCAAAACGATGGCTCCATTCTGGATTTGGCTCAAAACTATAAGTATACATATGAGCAGGAATGTCACAAGCAACACCCGGATAGGTGTTTTCTCTCCAAGTGCCCCCTAAGTCATTTTTTTTCTCTAGTATGGTAATGTCCGTGATTCCGGCTTTTTCTAATTCAATCGCTAGTAGGATGCCAGTCATCCCGGCACCTATGACCACAACGGAAGGATTTCTAAGAAGTGATGTTGTCATCTGTTTCCTCGTTTAGTATTTTGTCCGAACCTTGTTATAAGAACATTGTTCCGTAATTCGCAACTGACAGAGAATGACACCAGTTTGGGATTTGTTTGCAATAAAAAAAACATATGTGTGATAAAAAAGGAAATTTGATTTTTAAAATTAGAATCATAGTGATTCTAAAAATGACCCAATTGAACAGTGGCTGGTTTGGTTCATAGGGTGACACGGATCTTCCTTTCAACGGAAAGTCTCGGTTTGCATTTATTTTTCATTTTATTCCTCGTTTCTTTGCAATATCTTCCAACTCACTTTTTTCAAAAGATTTGTTTTTACTATATTTAAGTATTGACTTAATTAAGTAATATATTAATTAATGGCTTATGAATGCTTTTGCTGCTTTAGCAGATGATACGAGAAGGGATATTGTGAGACTCGTGGCAAAAAACGGGGAACTGACCTCCACGGAAATCAGCCAAAATTTCCCAATGAGTCCTCCTGCAATTTCGCAACATTTGAAAGTGCTAAAAGAAGCAAATGTCCTTCAGATGAAAAAGGATGCGCAGAAACGGATTTATAGTCTGAACCAATCAGGAATGAAGGAAATGGAAGATTGGATGATTGAAATCAGAAATCTATGGACCAAACGTTTAGACAAACTGGATCGATATGTAATGAAACTAAAAATGGAGAGATCCCATGATAAAAAATAATACAGAGACAGTTATGGCGAATAACAAGGTGACTTATAAAAGATATTTTGACGTATCAGCTGACTTACTTTTTGAAGTCTGGTCGCAAGGGGAACACCTTACGGAATGGTGGGGTCCCGATGGCTTTACATTAACCATCAATAGTTTGGATTTTTCGAATGGTGGAATCTGGGATTTTGTAATGCATGGTCCCGACGGGCATAACTACAAAAACAAAATTCAATTTATAGAGATCAAAAAACCGTTTTCCATTACCTATAAACATATTGGCGATGGAGAGGGCGACGAGGATGTCGACTTCCAATCACGAATTGTATTTGAAGGAGCAGGGGAAGGAACTCATCTCATCATGGAACAAATTTTTTCAAGTAAGGCTGAACTGGAACGAGTGAACGCAAAGTATGGTGCCATCGAAGGTGGAAAACAACACATCGGGAATTTGGCAACGTATTTGGATAAAATTTTAAAGACAAACTGAAAGACGAAGTAGTTGACCTGAATTAAAAAATATATTTTGAATAGTCTCGGTTTTCCAAATCATTGATAAAGCTGGTGCTCAAAGATAATTCTATCAATGGTTTGGTGATTGACGCCACTTGATTCTCCTTAGTGTCTCTTTTACCGGCAAAGAGAATTCAATCTCATGATCGAGCGGTTAATCTCAAGTAATGCGGTGCAGGTATTTGTATTTACTCAAGCAATGGATGTTTTGCAAGGAGGTGATTTCCGCAAACTTCGAAAAATAGATTTTGGTTATTTTTTGCCATTCTTGGAAATATTTTTGAGCGACAATAGTTGGTTAGTGTTCAATATTTCCAAAAATGTCGAAAACACTAGGGAAAAGCCTAAGGGGGTTGGTTCTGAGATTTTCCCAATACTTTCTCACTGCTTTTGGCACCAATGGAGAATCATAAAATAAAAGTGTTTCTGAAATCTAAGACTAGCTTATTTCTAAGTGCTTTGCTGATTTTTCTCAGTTTGTGCGATTGTTCTCCCTTGGAATTGGGGAATCCTTGTGACCCTGCAAGTAAAACATATTGGGAAATCTTATTTTTAAAAGAAACTCTACGAGACAGTACGCCGTATTGCGGAGGTGTAACCAATAAAACTGCTGTTATATTCACTAATTTCCAGAGTGCTGACATTGTCATTGGCCAGCCCGATTTTGAGACTAAAAACTCTGTTTTGTCGGGAGCAAGTTTGAACCAACCGGGACCAGTTACGGTCAGTGGTAATCAATTGTATATATCCGATTCTAGAAACCATCGTATTTTGGGTTATCATCAGATTCCTAGTTTGAATGGTGCTACTGCAGATTTTGTGATCGGACAAACGGATTTTATTTCTACCTTTGTTGCAATTCCCCCAACGGCTACATCTTTTAGATACCTTTGGAACGTTGCTTCCTCCAATGACAAATTATTTGTCGCTGACACCACTAACAACCGTCATTTGATATATAACTCGTTACCCACCTCAAACGTAGCAGCTGATGTTGTGTTAGGTGTTTCTGGTCTTACAACGATCGGCGGTGGCACCTGTTCGAGCACGGATTTGTCCGGAAGCGAGGGAGTTTCCACAGCCAATGGTAAATTATTTGTCGCTGATGAAGGACATCATCGCGTTTTGATTTGGAATACAATCCCCACTTCTAATCATACTCCGGCCGACGTTGTACTTGGCCAGGCTGATTTCACCTCGTGCAATCCCAACCGAGGAGGCCCCACGCCAACCGCAAGCTCTCTTTCAACTCCCGGTGGGGTTTGGTCAGATGGGACCAGATTATTTGTTGCGGATTCATTTAACGGAAGAGTGTTGGTCTGGAATACGATTCCTACGACTAACGGCCAACCGGCGGATCTGGTTTTGGGTCAGTCCTCTATGGAGAGTGCAGTCTCCACCGCATCGGGCGGTGGTTTCCAGGTAGGTGGCGTTTATAATGTTTTTTCTAACGGAGTGCAGTTGGTTATAGGTGACGCATACAACCATCGGGTTTTAATCTGGGATTCAATTCCTACTATAAACGGACAGGCTGCAGACAAAGTTTTGGGTCAAAGTAATTTTACGAACAATACTGCAAATGACGATGGCCAGACCGGAGTTGCTGGAGTTAACCCAACAGCCAGAACCCTTTCAAATCCATTTGGAGTCTATATGGTCGGCAAACAATTGTTTGTAAGTGATTTTGATAATAACCGTATTCTCATATTCAAGGGAAAATAAGGTCTACTTTCAAAGTCATTTCTCTCCGAGTTTTTTTCGGGAAAGCCAAACTTGCGAAGATACTTTGATTGGACTGGCAGCTTTGGCAAAAGCTCTTCAAAAAAACATTAAGAGATAGAATTTTAATTCGAATGCGTTTCCTTTTGGAGCACTATTTTGATTTCAGATTCTATCTACTATGATGCAACGGCGAGAGTTTCGAGTAGATTATTACGTGATGCAGTGAGTTACTCGACTTGATCCAAAATAATAGCACTCAAACGTAGAATTGTTTCTTCAAAACCTTGGTATTCAAAGTTAACGAAGATTATCCTATCTTTTCGATTTTGTATCAAGTTTATTTTCGTTGCTCCCAAATTAATTTTGCTGCTCTTCTTAATTCTTCGAATTTTTGTTTTTCGAGAAATGGATTTGGATTTTTAAGATTATGATTTCTTTCTTTTGGACTCATTGTGTGAGTAATCATTTTCTTTCTACGCACTTTTACAATTTCATTGGGAGCACGGAGTGGGGCAGCCAAGTGAATCAATCGATTTTGACACTCATTGATTTTTCTTTTGAGATCTGCAGGATTTAAAGTCTCGTAGATAGCTTTTTCTTTTTGTTTGGTTTTCTTATCTATTTCCTTTGATTCTATCAATCTTTGGAAAGGAGTTTTGGGATAATCATATTTCCTGATTGCCTTTGCCCCTTTTCTATGTTTTTCCAACAAAATCATAATGGGTTGGAAGTAATTCACATACAAATTGAGATTATGATAAAGTTCCCTTAGAATTTCAGCATGTTCGGGTTTGTCATATCGCAAGTAACCTGTGTTCCTTCTTACAATGGTGTAATTCTTTTGCTCAATGTGAGGATTATCATTTTTTTTATACGCTCTTCCTCGGGTGAACTCTAGTTTGTATTTTTCTTTAAACGCAACAATAGTTTCATTTATGAACTCAGCGCCATTATCCGAATGAAATCCTTTCAATGGGAAAGGAAACGAGGATTTCATTTTAATAAATGCTTTAAGCATTTGAAATTGTGTTTTATCTCTAACGAGAGTGCATGTGGTCCATCCAGTAGAAACATCTGTTGCATTTAAAGTCGATAAAAACCCTCCATAGGTATTACCACCATTATGAGCAACCAGATCCACCTGAACAAAGCCTGGAACCGTATGATCCCATTCTGCGAATGTTTTAATTGGTATCTGATCGATTAGATAGTATTTTCCATGCCTTGTTGTTGAGGATCCTTTCCTGCCGAGTTTTCGTTTTGCATCCTTCAAGAGACGATCAATACTTGAGGCACTGATTCTCATGAGTTTCTCTTTCACTGAAAGTGGAAATTCAACCTCTTTAAATGATTCCAATTTGGAGATGATCTCAGGTAGGAAAGGTGCCAGTCTTTTCCCACAAATGTAATCCATGATGACCCAAATCTTCTCGAGAGCCTTTTTAACGTCTTCACCATAAATAGTGGTTCGTCCAGATCGCTTTACGGACTTCGGTCTCTGTGGGTTGATTGCATATTGCCTGAGAACTCTTGTGGCATATGTCCGATTAAAACCAGACAAATAAACAAGTTCATCGACTAGATATGATTTTTGTTTTTTCGAGCTAAGGCTGTACTTCCTCGAGAGTATCTTAATGATTGCATGTCTTTCGTCCAAAGTAAGCTCCATTTTGAACCTCCCTTTGAGTGTTTGTTTGCTTTACTTAAAGAAGAGGCAGAATGTTACTTCGAATACTTTTACTTTTGAAGCATTATTTTGATTTGGAATACTATTAATTATGAAGCAATATGTTACTTCCCATAATTAGTATTATGTCGCATTAGTGGTTCCAATTTGTGTATGGAAAGGCACATCGGTAACACTTTAGATCACTCACATGGGTTACACTTGTTTTCAAGACCTCTCTCATTTTTGAAACATATTCTGGCTTTTATAGAAAGAAGGAAAATCTTTCAAAGATACAATCTGCTTTAAGCCTTCCTCCACGGCAGATTGGATGCTATTGGCTATTTTATCTTTTGACTCAGTATCTTCCGAGCTGAACGGAATGATTTTCGATGTGATTTGTTCAGAATGACCTAAAATGCGCTGTGGTTCGCCTGATGGGTTGACCACCAAAAATTCAACGATAGAAGCAAAGGTAGCATGATGGAACTTAGTCGTTCCTTCTTCGAATTCCAAGGATCTGTCTACTTGTACCTTACGTAATACAATGACTCCGGGCTCCAGTGGCTCATTTGATTTTAGAGGCGATAAAGAACTTACAGAAAAAAAACGTGAGCTGGAATTGGAAAAGGATTGGAGCGCAAATTGTCCAATGGAGATTTCCTGAGCGGGACCCACTTTTAATACTTTAGTTTCGAGCTCGAGTGCATATTGGAGACGTAGCGATTTTTCTGATCTTTCTTCCTGCGGAAGTTCCGTTTGAGAGGAAGAAACACAGTGAATCAGTAGAAAAAACAAAGTAAATACAAATCGGAATCCAAATTTCATAGTTAGACCTGATTATCAATGCCACCAAACAACGAGTTTATTGCACCAGGTTTGTAAAAATCCCTAAAACTTGGAGAATGCAGGTTTTCCTTAAATTTAGAATCCTTTGAAAACGAGATGACTTTTTATCGTTTCTGTTCATGATTCAGAAAACTAGGGTGATCCTTAGAAAGTCCTAGAACAGAAATAAACTTATATGAAGGAAAATGGTATGAAAATTGCGTATACAATTGTTAGGATTTTGCTTGGAGCATTGTTCTTGTTTTCTTCCGTCGTGATCCTCTTTAATTTAGTGGAACAACCAGAAACGACTGGAAATTTAAAAATATTTAACGATGGAATCAAGGCTTCTGGGTATTTAATGACTCTGATTAAAGTGACAGAACTTGTGGTAGCCATTGCTTTCCTGACTGGCCGGTTCGTTCCTTTAGCTTCCATTGTCATTGCACCGGTCGCTATCAACATTTTTCTAGTCCACCTAACGATTGCACCAGAAGGATTGCCTGTTGGTATTTTTGTTGTTGTTGCTAACGCATTTATTGCCTATGTGAATTGGAATGTATACAAACCATTGTTTGTTCCTGTAAACAAATAGATATTTGCTAACTGACTCAAGGCAACCGTCACTTTCGAGAGAACCACTGCATATTGTCTTGAGTTTTCGACTGATTTGATCGGGGAGTTAAATTGACCTAACTCCCCTTCTTCCCTACTCAAACCTTATTCAACGGTTTCGAAAAACTGAACCTCACCAGAAGAAGTATCATAAAACCCTGAGACTATTTTAATTTCTTTAGAACTCACTTTTTCTGAAAGGAAGGGACTGTTGGATAAGATTTCATGGATTGAATTTTTCACATTTGCTTTCACTACATGATTAAAAATGTGTTCATTTTCTTTTTGAATGGGATGGATGATTTTTTCTGATTCATCAATTGCTTTTTGGATTTTGTTTGTAATGCTCGCAATATTTCCCTCACGAAGTGCATAAAGAGCACTAGAAACAGCTCCACAATTGGAATGTCCCAATACAACGATCAGTTTTGTTCCAATTTTTGCACAAGACAACTCCAAACTTCCTAGGATTTCCTCGTTGACGATATTTCCTGCAATGCGGATCGAAATGATATCTCCAAGACCAGCATCAAAAATAATTTCAGGACTTGTTCTGGAATCAATACAAGACAACACTACTGCAATGGGATTTTGACCAAAGGCAGTTGCATTGACTTGATGTTTGAAATACTTTTCTGACCATTTTCCTTTAACAAACCTTTCATTCCCTCGTTTTAGAAAATCTAAGATTTCATCTGGAGTCAGCTTTTGTTGGGCTTCCTTGTCTAAAATATTTACGAACTGAACCTGATCACTGAGTTCATAAGAATCCTTTAGTCCGATCAAATTTAATTGGATCTTCTTTTCAACAGAAACAACTGTTTTAAATTCTTCCAAAACTTCTAAGATATCATGGTCAATGAAATTACAATTGGATGCATCCACAATCAATTTGGAATTCTCCGGGATTGCCCAAAGTGTATCTTTGATAGAGGCTTTATTTAAAAAAGAAACTTGGTTTGGTAATTCAATTCTTACCGTTTCTCCGATATTTAAGGTTTCTGTTTCTACGGAGAAAGGATTTTTATAATTATTCTTTAGGATAAAAATAAAACTGATAGAGAGTCCAATCAGAACTCCTGTTAAAAGATCAGTGAAAATAATGGCAAAAATAGTTGCAATGAAAGGAAGGAATTGGTAAATCCCCTTTTTGTAGATTGATTGGTAAATGTTTAAATTCGTGAGTTTAAAACCGGTTACAATTAAGATCACAGCTAAAGAAGATAAGGGAATCAAATTTAAGAAGGACCCAAAGAAAACAACACTAAGAGACAATAAAATTCCGTGAAAGATCGTGGAAAATTTGGATTCGGCCCCGGCATAGATATTTACGGAACTTCGAACAATCACAGAGGTAATGGGAAGGCCTCCAATCAAACCAGAAAGTGAGTTTCCTATGCCTTGAGCCACAAGTTCTCTGTTAGGGGATGCGAGCCTTTTGTGTGGATCAATCCTTTCCACTGCATCCAAATTGAGTAGTGTTTCCAGAGTGGCAAAGGAAGCAATTGTGACAGCAAAATACCAAACCTTGGTGTTTGCAATCGCTGAAAAATTAGGAAAGAAAAACACCGATTCCCAATTTTTGATATTGGGAATCGATACTAAATGTTTTTGGGAAAGATACCACTCTGGAATATAGGTATGAAAGATACCGTTCAAGAATATCCCCAAGAGAATCACAAGGACCGGAGATGGTAAAAATTTCAAAAGTTTCCATTTGGTTTTGTCGTAACCCACCATCAACGCCAAAGAAGAAATGGCGATTAAAACCGCACCCCAAGAGAAGAATTTGAATAGATTCAAAAGTTCAGAAAAAGTGTTTTCCCCATCTTTTTGAAAGAAAATAAAGTCTTCTTCTGGATCTACGTCAAACCCAACGGCATGGGGAATTTGTTTTAAGATAAGAATGATCCCAATGGAGGCAAGTAATCCCTGGATCACGTTAGACGGGATGTAGTTTGCTATAAACCCACCGCGTAAAAGACCAATGACAATCTGAATACAACCGGCTAATAAAACGGCAAGAAGAAATGTGCGATAATCACCAAGGCCTGCAATGGCAGCTAACACCAATGTCACAAGGCCTGCCGCAGGTCCACTCACGCTAGTATTCGAATGACTAAGGATTCCAACAACAATCCCGCCAATGACTCCTGAGATCACACCGGATAATAAAGGGGCTCCACTGGCTAATGCCACTCCTAAACATAAGGGAAGAGCGACTAAAAATACGACAAGGCCAGATGGAATATCTTGTTTTAATTTAGAAAACATAAATGTCTGGAGATCTTAAAATCTTAAGCGAAAGATGTCAACCTGAATGGAATGATTCTAAATTCTTTTGGGTGTTTGATTTAGCGGGAATTTATTTGAAAAAAATTGCCTAAATTCATAACCAAACAGTCACGTCATCTAAGTCTTCTTCGCTGATGACATGACGTATCTGGTCTTCTGTGGTAAACGAAATGGATTGAATCTGAATGGAGGACCAATGGTTAGTATATACAAAAGGACCCACGTGGCATTTGATAATGGTGTTTGGTTGGATTTTTTTTTCGATCGCACAAATGAGCTCTGGAGTCTTTTTGTCCTCGGGAATTAAAATTTGGTTTTGGTGATCTCTGGCAAAAAAAAGAATTTGAAATTTCGATATATTAACTTTCGTTAGGTTTTCTGTTTTGATAAATAACTGAAGTTCTTTTTGCTCTGTTTTATGTCGAGGATTGATCATCACAAAAATGGGAAGCCCTACCTCGCGCAAGTATAGCTTCCGATTTTCAGGAAAACTTGTGCTGGATTTGCCACAGCTAACGAGGGGAACCCAAAAAAGAACCGCAACAGAAAACAAATAAGAAACAAACTGAATTAGGACATTCCATTTAAATTTTCGTTGCAAGATTTGGCTACTTTCTCTGGGTTTTGGTGGTAACTCAACCCCTTTTCCTTCGCCCTACTATCACTGTTCGGTTTCTATTGAGAAACAAACTCAAATACTTTAGTTTGAACCCAATTAGATTTATGAATTTACGGGAAGTGGATTCTGTCTAAAATTGGACGTAAGAGAAAAAATTTACACCTATACTCTAACAGGAGCTCTTCAATGACGTTGAGTCTAGACTTCTTTCGGTCCTCAATTGGAAAGAAGATCATAATGGCCATTACCGGATTTATCTGGTTTGGATTCGTGATCGCCCACATGGTCGGAAACTTACAAGTTTTCCAAGGACCAGAAAAATTAAACACCTACGCAAAGTTTCTTAAGGATTTAGGTCCCCTATTATGGGTGGCAAGGATTGGATTGATCGTGGCCTTCTTTGGACATGTATTCACAGCCATCCAACTAAAGATTGAGAATACAACGGCAAGACCTGTCTCCTATGCGAAAGGATCTACAATCCAAGCTTCTGTTGCTTCCCGCACCATGGCTTATAGTGGACTCCTTCTTCTTACGTTTCTTGTGTACCACCTCGCACATTTTACTTTAGGATTCACTAACCCAGACCATTACACTCACGAATACATTCTTAAAAATGGAGATGTGGTTCACGATGTGTATGCGATGGTCATCCTTGGATTTCAAAATCCAGTCATCGCTGGTACCTATGTCGTTTTTATGATCTTCCTTGCTCTTCATTTTTCTCATGCTTTGGGATCAATGTTTCAGACTTTGGGAATTCTTGCACCAAAACACAACCCCACCATTCAGAAACTATCCACAGGACTTGGTCTTATCATTTTCCTGGGAAATAGTTCCATGCCGATCTCGATTTTACTCGGGTATGTCCGTTAAGGGTTTTTAGGAGAAGTTATGAAATTAGATGCAAAGATTCCGTCGGGTCCCTTGGAACAAAAATGGGACAAACACAAACAAGACATCAAACTTGTAAACCCGGCAAACAAACGTAAGTATAAAGTCATCATTGTAGGAACTGGTCTTGCAGGTGCTTCTGCTGCTGCAACACTATCAGAACTTGGTTACCAAGTATCTGTTTTCTGTTTCCAAGACAGTCCGAGGCGCGCTCACTCCATTGCTGCCCAAGGTGGTATCAACGCGGCAAAGAATTACCAAAATGACGGTGACTCTGTATACAGATTGTTCTACGACACTGTAAAAGGTGGTGACTTCCGCGCAAGAGAAGCAAACGTATATCGTTTGGCTCATGAGTCGACTAACATCATTGACCAATGTGTGGCACAAGGAGTTCCTTTTGCTCGTGAGTATGGGGGAACCCTTTCCAACCGGTCTTTCGGTGGAGCGCAAGTATCCCGTACTTTTTATGCCAAAGGACAAACCGGCCAACAGTTGTTACTCGGAGCCTATTCAGCCCTAGAAAAACAAATCGCTCGTGGTGCAGTCAAAATGTATCCAAGAACGGAAATGTTGGAACTGGTTCTTGTGGATGGACATGCTAAAGGAATCGTAGTTCGAGATTTAGTGACTGGTGAGATATCTTCTCATGCAGGGGATGCGGTCATCCTCGCTTCTGGTGGCTACGGAAACGTATTTTACTTATCAACGAATGCAAAAGGTTCTAACGTAACGGCAACTTACCGTGCTTACAAAAAAGGTGCTGGATTTGCAAACCCTTGTTATACGCAAATCCACCCGACTTGTATTCCCCAAGCAGGAGACTACCAATCTAAATTAACTCTGATGTCTGAATCTCTCCGTAACGACGGACGGGTTTGGGTTCCAAAGAAAAAGGATGACCTTCGTGCCCCACACGAAATTCCAGAAGAGGAAAGAGACTATTATCTTGAGAGAAAATATCCTTCTTACGGTAACTTAGCTCCTCGGGACATCTCTTCTCGTTCGGCGAAAGAAGCTTGTGATAATGGTTTAGGTGTGGGTCCGAAAGTTGGGGACAAACGTCTCGGTGTGTATTTGGATTTTTCTGATTCCATCAAACGTTTGGGTGAACCCGTGGTTGCGGATCGTTACGACAACCTCTTCCAAATGTATGAACGCATTACGGGTGAAAACCCTTACAAAGTTCCTATGCGTATTTATCCTGCCGTTCACTATACAATGGGTGGACTTTGGGTAGACTACAACCTGATGTCCAATGTTCCTGGTCTCCACGTTCTTGGGGAAGCAAACTTCTCTGACCATGGTGCCAACCGACTCGGAGCTTCGGCCCTCATGCAAGGCCTTGCGGATGGATACTTTGTGATCCCTTACACCATTGGTGATTATTTCGCAAGAGAAGGTCATAAGAATATCTCCACTGACAGACCGGAATTCAAAGAAGCTGAAGCTCGTGTTCGTGAGATGACAAACAAACTCCTCGCCATCAACGGTAAAAAAACTCCAGACGATTTCCATAGAGCTCTCGGTAAAATCATGTGGGATCAGTGCGGGATGGCTCGTAATGAAAAAGGTTTAAAAGACGCCCTAAAAAAAATTCCAGAACTTCGGGAAGAATTCTGGCAAAACGTAAAAGTTGCAGGATCAGGCTCCGAACTCAACCAAGAGTTGGAAAAAGCGGGTCGTGTTGCCGACTACCTAGAGTTTGGTGAACTACTTTGTTTAGATGCACTCACGCGAGAAGAATCTTGTGGTGGTCATTTCCGTGAGGAACACCAAACAGAAGATGGAGAAGCAAAACGTAACGATGATAAATTCTGCCACGTAACTGCTTGGGAATATAAGGGAGAGGGAAAGGCTCCTGAAGAACACCGCGAAAAACTCGAGTATGAAAACATCCACCTAGCCGTAAGGAGCTACAAATAATGGATACTATGAAGTTACACCTTAAAGTTTGGCGACAAAAAGATAAAAACGATAAAGGTCGTATGGTTAGTTATGAAGCAAACAACATCAGCGAACATATGTCTTTCCTTGAGATGTTGGATGTTGTCAACGATGACCTAATCAAAAAGGGTGATGACCCTATCGCTTTTGACCATGACTGCCGCGAAGGAATTTGTGGGGCTTGTTCTATGGTGATCAACGGTGTTCCGCATGGTCCCGAAAAAGGAACTACCACTTGCCAGTTACATATGCGTAAGTTCAAAGACGGTGATACGGTTTATATCGAACCATGGAGAGCCAAAGCTTTCCCGGTAGCAAAAGACCTAATTGTCGATCGTTCTGCATTTGACCGAATCATCCAAGCAGGTGGATATGTATCCATAAACACCGGTGGAGCACCAGACGGAAACGCACTGCCAATACCAAAAGTGGATGCAGACCTCGCCATGGACGCGGCCACTTGTATCGGATGCGGGGCTTGTGTAGCAGCTTGTAAAAATGCATCTGCGATGCTTTTTGTATCCGCAAAAGTTTCGCACTTAGCTCTCCTTCCACAAGGGGTTGTTGAGAAAAAAGAACGAGTTCGTAAGATGGTAAGTGCTATGGACAAAGAAGGTTTTGGAAATTGTACGAACCAATACGAATGTGAAGCTGCTTGCCCGAAAGAAATTTCTGTAAACTTCATCACAAAGTTAAACAGAGAGTATATTTCGAGCTAACCTTGTTTGAGAGTAAGAAGACTATCACCGAACATAAGTTTTGTGATAGTGACGAAAAACCCGGTAGTAGTAAAAGACCGGGTTTTTTTATGTAATCAAGGGATTTTTTATCTCTTTTTTTTGTAAATTTTCAAAAGTTACGATTCTTTAGAATACATTTAAAAATGAAATTGGACTTCTCTTAAAATAGAGAATCATCAAGTAGAGCCTGTAATTCCCTTTTAGAAATGATTTTTTCGGATTGGAAATCTTCCATCAAACTTTGTAACCAATTAATATCCTTCCCTCTTTTAGTCCTACCTTGAATGATAGTTTCTCCCCGCGATTGGATGGCTTTTTGGACTAGAGTTTTGGATTCCATTGGTAACAAATCCCATTTCCCGTTTTCTCGAAGTTCTTCCTTGGTGAGAAGTAGCGAATACAAACGAAATCTTTCTAGGGCCTTATACTGGTTTGAAAGTTGGTCGTCGTGGCCACCATAACGCACCATTAAATTTTCTTCCAATAACCCGATGGAATACCCCTTTAGTAAAATCCGATTCCATAAATCATAATCTTCGCAGACAGGGAGTTCTGAGCGAAATAGGCCAATAGATTTTAAAGTTTCTCTATGTGCTAAAAAACTAGAACAGGTCACCATACAAATTTCCAAGGATTCCTTTAAAAAATTCCCGGCGACTTTTTGATACTTCCCCTTGGGTTCTAAAAGATTTCCCTTTTTATTCCAAACTTCCTTCGTTTGAGAAAATGAATATTCGGGATGAATTTTATGAAATTCGATTTGTTTGGTTAGTTTTTCCGGATACCACTCGTCATCCGAATCTAAAAAAGCAATCCATTCCCCCTCGGCTTTTGTGATTCCAAAATTTCTGGCCCCACTCACTCCCCTATGTTCTGTTTGGTGGACTTGGATGGACTTTTGGTTTCGTCCGAACGATGTGAGTTTTTTTTTCCAACCCGGCAATTTCGAGAGTAATTCACTCCAGGATCCGTCTGTGGAACCGTCGTCGATGATATGAAGTTCCCAGTGTGGATACGTTTGTCCAATGACTGATTGGATCGCACGTTCTACGACCCGTCGGCGATTGAATGTAGGAATGATTATGGAAACCAAAGGTCGTTCCATACTTATATCTCTCCTAAGACCGAATCTAAATGTTGGATTTGGCCTCCTTGGTGGAGATAAAAAATCGGGGTCATTTCTCCGGAGGGAGTGCGTTTCAGGAATTGGTTTGGAACGTGTTTCGAATTGCCATTTTCCCCCATAGGATTTTTCCCTTCTGGGTTTTGTTTATCCAGAGCCTTGGTTGCGGATTCCTTAGAATCCCTTGGTTTGGCGACTAATTGCTGTTCGTATATTTCTCGTAGTATGGAATTAACTGTATTACCACTATACACCGGTTCAAGTAAAATATTTGTATATCGATAAAACCTGCCAATCCATTCCAAAAGTGTCTGATTTTTCTTTGCAAACTGACTCGATATTTTCTTTGGTCCAGTGATTATTTTTCGAAGTATATTGGGATTGGTACTGTCCCAAGGTGCAGAGTGAATCTGCTGCATTTCCGAAGCAAGTATTCCCGAACCCATATCTCTTTCTGATTTTGGGAACCCCCCTTCGCCAATCCTTGGAAGTTCCAAAATTTGTTCTGCGGGGACGGATAGGATTTTCAGTCCCAACTGTTTTTGTAAATTGGCCACTTTTGGAATCCACTTTTCTTTCGATTCTCCCACCATCACTCCCAGAACCATTAGGGAACTTCCGTGAAGGGCATCAAAGGCAGAAAGGAAGGTCGCACCAGAACCAATTTCTAAAATCAGTATGGCTGCGACGGTATTAGATTCTTGTTTTGTTTGGATTTCGTTCTTACTCGTTCGGTGTTTTGTCAAAGTCTCTTTTGATTGATTTGGCGTTTCCTTCGACGTAGAAAGGAAAAGAGAATTTTTTTCTAACTCCTTTCCCAATTTTTCCCAAAGTGACTGGAGCCCTGGGATCTGGCCAGGATGGATTCCAAATTCGGGAAGCACAAGTCCCGAATAATCGATCTGTCTTAATAACCAAGCAGAATATGCCTCTTTCCTACTCGCATAACATTCGATAGAATGGGTATGGCCTCGAACCAATTGTTCATTATAGGTTTTTAATTTGGGATCCCTTGTATAGGTGATGGCGTCCACTTTGATTCCATTTCGGCGGAGGATGTAAGTGAAACTGGCCAAATAATTTCCATGGATGGCTCCCCAAAGAAGAACCTTGTCCATTCGGTTCTTTTTCAAAAAATCGAGTATGCCCTGAACCTTTCGCCATTTGGTTCCTAGTCCTAGAGGAAGTAAGTCATCTCGAAGGAAAAATAAATTAGGAATTGGTAGGTCCTTCGGTTGTTGGGAATGAACCACCTCTGTTTCTGAATCCCTGTTGTTTGGCAGTTCAGTGGAAAAAGATTCTAATCCACGAGCGGGCACTTCTGATATTTGGAGGGGAAATTCCTTTTGGTTTTTCAAAAGGTTGATAAGAGAATTTGTATCTTTATGGTTCTTTCGGGTTTTATCATCCATCGAGTTTTTCATCCAAAATTGGAATCTACCAAAAGGATTCATTAGTGGATTCAGAAAGAAAGGAGAATGGGGAGGCCAACAAAATTAACGTCTTCCATTCTGCTCAGAGATTCCTGGCAGAATGGACAATGGGCTTTAGTCTCCGGTTTTGAGAATGGAAAGGAAGGCTTCTTGCGGAATTTCCACATTCCCAATTTGTTTCATTCGTTTTTTCCCTTCTTTCTGTTTCTCAAGAAGTTTTTTCTTACGAGAAATATCTCCACCATAACATTTTGCAGTCACGTTTTTACGAAGGGCAGAAATACTTTCCCGGGCCACCACTTTGGAACCAATTGCTGCTTGCAATGGAATCATAAATTGGTGACGAGGGATGAGGTCTTTTAGTTTTTCAATGATTACTCGTCCCCGATCTTCTGCTTTGGATTTGTGGACGATGGAGGAAAGGGCATCCACGGGCTCCGCATTTACAAGAATGTCCATCCGCACCAGTTTAGATTCCCGATACCCGACTTCTTCATAATCCAAAGAAGCATACCCTTTGGTATAGGATTTGAGTTTGTCATAGAATTCAAAGATGAGTTCCGCAAGAGGAAGTTCGTAAGTGAGTTGGAGTTTGTCCTTCGAAAGATAAACAGTATCCAGATGGATTCCACGTTTTTCGATCACAAGAGACATTATATTTCCTACATACGATTCCGGTGCAATGATGGTTGCTTTGACAAATGGTTCTTCTGATTTTCCAATGAGAATAGGATCTGGCCATTTACTGGGGTTATCCACTTCAATGACTTCGTCTTTTGTGGTATGGATGCGAAATTTAACCGATGGTGCTGTGGTAATGAGGGCTAAATTAAATTCCCTTTCTAGTCTCTCCTGGACAATTTCCATATGAAGAAGGCCGAGGTAACCCACACGAAAACCAAATCCTAGGGCTGCGGAATTTTCTCTTTCAAACGTTAGCGCAGAATCGTTTAACTTTAGTTTTTCGATGGCATCCACGAGCGCATCGAAGTCTTCCCCATTAATGGGAAAAAGACCAGCAAATACCATAGGTTTTGCATCTTTAAACCCTTTGACATCTTCGGCGGTTTGTCTATTGGCAATGGTGATGGTATCTCCCGTTTTGGCATCTCCCATCTTTTTCATACCTGCGACGACATACCCAACGTCTCCCGCTTGCAATTCTTCGCATGGAACCATGGATAGGCGGTTGATCCCCACTTCTGTGACTGGAAACTGACGGCCAATATGCATCATATGGATCGTCTCCCCTTTGCGGAGTTTCCCATCAAACAAACGCACTTTGGCAACCACACCCATATAGGTATCAAAGAAGGAATCGTAAATGAGTGCCTTCAGAGGAGCATCCACATCGCCCACTGGTGGAGGGAGTAAATAACAAATGGCTTCCAATACTTCTTGTACATTCAGTCCTGTTTTTGCAGAAATAGGAATCGCTTCTTCGGGATTCAGTCCAAGGGACTCTTCTATCATCAATTTACATTTATCTACATCAGCAGAAGGAAGATCAATTTTGTTTATAACAGGAATTATGCGAAGATTTAAATCCATCGCTAGATATAAATTGGCTAAGGTTTGGGCTTCCACACCTTGGCTTGCATCTACAATGAGTAAAACCCCTTCACAAGCGGCAAGAGAACGGGACACTTCGTATGTAAAGTCCACGTGGCCTGGAGTATCGATTAAATTCAGGTGGTAGACATTTCCATCTTTGGCTACATAATCAAAAGATGCATTATTGGCCTTGATGGTGATCCCACGTTCTCTTTCGATGTCCATGGAATCGAGGATTTGGTTCTTTTGAGTCCTTTTGTCCGTGACAAGACCAATCTCAAGCAAACGATCCGCCAGAGTGGATTTTCCATGGTCGACA
Organism: Leptospira sp. WS4.C2; assembly: GCF_040833985.1. Lineage (NCBI taxonomy): Bacteria > Pseudomonadati > Spirochaetota > Leptospiria > Leptospirales > Leptospiraceae > Leptospira > Leptospira mgodei. Next base: position 1,784,616 of record NZ_CP162139.1, read on the forward strand.
TGGGCGATAATGGAAAAATTGCGGGTGAATTTTTGGCGTTCGTTCACGGTTCCCTCTTCTTTTTAAGTCATTTTCCTGGAACTCGGCTCTTTGTCGAAAAAGTTTATTGTCAGAGGCTTAAAATTCCTAAGACTGGGAGGAAATTATCCCTTAGGAGAAACAATTCCCGATGTCCCAAAAAGATAGCATTCGTTCCGTCAAAGCCCGTGAAATCATGGATTCAAGAGGAAATCCAACCGTTGAAGTGGATGTCACTCTAGAAGACGGTTCCTTTGGTCGTGCGGCGGTTCCCTCTGGTGCGTCTACAGGCGAACATGAAGCGGTAGAACTTCGTGACGGTGATAAAAAAAGATACTCCGGAAAAGGTGTACTGAAGGCCGTAGAAAATGTGAATTCTAAAATTTCTAAATCCATCCTTGGCCTTTCGGCAACAAACCAACTCCTAATCGATGGAACCATGATCTCCCTTGATGGAACAGCCAATAAATCCAAGTTAGGTGCAAATGCACTTCTAGGAGTTTCTATGGCTACAGCGAAAGCAGCAGCAGTCCATGCAGGTCTTCCCCTCTATCGTTATATTGGTGGAACTTTTTCTCGTGAACTACCCGTTCCCATGATGAATATCATCAATGGTGGAGCTCACGCAGATAACAATATCGACTTCCAAGAATTTATGATCCTTCCTGTTTCGGCTCCTAACTTCCGCGAAGCCCTTCGTATGGGTGCTGAAGTGTTCCATAGTTTAAAAACTGTGTTAAAGGGAAAGGGACTCAATACCGCTGTGGGTGACGAAGGTGGATTTGCTCCCAACCTAACAAGTAATAGTGAAGCCATTGAAGTCATCCTCACTGCGATCGAAAAGGCTGGATACAAACCAGATTTAGACATCAAAATTGGTTTGGACTGTGCCGCTTCTGAGTTCTACGATGAGAAGAAAAAGAAATACATCTTAAAAGCTGAGAAAAAACCAGAGAAGACTGCCGAAGAACTTATAGAATACTACTCAAATTTAGTGTCAAAGTATCCGATCATTACTATGGAAGACGGTCTGGATGAAAACGATTGGACAGGCTGGAAAAAACTTTCTGAAAAACTGGGAAAAAAGATCCAACTTGTGGGGGATGATTTGTTCGTAACCAATATCAAAAAACTCGCCCAAGGGATCGATAAAGGGATCGGAAACTCCATCCTTATCAAAGTGAACCAAATTGGAACTCTTACAGAAACCCTCAGTGCCATTGAAATGGCGAAAAAAGCCCAGTATACGGCTGTGGTTTCTCATAGATCGGGAGAAACCGAAGATGCAACCATTTCCCATATTGCTGTGGCTACGAACTGCGGTCAGATCAAAACAGGTTCTTTAAGTAGAACAGACAGGATCGCAAAATACAATGAACTCCTTCGCATCGAAGAAGAACTCGGTAAAAATGCAAGCTTCAGTGGAGTAAACACTTTTTATAACTTAAGGTAATATGACACCAACAAAAGCCTCCCTACTCGTAACTTATCTTTGCGCTGGTCTCTATCTTGGACTTTTGTCCGAGTCTGGGATTGCCGAACGTATGCGCCTCGAGAAGGAATTACAAAATCTCAATGCAGAGGTAGAGAGGCTTGTGGTGGAAAACCAAGGGTTGGAAGAAAAAGAACGCCGCCTAAAAAATGATGCTTATGCCCTAGAACAGGAAGCAAGGAAGTACTATCTACTTTCTGAAACGGCTCATGTATTGAAATTCGAAGAAATGCCTTCTCCCATCACGCAAAAAACAAAGGCCCTTCCTGCCTCCCTTCGCACGGCAGGGCTTGGTGGGGAATGGAAAGAACCACCGCTCTTTTTGTTACGTTTCTTTTTTATTTCTTTCAGTGTTTTCCTGATTCTAGGCGTTTACTTCAAGCTGAAACGCTTGCCTCATACGTCTAAACAGGAAAGACTGAATTAATATGCCAGAAGAAGAAACACCAGATAAAGAAATCTCCGAAACCATACAAGATCTCATTAGCGACAAAAACATGGGAAAGAAGTTCCTGGAAAAAAGGAAAATCTTTCTCTGGGGTCCTGTCACTGACGAATCCTCCAAGGAACTCACAGCCAAATTGATGTATTTGGAAATGGCAGATCCTGGAAAACCAATTACATTTTATATCAATAGCCCCGGCGGTGTGGTTACCTCTGGTCTTGTTGTCTATGACACCATGCAAATGATCTCCTCACCGGTTCATACGGTTTGTATGGGAATGGCAGCATCTATGGGTTCTATCTTACTCATTGGCGGGAAAAAGGGGAATCGTTACATTTGGCCTAATGGTCGAGTGATGATCCACCAACCTTCCATCGGTGGACAGATCCAAGCTCCCGCAACGGATTTACTCATCCATGCTCAGGACATTGTCAAAACCAAAGAAAAACTCAATCAAATGTTAGCGGATGCTTGTGGCAAATCCTACGAACAATTGGTGGAAGACACCGATCGCGATTATTATATGGACGCCGAACAAGCACTAGCTTACGGAATCGTGGATAAAATCGTAAACACAATTGACGTCGTCTAACAGAGAGTTTAAACCTAGAAGATTTTTAGAAGGTAGACATTTACAAACTGTCTACAATGTACTTTTTCCTCCAGATAATTCTTTGGAGGATGAGTATTACTCAGAGAGTATCCTCATTCCCACAAACGATCGGTCTGGGGATATCCTTTGGTTAGAACACAATCCTCCCCTATCACAAGTCCGTAAAAATGCATCCAAATGGAACGGTTATTACCTACTTCTCATTCATGGAATGGAAGGGAGTACTGAATCCCATTATATGGTCAGTGCAGGAAAAGAAGCATTGAATCGTGGTTATGGAGTGGTTCGGATGAATTTGCGAAACTGCGGTCGGGGACTTGGACTTGCTAAAAAACCCTACAATGCCGGCCAGTCCGAAGATATAGAAACGGTATTACAATACATTCATAAACATTTTACCAAATCCATTTTTGTCTCAGGGTTCTCTTTATCGGCCAATATGGTGGTAAAGTTTTTTGGGGAAAAAAGACAACATTATGCAAAGGCATTTTCTGCCACCTCTCCACCATTGGATTTGAAACGCAGTTGTGACTTTATTGATTCCCGAGCAGGAAATTTTTACCGGGATCATTTTTTAGATACCATGAAAGAAAAGGTAACTTCTGGGATTTATGATATTCCAGATAAAATCAAAGAACGAGTGCTTCGCAGTAAGTCTTTTTTTGATTTTGATGATTTTTTTACAGCACCCATTGCTGGTTATGCGAATGTTTTAGAATACTACAATATCTGTTCAGGGCTTAAATACTTAGGTGGAATCAAAATTCCAGGCCTACTTGTCCATGCAGATGATGATCCGGTTGTCCCTTCGGAAGTATGGCATGAGATTCGTTGGAAGTCCTTTCCTCTTTTGCAGACTGTACTGACTGAAAAAGGGGGTCACGTGGGATTTATCAGCGACACTTCTCCTGACAATCCAGAAGGAAGATGGCTTCCTCGCATTTTACTCGATTTTTTTGATTCGCAAATCAAATAACATAACAATAATTAGAATAGAAGGTAAGGGCTAATGCGTAACCTATTAAAAGAATGTTTGGCCGAAGAGTCCGGATTTGTGGAATTAAGATACCACCATAAAGAGAGTCGTTCCTTTCATGCAGAAAGAGGACGAGTGGAGTCCACGGCCCTTCGGAAACGAACAGGAGTTGGGGTTCGTGTTTTGGAAGCAGGCACTTGGGGATTTGCATCGACTAGTGAAATTTCAAAATCATCCATCCAAAATGCCATCCAAATTGCTAAAAAAGCAGCTCGCCTATCCTCTGCTTTGCGAAAAGACAAAATTCCAAACCTTCCCAAAGCCAACTTTGCCATTGGCGATTTTATTGGAAAAGGGATCGAAGACTTTCGCACTCGCACTGTCGAAGAAAAATTAAAACTCGTTCTCGACATTCAAAATGCAGCCGCCAAACAATCGACAAAACTCCAATCTGTGGGTTGTGGGTATTCCGAAATTTATGAAGAAAAAGCCATCGTCACAACAGATGGGGCTGATAGTTTTTTTAGTATGGTACGACCCGAATTTCGAGTCTCTGCGGTTGCCAAAGAAGATGGAAAAATGGAATCGGGATCTCATTCGATTGGAGTGACCGGTGGGTGGGATTGTCTCTTTCGTTCTCAATCGGCTACAGAGATTTCTGAAGAAGCCTGTAAAACTGCCGTGGATTTACTCTCCAGTGTTTTACCGGATGGTGGGCTTTCGACTGTGATCCTTTCCCCGTCCATTGTGGGCCTTCTTGTGCATGAGGCCATTGGCCATACTGTAGAGGCCGATTTTGTTCTCTCTGGCTCTGTTGCCCAAGGGAAAATGGGGCAACGTGTCGGATCCGATCTTGTGACGTTATGCGACTCCGGATTTTCCGAATACTATGAAGGTGCCGGTGGGACCATTCCTGTAGACGATGAGGGCCTTCTTCCCACAAACACTGTCATCATTAAAAACGGAATTTTGACTTCTTATTTGCATAACAGAGAAACCGCAGAACGATTTGGGGTGGCACCGACCGGATCGGCAAGGGCTTGGGAGTATGGAGATGTTCCTCTCATCCGTATGCGAAATACCTTCCTGGTTCCTGGGGATTCCAGCTTGGAAGAAATGATCGCAAACACCAAAGACGGATACTATTTGGATGGGGCTAAAAATGGACAGGCAGATGCCACGGGTGAGTTTATGTTTGCCGTCCAAAAGGCCTACCGAATCCAAAATGGTAAAATCACAGATCTTTTAAAAGGGGTCACAGTATCGGGCCTTGCTTTTGATGTATTACAAAATGTAGATATGGTTTCCAAAGAATTCAAATGGGATTTGGGTTCTGGCCACTGCGGCAAAGGCCAACCGGCAAAAGTCGATGCGGGTGGTCCTTATGTTCGAACCAAAGTATTGCTAGGTGGTAAATAATGGATCGTTCAGCTATTGAAAAACGGTTAGACGGACAAAAAGAGCTACTTTCCGGACTTGTTAAGAAAGCAAAATCAAATGGAATCGACCAGGTAGAAATTTATTCCAGTTACGGTTACTCAGAAGATGTCAGTTTAGAAAAAAATGACTTAAACAACTGTACGGCGACAGAAGAAAATATGTTTGGAATCCGTGTGATCACCGAAGGAAACCAAGGGTTTATCATCTCCAATCATATTCCGAGTTTATACGAGTCCATTGAAGAAGCATATAGCCTCGCTAAAAGCCAATCCACTCCCGATTTTGATTTGGGTTTGCCGGAACCAGAAACCATTTCCAGCCATTTCAATCAGTATGATCTTTCTCTGGATTCAATGGGAATCGAAGATTTAGTAGCCACAGCCAAAGAAGCGCTTGGTTGGAGAAATGATTTATACTCCAAGGTCAATATTGACTCCGGTGATTTTTCGCTTAGCAAAGGTTATAAACTCATCGTATCCTCCAAGGGTGTGATGGCACATGAACTTGGGGCCGAACTTTCTGCCTCAGTGATGGGGATGGGCGTGGACGGGGATCTTGTAGGAAGTTTTGATTATGATTCCGCCAGTGGATTTAATAAAGACCAATTCCATTCCCTTTGGAAAAAGGCTTTTACGAATTTTGGGGACAAATGTATGGGTGCCCTGTATGCAAAACCTATCTCTGGATTCCAAGGAAAAGTTTTACTTCCGCCGGAGGCTGTGTATTCTTTTTTTCTAGGCCTCTTTATTGGTTCATTAAATGGAACAAGCTTACGAAAAGGAAAATCCAAAATGGCTGGAAAACTGGAAGAGAAGGTCGCCTCTTCCTTACTATCGATTTGGGATGATCCAACGAACGACCGTTTTATGGGATCGACCGGATTTGATAGAGAAGGCCTCCCTACTTCTAAAAAACCCATCCTAACCGATGGAGTTTTACATACATACTTTTACAATACCTATGAAGCCAAAAAAGCCGGCCTAACCAAATCCAATGGTTGTGCTACGGGAGGCGCCCAAAGCCTGCCAGGGTGCGGACCGAAACAATTACAAATTGCATCAGGTTCTGCAGCAAAGGATGATTTTTTCAAACTTCCTGGTAAAACTTTATTTGTGAACCGAATCTCTGGAACCAAAGACGGAGCATCCGGTGATTTTTCCGGTGTGATCAAAGGCGGGTATGTCATAGAGAGCGGTGAAAAGATCCCTGTCAGGGAAGTCCAAATTGTGGGGAATGCTTTTGATGCCCTAAACCAAATTGAAGCCATCTCCAAAGAAGGGGAACTTTTGGGTGAGTCGTCTTTTGTTCCTTATATGCTTCTGGATGGATTTACAATCACAGGGGTTACGGAAAACTAAGGTTATGCCACTAGAGTTTTTAGAAAGACCACCCGGTGCTTCCTTTTTTCTCATCCTCTCCTACGAGCAAGAGGACATTTTATTTGAGTTAAAAGCATTGGGAGAAAAACGTTTTTCTAAAATTCTTTATGAGTCTGTCCTTCTTCCCAAATGGACTCCTGATGAAACAGAGAGGGAATTTGCCTATCCTGGACGATGGACTAAAGTTCTGTCCTTTAAACAAAGGATCCACAGAGAAGAACTTGTGGAGAAAAAAAAAGAATGTTTGGAATTCCAATCTCTCTTGCAAAAAAAGGATCAGAGTGTTCTTTTAATTCCTGGATATGTAACTTCGCATAACATTGTGATTGCGAAGTCAAAGGATGATTTCCAAAGAATGTACTTATTCCAAGGAGTTTATGGAGAAACCGTATACCATTTTTCGAGAGGCCAACTAGTGGTTCCGAACACAGCGCAAAGTTATTTTCGGGAAAAGGACGTTAGTTATTTTTTTAATACACTCAGGGAATCCTATGAATTCAATAAATTCAAATCCTGATTGTAATCTCGATTCCGATGTTCAACAGGTAAGATCAGTTGATAGCATAAGTCATGCGAATTTTTTGACTTATTTTCGGAATCTTCGATTTAGAATTTTCCCTCTTCGCTATCATATTATGTTTGTTTTGATTTTTGGTATCTCTTTATTTACTTGGGGATGCCATACGGAACAGGCACAATCCTTCCAGTTCTGCGATAATTTTAATGAACCTTTGGATTGTACAGAACCCAAAACAGAAAGTGATATAGTTTTTCTGGATCAGAATTTGTTTAAAAAAGAAAATCCGACTTTTGAGGATTTTGGAAATTTTCTCTACTTTACAGCAAGAGAAACTCCTGGCTTTCGATTAGTCCTTACAAAACCTTATAATGGGTTAGAAAAACAAAGTTTCCGCTCTGCCTATGTTGCCTATTTAAAGTATGGAAATTCTACCGAAAGAATGGAAGGGAATTTATTCCAAAACAAAATAGTTGTCTCTTTTCATTATTTGGGGGCCCTTCTAAAGGAGGAGTTCCGCCATAAAGGCATTGATAAATCTCCCTTTCAGTTAGAAACACTCGGACCCATTCTCTTGGAATATAAGGTCGTCGTTCCGGGGATGGAACCAATCACCAAACAAAGAACTGTCGAACTTCGCTGGAAATAAATCTCTCTAGTTTGTTTCGTCAGGGATTGGAATTGGCTCACCGTTTTCAATCAACAGAAAGCAACTTTATCCTTATGTTACTTTTGAATGTAAAGCGCCTGGGGATCGAAGAAAAAATCCATCGGTGTGTAATCCAAATACAATAAAGAAAGCACAGAAAGGACAACGGCTCCCACTACGGGAATGAGAAGGTTGTCATCGATGAGTCCCTTTGCAGTTGTGTTTGCGAAAAACTCAGTGGTACAAGCGGCTACAACGGAAAAGAAAACAAGGAAAATCGGTGTCCACAGAAACTCTCCTTGGGGGTCAAAGATGGCAAGAAAACTTCCTGGATGCGACTTTGTGATTAGAAAAAGTGCTAGGACAGAAAAAAGAAAAGCGGGAACTAAAAACCCAACGATCCCTTCCAGGGACTTTCCATTATAAAATCTATGTTTTCCATATTTACTGCCAATGAATGCGGCAAACGGATCCCCGATTACTAAAAACAAAATGGCAAGGATCGCAATTTCTGCAGGAAAAAACAAAACAACAAGTAGGTTGGCAAAAAAATAAGGAACAGTTCCATTGAACCTCTGTCTTTCCGACTCTTTCATTAGGAACCCAAAGTATTTATAAAAGAAGTTTTCAAAACCAGAATGGTTTAGGCGAACTAGTTCTAATACAATGAGAGCCAAGAGAAGTGCTGCCAGTAATGTAACGAGAATGGCCCGTGTTGCAAACACAAGACTGAAAGCATCACGGAAGGGATCAAAAAAAAGAGTCACGGGAATGATGAGCCCGAGCACATGCCAAATTTTACGGAAAAAATTAAATCCTGAATTCACGGTTTACCTACTGGATCTCGAGGCCATTTTAAAAGCAGCCTCTTCATTGTTAGCGATGGGAAATAAATTACGAACACCTGCCATTAAAAATGCTTGTCTAACACTTAACGGCAGATTGATTAAGATGATTTTGTGTTTGTGAAGGAAGGCTTCTTCGCTCAGGGTTTTGAAAGCGATGATACCTTGGGTTGTCACCATATTCAATTCTTCTAGATCCAAAATGACCGATCCATGTTTAAGGGAATTAATTACCGATTTGATGCATTTCTCGGCAGTGAAGTTATTTAGATTTCCCTGCAATTTGGTAACATATACAGTATCAATTTTTTCAGTGGAAACAACTAAATCATCTAGGCTCATAAAAATTGCTATTTTTCTTATTTCATTCTTGCACTCTATTGCAAGTAAATAAAACTTTTGGAAGGAGTGGTGTTTGAAGGTAACTGTTGCCCATTTATACAAAAAACTGGAAGAACTGGATCGTGACGTCGTCGAACTGAAAAAATTGACGGATCGGCTTGCTTCTGACCGGGAATATTCCCCCATTCTCAAAGAAACGTTTTTATCTGAGATGCATAAATTAGAGGATCAAAAGTCGGAGATTCTCAAATTGAATGTTGCCAGTGCGCTGCCTTTGGCAAAAAAAACTGTAACGGTCCCAGAGAAAACAATCCCAACCCCCATACAAGTTTCGGAACCAAAAAAGCCGGAAAAACCAGTTCGCAAATATTAAACAATACTGAAAATAGACAAGGAAATCCAATGAATCTAAACAAATTTCTCACTCTGGGTGTTATGCTCGGTTTGACTTTCGCATCACTTCTCAATTGCTCCAAGGATTCCGAAATCCTAGCGACGTTTGATGGTGGAACTGTAACTCGCAAAGAAATGAACTTTGTGATTGAGGCTTCGAAACGAGGCAATACAGAACCACAACCGATCACTGCCGATATCCAAGCAAAAATTTTAGAGAGTATTGCTTTGGAAAAAATCCTATTAAAGGATGCTATTTCTTCCAAAAAAGTGGCAGAAACTGATGTTCAAAAGATTGAATCTCTTGTGAACCAATTTTTGAAACTGAATGTTTATATGCGTGAGTATGTAAAAAATGGTTTAAAAGAAAAGCCGTTAGAATTTGTGAATCTCCAACTAGCACTCGTTCGCGGCGAAGATGAAGCTGCGAATTTAAAAAAAGCAGAAGAGTTGGCAAACAAATTGAATTCCTTATCTGATAAAGAAATTGCAGAAGAAATCTCAAAAGTTACGGAAGATATCACAAGAAGACCTATCGCTGGAAAATTAGAACCCTTTTGTACAAATTGTGCAGAAACACCATTGGAAGATATTTTAGCTGAAGTAAAGAAAGCCAAAAGAGGAACTTTTATATCTTATGCAAAAGCAGGGGAAGGAAGGATTGCTTATGTGGTACGTTCCACAGGAAGTGAAAAAGTTCACCCCGAAAGATTGAGAAAATACTTCACCTCTATTTTTGATGATTTTAAAAAAGAAGCTATGGAATTCGGGAAAGCTCACGATGATGCGGACTCAAAAGCATCTGTTGCCTACTTTACTGAAGGAGAATCTGCGGACAAAGCGAACCAATTTGCTTCCCATACAATGAAAGAGTATGAACAAGGCCTCTATCAAAAAGAACTGAAAAAAATCACTGAAGAAAGTGGAATCACTGTCGCAAACCTACCACGTTTTTCTGGTCCTACCGACATCGATCCAAAAATCTTTACGCCTGATTATCCTTTATATTCCACTCGTGATGGAAAAAAATATACGTGGAAGGATTTGACTGGAGAATTTGAAGCTATTCCCAATGTTCTAAAACAAGAATACAAAGATGAAAAATCCAAAACTTGGGATATGCTGAATTTGTTTCAGTCTACCATCCTCCAAGGAAAAATTGCGGAAACTTCGGACCGCGTGCAAGACGTTGGATCAGAAATTGGATATTTGATGCAAATGGACAAAATGAAAGTCTCTTTGGCGTTAAAATCGCTACAAGATGAAATCAAAGCCATTCCAGTCACAGTAACGGAAGCACAAATGAGAGATGCCTATGAAGCAGGAAAATTGTATGCTTATGCAGATCCAGACCCGAAAAACCCACAGAATCGCATTCCTAAACCCTATCCAGCAGTTCGTGAACGAATCAAATCCGAAATGGAAGGTGCTCAACGGAATTCATTTATTGAACAAAAAGTTTCTGGGTTAAAAACTACTTACAACTTGGTGATTGCGGCTGATCGTCTAAAAGAAGTTACATTATAACCCGACCCATTCAAGTTTTAGAGTATGGCAAAATTTTTTTATTGAATTTTGCCATATTTGACATATTTTGACTGTTAGGGGGGATAAATGAACAATCACATTTACATGCTTCGAAAGAAGAGAGGTATCAAACAGTACGATATGGCAAGGGCGCTGGGAGTTTCTCCAAGTTACCTTTCCAAAATTGAGACTGGAGCCCAAGATCCGACTGAAAAATTCAAGTCATCTTGTGCAAAGTATCTCAAAACCTCTGTTGATAAGCTTTTCAACGAAAGCGCTGTGGAAGACATCTACCCTGAGTTTTCCAACGGATTGAAAAACAAACTTTGGGCAGTCAGACGTGAGTTAGGAATCAAACAATACGATTTCGCAAAGAAATTGAAGGTTTCGACTCCATTTCTGTCAAAAGTAGAACTTGGACTTTTGGAACCACCGGAAGATTTTAAGAATCTGGTCTCCAAAGTTCTGAAAATGGAAAAAAACGAGCTATTTCTCGGCTAATTTGAAAAATACCAAAGCAAGGTGTCAAAGCCTTGCTTTTTCTCATCCCCTTGCAAAAAGATTTTGTCACATAATTCCTAATACATTCAATAGTCCTTGATGAAAGAGAGACAAGTGGAACACCACGATGGCTGGGCCAGTCGTATAGGTTTGATATTGGCTGTGGCAAGTGGTGCGATTGGACTCGGAAATTTCTTACGATTTCCAGGACAAGCGGCACAAAATGGTGGTGGTGCCTTTATGGTTCCGTACATCATTAGTTTCCTGATTCTTGGAATTCCTGTATGTTTAGCCGAGTGGACTATGGGTCGCATGGGTGGCAAACATGGACATAGTACTCCTTTTATCTTTCGTGAGTATCTAAAAGGATTTCCTCTGAAACTTTCAGGAACCATTGGTGTAATGATTCCTGTGATGATCTACGTCTACTATGTATTCATTGAATCTTGGTGTTTGGCTTACGCTTATTACTTTCTTACGGGCCAAATGTCTCTTGATGGTTCCACCCAAGACGAGATGACAAAGCAGTCCTCTACTTTTTTTTTACACCTCACGGGAGCCGATGCCAACGGATCCAGTTTTCAATCCCCTATCATTATTTTTTTTCTCCTCTGTGTTTTGTTTAATTTTTTTCTCGTTTATCGTGGCCTTTCGAAAGGGCTCGAAGCCTTCGCTAAGATTGCAATGCCACTGATGGGAATCTGTGCTACCATCATTCTCATTCGAGTATTAACTATTCCTGGAATTGAATCGGGCCTTGCGGTAATGTGGAACCCCGACTGGTCAAAACTTACCCAACCTAAGGTATGGATCAGTGCTGCCGGACAAATTTTCTTTTCTTTATCCACTGGATTTGGGATTGCCCTCGTGTTCTCTAGTTTTTTAAAGAAAAAAGATGATGTAGTTCTTTCGAGTCTTTCTTCTGCTTCTTTGAATGAATTCGCAGAAGTCGTGTTTGGTGGTATGATTACTATTCCCGTTGCCTTTTTGTTTTTAGGAATGCAGGCTACTTCTTTTGGAACTTTTGGAATGGGTTTTATTGCACTGCCATCTGTTTTTGGAATGATGCCCGGAGGGAATTTTTTTGGTGGATTGTGGTTTTTTGTTTTATTCCTGGCTGCTATTACTTCCTCGGTAACCATGTTACAACCGGGAATTTTATTTTTAGAGGAAGGATTTCATGTCGGTCGTCGTAAGTCTTCCTTACTATTATTTTTATTTACCTTCCTTCTATGCCTTCCGATTATTTATTTTAACAAAGACTTTGCGGCTTTGGACATTGCTGACTTTTATATTGGAACCATTATGATTTATATTTTGGCTTCCATCCAAATCTTTATTTTTGTCTTTAAAATTGGTGTAGAAAAAGGTGTGAAGGATGCCAACGAAGGCAGTTTGATTCCTTTTCCTAAGTCCATTCAATTTGTTTTAAAATACATTACTCCTTGGTTTTTATTATTTATCTTCGTTTCTTTCTGTTATATGAACCTGCCTGAATATTTGGATAAAATGAATCCAGAAGTGATGGGACTGCTAGCGGAAAACAAAGGAGAAAATGTGGAAGATGCTAAAACAAAGGCCATAGTAGCTCGTTCGGTAGTGATTGGACTATTTTTGATTTATGGATTTATTTATATTTTGGTTTCGAAAGCACTGGATCCAAAAAAAGGAAAGTTGGTCTCATGACTTCCCCTGAAGTGCTCAATTGGCAAGGAATACTTATTATGACTGTGTCACTAGTTTCTGTGATTAGTTTAACTTTGGTTTGTATTGTACTTTTATTTCGTAACAGGCATTAACGATTGGACGTACAAACCGTTTTTACAAACAAACTTCCAAAACTTTGGAAGGATTATGAAGTTAGAAAAGAACAAATGGAAATGGCAACTTCCATTGAATCTGCCTTTAATACGGGTTCCAATTGGGTGATTGAAGCGGGAACCGGTGTTGGAAAGTCCCTGGCTTATTTGATTCCGAGTGCCCTATTCTCTTTAGAAAACGAATGTACTGTGGTTGTTTCCACAGAAACCAAAGCCTTACAAGACCAATTGTTGTACAAAGATATCCCGCTAGTTTCTGAGGCTTTGGGAGTTCCTGTCAACGCGATGGTGGCACTTGGGGCAAGTAACTACCTTTGCAAACGGAAATACAATCGAGTGATGGAACGCGGTGATTTTGGTCCAGAAATGGAATCATCCCTGCAATACTTTATAAACTGGGAAAAACAAACCACAGCGGGAATTCGGGCAGAATACGATGGATTTTTATCCAATTCCTTTTGGAATTCGGTATCTAGAGAATCTGACAACTGTTTGGGGAGAAATTGCCCTAACTTTAGCTCTTCATATTATTTTTTAGAAAAGGAAAAATGGAAAAAAGCAAATATTCTAATTGTAAACCACCACTTACTTGCAAGCCATCTAGCTGGTGATTTCAAAATCCTTCCTCCTTTTTCCCAACTTGTCATTGATGAAGCCCACGCTTTTCCTGAGATTGTAGGCCGGGCTTTTGGTTCAGAAATTCGTTATGACCTGCTAATGAACCTACTTCATTATCTCTACTTTCCTGAGAAACGAACTGGCCTTGTTTTAAAACTAAAAAACAGTGAAAAAATAATAAAGTCTGTCGAGGCTTCTATTGGTTATGCGAATGATTTGTTTCGTATGTTGCTCTCAGCCATTCCTTTACAGTTCAATCAGTTTTCCACTCGCCACACAGAACGACTCAAATTGGATAATGGAGCCTTGGAAGATACTTTAGCAGACCTGGCTTCTCAGTTAGAGAGCCTCCTTACTAAATATAAAAAAGACAGTGAGGATATGGAAGAGAAGGAAATGGCTTTGGGTCTTGAGATGGTTTCAGGGAACCTAAAGAAAGCTTCTTCATTCCTCAATGACTTTCGGTTGAAGACAAATCCTAATTTGGTATTTTGGATAGAACCTCCTCCCCAGTCTTCGAAAGATCCATTTTATTATTTATTCTCCCAACCGAAAAATACAGACGAGATCTTAGCAAACACACTATTTCCCAATATGGATTCTGTGGTGATGACTTCGGCTACCCTTTCTCCAACAGCGGGGAATTTTCAGTATTTTTTGAAGGAAGTTGGAACCACAGAAGTCAAAACCAAAACATTGGCTTCTCCTTTTGCGTATAACACCCATTCACTATTGTTTGTCCCCAAACAAGTGGCAGATCCAGTCCAAGACCCAAAACGCAATAAAACGGATTTGTCGTATTGGATCACACGTCTGCTCAAACTTTCCGAGGGGGATGCTTTTGTATTATTTACATCTAACAAACTACTTTCAGAACTATATGAAGAGCTAAGAAACCAAGTTCCGTATCCGATTTTTTCGCAAACAGAAATGGGGCCAATTGCCGCCAAACGCGAGTTTCTTGCAAATGAAAAAAGTGTGTTATTTGGAGTGTCTAGTTTTTGGCAGGGTGTCGACATTAAGGGAGACAAACTTCGGAACGTGATTGTGACCAAACTTCCCTTCCAAGTTCCGACAGAACCTGTTTTGCAGGCCAAGATGGAAGATATGGAAAGAAAGGGCAAAAGTCCCTTTTGGGAAATGCAGGTTCCAAAAACATGTTTGCTTTTGCGGCAAGGGTTTGGGCGTCTGATTCGCTCTCAGTCGGACACAGGGATGGTGAGTATCCTTGATCCACGGGTGCATACGAAGTCCTATGGAAAAAACGTCTTGCAAAGTCTTCCGAAAGGCGTTCCCCTCATAACGGAATTCAACGAATTGGAAAGAAAATTCAATCTTTTGCCGAAGTCTTAACTATGAAACGAATCTATCTTCTTTTGGTTTTTCTACTCTCAGTTTCTCTTGGGTCAAAACCCGTTGAAGATAAGGATATCTATTCTTCTATTGTCAACTGGACAGATCTTTTCGTTTCCTCTTCAGTGAAAGAGACCATTCCGAAAATTGTTTTTGACGAAGAGGATCCAGAGTTTTCGGGGAAAAATACAGCCACAAGCCAGGGCAAAGCCCATTCTATGGCCCGAAAAAAAGCTCGTGAAAAACTACGAGTGCGCTTAAGCCAAAGATTAGAATCCATCCTCTTTAACGCTGACTATACCGTGTATGAATACACACAAGTGAACCAACAAGCAAGGTTACGTTTGAATTCCTACATTGGATCTGAAAAAGAAGAGTATGATTTTCAGTTTGTGAAGAATGTTTTGGAAGCAAAGGCAAGTTTACCTCTCAAAGGGAAAGAGGGAATCCTCTCTCATCTTCCCGTTGAATATGGTACAGAGTCTGTTCCTGAGTTTAGTGAAGAAGTGGTGCCAGTAGAGTTTTCTGGCCTAGTTGTTGATGCCCGCCATCTGAATCTAAAGCGAGCTTTGTTTCCAAAAATACAAACCGATCGTGGGCTTGATATTTATTCGCCGTTTTATGTGAAAGAAGCCTATGCGATTGAAACGGGATACATTGTATACCGGGAAGAACAGACGGGAAAAGGGACAGAGGCAAAAGTAGGAAAAAATCCCTACTTTGTTTTGGCACTAGGAACGGCAGGAAAAAACCAAACGGATCTAATCATCCCTACAGACGAGGCGGCAAAGTTCTTAAGCCACCCCGAAACAAGGAAAAACCTTACACGTTGCAGAGTTTTGATTTTAGTTTCTCGGTAAGAGATAAAAACATCTTTTCTGCTTTTGTATAATCACCATGAAAGAGATAAGCAAAACCCATATCCTCTAAGTCTTTGTGACCTAGGGAGCTTGATTTTGCTTCTAATTCACCAATTTTTTTATACACCGAATCATACATCTTTCGTTTCTCATCAAAACTAGGAAGATTCAATTTGTTTGGAATGTTTTCAAAAATCAAATTGGCTTCTTTATGACGATCCAAAAAGAGAAGTGCCATACCCACAAGTTTATGGATATCGGAATCGTTTAACAATTTCATATTGTCACGGAAAACTTTGATCACTTCATCATATCGTTTTAAATAATATGTACAAATCAGTTCTTCTTTGACAAAAGAGTTATCATTCCATTGTTTTTTATACCTAGTGATAATAGATTTTGCATCTTCATAGGCTTCTGCGCGAAAATAGATTTTGATCGCAGTTTGAATGATAGAAAAACAGAGAGGATTGGTCTGGGTTTTGAAATATAGATTTAGGCTATTACAAGCATCCGCCGTTTTTCCAATTTCAAAGTTTTGGATTGCATCAACTAAGGGAGCAAGACTTGAAATTCCTTTAGGAGCTTTGATTGTTGCCCTTCCGGTAAGTTCATACAATGCTAAATAACCAAGATGTTGGATATAAAAGTTCTCAGGATGGCGTTTGGCAAGGACCACGACGTCTTCGTTTGATCCTACCTCATATAGATCCCAAGCTTCTTGTTCGACGGATGTGTTTAAAACTTGGGTTGCTTGTTGTGCCATAAGGTACCTCTCTTTCCCTAAAAAGATCGGCCGCAAGTTAAATTTCCCGTACGAAAAATTAAGGACTGAGCCTGTAAATCATCCTTGGAAAAGAAATACACTCCCGAATATGGGACAAACCACAAATCCAAGCAATCACTCGTTCGAGTCCCATTCCAAAACCGGCATGAGGAACCGAACCATACTTTCTAAGGTCCAAATACCAAGAGTAATCTTCAGGAGGAAGGCCTTCTTCTTTCAATCGTTCTACAATTTTCTCGTAAGATTCCTCCCTTTCGGAGCCACCAATGATCTCACCAATTCCATCGGGAGCAATGAGGTCCGCTGAAAGGACCGTACTCGCGTCATTTGGATTTTGTTTCATATAAAAGGCTTTGATGGCTCGTGGGAAATTTTGAATGAAAATTGCGGTGCCAAAATGAGTGGTAAGGATTTGTTCCCTATCGGAATTGATGTCCTCACCCCAAGTGATTTCTTCCCCGGCAGTTTGCAAAATCCGAATTGCTTCCCCGTAATCCACTCTTGGGAAGGGTTTGGCGAGTTGTTCTAGGAGAGGTATTGGATCGCGATCCAGGGCTTTTAAATCTTCTTGCGTTCGTTCGATGGTGGTGCGAAGCACTGTCTTTACAAATCGTTCCTGTAAGTCTAAATTCCCGTCTTGGCCAAGAAAGGCGGTTTCTGCCTCCAACATCCAAAATTCGGTAAGGTGGCGTCTGGTTTTACTCTTTTCCGCACGAAAAGTGGGACCAAAACAGTAGACCTTGGAATGAGCGAAAGCAGCCGTTTCCAAGTAAAGTTGTCCAGTTTGGGCCAGATAGGCTTGGCCTAAGTCAAAGTATTCTGTGGAAAATAAGGTTCCGGCTGATTCTCCAATGGAGCCAGTCAGAATGGGAGTGTCGATGAGGGTGTATCCATCATTACGAAAGAATTCACGGATGGCAAAGGACAATTCAGAACGAACCCTCTGGATGGCAAGTTGGCGTTTGGATCGTAACCACAAATGCCTGTGGTTGTGTAAAAAATCAGGTCCATGTTCTTTGGGGGTGATAGGATACTGATTTGACTCACCTACGATGGAAAGAGAATGAAGGAAAAGTTCCTGTCCTCCTGGTGCCTTGGGATTTTCTTGTAAAACTCCATGAACCACTAAAGAGGTTTCTTGCGGTAGGGCTTTGACCTGTTTGAAGATCTCCTCGCCTAAAAATTCTTTTTCAGCCACCACTTGGTAAATTTTTCCATCGGTGCGCAGTTGGAGGAACTGGACGTGGTTGTTTCCTCGGAGTCCTTGGACCCAACCTTGAAAACTATGTGGGGAAGCCGGATTAGGGGAATTGGATTTTGATGGATCTAAACTTGGAATCATGGATGGTTTTTTCTGTTTGCCAGTTCAATTTTCTCTGAAATTTTGAACTTACAGAATGAAATCTAGCATCCTATTAGACGGTAAAGCGATTTCCGAAAAAATTCGAAATCGAATCGCAGAAACATTAGCAAAAGCTAAATCCGAAGGTAAGGGAATTCCTACTCTTGCCACCATCCTTGTCGGCAACAATCCCGCTTCCGAAACCTATGTGAATATGAAGGTGAAGGCCTGTGAAAAAGTAGGAATGGTATCGCGTTATGTGCGACTGAAAGAAGAGACAACCACCGAAGAGCTATTAGCTGAAATTAAAAAACTGAATGCTGACAGTTCTGTAAACGGTATTCTTTTGCAACACCCAGTCCCTCACCAAATTGACGAACGTTTGTGTTTTGATGAAATTGCCCTGGAAAAAGATGTGGATGGTGTCACAACCATTTCCTTTGGAAAACTATCTATGAATAGTGAGGCATATTTTCCGTGCACACCGTACGGAATGATTCTTCTACTTCAAGAATATGGAATCGATGTTACGGGAAAACATGCAGTGGTAGTAGGAAGATCCCCTATCTTAGGAAAACCAATGGCAATTATGCTCACGAACCTAAATGCTACCGTTACACTGTGTCATTCCAAAACCCAAAACCTCCCTGAGCTTGTAAAACAAGCGGACATTTTGGTCGGTGCCGTTGGAAAACCAGAGTTTATCAAGGCAGATTGGATCAAAGAAGGTGCGATTATTTTAGATGCCGGCTATAACGTTGGTAATGTGGGAGACATTGAAGTCTCTAAAGCTAAGGACAAATCCTCCTACTACACTCCTGTTCCAGGAGGAGTGGGACCTATGACAATTTCTGTTCTTTTACTTCAAACTATGTATAGTTTTTTAAATCAATTTTCCCCTAAGTTGGATTCTCATGCCTCAAACCGCTAGTTTTGATGAATGTTTCCAGACGGTGCCCAAACTAGATCCTCCAACGGATTTGGATAGTTTTTGGAAGGAAGGGATTGCTGAGTTAAAAAAAGTCCCCATCAAAGCCACATACAAAACGGTTTTGAAAGGTTCTTTTATTTGGGAATCACTCAATGATGTAAGTTGTCAAAGTATCGGCAATCATGTGTTATATGGGAAACTGGCCATCCCGAGAAAGAGGGGCAATAGACCAGTTGTCGTATATTTTCATGACTATTTGGCCGTTCCAGAAGAGATCCAAAAAGGATATTCCGATTTAGGGGTTGCTCAACTTCATATCACCTTACGCGGACATGGTGAAGAAATGGTTCATGCACCCATAGATCCTACCACAGGAAAGGCTCCGATCGGTTGGACGCCGAATTATTTTGCACACGGTCTTGACCAAAAAGAAGATTTCTATATGCGCAAACTCTATTTGGATGTGATCAGAACTATAGAATTTTTACGTTTAACCGATGGGATTGACGGAGACCAAATCATTTTGCATGGAAAGTCAATCGGATCTGCACTCGCAGTGTTCGGGGCAGCTTACTCTGATCGAATCAAAGGTTTGATTTTAGAGACACCTTCCTTTTGTTATATTGATAAAGATCAAATTGCATTAAAAGGAAATCCATGGGTTCGGGAACTCACTCCCTTTTTAGAAAAAAGAGCCACTAAGAAAATTGATTATAAAAAGGAATTAGCTTATTTTGATGCACTTAACTTTGCAAAAAAAATAAAAATTCCAGCTCTTGTTTCCTGTGGAATGGAAGATGTTATCTCTCATCCAAAATCCACCTTTGCTTTATTTAACCATATGAATTGTGATAAAAGAATGCAGCTTTATCCAACGGAAGGAAATGAAGCAGGCAAAGACAAACAACCCCAAGCAAATTTAGAATTTGTAAAAGAAATCTTTGCCTTATGAGTCCAGTTCCCTTCGTTTTTCAAAATTCTAAATCTGGAAAAAAAGAAGTTTTTCAACCCAAAGACGAAACTAATGTCACTATTTATTCCTGTGGGCCAACAGTTTATAATTTTGCTCATATCGGGAATATTCGTTCCTTTTTGTTTGTGGATGTACTTCGCCGTTCTCTTTTATTAGGTGGGTATAAATTAAACCAATCGATGAATATTACAGACATCGACGACAAAATCATAAACGAATCAATCAAACGTAAGGTCAGTATTGAAGAATTTACAAAACCTTGGACTGAAGCTTTTTTTAAAGATTTAGATACTTTGCATGTGCAAAAGTTAGAACACTACCCTAAGGCAACCGAGTCCATTGAAGCTATGGTCGGCCTTGTGGAAACTCTCCAAGCCAATGGACTAGTCTATGAAAAAGATAGGAACTTATACTTTTCAATTCAGAAGTTTAGCCGGTATGGAGAACTTTCTAAGATAGACGTTTCGGGAATGAAGTCTGGGGTTCGTTATGATGCTGATGAATATACAAAGGATGATGTGAGGGATTTTGTCCTTTGGAAAAACCAAAAAACTGAAGAGGAAAAGTGTTGGCATACGCGGATTGGAACGGGACGGCCAGGTTGGCATTTAGAATGCTCTGCGATGATTCGAAAAGTTTACGGATCAGGTGTGGACATCCATACCGGTGGCATTGACCTCCTATTTCCTCACCATGAAAATGAAGCCGCTCAAAGTCTCGGCGCTTATCCCGAAGAAGAGTTTGTTGGAACCTGGCTACACTGCGAACATCTATTAGTTGATGGAGAAAAGATGTCGAAAAGTAAGGGAAATTTTTATACCCTACGAGACATTTTAGAAAAAGGATATGATCCAAATTCAATTCGTTACCATTTGATTTCTGCGCATTACAGAAGTAAGTTGAGTTTTTCTTTAAATAAACTGGAAGAATCAAAGATCGCAATGGAACGGATTCAAAATGCGATTTACCGTGTTTTAGAAGCTGGTAATTTATGGGATCATGTCCCAGAAGGTTTTGAAATCGGGAATTTTTCGATTCCTGAATTACAAAATATAAAATTAGAATTTATAAGCTCTTTAGCGGATGATTTGAATGTTCCCAAAGCACTGGCTTCCGTTTTTGAATTGGTTCGTATTGTGAATCAGTACTTGGATGGAAATGGAAATGCCCCAAAAGATTCATTTTTAAGTGAATCACTTCAACTTTTCTATATAATCAATGAGCTCTTTGCTGTGTTTCAATTTAAAAAACAAATCCAAACCCTAGATGGTATTTCTGAAGAATGGATTTTTGAACAAATCGAACTAAGAATGATCGCCAAACAAAACAGAGATTTCTCTACTGCCGACAGAATTCGTAAAGAGTTGGAAGAAAAAGGAATCCTTCTCGCTGATACAAAAGAAGGAATAACCACATGGAAAAAAGCCCAGTAGAAATACTTTTTGGAAAACGTAATTTTTTTGAATTTTTGGAGTCGTTAGACCAAGTGGCTCCCGAACGTGGAATCAAAACCATTCGGGAAGTCATTGTAAAAGATTCCCTTGGTAATGAAGAAAAACAAAGAATTCGTCAGTACATACCCAACTCCATCAAATTTACAACCGTATCCACTCGGGAACTTGATCGGATTGCCTCTGATAAAAACCACCAAGGTTATGTAATTATCCGCACCAAACAAAAATCATTTTTATCACTTGGATTTGAACAATTCAAACAGAATGTTAAGGTCGGCGAAGGCCCCATATTGATTTTAGACCGGATTCAAGATCCTGGAAATCTGGGAAACATATTAAGAACTGCTGAGTGTATGGGCGTAAAACATGTATTAATGTCTGATCGTGATACTTCCCCTATTACTCCTGTTGTGGAAAAAGTTTCTGCGGGAGCTGTCCATCATTTACAAATTTACCGAGTGGCAAACCTGATGCATGGGATGGAGTATCTCAAAAAAAATGAATATTGGATTTTAGCAACTGATGAGGAAGGGGAAGAAACTATTTGGGAGACTTTGCCTGAAGCTTCGCAGGTGGCAGTGATCATGGGGAACGAGGGAGAGGGAGTGAAACGTCTGCTTTTAGAAGAAGCAGACTATGTGGCAAGAATTCCCCTTTTTGGTTCGGTGACCTCACTTAATGTTGTGGTTGCTTGTGGAATCACCTTGGATCGGGTTCAAAATGTTTCGCGTTAGGCGAAAATTTCTTTTTAAATTTATCGTTATCGGTACAATTGCGTTCCAATCCTGTATTTATGATTTTTATAGAAAAGAATTTGTATCTGAAGACAAAAAGAACAATGAAATATTGTTACTCGCGTTACTCGGTCTTCTTCCTAATCCTAACCAGAAACTTTTTGCTTTTTATCCAGGTTATTCTCGGAACCTTTCCGATTCTCAATTTGTTACCTCTGATTTTTTTCCAAAAACAGCGAAAAGGAAATTAGTATTCATCCATGGTTGGAATCCGGCTGAAAGAGATTCCGATCCGATTACAAGTGATGAAAAAAAAATTCAGAACATAAAAAATACTTTTTTGAATGGAATGGTTCACTTTCAGGAAGGTAGGGCATCTGCAAATCTTGATTTTGATCTTTATCTTTATACATACCGTACATCCAACAGCATACTTATCAATGGCAGGCAATTTTACTCTACACTCCGTGCGAACTTTTCTGATTCAGATCAAGTTTACATTGTGGCCCATTCAATGGGAGGACTTGTCACAAGAGTGGCCTTAACTCCAGAAAATGGTTCCCTTCCTTTTGTTAGGTTGGTGGTGACACTTGCGAGTCCACAATTTGGATCTCCTTTTGCCACTCCCAGTTTTTTAGGAAGTAATCCTTTTTTAAATGACCTAGGCAGTTATCTGGTAGGAACTCAAGGTGGCTCGGAGTTGGGGTATACGAACCAAGGTGCTGGGCAAACTGTAATTTCCGGTGCTGAAAATTTGATTTTGGATGTATTGAATCAGTCATATTTAAACTTCAATTTGAATGGAAAGTTCGTTAGTTTCGCAGGAGTTATGACAAATTGTACAGTCGGTGAAACTTTTTATTATAATACTGGTTGTACAATTTTAACGAATGCTGGTTTTACGCAGTCAGACGGAATTGTGCCTGTCAATAGTGCAAGAATTGGGAATCTCTCTTACAAACAAATTAATGTTTCTGATTGTGACCACTCCATGATGGCTTTCCAAACCATCAGTCCTGATGATACAAAAAGTCTGAATCTTTTTACACAAGTGATTACGGAAATTCGTAATTCACCTTATTGATTGTTTTTGAATTAATTTCCTGATTGGTTTTGTAAAGACCGGAGAGCATGATACAGACCAACTAATCCTAGTATAAAAACGGGAAGACCAATGAGTAAATAACCCTCTTTCCAAACTAGACATTGGATCGTATATAGCCCACCGAAAACAAAAGAGAGACCAGAGAGAGTTCCGAGAAGAGAGATACCTAAACGATTTTGGTAGATGATTTGTTTCTGGTTTGATACTTCTTTGAAGAGACCCTTCCAAAAGAAAAAGGGAGGTTTGGTTGTTTCATAGAACCGAACTAAAACTTCCCTATCGGTATTTGGCAAGATATAAGTGGATAAAATCAATAAGACACTGGCTGTAAGAGAAGTATAAAGAATGGAATAAGGGAATTCTACTTTTAGATAAATTGAAAAAAGCAAATATAAAACGGGAGAAAGGATAAAGGCAAAAATTTCTGTCCAAGCCGAAATTCGCCAAAAAAACCAACGTGCAATCAAGATAAATCCAATTCCAGAGGATGCTTCGAGTAAAAAGACCCACGCCCCTTTGATAGTTTCCATTCCGTACACTGCAAGGAAGAAGGAGCAAACCGCTGTTAGGATTTGGACACCATAAGAAACTTTTAGATAGTATGCATCAGACCTTCCTTTCTCTAAGATCGGTTTCCAAAGGTCATTCACAAGGTAAGAGGCTCCCCAGTTTAAATGAGTTGCCAGTGTGGAAAGGTATGCGGCAAGGAAGGCACTGAGCATAAGACCCATCATTCCGTTAGGCATTCCTTCTTGTAATACCATAAGAAAACCTTTGCCACTTTCTACTTCAGATAGATTTGGGTAAAGAAGGAGGGATACAAGAGCGACCAAAATCCATGGCCAAGGACGAACAAAATAATGGGCAATCACAAACCATAAAGAACCTTTCAAGGCAGCATCTTCATTTTTTGTGGCAAGGATGCGTTGGGCAATGTATCCACCACCCCCAGGTTCAGAACCTGGATACCAACTAGACCACCAAAGTACAGTTAGGAGAATTAAAAAATGATCCCAAGGAAGGGTTCCTGAACTTCCATTTGGGAAAAATAAAATTTTACTACTATCGAGTTTTGATTTTAGACCTTCGAGTCCGCCAATGACAGGTAAGTTGATAGCAAAATAGGCAAAAAGAATACAACCCATCCAAGCTAAAAAGAATTGAAAAACATCAATATAAGAAATTCCTCTAAGGCCAGCTATGGATGTATAGAAAACACCAAATAACAGTAAGTAAACGAGAATATGGGACGCAGTCCAAAGTGGGAAAAAAACAGGAATGATTTTTAACATGGCTAAATTTACCCAACCAAGAATCACTAGATTGAGTAAAAAACCGATGACAAAGGATTTGAATCCTCTCAAAAAAATCGCTTCCTTTCCACTATATCGCAGTTGGATCAGTTCCAAATCAGTGGATGCACCCGACCTCTTCCAGAGTTTGGAAAAGAAAAATACAGTGACAAATCCACCAACAGACATATACCACCAAATCCAATTTCCGGCAATCCCTTGCCCTCGAATGATCTCTGTTACCGCAAGAGGTGTGTCTGCTGCAAAAGTGGTTGCCACCATGGCAGTACCCGCCACAAACCAAGACAAACTTCCTTCTGCTTGAAAGTATTCTTTCGTGGATGTTTGTTTAAAACGAAATCGAAGTAAAATGAGAATGATGACTACAAAAGGAAAAAGGAAAAAAAGATAATCAAAAAAATGAAAAGGAATCATAGTCTCACTTTGATTCCCATCTCTTTCATTGTTTGTTTGGTTTCTTGGATGGAAAATTCTCCAAAGTGAAAAATAGAAGCAGCAAGGACCGCATCTGCACCTCCGCGTAGGATGACTTCTGCCATATGTTCTGGATTTCCAGCTCCACCAGAGGCAATGATCGGAATGGAAAGATTGGAAGTGAAGGATTTCATTAGTGTGATATCAAATCCATCTTTGGTTCCATCTTTATCCATTGAGGTAAGAAGGATTTCTCCCGCACCCATCTCAACGGCTTCCCTTCCCCAATCAAGTGCTTCTCTACCTGTTTCCAAACGCCCACCATTTAAGTAAACTTCGTATCTTTTTCGTTCTGGATGGAATTTGACATCAATAGCGCAAACAATGCATTGTGATCCATAAATTTCACTTGAATCTTTGAGTAGTTTTGGATTTTGGAAGGCACTGGTATTGATAGAAACTTTATCAGCACCCTTATTGAGTACTGCCTTAACATCTTCGATGGTGCGAATCCCTCCACCTACAGTGAAAGGAATAAAGAGTCTATTAGCCACTTGTTCCACTAAGTGTAGAAGGATATCTCGTTTATCCGAAGAAGCAGTGATGTCTAAAAAACAGAGTTCATCTGCTTTGTTTTCTTCATAAGCAACAGCACAAGACACAGGATCACCGGCATCAATCAGGTTTACAAACTGTACACCTTTGACTACTCTTCCCCCTTTGATATCCAAACAAGGGATGACTCTTTTGGTTAGTTCGTCCATATTAGGTGATCTCTAGTGGAAGCGCCAATTTACAAATTTCTAATTCGGAAACGGATTTTGCATAACTAAGAAGGTTTGTTTCATCAAAATGGGACGACGTAATTTGTAATCCGATCGGAAGACCATTGGAATCTACTCCCGCAGGACAACTGATGGCAGGAACGCCCGCTAAGTTGACCGAAGTTGTGAGGATATCTGCTTGGTACATTTGGATCGGATCTTTTGTTTTTTCCCCCACTTTGAATGCAGTTGTAGGTGATGTGGGCTGGAAAATGATATCAACTGATTTAAAGAATTCTGCATATTGTTTTCGAATGAGAACTCTTGCTTTTTGTGCTTTGCCGTAATAGGCATCATAATAACCAGAGCTTAGTGAAAAAGTACCGAGTAAAATTCGACGTTTGACTTCGGGCCCAAATCCTTGGGTTCTGGATTCCGAATATAGATCGTCCAATTTACCAGCACCTTCTTTGCGTAATCCATACCGAATTCCATCAAAGCGACTTAAGTTAGATGAACATTCGGCAGTGGCGATCAAATAATAAACGGGAATGGCATATTTTAACAAAGAAAAATCGAGCGGAACAAGAGTTGCTCCCTTGGATTGTAATTCATTTAATATATCCGTATAACGTTTGTTTACATCAGGGGAAAAATTAAATTCTTCTGCTTTCATCACACCAATTCGTTTGCCCTTCCAATCAATGGAAGAGACAGAATTTGCTTCAAAAGGATTTACTTTTGAAGTTGTTTGATCTTTATGATCAATGCCTGATATGATTTCTAAAATATCGGAGATACCTTGTAAGTCATTGGAAAAGGGACCGATTTGGTCAAGACTGGAAGCATAAGCTACGAGTCCGTAACGAGAAACACGTCCGTATGTTGGTTTTAATCCCCAAATTCCGCAAAGGGCTGCTGGTTGGCGAATGGAACCACCTGTGTCAGAACCAAGAGAAACTGGTAACATAGACGCTGCTACTGCCGCCGCCGAACCACCGCTAGATCCTCCCGGGATGCGATTTGTATCAAAGGGATTTCTTGTGGTTTGGTAAGCACTGTTTTCCGTAGATGAACCCATAGCAAATTCATCCATATTCAAACGAGGAAATAAAACAAATCCTTTGTCTTTTAACCTTTGGATGACAGATGCATCATAAGGAGAACGAAAATTTTCCAAAATGCGAGAGGAACAAGAAGTAATCTCACCAGTAATACAGATATTGTCTTTGATTCCAATGGGGATTCCATCAAATTCGGACAGTAATTTTCCTGATTTCCTTCTATTGTCACTGTCTTCTGCTTGTTTTAAAATTCGATCTTTGTTAAATTCCAAAAAAGCCTTAACTTTGGCATCAGTTCCTTCAATTCGTTTAATATAAGCTGATACTAAGGCAGTTGATTTCAAAGATCCATCATTTAGTTTGGTTTTGATTTTGGAATAAGTGAGAAAATTTAAATCTTTCATGTTTCGATTACCTTAGGTACTACAACGTATCCATTTTCGTAAGATGGAGCGATTTTTGCTAAATCATCTCTCTTTAAACCATTTTCAGCAAAGTCCTTTCTCAATTCATAAAAAATTTGTTCATAGATTTCATCGTCACCGACACTTGATGTGTCTAAGTTTTTGATTTCGTCTACGTATTGTACAATCCGAGAAAAGTCATTTAACATAGAAGATACTTCCGCATCCTCAATGTTCAATTTTGCCAAGTTGGCAATGTTTTTTAATTCTTTTTCATCCATAATGTTTCCTCAGTATGCATTCCTATCTATAATTGCTTTTAGGGGAGTGAGTAATATAATTTTTATATCGAGAAGCACTGACCAATTCTCAATATAAAAGATATCAGCTTCGATTCGTTTTTCGATCGAAGTATCACCACGGAATCCTTGTACTTGTGCCCAACCAGTGATCCCTGCTTTGGCTGCATGACGTCTCATATACTGCTGGTGTTCGTTTCGAAACTTTTCTACATAAAATGGACGTTCTGGTCTGGGACCCACAACGGACATATCACCAAGTAATACATTGAAAAATTGTGGGGTTTCGTCTAAAGATAATTTTCTAAGTACTGCTCCCACTGCAGTCACGCGTGGGTCATCTTTTACAGTCCATAATGTATCCGATTTTTCTTTCGCTTGAACTACCATAGATCGAAACTTGATCATTCCAAAAACTTTGTTGTCTAGGCCCACTCTTTCTTGTTTGTAAAATATCGGACCCTTACTTGTTAATTTGATCAGTAAGGCAATGAGCAGGTAAAATGGACTAAATAACAAAACAAATAACAAAGAGAATAAAATATCAAAAGTTCTCTTTAAAACTAGATTATATCCGAGCCTTAATGGTATATTTCTAATTGAAATAATCGGAATTCCATCAAGGATTTCCACTCTTCCCTTTGCTGTAACAATTTCTTCATAACTCGGAATGACTTTTAAATCAATCCCATGGAAATCTGCAATATCTATGACTTCTTTTAGCGAATCACCTTCTTCATGAGACAATGCATATACAATCAAATCGATATTATTTTCTTCCACATAAGATTCTAACTTTTGAGTTGTGGTGACAGTTTGTAGCTTTTTAGTAGAGAGATTCTTTTTTCCAGCAACAAAACCCTTAACCATATACCCATAAATTGAGTGTTTTTTGATGGTCTCAGAAAAGTTAATCGCCGACTTACCTGTTCCAATGATCAGTACCGACTTTAAATTGAACCCCCTGCTACGTAAATACTGCATGAAAGTACGTAGTATAAAATGCGAAAAGGAAGTAAGTATGACAGTACAAATAGCAAAATAACCAACCACCAATCGAGAAAAACTTTCTCCTCGGAAAAAGAATAGAAGAGAGAGAACCACAAGTAGGTTGAGGATCACCCCAGTAATGATGGCAAATAATTCATCTGAAAAGGATAACCCTCTTCTTGGATGGTATAAATCGATGGAGAGGAAAGATAAAACTTGAGAGAAACCAAGTACAACGCCCAAAATTAAATAATTCAATGGATCGATGGTTTGGATTTGAAATGCAGAATCTGGGGACAGAAAATAACGAATGATATAGGCACATCCAAAACTTGTGAGTGCAATGAAGAAGTCGGTAACGAGGAAAAGGAGTTTGAAGGATTGGCTTCTTTCTTTTAACATTTTTTGCTCGATTAGTCCGTTAAGTCTGTTGAGGTTCCATCGAGGGGACGTTTGCGGAACCTATACAATCGCACCCTTGTTGCCTGTGCGGAAGCAGAATCACCAAAACTAAAGTTGGTCAAGTTAACAGAAAAATAAACAGATTGGTCATAAAAAGTCAATTGATTGTTCATTGTTAGACCTCCGGGTAGTGCTCGCAAATTCATACTATATCCTAAACGGTATTCCCAGTTGTGTAGATCTAGTTTCAATGTCATCATAAAACGATTGATGTTGAAAACAGTCTTCTGTCTTTCTGTTTGGCCTTGGGCTCCTGTTCCCGCAGCTAAATCTTCCCAAATCGTTGTTTGGTCATAGTTGGTTCCTGTTTGGGAAGTATACAATTCGGGACTTGTATTCATTGCATAAAACTGACCTTGTGCGAGAGCTGTGAGCCGCCAAGGTTCTGTTACTCGGGAGTCAAGTTCTAATTCTACACCTGAGTATCTAGTTACCTTTACATCAGTACGAAAAAAGAACCTATAACTATCTAAATAACTGTCTTTATATACATGATACCAAGTAGATCCTACTTCCAAACTACGGAAAGCTCGGATAATAGGCCAAGAGAACCCACCCATTTTATAAGATACAGTCAGGTTGTTCGATAAAGACCTGTTTTGTGGTGTGTGGTGAACATAATCATTGTTAATGAATACGCCCGAATAAAAGTTTCTTTTTCGTTCAAGAAGGCTTGGTCTACGTGTTGTGAATCCGTCTACGAAATCAAAAAAACCACCCACTCTTACAACCGTATAATACCATCTTTGCATATTGGTAAGTCCAGGGTTGTAAGTGGATGAGAATTGGCGTAAGTCACGAATGGTTCTTACTGAAACATCCCAATCGTTGAGTGCGTAACTTTCTAGTGCAAACTCTGCTTCATGTTGACGTAAGTTTCCAAGGATGGGATCTTTTGCTTCTGCTTTGTCTGCATCCAATCGACGGTAGGTCGTTGAGATAAATATTTCAGGAATTCCCATTCGAACTGTATGAGATTGCCTTACATACTGATAAGACTGCTGTTTTAATAATGTCGCATATGCTTTGTTTACATCACGGTCAGGACTATTCAAATCATTGCCTGATCCAGGAAATTCCACTGTTTGTTTAGTTGCACCCATGTAAACCGAAGGTGTAAAAGACATATAAGCGCCCATAGCGATCGGAGATCGAAATCCAGTTTCTCCAATCACGTTAGTCTGTGATCGCAGGACAAAATCTTGGTACTGGCTTCTTGGATCCACTACTCCCGTTGTGGGATTGGTTCTCTGTTGGGGAGCCCCATAAATACGATTGATATTGGTTTGAAAGAGTAAGTCCCAATAGATGGGACTACTCGTTCCCGGAATGAGTCCGATATTACTGGAGTTTCTGATAGTAACAGCAGGTAGTGTATCCTGAGCTGCAAAGTATTGGTTTGCTTGGATTTGGTAAACGAGAGTTCGACTCATCGAAATTCCTACACTCAAATCTCCTCGGTTCTCTGTATAATTGAAGTTCCAGTTCAGTAAGTTACGAATGAGTCCAAAGCGGACATCTCTGTAAGTATATAGTGATTGTAGAGAATTGGAAGGTTGGTATCTGTTACCAAATTCATAATCAAATTGGCGGTTGCTATAATTTTCGTATTGAATTTGAACGTTTCTTGTGTAATCACGAGAAAAATCATTAAATTTAGCATTCAAACGAAGGTCGGTTTTCCACCAAGGATCATAATTAACGCCTGTATTGCGGTATGGCAATCCGGTGTTGGGAAACATTTCTCCACGGTCGACATTATTGGTGACCGCTACGTTTCCAATTCCGCCATTACGAAATCGATCTTCATAGACGGGAGTGATTGCATTGTTTTTATAATTTGCATAACCAAGATTGATATTATAGTTTAAAAACGGCGATACTTTCCACATTTCTAACTGAGCGGCTTGTCCCGTTTTTTCATACATATCAAACCTGAATTTATATCCATTCGCAAGGAAGATACTGTTGGGGTATGAATCGGACCATTGGTAAGAGTTTTGCCAAAACCAACCTTGGGTATTGTTTTTACCGATTTGAGTTGTGACTCCATTTCCAGATTCGGAATTGTATAAAACAGGGAGCCAAAAAAGCGGTGTGCCACCAACTTTATAAGAAACACTATACGCAACAACTGACCTGTCATCGTGTATAAAAATTTTTCTGGCCTGGAATGACTCGTGAGGAAGTTCCGCATTACAAGCCGTAAAGTATCCCATTTCCAAAAGATATCGTTTTTCATCTAAACGTTTTATCTTTTGTCCAATGAAGTGTGAAGGAAACATACTGAGTTTGGAATTATAAACAACACCTTGGTTAATTTTTAAATCGTAGATCATACGATCGCCATTCACCTTGGTGTTTCCATCTTTGTACTCCACTCCACCTTCTGCATAAATTTCTTGGCGATTGGCATCAATCGATACAGAATCGGCAACAAGTTCCCCAGAACGAATTTTGAGTCTAACCTTTCCGCGAAGAACCAATACTCCACCTTTGGTTTTATCAATGTTTAATAGTTGCCCTTCGGCTGCGTTTTGGATTTGAATCGGTGGTCCTTTTTTAGTTTGAGAACTTAACAAAGACTCTGGCGTCAAAACTTGATCTTCTTCAGGAACTAGTGCCTCTCGTAAGCGCTCTCTTTTTGTGTAAATTGTTCCCGATGGGTTCAGTCCTAAATTTCGGAGGTTATCTTCCACCTCTCTATCGGACATGGAATCCACGGACTTTCGAACCAGTCCTCGTTGTACTTGAACTGTTGTTTGTCTTCTTTCTTCATCTTGGGCGTTTTTTTTGGGTCCCGATTGGTCAGGAAAGAGGAGTTTTAACCCGTTGATATCCTGCGCCAGAATTTCCATTCCGAAGAGAAAACCATAAAATAATATGAGAAAACGAATGGATTTTTGCACAGCGGGCTTTGAAAGTATAGAACGAGAGTTTTACACCGGTCGAAAAAATCAATGGAAAAGCAGGCAGAATTTTGGACTGGAATCTCGTATTTTACCGGAAAAATAGGTTGCGAAAGTTTTCATGTAATGGACATAATCAAATGGCTCATTCCTTGGGCATCCAGGAGATTTGAATGGCAAAAACCTACTCTGGGGAACGTATTCCTGGTACTTTGCGGTACAATCTCAAAGTCAGAGAGGGAAATGTAGAGCATTGTTTTTTGGTTCCAGAACCATCAATTCAAATACCTACAGAAGGTTTTGGGCCTGATGAGAGTGCTAACCGATTGGCTTTGGCGATACTTCTCGATTTCACTAAAAACCCTCAAAATTCATTTTTATACTACAAAGACTTTAATTTTTTTCTAGCAGGTTTATTTTTGGAAGACAATTGGATGTTACATTCCAGTCGTATTGAGTTGTTTTTTAAATTATTGGAAGAAACACCTCAACTTTCTAAACCGCTGGTTTCAGGAAAACACTAAACGAGTGTTATAGGGGTTTGATAATCGGTAGAGTAAAAAACCACGAAGAAGAACCTTCGTCTCGATACATCTTTCCCTTATGTTCTATCACAATGCTTTTGGTTACTTCTAAAGAATTCATCTGAGCAATCCCCTTCATCAAATCCTCAGCACCATTGTCTTGGATTTGAATTAAGATATGACTTGTTCCATCTTCTTCTGCCTGTTTCATGATAATAGAAATTTTTCTACCAATCGTATCTTCTCGGGTATTCACCCGAACCCTTGCATCCTGAATGAGATTGAGGAGAACTTGTTTGATTTTTTGGGGTTGGCAATAAGCTAAAGGAACATCCCCCACTTCAATTTCACACTGGATTCCTTCCTTTAAAAAATACTGATGTAAAAAGGAACGAGTGTCATTTAAGATACTCCCTAAATTGGAATAGTTCCATTGAGATGAAGTTGATTGGGAATAAGAGACTAAGTTCTTAATGATTTTTGCAATTCGTTCCGATTCTTCCGCAATTTTTGCAGCCTTCTCTCCTAAGGAAGAATTTCCGTTTTTTTTAGCTTCCAGGGAAATCAAATCGGCTAAATTTAAAATAGATGTTAGAGGGTTATTCACTTCATGGGAAATTCCGGAAGCTACAAGTGCGATTGTTTCCCATTTTTGATTTTCAGCAAGTCTACTTTCGACATTTCGAATGTGTTTTTGAACTTGTGATTTATAAATTGCCATTTCAACAGAAATATATAAATCACGGCTGTTAAATGGTTTGATTAAATACCCAAAGGGCTCTGTCGCCTTTGCTCGGTTGATAGTGGCTTCATCAGAATAGGCAGTCAGGTAGATCACAGGAATTTCTTTTGTTTTTTTTATGATGCTGGCAATTTCGATCCCATCCATAGGACCGTTTAGCATAATATCCATGAGCACCAGGTCAAATTGTTCGTTTTCGATATGTTCTATCGCGTCATTTGCATCGGAAACATACGTTGCGTTGTATCCATATTGTTTCAAAGTGGAACAAATGTTGATCGCAATGATTCTTTCGTCCTCAACAACTAGGATCCTCTTAACGTCTGTTTCTTTGTCTGTTCCCACAACTGCTGTCATATTTTCTAAAACCGAATACATCAATCAAATACAATAATTAGAGTTTGTCAACAGAATCCATACAACAAATCTCTGTATTGTGAATGAGGACTTAAACGAGGCACAAAAATCAGTCATTTTATCCCCCCCTGGTCCCATCTTAGTTGTAGCGGGTGCAGGTACTGGTAAAACGAACACTCTTGTCAATAAATTGGCATCTCTTGTACAAAATGGATTGGATCCAAGTTCTCTTCTGCTCTTAACCTTCACGAAAAGGGCAGCCAAAGAGATGTTAAACCGTGCCACCCGAAAACTCGATTCAAGGATGATGTCTGTTCATGGAGGAACATTTCATTCCTTTTGCCACCATTTCCTGCGAAAGTATTCATTAGCTGTTTCCCTCAATTCAAATTTTACGATTTTGGATGAGGACGACGCCACAAGTCTACTAGGAATGGCTCGAGACCAAGTGGTTTCGAAAGAGAGCAAGGTGCGGTTCCCCAAAAAGGAAACGTTGTCTGAGATTTTTTCGGGTAGTTTCAACCTTCAGATTTCACTGGAAAAAATGCTGCAAAAAGATTATCCAATGTTTCTTAGCCTTACAAAAGAAATTCAAGAAATCAAATCCAAATTTATAGAACTCAAACTTAAATATAATTCTCTCGACTTTGATGATTTATTAGATTACACAAGAAAAATTTTAATGGAAGAAGAATCCATTCGCGAAAGGGTTGGATTGCAGTATCAATATATATTGGTAGATGAATACCAAGATACGAATCGTATCCAAGCACATATCGCTTGTTTATTGGCAAGCAAACATCAGAATATACTTGTTGTGGGAGATGATGCACAATGTATTTATGGGTTTCGCGGAGCCAACGTTCAGAATATGTTGGATTTTCCCAAAATATTCCCCAATACAAAAACAATCCATTTAACAAAAAACTATAGAAGCACCCAACCTGTTTTAGATTTAGCAAATGCTGTATTGGATCAGAGTAAAGAAAACTATAAAAAACATTTGGTATCCCATATTCAGGTCTCAGCAAACAAACCTAAACATATAAAATTTGAATCTTCTGAAGAAGAAGCCACATGGATTGCAGACAAAATTTTAGAGTTATACGAGGATAATATACCTTTGTCAGAAATTGCCGTTCTCTTTCGAGCAGGTTTTATATCGAACTTATTAGAAGTAAAACTTAGCGCAAAACAGATTCCTTTCAGAAAGTTTGGTGGAAAACGGTTTTTGGACTTGGCACATGTAAGGGATTTACTCGCCTATCTAAGAATCATTGATAATCCAAGAGATATACTTTCTTGGAATCGGGTATTACTTTTAGAAAAAAATATTGGGAAAAAATATGCACAAGTTCTTTATAAAAATCTAGAGATTAACCATTTTCAGTGGAACCTGATAAAAGATTCCCCGACATTCTTTTTAGGTATCCCCGATGTTGCTAAGTCCTCATTCCAAAACTTAATCAAAATCTTTCAATCGCAAACAGCAAATATAGGAAATAGTCAGTCAGCAGTGGAAACAGTCATTTCTCATTATATTCCCATTTTAGAACAAGAATATGATGATTTTGAAAAAAGAAAACATGATTTAGAGTCGTTTAAAATGCTTTCAAAATCGACCCCTAATCTTTCTGAATATTTAGCAAATTTGACTCTAGACCCGACTGAGAGAAAAGATACAAATCCGCCAGATAGTGAAGAAGAGGAATTTCTTACACTATCCACCATTCATTCAGCGAAAGGATTGGAATGGAAGTATGTATTTACTATGCAAGTGGTAGAAGGAAGTCTGCCTAGTTCGCGAATCAAAACCCTCCAAGATTTGGAAGAAGAGAGACGTTTATTCTATGTAGCAATTACTAGGGCAAAACAAGGTTTGATTTTGACCTCGCCTATTTTTTCTGAAAAAAACCGGTTAACAACAATCAGTCGATTCCTGCTTGATTTACCAAATCTCTCCGACTTAATAGAAGAAGTTGTACCGGAAATTGTAGAAAGCAAAATGGAACTCACAAAGCCCGATATGGAAAACGACCGGTTTCAGGACATCCAAAGATACTTTTTGAATTGATTTCTAAAAAATCATCCCTTACGATGGGTAGAGATTTGGGGGACTTATGAATTTATCCTTTCGCAGTTTGGTTTGTGGAGTATTTCTTTTGCCTGTGTTTATTGCTTGTGCTTCTCAAGAGACAAAAGACGTTTCTGATCCTTCGAACCAAGATACAAAAACAAATTCACGTAGTGCCAATTTGGAAGATCCAGAAAAAGGTGGGAAGAAGTTCGGTTGTATTGAAGGGAACTGTGTGGACGGAATTGGCAAGTATGTCTATGATAATGGCGATGTTTATTCAGGATCTTTTAAAAACGACTTACGAGAAGGTAGTGGAAGTTTTCTTTACGCAGATGGTGAGAAGTTTAGCGGTACATATTCAGAAGATAAAAAACAAGGCCCAGGTGAGTATCATTTCAAAAACGGGGACAAATATGTTGGGGAATTTCAAAACGGTCAAATCAACGGCAAAGGAACTTATAGTTTCAAAGATGGCAAGTCCGTATCTGGTGATTTCACTTCCGATGGCCAGGAAGGTATAGGTGTTCTTACTGATGAGGGTAAAGCCAGAAATTGTAAAATCGCAGGAAGGAAACTTCTCTGCGAATAGAACTTACCCTATAATTGGCAGTTAGGTCGTTTTCCTTCTGCCCTAGCTGATTCAAATATCGCCATTGCATTTCCCATCGCAGCATTTAATTGTTTGATTCTTGTCGCATCAGAGGGATGAGTAGATAACAATTCATTTGGTTTACCTCCACTGAGAGCACTCATATTTTTCCAAAGTTCTACGCTCTGCCTTGGATCAAAACCAGACTTAGCCATGAGTTCAAGTCCAATTAAATCTGCTTCCGATTCATGTTCTCTGGAAAACGGTAAAAGGATTCCAAATTTCGCACCGATCCCGAGAGCAGATGCTACAGTTGGTTTCCCGAGGCTTTCTAAAATCTTAACAGAACCACCTGCCAACTGATTTTGAGATACTCTTTCGTTTCCATGACGAGCAATCACATGACCTATCTCGTGCCCTATAACGGCGGCTAACTGATCTTTATTTTTTGCAACAGAAAACATTCCTGTGTGAACACCAATTTTTCCGCCAGGTAGAGCAAAGGCATTGGGACTATTGTCCCTAAAAACCACTACCTCCCAAGAACTCACACCGGTGGAATCAGAAGTGACTGCCAACTCTGCAGAGACAATACAGTTTACATAAACATTAGAAACAGCACTGGAATCAATTGGTGTTTTAGATTTCAATTCAGAGAATGCCGTGTTTCCCATTTCGTTCATTTCTGCATCTTTAAGGAGAAGGATTTGTCTTCTTCCTGTTGGAGAGGTGCTGCAGTGAATGATGAATGGGATCACTAAAAAGAGAATTAAATTTCGAATCATTATTTTTCCTGTTTTGAATAGAATTGATGAATAAAAGGGACTACATCTTCGCTTCCGATTGGTTTTGATAACCAATAACCTTGGATTTTATCGCATTCATAGGATTTAAGTAACTCTAATTGTTCTAGTTCCTCTACTCCTTCTGCCACTACCGAATAACCAAGATCATGGGCCATATTAATTATTGAAATTAAAAGAAAACTTTCTTTAGATCCCTCTGCAACATTACTTAAGAAAGATTTATCGATTTTTACAATCGACAATGGTAACTTTTCTAAATAAGACAGTGATGAAAAGCCTGTTCCAAAGTCATCTAGAGCAACTTTCACTCCGATATCAATGAGATTGGAAAGTATTGGAACTGTTTCTGACAAGTTTTTCATCGCCAAACTTTCCGTAATCTCTACTTGTAAGGATGTATAAGGAATTCCTCTTCGGTTGTGTAGATCAACTATCCAATGAAAAATATTCTGATCAAAAAATACTTGCGGGCTCAAATTGACAGCAATCGAAATAGGAAGACCTTGTCTGAGTTGTACTTCTTCAATCACATTCGCCGCTTGCTCTAAAACAAACCGAGTGATAGGGACAATGAGGCCTGAGTCTTCTGCAAGAGGAATGAATTCTGCAGGTGAAACCATTCCTCTTTGGGGATGGCGCCAACGAACTAGAGCTTCCCAATGACCAATTTTATTTTCCTTGAGATCCAAAATCGGTTGGTAGAAAACAAAGATTTCATTATGAGTCAGTGCCTTCTTTAAATCATTTTGAATTTCTAGTTGGAAGTGGATTTTTTCCTGCATGGCTTGGTTGAATACAGATACAGTGCCTACTTTCTGAGACTTTGCGTGAAACATTGCGATTTCTGCATTTCTGAGAAGTACATCAGCATCTTTTCCTCCGAGCCCAAAGGCTGAAATCCCACAAGATGCAGTTAGATAAATTTCGTATCCGCCGAGTGGTATAGGATCACCTAATCGTTCGAGAAGTCTGAGAGCGTAATTGACCCCTTCGTCAATGGCAAGAAGGTGAGTGACTAGAATAGAAAAGTTATCCGCGCCAAGCCTCGTGATGATAGCATCGGAATCAGAAAATTGTTTTAATCTTTCGGAAAAGATAACAAGGATTTGATCTCCTGCTTCATTTCCAAGGGAATGATTGATTCGTTTGAAATTATCAATATTGATGCAAAATAAAATCGGATACCCTATGTTCTTCGTATTATAAGCAAAGATTTTTTGCTCAATCCTAGCCAAAAACAACGCTCGATTCGGAAGGCCTGTTAGGTTATCATAAAATGCGTCATGTGTTAATTGTTGCTCTGCAAGTTTTCTGTCTGTGATGTCATGATGGATTGCTATGTATTGAAATACTGATTTATCTTGGCCAGTAAACGGGACTATGGTAGTGTCTGCCCAATAGTCACTACCATCTTTTTTTATATTTCTTATTTCTCCCCGCCAAACGTTCCCTTTCTGAATTGTCTCCCAAATTTTTGTCCAATCCTCTTTTGTTTTGTCTGCGGACTTTAGGATTCTATGGTTTTGACCTATTAATTCAGAGGTGCTATAACCGGTCGCTTTAGAAAAAGCTTCGTTAACGTAAGTGATAATTCCGTTTGCGTCTGTAATGGAAACAATATTCGCTTGGTCTAAAGCAAATTTCTGGAGTTGGATTTCTTTTAAAGATTGGTAAAGAAAGGATTCTGTCGTGTTTTTTTCCTTCCTATAAACCAATTCTCTTCTTTCCCTTTCTAGAACTTCAGTTAAACGAAGCAGGTTTTTTCTATCAATTAAATCGTTCACTCCTGACTTCATATAACTTAAGTTTTTCGAAAAGTCTTCTGGATCGCTTAGTAAAATTACAGGGATATCAATTTTTTTATCTTCTAGATATTGTAAGTAAATGGGAATCTCGGAATGAAATGGTTCCCTCGTACTACATATAATGGCATCCCAGTCCTCTTCATGGACAGTTGCTTCCCAAGATTGGAATGATTCGACAACCCTGTAGAGTGGACTTAGGCCATTGGCCTTCATTTCTCTCACAAGATCAAAGACGCTATTGGAATCGTTTTCGAGTATTAGAACGCTAATTGGACTGCCCATTGTATTTGCCTAGGTCGGCTTTCTCTCTCACTAAAGGATTCGTATTTTTCCTAAAATCTCAACCTAAAAAAGATTCGAAATCACTCTGAATTTTCGTCTGATGTTTTAAAGTGCATCCGAAGACGTTTGAAACAAATTATATAAGGAAAGAATATTTAGAGCATGAGCTACGTAAATTACTCTTAGATATGAGTGATTTGGATTATAAAGGACTGAATGATTATGACAAAGGTGGTTACGATGGCTTCAACCAAGCAATCACTTTGGTTTTAAAAAGGCTGCAAACCTAGGGTTTTTTCTAATCAAAATGGCACATGCAACTATGGGACAAGTTTCCACAAAAATTCTTTACAAATTTAGCAAGAAAACGGATAGTATACGTGCCAGTAGGAAGTTCAATGAATTTCACAACAAAACAAGTTAAAAATCATACAGTTGTTACTCTAGAGGGTTCCCTCGATATTTATTCTGCACCCGCACTTAAAAAAGAACTCCACAAAATTATCGATGACGGGGCTGAATCTGTAGCAATTGATATGGTGAATATCAAACTACTAGATTCCTCTGGAATTGCATTACTTGCGAATCTTCAAAAGAAACTCAAGTCTGAAGAAGGACAGTTTTTCCTTCTAAATGTCAGCCAAGATGTTATGGTCATTCTGAAACTCTCCAGTTTGGACAAATTCTTTACAATCTTAGGTGGGGAATCGGAACTTCCGTAAATTCAGAATTTCAAAGACCCCTTTTCAGAATCGGAAAGATTTTACTTCACTCCGCACGACAGGTTCGTCCGATGATTTTGGTTTAGTCCAGTCTCCGGAATTGTTTTGAATCCAACGATTCGAATCTATTTGTATTCCGGAGTTTGTGACTAGTTTCACAGGGATCCCTCGGTCGCTAGCGACCTGTACCGAAACCACCAAATCATACGGAAGGTTTAATCCAAAGGAACCTAACTGCAAAATTGCGAGATTACCTTCAATCCGCACTTCATCGCAAACCACTTCCCTACCATCTCGTAACTTCACTTTTAGTTTTAGAGGAGATGGAGGTATCTGTTTTTTAAGAGCCACTGGTGAAGTTTGTTCAGCAGGCTTTGAATTCAGTTCTTGAGTTTCTGCAACAAGTGGTATTTTTTCCTCTGAAACTACTGCTGCTAATTTTGTAGTTTCCGCTTTGGAGTCTTCAAGAGATTCGCGAATGTTTTCTTTGATTTCATTCAGTTCTTTTGCTTCTTCCACAGAAAGGTTGGATGTCGTTTCAGATTTTAGCACCTTTTCTATGATGACCGGTTTTAGAACCAAACTTTTTCCTTCTTCAATATTCTCTGCTGCCTTGGAATCCCCTAGTTTGTTTGCTTCTTCTTTCGAGAAAGCGACAAGGGATTTGTTTTCTTGATAGAAATTTCCAATTAGCAGTAAGCGCCTGTTAGCTCTAATTGCAACTTCTTTGTTTTGTTTTTGTTTGACGAGCTGAATGTATTCTTTTACGGCATTGGAAGTTTTCCCCAATTCTTCCATCGCACGGGCTTTGATATAAGATTGGTCTTTCGTCAAATTGGGTAGGCTTTCTAAAGTTTTTAAGGTTTCCTCGTAATCTCCACTTTGGAATAGAGAATAAGCCAATTCCTCTGGGGACTTCTTTTTGCTTTTGAGCTCCTCTTTTTTCTTCTCACCTTCTTCTAAAAAACTAATCAGGAGGCTTGCATTCTCTGCGTAGTGAGTTCCAGGAAATAAATCTATGGCCTTAGTGAGTTTGAGAAAGGCTTTTTCTCTTTCTCCCATCATCACCAAACAGTATCCATGATGAAGGAGTGTGAATGCCATTT
The DNA here is from genome assembly GCF_040833985.1 of Leptospira sp. WS4.C2. Taxonomy (NCBI): domain Bacteria; kingdom Pseudomonadati; phylum Spirochaetota; class Leptospiria; order Leptospirales; family Leptospiraceae; genus Leptospira; species Leptospira mgodei. The sequence continues at coordinate 1,825,359 of NZ_CP162139.1, forward strand.
CATCTGAAAGTGAAGAAGTGATCGCTTCTTCCAACTCTTGGTATTTTTTAGAAGCTATGGGATACTTTCTTGTTCTTTCCATATAGAACGCAAACTGCAATCGAATGATGGTTTTTTGTTGTTCTTCGAGCTCTAATGCTGGTTTGAAATTTAGAAAACGAACAGAATTAATAACAAATAAGCCGAAACGATCTTCCAAACTCATTTTTAAGTCTAAACCTTCCGTTTCGGAGTTCATAATCCCCGATTCTAGAATGTTGACTTTTACTTCAGACATATAGTCATCTTTGGAAAGGAACATTTGTTTTAGTCGCTCTCTCAAAGTTTGGGAAGAGAGCTCGTAGTTCATCAGTTGGTCTCTTAAAATTCCAAAGCGCAATTCTTGTAGTTTTACGCTAACGATGGATTGAGAAGCCAAAGCGAAAAAGAAAAATAGAATAAAGAAAAGAGAGAAAAAGAAAAACTTTTTCATTCCGGTACATCAAGGACAATCATTGTGACATCATCCTTATATTCCTCATGTTTTTCTTCAAGTAGTGCCATTGCCTTTTCCACAATTTCAGCATTGGATAAATGGATGTTTTCGAGGACTACTTCGGTGAATCGTTCGAGTCCAAAAAGTCCTCCCTCTTTAATGGGAGTTTCTACCACACCGTCTGTATAAAGTATGATTTTATCACCAGGGAGCACAGGAAAGGATTCTAAAGAATATTGGATGTCGTCTCCCATACCAAGCGGTGGACCTGAGCTATCAACATAGGTAATTTCTTTTGTGGAAGGACGGATGATAAAAGGAGCATTGTGCCCAGCGTTTACAAATTTGACAACACCTGGCTCCTCAAATACTACAAATACTCCTGTAGCAAAAAACGATGCTTGAAGACGGTTAGCAATGACTTCACCTAGTTGGTTGATTGCTTCGATAGCTGAATGATTTTCTTTCATTATGGATTGTAAAGACATTGCCATAACAACCGTTACAAGAGCCGCAGAAACCCCATGCCCAGAAGCATCCGCCAAAAAAAATCCGTAATAATTTTGTTCAGGAAATTGGAAGTATTGATACAAATCTCCAGACACTTCACGCATAGGGCGATATAGTTTTCCAATATTAAATTTTTTATATTTTTTTACTGAAGGTAAAAACAATTCTTGTACTTCTTTTCCGATCTGAAGTTCTTGATTGATTTCTTCATTTAAGCGAGTAATGGTTGTTACTTTGTTTTGGATTTCTTCTGCCATTAAGTTAAATGATTTACCCAAACTATCTAACTCATCATTACTTTTAAAATCCCAAGTGACTCGGGATTGTAAATTCCCTGTTGCCATATCTTTTGAAGCAATTTCTAAGGATCCAACACGTTTGAATATAGCTCGGTATACAAGGATAGCAAAGATAACGTGAAATACAATTCCCCAAAGGACAGCATATCCAACTTGAATGTAGAGTTGTTTTAATCGGTCTTGGATTGAAGAGATATTGAAATGAGTGAATAAAAATACTTCCTTATTATCGGAAAGACGGATGGGTAATAAAAAATCGACAGTAAAATCCGATTCGTTTAGATCTAAACTATACCGAGCCTTAAAGAGATTTCCTTCCTTATCGGAAGAAACTTCTTTCGTTTTTTTTAAAACAGCATCTGTGATTTCTTTTTTACCTGGTCCAGATTCTGGTTCAGAAAGAATGGTTTTGCCATCATCAGTAAAGATAGAAAACCTATTGATCTCATATAATTTCAGAGTTTTGCGAAAAACTTCAAAACTTTCATCTCTCTCACCCGAAAGGCCAATTGTTTGGATATCGGCAAGGATGGTGTTGGCAAGGTTTTCTGACTGGAATTGGAAGTTCTTAAGAAGCAAATCCGATTGATTTTCGAAGATCATCACCGTAAAAAAGATGATATTGAGTAAGGCAAGAAGGGAATAAAAGAGTCCAATCTTAAAGCGCAAGGAATTCGTCGTTTTGATTTTGCTTTTGTTCACGGCAATTACTAGTATTGTCGATAATTAAGTGATAGAAATCTATCACAAAATTGAGATTTTCCCATTGGTTTTACCCATCAACATATCCTTCCATTCCTGCTTGCGGGCCACTCTCCTACCATTGTTACTGGTTTTGGGCACTTCGCCCATATTTGCCGACAAGATCCGATTAAAATCAGGGGAAGTACTGAATGGGAAGGTGGTGAATGTGACTGCCACTCACGTAGAATGGCAGGACCAAGGAAAACGTTATAAATTCTTAAATACGGAAGTTTTAGGAATCGATGTTGGCTATGATGGGCTGCCCACTTGTGCCGACTATAAAACCTTCGGTGTGGAAGATTGTGATTTAATTCTCACCAAACTGACAAAAACGAATGCAAGTTTTTCCAAAAAAAGTAGCCCACTAGAATTAGAGACTGTTCCCATCAAAAAAATATCTACTTTGAAAGTAAGTGCAGAATCAGGACTTCCTATGGAGCGATACATTGATCCAGGAGTGCGAGGCAAATGGATGTTTGGGGACAAAGAAATCCTTGGAAATTTCAAAACCTTAGAGCGCGGTAAAATCATTATCGAAACCGAAACGAAAACTCTAGAATCCTTCGATATTTTAGACTTCCAGTCCTTTGAGATTCAAAATAAATCGGTGATTGTCAAAGTGATTAAAGAAGAAACCCCAAAGGTCATTCCGGGTTATGCCCCTATTACAGAAAAAAGATATGGGAAAGCGGCTTTTATCTTTGGAGGAGCTTTACTTTCCGGTTTAGGAATGTTATACGAATACAATGCTTCAGTGAATGCCATTAACAATGATATGGAATACATACCAACTTCCGACGGTCGCGTTTTCATTTTTGCCAATACTCTCAGCACGGATAATTACGACTTTCATAGGCAACGTTTTTTTATCTATTCTGTAGTTTTTACATCCATCATCTCATATAGTTTGATTGATAGCTTTTATTTAGGATCTTTGGAATCTAAAAAGGAAAGTGCAAATGGGGTCTATTTAAAACCTTTTTTGGATATAAAACCAAATAGCAGTAGTTCCACTCCTTGGAACCAGTTTCAAAAACCTAATGACAGTTTGTTTTATGGCTTCAGTTTTGAATCCAGGTTTTAATCTTTTTTTCAAACCATTGCCTTTCTCAAAAATAAATTCTTAAAGTTTTGTTTGAATCTTAAGTAATGCCAATTGATTAAAAATAAAAACGGAATTTTGTCCAATTGACACATGGCACCGCAATTACCTTCCTCATTTTCCTTGCTCCAAAGAATGGTTCCAGTAAGTCCAACAAAACAATGCAGACCAATCCATAAATCAAATTTTACTTTTAGATTTTCTTGATACATTTGCGAAGTAGGAAGATAGAACATATTTGCCTGTATATGAAAGATCGCAGAGTTTTCTTCGATATCAGATGTATGTAAATCAACAGAGCTAAATAAAGGTACCTCAAGCATCCTGTCTCTGAAGAAGTATGGATTTATAATTCCCGCAAAGAAAAACATTACTGAAAGTATCATTGGATACATTACAAATAATGCAAAGTAATCTTGAATTGCCAACTCAGGAAATTTTTTGGAAATCCAATCAGGTGAATCAAACAACAAATACACCGATAGAATTCCTGGTATTAAAAAGAAAATAGTCAAAACTGAATGTCGCAAAGTTGGATATTGTAATAATTTAATACCTGACGTTGATATATGCTTCTGAACATTTTGAATCCAACCTTCGTGACGATTGTGGCGGCTTAAAATCTCATATTCTTCCATACTCATGTTCATAAGTTTCAGAATATGTCCAGGAACTAAAATTCTTGATTTGGCAATTGTAAGTTCTAATAAAAAGAAAAGGGAGAGAATACAAATGGGAAGTATCAGGAGTAAATCTATTTCCTGGAAAAAAGAAAGGTTATATAAGCCGTGTACTGCTACGCAAATAAAAAAACCAAAGGATAATTTTCCCCATTTAAAAATTGGATTTTTGTGAAATAAAAACATCATCAGGTAGGCACCAATTAGCCCGCCGTTCATCATGTGAATGGGTAGTGCTGTTATGGAACGAAGCACTTGTGACCATAAACCAGTATTAATGAAATACAAAATATTTTCGATTAAACCAAATCCACCGCCTAACATCAATCCATAAAAAATTCCATCAGAAACTGTAAACTCATCTTGATTTCTTCTGAAAAATAAATAGATACCAAGTAATTTTGCAAATTCTTCCACAAGGGCAGATTGGACAAAAGCATTCCAAAAGGAGCCGCCATTCGGAAGCCAATTCAGGAGAAGGGCCTGCAAACCTATCGCGATTCCTGCGCTGAAAATAGAGAACGAAAAAGCAGTATATTGTAAAAGAGATTCAGTAAAACGGTAAAAATGGAAGCGATAGAAAGAATAGTAAAAACCTAAGGTAAGAAAATTGATGAGGAAAATGACCAAACTTGGTATAGAAATTTGATTGATCATTTGGTATGATTAACGGCAAGGAAACTGTTAAAATCAATGAGAAATGCTAAGAAATTGGATTAAACTAGTCTTTTTACTGCTTTCCGTAACCCCTCTATGGTTAGAGGAAACATTGGAACAACATCTTCAATAGCTTCAATCGTGGGTGCCCCCCAGAAACGTTTAGGTTCGGGATTGAGCCAAACCGATTCTGGAAAATATCCCACAAGTTCCTTCAGAGATTCGAGACCACTTTTGGCCTTTCTTTGTTTCTCTTCAGAACTTGAGCCGTGATACGCATAAGGATTGTAAGGTGTTCCCATAAGTTCATAAGGAGCCATATAAGCATCTCCCACAAAAATGAGTTTTGTGTTTTTGCGGAATTTTTCTTCGAATTGTTTGAGAGAAATTCGAGTTTGGAACTCATGGTTTGCATAGAGATATTCATGAAAGATATTGTGGAAAAAGTAATTATGTACTTCTTTGAAGTGATACAGGCCACGACTGGCACTGAAAAGTTTACTCACTCGATCTGAATGAGGTGTCATACTCCCACCTATGTCCATGATGAGTACAAGCCTAAGAGAATTTTTTCGTTCTCTTTCTTCTACAAGTTCAATTTCTCCCCCATTTTCACAGGTTTTATCGACGGTTTTGTCTACGTGAAGTTCCCTTCTTCCTTCTTTTTTTAAAAACCTAAGTTCCTTTAAGGCAAGTTGGATGGACCTAGTGTCTAGGATTTCATCTTCCCGATAAGCTTTATACTTTCTTTCGTTCCACAAACTCACACCAGAGCGATTCCCTTCCCCTTCTGTATTTCCTCCGATGGAGATTCCGTTGGGATTAAATCCTGAATTACCAAAGGGAGAGGTTCCCGAAGTCCCTACCCATTTGTTTCCACCATCGTGGCGTTCTTTTTGTTCGGCTAACCGTTTCTTTAATTCTTCAATCACTTCTTCCAAGCTCAAATTTGGAGCATTTAATTTTTCCGAATCACTTAAGTGTTTGGGAATGTTTTCTTCTAACCATTCGAAGAGAGTATCTCTAAACTGAATCCTTTGTTCCTTCCAACTCCCGAAGGTTTTGGAAAAGGCAAGGTCATAACTATCGTAGTATTTTAGATCTTTGGCAAAGTTAAGTCGACCCACTCGGTAAAGTTGGTCTAAGTTCATATAACCAGATGGATCAGTGAGTTTCCTAAGGCTTGCGAGAAATGCAATTAGCTCTCCCGTAGAACAAGGAACAGACTCTCCTCGTAGATTGTAAAAAAAATCTAAAAACATATTAGTTCAAATAAACTCGGTAGTCGTCTTCAGATTTGAATAGGGTTCCTGCAAAGGGAATCTTACTAGATTCCAAAGTTTCCCCTGATACTAACAAAACTTGAATCCAATCCAAAAGTTCGCTTGTGGAAGGTTTTTTTCGGAGGCTTTCGATCTTTCGGATGGAATAAAACATGGCCAAAGCTTTTTCCATAAACTCGGTTTGAATGGATGGATAATGAGCTTTGATGATTTCTTTCATCGCCTCTCGTTTCGGAAATTCAATGTAATGAAAGATACAACGTCTAAGGAAAGCATCGGGAAGTTCTTTTTCGTTATTGGAGGTGATGATGACAATCGGTCTTTCTTTGGCGATGATATGTTCTTTGGTTTCGGGGATGAAAAATTCCATTTTGTCCAATTCTAAAAGCAAATCATTCGGAAATTCAATGTCTGCCTTGTCAATTTCGTCTATGAGGACGACTGCTTTGTCTGGTTGGGAAAACGCTTCGCCTAGGGCTCCAAGCCGGATGTAGTTTTTTACATCCCTGACCCGGAGCATGGCTTCTTCTTCTGGAAACCGAGAGTCATTCAATCGGGAAACGGCATCATAGAAATACAAACCTTCCTTGGCCAAACTGGTGGATTTAATATGCCATCGGTAAAAGGGAAGGTTCTTTGTCTCTGCAAGGAAACTCGCAAGGAGAGTTTTACCAGTCCCCGGTTCACCCTTCAGGAGGAGAGGTCTTTTTGTAATTTCCGCCACTTGGACCGCTTCTTTCAGATCTTCGGACAGGATATAATCAGCCATGGTGTATCTACCTTTTGGACTCCAATCTTTTAGGAAAAACGGGGGAATCCACTAAAAATTGCTTTTTGTAAGAAATTGAATTCCCATATTAAGGATTTGGAACGATAGTAAATTATGGGCGATTTTGATAATACGAAACGGGCAATTGGCGTTGGGAAACTGGATGATTCGGCAAGAAAGGATATGTTCAATAAGTTTGTCAGTGCTGGCGGGGAAATTGTAAAAGAAAAACAACCGCAAAAAGAAGACGACACAAAGAAGAGCCGCCCGGAGCCAAAGGTTCGTCAAAGCACCGTTTCCCGTGGTAACGACGATAGTCGATCAGGAAGTCGAGGTGGGAACCAAAACAAATCTGATTCTGGAAACGCAAGATCCCAAGCCGATTCGAAAGCCCAATATGAAAAAGAAATCAGTAGTTTCTCTGCAAGGTTTGGGATCAAACTTAAATGTTGGCTCGCGAGGGTCACTCCATTTGGAACAAGCGACCTCACTCCCAAGTTTATGCATGATTTCAGTATGCGCGCCAAACAATCGTTAATCGAGCTTCAATACAGTGGAAATGAACTTTTAGCAAACCAACAATATTCCCCTCAACTGAGTAAAGCCTTAGATAAAATCAATCCACTTCTCGTGGAGTTACTTGCGATGGGACAAAAATTATATAATGGACCTGAGTTAACAGACATCACAGATCCCATTATGGTAGCACCGGAATCTCCTGTTGCTATTGAAAGAGTCAAAAATCCAATCTATGCGCTTTTTAAAAGGATGTACATTCTTTACCCTTACCAAGAGACTCTAAAAAAATCCTTTGTCCAGGCATACGACGAATTACAAAAATTAGAAGGGAAACCTTCTCTGATTTATGCGAACAAAAAGAGGAAAGTAACACAGGAAATTGACACTCTCTTTGAAGGTTTTTTTGATAGACTATATCTTGTTATCCTAAGAGCAGAAAATAAAAATATTCCACTGATCTCCCGTTATATGGAAAATCTACTGGGTATTACACCGGAAGATAGACCGGGGCAAAGAAAGTCTGGGGAGAATGTACCTGGTGGGAAACAAGTAGAAACCAAAGACGACAAAAAAGACGAAGAATCAAAGAAAGAGGACACGGAAGAAGAAGTTCCTCTTTCCAAAGAACAAGCTTATGGCCTTCGTTTGATGCAGATGTATTCCCTACCGAAACTTCGGAAAAAATTTGATCCCAAAAATGAATATGGCCATATTTCCGATTCGGACAAAGCCCTACTTGCTTTGTTTTATTTCTTTGAATTTGATGATGAGTATTCCTTTGTAATGACTACAAAAAAAATAGATATCAAACCTGGATCAATTAACGGAGTCAAGGTGGACTACCGTCAAAAGATGTTGGATATTTATGAAGGCACTAGAACCATCATTGATCAATTTCGTATTTACAACGATATCGTTAAAGAATTAGAAAAACACAAAGCAAATCCTGGTGCCAACTACATTGAAGCTTCCAAAAAACTAACTGGAATTGAACAAAAACGTACGGGACAGTCGAGAACGGTTCGTATGGCTATTAAAGAGTTTAGTTTGAAATCAAGAGATTCCCTCCTTGTTCTGATTAAAGACATGAAGAGCAAAAAGGAAATCGTAGCAAACATGAATGACATCTTGACTTTGGATTCTATGGAATCTCGCAAACGACTCAACAAAAAACCTGTGAAACAATGCATTATGGAAGCGTATTGTTATCTGATGGCTCTGTATGACCGTTTGGAAACGGGTGATCTATTCGGTGGACTTGTCGAACTCACTCCAGAACAAATGAAATCTTCTTTTGGTGTGGAACTAGGAAATGCCAGTGGTGAATCTACGGATACAGAGTTTGCTGATTTAGACAAAGACACGGCAGAACCATCGAATTCCGTTGCGAAAACAAATCAAAGTTCGGAATCTAAGGACTCAATTGAGGATTCTTCCAGTGAAGAAAATGACAATTCGGATGATCCTTTAGATGATGACATATTACCATCTGGGAATCCATTTTAATGGCAGTCATCAAAATCGCAATCTACCAAAAGAACTTACACAAACGCATAAGCCCCGAGGAAATCTTAAAAATCCAACAAAGTAAGGCTCATTTTTTGATTTTACCGGAAGGTTTTCCTCACCTTTTCCAAAGTGAATCGCCAGAAACTGCCGCCAAACACGAAAAAGAATACCAAGACCATTTGTTGGAAATTTCAGAAACTTTTCCTGGTGTCATTCTTGGTGGTAGCCACTATCGAAAAAATGAAGAAGGTCATTTGGTTTCGGCTCTTCCCATTGTTCAATCTTTAGTGTTAGTTGATTTTTATGAAAAAAAATCCCCTTCTCTTTCAAAAGAACCTGGAGTCGTTCCCGGAAAAACAGAATCGATCTTTATCATGGGTGGTCTACGTTTTGGACTTCTTGTTGGTGAAGATTTAGAAAATGAATCCATCTGGAAAGAGTTTAAAAAAGAAGACATCGAAATTGTTTTTTACCTTTCCTATGCAGACGAAAAACGTTCTTACGAGGAGGATCTCACTTACTTTGAATCCCTTGCCAAAGCAAAATCTGTCCATTTAATTCGTGTTTGTGGACCATCCGAAGGGAAACCTGCTCGGAGCCTTTATGCTTCGCCATCTGGAATCAATTGGAAAGTGGGAAAAGCGGAAGAAGACAAAGATGTGTTTAAAACTTTGTCCGTGAATGTAATGAGAAGTTATTTATTATAAGTAAAAGGAAAAAAGGGAATTTCGTTTTTTAGAGACTAAATCCCCTTTCCTTCGTATTTTTAGATTTCTGTCAGTTTTACTTTTTATCTAACTCTTTCCAGTCCATAGTGAGAAGGAGAATGACGATTCCAATTGACACACAAGAATCTGCCACATTGAATGCAGGCCAACGATCAAAAAGTAAAAAGTCAGGCCACTCAAAATCAAGAAAGTCCACAACGCCGATGTATTCGATTCCCGGTTTTTCAGGTGTGAATCCAAATCGAAACCCAACTCCAGGAACCTTTACAAAAAACTTATCTAAAAAATTCCCGAAGGCTCCCGCCATTACAAAGTTCCAACCCCAAGCATTTCCTAAATCAGCATTTTGCCAACGGTAGAATATTAAGAATACAATCGCGAAACCTGTCGCAAAAAGGGAAGGCAGAGCATTGTCTTGAAAAAGTCCAAAAACAAAACCTGTATTAAAAGTTAAAGACAATCGGAAAAAATCACCTAACACGGGGATACTTTCGTGGGCTAACATTTTGGTGATGATGATATATTTAGATGATAAATCTAAAAAAAGTCCAAAAGCAACAAAAGCAAGATATCCAGGTTTAAAGACCGAAAAAAATGGGGTTTTAGGTAGATTCATAAATTAAAGATGGTCCGTTTATTTTTGTTTCCAATAACTGAGACTTGACTTGGCTAAAGACCAAAAACTAAGTCCTGATAGTATATAAAATAATATGCTTGGTTCTTTCCATAATTTTTCAGAATAATACATTCCGAAAAAGAAAAATATCGAACCAAGAGCTCCGAAGGTAAATATTTCTTTTAGCCGTAACTCCTCTTTTCTTGAGGAATCCGGGGTTTGGAACTCTCCACGGTTCCATTTGTATAAAAATTCATTCAGTTCCTTCGGCAGTGAAAATAGGCTCGTAATGAATTCTTCCCCCTCGTCTCTCCAAAGTTTTTTTAGGGAACTTCCTTTCAAAACGATTTGTGAGAATGGTTTTTCTGCATAATCAATCATGGATCTTGTTGGGTCCAAATAGGATGAGTTTCCAAGTAACAAAGCAAGTACGCGGTGGAGACTCAGGAAATTAGGAGGCAGTTTTAAACTAGAAAGAAGGCGTTTCAAACTCACTTGAATTTCTTTTAAAAAACGGAGGTCTTCTGCTGGATGAAGTGTATCAAGGCCAATATTACGAAAGTGGTCTGTTGAATCCAAAATTCGATTCAATTTTTCCAGAGAATACTTCACTATTTGGATGAGTTCTTCTTTCGATAATGATTCGGTTACGGCTCCGAGTTCAAATAAAGACTCTGTGATTAGATGATAGTCTTTTCGCATAGCACCAATTAAAATTCGTTCTAATATACGAGTTTCTTCTTCGGAGATGGATTGGACGGCACCAAAATCAATAAAACAAAGTTCCCCTGTTTCCATAAAAATTAAATTTCCAGGATGTGGGTCTGCATGAAAGAATCGGTATTCAAAAATCATTAGGATATAAGCCCGAACCAGTTTTTCTAAATTCGGATTCTTTTTGGTATGAGATTCCAAAACCCCCAACTCATAAATTTTTTTTCCCTCCACAAACTCTGTAACTAACGTATGTTTGTTACAGAGTCCATCTATCGGATTTGGGAAATAAAAATCTTTTTCTAAAGCAAACAGTTGCTTGGTGTATTTTAAGTTTTTTAATTCGCTTCGAAGATCAAGTTCAGCACGAATCATAGAGTGCAGTTGTTCGTTAACTTCTTTGGCAGAAATTTTGAATACAAAACGGTCAATGATCCAAAGTACCCTAGAAATGGTTTTTAAATCGCGGATGGCATCTTCTTCAATTCCAGGATATAAAGTTTTGATGGCGACTTTTATCTCATTGTAGTAACCAATATGGACTTGTGCGGTGGAGGCACTGGCATAGGATGATTTATCTAGGTTGGTGAAGATTTCATTCATTGATTTTCCGTAATCATGAATCCAACGTTTGTCGATATCCTCGAATTTTCTGGGTGGGATTTTATCTTGTAAGTCTTGTAGTTCCCATAAAAATTCCTCGGGTAACACATGGAATAAATTGCTGATAAATTGACCAATTTTTATATACACTCCACCTAACCGAAAGAATAGGATCTTTGTCTCTTTACCTTTTCTTTTTAAAAACCGAATCCGGAGGTTTTCGTATTTGGTTTGGCTTTTGAATTTTCGTTTGATTTTGGTTAATACGAGATACTGGAACCAAGTTCTCATCACAAAAAAATAAATAGAAGCGGATCTGTTTTGTTTTGAATTCATTGTTTTCGCCTGTAAATGGATTCTATCAAGTTTAGAATCTCAATATTGTCAGAAAGAGTCCCTTCCATCGTTTGTTTTTTTCCCGTAATCACTTGAAAGATTTCATCATAAATTCCGATAAAAGCATTTGCTGTTTCTGGTTTTGGAAATTGAGCTGGAAAAAAAGGAACTAAACTCCGAAATCCTTTGTACAAATTGGAAGTTTCTGATTGGTAAAACTGAAAACCATCATTGGAACAAATGATTCTATGGGTATCTGTATGGATATCGAGTTCAAATTGAAAATAGTCTCTTTCGCCCGCCACATCTAAAAAAATATCCACACCAGCTTTGGTTTGAAACCAGGCCACAGCTCTGGATTCGATAGAATTCTTTTTTGGTCTTTCTAGTTTTGAATCAACTAACTTGGGTTTTCCGAGAAACCAATGGATGAGATCTACCGCATGTGTACCATCATGAAGTAAAGGGCCACCACCTAGTTTTGAAAATGCGAGACCAGGGTTTTTGGCAGAAGTGAACACGGAGGCGCGAATGGATTTCAGGTTCCCAAATTTCCCTTTTGTTAGTTGGTCTTTTACAAATTGATAACTGGGGTGGTATCTTCTTTCATGGTTGATCCAAATTCGCGTTTTATGTTTTTTTGCGAGTTTTTGAATTCGTTTGGCCCCGGATTCTGTGAGCGCTACAGGCTTTTCGATCAGAAGATTGGGAATCCCTTGGCGGATGCAGTGTTTGGCCCAGTCTTCGTGGTTAGCACTGGGAGTGGAGATCACTGCAAATTGGATGGAATTGGGTAGTGTCACCTTTGTGGGGTCGGAGTTTACGATTTCTGTTTTTGTATTCCAAAAGGATTGAAAGGATTCGCATTTTTCGGGATTGTTATCTAACCCCAAAACAAATTCAAACCGATCCTTTCCCCATTCGGATGTCAGAACACCCATATGAGTGCAGGGTTTTTTGCGAAAAGGATCCGTTTCTAAACTGGAACAAATCCGTCCTAGGCCAATCAGGATGGTTTTGATTTTGGATCGTTTCATTTATCTTTTTCTTCCAAATCTTTCTTTCTGAAAGAAACTGGCGTAGAAGCTATGATCGCACCATTTGAATATTCCCTGTCAACTATTCTAAGTTTGTTTTCCAAAGACCTACATTGGGACCGGACGGACAATCCAACGTTTCGCTGGATCACAACCTCTTCTGCCGAAACGAAACCTAGGTCTTTATTTGTTCCCTTACGAGGAACAAGGGACGGTCACGAATTTATACCCGATGCTCTTTCCAAAGGGGCACTCGCCTTTCTTTGCGAAAAAAACCACCCCATCTTAAAAAAACTTTCCGATACCGATCAGGCGAAAGCAATTTTTGTTCCCAATTGTTTACTCGCACTGGGAGTCCTTTCTCGTCATCATAGAATTAGATTTAGACCCATCATTTTTGCAGTCACTGGATCATCAGGAAAAACAACCACAAAGGATTTGTTAGGTGGCTTGTTCAGTTTTTTGAATCGAAAATCCCTTGTGGTAACAGAAAAAAATTATAACAATGAAATTGGACTTCCCTTCACTTTGTTTCGGATTACCGAAGAGACTCGAGTTGTGGTTTGTGAATTGGGAATGAACCATCGAGGAGAAATCGCTAGACTCTCCCAGATCGCTGAACCTACACATGCCCTTATCACAAATATTGGTTCGGCCCATATTGAAAACCTGAGGTCAAGAGAAGCCATTGCCGAAGAAAAAATAGATATCATTAGTGGAATGCCAGAAAATTCAGTCATCTTTGTACCCGACGACTTGGAGTTTTTGAATCGTGTGAAATTGAGAACCAAAAAACAAAAGATAAAACTTGTGATTTGGAATCATAAAGAGAAACCGAATTTAAAAATTAAGAAAATAGAACCAAATGGATTTCGCCTGGAATGGAATGGAAAGGAGATCCATTGGAAACTCCCTGGCTCAAAACTTCTTTCCAATGTGCGAGGAATGTTGGCTGTAGGAACTCATTTTGGAATCAATCCAGACCAAATTACAAAAACGATTCAAAATTACAAAAGCCCTGACAAACGCTTGAATATAAACAAGGGTTACTATACCATCATTGATGATTGTTACAATGCTAATCCGGAATCCATGCTCTCCAGTATCGGTGCAGCAGAGCAGATTGCCGGTAATAAAAATATTGTTTGGATTTTAGGTTCGATGAAGGAGCTCGGGAAGTTTTCCAAATACTATCATGAAGAGGTGGGAAAAGAAATCCAGAGACTTGGAAAAGGTATCTTACTCGGGTTTGGCGAAGAAACAAAACCTATGGTAAAGAAAGTGCAAGGAGGCCATTTTTTTACCGAAGTTGAGGAGCTCATCCAATTTGTGAAATCGAATGTTCCTAAACATTCTGTTTTACTCGTTAAGGGATCTCGGTCTATGAAAATGGAAAGAATTGTACTAGCCTTAGAAACATTTAAGGGTTGATGAAGAATTGGCCTTTCCTAGATTACACGTATGCCTACAAATCTACCAAAAGTAGCTGTCATTATGGGTTCCCATTCCGATTGGGAAACTATGAAGGAAGCCTGCGATATTTTGACAGAGTTTGGAATTCCTTTTGAAAAAGAAATTGTATCTGCACATCGTTCTCCTGAACGGATGGTCGAGTTTGCAAAATCTGCAAAACAAAATGGATTTGGTGTGATCATTGCTGGTGCTGGTGGTGCCGCCCATTTGCCCGGAATGACAGCTTCCCTTACCACATTACCCGTATTAGGTGTTCCAGTGCAGTCCAAGGCATTGAATGGAATGGATAGTCTTTTATCGATTGTTCAGATGCCGAAAGGTGTCCCGGTTGCCACGTTAGCAATCGGAACGAGTGGTGCTGCCAACGCAGGATTACTAGCGGTTCGTATCCTTTCTTTATTGGATGCAGATTTACACAAAAAATTAGAATCTTATGCAGACAACAACCGTAAGTTAGCACTTTCTAAAAATGACCAACTTATCTAAACAAAATCAAAATCTAAAAATAGGTGTTTTGGGTTCAGGCCAACTCGGACAGATGATGTGTTTAGAAGCCCTCCCCCTGGGTTATGATTTTTATTGTTATTCACCAGACGAGGATTCCCCCGCAGAAAAGGCGGGTGCCCGAGCAACAGTCGGTAGTTACGAAGACTTATCCAAATTAAAAACATTTCTTTCGAAGATTGATGTTTTGAGTTTCGAGTTTGAAAATATTCCCAAATCCACGTTAGAGTATTTGGAGTCACAAACAAAACAGATTCAAATTTTTCCATCCCCGAGGGCACTGGTCATTGCCCAAGACCGGTATTTAGAAAAGACTCATTTTCGTAAGTTAGGATTTCGCACTGCCGATTTTTTTCACCTAACAGAAGACACTGCAAAGTTTGAAATCGCAATCCCTTTCCCTTGGATCATCAAAACACTTCGTTTTGGGTATGATGGAAAAGGTCAGGTCAAAGTTAAGGATGAGAATGAATACCAAAACTTTTTATACAAAGCCTTCCCTTCAGGAAAAGAGGAGTATCTGGTTGAGGAAGTGATTCCCTTTCAGAAGGAAATCAGTATCATCCTCACTCGTTTTCAAAATGGGGAAATTGTTTGTTACGGGGCTGTAGAAAATGAACACAAAAATCATATTTTAGATATCTCTATTTATCCTGCCAGAATTCCAGCAGGCCTGAACCTGGAGGCCACAGAGATGGCTTCAAAACTCGCGGAGTCGTTGGATTATGTGGGAACCATGGGTGTGGAATTCTTTTTAAAAGAAAACCATATTTATCTGAATGAATTTGCTCCAAGACCGCACAACACGGGACATTTCACTCAAGATTGCCAAAGTTTTTCACAGTTCCATTTACATGTAGCTGCAATTACAGGCAACCACCCCCCAACAGATGTTAGACCAAAGCCAACGTTAATGAAAAATATTTTAGGAAATGAATACGAAGAGAGTTTGTCTATCGCTCGTTCTTTATTAAAAGATGATAGATACCAATTGCATCTTTATGGAAAACGGGAAGCAAAATTTGGAAGAAAAATGGGGCATATGAATTTTAAAGGAAATTTAGAAGAGGTAAATCCCCTCTTCCATGACCTTTAATTTATAATTTCGATTTGTCTTCTAATAATTGAAGGCCCCAGTCTCTCACATTCCCAGCACCTAAACAAAGGAACATATCTCCTCTCTGTAATTTGGATTTGATAGAGATTAAATCCAAATCCATATCCCCTTTTAAAAATTCTGCATTCTTAGTATTAATGAAAGGTAAAAAAGATTCATGAGTGATTCCCGGAATGGGTGGTTCGCCTGCGGAATAGATGGGTAAAATTAAGAGATTATCTGTAAGAGAAAGAGACTCTGCCAGTTCTTTTAATAACAACTGTGTGCGGGTATAACGATGCGGTTGGAAAAGAACGACAAGCCTTCCATTTGATTTCAGTTTGTTTTCTAAGGAACGAATGACCATGGCAATTTCTGTGGGATGGTGACCGTAGTCATCCATCACGGTTACCCCATTCCAAATTCCTAAAATCTCTTGCCTTCGCTTAACACCAATATAACGAGAGAGTATACCCGCTGATACTTCAGGGGAAACTCCTGCTACAAAAGCACCGACTAAAGCCACAAGACCATTGGTCAGATAATGGATCCCAGGATAGGGTAATTGTAAAGATAGGGAAGTAAATCCGGGAAAATCAAATTCCAAAACATCGTCTTTGATATGATACCGTATCGGAATGAGTTGGTTTCCGAGTGTCAATTCTAAAGAAAGATACCATTCTGATTTTGTATCTTTACTTTCTAGACAGAGATAGAGTCGGAATTCTGGAGAAAACTGAATGTCCTTAGTTTTATGTAAGAGGACATCCCGAATCCCAGGATCATTGGCATACAACACGGCATCACCGGCAGTGCCAAAAGAAATATATTCAAAAAAGGCATCTTCTAAACGTTCGCGGGTTTTGTAATAATCCAAATGGTCATTGTCAATATTTGTCAATAGACGGATGGAAGCTTTGTGGCCAAGAAAGGTTCCGTCAGATTCATCGGATTCGTAAACGGCAAATTTTCCACCACCGATCTTTCCCCCTCTTTTTTCTAAGAGACTCGTGTCTCCGCCTATCATAATGGTAGGATCCATTCCCAATTCTGTGAGAATTTGAGAAACCATGGTGGTTGTAGATGTTTTCCCATGACTCCCGGCAACGGAAATGGATTTTTGGTTGGAAACCAAAAGATGCATAAATTCAGATCTATGTTTTAGTGGAATTTTTTTGTTTTTGATATCATCAAATACTTGTTTGTGTTTGTCGTTGATTGCAGAACTATACACTACCATCTCGATTCCCTCTAAAGGAATCTGTTCGATATTGTTTTGAATGGTCGCGCCACGTTCTTCTAAGTATCGAGTTGTTTCCGAACTTTTTTTGTCGTAACCAAGAACCGAAAGTTTTAAGTCGAGTGCCATATGGGCAAGACTCGACATCCCACTTCCACCAATTCCCAAAAATAAAATAGGACCTTTCACTGTTTTAATACTTCAATTGATATTAATGAAAAAAATAGGAAACCGTTTGGTATGCTGCATTCACATTGGAAAGTGCTAAAGATGTATGTCCCATTTCTCGGAGGATTTCCGAGTGATCCTTCCAGCCGAGTAAAATCTGCACAAGCCTTGTTGGATCTTCGGAAGTGGAATGAATGGTCACCGCGGCTCCTTGGGATTCTATATAATTTGCATTTTCTTTTTGGTGGTTGTCTGCAGCATATGGATAAGGAATGAGAATCATCGGAAGACCAAAAACCAAACATTCAGCAAGAACTCCGGCACCCGACCTTGCGACCACTATATTTGCCCATTCATAATTGGGTTTCATATCATTCGCATAAGAAATGATTTCTGCATCCCCCACCGCTTTTCGTTTGGTTTCTTCATACAAAGAAGTTCCTGTTAACAAACGAAATTTATACTTGTTTGCAATATCAGGATTTTCCATTGCTTTTAGAATCATTTGGTTGAGTTGCCTTGCCCCTTGCGATCCACCAAGAACGAGAACATTTACTGTATTCTTTTTTCCTTCATGAAGGTTTTCGTTTTGTCGGATATTTAAGTTTACTGGGATCACACGTTTACGGATCGGATTTCCTATGGTTTTGCCAGAAATGGAAAATCCTTCTGCTAAGGGAAAACTGAAAGCGAGTTTCTCCGAAAACCTTGCAAAGATACGAGTGATTTTTCCTGGAATACAATTTTGTTCACAAAGATATAATTTCTTTCGGAATAGAATGGCATAAAGAATTGCAGGAAGACTGGAATAACCTCCCATCCCAATCACCGCACTTACTTTTAACTTATGAAATAGCAAAACTGTTTTTAAAAAAGGATATAAGAATAAAAGCGGATAGACCAATGTTCGTAGACCACCTAACTGAGGCACATTATGCCAAAGAACAGTACAGGGCGGATTTAAAAGATCAGGATTGTCTTTGTTACGCACAAGAGAATGCAAATACACCGCGTCAAATCCAAAGGTGGATGTCTTTTCTGCCAATACTTCGGCAAGTGCCACTCCTGGAGATATATGTCCGCCGGTACCACCAGCTGCAATTAATACGGATCCACTCATAATACCAAATTCTCTTTACTGGTGATGTTGGCAAGAATTCCGAATAGGATAAAAATTGTAATGAGGGATGATCCTCCATAACTTAAAAAAGGTAAGGAAATTCCTGTGACAGGAACAATTCCAGTCACTACAAATAAATTCAAAATGGTTTGGAATCCAAAGAGAATGAGAATCCCTGATCCCAAAAAGAATCCCAATTTGTCCTTTAAACGCTGGATTAAAAAATAAATTCGGACAAAAAGAAAAATCACAACGGAAAGAAACAAAAGAAAACCCAAAAATCCAAAATCTTCCACAAAAGATGCCATCACAAAATCAGTATGACTATAGGCCAAATATCGGTGGGCATAACCGGAGCCGACGGGGCGACCAAAACTTCCTCCATCAAAGAAGGCACGAAAACTGGTCACAAGTTGGTGACCTTCATCAAATCGAAATTTATAGGGATCAAGCCAAATCTCTAAACGTTTTTTTCTGTAACCGACTTGGGTCACAAGAACCACAAGGAGAGGCAAAACAGAAGCGCCTAAGATAAAAAGCCGCTTCATAGGAAACCCAGCAAGGAGTACAAAGAAAAATAAAACAAGAAGGAGCTCAATCGTTGTACCAAAGGCAGGTTCAATCACAATCAGTACTAATGTGGCAATAATCAAAAGTACTGAGACAATCTTCTTTCTGTCCCATTTTACTTTTTTAAAATCAAAATTATAAAAGAAATAAGAAGAAAAGAGTAAAAGACTAATCTTTGAAAATTCTGAAGGTTGGATTTGGACTCCTCCAATTTGGATCCAACGATTGAAACTCCTTCCGTAACTAGTTCCCACTGATTTTCCGAGGCCTGGGATAAAAACTGAGATTAGTAATAACAAACTAAGAACAGAAAATAGAAATGACCAACGCACCAACAATTGGTAAGGAATTTGGCTAAAAACCAAAAAACTAATCACTCCGAGTGCCCCCCATAACAATTGTTTGTTTAGGTAATAGTTTGGGTCGGAAAACTCACGTTCGGCGGGAATGACGGAGGCACTGTACATAATAACAATGCCCATTCCAAATAGAAAAAAAATTCCATACAATACAGGCCCGTCAAACCTCGAGTTTCCGAATCGAAAGAGGTTTTGTATTGACCTGTAGATTTCCATAACTGTTGTCTAACCGTGGTCGACTATTGGATCTTAAGGGTAGACAAGGTAATGATGGCAAGGATGATTCCGATGATCCAAAAACGGATCACTACTTTTTCTTCCGACCAACCCGACAATTCAAAATGATGGTGTAAAGGAGCCATCTTAAAGATTCGTTTTCCAGTGAGTTTGAATGACCCCACTTGTAAGATTACACTCACTGCTTCTGCTACAAAAATTCCTCCAAGGATTACAAGAAGGATTTCTTTTTTTAACATAATGGCTACAAGGCCAAGCGTAGATCCTAAAAATAAGGAACCTGTATCTCCCATAAACACTTGAGCCGGATGGCAATTGAACCACAAAAACCCAAGTAAGGCACCAGAAAGTCCTGCAAGGAAAACTGCATATTCATGAGACCCAGGAAGGTAAGGAATGTGCAAATAGTTTGCGGCAGAGGGAGTACCGGATACATAAGAAATGAGGGCGAAGGTTGCTGTTGCAATCACAACCGTTCCCGAAGCAAGTCCGTCGAGTCCATCGGTAAGATTGACTGCATGAGAGCTTCCAATTAACACGATGATGGCGAAGGGTACGGCTAAGAATCCTAAATTCCAAACAGGACCTTTTACAAATGGTAAAAACAAATCAGTGATAGTGAATACGATCCCTTTGGTTGCGACTATATTGGACTTCCCGGTAAAGTAAAAGTAAATAGTAGTGATAGATACAGCAAAGAAGATAGTCACAAGAAATTTGGTCCTTGCCCTCATCCCCCCTTTGATCTTTTTTACCGACTTCATATAGTCATCCGTAAATCCAAGACCTGCAAAAAGAATAGCAGAAACTAGAAGTAATAAAACATTTAAATTAGAGAGATTTCCCCATAACAGAGTGGAGACGGTAAGTGATAAAATCATTATGAGTCCCCCCATGGTGGGAGTTCCCGATTTGGCAGCATGAGACTGGGGTCCATCGTTACGGACAGATTCCCGAAACTTTAAGGAAAGGAGAAAGGAAATCAAAACCTTACCAAAAAGAAAGGTGATAAACATAGAAGTAAGACCCGCCATCATCGCACGGAGGGTCACATAACTAAAAACTCTAAGGAAACCGTAATCGTTTCCGAACGATTCATAAATCCACTGGAACATTCAACTTCCCCCTTCGACTAAAGTCCTAAATTTTGAAAAGCATTCTCTATCTCTTCAAAATCGACAAATTTTGATTTTTCTTTTCCTATGATTTGGTAGGTTTCGTGGCCTTTTCCGGCAACCACCAAAATCCCATCTCGGTCGAGGAGTCCTACGGCTCTTTGAATCGCAACTCTTCGATCTGTGATTTTTTCATACCTTTGGAATCCGCGAGAAAATCCCGATTCAATTTCATCCAAAATTGCTTCTGGAGATTCTGTTCTTGGATTGTCTGAAGTGAGAATAACGAAATCTGCAAAAGTTTCGGCAATGCGAGCCATTTGCGGTCGTTTGGTGCGGTCCCTGTCCCCACCACAACCAAATAGACAAATGATTTGTTTGGGAGCAATTTCCACACAACTCTTTAAGATATTTTCTAAAGCATCCGGTGTGTGGGCATAATCCACTACCGCAATCCGCGTTCTGTCAGGAAAAGGAACGACATGAAAACGACCGGGAACCGTAGGGATTTTTTCCAAACAAGAAATCACTTCGTCCCATGGAAATCCTAATTCATAGGCAATGGCTAAGGCAAAGGAAGTATTGAATACATTGAAATTTCCAAGTAAGTTTGTTTTGATACTACGGACTTCAATGAAGGGCAGGTTCTTTGCTTTTTTGTGAAAACGATATTCACTTCCCAAAAGAGAAAGTTTAGTATTTGTATAATTGAACTCACCCGATTTTCCCAAAATAAAAACGGGCGATTTTAATTTGGCTTCGGCGATTCGTTTGATCATTGCCGTTCCGTAGGAGACATCACCGGCAACAAGTCCAAATTTATTTTTTACAGAGGATTGTTCTAAGAGTTGGAAAATTTTAAACTTACTTTCGAAATAATCTTCCATATTTGGATGAAAGTCCAAATGGTCTTGAGTTAGGTTGGTAAATCCAGCGCAAGTGATTTCGAGGCCCGCCACCCGTCCCAGTTTCAATCCATGGCTACTCATTTCCATAAATACATATTCGATTCCCTCTTCTAACATTTGTTTGAGAAGAAGGTTGAGAGAAGATGCATCGGGAGTGGTATAGCCCGATTCTAAAATCCGGTCCATAATTTGGATTTGTACAGTTCCAATGAGAGCTGCGTTTTTCCCAACTTTTCTTGCTAGGTGGAAAAGGATGAAAGTTAAGGATGTTTTGCCATTGGTTCCTGTGATGGCCACAAGTTTCATTTTTTTGGCTGGATTTCCGGCAAGAAGGCAGGCGATTTTACCGTGAGCTTCTCCTGCAGGTTCTTCTGTTTCGAGAATGCCCGAAAAAAGTTCCAAACCTTTTAATTTTAAATGTCGTTTGGAAACAAGAACTACCTTGGAACCAAGTTCCTCTGCCATCTTAAGAAAGGATTCTTGTTTTTCGTTCGAATCTTCTGGGAGAACAAAGATATCATTGGGTTTTAGTTTGCGGCTATCGCCCCAGATATAATCCACTTCCAAAGAGTTTTCCCCTTTGATGAGTTTTACATCGGGAATCCGTTTGATGATTTCTGATAGTTTCATTTTTTTTCTGTAAGTCCCTCTTCCGGGATGGGTGGGAGCTCTATCGTCACTGTGCGATTTCCTAAACTAATGGGAAGGAATTGGTATGTTCTACGGTAAAGAGTTTCAATTCGTTCAGCGGAAGTATAAGCCACAATTCCGATTTTTAGTTCATCATTTTTTCTTTTCAGTTCTTCTTTGGCGGAAGTCCTTTCGTGAATTTGGCGTGTGAGTCTAGCTTTCTCTAAACCTTGCCAAACAATGGAATAAAAAAAGACAAGGAAAGGAAATAGAACTACCATGGGTTTCAATGGAGAAAAAAAGCCAAGAACCAGTTCCGGCATGTTCCTAATTTTTCCTTTCATCGTTCCCATCTAGGTTTTAATATCGGATCAATTTTTTGGATCCCTCTCAATTTTGCGGAACGAGAAGCCCTGTTTTCACGGATTTCTGTGTCGGTTGGTAGAATAGGTTTTTTTGTTAAGATTTCAAAATGTTCAGTAGTCTTTAGATCACGAAAGGTCCATTTGACAATCCGATCTTCTAAAGAGTGAAACGAGATACAAGCAAGAACCCCCCCCACTTTTAGCAAATCACTAAGAACCCGAATTCCTTTTTCTGCATGTAACAGCTCTTCGTTGACCTCTATCCTAAGTGCTTGGAAAATTTTGGTCGCAGGGTGGGATTCTTTTGGCCAAAACTTTCTAGGGATTGATGCTTCCACAAGTTTGACAAGTTCTGTATTGGTTGCAAATTTCTTTTTCTGCCTCGTCTGTACTATGTTATTTGCAACTTTTAAGGCCCAACGTTCTTCCCCGTATTCCCAAAACACTTTTTTTAGATGTAAAACTGTGCTGTAATTGACGACATCCGCTGCCGTTTTCCTGCCCACTTGGGGTTCGAGCCGCATGTCCAGTGGTTCATCGTTTTTAAAAGTAAAGCCTCTTCCCGAATGTAGGAAGTGAAATAAAGAGACTCCTAAATCCACAAGAGCTCCATCCAGGCCAGGACAATCCACCGAATCTAAAAGTTCTTTGTCCACTTCGGAAAAGTTCATTTGGAAGGGATGGACTCGGTCGAGAGATCCAATCACGGATAAAATTTCTTTTTTGGCCCGTTCCAACATGACGGAGTCACGATCGATGAGAATGAGCTTTGCATTCGGAAAGGTTTGTAAAATGAGTTTGGAATGCCCACCTTCCCCAGCAGTCCCGTCAAGAAACCATAGGGGTTCGGGGCTTTCGGTTTTTTGGAGCAAATCGATGACTTCTCTTGGAAGTACGGGAATATGAGGAGATTCTGACACTGTTACTTTCTTACTGTATACCTGTCAAAATCCTTGCAATCCTTTAATCCTTTAGGGAGATTGAAAGTACAAATGAGTTCCTATGAAGAACATTCGCATAGAAAGAACCTGTTTAGCATAGGGAAACTAGGTTATGCCAAAGGGGATAGACCTAATGTCGACTGCATCCTCTGTGGGGTGCGCGACAGAAATGAAATTGTTCCCAATTTGACCATTGCGGAAACGGAACTTTCGATCGTTTCGGTTAATCTTTTCCCCTACAATCCTGGCCATATCATCATCTTTCCCAAACGTCACATCATCCACTACTTAGAACTCACTGAAGAAGAAGCCCTCGACATCCATAGGCTCACTCAAAAAACCATGAGAATCCTTGAGAAACAATGGAAGGTGCAAGGTTTTAATCTTGGGTATAATTTAGGAAAAAATAGCGGAGGTTCTATCCCCCATATCCACGAACACATCGTGCCTAGATTTCCGAACGAAGCAGGATTTTTAGATGTACTTTCCAATACAAGGATAGTGATATACGAACCCTACCAAATGTGGGATGATCTAAAAAAACTTTGGGTTAAAGAAGACTGAAATTCTTACTCTTTCCTTTGGTAGATGGTATGACCTAAAAACTTAAAACTATCAGAGATTCCAAACATGGTTTCCGAGTGACCAAGGATGAGATAACCTTTTGGTTTTAAACTGGCCTCAAAATTTTGGAATAAAGTTTTTTGAGTTTGTTTGTCAAAATAAATCACTACATTCCTACAAAAGATTAAATCCAATTTATCCGTTATGGGAAAGGGAAAGTGCAAAAGATTGATCTGTCTAAAATCGATCAAAGCTTTCAGGTGAGGTTTTGCTTCATAGAAAACATGGTCTTTCTCTACCGTTTTAATGAAATGTTTTGTCTTCATAGCCTCAGAAACTGGTTCCAACCTGTCATCTCGGTAGAGACCTTTTTTTGCCGTGGCAATGACTTGTGTATCAATGTCTGAAGCATAGATTTTACAATTCCAACCTGGTTTTGCGTTGAAGTAATCGTAAACAGTAATGGCTATTGAGTATGGTTCTTCCCCAGTAGAAGAGGCAGAACACCATATGCGCAGGGTTTTGGATCCCCCACTGGCTGCGGCTTGTTCTAAAGCAGGGAAATATTGGTTTTTTAGAAATTCAAAATGGTGGTTCTCACGAAAAAAATCTGTTTTGTTTGTTGTTATGCGGTTGATGAGTTCTTGCATTTCATCGGTTGCAAACTTAGGGTCTAACTTTAATTTCGCTACATAGTTTTCAAAACTAGTGATTCCCAAAGTACGAAGCCTTGCATTGAGTCTAGACTGTACCATGATTTTTTTATGTGGTGCTAAAAAAATACCAGCTTGTTTGTACACTAAATTTTTAATGAATTCAAATTCTGCATCACCGATTGTGTTTAAAGATGTTCGAAAGTCCAATTTGCCCTCGTAAGTGATTCGACACTCTTTTCCTGTTCTGACAAGTTGTTTTTTAGAAGGGAAATTAGATAATGAAAATAGGCATCGTAAAACACCTGAATGCCCGCCCCCTAACCCTCTATTTTGAGAGAACTTCCGGGTATTTACCAGTATATGAAAATCCCAGTGTCCTCATTGAACTCCTAAAACGTGGGGAACTCGATTGTGCCCTTGTTTCCTCTATCGAATGCGAAAGAAATCGTGAGAGTTTGGACTTCACAAAGATTGTTGGAGTTTGTGCAAGAGACGTGGTTCGTTCTGTTCTTTTCTTTCGCCATGAATCAGAGCCTGGTCTTCCGAAAGTAGTTTATACCGACAAAGGGTCAAGGTCTAGTGTGGCACTGTTACAATGCCTTCTCTTTCGTGAATTTGGAACCTTGGTGGAGGTAATTCCCACACCCGCTTCCGAAATTTCAGAGATGATGAAAGAAGGGAAAGGATCTCATCTTTTGTTTGGCGATCATGCCTTATTACAAACGCCAGTTCCTGGATACCAAGTGGTAGACCTTGCCGAATGGTGGAATCAGTCTACGGGGTTATACTTTTGTTTTGCCTTTTGGGCATTTCCCAAGGGAAAGGTTTGGGATGACCGCCTATTTCTAACAGCGTTGGAATATGGACTGAAAGAATTAGACTCCATCATTAAAGAAGAAAAAAGACTACCGATTGCAGTTACTGACCGTTATCTCAAACAAGAGTTACACTACATTCCCGAACAGAAAAATTTAGATGGGTTCGATTTGTTTATCAAAACGGCAAAGGAATTAAAACTCGTTTAGAAAAAACGAATTTTATATTCCCAGGTTTTTGAATCGGGATTTTCCAAAGTCTCTTGCAGAGGAATTTGGTAGGTCAAATTTCCAAGACCAATAAAACCTCGGTTGGAACTGCACTCTGAGTCTTTGGGAAATAAAACTTTAAATTGAATGCGACCTTCGCGTAAAAGCCTAGAAGCTTCTGAAATGATTTTCTTTTCCCCAGCACTTGTGTCTAAAATCGCATTGTCAGTGAGATTGGGAAAATCACGTTTTACAGTCAGGGATCTTGGTTTGGATTTGATGGAGAAGGTTCCGATCAAAACTCCTTCCAAATGCAAAGGATC
Organism: Leptospira sp. WS4.C2; assembly: GCF_040833985.1. Classification (NCBI taxonomy): domain Bacteria; kingdom Pseudomonadati; phylum Spirochaetota; class Leptospiria; order Leptospirales; family Leptospiraceae; genus Leptospira; species Leptospira mgodei. Next base: position 1,851,234 of record NZ_CP162139.1, read on the forward strand.
TTCAAAGTCGAGTTTGTAAGATACCTTTCCCTTTCGTTTGAAATACATATCTGTCGTTTCTGATTTTTCTAACTCACGAAATGTAAAGTCTCTCACCTGTAAGTTGTTATTCGATTTTTTTTTGACAGAAGATATGATCTCTTCTTTCGAAGTCGGTAAAAATTTAATGAGAGAGTCGTTGGAATCTTTTTTTAAAGGGACTGTGTAAGCGATTTCGACTGTACCGGAACTTAACTTTCTAAAGAGGATGGTCTCCTCATATTCAAAACAACCAACAAAAAAAAGGATGAGTAATAAAGTAAAACGAAACACATCCTAGGCTTCCCATATGGAAAGCCCAGGGTCAAGGACTATTTAGAAACGGGGTAAGCTTCGTTTCCGTGTTCTAAAATATCCAAACCTAACAATTCTTCCTCTTCGGAAACCCGAAGTCCAATTGTTTTTTTGATGAGATAGAAGACTGCAAAGCTGGTAGGAAAAGCCCATAGAAAAGCGGTTACGACACCGATTGCCTGAGCCGCAAACTGTCCAAAACCAGCACCCGAAAAAAGTCCTGTATCCAAACTGAAGAGACCAACAGATAATGTCCCCCAAGCCCCGCAAACACCATGGACAGAAACCGCGCCAACTGGGTCATCAATTTTGATTTTATCTAAAAAGAGAACCGAGACAATCACGAGAATCCCAGCCACAGCTCCAATACAAACAGCACCGGTAATGCTTACGACGTCACAGGGAGCTGTAATGGCCACAAGGCCCGCAAGCCCTCCGTTTAAAGTAAGACCAATCTCTGGTTTTTTAAATAACAACCAAGTAAGAACCATAGCGGCAATGGCCCCAGCACAAGCAGCCATATGGGTAACAACAGCGATACGAGCAAAACTCCCTCCCTCGATCGATGTCGTAGAACCGGGGTTAAATCCAAACCAACCAAACCAAAGGATAAAGACACCAAGGGCAGCCATAGACATATTGTGCCCTAATATTGGATAAACTCTTCCATCGGTTTGGAATTTCCCCATCCGAGGACCGACAACGATGGCTCCCGCAAGACCCGCCCAAGCTCCAATGCTATGAACGACAGTTGATCCTGCAAAGTCGTGGAAACCCACTCCCTCTCCACCACCAAGACCCAAAGTTTCTAAAAATCCTGAAGAGATTCCTAGAAGACTTCCCCAAGCAAAGGATCCAAAGATAGGATAAATAAAGGCTGTGATCACAATGGAAAAGACCAAATAGGCAGAGAACTTTGTCCTCTCAGCCATGGCTCCTGATACGATGGTCGCGGCAGTCGCAGCAAATACAATCTGGAAGATAAAGAAAGTATATTTGGAAGGATCCATGTTTCCATCTTCGGTATTGATGAGACTTTCTGCAAAGGATGGAACTCCCACTCCAATTCCTGTGAGGACTTGGGGACCAAACATAATCGAGAAACCAATCACCCAGTAGGCGATCGCTCCCACGGTTAAATCAGAGAAGTTTTTCATAAGGATATTCACCGCATTCTTTGCTCTTGTGAATCCTGCTTCCACGTACGCAAACCCTGCTTGCATAAAAAATACAAGAAAGGCTGCGATACAGGTCCAAACCCAATTGGCTTCTTGTTTGGTTGTTTCCAGGGCAAGTTTTGTCTCCGCAAGCGAAGTTTTGATACTTGCCATTTCCTTTGCCAATGTTTCTAAACTCTGAGTTTCGTTTGCCACATCTTCGGCACCAAGTGTCGAACCAATAAGAAGAACCGCTAAACTAAAAAATATTCCAAATCGTTTCATATACTTTCCTTAACTTACTTTCTGCGAATGAGTTTCTAACCTTAATAGTGAGGTTTTTAATTCCAAACTTTGAGGTGTATTTTTTACGCCTTGTTGCAACACTTTGATTGCTTTTGGTTTCGCATTTTCTTTCAAATAACATTGTGCAAGTAAGATACTTGCTTTCGCAAAACTATGATCACTCGAAAGTGCCATCTTTAACGCACGTTTTGCTTCCGAAATCATTCCTGCTTTATAATAAGCTCGTCCCATCATAAAATGAGATGCTGCTGTATTGTCCCCGGAAGTCCGTAAATACTGTTCTAAATACCGAATCGCTTCTTTGTATTTCCCATCCCTGTAGTACATTTTTCCCAGGAAAACAAGGATTTCTTTCAGGGAAGAATCGATACTAAAAGCTTTGAGTGCTTGGGCATAAGCCTCTTCCATTTTCATTTTGGAATTGGATTGTTTCGCCATTTGAATGTAATGCGAAGCTTCTGGAATGGAATCCCCACAATAAAGAAAGAGAAAACTTAAATCATCTCCATTCGGAACATCACCTTGGTAAGCTCTAAACCTTTCTACAAATGCTTCGGATAGTTTTTTAAGATCCACTTTTCCGCGACCTTCCATCACTAGACGTTCTCTTTCGTCTTGTAACCAGGTAAGAATTCGATCCACTCCCACTTCATCTTTTAAATGGTTTCTTTGTTCACTAAATCCATCAGAAATGAGAAGTAAAAAATCACCCGGCTCCAATTTACCTTGTTTTTCTTCATAGTCGATCTTTCTAACAGGAAGGATTCCTAGAGGAACACCTTTGGTATCATACTGGATGAAAGTATCATCAGCAGCTTTGTAGTGTAACATACGCTGATGGCCTGCGTTCACATAACCAAAAGTATAATCACTAAAGATACGAACCATAAAGGCAGTGAAGTACGTTGATTCTGGAAGTTGTTCTCTCAGTTTTTCACCGAGCTCTTCCATAATCTCAGTGAGTCCTAGTCCCGCCATCACCGATCTTCTAAACTGGTGGTGGATGGCCATGGTCACTAGTGCTGCCGGAATCCCATGTCCCGATACATCAATGTTAATAGCTGTGAGTGAATGGCCTTGCCTAACAATATCCACCAAGTCCCCACTCACTTCCGCCATGGGTTCGTAGTGGCTTGCAAAGTAGATTCCATTCCATGCACTAAGGTCTTGAGGAAGGATTTGGCTTTGGACATTTCTTCCCATTTTCAAATCCCATTCTAATTGATTTAAAATAGCAGCTTCTCTGGCTCTAGCGGTCACAAGACCTTCAATGAGTCGTACTCCGTAAAGAGCAAGTGCCAGTTGAGAAGTTAAGGCTTCGAGAATTTCTAAGTCATCAATGATGTAAAAGTTTTCGCGTTCACTTTCTACAGCGAGAGTTCCGAGAATTTCTTCCTTTTGCATGATAGGAACACACATGACTGACTTTGTTTTTTCTCCCTCATCAAAGAAGTGAGCAGATCGAGTTAGGTCATTCACGAGAACCGGTTCTTTGGTTTCAAAAACCGCACCGGAATAACCTTCGCCAATCACTAAATTTCTTCGAGGGGGTTCTGTCTCTTTGACAAACTTAACAGGGACTAGATACTCTCCGTCCCAGAGTCGGAGGGTTGTATTGTCCGACTCAAAAATTTCCTGGCAGATCAGGATGACTTTGGAAAAGAGTTGATCCTCTCTATCTAAATTGGCAAATTCTTTGGAAATGTAGAGAAGGATCGCAATTTTATCTTTGTCTGTTAATCCTCCCACGACTTTGTTTTGTCCGCGGAAGTTGACGAGCATTCGTTTGGAAACTTTGAAATCAACCATATAGGATACCTTTCTGATTTAGATGCAAGTATCGTACCGACGGTGCATCTCGCCTAAAGAAGTCAGAATATCGTATATTTCTCTACATTCTGTTCCAAACTTCAGCGAATCAGATAAGAATCGATTATGGAAACCATCCAATTTGCTTAATTAATGAACAAATAGTGTTCTTCATTGGAACTGGATTTGGATTTGGGCAGCAGCTCGTGTCTCTGCCCCCTCTCTCTCGGGGACACCTAAGCCCGATCTCTGCAAAGAGATCGCATACAAATACCCTTCCCCTAGCTCTTTTGGGAAAATGGAACCGGCAATTCCTAACGATCCGGTGTAAAAACCTTTTAAAGCAGAGTCGGCCCGAAACTCTCTTCCTAGTCCAGAAATGATTTGGAATGATTCTATTTTTCCAATCGCTAAACCAATGTTACCTGAATACATTGTACGGACTGGATATTGAAATGAGTTTTCGCCTCCATTGAGTGATGTATGTGATCTTTCAAAAAATGTCCGATTCCCTTCGATTTGTAAATCAATGAATTCTGTAATCTTATAACCAATACCAACTAATAATCGTTCGGGGAGTCGTTCTTTTAATTTTTCTGATCCTAAATATTTATCAAAGCGGTAACTTCCTGGAGATTCTAAAATTAATCCCATTCGAAAATTCCCGTATTGAAAAGCAGTCGAGGCGGAGACGTTCCAAGAATAAGAACTATAACCGCCAATCCTTCCTGAAACAGCTGGTCCCAGATGTAAGGCAAAAGAAAGATTCTCATTCCACTTCCAATTGACAAAACCTTGGAATGCATAATTCGAAAAACGTTCGTCCGTAGGAAAGGACCGTAAAAAAACAGGTTTGCCCCGAAATCCGAACCCCAAAGAGTCGGAATAGGAAAAATACATTGCTCCTGAAAGATACAAGGGAGAAGTTTTTGGATTCGCATAACTTCCGTTTACCCCTCCATCCACAATATGTTTAGATTGGTTTGACAAAAAAGCAGTGTTTCCATAAAGGCTTCCCATCGAACTGGATGTGACCACGCCTGTAGAGGAAAGCCCAAGCAAATAAGCAGATGGATAGGCAGATTCGTAACCCGAAGCTTGGGCGAAGAGGCTTCCCAAAGAACTGGTAAATACCAAAAGGATCAGTCGGGGGAAATACCATTTTCTATTGAAAATCATTTACTGCCAATACTCCAAAGATTTATTGGAAAGAAAAGGGATTTCTTATGACAAGGCCAATGTACAAACAATTTCGATCCCCGCAAGGTTGGTATTCCTTTTTATTCCCTGCCAATTGGGAACAAATGGTGGTGGAAGAAATTCCTGCCTTTTTCCATCCAGATGGTGGTGGTGCCTTACAAGTTTATGCATTTGAATCTAAATTGGAAGATTTCGATGTCGATCAGGAATTAGAGAACTACCTAAAAATTCACGAAATTGATTATGATGCAGAAAACGTAGCAGTTTTTGAAAACAATGAAGGTTCTTCGATCCGTGCTTGCGAATTTTTGAAAGAAGATCGAGTGTGGATGGTTTATATGGTTGCAAACCAGATGCGTATGATCCTTGTCACTTACAACTCTGACGAAGAAATTGGCGATGAACTTTTCCAACAATTAACCAACATTATTAGTTCGGTTCGGTTTTTGAATTAATTTCTTTCCCTTTTTTACTTTACAGAAACTATTTTTCCCTTAGTCTCTACTCCACTCTTTAGTGCCGAAATCAGGAGACAATATGAAAAAAATAGGATATGGAATAGGTGCGGTAATCGCAAGCATTCTTCTCATCGTAATCATTGCATTAGTTTTTGCTGGGAGTCTCATCACTCCCAGTTTTCTTGTTAAACAAATCGAATCCGCAATCAATGTGCGAGCCCATGTAGAATCAGTCAATATCAACCTAGTGAATGTCCTTTCGGGAATTGAGATCGAAGGTATTGTCCTTGCTCCGAGGGATGAAGTGGCAAACAAAGGTACACCTCTTGACGAAAGAAAATCAAAACCAAAAGGTCTCATCCAACTAGGAAAAGCCGATGTAAAAATTTCTTTTTTAGCCCTGCTTACCAAAACCTTAAAGGTAAATAAAATAGTTTTAAAACAACCAGAAATTTCTCTTACAATGAATGAAGACGGAGGAAACAATCTTACCGCTCTTTTTAAAACACCAAAGATTGTAGATGGTGAAAAAAATCCTGCCCTTTCTGCGGAAGCAATTGCTGAAAAGAAAAAAGAAGCAGAAGAAGATGCCAGAGAAAAAGCAAGTGCCCCACCCTCGGGTCCATTTTCGATCAAAGACATTCCTATTGCCATAAGGATGGGCCTTGTAGGAATTCAAGAGGGAAATATCCAAGTCAATATGCGTAAAACCGGACAACAAATCTTAATCCAAAAATTAGATTTAGAATTAAAGGATATTGATATTGATGGAAGTGATTTGGAGTCGCATAACAGTATTGATGTGAATTTTGACGCAGATGTAACGATTATTGGCAAAAACAAAAAAGAAGCTGCTAAGTTTTTATTAGAAACCGATGGCAAAGTAGTACCCTTTGTTGTGAAAACGGGCCTTGTCAATCCGAAAGTCATTTATGAAGTTACCATGAAAGAAGATTCCTTTGTTTCTGGATTTGCCGCTTTTGATGCCATCGCAGGAGAACTTCCTGTAATGAACCAAGCCGGACTCAAACTGGATAAACTAAAGGAAAAAGCGGAACTTAAAAAAGATGTTTCCTTTAAGGTAGAGTATAGCAACGGTAAGGTTACCTTCCTAGATGAACCGACCTTTCCCACAAAAAATTATGACTTACAAATCACAAAAGGATCTTATATCGTCACAACCACAAACTACCATGAAATGAAAATGGGAATGTTGTATGATGAAGACGAATCAAAAAAGTCTCTAGCTTCTGTGGATGAAAAAATCAAACAAGCCACAAAAGGACAAGGGGATACAAAAGCCCTTCGTAATAAAATTGTGGGAAATCTTGTTAAAGACGAAAGGCTTTTCATTCCATTCCGCACTTACGGAGACATTCGTAATCCTAATGTAGAACTGGGAGTGGGCCTTGGAACAATTTCTGACCTGATTGGCGGAGCTGTAAAGGAAGTGATCAAAGGCAAGGCCGGGGATGCTTTGAAAAAGATTCCGGGTGCTGGAGACGCACTGAAAGGTCTTGGTTTCTAAATACGAAAAGTACATAAAAAAGGGACTAAACATTTAGTCCCTTTTGGATTCTGTTCTGACTTCTAGATCAACTTTGAAGTCAGAGTTTATGGTGCGTTTTTTCTAACGACCACCGCCAGATCTCTTTCTCATACTTGCATCCAAAACTTTTTTACGAAGACGCAAACTTTGGGGAGTGACTTCCAAAAGTTCATCATCATCTAAAAATTCAATAGATTGTTCCAAAGTTAGTTTCCTTGGGGGAATGAGGCGGATCGCTTCATCAGAACCTGATGCACGAACGTTGGTTAATTTCTTTTCACGCACTGGGTTTACTTCTAAGTCAGTGTCACGGCTATTCATTCCGAGGATCATTCCAGGATAAACTGCCACTTGTGGTTCAATGAAAAGATCCCCACGCTCTTGCACTTTCCAAAGAGCATAAGCAGTCGAATCTCCAGAGTCCATAGAAATAAGAGCTCCGTTTTTACGACCAGGAATTTCGCCTTTGTATTTATCAAACTTTAGGAAACGGCTAGACATAACCCCTTCCCCTCGTGTTTCCGAAATGAAGTGTCCTCTAAATCCGATGAGCCCACGAGTGGGAATGATGTATTCCACTCGAGTGATTCCGGAAGTATGAGCATCCATTCCTTGTAACTCCCCCTTACGACGGTTAAGTTCTTGGATACAAGCACCAGAGAATTGGTCAGGTAAATCCATCACGAGAGTTTCGTATGGTTCAATCTTTTCCCCAGCTTCATTGTATTTGATGATGACTTCGGGACGAGATACTTGGAGTTCGTACCCTTCTCTTCGCATGTTCTCAATGAGGATGGATAAGTGGAGTTCCCCACGTCCCAAAATTTTAAAACGATCTTTATCTTCTGTTTCTTCCAAACGGAGTGCTACGTTGGTTTCTAACTCTCGGTCCAGACGTTCACGTAAGTTACGTGTTGTTACATACTTTCCCTCTTTACCAGCAAACGGAGAGTTGTTTACCATAAAGAACATGGACACAGTTGGTTCTTCTACTTGGATGGCTGGGAGTGGAAGTGGATTTCCAAAATCACAAACAGTATCCCCGATAAATACATCCGGAATTCCTGCCATTGCCACGATATCTCCAGATTCAGCATCATCCATTTCGTAACGAGTGAGTCCTTCGTATCCGTAAAGTTTTGTGATTTTATAATTAGCAGTGGTTCCGTTGGTTTTAGCAAGAGTGACATCCGCACCCTTTTTCATAGTACCTTGGTAGATTTTACCAATGGCAATACGACCTACATATTCATTATAATCCAGAGCAGTCACTTGGAATTGAAGTTCTTTGTGGCTGTCTCTTCTGACTGGGGGAACATGTTCTAAAACTTTATCAAGGAGTGGTTCAATGTTAGCACCGGGAACTTCAGATAGATGGTTTACGGCCCAACCTTGTTTTGCAGAAGCGTAGATGATAGGGAAGTCTAACTGTTCTTCTGTGGCGCCAAGATCACTGAATAGGTCAAATACCTTATCCACCGAGAAACCTGGCCTTGCCCCTTCTCTATCCACTTTATTCACCACTACAATCGGTTTGTGGCCTAGTTGGAGTGACTTACCGAGTACAAACCGTGTTTGTGGCATGGGCCCGTCAAAAGCGTCCACAAGTAAAAGTGTGCAGTCTGTCATGGACAAAACTCGTTCCACTTCTCCTCCGAAGTCAGCGTGACCTGGAGTATCTACGATATTAATGCGTGTTCCTTTATACTTTACCGAAGTGTTCTTGGCAAGGATCGTAATCCCTTTTTCTTGCTCCAATGCATTGGAGTCCATGATTCTCTCTCGGTCTTCTTTCGCGGTTACGGCGCCCGTATGGCGAAGGATACAATCTGTGAGTGTCGTCTTACCGTGGTCGACGTGTGCGATGATGGCGATGTTGCGAATTTCCATTGTTTTTACCAGAAATTCCAATCCACTTAGGCTGTAAATGGGGATTTGCGTTTGACAAGAGGTGCCTATCAGAAATCCTGGTAAGAACTACATTCGAGAAAGAGATTAGGATAGTTATATGTTCGCCATCATTGAACTTGGAGCCAAACAATTTAAAGTGTCTCCTGACCAGGTATTCGTCGCAGAAAAAACAGGAAACTCGGTCGGAAGTACAGTAGAAACAAAAGTCCTACTCCTTTCCGATAACAATAAAGTAAACATTGGATCGCCAGCGCTTTCCGGTGCCAAAGTAACTTTAAAGGTATTAGAAGACTGTAAGGGTGAAAAAATCCACGGCTTTAAATACAAAAAAAGAAAGAACTACAAAAGATCTTGGGGTCATAGACAACAACTCCAAAAACTCCAAGTAGTATCAATCAACGGATAATTGATTTATAGTAAGATTTTTAAAAATTTAGGAGGGAAAATTGCAGGAATCCAACTGGAAGGACATTCTCCCAAGAACTTAGGTTCAAAAGGCGAAAACCTTTTGTGTGCTGGAGTCTCCACTCTTGTTCAGAGTGCACACTCGTATTTGGCATCACAAAACAGTTTGGAATCGGAAACAAAACGAGACGGGTATTTAGAATTTTTAGTAAAATTTGACCAAAGGGATGGCTACCAAAGCCTACTTTCTATGGTGGAGTTTGGACTAAAAAGTTTATCATCCACTCATTCCGAAGCGATTTCCATCCAAGACGAAATAATAAAGGGGTAAACAATGGCTACAAAGAAAGGTGGGGGATCCACAAAGAACGGTCGTGATTCGGTATCGAAAAGACTTGGTGTAAAAGTTTACGGTGGACAACTTGCTACTGCTGGTAACATCATCGTTCGCCAAAGAGGAACTGAATACAAACCCGGAAAAAACGTAGGAATGGGTCGTGACCATACCCTATTTGCACTGATTGACGGTGTTGTTACTTTCGAACATGTAACGAGAGAAAGACAACAAATCTCCGTTTACCCGAAAGTATAATCCTCTCTTACAGATGAGAGGACAAAACCCGTTTTAGGATTTCCTTAAACGGGTTTTTTTTTGACCAAAGGATATTATGAGCGGATTTATCGACGAAGTACCCATTCGAATTCGAGCCGGACACGGAGGGGCAGGTTCTGTCCACTTCCATAAAGAGAAGTTTGTCGAATTTGGTGGCCCTGACGGGGGTGATGGTGGAAAAGGGGGCGATGTCATTTTCCTTGCTGAAGGCAGGATGATGACTTTGGAAAATTACCTACCCGACCGTTTGTATGCAGCGAGTGACGGCGAACCTGGCCTTGGACAAAACAGACATGGAAAAAACGGAGAAGACTTAATCCTCAAAGTTCCCGTAGGAACCCAAATCCTTGATTCGGTGACCATGGAACTCCTCTATGATTTCAATTTTGATGGAGAAAGTTTTACCATTGCCACAGGAGGGCGCGGTGGAAAAGGAAATACTTTTTTTAAAACCTCCATCCAACAAGCCCCACGTTACAGCCAACCCGGAGAGGAAGGCGGCGAACTTTCATTATTGTTAGAGTTGAAACTCCTCGCAGACATTGGCATTGTCGGACTTCCTAACGCTGGCAAGTCGACCTTACTTGCAAAAATCACTCATGCCCATCCTAAAATTGCTGGTTATGCCTTTACTACCCTCTCCCCTAACTTAGGTGTGGTGCACAGACATGAAGATTTATTTCGTTATACAGTAGCAGATATTCCTGGAATCATTGAAGGGGCTTCTCGCGGTGTGGGCCTTGGGATTAGTTTTCTCAAACACATTGAACGCGTCCAAGGGATTCTTTTTTTATTCGATGGTGGAAATTTACAACTCGAAGAAGAATTGGAAATGTTACGAAGTGAACTTGGAAATTATAATGATTCTCTTTTGAATAAAAAATTTCTCATTGTCATCAACAAAATGGATATCTGGGATAATGACCCCGAGTTCACGGCAGAGATTCAAAAGAACTATTCTCATCTAGGTGAGATCATTTGTATTTCAGCAGACAAAGATTCAAACCTGGATTATTTACTCGAGCGGATTGATAAAGTATTCTTCCCTGAAAAAACTAAGTTAGTTTATGAAAACACGTAAGGAATTTTTAAACTCCATCCAAAAAGCAAAACTCATTGTCATCAAAATTGGAAGTGCTCGTGTTTCGGGCGAAGAATCCAAGATTAATGACTTTTTATATGATCTTGTTGGTGACATTCGAAGTTTACGTGACCAAGGAAAAGAAGTGATTCTTGTTTCTTCTGGTGCCATAGCCCAAGGGAAAAAATTATTGGGTGATAAAAATGGAATTATTCCAAACGGGAAAACCACACTCGCCGAGAAACAAGCATTTGCTGCTATGGGACAAAACAAACTACTCAATCTGTATGAAAGTTTTTTTAGTCGTGTCAATATCCCGATGGCACAAATTCTTTTCGGAAGAAAAGACTTAAACGAAGAAAAAAGTTTTACCAACCTCAAACAAACCTTTCGCCAACTTTTAGATTGGGGAATCCTGCCTATTGTCAATGAAAATGATTCTGTTTCCACAGAAGAAATCAATTTAGGGGATAATGACATTCTTTCTGCAATTGTGGCCTCCATTGTCGGGGCTGATCTTCTCCTCATCCTCACAGGAGTAGATGGTTTTTTAAAAGAAAATTTCAAAATCGATTTATTTACCGAAATTAGTAAGGAAACGGAAAACCTAGCCACTGGTCCTTCCGGCCCTGGAACTGGTGGTATGTTTACAAAAATCAATGCCGCTAAACTTTTGTTACCTTATGGAATCAAAACAGGGATTGTAAATGGAGAAAAAAAACATGCTATCTCGCATTTTTTTGAAAAGGAAAATATTGGGACTTTAGTGGCCAATGAATCGTTTCCTCATAGAATTCCAACCGCATCGGAAATCCAAACGCATTTCTTTTCTTTACCCTCGGAGTGAATTATGGCAGATGAATTGACAACCTACGCAAAGGAATTAGCCACCAAAGCTAAGTTAGCAAGTAGAGCATTGAAAGGACTCACCACCCTTCAAAAAAATGCAGTCCTTCTCCGTGTGGAAGAACTCCTTTTAACAAACGAAGCCGCAATCATTGAAAAAAACCAATTGGATATGAAAAACGGAAAAGAGAAAGGACTCTCTTCCGCTATGATGGACCGCCTTCTTTTGGATTCCAAACGAATCAAAGGAATGGCTAAAAGCATCGAAGAGATTCGTAACCTTCCAGATCCAGTCGGCGAAGTGGTTCGAGGCACCATCCTTCCCAATGGACTCGAGCTTCTCACCAAACGTGTACCCATTGGTGTGGTGATGACAATCTTTGAATCAAGGCCCAATGTCATTATTGATATCGCTTCTCTTTCCTTTAAATCAGGCAATTCCTGTATTTTGCGTGGAGGCTCCGAGGCTTTTCATTCGAACTTGATTCTCTCTTCCCTATTCCACCAGGCAATTGAGGAATCAAAAATCCCAGGGGTGACAAAAGATGTAGTCACCTTCGTTGAAAATACAGAACGTGCGGTCATGGTTCCCTTTTTTCAATTGGAGGACCTGATTGATGTGATAGTTCCCCGCGGCGGAGAAGCTCTCATTCGGTTTGTATCTGATAATAGTAAAATTCCTGTCATCAAACATGACAAAGGTGTAACCAATCTCTATCTCTCGAACCATGCCAACCCAGAGATTGTTTTCCCCATTCTTTTGAACTCCAAAGTGCAACGCCCTGGGGTTTGTAATGCTTTAGAAAATTTGTTTATCCATAAAGATTATCCGAATCTTGCAGGATTACTTTCTAAGTTAGAATCTTCTGGAATCCAAATTCTTGGTGAAACTTCAATTCAAAAACTACTCACTACCGCCAAACCAGCCTCAGAAGATGATTTCTATACAGAATTTTTAGATACAAGACTAAGTGTCCGAATTGTGGATTCTGTAACCGAAGCCATGGAAAACATTCGAAAGTATAGTTCTGGTCATACAGAATGTATCTTATCAGAAGATGTTTCAGAAATTCGAAAGTTCCAACAAGAACTGGATAGTGCCGCCATTTTTGTGAATTGTTCCACCAGGTTTCACGATGGTGGTGAGTATGGCCTTGGTGCTGAAGTCGGAATTTCCACAGGAAAACTCCATGTTCGCGGACCCATGGGCCTTATCCACCTAACTACAACGACTACGTATGTAACGGGTGGCGGTCAAATCCGCGGCTAACAATGGACGTATTTTTTTTTGGAGGAAGTTTCAACCCCCCTCACCGGGGACATCGGTATGTGATTGAAACCATCTCTAAATACTTTCCTGATGCACTTCTTTATGTTTGCCCTAACTACGTATCTCCTTTTAAACTAGGAGAAAGATCTTTTACTGCAGGAGAAATTTGGAAACTTTGTTTGGCAGAATTTGAAGGACTACTATCCAAAAAAATAATTCTTTGGGACAAAGAAATCAAAGAGCCAAATATAAGTTATACGATTGATAGCCTAAAGTCACTTCAGTCCCTCCACCCTGAGGCAGAAATTTCTTTAGTGATTGGCGAAGATAATTTAGATTCCTTTGACAAATGGAAATCTTATCAAGAAATCCTAAAGACCACCAAACAAATCATCGTTGTTCGAAGAGACAGTCCTTATCCCGAAAAAATTCAAATTCCCCCATTTTTTCCCAAATCAAAAGTTCTCATTTTTGAGAATCCAATCCTGCCTATGAGTAGCAAAGAGATTCGAAAGATGTCTCTTGTAGACTGGGAAGAGCCATTTGTTTTGCCAAAAACCAGAGACCTTGCCATCCAGTTTTTAAAAGATAAACAAGGAGATGTTTTTTTATGAAACCATCTCCTTTCGCATCACTAGAAGAATGGACAGAGTTCCTCACAGAAGAAGTGCCCACTCATGTCACGGATACTCGTTTCCAACATATCCTGCGGGTCGCAAAGTATTCTGAATCATTAGCAAAAGTCCATAGTTATCCTTACCCGAAGAAAGCCTACCTTGCAGGACTATGCCATGACATCACCAAACAAAAAAAAATGGACATCCATTCCCAGTTATTTCGGGAATTTGTTTTGGATACGGATGGCCTTCCTCCGCAGGCCCTTCATGCTTTTTCGGCGCCTTTATGGCTAGAGAGAGAATACGGTTTTGTCGATTCTGAAATCGCAAAAGCCATCTCTTCTCATACCCTAGGAAATCCAGATCCCTCCCTTTTGGATAAAATTTTGTATGCCGCGGATTTTTTAGGTTCCGACTATGCTTTCAAACAACCGGACCTTACTTTCTGGATTCAGAAAACAGAGGAAAATCTAGACTACGGTGTTTTTATGAAAGCTTTCCAAACGATTTCCTTTCTTATGGAAAAAAAAGAAGTCATTCATCCTTATACAATACACATGTACAACCTATCTGCGGAAAATTTAAAAGGAAACCAAATCGATGTTACGTGAAGCGCCTAAAAAACAAACAATCCCTGCAAAAACTCTTTTGATCGCTGCAGGCACTTTCTTTTTGATTGCACTCCTTTTTTTAATCTTTCGCTCCAAAGCGGGGTTTTCTTTAGACCAAAAGTTTTCCCAAAGCAAACGATTGCCGATCCTTTTCTCCGTGTTAGGTGAAAAAGATGAATATTTATTTTCTCTTTATGCGGAATTTTACCCGAATGAAAAAAAGGCGGCGCTTTTTTTTGTAAATCCAAAAACCAGTTTTGATGATGGGGATAAATCTCTAAAAGAAAAAGGAAGTTCTGCACCGTCTTACGTAGAATCTGTTTTAGAAGATACTTTGGATTCTAATATCCCTTTTAAAATTGTTTGGACGAAAACTCAGTTTCAAAATTGGGTCAATTTACTTGGTGGACTCAATCTTTTTTTTGAACCAAAGTCTCTTCACATAACAAAAAACTACGCAAGGAACAAACAAACTTATATTTTGGATGGGGAAGATACTTTTGATTGGATGAGTTCTTTGTCAGATGAATCAATGATTTCCTATATCCGTAGGTTGGAGATCCAGGAAACGGTAATTCTAACTGTTCTTGAGGCAATTCACGAAAAAAAGGACTTACTCGGAAAACAGCGTGTTGCCTATCTCCACTCTCAAATGACAACCAACCTTTCCCTAAAAGAATGGGAGACACTTGTCGATTTTTTGAAAAAAGAAAAGATCCATTTTGGTGTTTCTGAAGTTCCAGGCGAACCAATGGGACGCCCCAAATTCAAAGATGAGGTTTTAAAAGCAAACGAAGAAACGGTCAAAGTTGCCTTTCATAAATTTGCCAGTGAACTTAGATCCCTTTCTTTTAGTGAAGGGGAACGAGCCCGGATTGAAGTATTGAATGGAACACCCAAAAATGGGCTTGCCAGATACGGGAAGGTGCTTCTGAATGATAAGGGTCTGAAAGTTCTCTCCGTTGACAATGCATGGGATTCTAGTTTTAAATCCAGTATCATCTTAAACCGCTCCGGAAACACACAGTACACGGATATTATCTCCGATACCTTCCAAGGACGAAGAGTTTACTTCGCTCTTAGGAAAGATCTGGGACTTGATGCCACCGTCATACTCGGGGAAGATTTTCAAAATTCCAAGGACTAAAATGCCGAACATCAGTGCAGAGACATTAGAACATCTCAAAAAAATCAAACAGACATTAATTGATAAAAAATGTGAAAATATCCAATTTTTGGATCTGAAAGATGTACATAGTTATCTTTCCTTATTTGTCCTCGCGACTGTGAAAACAGAAACACAAGGTCGCTCTTGTGCCAAAGACATTGATAAATACATGAAACCTTTAAAATTGGCAGTCAAACGCCAAAACCTAGCCGACCTTCCGAAAGATGCCACAGGCTGGATTCTTCTCGATTACGGTGAAATTTGTGTACATATCATGACAGACGAAATGAGAACCTACTATTCGTTAGATCGTCTTTGGGGTGATGCCGCTCCTATTGCTGTATAAGAGCGAGTGTTTCTTCCCAATTGTCTTTAGGCAATTCACAAGTAAAATTACGACATACATAAAACCGGAGACCGGAACCTGCATCCCTTCCCAAAAGAAGCTCTAGTTCCGACCCCAAAACTTCTGCCTTAGATTCCTCTAAAACTAACCAAACAAGATTGGGATCTTTGAGTTCCCTTAATTTGTTTCTGATGGATTCTACTTCCCTAGGATCCTTGTTTTTGTATACCACAAGCACTTCCTTCGATGGGTATTGAAATTTCTGGAAGGCAGAAATCATTGAAGGATAACTGAGTGAGTTTTGGGTGAGCTCCGGCAGAAAGTAAGCAAAAATCGAATTTGCTTTCGATAACAAATCTCTTTCTTTATATCCAAAAGAATGTAAAAGATGGAACAAGTGTAATATGGTGGAATTGCCGGAAGGTTCCACTCCATCATAACCTTCCATGGTTCTCACGAGTAAATCTTCATTTCCATGAAAGGACTCATAGAAAGGTCCAACCTTGGATTCAAAATGGGAAAACAAATATTCCAATGACTGTTTTCCTTTTGCATAAGCCTCCAGGTTTTCATCCAATTGAAAAAGTTTAAAAGAGACCCAAATAAATTCCGCATAATCAGGAAGGGTTCCAAAGTATTTGGCTTCTCCTTCCCGGTAACGTCTGAGGATCGAACCGTCCGCACCGACTAACTTTCTCGTGAGAAAATCATAAACATTCTTAGCATCAGATAAATAACCTTTTTCGCCGGAGACTTCATAAGCCAAGAGAAGGGCTCGAATCCAAAGGCAATTCCAAGAAGTTAAAACTTTGTCATCACGCAAAGGACGGACTCGTTGACTTCGATATGCGAGTAACTTTGTTTTGGCTGACTCCAATTTCTCTAAAAATTCTGGTTTGAAGTGGATTCCTTCAATAAATGGATTTTTTCCCTTCCAATAGAGATTGAGGATGTTTTGGTGTTCAAAATTTCCCTCTTCTGTGACGTTCCAGAATCCTTGGATTTCTTCTTCCGGTACAATCGAGCTAAATTCAGAATGTTGCCAAAGGTAAAACTTTCCTTCTTCTCCTTCGGAATCTGCATCCTCCGCACTGGCAATGCCTCCCGACTCCAAAGTCATATCTCTTCTAATATAATTTACAATTTCTCTGATTACATCTAAAAAGAAGGAATCACCAGTCGCCTTATAAAGTAAAGATAGTGCTTCTACATATAAGGAATTGTCATACAACATCTTTTCAAAATGAGGTACAAGCCATTCATGATCAGTCGAATAACGGCAAATTCCGCCACCTACTTGGTCGTAAATCCCACCAAACTTCATCGCATAAGCTGTGTTAAAGGCCATCTCCAATGCCCGAGGTTCTTTTTTTCGTAAACTGTATTCCACAAGAAAGCAAAGAGCCATACTGGGAGGAAATTTATTTACTGTATTTGTTTTGAATCCAAAATATTCTTTATCATAAACTTGTAGATACCTTTCAAAATTTTTTTCAATGATTTCTGTTCCAGGAACCTTTCCCCCATTGGTTCTTGTTTCGTTGTCTCGCAAATAATTTGTTAAATCTTCGGCAGCGGAGATGAGTTCTCCCCTTTGGTTTTTCCATGCTTCCGAAACCAGGCGCAGAACTTCTTTGAAACTACGTTTTCCGTAGCGATTTTCAGGAGGAAAATAGGTACCTCCGAGAATAGGTTCTTTCCTAGGAGTGAGAAACATATTGAGAGGCCAACCACCTTGGGTTCCCATCGCATGCAGAGCATCCATATAAATTTTATCGATGTCTGGTCTTTCTTCTCTGTCTAACTTAATGCATACGAAATCACGGTTTAAGACTTCTGCTGTAGAATCATCTTCAAATGATTCCCGTTCCATCACATGGCACCAGTGGCAAGTCGAATATCCAATGGACAAAAGGATGACTTTATCCTCCTTTTGGGCTTTTTCGAAGGCTTCCGTTCCCCAGGGAAACCAATCTACGGGATTGTGTGCATGTTGTAACAGGTAAGGACTTTTTTCATGGACCAGACGATTCGGTTTTTTCGACATATTTGCCACAATGCACTCCCAGAAACTAACGTTTCTCCACGTAGCTTTTTACATTTTAGGTTGATTGACAACATTGATTTTTTCATCTTGTCTGAGTAAGGGGTTTAAGAAGTTTCCATTGAATCATAACATTTTTACTACCCCAGGTTTTTTCATAAATTCTCGAAAGTTGACCAGTTGGTTAATATCTTTTAGTCTTCTTAGTTTCCCTATTTTTGCGGAATCAGACTTTGAAGAGGATGTGAAACGGATGCAACTTTCCCAGTGGGAAAACGGCAATACAATCCCAGATTCTCTCCAATCGGCGAGCAATGGTCAAAGAAAACTACGCCTCACCATTTCACAAGCAATCGAACAGGTGATTGAAAACAATACAATTGTTCAAAATGCAAAATTGGAGATTGTGAAAGCAGACAGTCCCGAATGGAAAAATGAATCCAAATTCAGTTGGAAGGCATTGGCAAGTATCCAATCAGCTAAACAACTTTTTCCCGATAACCGAAACAATATCTTTGCCGGAACCATTCGTTCTCAAGATAAAATCTCTGCTGGGATCGAAAAACAATTCAAAACCGGAACTTATTTCAAAACAGAAATCAGCACCATTCGTTACGATGTGAACGCTTTTGAATCTTCAAATTCACAGACCGCTGGATTTGCAAGTCTGCTTGCAGCTCCTCCAATGTATACGGGTGCTCTTTCTGCTACACTTTCTCAAGAACTCCTCAAATATGGATTTGGCAAAAACGAAGAAGACAAAGAAAAACTTCTCAAAAACCAAACCTTACTTTTACGAGAAAACTATATCAATATCTTAACTCAACTGGTAGTAAAGATTCTCGTCGATTACTGGTCCCTTAGCATTGTGGATTCGCGCATTGCTACTTACGAAAAAGTTTCTAAAAACACCGAAGAGATCCGTCGTCTGACCGTACGCAAAACGGGTCTTGGACTTTCAGAAGGATTTGAAGTCAACCAATGGAACCAGGCCTATTTACGAACTCAGTCATTACTCGAAAAAGCAAAAGTAGATCGTATTGAAGCCGAAAGAAATTTAGTTCGGATTCTCAATGTAGATGCAGGCTCTTCCATTGAAGGAGTTACAGACTTAAGTGAAACCTTACCTACAGGAATCGATTTAAAAGCTGACAAAGAATATGCACTTTCCCATAGGACAGATTATCTCATCTTAAAAAGAGAAAGAGAAATTGCCAAACTTGCTTTAAACACAGCTCTTGCAGAAGATGATCCTTCTCTCCTTGCCACGTTTTCTTATAGTTCGATTGGGCAAAATTTCCTTTCCCCTCAGGACAATTTTATTGCTCGTCAAAGAGGAATTACCTCTTTCAATTACCCGCAAATTGTAGCTGAGTTAAAGATGTCTTATCCTCTCTGGGATTTAGGGATTAAAGCGGGAATTCGAGATGCAGAAACCAATCTCAAAGTAAACGAGATGAAAATTCAAAACTTGGAACAAGAAATTACCCAAGAAATTGACAATCGCCATGAGGCACTGATTGCAAGCCATTCCCTTTTGAAAGACCTAATGAAAACCCGCAGAGAAACAGAAATCTTTTATAATGGGCTTATGGAACGATTTCGCCAAGGCCGTTATACGGCTGTTAATGTAAAAAATGCCCTGGATAGTTTGGCAAACGTGGAGCTTGCTGTAACACAAGCAAAGATCAATTTTAATATTAATTTAGTTCGTTATGAGTTGGCAAAAAATGCTCTTTTTGAGAAATATGGACTCGATCTCTATTCTATCTTGGAAGAAGTCGAAAAGAGAGCCAAACAAGAAACTGACAAATTATGAAAGTTTATCCCAAAGAGCGAAAAGAGGAGATGGTTCGTTACAGACGGACCTTCCACCAGTTCCCAGAACTCAAATATGAAGAAAGGGAAACTGCTTCGTTTGTCCAGGCTCATCTAGAATCTTTAGGATTTCAGGTGGAATCGGGGATTGCGGAAACTGGCCTTGTGGCTCTTTTTGATTCAGGCATTCCAGGAAATACTGTCCTTGTACGTGCTGATATGGACGCCCTTCCCATCCATGAAGAAAACACCCACGAATACAAAAGTAAAACCCCCGGAAAGATGCATGCCTGTGGCCATGATGGACATACAAGCATCCTTATGGCCCTTTCTTCCGAACTAAAAACTGCATTTTCAGAATTTGTCCCGAAAGGTCGTGTCCTCCTCTGTTTCCAACCCGCTGAAGAAGGTGGCTCGGGAGCCGATCGTATGATTGCCTCAGGAATTTTAGATCGGTACCAAGTGGATTCCGTCTTTGCCCTTCATGTTTGGAATCATATTGATCTCGGCAAAGTTGGCGTTGTGAACGGAACCATGATGGCTTCGGTGGATGAATTCAAAATCACAGTCAATGGGACCTCTGGCCATGGAGCTATGCCCCAACATACGGTAGATCCCATTGTCGTTGGTTCCTATTTGGTAACCACCTTACAAACATTAGTGTCTCGAAACGTTGATCCATTAGAACCTTGTGTAGTGACCGTGGGATCCTTTCATTCAGGAAATGCTTTTAATGTGATTCCCGAAACCGCCACTCTTCACGGAACTGTAAGAACCTATTCCAAGTCAGTTTATGAAATGATTCCGAAACGGATGGAGTCACTTGTAGAACAAGTTGCCGCTGGCTTCGGTGCTAAAATTGACTTTGAGTACAATCGCGTCGACAAACCCACCATCAATGATCCTGCAATGGCTGATATCGTAAGAACCGCCGCAAAGAATGTTCTCGGAGAAGATTCACTTACAGAAGAAAATACTCGGACCATGGGAGGTGAAGATTTTTCTGCTTTTCTTATGGAACGCCCTGGCTGTTATTTTTTTATCGGATCTAGAAATGAATCCAAGGGACTTGTTCACCCGCACCATAGCTCTTTTTTTGATTTCGATGAAGATGCCCTTCCCATTGGCCTTGCCGTCATGAAAGAAGTCATCAAAACCTACCTTTTAAATTCTAAATAAAGAAAATTCCTCTTGTCCTTTTTATCCCCCGTCTCATTAGTTAGACATCTAACCATTTCAGAGGATTCATATGATTTCATTCGAAGAAGTAGACGGAACCGGTTTTATCCGATTAGGAATCAATGACAAGAACAGTTTTTCTAACGAATCGTTTTTGGCATTGAAAAAGGCAATCCAATCGGCAAAGGAATCTAATTCCAAAGTTATTGTTTTAAAAAGTGATTCGCCTGGTAGTTTTTCTTTGGGCCTTGATTTAACGACTGTCAGTACGATGGATATGTCGAAAGACCTTGCACCTTTTTTAAGTCTGTTTTATGAGAATTTAAAGGGATTGTATACACTTCCTGTTCCCACCATTGCGGAAATTTCTGGTCATGCTCTCGGTTACGGTGCGATGTTGGCCCTTGTTTGCGACTACCGTTTTGTCACAGAAGACATTCGTTTTGGATTGCCGGAAGTAAAAATTGGAATCCAAGTTCCTTCCTTTATTTATGCACTCATGGGAGAAGCTGTAGGATATGATGCAGCAAAAAGGCATGTTTTATTAGGTGATGCTTTCAAAGCAAAAGAGATGCCCACTTTGTTTGAAGAGATTGTCGAAACAGAAGAAGATTTAAAGAAAAAATCTAAGTCTTTGCAAACTAAACTAAAAAAGAATTCTCTATCTGCCATGAAGGATACAAAATCAGGAATTTTGTCTGTCCAAAAAAATCTATTGGCGCTGATTGAAACAGATATCAAGGCAACCATCCAAAGTATCCAATCCAAAGATGCGCAGGAAGGAATTTCCGCTTCTGTGCAAGTAAGAAGACCTGTTTTTACTTCTTAAGGATTCCCTTCTTTTCGTTTAACTTTCTTTTTTATTTCGTATGTGTTTGTAAATTTGATCGAGGATAGGATACAAAATATCCTCGTTTTCTTTTGAGATTCCCCAGGTTTGTAAGGAAAGAAGTTTTGCCGAAATCGTAACTATCTTTTGGCGAATTTTTTTCCCATCCTTTGATAACAAAAGAGCCCATTCCCTTCCATCGCTTGGAGAAGGATTTCTTTCCACAAGACCTTCCTTTACCAAACGATTGACAAGTACGGTGCACGTTGGCTTTGTTTTTTCTATGGTTTTGGCAATTTGAGTCATATTGATAGGGACAGAACTTCGCAAAAGAAAAGTTAAGATCTCAAAATGGGAAGTGGTCAGTCCAGGATAACCTAACTTTTCCATCTCTAAACGTACAATTTCTGCAATTTCGGAACTGATCCGATCAAAATAACGAACCGATCGGAACCGTTTGGGAAGTTCTCTAGTCATAATGGAGAGACTTGTCTATCAATGGATTTATCCTTTATGCCTTTAACGCTTCAATATCGGAAATTTCTTTCGGGATGGATTCGGTTAGGTTGACCGGTGATTTTCCATGAATCAGAATGTCATCTTCAATACGGATTCCAATCCCTCGAAATTCTTTAGGTATGGTCTCATCTGCCGGATCAAAATACAGTCCAGGTTCCACGGTGACCACCTGACCATCTTTCAGTGGTCTTGATTTTCCTTCTAAAAAATACCTTCCCACATCATGGACATCCATTCCCAGATAATGGCCTGTTCTATGCATATAGAACTTTCTGTAGGTTCCCTTTTCGATGATCTCGTCTAAACTCCCTTTTAAAAAACCCATTTCTCGCAAACAATCGGAGAGGAAACGAACTGTTTTTTCATGAACTTCATTGAAGGGAGTTCCGACCACAGAATTACGAATTGCATTTTTTTGCGCATAAAGAACAATTTCATACACTGTCTTTTGAGCCTCGGTGAATTTTTTTCCGACTGGAAAAACCCGGGTCACATCAGCTGTATAATAATTCCATTCTGCACCCGAATCCACAAGAACCAAATCCCCATCCTTTAGAATGTCATCGTTACTTACATAATGAAGGATACATGCGTTTTTGCCTGCAGCAACGATATGACCGTACCCACCACCGATGGATCCATACTTTAGATATTCCAAATCGAGAAGTGCTTCCAACTCGTATTCGTACATTCCCGGTTTACTTTCTCGCATAATGCGCATATGACCAAGTTTAGTCACTTCTGCTGCATTTTTGAGGAGGGAGATTTCTTCTTTCGATTTGGTTAATCTTTCTTCGTGTAAAAAATTGGGATGTTCGATACGGTGTGGACCAAACTTTCCTTCTCGCGCCCTTTCCGAAAGGTTGCGACATTCCGTAATCAGTTCTCGGTCTCGGTCTGGATTCTCTCCAAAAAAATAATACAAAGTGTGGTTCCCGATAAGAATTGCAGATTTTTCTTTTTCCCAGTCCGTTAGGTCATAGGAAAAATCCAAACCTAACATCGATTTGATTTTTTCTTTTCCTAGTCGAATCCCAGTCCAAATTTCTTTTTCTTTATCCTTAGGTAAACAAAACATTCCAACCACTTCATTTGTGATGACAAGGATAGAATCTTCTTCTGTGATTCCGGTTAAATAATAAAAGTCTGAGTTTTGGCGGAATTTATATTCCACATCCCTATTTCTGATCTTATGGCTTGATGCAAAAAGCAAAAAGACCTCACCTTTTTTTAATTTCTTTTGGATGTTTGTAATCCGACTGCGGTAAACCTTTCCAGTATAATCTTTTGTTTTTTTATCAGGTAATTTCATGGTTTGATGACTTCCTCTAGGGCTTCAAAGATACGAACAGGGTTTTGATCCATCATACAACGGAAATGTCCTTCAGGACAAATCCGACCTCCATGGATCCCGCAAGGCCTACAAATTAGACCTTGGACTTCCATAATTTTATGTTTATCAGAAAGACTTCCATATCCAAAAGCGGGAATCGTTGCTCCATACAACATCACAGTGGGCGTATTAAAGGCGGAAGCAAAATGAATCGGACTGGAATCATTGGAAATGATGGCTTTGGATTTTTCAATCCAAACCATAAGCTCTTTTAAACTTGTTTTACCAATCAAAGATAACAAACGACTGCGTTCCCGAAGTTGTAAAGGTTCGGTTTTCATGAGTCGAAAGATTGTACTTTCAATTTCTAAATCTGCTTTACTACCAATTAGAATGACTGTTTCTTTTCGTTTGCGAAGGATTTGCGTGATTACACTTACAAATTTTTCTTCCGGCATTCGTTTCGTTTCCCAAAGAGAAGATGGTGCAATTAAAATATAACCCTCTTCATTGGATAA
This sequence comes from Leptospira sp. WS4.C2, assembly GCF_040833985.1. Classification (NCBI taxonomy): domain Bacteria; kingdom Pseudomonadati; phylum Spirochaetota; class Leptospiria; order Leptospirales; family Leptospiraceae; genus Leptospira; species Leptospira mgodei. The sequence continues at coordinate 1,875,154 of NZ_CP162139.1, forward strand.
GATTTCTTTCTTTTTTATGAAAAAGGATTCTTCTTCGGTTGCGCCAGGATATAAATAAGGTCTTCTTTCTCTTCCAATTGGAAAATCATATTCTTCAAATAATAGGGAAAATAGTTTTTCTACTTCATGAGGGCCTTGTTTGGGTCTTTGTACAGTCTTCGTATGTAAAAAAGAAAAACCCGACTCTTTATAGCCGATTCGAATGGGAGCTTTTGTTAAATAAGATAACAAACTGGATCGAAAAGAAAAATGGGCTGAGTATACCTTACTAAATTCTTCCTTTTTTAATAAACCAGCAAAATGTAAAAACGCAAACGGATTCTTTTTAATCCGTTTTTTATCCAAAGACCAAACCTTTGTTATATCGGGGTTATTGTCCAATACAGTCTCGGTGCCAGAATTCACTAACACATGTACTTCCGCTCCCGGATGTTCCGTTTTCACAGCATGGAAAAACGAAGTCGATAGGATTAGGTCTCCGAGGAAGGCTGTTTGGATGATCAGTATTTTTTCGGGCATCACTCTCTTTCTAGTATCGACACAAAGTTGTTAGTAGCAAGTCCACCTATACTTTGTGCTACTGCCAACCGCTTTTCCGGCCATTCCTCAAAGAAGCGGCAAAGTTCGACAATTTGTGCTAGTCCCGAGGCTCCCACCGGATGGCCTCTTGATTTAAGACCTCCGGATGAATTGATGGGGATTTCCCCTTTCGGATGAGTGAGCCCCGCTTTGACCTGAAACAGAGCCTCTCCTCGTTTGAAAAATCCTGCATCTTCCGCACCTACAAGCTCAAAAGGAGTGAATGCGTCGTGTAGTTCGGCAAAATCGATGTCCGCTGGGCTGACTCCTGCTTCTTCGTAGGCCTTGGCAAAAGCGATCCGATTGGCAAGGAAACTAGGTTCAGCGGATGAAAGGAAAGGGGCCGTTCCCGAACCCATCCCTTTGACAGAAATCGAACTAGGATCTTTGGAAAGAACTAATGCCGCCGAACCATCAGAAAGCGGAGAGATATCATACAATCCCAAGGGACTCGATATCATCGTTTGGGTTTTATAATCTTCCCAAGTTAGATTTTTTTTGATATGCGCTTTGGGGTTGAGTAGTCCATTGTCATGAAGCTTTTTTGAAATAACAAAAAGATCTTCTTCTTTGTATCCATAGTCGGTTAAATACTTCCGAGTGATCATCGCTCCACCTTGTGCCATAGACATTCCCAAGGACCTTTGTGAATCAGAAAGAACGGAACCTAACAATAGATTACTTTCTTCTCGATTGAGCTGGGACATGAGCTCTGTGGCAACAACCAGTCCATGATCGAATCTACCACTCAGAATTAAATTCACACCCAATTGAAAGGCAGCCGCGCCTGAAGAAGAAGCTGTTTCCATGCGAATGGAATACAAATCGCGAACGCCAAGACGACTGGCAAGTTTTGCTGAAAGATGATACTCTTTGTTATAAGAATCAGGAGAAAAGCTGGCATAAATAATAAACTGAATTTTGTGAGATTGAAACTCATGTACAGATTGTTTTGCGGTCGCAAAGGATAAATCCAATTGGGATCCTTTGTGTTTACCGAATACACTCAATGCTGGATTGTGAATGTAAACTTTCTTCATAAGAATAGAGTTTACGCTTGCCTATTCTATGAAAACCAATTATCTTTCCATTTGAACGCAATAAAATGAGGCCACCCATATGAAGGGAAAGAAAGAAGTAATCGACATTTTAGCGGAAGTTCTCACTGCAGAACTCACAGCCATCAATCAGTATTTTATCCATGCAAAACTCTGTAAAAACTGGGGGTATCTGGAACTTGCAGACTACCTTAGGAAAGAATCCATCGAAGAGATGAAACATGCTGATGAAATCATTGAAAGGATCTTGTATTTCGATGGTATTCCCGACTTGCAAAAATACTCAAAAATCAACGTAGGGCAGACAGTTCCCGAAATGTTAGAACATGATTTGCAGTTGGAATATGGTGCAGTGGAAAGACTCAATCGAGGAATCGATATCTGCGTGGCAGCAAAAGACAACGGAACCAGAGAACTTTTAGAAAAGATTCTAGTTTCCGAAGAAGAACATATCGATTGGATCGAAACTCAAAAATCGATCATTGAATCCATCAGTATCCAAAACTACTTGGCTCAGAAATTAGGAGACTCGGAATAAAACCTACTCACCCTACTTACCATGCCATTTGCGGAGAGGGCCTTTCTCCGCTTTTGGAATCCGAATTAAAATCACATCGCCTGAAAATTGATAGTTCTAACCGAGGTGGAGTTTTCTTTTCCGGAAAAAAAGAAGACGTCATTGATTTTGCCATCCATACAAAGTTTGCTTCACGCATCAACTTACAGTTATTACATGACAATGCTGATGATTATGATGAATTTTATACCAAAGCAAGTGAACTTCCTTGGGAAAAATACATTGGTCCTGAAGTTAGTTTTCGCATTGATGCTGAAACCAAAGACAAATTAAGAAATTCTGAATTTACCATGCATCGTATGAAAGATGCAGTTCTCGACAGGCTCCGGAGCAAAAAGATTCCACTTCCTGAAATCGAAAAACGAATGGCTGACATCACCATTGTAGTTCGCTCCCATACCGACAGGTTTAGCATTGAACTTTCCTTTTCTGGGGATCCCGTAGGCAGGAGAGGTTACCGTTTGTTTGCTGGCAATGCACCGGTGCGTGAACCCATAGCTCAGGCCATGTTAGAGATATCAGGTTGGAAAGAAGGAAATACTTTAGTAGATCCAATGTGCGGATCAGGAACCATCCTCATTGAAGCGGCACTCAGAGAACGCCTGTATGGCGAAATCAATCGGTTTTTATTTGCAGAATCTCCCGTGTTTCAAATTCTTTTTCCTACCTATGTATTTTCTGAACGAAAAAAAGAAAAACCGGATTCACCTCACCTATTTGGATTTGATGTAGATCCAGAAGCCGTTCGCATAGCAAAAGAAAATGCATATGAGGCGGGTGTGGAAGACTTTGTGAAATTTGAAGTGGGCGATTGTTTGGAACTCAAAAACAATTTTGGAACCCAGGGACATGTGGTCACAAACCCGCCGTATGGGGACCGGATCGGAAAACCGATGGAAGATTTACGAGAGATGTACTTTCAATTTGGAAGGGTCATCAAAAACGAATTTGGTGGTTGGAAGTTTACCGTTCTTTCCGCAGATTTTTCTCTCCTCGGAAAATTTGGTCTGAAGGAAAATTCGCACTTAAGTTTGAAACATGCAAACTTGAAAGCAAAGATTGTGGATTACGAAATCCGTGGAGGGAAATGAATTCCAAAGACGTACTCAGCCGAGTCTTTGAAATCACAAGGGATCCAAGAGACGGACTCCTTTTCTTAAAAGAATTCCAGTCTCTTTCCCCTGAATCGTTTGCAATTCTGTATGCAGATTCCGAAACTATCTTTGAAAGTTCCGAAGCCCTCTTCTCCGATTTAAAATTACTCTACCAATTGGATTTATTTCCTTTTGTTGTTTTAGAAGTGGATAGTTTCCAGTATCTAAAAGTTTTTTTTCCTTTAGAGCAAATGAATGCTGAAGGAGAAAGAAGTTTAGGTTTTACCTACCAAGTGGTGGATCGAAACCAACCTTTAAAAGAAGCAGTAACAGAAAGCATACGTCAGAAAAAAATCCCTATTTTACTTTGGGATGATGATTCGGAAAAACTTTCTTCTCTCCTAGATCGTTGTAGGTCCATCCTTCACTCTTCAAAAGTCATTTATGTTTCAATTGATGGCCCGCTGAAAGATCCATTTTCCGGAAAAGTACAATCCATTTTACAAAGAGATACAAATTTGTCTCTACCAGAAGGAATCACACTCTCTAGATCACAGGAAGAATTTGTAAATCTTTCGGAAGATTTATTATCCAAAATCGAAGACCCAAAATTTAGTATTGTCCTCACATCCCCATTCACTCTACTCCCTGAACTTTTCACAGTCAAAGGAAGCGGAACTCTCGTTAAGCGAAAAAATAAAATTAAGGTCTGCCATTCGACTGAAGATGTAGATATGAAACGAGTGTTCCAACTCATAGAAGAATCTTTCGGAAAACCTTTAAAACCTGAGTTCTACAAGACAAAATTTGATGTTCTATTTTTAGAAGAATCTTACAGGGCCTGTGCTTGGATGCAAAAAACGGAACATGGATACTTACTGTCTAAGTTTGCGGTTAATGGTGTGGCAAGAGGGGCAGGAGTCGGACGAGACATTTGGGATCAAATTCTCGAACATTGCAGACCGCTTTTTTGGCGCAGTAAACCCGACAACAATATCAATAAATGGTATATGTCAGTAGCGCAAGGAATTGAAAAAGACGAAAGTTGGTATTACTATTGGTTGGGACTCGACAGATCTCTGATTCCTGCCACCATACAAACGTTAAAAGAGCAGCCCGAAGATTTTTTCCCTAAATAAATAGTTTATGCAAACCCCAAAATCTATATTAATCTATGATGGAAACTGTAATTTTTGTACGCGGCTTGCCAAATCCATTCGAGAAAAAACAAACGAAAAGATAGCCATTGTTTCTTATCATAAACTATCAATGTTGGAACTGGAATCTATCCACAAGCAGCTTACAAACGAACTCTGTGCCGGAGAGGTTCAGTACATTGAAGAAGGAAATCGGTACCCTGGTTTTTTTGCAGTTAGACAAATCCTTTGGAAGATGGACCGATACAAATATTTTGCCTTTCTTTTATATTTGCCCCTCATTCCTTTTTTAGGTATGGCTACTATGTATCTTTTGAAACGATTTCGTTCTAAACTTTAGTTAGTCGTTCTCTATCCAAACGAGAAAGTCCTGTATAAAAATCCTCTCTTGCAACAAGAGCGAGTAAATTTCCTTCAAGCACTTGGTTTTTAGATTCTTCCGTAGTTGCCGTTTCTTCAATGAGCTCAAACATCCTTTGGCTATGACCTTCATCAGCATCCAAATTCACTTGGAAAAACTTCCCTTCAGGTAAGGCCATTTCTAACTTTAGTTTTTGATATGCTTGGGAGATTTGCGAATATTCTAACTTAAGAAGGTATTCATTCGCAGGACCAAGTGCCCCGAGCCCATAGAAAAATCCTTTTCCAATGATGGATTCCATTTTATCCAAATAAGTTTTTGTTTCTGGTAACAGCTTATGATTGGAAAAGTCGAAGTTTAACTTTGTTAGAAACTCGATCAGGATAGAAACATGGGTATCAGCAATTTTTCCTTCGCCTAATTCTCCCCATATATTTTCGACAAGAACGATCTTTGCATTTTGGTCTCTTGTTTTTGCTGCTACTTGCAAAAACCAATCCACAAAACCAATGGACACAAAGTATTCTTGGCTGAGCCATAAAATTAAGTCATTAAAACTCATAGAAATGTTTCGTTCTAATAACCACTGTGACTTAAGGACAGGATGAGTTTCTACATCCTTTTTTAAAGTTTCTATTAAGTTCATACGTTTCGATCCTTTGCATATTGATAACGAAAATGATGATAGTATTCTTCAAACCCCAATTCCAAACAATGGTTTAAGAGTTCGGAATAGGTCCTCCCCGTATTTTCCCATAACAAGGGCAAGGTGGAGTAAATGGATGAAAATCCAGGAGTGGCATTGACTTCCAAAAGGTAAAACTCGTCTTTTTCCAGTTTAAAATCCAAACGAATGTACCCGGAACTCCCTAATAGTTCTGCCACTTTTAAGGAATAGAACTGGAGTGAATTCGAGAGCTCCGAAGGTACATGGAAGTCTAATGACTCTACAAAACTTTCTTTGGATTTGACAAGGTCACTGTAAACAGAACCGGGATAGTCCACAAATGCTGGTGGGGTGGTTTGGTAATTGCCTTGGTTACCCAAAATAGCGATTGTTAATTCCCGACCGGACAAGTAAGTTTCAGCAAGTAAACTTGGATATATTTCTAAGAGTTCGGAGGTTACCCGCGCAAAATCCTCGTTCAGATCAATCCGATTATTTTCTCCGATGCCAAGACTCGAACCTTCCCCGTTAGGTTTTAGGAATAAGGGAAATGGAATCTTAGGTACATCGTTTGGACTCAGGATAAGCTGTGAATCCGCTGTAGGAATTCCAAAAGATTTTAAAAATAATTTTGTTTTGTATTTATCTAGAGTTAAGGTTTGGACTGAAGCCGAACTTCCTGTATGCGGAACTGCCAAATATTCGCATAATGCTGGTATGTAAGCCTCTCGATTAGGAGAATGATATCCTTCGACGAGATTCCATACAATCCAGTTTTTTCTATCGTTTGGTGGGATGTTTGTTAGAACTGAGGTAATCTCTGTTGGATGAGATAAAACTGCAACATCATAGCCTAGTTTCCGAATGGTATCTTCCATATTCAGAATCGTTTCTTTTGATTCCCATTCTTGGCATAACTCTGGAGTCTTAGGATCATAAAGATCACAAGCCAAAACCACTGTACGCTTCATAATCCCAATTTCTCCCATAGAGAATCGCTAATGACGGGATAATACGATTCTCTATCAGAACCAACAGGTTCAAAGGAAAGATGAATTTTTTTTGTGACTGCAGAACGGAAGGCATGTTGGCGTGTTTTCGGATAGTATCCTAAATACCAATTTGGTGCGATGGTGATCTTTCCGCCACCTCCAGGTAAATCATTTACAAATTGTGGAATCCCCATGCCTCCAATTTTTCCTCTCATATACTCTACAATTTCTATCCCACGAGCGAGCGGTGTTCGAAATCCCCTGGAACCTGGAATGAGTTCTGGATCATATAGATAGTAGGCGCGAACTCTCATCTCTAATAATTTTTTATGAAGAGTGAGCATTACCTCTTCCTCATCATTAATTCCTTTTAATAAAACAGATTGGTTTCCTACGGAAACTCCGGCTTTTAACAATCGAAGGATGGCTTCTTTAGATTCTTTTGTACATTCTTTGGGATGATTGAACTGAGTGTTACAAAAAATAGATAAATTGTCATCATTATAGGTTTCTATGATTTTACATAATGCATCTGTTATGCGAAAAGGCAAAGTGACAGGATTTCTTGTCCCAAGCCTACATATTTTTACGTGCGGAATGGAATGGAGCTCTGCTAAAATCCACTCCAAACGAGAATCTGCTAAGTTCAGTGGATCTCCCCCACTAATCACAACATCTTCAATTTGTGGGTGGTTGCGAATGTAATCAAAGGCCTTTTCTAAATCACCTTTTTCCATTCTTTCTTCACTGGATGATACCTTACGACCTCGCATACAATGACGACAATACACGCTACAGGAATGGTTGGAAAATAAAAGAACCCGATTGGGATACATATGAGTGAGTCCACGAACAGGGCTTAGGCGTTCTTCATCCAAAGGGTCAGCGCTTTCCTCTAACGAAAGGACTGCTTCTTCCGAACGAGGAACAATCATCCTGCGAATCGGGCAATTCGTATCCAAAGGATCTGAGAGCGCCAGGTAATAAGGGGTTGTGGACACATGTAGGCGGATCGTCTCACGAATTCCTATTTCTTCCGATTCTGTAAGCACAAAGTATTTAGATAGGTCTTCACCTTTGACTCTGTTTTGCAACTGCGAGGTTGGATCCGTCCAGTTTGTCCGGGAAAACAAATCCTCACGTGCCTTAAGAACTTCTGATAAACTGCTTTGCACGAGCATAACTTCCAATTCCTTACTTGCCAAGACACCGCCAAATTCTTTTCTGGTGGTAATGCAAGAAAACCGCCTGGGGGAAATCCGCATGGTCGCCTTCGATGTCGATGGGACCTTATTTTCCTCAGAATCCATAATCTTTAAGACCTATGTGCAGGCAATCGAAGAGTTTGCAAGCAAGACGGGAAAAATCACGTCCTTACCAAGTCATGACCAGATTATGAACGAAATTGGAAAACCAGTGCGAACTATTTTTGCCAACCTTTTACCTGACCTTCCCGAATCCGAACGTGATATGATTTCTGGAAGAGTATTGGACCTTCTCTGTGACGCCATCCGAAGCGGTGGTGGTGACTTCTATGCGGGAGTTGGATCTACCATCCATTATTTAAAAGAAAAAGGATACACGATCACCTGCGCATCCAACGGTAGGAAGGCCTATATCGAAACGGTTTTAGACACGGCAGGAGTTTTACAATACTTCGAACCAATCGTTGTCATCAACCAAGACACGATCCATACCAAAGGTGAAATCCTTGCCGAATACGTTCGTAAGTACAATTTAGAACCGAGTTCCATTGCTATGATTGGCGATAGGCATAGCGATTGGGAAGCTGCCAGACAAACTGGTTGCCCTTTTGGATTTTGTACTTATGGCCACGGCCTTCCTGGCGAAATTCCTGATTTTGAATGGAAATTTGACGATTTACCGACTTTAAAAGAGTTTTTTTAAACCCTCTTTTTGTTCTTCCTCCGACATTTATAGTGTGGCGGTACTTCCCCAAATCCAAGAAGACAAATGGAAATCTTTACGCTATTTGCTTGGCGGAATTTTTCTTGTACTTGTTCTTATTGAAAAGTCGATGGGGTTTGATCCGAAAACGGGAGGAAATTTTTTTCCCAAACAAGGATTTCGCAACATAGGAAAGACCCAAGAGAAATCAAAATTTGCAGAGCCCACCGATCCTTTTGCCAAAGAAAATTGGGAAGATGATTTGAATTGGGAAGAAGAAGTTCTCACACAGACTTTTCCTGATTCCGACCCCAAAACAAAACCACGCCAAAAATTAGTTGATGATACCATTCCTGAGATCACTCTTCCAGAAGACAGGTTCCCTGGCGCCGGCAAACGCCTGCAAGCGGATGCGGGTTACTTATCCGTTTATTTTTTAAAATTTTATGGAACCGGAAAAAATAGCCAATCGCAACTGGTCAAACTTGCTCGGGAATTTCCCGGTGGAGATCCCATTCCTTTTTTATTCCAAGAACTCACCAAAGGTCCAAACCCGGAAGAAAAGGGAAAAGGAGTCCTCTCTGCTTTATCCAAACGCATCCGAATGGAACCAAATTATCGGTTGGAAAATGGAATTCTTCATATCTCCGTTTCCGAAGACATAAGTTATGGAGGGAGTGTGGAGATTTTAAAAGATCGATTGGACCAAATTGTTTTTACTATGGTAGGTAATTTTGGAATCAAAGCAGTAGTTCTTTATTCCAATGGGGAACGAATTCGGACCTTGGGTAGCGATGGTTTGACCATTCCAGAGCTTCTTGCCAAATCCCAAAGAAAGGTAATCATTTTTTAATTTAGTAAATGGTTTACAGATACTAGATTTGCTGTATTCTGATTTCTGGTTCGCTCATGCGTAGGCATACATTCAAAAGGTATTTTTTCGTATTTCGTAAAATGTTTTTGCGAATCTATCATCCGAGTTTCACCTCCACCAATATTTCTGATATAGGCTCTTCTTTGCAGATCTTTAGTGTAATGACAGCATTCACATCGATCATTTCTCTCCTCTTTGTGGATTCCCTTGTTAGAACTAAGGAAGCAAGTTTCTGGATTGCTTTTTTTCGGATCTCCTCTCTTGCGATATGTTTTTTAGTCTATCTCTTTGGCAAAAAAAAAGTTAAGTTATACCAAAGACATATTTATGGAATTACAAGCCTTGTTCTCATAGGACTCATACTACTCTATATACCTATGATGGTATATGACAAACCAAATCATTCCTACTATCTATTTGGTTCTGCTATCGTTATCGCCAGTGCTTCGATTCTTTTATGGATTGAACCGTTCCGTATCTTATTACTCTCTACTTTATACATCGCAGTTTTTATCCCTCTGCATTTAAACTTCTCTCGAATTCAAGGTTTTGATCAGTTTGTTTTCTACCAAGACGTACTCATTGTTTTATTTTTACTCGCATTTGGATTTGTAGCCAACCTTCTCATCAACTATTGGCGATTCGAAGAATATCGAGTCAAAGCTAGACTTCGCATCACCGTAGGAAAATTACTTCGCATCAACCAAAAGATAGAAGATTTGTCTCGTGTGGATTCGATGACGGAGCTCTTTAACAGACGTCATTTGTTGGAACAATTTGATCTCTATAAAAAAAGATCCAACCGCGAGGGTTTTATCATCGGACTAGTGATTTTGGACCTAGACCGTCTCAAAACGATTAACGATAAATATGGTCATAAACAAGGGGATCTTGCCATCCAAGCTTTTGCCAAAACGGTAAAGTCTAGGACAAGGATTACAGACATTGCTGCAAGGATCGGTGGGGATGAATTTTGTTTACTCGTATCACCAATCGATAAGGAAGGTTTACAAGTTCTTGCCGAATCCATCCGAGAAAAATTGGAACGTTTACAAATCCCAATCCATAACCAACCTGGAGAATCTCTTACATTAACGGTCTCGATCGGAGCCACACTCTTTCGTGCGGAAGACGATCCGAGTTTTGACGAACTCTACCACAAAATTGACGTTGCCCTCTATACCTCAAAAAACGAAGGCAGAAACCGCATTACCCTCATCGAATCGTAAAAAAAAGAGTGACAGGTTTTCGAAATCTATAAATAATTGAAATTGAGACTGATTCTCAGTTTATGTCCATTACGGATAAGGTGTAAAATTTCGAAAGATGGGGGGAACACCCCATCTTTTTTTTTTGCGAACGAAAAAAGCACGGATCTGAAAAATCAATCCACTCCCACTTGGTTGCAATCGTATTCTTCCTCATAAAGTAAATTCCTTCGGATCGGTTGGAATCCCCCTTCTTTCAGGAATTTTCTGGCTTCCTTTTCTGTTTTGAGTCCAAAAGAACGAAGTACGTTCTCTTCGATTACCACAGAAGAAATATCATCAGCTCCCGAATAGAGTGCGAGTTGCCCCACTCCCTTTCCAAGAACCATCACGGAAGTTTCCATGTGTTTGATATTATCCAAAAAGATGCGGCAGATTCCAAGGACCTTTAAGTATTCATGAGTCGGAACAGGTCTTACTTTAAAACGTTTGGTTTGCGGTTGGAAGGTCCAAGGAATAAAGGATAAAAATCCACCAGTGCGGTCCTGGAGGTCACGAACCACAGTTAAGTGTTCAATCACTTCCTCTTCTGTTTCCTCCGATCCAAAAACAACATTGGCTGAACCGAGGAGTCCTACTTCGTGGCAAGTTTCCATGGCTCTCACCCACTCCGAAACAGTGGCTTTTTTGGGAGATATGATTTGGCGCATTCTTTCGGTGAGAATTTCCGCACCAGCACCGGGAACCGAATCAAGCCCAGCTTCTTTCAGAATCAAAAGCACTTCTCTTAATGGCTTTCCAGTAATCGTTTCTAAATTGATGATCTCTACTGGGGAAAAGGCACGAATGTGCATCTTAGGATATTTCGATTTAACCGTGCGAATGACATCCAAGTAATAATCGAAAGGTAGTTCTGGATACACTCCCCCTTGCAGGAACATTTGGTCTGCTCCTTCCTCCACAGCGTAGTCCATTTTTTGTAAGATATCCTCTTTCGAGAGAACATACCCTTTGCCATTCCCAATTTCGTCCATAAAGGAACAAAAGCTGCATTCTACATTACAATAGTTCGTATAATTCACAACCCGGAACATGGTGTAACTGGCTTCTGTATGGGGCCTTACCTTTTCACGTAAGTACCGAGCCACCATCTGGATTTTTAAAAAATCCCCGTGCCTGTAGAGGAGAACGGCTTCTTCTGGGGAGATACGTTTCCCTGCGACTGCGTTTAAAAGGACAGCATCGGACGGTTCATTTGGATTCAAGGAAAACGAGTCTAAATTCATGGTCTCTACCTACTTGGACAGGAAATCTGCCTACAGATCCCTGTAAAAACCGAATTTTCCTGGACATTCATTTTTCTATACAAATCCTAGGAAATACCAAACACCTTAAGGGCATAAACATAAATGGATATCGGAAGAATCATCTTTCACCTATTATTCACAGCTTTTTTCGTCGTGGCAAACGTTGTGTTTGTCCGCGCAATCCTTTACAGGCTCGGATTGATCTTCAATGGTCGTCCTGCATTCTTCAATGAAGATGCAAAAAAGAACCTAAATATCGGATTCCGCCTAAAGAGCTTTCTGATCAACGTCGTCCTCCAAAAGAAAAATTTCAGGGAACCTGTGCGCGGAATCATGCACGCATTTGTATTCTACGGATTCCTGGTGTATACCATCCATACAACAAGCCAAATGGTTGCCGGTATTTTTGGTTATGTCATGGACGACCCTTACAAGTTTGCTCTACCCAATTTCCTTTTTGGGGAAGCAGCAAATCATATTTACGAACAAGCAGTCAATTATGTATCCATCCTCGTTTTAACCGGTCTCGGTTTTTTCGCTTGGAGACGTTGGATTAAAAAAGCAAAAGGTTTGGATGTTCACTCTCCAGCTTCTGCGATTGTCATCAGTATGATTGCCACTCTTATGGTCACCACCTTACTTGGGAATGGTGCAAAAACAGTTGCTGCTACTTACTTCACTCATGCGGGACCGATTGATGGAGCCATTGGAAAAATTTGGGAATCCATCGGTGTTGCCAATTCCAATGCGGACATTGTGTTCCAAATTATGTGGTGGGGCCATATCCTTACTGTGTTCTCGTTTATGTTGTATGTTCCTACATCAAAACACGCTCACTTAATTTTTGCTCCTTTTAACTACTTCCTTGCAACAGACACTCCTAAAGGTCAACTTTCCAAACTGAATCTAGATGACGAAAATGCAGTTTGGGGATCCAACCGAGTGGAAGATTTCCCTTGGCCAAACCTACTCGACGGTATGTCCTGTATTGAATGTGGTCGTTGCCAAGTGGAATGCCCAGCAAACAGAACAGGAAAAGTTCTAAACCCAAAAGCCATCATTGTAGAACTCAAACACCAAATGTTAGAGAAAATGCCAGAAGTGGCAGCGGCACGTGCGGGAAAAACTCCTGAGGAAGGTGCAGAAGCAGTTGCTGCTTTAGAAACCGGAGTGATCAACTCACATGAAGGTTTAAGTGAAGAAGCTCTTTGGGGATGTACTACTTGTTATGCGTGCGTAGAAGCATGCCCGGTAGGAAACAACCAAGTGAATGCCATCATTGAAATGCGCCGTCACTTAGTCCTTGCAGAATCAAAAATGAGTCCAGAACTTCAAAAAGCCTTCACAAACATGGAAAACAATTCCAATCCATGGGGTGTGGGAGCTCATACAAGAGCAGACTGGGCACAAGGTTTGAATGTAAAAGTTCTTTCCGAAGCTGAAGACAAAAACGTAGACGTACTCTATTGGGTCGGTTGTGCGGGTGCTTTTGATGAAAGAAACAAAAAGATCTCTCGTGACTTTGTTAAAATCATGCAAAAAGCAGAAGTTAATTTTGGTATTCTTGGAACAGAAGAAGGATGTTCGGGAGACTCGGCACGCCGCGGTGGTAACGAATACCTCTACCAAACTTTAGCACAAACTAACGTAGACACAATCAACGGTTACGGAATCAAAAAAATCGTAACTGCTTGCCCACACTGCTACAACACAATCAAAAATGAATACCCTCAGTTTGGCGGAAACTTTGAAGTCATCCACCACTCCGAATACATCAACCAACTTTCTAAAGATGGTAAAATTGATGTAAAGGTAGCTGACGATGCGAACACCGGAAAATACACTTACCACGACTCTTGTTACATAGGTCGTTATAACAACAATTACGATAACCCTCGTGATGTTGTGAAAAAAGTATCCGGTGGAAAAATCGAAGAAGCGGTCGACCATCACTCCAAGGGACTTTGTTGTGGAGCGGGTGGAGCACAGTACTGGATGGAAGAACACGTGGATGAATCCAATCCAGAAAGTATGCGTGTGAATAGCAAACGTACAGGTCAACTCCTGGATACGGGTGCCACTACCATCGCTACGGCTTGCCCATTCTGTATCACAATGATTACAGATGGTGTGAAAGCCGCAGAGAAAATTGATTCCGTAAAAGTAAAAGACATTGCGGAACTTGTAGCTGAGAATATCGACTAACAAGATTTGAGTTTGAGGAAAAAATGAAGTTTCAGAATTTCCTCAAACTGATTTCTCTATGTCCATTGAAAAGGTGGGAGGAAACTTCCACCTTTTCCGTTTTAATCCGAACTGTTCTCAATCAAAAAATCCGATTCGCATTTATTATCTTCTATTTTTTCCTTTCCCCCATTCATTCTGAATCAAAACAACAGAGGATCCAACCACCCGAAGGTGATGGAATTACCATCATTGTGGAAAAAGGACAGACCTTAAGTATCATCTCCAAAACTTATTTGGATGACCCGAGAAAATGGAAGGAACTCCTGAAATCCAACCAAATAGACAATCCTAATCTCATTATCCCAGGAATGAAATTGTGGATTCCTAAAAGTTTAGGGAAAAAACCGTTAGCAGACATCCAAAGATATACAGGAAAAACCGAAGTTCTCAAAGTTTCTCAAAAACAATCTGACTGGGCAGGTGCCAATGTCGGTGAAGGCCTGTATACAAAAGATGAAGTGCGAACCTTCAAGGAATCAGAGGCACAATTCCTTTTACTTTCTGGATCAAGGTTTGAAATCACAGAAAACAGTCATATCATTATGGAAAAAGGAAAATCGGATTCCGAACCGGATGAACTTTATCTCCGTAAAGGTAGAATTCGCTCCATCATCCAAAAAAAACCGTCGTCTAACCAACGTATGTTTCTACTACGAACAGATGCGGCTGTCTCCGAAGTGAAAGGTACTGACTTCATTACAGAAGTGGATGGATCTGGAAACACAACTCTTAGTTGTTATGAAGGATTAGTCGCTGTCAGTGCCCAAAATGTAACAGTGAATGTGGCATCCGGATTTGCCACTTATGTGGAAAAGGGGAAACCACCTTTAAAACCGTTTGCTTTACCAGATCCACCGAAGCCAAAAGAAGAATGAAAACTTCATTGAAGATTTTTGTATCTGTAATTTTTTTATGTGGGATTACTTTCCCTATTTTTTCTGATTCAAAAACAATTCAATTGATTTTAGAGCCAGAACGGGAGGACATCATCCAATATGAATTCGAATTATGGAAAGGAACTTCTTTTGATTTAGAAATTCCTTTTCGAGTGGTATCGAACCCTGGAAAAATCCAACTCTATATTCCGAATGGATATGAATACTTCCGAATCCGTGCCGTTGCCAAACGCCAAGTCCGTGGGTTTTGGACTGAACTATTCGAAGTAAATTCCTTTGGAAAAAACAAACCAAAAGAAACCGCTAAGATTGTATCTCAAAAACCGATGAAAACGGATGTCATCATTCCCATCCCCACAAAGGATGGAAGCAGTCACTTTTATCTAACAGAAAGTAAAATCCAAGTAAAACCAGTAACTAAAGAATCCTTAAAATCATCGGTTCGATATCGTCTCAATGGTGGTCCCTGGAAAGTCACAAAAATTCCGGAGCTAACCTTTCCCAAGGATGGAGATTACCGATTGGAATACCAAGTGACCAATGAACTCGGAGTCTCGGATTCCATGCAGATTTGGGAATTTAGTGTAGACAACACTCCACCTAACACGGATATTTTTTGGGAACCACAAACCCATAAAAACAAAGGACAAATTTACATATCCGCAAATACAAATCTCAAACTCCAAGCATTTGACCTTGGATCGGGAGTGGATGTGATTCGGTTCCGAAGCTCATGTGGGACAAGTTCAAAGTCTGAATGGTTTCTTTGGGAACAAAATTCCTGGACTGAGTTATTAAAATCTTGTGTTAAAGATTTGGAAGTGGAAATCTCGGCCACGGATCGCTTAGGAAATGAAGAAATTCCTAAAAAAATTCGAATCAAACAACCGAACCAGGGAAACTAACTCGTGTATTACGTTAGGTGGTTTCGAGAATTGTATGGAAATTTTTTATTTGTAATCCAAACTAAGTCCTTTCTTAAGTTATTTCTCTCTATTATCGCGTTTCTTATTGTCCCCTATTTCCTCTTAGTTGCATCCATGATCCACTCGCATTACAGAGAAGCATTGGACTGGAACCAAAGATTCCAATTGATTCGGATTCAACTCCTTGCCATTGATTTAGAAAACCAAATCAGAGAAGAAATCAATTTGGATCTTGTGGAAAGAAAGACCGTTGGTTTCCTTTCTCCCTCAGACTTCGAGAAAGTTAGTAAAAACTGTGATTCGTTAAGTCCTCATATAAAAGAAATTCAAGAATTAATGCTTGTAAGTTGTAGGTTAGATTCAGACAAAAAATCCTATCTTTTTATTTTCGATGGAAAACAGATTTCTATCCATTCTGCAAAATTTTTGGAAGATGCCCTTTTGGATTCTCCGTTTAGTGATCCCAATGAAGGACTCTTTGTCTTAAACAATGATGGAAAATTCGGGATTTCCGGATTCATTGAGGATGATTTTTTGGTTTCTGATTTCTGGAAAAGAGATGTTAAATCCTCTTTGCAAATCCGTTCTAACTTACCAAGTCTTCGTGAGACGGGAAAAGAGGAAATGGATTATTTTGTGGTCAGTTTCCCTATGTATGGTCTTCCCCTTCACCTATTCATTGTGAGTCCTAAGGATCTGGTTCTTGTTCCGATAAAAGATTCCTTAAAGAAGAACGTTGTGATATTGTTTACCCTATTTGTATTCTCTTTTCTATTTTCTATAGTGATTACTCTAAGAGAAATCGAATCTAAACAAAAGTTGAGACTTCTTTTGCAGGAATTCCCTCATTCCGCTATCCTTTTTGATCCCAAAGGAAAAGTCCTATTAGAGAATCTCGAAATTGAACCAAAACTATTAGTAACAGAACTATATCGTGACCAACTTTCGATTAAGGAATGGATTGAAAAAGAGGTCAGTTCTTTCTTAAAATCCGTCTCCAAGATTCAAAATGAGCAAACTAAACTTAGGCGAGAAGAATCGGATTTTTATTCCGAGGATGGTTCCGTTTATCTAATTGAAATCACTTACCAACTTTGGTATTTAGAGCAGAAATACCAATTTGCAAGTGGGGCACTGGTTCTTGTACAAAATGTAACAAAAAAACGCCAAGAATTTGAAAAGGAAATGGAATATGCAAAGGATTTACAAAAGAAATACCTTCCCAATAGAATTATTATCTTACCTTACTTAGACTATGAAGTATTGTACAAACCTCTTATCCAAGTGGGTGGGGATTATTATGACTATATTGATTTAGGGAACAATCGTTCCATTTTTGCAATTGGTGATGTCATTGGTCATGGAGTGAAGGCAGCCATGATGATGACTGTACTTCGTGTTTTGTTTCATCAAATTGTTAAAACAGAATCCGATCCTAAAAGAATCCTTAGTAGAATGAATGAAGGGGTATCCACCAATTTTCCAGATCCCTATGCATTTGTTCCCTTTTTGTTTTTGTTATTTGATTTCGATAAAAGAACTGTGCAATATGGAAACGCCGGACATCCGGGAATGTTATACCAATCAAAGTCAGAGATGAGTTGTCCTGAAAAATTAAATCCGATGTTTGGTATGATCCAAACTATGGAACCAAAGATTCTAGAGTTCCCTATAGTAAAAGGAGATAGATTTTATCTTTTTACTGATGGCTTAAAAGATGTAGAAAATGCAAAACAGGAAAAGTTATGGGAAAAAGAACTTGTCCAGTTTTTTTCATCCGTGGGGACAAAACATATGTCACTCATTAAACAAGAGTTAGAGCTAAAGATCAACTCCTATAGCGAAGGTATTCCCTTTCTAGATGATATCACCTGGATCGGGATTGAAGTGATCTAATCAGTCTTCCAAAGGAGGATTGTCTAAAAGCTCAATCCCTTCATTGTTTTTATGGAAATAATTCATATCCCATTCCGTATCAAAAAGGAGAGCCATATTTCCAAATAAATCCTCCACCAAATTAGCGTTTGATGGTATTTTAGATCTGTCTTCTTTTTTCACCCAACGAGAAATTCCATAAGGGAGGATATGAATGGAAGTTTCGGCTCCATATTCATCCTTTAGACGACGTTGGAATACTTCAAACTGGAGTTTTCCCATAGCACCGATGATGGGTACACCACCACCAATCGTTCGTGAGGTGAAAAGGTGAAGGATTCCTTCTTCTGCCAATTGATCCAAACCCTTTTTAAAAGATTTTAATTGTAATGTGTCCTTACAAGAAATGGTGGCAAAAAGTTCTGGTGCAAAGCTTGGTAGAGGACGTAAAGGCGGTGTATTCCCAGTAGACAAAACATCTCCAATTTTATAAGTTCCAGGATTTACAAGGCCTATAATATCTCCCGGATAGGCAGTATCTACAGTGTTTCTGTCTTGACCAAAAAATGCAAAACTGGAGGAAAGTTTGACTGGTTTGTCTAACCGGTTATGATTTACGTTTAATCCACGCTCAAAGACACCCGAACAAATCCGTAGAAATGCAATTCGATCTCTATGCGCCTTGTTCATGTTAGCTTGCACTTTAAAAACGAAAGCACTAAAAGGTGCATTGATAGGATCTAAATAATTCCCATCACGGAGAGGAATGTGATCAGGGCCAGGAGCCAATTCCAAAAATTTATTCAAAAAAAGTTCGATTCCGAAGTTATTTACCGCCGAACCAAAGTAAACCGGCGTTTCCTTACCTAGTAGAAACATATTTTTATCTACTTTTCCAATTCCATTTTCGACTAGATCAATTTGTTCCCGAAAAGCAGTAACAATTTCTGCATCAAACTGTTCGTCGAGACTGGGATCATTGGGACCGGCCATACGAAAGACGGCCTTTTGTTTTCCACCAGGAGTCCGATCAAACAAATACAATTGTTGGTCCCGAAGGTCATACACTCCTTTAAAATCAAAACCGGTTCCGAGTGGCCATACATCTGGAACCGCTTTAATCCCTAAGACCTTCTCGATTTCATCCAAAAGAGCATACAGATCCTTAGTGGGTCTGTCCATTTTGTTGATAAAGGTAATGATGGGAATTCCACGGTCGCGGCAAACGCGGAAAAGTTTGATGGTTTGGGGTTCGACCCCTTTTCCGGCATCGAGAACCATCACGGCTGTGTCTGCCGCCATAAGTGTTCGGTAAGTGTCCTCTGAGAAGTCTTCGTGACCTGGTGTATCAAGTAGGTTTAAGATGCTATTTTTGTATTCAAACTGCAGGGCTGCGGAAGTAATCGAAATTCCTCTCTCCTTTTCCATCGCCATCCAATCTGAGGTTGCGGACTTCCCTTCCTTTTTGGCTTTCACCGCTCCGGCGAGTTGGATCGCACCACCATAGAGAAGCAGCTTTTCAGTGAGTGTGGTTTTTCCCGCATCGGGGTGGGCAATGATGGCAAAGGTCTTTCGCCGACGGACTTCTCGTTCTATGAGTTCAGGAGACATAACTTCATTTCCATGCTGTCTAAATTTAAGATTCTGTCGAGAATAAAGAGAAAACCACATTCCGAATCCTAAGGAAGGGGTTGACTTGCAGATTATGTCCCATTAGATTGGGGTTGGAGGGAGTGTCTTTGAGAAAGTTACTATCGTTTTTCTTTCTATTGGTGTGCACACAAATTTTCCCTCTGGACTTTCCCAACTTTTCCTTGGGGGAAGAGAATGCCAAGGAAGAATTCAAACGAGGCCTTACCTATAAAAATTTAAGAGAATATTCAGCGGCGAAAGAACGATTTCAAAAAGCCGTAAATTTAAAAAAAGACTTCCATTTAGCACGTTTAGAGCTTGCAAACAATTACTACTTGTTAGGTGAATGGGAGGAGGCTTTGGACGAATTGGAAATTCTCGCCTCCAAAGCAAAAAACGATCTTTTAATCGTAAATAAAATAGAAACTCTTCGACTCGCCATCGCTGGTGGTGTGACCGATAAAGAAAAAATCTATTTCAAAACCATTGAAGGCGATTCCATTCGTGGTTACCGATTCCGAAACCCAGTGGACATTACCTTTGATGAAGATGGGAACTTTTATGTTGCCGGGTTTGACACTTCCAATATCATTAAATTCAATGCAGCAGGATCTCCCCTTTCTAACTGGCGAGGAGGAATCACAAGAAAACTGGAACGTCCCGTTTCTTTAGCCTATTACAATCAAAAAATTTATGTTGCGGACTTCGCACGAGATGAAGTGTTAATCTTTGATCTTTCGGGAAGTTATTTATCTTCTTTTGGTGGACCCGGAAAGGGACCGGGACAATTCCGAGGTCCCTCTTCTCTTTATATTGATCCCAGTGGAAATCTTTTTGTAGCTGATTCCGGAAATGCTAGGATTCAAAAATTCAATTCCAATGGAAAATTTATTTTAGAGTTTCAAGGTTCAGGAAATTCCAAATTAAGTAACCCTTCGGGGATTACCATTCATGATGGTAAAATTTACGTTGTAGATAAAGAAAATCTTCGTGTTGTAATTTTTGACGGTGACGGTAATACGTTAAACACAATCAAAAGACCCGAATGGAAAAAACCAAGAAGCATTCGTATTTTAGACAATCAAATATTTTTAACAGACGAATTAACGGGAATTTGGACCTACTCGTTGTTACATGGCGAGTGGAAACAACTTAGTAAATTTCGAGATAAAAAGGGTGTGTATCGGGTTTTATTCCGTCCTTTTGCAACGAATATGGACACCACAGGAAGTTTGTATTTTGTAGATTTTGGAAAACATCGAATCGATATATTTTCTCAAAAAAACACCTTACTTTCTAATTTAGATTTGAAAATAGAATCTATTGATACTTCTGGATTTCCAGACATTCATATTTACACTCGTGTTCGGAACCGTGCAGGTAAAGAAATTATGGGCATCGACCGTTTGAGTTTTCGAATTTTTGAAAACGATAATATGACACCTCTTTTCAGTTTAGCGAACAAAAATAAGCTAAATGATAAACTAAGTATTGCGATGGTTTATGAAAATAGTGAGAGTTTAAAAAAAGGAAAACTTGCCCTGGAAGATGGTCTCTTTCCTTTCTTTCGTTCACTCCGAGATACCGATAAAATTGCTCTATACCGGGCTGGGAAGGATAGTAATTTAATTCTGGCGGAAACAGTTTCCTTACGTGATATACTTGCAAAAATTAGAGACGGTATTCCAGAAGAAAAATGCAATTTTGGAAAAGCTAGTATAGCCGCCTTACAAAAGTTATCATTAGAAACGGGACCTAAGGCCCTTATTTATTTAGTTTCTGGTGAAAGTAGAGAAGATAGCTTTTTGCAATACCAAAAATCTAGAATTGTTTCTTTTGCCAAAGCTCATTCCATTCCTATCTATATTTTGACTATAAATCCAAATCTGTCGCTTGAAGATTCCTGGTCTGATATGACAGAGCCAACCAATGGTCGTTATATTGTTTTGGATGGGGAAGGAGAAGAAAGGGATTTATATAAAAAACTAAAATCTCATACAGACTACAGATACATTCTATCCTATAAGACTGATACGAATCCAGAGTTAATCAATCGGTATATTAAACTGGCTATTGGTGTGGAACATAGAGGTGTGAAGGGTCGAGATGAAGGAGGATACTTTGTTCCAGAGCCTCGTTAAGCTAAGTTACATCCTTTATTTTGGTTTGGTATTATTTGTATCAGCAACTTTTTTAAAAGCGGAAACAACCACCCTTGAGGATATAGCAGAAGGAAAACGATACCAATCAGAAAATAATTGCAGAAAAGCTATCCAATTCTATCAATCTGCATTACAAAAGAATCGCAACTCGATCGATGCAAAACTTGGAGTTGCAGATTGTAGTTTTAAACTCGCCGCGTATAGGGAAAGTAAAAAGTTTTATTTGGAAATTCTCGAAAGAGAAACCAAACATATTCCGGCAGTGACTGGGCTTTCCGAAATCTATTTACTAGATTCTAATTTTTCTGCTATCGCAAAATTAATCGATCCCTTACTAATCGAATTTCCAAATCATACAGCGCTACGAATTACCGAGGCTAAGTCCTTACAGAAACAAGGAAAACTAGATTCTGCAATTTTTAAACTTAAAAGTTTGACTGCAAAACTGGAGGAACCATCTGATTTATTGCGTATGTTAGCTGAACTATATTTCACCAAGCAGAATTATAACGAAGCCTATAACTCTATAGATTCTTATACAAAAAAAGAACCAAATGATCCCGATGGGTTTGCTTTCAAAGCCAAAGTCCTTTTATATCAAAACTACTTTCATCCAAACCAATTGAAGTCAGTCCTGCCAATGGTAGAAGAAGCTCTAAACAATTCACTCAACCTTGATTCGAAAGGAGAACAGGCAAGGTTCTATTCTGTATATCACGATATCATTCTTTCAAACTTAACTTCCAACAAAGAGATTAAAAAAAGAGCCTTTCGATCCATTTATGAATTAGCTAGAGAATTTCCTGACAACCAACTTTACCATAGTTTGGAAGCTAATCTTGCTTGGGAATTGGGGGAGACAAAATTTGCCACTTACCATTATCGAAGAGCTTTGCAATTAGACGACCTAGATGAAATTCTGCGATTTGAAGCTGAAGAATATACCATTGGTTCAGAAAAGGAAGAGTCCAAATTACGTAGAGAATTAGGAGACTACAGAAGGGATCGTTTTTATTCAGAAAAACATTCACTTTATCATAAAAGTTCCTTGTTTCATTTAAAACGTGCCAAGGACTTAAGTCCACAAACACCCGTCATTCGAAAAGAATTGTTAGAGTTTTATAACCAGACAGGTGAAACAGTAAAGTATACCAATTTATTGCTCCGCCTTAGAGAAGAAGATCCGAACTCCTTTAAACTCCAAAACAAACTAGAGTTTGCTATCAAAAATCTAAAAGAATCGATAGAATTCAGAGAAGGTTACCTCCAAATAGATCCCAACGCGATCCAGGAAAACACAGTCCGTTTTAGTCCTGAAGTTTATGTTTTTGATCTAGAGTCCAGTTTGCCTTTTCCCTATCACTTACAAGCGGGTAGACTTTTAGCGGATGCATTTCGTTATAATTTAAAACAGATACAGTCAGTCAGAGTAATAGATGGAGATGAATTTAGACATATCCGAGGTTTACTGAAAGAATCTAATTACCACCCATTCTCACAAACGCTTCCATTTACAATTGATAATCTCCATCTCTTAGATACAAAAAGAAAAAATGCGACTAAGGTTCGTTATGTTGTTCATGGTAAATATCAAATCATTGATGGAGACATTCGCCTTGATGTTTCAGTCTATGATAGAGATAACCTTAAAGATATTGTTACTTGGTCTACAAACCAGAGAGGTCGCGATAGTTTACCAACGATCATCCACCGCATTGCCGAGCGAATCAGAGATTTACTTCCGAAAGAAGGGAAAATCTTGAAAGTCAAAAAGGATGAGGTCATCGTATCTCTTGGGAAAGAGGACGGATTAAAAAAAGATTCAAAATTGGAATTCCAAAGAAAGGGAAAACTACTGTTTCGAGGGGAAATTACAGAACTCGGTAAATCCATATCTTCGGTGAAACCAAATATGCGAGGATGGGAAAAAGAATTGGCAACTGGAGACGATGTCATTCTTCCCAAGGACTCTGATATAGAGATGAAAGATAAGTAAGGATATCCTCTGAAATTCGTTCTTCCTTTTTCTTTGTAAGGTCTGGAATTTCTAACTGGCAGGTTTTGCCTTTGAAATATAAGGATCTTACCCCCTCCCTCTGAAAACAAAGTTGCAATATGGATCGCAGCCGAAAGAAATCCGCAGCTTCTAGATAAACCTCTTCTGACGAAAATTGATAATTTGAGGTCAGCTTATGAATCCCCACCCGTGGTGTTGATTTCCAATTTAAATCGATATTTGGATAAAAATAAAATTTTCCTAATTCAAATCTAAGTTCCCCGAGTGAAAGTATTTCTCTAACCCTTTCATTTTTCCAACGCAGATATCCAGAATCCGATGTTTCTTTGGAAGCAAAACTCACAAGGACATTTCCCACTCCGTTCTGATTCCAGCTGAGATCCAGAACCAAAACTTGAGGGATTCCTTGGTTCCTTGATTCCAGCTCCAATCTTTGGATCGTCTCTATAGAAATTTTTAATTCTTGTTTCTTTTTTTTAAAGGGAAACCAAATCATT
This sequence comes from Leptospira sp. WS4.C2, assembly GCF_040833985.1. Taxonomy (NCBI): domain Bacteria; kingdom Pseudomonadati; phylum Spirochaetota; class Leptospiria; order Leptospirales; family Leptospiraceae; genus Leptospira; species Leptospira mgodei. The sequence goes on from NZ_CP162139.1 coordinate 1,899,188, forward strand.
TTCTGTTTATCACCTTCTAATCAATATGAATACATTCATTTATCGGTCCAGGTTTCCTCTGTCTAAGGAAACATTATTTCAATTCCATGAAGATCCCATTGGCTTTGAAACTTTAATGTCAGGTACAAGAGGCATTGAAGTCATAAAACCTCCCAAATCTTTGCAAGTTGGTGAAGAAGTGATTTTAAAGGTTACCATCTTGCCTTTTTGGAAAGAAACTTGGGTAGCAAGGCACACTGCTTATGATAAAAACAATTTTTTTCAAGATGATCAAATCAAAGGACCCTTCTTACAATTCCAACATACACATCGTTTTATTGATGGGAATGAGGACAATGTCTCCTGTATTTTATCTGATGAAGTTCAAATAGATTTTTACTTCTGGCCAATTTCGCGTATCTTTCTGTTTCCCATACTTTTTCTAATGTTTCGAAAAAGACATAAACTAACGGCGAAGTACTTTGGTCTCAAAGAAAGTTTAATTCTTTGCAGGTATTCTTGAGCCGTAGTCAATCAATTGCCGATTGTATTCTCTTTCCATAAGCGGAGAAGAAATTAAAAAATCAGCACTGGAACGGTTGCAGGCCATTGGAATATTATATAATACTGCAATTCGGAGTAATGCCTTTACATCGGGATCATGCGGTTGTGCAGAAAGTGGATCCCAGAAAAAAACCATAAAATCAATTCCATCCTCAACAATTTTGGATCCAATTTGTTGGTCCCCACCGAGTGGACCCGAAATGAATCGAAACACAGGTAGGCCAATTTGTTCATGGATCAACTTTCCTGTCGTTCCTGTAGCCGATAGGTGATGTTTACTCAGTGTTCCTTTATTGTATTTTACCCAATCGAGTAGATCTTCCTTTCTATTATCATGTGCAATTAGGACGATCTTTTTTGTGATCTCCATTTTTCTTTGTATTAGTACCATAGAATGATAGTTCTTGCCAATATCTAGGATTCAAGGAAAGTTTCCCTGTAAATGAAATTTCCCATCCAATTTTTATGGATTTCTTTGATTTTCCTAGGTTCTCTGTCTCTTAGTTCTAAAGACACAAAACAGGCATCCTCTTCGGAAAATCGGGTGGAATCCATTCTCCCTACCACACCAGATTCAGGATCTCCTTGGGGTGATAGTTCCGAAAAATTGGAAACAATTCCCGTTCTAAATTTAATCGATGAAAAGAATTCACAGAAACGCTGGCAAGATGCAAACAAAGAATACTCATCTGCCGTAGACCATTTCGAGTTAGGAAGAAAAACGATCGAAAAACGAAAGGAAGATTCTAAAAAAGAAACCTACTACGAAGATCGGTATGAATGGCAAAAACAAATTAGAAAGGAAAACAAAGAAAAGGAATTTCAAAAACAACTGTTTGACTTAAGAACACAAACGGTAACTCGCCTTGTCAAAGGTATGAATTTTCTGGATAAAATTGAAAACCCGAAGGTAAAGGAAAGTGCACCGTATCTGGATTTAAAATCGGGAATTTTTAGAGAGTACATCAAACACCAAGAAGCATTTAAAAATTATCTCCAAGTCATTGATTTTGCTCACAGATACATTGACCTATCTTCTAAAAATGAGGCGGAAGCAGAACCACATAGACTCCTTGCCTTATCCTATGAAAAAATGGAGCAAACGGCAAGCCGATCCAAAAACCAAGAACTCTATTATGAATTCAAAGAATTAAAGAAAAAACATCTATTACGATTTGCTGAAATTCACTATGGACGCGATTCCAAAGAATACGCGAGCATAGAGGAAAAGGTGGGAAAAGATTATTAAATCAACCCCAGTTTTTTCTTCAAAGATCTGTTTTCTTCCACAAGTTCTTTGATCTCTTGTTCGGTATATTCGAAGAGTCGATCTTGTGCTCTAAGAATTTTATCTAAATTCATTTCTTCAATTCGAGAATAGTTTAAAACTTGTTCTGTTGCTTTCTGCAATTCCAGAGCTTGTTTCAGTTCCTTTTCTCGAAGTTCATCCAATTGTTGGCTGGCTTTCACACGCTGATGAAGTTCAATCAACTCTTGATTTTTCATATCGTTTACTTTATCTAAAGCTGTGTTGATGCCTGCTTGAGAGCGTTTGACAAGTTCTTCGTATTTTAATATAGATCGTAACGCCTCGTTTTCTTTTTTAGATTCTTCATATTCTTGGTGCGCCAAAGAAAACACACCTTCAAAGAATCCTACATTTTCTAAACAAGAATTACCAATATCTAAAGCTGCCGCTTTGTAAGATTCAGACTGAATGGTTCGATCTAAAATTAGACGAAGTTCCCTAACATGGAGAGGATTTTCCAAAACCAAATATTTGGAATGGCCTTCTACATTTTCTTGGATTTGATCCACTCCATCTTCAGAAGAAATCAAAATCAAAGAAACGAAGGGATTTGCTTCAAACGAAGATGCAATGGTTGATTGGATTTGTTTCCATTCCGAAAGAGATACCTGGAGGAACAAAATGTGAATGTCGTTTGGAGTGATCGAAATACGATCCAATTCGTCCAATTGCATTTGGTTGACTTGAACTTTGATCTTTGAATGTTTCCAAAGTTCCACCGGAAAGGGGCGCCCTTTAGATAGATTCCAAATGTAAGAAGTTTTCAAACCAGATCTCCTGTGTTACCGCTACTTGATTCTATAGGACTGCAGTAAGTGGAATTTTCTAGCAAATTTTGTCTCATTTGGGTTTTCGGAAGCGATTTTTTATCAGTTCCAATCGATCTTCCAACTGGTCTTGCAATCGAAAGTAAAACCCCAACCGTTTTCGAATGGATTCCGGCAATTTTGCATCTGTTCGGGAAATCATAATGTAGATGGAAAGAGTGGCGATCACAATATTTGCAGACCACGGCCCAACCCAATCCGGAACATTTTCCTTATACGAAATGCCAGAACCAAAGATAAAGAATGTATAATAGATTAATAGAAAAACAACGGCCAAAGTAAAACTCATTCCTTTTCCCGATCGTTTGACAACTAAACCCAATGGAAAAGACAAAAAGAAGAAAATTTGGCAAGAAATGGGTGTGGCGAAACGTTTGTGAATTTCTACATTGAATCCGGTTAGGGTTTTTTTAGATTCATTCAGAAGTTCAGATAATTGCGTAAAGAGTGCAAATTTCTGAGCCATATCTTCTTGGTTACCACTGGTTGCACCAATGATCAATTCATACTTAAATTGTTCGACCATTTGTTTTAAACCACCCACACCTTTGATGGATAACCCATATTCTTTAAGAATTTCTAAACCTGGAATTTTTTCCAATCCTTCCGATTCGATAGCATTGCGAATTTCAAATAACATCGGTAAGGAGAACGTGTCTGGTTTAACATTGATACTCATCGTTTTGGTGTCTTTTTTTGCAGGAGTATTGTAGTCCATCTCCCCATCCATAAAGTTTGTAATTCCAATGGCATTGGTTTCCGGGTCCCATTCAATTACATATCCCTTACGAAGACGAACAGACTTTTCATACTCACCGTTTATGTTCTTCTTTTCAACTAACAAACCTTCTTTGGCATTTATGATTTGTAACATTTTTGATCCACCCATGGGAACAGCCAGATTATTCACCATGATAAGGTCAGTTCCGTCTGCAGAAATTGCCCATTCACGGATTTGGACATTACTTAAATTCCCATCGGCATCAATTCCGCCTGAATACATGGTCCTGCCTTTCTCAGAAAAAAAATCCTGAGTTTTATCTCCGGAAAATTGACCTGGTTGAATCGCAAGTAAGGGATTATATGTGGCAATCCAATTATCAAATTCCTTCATTTTACGAGTGTTATCTGGACCTAAATAAAAATTTAAGTAACCAACGATAAGAGTCATCAAAAAGCCAAATACCAGAAAATTTGAATAGATATAGGGAAAAGAAACACCCGAGGCACGCATCGCAGTGATTTCTGAATCTCCAGACAATCGACCTGCAGCCATAATTCCTGACATTAGGCAAGCCATAGGAATAGTCATAGGAAGGGTGTTTCCAAAAACATAACCCATATAGTCTAAAAGTCTAAAGAAGTCGACTCCTTTGCCCACAAAAAGACCAATCATCTTTTGGATGGCCACTGCCATATAAATCATAGTAAAAAAAGAAAGTGCTACAAGAAATGGACTAAGAATTTCCTTTAAAATGTAAATCCTTAATATAGAGGGTTTAAATCGTTTCCACTTTCCTAAACGATCAGTATCCACCATAAAATCAGGCGGTAAGTCATCTTTGGAGAAGACTCTGACCGTACGTAAATCGACTGGTTTAGCCAACGAGAATTCCCTTTAAGGTTGCACTTGTTGCTGATTCCACTTTCACAGTGACTGTTTTTCCAATCCAATCTGCTGGATCCTTCGATGAACTTTCTGGAATGGGGAATACAATCATTCTCCCGCAATGGGAACGACCGCATAACTCTAGTTTAGATTTTTTGGAAGTGTTCTCAATGAGAACAGAGAATTCATTTCCAATTTTAGATTGGTTTTTTTCGTGTGAAATTTTTGTTTGGAGTTCAACAAGTTCGATAAGTCGTTTACTTTTGGTTTCTTCTGGAACATCATCAATAAACTTTCGTTTTGCGATCGTACCTTCCCTCTCGGAATATTTAAACATATACGACATATCAAATTTCACTTTTTTCACAACTTCCAGAGTTTCCTGAAACTCCTCTTCAGTTTCTCCCGGAAATCCAACAATGATATCGGAAGTGATCCCGATATCTGGAATTCGACTTTGGATACTGGCAACTAAGTCTAAATATTCTTCTTTGGTGTAACTACGTTTCATATCCCGCAATACTTTGGAACTTCCTGCCTGGAGGGGCATATGGATCTGAGAAGAAAAACGTTCTTCCTTCGCCATAAGAGATATTAGGTGATCAGGAAAGTCTTTCGGGTGGGGGCTTGTAAAGCGAACACGTTCTACTGTCGTATCTGCTAGTATTTTTTCTACAAGCGCACAAAAGTCTGTATTCTCATAAGAATAACTATTCACATTTTGGCCAAGGAGAGTGATTTGTTTTACACCCATCGCTTCCAATTGGAGAATTTCAGAAACAATAGAACTTGGCTCTCTACTTCGTTCTCTTCCTCTTGTGTAGGGAACTACACAAAAAGTGCAGAAGTTATTACAGCCTCGCATAATAGTAACGAATGCTTGGATTCCATTTACAACCTTTGGTTCTAATTCATCATATGTTTCTGTTCGAGAAAGACGTGTTAACTGAACATCACGTTCCCCTTCTCTAATTTTTTGAATCAGTTCCGGTAATGTCCTGTAATTGTCAGGACCCACAATCAGATCTAAAGGCAACTCTTGGTGGAACAAATCTTCGCCTAAGTTCTGAGCCATACAACCTAAAACTCCAATCACTAAGTTTGGATTTTTTTTCTTTAAATAACCGAGGGATTGTAACCTACCGTAGATCTTTGCGTGTGCATTTTCTCTGACTGCACATGTATTGAGAAAAATGATATCACTTTCTTCAATAGAACTTGCTGTTTCATAATTCTCTTTTCGAAAGAGTTCCTTGACGATCCCTGAATCGTATTCGTTCATTTGGCATCCATAGGTCTCCACGTAGACCTTTCCTAGTTGGATGGGGCTATCTGTAGTGGCGATTTCAGTCAAGGAAGGGTTCATAATGATATGTTTTTCCTTAAAATTTCCTTGTAAAGCAAAGAAGATAGGAACTAAAAAGGGTATATGGCTAGTACAAAGCGGGAGACATTTTACGGAATCTTAGGAGTCGAAAAAGATTCCACAAACGAAATCATAGAAGCCATTTACAAAAAGGAACTTGAGTTTTGGGAAAGGCTAGAGATTGCCGGAATTGTGGAGGCAAAGGACAAAATTCTAGAACTCACACGGGCTTACCTAACCCTAGTTGATCCCCAAAAAAGAAAAGACTATGATGACCGCTTAGACTTTGAATTTGTCCTTTTGGATGGAAAGGCTAAAGATCCTGAAATGGAAGAAGCCTACGATGTCTACCGCCTGGGTCACCATAAAACCTACCAGGAAATCATTGCCGAATTTTCTAAATTTCGAGAGGAAATGGGAGACACCCTTTGGATCCTAAAGAAAACCACAATCTATATGGTTTTAAATCTCCTTCTATATTCGGCGTTTGTACTTCTCCATTCTTTTTGGAATGAGACCTTCGAAGATGACAAAGTTTTGGCCGAGACAGAATCAGGTTGGGGATCCGGACTATTTCTTCTCTTTAGTGGTCTGGGTTACTTATTTTTTCGTTTTCGAATTCTAAAAAAAGAATTAGAAAAACGGAAGGCAAACAGATCCTAACGAACTTCCTTTGGAAATAAAATCGGTAATAAGTTTGGAAAACAAGCACCACTCAAGTGGAGTGAATCCACAAAGTCCTTACAAACCCAACGCGGATCAATATTGGGATCAACTACACTGAATTTTGAATTTGGGACTTGATTTGCTTCGTTTACTGCTTTCTTAATTTCCAAATTGAATCCCTCAAGCAGTCCATCAGTAGACATTTTTCTGCGGAGTGCATCCGATACTGCCGGAAAGTAAATGATCACTGGAATTCCAGTTCCTTTGAGTAAACCGAGCATCTTTTTAAAAAAATAGATCTGTGTCGGTGCAAGAGACTGTCCCCGTAAGTATTGGTTGTACATGGCTTCCGCATCTTTTTCTAAAAAAATATCCATATTAGCAAATTTTATTTCATTCGGAAGGGCACCAAATTTGACCCGGTTCACATGTTTAATTTTATCAATGTAATTTCGTTTATGGTCCTTACCCGTAATACCAACTGACATGCCAGGAAAAAAACCAACTTCGATTTCTTTATTATTAGCTTTGATGGCAGTGGGATCCAAGGGGTATTTGTATAAAGCAAAGAGTTTCTTTAAAAAATACACTTCGACTTCATCCATTGAAAATCCTTTGGCATCTGCCAACCATGGATTTTTATTTTTGGAACGATATAAGTCAATCTGCTTCAGCACATATTCATTGTCATACGAGCCATTCAGAGAATAATCAATAGATGATTGAGAAAATAGGAGCGGATCTACTTCAATCAGCACATATCGAAGTGGAAGTTTTGCAGTAAGAGAACGTTCCAACCAATAGGCTTGGAAACTGGGAGGGCCAAAGGGAGCCGCAAAATTAAATGAATTTGTATTGGGGAAAAAAGATTCCAACATATCCGAATCAAATTCACCTGATCTGGAACTACCCAGTATCAATCCAATTTGTTTCGATGGATTTTTACGGAGTTCCTCTAGTAATACCTCAAAGAGATCTTCTTTTAACTCATAAAACTTTCTTTCAATTTTTTTCCAACTATATGTGTTTTCTACAATAACGGGCAAAAAAAAGATTTTATCCAAAAGAAAGAGACTGAGAGCCAAAAAGAGTGGATAAAGAACAACTGAAAATTTAAATTTAGGATTCATATTAAAATTGGAAATAGATAAATTCCGTTCCTCCCGGTGCAAGATAACCTAACAATATAGTGATGACCAAAGAAAAGGCCAAAAGAAATATAATTGATGCCTTCGTTGACCAATTTCCTCTAGGAAAACTTGGTTTAGTTTGTAAATAGTTTAGAAAAAAAGTAAGGAATAAAGTATAAACTATCAGTTCCAGTTTGTTTGTTCTTTCACCTGTAGATCCAGTAATGATTTGTTTATACATTGCAAAAGCGTTTTTAACAGAAGGTGCGTTGAAAAAAGGAATGGAAAAAACAAAAAAGGAAAAGGCATACAAAATTCCAACAAACTTCATCGGCTTCGAAACTGGAACTGATTTATCTGGCTTTCGAATCAACTCTAGTTTCCGTTCGATGCTTAACATGAGACCATGCAAAAAACCCCAAATGATAAATGTGAAATTTGCACCATGCCAAAAACCTGCAAGGGTAAAAGTCACAATTAAATTGAGATAACCACGGTATTCAGAAACTCTAGAGCCACCTAACGGAAAATAAATATAATCTTTAATCCAAGTGGCGAGTGTCATATGCCAACGTGTCCAAAGTTCTCTTACGGATGCAGAAAGATAAGGAGCATGAAAATTTTCTGGCAAGTTAATACCAAGAAGTTTTCCGAGTCCCCTAGCCAAATCGGTATATCCACTAAAATCACAAAACACTCTTGCCGCATAACCGAACATCGCAACGAAGTTTGTCACACCATCATACAACTCTGGATTTTGAAAGACGGGCTCAATGACCGGGGATAAATTATCTGCAAGGACCACTTTTTTAAAAAGCCCAAGAAAAACTAAATAGTAACCTTCGAAGAGTTGTTCCTTTTTTGCATTCCAAACTTCCAATTGGTAAAAAAATTCACCGTGCCGGACGATGGGTCCTGCAACCAACTGAGGAAAGAAAAAGATAAATAGTGCAAATTGTAAAAAGTTTGGATTTTCTTCTGCATTTCCTCGTTTTATATCAATCGTATACGCTACCATTTGGAAGGTATAAAAACTAATCGCAAGAGGTAATGTAATTGAATCGAATCCGAACTGAGAATTTAAAAAACTTTGGATTGATTCGGGTGCAAACCAAATACTCCCAGTCAATTGGAAAACTAATGCCCAAAGGAAATAGAAATATTTAAATAGAAAGAGGTTACCAAAGTTTATAAAAAGAGAAATCGGATACCAGAATGTTTTTTTATTTTTAAGGATTTGTTTGTTGAAGAAATGATTCAACATAACAATTGCGAGGAAGTGAAACGCAAAAGGAATCGACCAAGCAGCATAGAATCCAAAAGATGCTAAAAATAAAAAACCTAATCGATATTTGCCTCGGAACATCCAATGCAAACAATAGATTACAAGAAAAAACAAAAGAAAACTAAGGGATGTAAATTTCATTCTAAGATTTCACCAATTTACGAATTCAAGTATCACCATCAACCTGAATCACAAGGCCTTTTAAGTATTCTCCTTCGGGATGAAAGACAGAATAACCATGGTCCGGACTCTGGGTTAGATGATGCAAAATTCTAACCCTTTTTTTGGCATCTTTTGCCGCCCCGAAAACAATTTTTTTAAACAAATCAAAAGAAATATGTTGGGAACATGAGAAGGTAAAAATCAATCCGCCACTCTTAATCTTTGACATGGCCCGCATATTGATATCCTTATAACCCCGACTTGCCTGATTTACCGTTGCAATACTCTTTGTAAATGCCGGTGGATCTAAAATAATAAGATCGTAGAAATCATTGTCCATTGACTTCAAATAATCGAAACTATCCAATACCAAACTTTTATGTTTGATGGAATCGTTTACGGAATTAAGACCATTTAATACTAAATTTCTTTCGCATAGTTCCATTGCTTGTTTTGAAATATCCAAACTATGTACTAATTTAGCTCCAGCTAACAATGCATACAATGAAAAAGCACCTGAATATGCGAATGTATTTAATACGGTTCGCCCAAATGCGTAACGGGATACTAAGGCTCGGTTATCCCTCTGGTCGAGGAAAAAACCCGTTTTTTGTCCTTTCGTAATATCCGCTATAAACTGCATTCCATGTTCAGTAAAAACTGGTTCTGGATCATTTCCTTTATGAAAGATTGGATCTTTTACAGATTTATCATCTGGTTTTTCTCCCCTTTCTAAAATGGTTGTAAAACCTTTTTCAGTTAGAAAAGAAACTAACCATTCTCTTAAACTCAAAGCTCCAGGTGTTTTCAATTGCATAACAGCTGCTTTGTGATAACAGTCAACGACCACACCAGGAACGCCATCTCCTTCTGAATGAAAAAGTCTAAATCCAGTTGTCTCTTTCGGTAAGAGTTTTTGTTTTGACTCGTAGATCAAACTCCACTTCGCAGTCCAATAATTTTCCTTTGAGCCATCTTCCAAACTGTCAAAAGAGAACAATCGAACTCGAATTTGACTTTTAGGATCATAATGTCCCCAAGCCAGGAATTCACCTGAAGAGGATTCGATACGAACAACACTACCAGAAGGGATCCCTTCTTCGCCCGACGCGATCGCTCCGGAAAAGATCCAAGGATGAAAATTTAATACTGCTTTTTCTTTATTCTTTTTTAATCGAATGACCATTTTACATCCATTTGGGAAGGTAACAGAGTTATGAACGTCAGGGTTCGTGTATATATGATAAAACCGATACTCATCTTTCTTGTCTTTTCTTTTTCCCTTCTTCATTCGCAAAGCATAGAAGATTCCATTACAAAATCCCGTCCCAGGGACATGGTATCGCTTGATACGAACAAAGCAGATCCTAGTTCCTTCTGGTATATGACTGAAGACAGTCTCAGTGATTCAGAAATTCTTTCCATGACAGAAACGAAATTTCTAGAGAGAACGTGGAAACGAATTCCCGTGCCAGGCAATTTATACGACGATAAAGAAGCATATGGATTTAAAAAGACAGTTTTACTCGCCAAGTGGATTCAATTTTCAGAGGATCCTTCCACCCAATATAGTCTTCGCCTGGGGATCATTAACGATCGGGATCAAACCTATTTAAATGGACATTTGATAGGAAACACTGGTGATTGGAATGCAGAAGAACCACAGGCCTATGACAAATTAAGGATTTATAATATCCCTTCCAACGTCATTCAATACGGAAAAAAGAACTTACTGTTAATAAAAATCCAACCGTATTTTGCTAATTCTGGAGGAATCGAACAAGATGAAACAGTTCTTGGGCCTTCAGAACAAATTTTTTCTAGATTCTACAAGGACGAATTTATAAAATTATTATTTCTTACTATCTATTCAACTGTAGGTGGATACTTTCTCTTTCTCTATATCCGCAGAAGAAAAGATAAAGAGAATTTTTTCTTTGCTTTGTTTTCTTTTTCATTCGTAATTTATAATTTCCTAAGAAACCAACTTAAATACGAATTTGAATTTCCTTTTTTGGAAATGAAAAAATCAGAGTATATGGTAATTTTACTCCTTATACCATTCATGTATCATTTTCTTCGCACATTGTTTGAGGAACGATACAGTATCTTCGGAAAGATTCTGGATGGTTTACAATTAGGATTTTTTCTTTATTTTGCATTCACTCGAAACATAGAGACATTTAGTTTTTTACTCACGAATTTCGTACAACCCACTTGGCTTTTGTATGTAGTTCTAATTTTTATTATTTTATTCAGAAACCTAAGAAAAAAAGAGCGAAGAGCTTTTTACATTACCATCGGTCTCACGATTGTTCTAATTGCCGCGGTGATTGATACAGCCACGAACAGAAACTACTGGGTCTTCCCTCGAATTATGGGATATACATTTCTAGTTTTTAACATCTCATTAGCGATTATTTTAGCCAATTCGTTTGTTAAACTGAATGAAGAAGTGGAAGACTTAAACAAAAACTTAGAAAGAAAAGTTGAAGAGAGAACAGATGCCTTAAATGAATCTTTAAACCAATTACAAGTTCTCAAAGAAAAACAAGATGGAGATTATTTTTTAACATCCCTTCTCATCCAACCACTGGCACGGATAGAAAACCAAATTCCTGAAATTAAAATAGAAACCTATGTAAACCAAAAGAAAAAATTTCAATTCCGAGGTAAAAACGGGGAAATTGGTGGTGATATTTGTATCGTTGGAACAATTCATTTAGAATCGGGAGACTATACTGTCTTTGCCAATGGCGATGCTATGGGTAAATCCATCCAAGGGGCAGGCGGTGCTCTGGTACTCGGTGTTGTGTTTCAGGCGGTCCTCTCAAGGGCAAAATCCAGTTACACAAAATCAAGACCACCTGAACTTTGGTTGAAAGATCTCTACGTTGAACTTCAGTCTGTCTTTGTCAGTTTTGACGGGTCTATGTTATCAAGCGTTGTTCTCGGCATGGTAGCAAAAGATGGATTTGTCTATTATATCAATGCGGAGCATCCTTGGAGCATTCTCTATAGAGACGCAGTAGCTTCTTTCATAGAAACCGAACTTTCGATGCGAAAATTGGGTTTTCCTAAAAACGATCACTACTTCCAAATCAAAACCTTTTCATTAGAAGCGGGAGATATCTTACTTATCGGTTCTGATGGAAGAGATGACATAGTTCTACCTTCAGACGAAAGTTCGCTACGATCTATCAATGAAGATGAAACATTAATTTTGCGTTTTGTGGAACGTGCCGAATCAAACCTAAACCGCTTAGTTCAGGAAATCGAATCCAATGGGGAAATTACGGATGACCTATCCTTTTTGAAGATAGAATATTTTCCTAAAAAAACAAGAATCTCATTCCCTGAGGAAATTAGAACAGAATATTTAGAAATCAAAGAAATCTCCAAACAAGGACGTTATCGTGATGCCTTAGATAAATTGTTTCCTTTGATCGAAAACTATCCCCATCCATCGTTTTTGGCTCTAGCGGGAAAATTAAACTATTTATTAAAAAATTGGTCTGAAGCCATTCAAAATCTAAAACTTGCGTCAAAGGAAAATCCCAGCAGGGAAGACTATCTTTACATGACAGCTAAAGCTTTATATAAAAATGGACAAATCGCAGAAGCTGTGATTTGGAGTGAACGAATGTTTTTAAGAAATAAACTGCACAAGCAGAACACGAAATTATTAATGTATCTGCTTGATAAAACAAAGAATATCGATAAAAAAGAATTTTATTTAGAATTCTTTAACCACGAACAAAGTATAGGATAACAAGGATACCGAGTAGAATTCGATAAATCCCAAAGGATAAAAAACTTCTACGTCGTATAAAAGCCATAAACAAACGAATAATAAAGTAACAAATTACAAAGGATACGATACTTCCGAAGAGAAGAAGTCCGATTGTTTCCGAATTTAATATAGCTTTATGTTTGTACAGCTTATAAATGCCAGCGAGAGTCAAAACAGGAATTGCTAAGAAAAAAGAAAATTCAGCAGAGTCTTTTTTGGATACACCGAGAATACGTGCAGTAATAATCGTTGCTGCAGATCTAGATACGCCGGGAATCAAGGCAAAACATTGAAAAAAACCTACAATTACTGATTCTTTCATTCCTATCGTTTTGCCATCACTTTCATCATAGTGTTTCATCTCAACAACGACCATAATTAAACCACCAACGAACCACGATAAGCCGATGATGAGAAGAAGATCTGGTCTCATTTTGATTTGATCTAAAACATTCTTAAAAAGAAAACCTAGAACTATTATGGGAAGGATTCCTATAATTAAATTGCGATAAAAATCAAATCCGGTTTTATCTTCTGATCGTTGTAATAGATAGGTTGCAGCGGTCTTTGTATGTTTCCACAAAAGCTGAAAATATAAAACAACTACCGAAAGGATAGCACCCGTTTGAATAAAAATATCAAACAGATCCTCAAAGGCTTCATGGTCGACTTTTAAGTTTTCAAAAGGGAAAAAGTAACTAAAGAGAAAAAGGTGTCCTGTGGAGGAAACTGGAAGGAATTCCGTGGCAGCTTCGATGATACCACGGAGAAATGCATTTAAAGTATTGTCCATTCCGACTTACTTTTGTTGATTTGCTGGTTCTTCCACTTTTTTCTTTGGTGCAAGATATGCATCCAAGTCAAATTTATCATTACGTTTGATAGTTACTTCTTCTTTAATTCTTTCTACAACTAAAGGAAGTTGCTCTCTGGTTTGGAGCTGTTTGATTTGTGCTTTTGCGAATGTAAGACACTTATCGATTGTTAGGTTTGCAATATTTCTGTCCAAACCACGAAGTCTCTCGCATTCTGCTTTTGCCTGCTCGTCAGTGATTTGAATCTTTTTTTCCACTTGTTCAGATACATACATTTGAGCGATGGTTTGCATTTCAACTTGTTTGATCACTTCTGCTACATCAGGACGAGAGATATAACCATTTTTCTCGGCTACAAGACGAGTCATAATCATCTGACGGTAAGTCTGATAGAAATTTTTCTTTTGAAGTTGATAGTTTAGATCTTGGAAGTTTTGCGGAACTTCATTAATATCTTTTTCAATAAACTCAAGAAGAGTCTTTTTTTCGATATTTTGTAATCGGCTGATGGAATCAAGAGCTGTATCGTAAGCCGCTTCAAAGTCTTTTACCGTAATTTTATGGTTGTCCAAAGTTTCAATGACCGGAGAAGAGTCCGAACACTGAACGAGGAAAAGGGATGCCAAAAAAACAAACAAAGGAAGGATTTTAGTCATATTATTTTAGTGCCTGAAAGGATTTGTGATGATGATTTCGTGAATTCCCTTAATGTCCATCCTTTTTTAGGCAAAAGATATTGATTCTATTGCCTAAAAATTAAGCGGCGAGGAATTCCAAAAGGGAAAGTAATTTTTTGATCTTTTGTAAATCTTCTCGTTCAGGAATCGTATAACGCAATACAGATGGCTCTTGCGGCGAAATTAGGAGCCCTTTAAATTTTGCCATCGCCTGGATCACACGATCAGGATTTCCTCGGAAATAAGTTCCACATTTAAACAAGATTTCTTCCGGTTTCTCCGTCACAAATTCGAAACCTAAATTGGAAGCCAAAGTTCTGATCTTTTCCAATTCAACAAATGTTTTGGCAATTTGTGGCAATTCACCAAACCTGTCTTCCATTTCCAAGGAAAGTTCCTCAATTTCATCCAAATTTGCAGAACCTTCAAACCGTTTATAAAATTCAATTTTTTGTTTTGTGTCCGGAATATAATCATCAGGTAAATAGAAGTTGGTTTTTAAATTCACTGCCGTACGAACTTCTACTCGAACTTCTTCCCCTTTAATTCTTGAAATCGCCTCTTCCAACATCTTCACATAAAGATCAAATCCGACTTCCATAATATCGCCTGATTGTTCTTTTCCAAGGAGATTTCCTGCACCTCGAATTTCTAAATCACGCATAGCAACTTTAAACCCAGAACCTAATTCTTGATATTCGAAGATAGTGTTGAGTCTTTTTTCTGCAAGTTCTGTCATTAATTTCTTGGAAGGATAAAACATATATGCATATGCCTTTCGATCCGACCGACCCACTCTACCACGAATTTGATATAACTGAGAAAGGCCAAACATATCTGCTCTTTTGACAATGAGGGTATTTACATTCGGCATATCGATTCCCGATTCAATGATTGTAGTTGTGACTAAAATATCATATTTGCGCTCATAAAAATCAACCAGAGTTTCTTCAATTTCATCTTCTGTAAGTTGTCCATGAAGGATACCCACCGATATTTCTGGAACCAAAGAACGAATGTACGCTGCTTCTTCTTCAATGGATTCTACCCGATTATAAAGATAGAATACTTGCCCACTTCTTTCAATTTCCTTGCGTATGGCCTCTTGGATCAGAGTATCATCTTCCTCTAACACATAAGTTTCTACGCTCTGCCTATTTTTGGGTGCCGTGGAAATAATCGATAATTCACGAATTCCGGTAAGAGCCATATGTAACGTACGGGGAATTGGAGTGGCTGTTAGTGTCAAAACATCCACAAGGTTTTTGAATTTTTTAATCGCTTCCTTATGTGTGACACCAAACTTCTGTTCTTCGTCGATAATAAGAAGTCCCAAGTTCTTCGGTTTGACCTTAGAAGAAAGAATGGCATGGGTTCCAATCAACATATCAATTTTTCCCTCGGAAAAATTCTTTAGGTCTTCTCTAATTTCGGATGGTGATCGGAACCTGGATACAAATGCAATTTTTATCGGATAATTTTCATATCGTAGTTTAAAAGTATTAAAATGTTGTAAGGATAGGATGGTTGTGGGCGTTAGAAGCATCACTTGTTTACCAGCCATAATCACTTTAAATGCGGCACGTATCGCTACTTCTGTTTTTCCATAACCTACGTCCCCACAAACCAAACGATCCATTGGCCTGGCTGATTCTAAATCTTGTTTTACGGCTTCAATGGCGGAAATTTGGTCCGGGGTCTCTTCAAATTCAAAGGCTGCTTCAAATTCCTCCTGCCAAATAGTATCAGGCGGAAAGGCAAACCCATTTAATTTAAGTCGATTGGAATACAGTAACACCAGTTCTTCGGCAAGTTTGTCTACCGATTCCTGAACTCTATCTTTCGCCTTCTTCCAAGAGTTTTTCCCTAAAGTATCTAGTTTCGGTGAATCCGTTCCTCCGATGTATTTTTGTACCAAAGAGATTTGATCAAGTGGTACAAATAAACTATCACCACCAGCATATTCTAATTTTAAAAAATCCCTTTCTTTCCCATCGGCTTTGGTTCTTTCAATTTTAACAAATCGGCCTACACCATGATTGACATGTACTACATAATCACCTTCTTTCAAATCAATGAAAGATTCAATCATTTGAGAGGCTTGTTTTTTATAGCGAGTTTTCCTTTTGTACTGACGACCAAATAAATCGTTATCAGTGAAAATATAAACATGTTCCTCTAAGGCATGAAATCCTTTTTTGAGATCGGAGATCACAAGGTGGATACCTGGTTTAATCTGATGAAAGGGAATCGGAAGAGGATCTTCAGTATCTGAATGGATAGTTTCTATTTCATCTTCTGTGAATAATCCTTTCAGACGCATCATTTGTGCAGAGAATGATGATGTAATCAATATTTTGTTTTGATTGTTTTCGCTTAAAAGTTCTAAAAAATGTTCCTTGGCTTCTCGAATCTTCCCACGAAAACCCCTGACTTCTGTGATCGATTCATATGAAAAATTTCTCTGATTATCTGGCAAAAGAGAAAAACGAATTCCTGGAGTTTCATCCGAGGTAAGTGTCTGCCATTCTTCTCCAAAAGAAAGTAACTCCTCTGGTTTTAAACAAAGAGATTCTTCATTTTTCTTTTCATAGAGGGTATTGTATTCTCTTTCCATTCCAAAGGAGCGCTCTTTCGTATCGAAAAATCTTGGAAAAATGACAATTGGTTTTTTCGGGAAAAACTTCAAAAAACCTTCGTGTTTGCGAACTAAAGGTAAATGTTCTTCTATGATCTCTAATTCCGAATCTATAGGGAGTCTTTTTTCTTTGTTTAGTTCTAATAATTCTTGATACTTTGTTTTTTCCTCTAAACTAACAATCGTTTCATTTGCAGCGGTAATAATGATTTCTTGAATTTTCGCAATTGATTTTTGGGTATTCGGATCAAACGTTCTGATCTCATCCACAGTATCTCCAAAAAAATCTATCCTAACAGGATTTGCCAAATAAGGAGTGTAAATATCCAAAATGCCACCTTTCAGACTAAAGTGACCAAACTGTTCACAAACTTCCTCTCTATGATAACCTAAATGAACTAATTCAGATAATAACTTCTCTAACGGGAAATCTTTTCCCAATTTTAAGGCAATGGATTTACCCTTTAGACTTTCTTTTAAAGGAAGTTTCCGCAGAAGTGCAGAGACAGAAGTTACCACCAAAGAGCGATTACCCGAAAGAATTCGGTTGATTGTTAAAATTCGATCTCTCTTCCATTCCATCTGCCATTTTGTATATTCGTAAGGAATATTTTCAGGACCGGGGAAATAGAATATTTCTTCCTGGGGTAAAAAACTCAATAGTTCCCGAGAAAAACTTTCTGCATCCTGGTTTGTAGGAAGAACTACAAGAAAAGTAGAATCGGCACTCAGTGTCTCATATAGAGATCCAGTGACATAGGAATGAGCCGATTCAGGGATCCCACTTAAATTGACTAAAGATGATTTAGAATCAGCTAATACTTGTTTGGGATTAAATTTACGATCTTCGATTTCTTTGGACATGAATGTTTAGTTGGGAATTTGAATGATTTGATTGTCAATGAGGCGAACATCCCCAACAAATACCGCAATTGCGAGCAAAACCTCACCTTCTAATTTATCTTTCGGCTGAAGAAATATCGGATCCACAACTTCTAGGTAGTCAATACGGAGAGAAGTTCCTGTTAATAGAAAATCTCTCAAAATTTCCTTCCAAAGGTTTAGATCCCGTTCTCCTGAAAGAATTGTTTTTTTAGCTAGAGCAAACATACGAGGAATTAGACTAGCGGTTTCTCTCTCCTTTTCCGATAAACGGACATTACGCGAGCTCATCGCAAGTCCATCCGAATCCCTGCGTGTAGGAACCCCAATTACCTCTAAAGGGAAATTCAAATTTTCCACCATGGTAGAAATGACTCGAAACTGTTGGTAGTCTTTCAAACCAAAGAAAGCTTTGTTCGGTTCTATTAAATGAAAAAGTTTAGAGACGATCAGTAAAACACCTTCAAAATGGCCAGGTCTAGTTCGCCCACAAAGATGTTTTTGTAATTCGGGAATACTCAAATAAATCGGTGTTTTTGTTTCTGGATACATGGTTTTAACTTCAGGTAAAAAAACCATGTCCACACCATTTGTCTCGCATAACAATAAATCATTCTCTGTTTTTATAGGATACTGTTCAAAATCCTTGGGATCATTGAATTGTGTCGGATTCACAAAAATAGAAACGATGGTTTTATCTGTATGTTTTTTGGAAGTTTCCACGAGGTCCATATGGCCTGAATGCAAACTTCCCATCGTAGGACAAAATCCAATGGAAAAACCTTCCTTCTTCCAGTCTCCAATCTGCTTTTTTAAGTCCGGAATTTTAGAAATGACCTTCATGAAGATTCCTCGGTACGCACTTTAACACTAGTTCCATGTTCTTCATCCAAACCTTCCAGTTCAGACATCAACTTTACAAATGGGTAGAGTTTTTCTAAAGATTCCTTTGTGACTTCTTGGAAAGTCACTCTCTTTAAAAAGGTGTCCACTCCTAAGGAGGAATAAATTCGGCTACCTCTAGCTGTGGGAAGGATATGATTGGTTCCACTGATATAGTCACCCATGGCAACAGGCGAATAAGGCCCGAGAAAAACACTTCCTGCATGTTCGATTTTTGAAAATACAGCTTCATTGTTATTTGTTTGGATTTCTAAATGTTCTGGAGCCAGTTCATTAGAAAACCAAATACAATCATCGATTGTCGGAAATACAAGAATCGCAGAATTTTTATAAATGGAATTTTGTTTCATTTCTAAACGTTTGGGGCGTTCGAGAAATGCTTTTTCCAATTCTTCACTTACCCGAATGGCAAAGTTTGCATCTGTTGTCAGTAAAATAGCAGAGGAATCTTCACCATGTTCTGCTTGCGATAACATATCACAGGCAATCCATTTTGGGTTAGCAGAAGAATCAGCAATGATACAAACCTCGCTCGGTCCAGCGGGACTATCAATTCCAATCAATCCTTGACCAGCTAAATAGGATTTGGCGGCAGCTACATAAGCATTTCCAGGCCCAACAATAAATTCAGATTTAGGGATGGTTTCTGTACCAAAGGCAGCAGCAGCAATCCCTTGGGCTCCACCTACTGTAACAATGCGACTGACTCCAAGGATTTGGCTGAGCCAAATCAATATTTCTGGTAACCCGTCTTTTTGAGGAGGTGTTATGAGTTGGATATTTGCGACTCCTGCAATCTTAGCAGGGATGACACCCATAAGTACGCTAGAAGGATATAATGCCTTGCCTCCCGGAGCATAGACGGCAAGCGAAGGAATGGCAGTAAATTTAACACCTAACCTGTTTCCATCGATAGTTTTGGACCAAGATTCTCTTTTTTGTGCCTCATGGAAAGTTTCTATATTGGATTTCGCACGAAGAAAGGCTTCTTTGATTTTTGGATCCAAATTGGTTTGAATGGAATTCGGGTCAAGAGTGACCGATGAAAGTTTGATGCCGTCAAACTTCTCTGTGTATTCAATTAAGGCTCTGTCCCCACGGGATCTTACCGCTTCTAAAATTGGTAGGATTTTTTCTGTCGCAGAACTTAAGTCTTCTTTCGCTCCGGATAAAAATCGATCAAAATGATTCCGTGAATTTCTGTCACAGTTTAGGATAGGAATCGGCATAAAATCAGCTTGGAAGGAAGTCCTTCCCTAAACAAGCTTTTTGTCAGAAACGAGAAGAGAATTCGATTTGGTATCTTGACCCATATTCATAGGAAAATTTTGATTGGTTCCAACCCGCATCGGTTGTGACAGTTGCTTGTATGCGTTTTGACGCCTCGCCTAAAGGAAAACCAGGTTCGTAGTTTGCAACATTTCTTTTTGCTGAAAAATAGGAATCTACAATGTTATAAAGTAAAAATACACCTAAAACACCAGCACCTGCTTGAATCACACCTAACTCTGTTTTTGCGGCACTGAATTTTGTCTCTGCGTTTGTTCTGTTGACTAACCAAAGAAGTTGGGTATCTTGTCTATCCACAAGTACAGCACCCAAAAGCACAGCTGATTGGTAGTCTGCTCTAGCACCCAAAAACTTATTATAGGAATTAGCATATACAGCTACTGCAGAAACTGCAATCACAGGAAATACATAAAGTTTCCAGTTTTTTCCATCGATATACTTTTGTCCCCAACCAGGCAAAATAGAAGATCGCCAAAGTGTAGACCAATAAGGAGTTTCATAATAGTCTTCTGGAATTTCTTTTCGTATAATGCGTTCTTGTCTGGCCGCAAAACTTGCAGCCTTCTCTTTGGAGTCTGATAATACGACACGTTGTTTGGCGGTTAAAACTTTGTTTCTAGGATTCTCCAATACTAAATCGTAAATCCCCGTATCGGTATCAGCGTCCACAGCAAAAGTGGCTTTAGCAACGGAGTCTGATTCAATGATTACTTTTTTTGCAAGGATTTTTTTCCCACCACCTGTTACCATATAGACTTTCATAGGATGGATAAAATCTTTTCCTTCCAGTAAGAATATTTTTTCCTTCTCCTCTTTAGAGACAGAAAATACTGAATCTTTGGTGAGTGTAGGTACTTTCGAAACCACTACTTCAAATTTTACCCAATCCGAATAACTCCCCACTTTTCCTAGTTTATTGACAACGGCAACTCTATGTTCATAAATACCTGAAGTATAATTTACCAAATCATAACTGGTTCCATTCACTCTTTCAGAAAGAACTAAATATCCACTGGAATTTTTAATTTCCAGAACATAACCAGTTGCACCTTCCACTTCCATCCAACGCAATTGGTATTGCGTTGACTCTTCCCCATTCGTTTGTCCCAAAAGCGAAGACCCAAAAATTACAGAGATTAATACTAATAACAGAAACTTATTCCACATAGATCTTTCCAGGAGTTAAGATTTTAGGAATTTTTAATTCTGGAACAGAGATGAAAAAGTCCTGTTTGTTATAAGCAGATTCTCGTTCTGTTCCATCTGTTTGTTTGAATAAAGCGGCAACTTCCCAGCGGAATCGACCTACATTTAACTTCTGAATATCAGTAAACTGTAGTTTGGTGGCATTAATTTTTTCGTTTAAGATTTGTTTTTCCCTGATCCCAGAAATATCAATCACTTGAATTCGATATCCAGAAGCTTTTTCTACTGGTTTCCAAGTAAAAAGAATGGAATTTTTGGAAAACAAATCTATGGTTTCATTCCGTGTGGGACTTACCAAACTTGGCGGCTCCATATTAGAAATCATAAGGAAGTTTCGAGTGATGCTGACATTAGGATCACCATCCACAGAGCGAACTCGCCAATAAAAACGACCCATGTCTTTCGATTTAAATTCGAAATAATTTCCAGAAACATTTTCTTTCAACACAAGAGGTTGGAAGTCGGACTGTTTTGCAATTTCTACTTCATAATTTGACTTACCTGTTAATTTTTTCCATTTAAGAACAACAAAGGAACGTTCATCGACTTCCACTTCGGAACCGTTAGCTGGAGCTATCAATTCCATTTCTTCTTTTGCTATCACGTTAAAAGTATTTGGTTTGGAATTTAGCGAATCTCCATTTGGTCCAATGCCTTTCACTCTCCAAAAATATGTACCGACACCGAGACCGCCTGGAAGTTTCCAAAAGTTATTCTTTGTGAATTCTGATTTCAATTTGGACTGAAAATTAGAATCAGAACTTAGTTCCCATTCGTATTG
Source organism: Leptospira sp. WS4.C2 (assembly GCF_040833985.1). NCBI lineage: Bacteria > Pseudomonadati > Spirochaetota > Leptospiria > Leptospirales > Leptospiraceae > Leptospira > Leptospira mgodei. Next base: position 1,921,070 of record NZ_CP162139.1, read on the forward strand.
AGTAAAATCTTTGTCATCCTTCCAGGAAAAGAAAAGTTGGGATTTGGTTTGTTCTTCCGCAAAAGTTCTACCTCGTACAGGTTCCAACAACTCAGGCGGCGATGTGTTTGTTTTTTTGGAAACTTGAAAATTAACTACGTTTGATACCTTTTCTGAAATCCCTGGAAGATTGGACTTTGCTTGGATTTTTGCAAAATAACTTCCTTCTTTCAATGAATCGAAAGCGAGAGACTGATTTTGCGTTTGTTTAGAAATTAACCCATCAGAAAAATTGGAATCCCTTGCGACTTGGACTGTATAGGATGAATAAAGATCTAATGGATTCCAAACAAAACGAACCACCGGTACATCTTGTGTGTAAGTAAATATTTCACCTGATTTAGGGCTCATAATCCGAAGAGACGGATCGCTCAAAATTCGGAATTGGAAAACTTCCGTTGTTTGTTTTGATTTAGAAATCGGATCCTCATAAGAAACTCGCCAGTAATAGGAACCCGGCCCCAATTTTTTTGAAATGTTAGCTGATGAAAGTTTTTCTTTGATAAGAGATTTTGAAAAATCTGGGAATAAAGAAACTTCTATTAATGGATTTGTTTGTTTGGATGAATCAGCTTTCCAACCAGAAAAAGAAAAATTAATACGCTCTGATCCTGAGTCGGAAAGGATGTTTTTGCGATCTTCAGGTGTTGCCAATCGGTAAACTGGTTTTCCGACTTTCACACCAGATTCACTGACATTGGCAATTTGGTCTTTAGCAATGGTCTCTTCTTTTCCATTGGAGGTAAGTTTTGCTTCACCTTGATCTACTTTGATGTTTAATTCAGATTTGGTTTTATCTAATTTCACATCTCCATTACCCACTTGGACTGTTTGGTCACCTGCTGTGATGTTCATTTTCAAATCACCAGAGACTGTTCCTTCTCGTGCAGCTTCAAAAGATCCATAAGCAAAGTTGATATTTATATTTTTATCAGAAATATCCAAAAGAATCATCGAATTTTCAGATATATTGATCTTCGTTCCATCATTTAACGTAAGTATTGCATCTGATAAACCTTCCGTTCGAATGGTGTCTCTGTTTTTAACTTCTGTTTTGGAATCAATCAAGTCCCAAACGACCGCATCATTATACTTTCGGAGAACCGTTTTGTTTTTGAATGTGATGACCCCGATGGTAGGGTCAGTAGAATCATTGAAACGATAATTCAAATTTCTATGAAGTAGAAATGAGAATAACAGGATGAGTAACAGCAGTACAGATATTACAAATCTTGTATCGTTTAAAAGTCTCATATACTTTATTTATGTGTCCTCGTGAACACACCATCCCAATCAGATCCAGGGGGATTCAATTTATATTCTTCACAACGTTCGATGAGCATATGGCTAGACTTATCTTTTTGGCCCTTTGCTTTTTCTGAATCAGTAAATAGTTTGATCGCCAAATCCCAGTTTTGGTCCAAATATGCTTTGAATCCTGTTTCATAAATATCAGCGGCCTCGATAATATTCGGTAAAACAATCGACCTATAACCGATGAGTTCATGAATTTTGACAGGTTCATTTTTTCCTTTCACTCTTACTAGATCCAAATACCGAGTTACCATTTCGCTTTGGATGGAATCACGAATGGGATCGGTAATTAAAATATTTACTCCGTAATCTTTCCCCGCGGCTTCTAACCTTGCTGCAAGGTTAACCGTGTCCCCCATCATCGTATAAGATGCTAGGGCATCCGTTCCCATAAAACCAACCTTAGCTGGTCCTGAGTTGAGACCGATCCTTGCATCCATCACTTGGGCTTCTTTCGAATAAAGATTATTCTCAGTCCAATACTTCCGCAACTCGGTCAATTTCATAACCATATCTACACTGGCCCTTGCCGCTTTTAGTTCATGGTCTATAACGGGGACTGGTGCATTGAAGATTCCCACAATGGCATCCCCAATGTATTTATCCAAAACTCCTTCGTGTTTTTTTAGAAGGAGGGTCATCGCAGATAAATATTCATTTAGTAGTGCGGCAAGGTCAGCCGATTTTAACTGCTCGGAAATCGTTGAAAAACTTGCCACATCTGAGAAAAAAGCAGTGATATGAGTTTCAGAGCCCCGTTTCAATGCGGCTAGATCCACCATGGCCTCTTGTACCACAACAGGATCAATCATACTCCCAAGGATATTTTTTACTTTTTCCCGTTCTTCCAAACCGGCACTCATATCGATAAAGTATTTGGTGAGAAGTCCCACTTCATCTTGTGTGGTAGGTTTGATCCCGATCTTAAAATTACCTTTCGCAATCTCTAAGGTTGCGGTAAGGAGTTGTAAAACCGGCTTTGTAATAGTTTTTGAAAAGAAAAATACAAAAATAAGTGCGGAACAAAGACCAATTCCTGCTATATATAGATTTGTCTTTTGGCTTTTGTAAACATCAGCAAAGGCCTTTTCTTCCGATACAATGGTGATCACTCCCGCATCGGCGAATCCTATCTTTTGAAAGGACCCTAAATAAGACCCACCTAATTCTTCATCAATATAACTCATCTGCCCCGTATTGGGTGCACTAGTTAACATTGATTTGACGATAGGCATGGAAGCGAGGTCTGTTGCAGCAAGAATTAAATCTTCCTTCGGATGGGCAAGAGCCGTTCCATTTCCATTTACCATAAAAGTAGTTTCAATTCCCTTTTTGGAAAAGGCACCTATGATTTTTTCAAGTTTGACAATCATCACGAGTGCATTGTCATTTTCTCCATTTTCAGAGGTAGGAATGGCGATGGCAAATGACGGTTCCTGGAAACCAGGACTTGAGTTTAAAAGAACAGCTTGTCCATTAAATGCTTCTGCCAGTGCCTCTCGATTTCGATTGACCACTGCATGGAAGTCCTCTTCAGTAACAGAACTTTTTTTTAGTTCTTCTTCGTTAAAAACTTCCCGTTTCATAACGAGAGTATTTTCCTTTCGTTCAAAAATTCCTAAGTATATAAACTCCTTATCATTTTGAAAGAAAGTTTTAATTAGTAACCTGCGTTCGGACTCAGGAAGCCCTTGTGTTGTGAGTGTAATGGCGATTTGGCGTCCCTTTTCCACTACTCCTAATATATCTGATTTTACTTTGGAACCAATAATTTCAGCAATTCGAATGTTATTATCACGTAACTGAAGTTCAATGGATCTCTTAAAATAAAAAGAAGCGAAAAAGATAATCACTGATACGGAGAGAATGAAAAGGAAACTAATCACCCCCATCATTTTTAACTGAAGGGAAAATTTCGTATTCGACGATTCATCTAATGCATGAACCTCGGGTGTTTCCTTATTTAATTCGGGTTTCTGCTCTGAAACTATTTCAGGTTTTACAGTTTTTGGTTCTTCCAATTCCGATTCCGAAAAAGAAGATTCAATTAAATCATAAGGATGGTTTGGAGATTCCTCTTCTGAGGAGATTTCTTCTCGCTCGTCGTAAACCAAATCCGCATTCACTTCTTCGAAATGTGCTTTCGAATCGTTGGCAGAAACTAGAACAACCTCTCTTTCTATTTTTTTGCCCGACCGTCCGACAAATTCTAAAGGAGGATGACTATACGTAATTTTTTTTGAAATTTGATGACTAGATCCATTCGAGTCAGGTACAGAATTTGTTTTTCCCGTCAGACCAAATTTATGAGTAATTCGATCTGGAGATATTTTATCATCCCATAGGTATTCCAAACGAGCAAAAACGGAACGTGCCTCCAACTCCAAACCTTTCGGAATTAAAACATAGAAAGTTTTACCTTCCCCTAACTTTGACAATTCGGACGCCAAATACTTGTTTGTTGCAATATTATGAATGGAAACGAAGGGAAACTCGAGTCGGTTCGTTTCCGTGGGAATTCCCCAGAGTGGGGGCCCAAAACGGAACTCCAATTCCCCAGCACGCCGAGTTTGGAAGAATATAGTAATCCCCTCGTTCCAGTCCCAAGTTTCTAAACTTCCAGGAGATTCATCCCAGAGCAAAAACGAGAGTTTGGACGTTCGGAGGAACGGTATTTCTGCGGAAATTTCTAACATGCCTTTTTTAGTATCGACTTATTACGCCATACAATCGATCTCAATTCTAGATGAAAATCATCACGTTAAATTGCAACGGAATTCGTTCCAGTTTGAGCAAAGGTTTGCTCGATTTTATCTGTCAGGAAAATCCTGACATTATTTGTTTCCAAGAAACAAAGGCTCCTGTGACAGAAATTGACAGAAAAGAATTTCGAGATCTCGGTTACGAAGTGCATTCTTGTTTAGCGGACAAACCTGGATATAGCGGAACTGCCGTTCTTACCAAATTAAAGCCCAAATCCGTTTCTATTGGACTGGGAGACGGAATCTATTCCTCAGAAGGAAGGTCCATCCTTCTCGAATATTCCGATTTTTATCTTTGGAATCTCTACTTTCCTTCCGGAACCAGTGGCGAGGAGCGCCAAAAAGTTAAATACCAATTTTTAGATTCGTTTTTTGAACTATCAAAACCCTACACAAAGAAGAAAAAACCTCTCATTGTATGTGGGGATGTAAACATTGCACATACTGATTTGGACATTCACAATCCTAAAGGAAACCAAAAGAGTTCCGGTTTCCTACCGGAAGAAAGGGCCTGGGTTTCCAAGTTTTTGGATTCTGGTTTTATCGACTGCTTTCGGTTTCTACAACCAGAGATTCGGGATGAATACTCTTGGTGGACTTACCGTTTCCAGGCAAGAAAAAACAACAAAGGTTGGCGGATTGATTACTTCTTTATTACAAAATCCTCTAAATACAAAATTGAATCGGTTCACATTGCCAAAGAACCCGTTCTCTCTGACCATGCACCTGTTGTGATGAAAATCCAATTCACTTGACAAAGCTTTAGATTCAGGAGAGATTTCTTAAGATGAAATTGGCACTTCCCTTAATTCTTTCTCTTTTCACTCTCCAATGTTCTGTTCTCGGAGTCATCCAAGATAAAATTCCGATGCCTGTATTTGAATTTGATTCTCTTTCAATTAAGAGCATCACTTTTACCGACATCACTTTGAATGTGGTGACTTCGGTGGAAAATCCTTATCCAGTTTCTATCCCTAGTTCCTTACTCGATATGGATATTAAAATTGAAGGATTAAAACTTTCCCAAATCAAAACAGATCTGGGTGCCATTGAAGGGAAAAAAACAAAACAACTTCCATTGGAAGTCAAACTAAAGTATACAGACCTACTCAATCTTTATAAAAAATTTCCAAACAAACCTTTGTTAGAGGTGAGTGCGGAAGGGAATATGAAAGTTCCCATTCCCAAACAATGGCAACTTCTGGGAAAAGAATCCCTTAGTTTCCCTTTTGTCAAAAAACGTGAAATCCCAGCCATTCTTCCCGATGTAGAAATCCAAAACTTCAAAATTTTAATGCCCACTGAAGCAGATATCCTAAGTGCTTCGAATACAGACACACTTGCAGACACAGCCACAGGATTTTTAAAAGGTCTTCTGGGCGGAAGCAAACAACCTGCCACCTCAGCCGCCAAAGCTGGCTTAGCTGGTTTAAAGTTGGATCTGAATACCGAATTTGATTTTGTATTTTCCAACCAAGCTGCCTCTAATCTAAACCTAACAGGTCTTACCTATGATCTAAATCTGGCCGGCGAAAAGTTCTTAAATGGAACACCCAAAGAAATTCTAAATTCCGGAAAAACTTCTACTATAAAAGTTGCAACAAAGTTTCCAATCACTTCGATTAGCTCCTCTCTTTACAAAACCATCCAATCAAAGTCAGCTCAGTTTGATTTAAAAGGGGATTCAGGACTAAAGGTTCCGACTGTTGCAGAAACCATTCCTTTTCAATATGAAAAACGTGGAAACTTTAAGTGGTAACTTAATTAAGGATAACCAATCGACAAGCGAGGGGATAATCAGTCCCTAAACTTGCTTATCATTTTTAGTTATTTCTTCTTTTGTAACATCTGTTTGATTTCGTCTCTAGTTTTTCCCGGATAGAGACGAATTTGGTAACTAATCAAAAACTTGGTGATGATGGGAGTTCCATCTTTGCTCGAATGTTCAAAATTAAAACGAGAGGCATCATTTTGGATGATCTTTGCTACGTCGTTGATTCTTGGGACACGGCGGTCAAACGCAATCGATTCTAATTTTCCTGTGACCGTATTTAGCCCAATCGAGATCATTCCATCATCTACAAAACTGAGTAAATCAAACTTTTTCATTTCTTCCTTCGAAAGTTCATCCCCACCTGCATCCGGTTTTCTACGAATTTTATCTGTATGTCGGATTTGGCGTACGAAATAGGAATCGGAGGCAATATAAACTCGAAAGATTTCTGAAGGAAGATCACTCTTCTTTTGAAAAAAAGGAATCTCGCCCGTATGATTTTGCACTTCTTCCCCTTTTTCGTTTAAAATGATTTCTCCTTCACCGCCTGGAGGTGGGAGTAGATCTTTTACGGGAAGAGTCTCTGCAGTGGTTTCCGCATTCGCATTTGAGTTCGTTTGGGGGGGAGATTGGCAATGGAGTAGAAAGAAAACGACCAACGGTAAAAACAAATGCAAGAATTTCATTTCGACATCAGTATTTGGTGGTTTCTTTTTAGTGGCAAGAATTTAAAATGCAAAGGGCAATCCCTAAATTAAATATTTTGCAAACACTGTGGCAAGTCCGAGGAAAAAGAAAAATCCGCAAACATCTGTAGTTGCCGTAACAAAAATAGACGAAGCAATTGCCGGATCTATACGCATGGCCTTTAGCAGAATGGGAACAAGTGATCCCGTTAGAGAAGCAACAATCATATTGACAAACATAGCGGTTCCAACGACTAAACCAAGTACCAAATTTCCCTTCACAAAAAAGATCATACATCCTGTTACGGTTCCGAGTACAAGTCCATTTAAAACACCAATGGTACATTCTTTACGAACTGCTTCCCACCAATTAGAAAAAGAGAGATCCCCTGTGGCGATATTGCGAATCACAACAGTTACTGACTGCGTACCTGCATTGCCACCAAGTCCTGCCACAATTGGCATAAGAGTGGCTAGAACTACAATCTGAGAAATCGTATTTTCAAAAAAAGCAACGACAGTGGAGCTCACAAAGGCAGTGAGTAAATTGACATTCAACCAAATGATCCGGCGTTTCACCGATTGTAAAATGGGTGTGGATAATCTTTCATCCTCTGATACCCCTGCCATCAGTAGGATATCTTCTGATGCTTCTTCCTCAACGATTTCTAAGACATCATCCACAGTGATACGTCCAATGATCCGCCCTAAATCATCGGTGACGGCAGCGCTGACTAAGTCATATTTTTTGAATGTATTGGCAACCTCTTCCTGATCGACATCATAATGGAAGGCAAATACAGAAAAGTTGGTGATCTTTGCTACCTTCGTATTGATGGGAGTCAGGAATAAATCTTTTAAAGGAATGAATCCTTCGAGTACTCCATCTTCATCGGTTACATAAATTTGGTAGATATCTTCTATTTCTTTGGCTTTTTTCCGTACATTGATGATCCCTTTGCGAACATTGTCTGTAATGGAAACAGTAGCAAAGTCCTTAGACATAAGACGTCCGGCCGAGTATTCACGAAAACCCAATTGGGAACGAATTTCAAAACTGTCAGCTTTACTTAAATTAGCTAAAACTAATTCTCGTTTGGCGCTCGGTAAATAAGAAAGTAAATAGGTAGTTTCATCTGTTTCGATATGATCGAGCGTATTGGAGATCTCATCTACAGAAAGTTCCTCTAAAAAAGACTCGAGTGTCTCCTCTTCCATTTTGATTAGGGAATAGGCTTGGTCTTCTTTGGGAAGGAGTCGGAAAAGGTATAACTCTTCTTCTCGTTCTAGATCACGAAATAAGGTGACGATGTCGGCAGGGTGAGCCCCATCGAGCATCTCTTCCAGTTGTTTGGAATCCTCATTCGTAATGAGGTTTTTGATCTGACTGACAAACTCATCATAGGAATCGCTGTCTCTGTCGATTTTGATACGGAATTCGGACTCTTTCTTTCTTTCTTCTTCCATAAATCAGCGGATTTCCTGAATTTTCCAATTGACGGTTATGTCGCGTAGACCATAGGCTATATCCTATGTCGGCACGAGTTCGAATTTTGAAAACGAATCTTTTTCTTCTCCTTGTTTTTTCCCATTGTGTTCTCTTCGAACCGAAAATCAGCAAGGTTCCGGATGCCTATGTACGTGATGAGGTGATGAATGCAGAACAGAAAAACGCGACAAAAGTCCTCACTGATAAAATCATCAAATTAAACAACGAAGTCTCAGCCCAAAGAAAGGCAAACACTCTCACCGGCCAGGCAATTAAAATCTCCCAAACAAAAGTTACAAAACATAATTCACAGCGAGAATTAGCACGAGCAAAGGAAACTTACTTTGTTTTAAAAGAAGACGCAATTGCATCGAAGCGGTATCTAGACGAAAGCCAAGCTCATGAATTGGAACGGGCCAAAGAAGAAACTAGATACAAAACTTGGGTGCAAAAAGAAAAAGAAGACAAAGCCTATTTGGAAATGAAAGAAGCGGCTCTGGGAGAACTGATTGCCGAACTCGAATTAGTTCGCTCTGAAATTGCTGTTAAGTTCCAAGAATCTCAAGGGAAAACTCCGACTGATCCAGAATATATCAAAAAAGAAATTTATGAAACCCAATATGCCGAAAAAAAATCCGACGCTCGCCGTCGTGTCTCTGATTGGGAAAGAGTCAAAACGGAAGCACCAAGTTTACCTAAAGTCAATTTAGAGGACAGCTTTGAAGATGCAAAGTAAACAAAGAAACGTTAGTTTCTTACTCCTAACCCTTGTTTTTGTTTCTGGACTGTCGGCGGACTGGATTTATTTTCCCTATGAATACAACCAAATTTACAAAGAGAAATATGCTTTGGAGTTGGAACTGGCTGACATTCGCAAACAACACCAAAACGAACTGAACCGTTTGGAAGAAGAAAAGAAAGAACTCCAAACACAAAATCGAAATCTTACGGAAGACTTAGAATTAGAAAAAAGAAACCGAGCCAAAGAACAAGACGAATATTCCGATAAAATGCGCGATTACGATATGCGCCTTCGTGGTCTTGAAAAAAAAGGTACTGACAAAGAACGAATGCTTGCAGATGAAAATCGGAAACGGGAAGAAAAAGACCGGGCCGACCTGGATGCTCTCAAGAAAAAACTCGAAGACAAAGAGCGGGAATGCCTTCAAAAAGAACAAAAACTCCGCGAAAATTACGAATCCAAAATGGATGAACTTAAAGAGAGGATTCGCAATTTAGAAGAAGAACTTGGAAACCTACGAAAACTCACTAAAGAACAAAAAAGAGAATTAGAACGGCTTGCCGAACAAACCAAAGAGTTTGAAGAGAAGTTAGCTAAAGAAATCACATCAGGCCAAATTCGCCTCAAACGTTTTCATAACAAACTTATCATCAATATTGATGATAAAATTTCCTTCGATAGTGGTTCCTCGGAACTAAAACCTGCCATCCTACCTGCCATAGAGAAAATTCGGGATATATTAGCAGCCTATCCAGAAAACTACATTGTGGTAGAAGGCCATACTGACAACGTCCCTATCAAAACAAAATTCAGAAACAACTGGCACCTTTCCAGCGAACGAGCGTTATCTGTTTTAGATTATATGTTACAGAACAAAAATCTAAATCCAAAGAATTTTTCCAGCGCTGGATACGGTGAGTTTCAACCGATTGTTCCCAATACTTCAAAAGAAAACAAAGCACTCAACCGCCGAGTGGACATTGTAGTGGTTCCGAGAGCCACTGGCTCATTAAATACAAATCATGAGTAAACCAAGACCCAAACGTTCGCGGTTGGTATTTTTTTTAAGCCTTTCAGGTTTACTCTCTGTTCTTATTTTTTTTATCGAATGGATTGGCTCTAAGGAAAGTGGAAGTCTTGCTCTCTTTGCCGATGCAGGTCATATCTTCACTGATGTATTTGCTCATATTATTTCTCTTTTTGCTCTCCTCATTGCATCAAAAAAACCAACAAAAAAATATCCGTTCGGATTCCACCGATTTGAAGTTTTGGCAGCTTTATTCAATGGCCTTCTCCTCATCGGGATCGCGCTTTTTATTTTATATGAAAGTTATATGCGTTTTTCAGGTTCGGCTCATGTAGAGGCGGATGCAATGCTCGCTTATTCGCTTGTAGGATTTGGGATCAATTTGGTATCCGCAGGGCTTCTCGTGGGAGTCAGTAAAACAAGTCTCAATTTAAAATCGGCATATCTTCATGTAATTAGTGATCTATTGGGTACCCTTGCGGTTGTCGTTGGGGCCCTTCTCATTCGATTTACTGGATTTAAAGAAGTAGACCATTTCCTAAGTATCATCCTTGGAATCTTTATTTTAAAAACATCCTATGGAATCGTGAAAGAATCGATCGATATCTTAATCGAAGCAGACACTAGTGAATTTGACAAAGAACATTTATTGGAACATATCCGAACCTTTCAGGGAATCAAATCGGTTCCTCAAATCGCGGTCCGCAAACTCACGTCCGGTGTGTTTTCTGTAGAACTCCAAATCCTAGTCAAAAAAGATGCTGACAGAGACAAAATCGTTTTAGAAATTCATAAAGTACTAAAAGAAGAGTTTGGTGTGCCATTTGTATCGGTAGAAATTTTATCTTCCACAATGAAAGAGAAACTAGAAGAAATCTTTGTTCGCGAAACAGAACGTGAGTTTGGCCATCATGGTCATAGCCATGGACATGCAAATGACCACCATCATTAGAGATTTCTTTTTTTCTTTTGAACCAAATAATTGGTAAAAGAATCTTCCCAAACAAAAAGTTGGTAATCAGGATCAATCGACTTAAGCTCTTGGGGAGAATCTACCTTCCAGAGTTCTGCGAGAGCGGAAAGTAGACCATCCGTAGGGTAAGGAAATCCAGAAAGTAGAAATTCACCATCGGGATTTCCATTCATAGGTAAGAGAAAAGACTCCCTCCATTCGATTAGTTTCTCTCTTTCTCTTGCAACGATTTGATTTTCGAAAGATAACTTTTTTGTTTTTCCGATAATCAAAGAGACCAAAGACAAAAGTTCTTTTAGCCTAAGTTCCATTCCTAGTTTGCCATAATTTTCCAGAACCAAGTCATTTTCCGTGATGGGATATTCGCATAACGTAAGTTTAAGATGACTCACTTGCGGAGTAAAGTCTGTGTGGAAAGACTCTTCTTGGATTTGGGTTTCCCGAATCGCAGGACTTCCATCTTTCTGTCTCTGCACTAGATAGACGGGATTCTCAGATCCCGATTTAGTGACCCAGAAAATTACATCGGCCTCCCCACCATTGGTGATAAAGGATTTGGTTCCCGATAGAAGCCCATTCTCTAATTTCGAACTTAGCTTTCGCAGTTTGCCCTCCCAGCCGGGTTCACTCACTCCTACAGCATAGATTTTAGCAGGGATTGTTTTACGAAAAGCGTCCCAAAGAGAATCAAAAGAAGTTTTTATACTTTCCGATTTTCCTTGAGTTTTCGATTCATTCTCCATTTGTAAATGAGCCTGTTTTAAGATTCCCCCGGCTACATTCACTTCCACCATACAAGATAGGGCAAGGGATACACCAACCGGATCTTCGGCAAGTAAGGAAAGTTTCTTTTGGAATTCTAAATAGGACTCAAGACCAAAAAGGAAGTGATAGAAACCCTCCTGAATGAGGTAGGGTTTCCAACTCCGATAAAATCCAGTCTCAGGTCCTCCCGTATCTTTTGGATAAGAAGAACCAGGGACACCATACTTTAAAATCAAATTCTCTGGTTCAACATTCACGGAAAACTACTTAGATTTCTTTTTGGCATACTTGATGTCGAGTGCCTTCTCTTCTTCCAGAACTTTTTTTAAATACTGGCCAGTAAACGACCGTTTTACGGTAACAACCTCTTCAGGAGTCCCTGTTGCAATCACTTCCCCACCACCGTCACCACCCTCAGGTCCAATATCGATAATATAGTCAGCAGCTTTAATCACATCTAAGTTGTGTTCGATAATGACCATTGAATTTCCCTTATCGACAAGAACTTGCAAAACAGAAAGTAAACGTTCGATGTCTTCGAAATGGAGTCCTGTGGTTGGTTCATCCAAAATATAAAGGGTTTTTCCTGTTGGTCTTTTGGAAAGTTCTGTGGATAATTTGATCCGTTGGGCCTCACCCCCAGAAAAGGTTGTGGCCGCTTGGCCGAGTTTGATATACCCAAGGCCCACATCCATAAGAGTGTCTAACTTACGTTTGAGATTTGGAATTTTTTCAAAGAAAACAACGGCTTCTTCGATGGTCATATCCAAGATATCAGAGATATTTTTTCCTTTGTATTTTACTTCCAAAGTTTCACGGTTGTATCGTTTTCCCTTACAAACTTCACATTCCACATAAATATCAGGAAGAAAGTGCATCTCAATTTTTAAGATACCGTCCCCTTCGCATTTTTCACAACGTCCGCCAGCCACATTAAAGCTAAATCTTCCGGGACCATATCCTCTGACTTTTGCCTCTTCCAGTCCACTATACAAATCCCGAACAAAAGTAAACAAACCAGTGTAAGTTGCCGGGTTGGATCTCGGAGTTCTTCCGATGGCCGACTGGTCAATGTTAATCACCTTATCAATCTGGTCTTTCCCCAGGATTTTTTTATGTTTTCCAGGAATGAGTTTCATACCCATCACAGAACTTGCGAGTTCCTTATAAAGAATTTCATTAATCAGTGTAGACTTTCCGGATCCAGACACACCGGTAACAACCGTTAAACTCCCGAGTGGAATGGATACGTCGATATTTTTTAGATTGTTGTGCGTTGCTCCTGTAATTTTCAGGAATTTTCCATTACCCTCACGTCTTGTTTTCGGCATGGAAATTCTTTTTTCCCCAGAGAGGAATTTTCCTGTAACCGAATGTTTGTCTTTTTTGATTTGTTCGGGTGTGCCAAAGGCTACAATTTCCCCACCGTGGACTCCGGCACCAGGACCCATATCCACAATAAAGTCAGCCTCTTCCATAGTTTCTTTATCGTGTTCGACAACAAGCACGGTATTACCGAGGTTACGAAGGCCTTTTAAGGTTTGGACAAGTTTTGTATTATCTCTTTGGTGGAGGCCAATGGAAGGTTCATCCAAAATGTACAAAACACCCATTAGGCGAGAACCAATTTGTGTGGCCAAACGAATCCGCTGCATCTCACCACCGGATAAAGTTCCTGCAGAACGACTTAGGTTCAAATACCCCACACCCACATCGTTTAGGAAATGCAATCGCTGGAGGATTTCTTTCAAAATGGGTTTGGAGATGGTCTCTTCTGCCCCTTTGTATTCGGAGGATTTTGTAAACTCTAAGGCCTTTTCAATGGAATAACCCGTATAGGCATCAATACCCACGCCTTGCACTTTAACAGCAAGTGCTTCGGGACGTAATCTCCGACCGTGGCATTCATCACAATCATGGTTTGTCATAAAGGATTCAAACCACTGGCGCATCGAATCAGATTTCGTTTCTTTGTAACGACGTTTGAGGTTAGGAATCACTCCTTCGTAATTTTTGGAAAATTCATAATGCGAATTGGCACCTCGAAAATCATAATCGATATGAATGGATGCATCTCCATGTAAAATGGTAGTCCGCACTTTTTCGGATAAATCTTTCCAAGGAGTGTTTAGATTGAATTTTAACTTTTTAGATAATGCTTGTATGGTGGCCATATACCAATAGGAGTTGGATTTAGAACCACCCCAGGCCTCAATACAACCTTCCGCAAGTGAGGCTTCTCTATCGGTCACAAGAAGAGATTCATCAAACTCTAAGAGAGCACCCAGTCCATCACAATTCGAACAAGCTCCAAAAGGAGAATTAAAAGAAAATAACCTCGGTGTGAGTTCAGGAATACTCACATCATCACATTTGGGACAAGATAGTTTTTGCGAAAACAGATGGTCTTTTTCTCCATCTTCCACGACCACAATTCCATCCGCTGTTTTTAAAGCAGTTTCCACCGAATCCGACAACCGGGATTGGATTCCTGGTTTCATTACAATCCGATCCACAACGATATCAATATCTGCTTTGAAGTTTTTCTTCAAAGGAATTTCATCCTCTAAGGAATACACCTCTCCATTCACACGCACCCGGTTGAATCCTTCTTTTTTGAAACGTTCGAGGACCTCCCGATGTTCCCCTTTTTTTCCCTGGATGACGGGAGCCATAATTTGGAGTTTGGTTCCTTCGGGAAATAAATTGATTCTATCGGTGATTTGGTCTACAGACAAACTAGAAATAGCGGTTCCGCATTTTGGACAATGAGGTTTTCCCACTCTGGCATATAACAGCCGTAAATAGTCATAAATTTCCGTAACCGTACCCACAGTCGAACGCGGGTTTCTGTGGGTTGTTTTTTGTTCAATGGAGATGGCGGGACTCAATCCCTCAATTTGGTCCACTTCCGGTTTTTCCATTTGCCCGAGAAACTGACGGGCATAACTGGAAAGGGATTCCACATACCTCCTTTGCCCCTCGGCATAGATGGTATCAAAGGCAAGGGAGGACTTCCCCGATCCAGAAAGTCCAGTGATTACCACAAGTTTATCTCGTGGGATATCAAGGTTTACGTTTTTGAGATTATGTTCTCGGGCGCCGCGAATACGAATAAAGGAATCCACATCGGATAGCTTGTTTTCCTCTTTCATTCTGGAAAGAATTTTAAGAAATGACGGAAGAGGTTCGCCCGTGTTTCGCATTCTTTTTTTGATACTTTTTTTGCCCTTTCGCCTTTTGTATCAGTTATACCTACGTCTAAGCCTTGTTTTCCAATCGGGCCGCGAGGTCTATGAACTGGAATTTCCTGCTGTTTTTGAAGATTCTTACAAATCATATTGGGTCAAAAAATTACAGGGCAAAGAGGAAACAGTCACAAGATTAGAACTTCTCATCCTTCTCAAACTCATTCAAAAAAATGGAAAAATAAAAACCTTCGATATCTCGTTACCACCTCTGGAATGGACTCTCTCTGAGTTCTATGAAGTAAGAAACCAACTAATAGCCATTAAAGATTCAGGGAAAAAAGTCCGAATCTTTGCCAAAGAAGGTGGAGTGGGCACTCTACTTCTCTTAACAGCAGCTACAGAAAGTTATTTGGCCCCAGAATCTGAGTTTATGGTTTTACTACCAAGCGCCGAACCCATGTTTTTCGGTAAGTTTTTAAAAACTTGGGGGATTGAAGTCCAAGCCTTTGCCTCCGGTCCCTACAAATCCTTTGCCGAAAGTTTCACTAGGGGTGAGTTTTCTAAAGAAGCAAAAAAGAATTTAGAAACTTTGGTTTTGGATTTACGAAAAGTAATCCTTGATGCCCTTACTAATGGGAAAAAATCATTAGAACCTATTTTCTATAGACCAATGCTCTCTGCCGATGAACTTTTGTCAGCTGGTATCATCCAAGGAATCAAAACAGAAACGGAATTCTTTTCTGAAGACAGAAAGGTTTTTTCTGGAAACTATCCGTCCCTACACTACAAAATCAAAGAATTTCGCATCCTTCCCAAAAGGAAAGCTGAAGTAGTAATCCTTCCTTTAGAGGGAGGAATTTCAGGGGGTGATTTTTTACATAAACATAGAGAAAATGGAAAGATTGAAGCCTTCTCACTCATCCCCAATCTAAAAGCTCTTTCTGAAGACAAAAAGATTAAGGCTGTGATTTTGGAAATTTCCTCACCTGGGGGATCCGCATTTTATTCAGAACAAATCCACCAAGAGATTCTAGAATTAAAGAAAACCAAAATTGTTACCGCTTATTTTAAGGATACTGTAGCGAGTGGTGGGTATTACCTTGGTTCGGCGGTAGATCATATCACGGCATCTCCCGTTTGTATCACAGGATCCATTGGTGCTGTGAGTATTCGGGCCAATTTACAAAAATTATACAAAAAGTTTCAATTGAATAAAGAGGCCGTTGGATTTTATCCTTTTCGAGACATCCATTCCGAATTCCAGCCCCTTTCCAAACAAAGTGTTCAGTATTTAGAATCCCAAATCAAAAAAATCGAAGGTTTGTTTTATAGACGTGTGGCCGAAGGAAGAAAAATTCCTTTAGAGGATCTTCCTAAAATTGGAATGGGGAGAGTCTATTTACCAACTGTGGAAAACCGCATTGTGGATTCTCTCGGTGGGCTTTTAGATGCAGTTCACGAAGTGAAAGAAAGATTAGGCGGAAAACCGATCACCCTAACAGAAGAATTACCTGCTTACAATTTGAGAAACAAAATTCCCATTCTTGGCGGACTCATTGCTGAACTAAAGGTATTGGAATCACTGAATGAGGTTTCCCTACTCTCTCCTATTCGTTTGGATTGGAAAAACAGAAGATAAATTGTACTTCGTTTGCCTAAATACTTGCGGCCTTTTCTAGCCGATTGCGAAGTCCCTCTTCCCCAGGTCCCGGTTTGGGAACTTCGCAAACGATGGTTTGGAGTCCCAAACTGTCACAGGATTCAAAAAAAGCATAGAGTTTAGACGCATAATCTTCGTTAGATGATACTAAACAAAGATTCTTACCTTCCCCTAATGTGTGATTTTGAATTCTCTGGTTTTCTAATACTGGTTTTATCCCTTCCAAGGAAAATCCAATCCATGCGGTGGACTTGGATTCATTCATTGTCTTTAAACTAAATTCGAATTCTTCTTTGGATGCCAAAATCACACGGGCTGTGGGAGCATAGTGTTTGTATTTTGTTCCAGGACTTAAGGGAACGGAACCTGTCTCCTTTTGGGAACCAGGCCCTGGAATCCAAAGTTCAGGGAGAATTTTCAGAAGTTCATTCGACTCAATGGATCCGGGCCGTAGTAATGCCGGAGATTTCCCCACAAGGCTTACCACCGTCGATTCAATCCCAAAACTCGGCTCCTCAGCAACAAGGATTCCATCCACTACTCCATCGAAGTATCGCAAAACATCACTTAGTTTGGTTAAAGAAGGCCTACCCGATAGATTGGCTGAAGGGGCAGAGACCGGTCCCAGAGAAAGTTCAATCCATTCTCGAACCACTGGATTTTTAGGAATCCTTACGGCGAGTGTATCCAATTCCTTTGGAAAAAGGGATTTGTCTTTTTTAGGAAGGATGAGAGTGAGGGGGCCCGGAGAAAAACGTTCCAATAACGCTCTACCAACATCCCCTAACTCACATACGGCGGCAATGGATTCAATAGAATGAAAATGGGCAATGAGAGGATTGTCTTTGGGCCTTCCTTTGATTTCGTAAATGCGGAGACAAGCCGACTCAAGCCTTGTGGAAGCGCCAATTCCATAAACTGTTTCTGTGGGAAACACAACGACCTTTCCCTCTTGGATGAGGTTCGCAAGCAAACGTACATCCGAAGAGATTAAGGTTTTCATTTTAAAACTTTTTTGTTTTAGATTTTGATTTAGAATCAGAAACTTTTAAAGCCTCTTTGGAATCACTCATTGGAGTTGTTGTTTCTTCCTTTGGTTCTTCTTCCTCTTTGGCTTTTTCCACAGGAGGGAGCTGGCCTTGTACCAGTTTACTTAAGTAAACATTGATTTCTGGATCATTGTCAGTCACGAGTTGCCAGAAAGAAAATCCCCCCAAATCGTATTTACGAAGAAGGGTCATTTTTTCTTCAAAGGCTTTTCGGTTCATATAGAAAGCCACTCGGTCACAACCACCACTGGTATACCAAAGGGATGGATCTTCATAAGCGCGATTTTTATGGATGTCAGAAAACTTAGATAAGTTTTTCCAACTGGCCACTTTGTTTTCTTCGTTTAAGATACGATTGATATCCGTGGGTTGGCGATTTTTATGGACCCCTGCTTTGATCCTTTGGGCATCGGAATGATAGATGGCTTTGGCAGAAGATTTGCAATTGAGAGCCCAATCATATCCATAAGTGGGAATGGCCATATAAAGTTTATGCATGGGCACTCTTTTTTTGGCATAAGTGATGATTTCTTTTAACCAAACATTCGGTGCTTGGGGGCCTGGACCTGGGTTATGGTATTTGCGAGGGTGGAGCTCATAGGCCATAATTTTCACTCGATCCGCATGTTTGGCAAGGAACGCATAGTCATGAGTAGTGGGCCCTCTCCAATTTTCACGGAAATCAAGAACGATTGGTTTGGAAAGGCCACGGCAATTCAGTTCTTTCTTTTTTGTTTTTTCTGCAGGGGTTTTCGGGTGAACCGCAACAGAAATCAGTTTTCCTTTTTTATGAACTTCTCGGGCAAGTAGTGCAAAAAACTCTTCAAACTTTTCTTTTTTGTCGCAGGACATTCCTTCATAATCAATATCAATTCCATCATAACCATAAGTCATAATTTCATTTACGATGACTTGGATGTGATGGTCACGGATGTCGTTACGGCCACCCATTCCAATGTTTTCTTGGATTTTTTCCTTTGGATTTTCCCAGCGAAAGATAGTCGGAATGATTTTGACTTTTGGATTTAACGCACGAAGTTCCAGAACTCGTTCTTTCTTGGAAGTACTAGACCAACTAGAAATCAATTCTCCGTTATTAGATAAACCCCCTTTCATTGTATAAATGAAGGGATGGATTTCGTTGTAGAGATGGACTGTTTTTTTCATCGCTGTCCAATCAGTGGACCAGGCGGAGGAACGAAATGTTACATTCTCATCTGGAAGGAAACCCGGTAAATCAACAGATTCTTCTACGGTTTGGGTTGTTTGGGACTCTGAGTTTTCTTTTGTTTCCATCTCGGAGGGAGTGCCAAGAGAGGGAGTCGAAGCTTCGACTACACTTGGATTGGCATTCCCCATTTTGGGCGCGTCTTTCAAAACAAGGGCGGTTCCACTCGTTTGGATTAAATTCATTCCTAAATAGAAGGAGATGGCGGATAAAAAGACCCAAGAGGCAAATAATAAGGAATATTTAGCTGCATTAGACAGAGGATGTTTGGAAGAGGATGAGTTTTCAGATTCGGGCATATATTACTTCTAGTATGATTATCGAACGCGGATGAAAAAAAGAGTAGAGAATATTAGAAACACGCAAGACCCTATTTCTCATCCCATGATTTTTCAGGAGGGATTCTCTCCTAGTCTAAATTCAAAGGAAAGGAAAAAGAAATTTATGCATGTTCTCAAACAAAAACCGGTCATTCTATATACGGTTCTTCTTAGTTTTTTTCTAACCTTTCTTTTGCTTGCGGAGCTTACCGGTAGTAAATTATTTTTTGCCTTCGGATTCACGATGACTATGGGGGTTATCCCTTTTCCTGTCACTTTCATCATCACAGACCTTTTAAACGAATACTATGGTAGAAAGGTAGTACGAGCCACAACCTTTCTTGGTATGGTGATGATTGGACTTGCTTACCTTCTCATTGTCATCGACATCCAAATTCCGGCAAGTCCCGAATCCCCGATTGATGATGCCTCCTTCGAACGAGTGTTTGCCAATTCTGGCCTTGTGATTTTAGGTTCCATCATTGCTTATATGATTGGGCAGATGATTGACCTTCATACTTTCCATTTCCTTAGGAAAAAAACTGCCGGTAAACATATATGGCTAAGGGCTACCGGTTCCACCATCATCTCCCAACTGATTGATTCTTATGTGGTAATCTTTATCGCTCTGGGAAAATACCATCCCGTCTCCAAACTGATCGCCATTGCCAACACAAACTTTTTATACAAGATGGGTGTGGCTATCCTTATCACACCACTTCTCTATGCCATCCATATCTACATTGATCGTTATTTGGGGGAAACATTGAAGAAACAAATGTTCCGATCAGCGATGGAAGAAGAAGGATTGGAATCCACCATCCAACCAGGGTAAGGCGACTATGTTCCAACCAAGAATCGAAAGAATCAAAGCCATCCTCGGCAAAACTCCTGCCAATATCGGACATAGAGGTGCAAGGGGTCTTGCTCCAGAAAACACTCTTGTATCCTTTCTTGTGGGATCTGATTCCACAAGATTTTTTGAATTGGATACCATGCTCTGTGCCTCTGGCGAACTTGTGGTCATCCATGACTTCACTGTGGATCGAACCACCGACGGGAAAGGAAAAGTGGCGGATTATAAATACCGGGCTCTTGCGGAACTCGATGCGGGAAGTTTTTTTGAAGAAGCCTTTGAAGGAGAACAAATTCCGACTCTGTCCCAAGTGATTCAAACCCTTCCTGAAAATACTGTTTTTGATATTGAAATGAAAAGTGAAGGTAAAAAAGAGGAAAGGCAGGCTCTAACATCGGCCCTTGTCAAACTGATTCGGAAATACAAACTCAGTGATCGCATTTGGGTTAGTAGTTTTGATTGGGATCTTGTGGATCTGATCAGAATCGAAGAACCCGAAGTATTACGTGGCCTTCTCGTGGCAAAAGGAGATTCGCTAAACAAGAGTTATATGGATTATGAACCGGATTTAATCCTTCCCCATCTTTCTGCCTGTACAAAAGAGTTTGTTCAAAGCCTAAAGGAAGAATCCTTACTTGTGATTCCATATACCACCAATACGGAAGAAGAATGGAGCCAGCTATTAGAGGTAGGAGTGGCGGGTCTCATTACAGACTATCCTGACCGTTTGGCGGAATTTTTAGAATCTAAAAAATAAAACCAGACCCAATTTCCCCAAGGATCTTCATACAACGAATAGTTTTTGTCTGGAATGGATTGAACCAGTTTGAGTGAAGAAAAATTGGAGTGGTTGAGGGTGGTTGTGTCACAAATAAGAGTGATGGTTCCTTTACGCACCGGGCAATGTTCTGTAGCTTTGGAAAAGACCAAACATTCCCCCGATTCCAATTTCAATTCTGAATGACCAAAACTTTCTTTTAGGACAGTCCCCCCGAGAAACGATAGGTAAAATCGAAGTGGAATCGTTGTGTCCTCGCCTCCGTCTAAATTGACAGAGAAGAACTGAGGAAAGATTAAATTCATGTTTTTGTTATCATTCATCATGCAAGGAACTCGTTTCGTTATGTTGAGGTTCCCTATTTAGAATCCTATGTCGATCCAATCCCCATCGCGATTTTATTTTTTTTTATTTTTCTTGGTTTCCGGTATCATTAACTTTCTGTTATGTGAAACTATTTATTTCGAATCCCTCCATTCCGCAGACAATCTCTACCTTCCTTTATTATCAAGGGATTTAGTTTCGGGACAAGGGATGGTTCACTGGTATTTGCCTCCATCTCCCTATTTTTTCCCTGATTTATTTTTAAATCTAATCCTCTATCCATTTGTTCCCTTTTTATATATTCCTTCAGCGTATGGAACTCTCCAAATGTTCTTTGTGTTACTCGGAATTTCCATTTTTATTTCCAAGTATACAACCAAAACAGAGTCACTAGAGTTTCTCTTTCGTTTCGAGTTTCTTTTGATCCTACTTTCTCTCCTCGGATATTGGATTGGAGACAATCCCCTTCCTTTTGTATATTTTCTATCGCAGGCACACCACAGCACAGGTTTTTTTTTCTCACTTCTCCTTGCCATGTATCTTTATTCGGTGTTAAACGACAGAGAAAAGGATCACCGAGGGAATGGTTCTCACCAGTATCTTCCCAATCATTTAACTGCCTTCTTTTTCTTTAGTTTTTCCCTGCTTTATCTCTCGGATCGTTTTTCGTTTTCAGTGGGTGCCATCGCTTTTTTTGTGGTTCGAATTTGGGATTCTAAGATGCCTCTCTCGGAGAGAATTTCTTACTTCCAAAAGAAACGTTTTTGGATTTTAATAATATTTTTTCTTCTCTTCAATGAACTCACATTCCTCGGTTTGAGACAGATCTTTCTGATTCCCGGAAGTTTCCAAATTCTCGGGAATTATCTAACACGCCAAACTTTAGAAAGTAGTTTGCAACTCTCTGGAAATTACCTTTGGGACTTTTCGAAACATATCTACTACCAAGGAAAATCGATTCTTTTCTTAATTTGTTTGCTCTTTTTTACTTATCCAAAATTTCCTAAACTCATCCGCCACCTCCTTATTGTCTTTTTTCCGGTCCTAGTCGGACTCCTCCTACTTGTGGGAAGGTTCACATACCTCCATCCCTATCCCATTCGGTATTCATTTCCCCTCTGGTTTTTTGCTCTCTTTGGAATCAGTTTGGTTCTTGGTTCTTATACCAAAGGGATTTCCCCCTGGGTTCTCTTACTGGCCCTGGGAGGAGTGATGGCCCTCCTTTTCCACCTCCCGTCTCCGAGAGCAGAAGTTCAATCCAGGTTATCCTCCGTCACAGACAAAGAAGTGACCTACGATTTGGAAAAACCCATCCGGTTTTGGAGCGAAGGAAAACAAAAACCCAGCCCCATAGGGAAAGATGGGAAACCCTACCGTTGGATCACAGGTGCATTCCATACGCACTTGACAGAGTGAAGCGAACCTATGATCTGGAAGGAGATGGAAGATTACGTACGCATATTTGATACCACTTTAAGGGACGGGGAACAATGCCCCGGGGCTGCGATGAGTGAAGATGAAAAGGTGGAAATTGCCCAACACCTTGCCCGAATGAAAGTTGATATCATCGAAGCTGGATTTCCAGTTTCTTCTCCTGTACAATTCAAAGCTGTAGAAAGAATCGCTCGGGAAATCGAAGGACCAATCATCTGTGGGCTCGCTAGAGCCCTTCGTCCTGACCTGGAAGCCGCACGAGACGCCCTAAAACCTGCTAAATTAAAAAGAATTCATACCTTCATAGCTTCCTCTCCCATCCACATGAAACACAAGTTGGGTAAGTCTCCCGCGGAAGTTTTGGAGATGGCAAGAACTGCCGTCAAGATGGCTCGGGACTTTGTCACCGATGTTGAATTTTCACCAGAGGATGCCACTCGCTCGGAATGGGAATTCTTACGCGAGTTAGTCGAAGCAGTCATCGAAGAAGGCGCAACCACCATCAACATTCCAGACACTGTGGGTTATACCACCCCACAAGAATATATGGATCTATTTCGTTTCTTAAAAAAAGAAGTGAAGGGTGCAGACAAAGTAATATTTTCTGCCCATTGCCATAACGATCTCGGTCTTGCTGTTGCCAATTCCCTTGCAACGGTTCTTGCGGGAGGTCGTCAAATTGAATGTACGATCAACGGGATCGGCGAACGTGCCGGTAACACTGCCATGGAAGAAGTGGTGATGGCTTTAAAAACAAGAAAGGATGCCTTTGGCGTGGAAACAAGAATTGATTCCACTCTCATCACTCGCGGTTCTCATTTGGTCAAAACCACAACGGGTATGGTAGTTCAACCGAACAAAGCCATTGTGGGTGCGAATGCCTTTGCTCACGAGTCTGGAATCCACCAAGACGGTGTGATCAAAAATAGACAAACTTATGAAATTATGACGCCTGAATCTGTGGGACTCAAATCCAATCGTATGGTTCTTGGTCGTCACTCTGGCCGAGCGGGATTCAAAGACCGAATCATCCGTATGGGTTTTGATCCCAAACCGGAAGAAATTGATAACGCCTACAACCGTTTCCTTGAGATTGCTGATAAAAAGAAGGAAGTCTTTGATGAAGACATTGCGGCCCTTTTTCAAGGAGAAATCAGTCGTTCCCAAGTAGATGAAACCTACCGACTTGTTTCCTTTGAACAAAATACGGGAACGAGCAAAACTCCTGATTCTAAAATTTCATTACTTATCAAAGGAGAGACTAAACAAGGAGAAGCACATGGGGATGGGCCTGTGGATAGTATCTTTAAAGCCATAAACCAAGTGACTGGACTTTCACCACTCTTATCTCGGCTAGTGATTTCTCCCGTGACGGAAGGAACCGATGCCATGGCAGAAGCTTCTGTGACTTTGGAAGATGGGGAAAGACGAGTGGTTGGAAAAGGTGATTCCACAGATATCATAGAAGCCTGTGCGAAAGCCTATATCAATGCCCTGAATCGGTTATAATCCAATGACAAGTCCAAACGAAACATTTTCTATGGAAACATTGGTGCGTAAAGAGTTACTAACTTTCAAACCATACACTCCTGGCGAACAACCAGGTCTTAGCACATCTACCATCAAACTCAATACCAACGAGAACCCCTACCCACCTTCTCCCAAAACCAAAGATGCGGTAGAGAAAGTCATGCTAACGGGTGTTTTACGAAAGTATCCCAACTACCACGCAAGGAAACTTCAAGAGCTCATCGCCCATGATTATGATTTGGATCCCAACCAAATTTTAGTCACCAATGGTTCGGATGAAGCCTTACGGATGTTATTCCATACATTGATTGGACCTGGGGATGTGGTTGTGGCGCCAGACCCTACTTATTCTTACTATCCAGTCCTGACAGAACAAATGATGGTAGGAGCTACTTACAAAGCGGTTCCCCTCCTACCTAATTTACATTTTGATTTTGAATCTTTATTAAAAGAAAAAGGTAAGTTACTCTGTTTTGCCCACCCAAATGCACCAACCGGTGTGGAAGAAGAAAAATCAAAACTTTTAAACTTAGTCGAAAATTTTCCAGGACTTGTACTTTCTGACGAAGCCTATATTGATTTTACTGAGCCTAACGCTAGTTTAATTTCTGAGATTAAAAACCATCCAAATCTAGTGGTTTCCCGCACCTTTTCCAAATCCTATGCGCTTGCAGGACTTCGGGTGGGTTATCTAGTCGGATCCCTCGATGTCATCAATTGGATTCGCAAACTGAAAGATTCTTACAATGTGGGAATTTTAGAACAAGTAGTTGCCGAAGCTTCGTATGCAGACAAAGAATACTTTTTAGAAAAACGTTCCCTTGTGATCCAGGAAAGAATAAAGTTAAAAAAAGAATTGGAGTCCCTAGGATTTTCCATTCCAAACTCTTCTACCAATTTTCTATTTTGTAAACCAAAAGTGGGAATCTCTCCGGAAAGTCTTTATTTACAATTAAAAGAAAAGAACATTCTCATTCGCTATTTCTCTACGGGAATATCCAAAGATTTCATTCGGATCACCATTGGAACTCCAGAAGAAAACAAACAATTGCTAGAAACACTTCGTACCCTTTTATAAAAAAATGCAACTGAGCTGAGCCTTATATAAAAGAAAACCCGACTTGCCAGAATTGACAAACCGGGTTTGGGATAAAATTCCATTAGGGATTACCAAACACCTAACAAAGAATTACTTATTTTTGGATTTCGATTTTTGTTTTTTTCGGCTCCATTTTGGGAATGGTTAGTTCCAAAATCCCATTCTTCATTTTTGCCGTTGCTTTGTCAGAATGAATCGCCTTCCCAATGGTAAATTTACGGAAATAGTTTCCTTCTCTGTATTCTGCAAGTCGCACTTGGCCTCGAGATTCCGCTTGTGGAACAAACTTTCCTTCTATCATGAGTTGGTCTTTTTCAATCGATATCTCCACAGAAGATTGGTCAACCCCAGGCATTTCCACACGAAATAGAAGTTCCGCTTCGGTTTCGAAGACATCCACATTTGGTGAGTAAACTTTTGCAGATGCCTTTACGTCTTTTTCTTCTGCTTTTTGTGTAACTTCTTCTTTGTTTTCCTTTGTGAGTGTATTCATAATTCTCTCCTTAACCAGCAATGATGGATACTTTTTTAGGTTTGTCTTCTTCTCTGCGAGGAAGGTGGATGTTTAAAACGCCGTTTGTGAATTTTGCAAGGACATGATCCTGATCGACGCGAAATGGTAGTTCCAAAGTTCGATGAAACTCTCCATTAAAGATTTCACGACGATGCACTTCTGTACCTTCCGCCAGTTCTTCCGGTTTTTTCTTTCCATGAATGGAAAGAAGATTATCTTTTACATTGATATCGATTTGGTCAGCTTCGATTCCAGGGAGCAGACAAGTGACCAGGGCTTCATCTTCCTTTGTATAAACATTCACAGGAGGGAAATTCGAGGCAGAACCGAATTGGCTGTCCAAAATGGATCGGGTCAACTCATCATTCAACCGGTCAAAGTCTCTCCAGAACTGATTTGCTTTCGTTTGTGGGTCTAGAATTCGGAACAACATGCTCATTCTCCTTATTAGCACTCATATTTCTTGATTGCTATTTTTATTAGCACTCTATACATTTGACTGCCAATCGTCAAGAATGTTTTCTATTTTATATGATTTTATAAAAAAAATTTTGTCCCTTACACGAGGCCCCTCTAGCCTGGAATCCAATGCCTATCCAAGACAATTTAAAACAATTGGGTTTAGAAATCCCCCCTGTTCCGGCAGCTCTTGCTGCTTATATCCCTTCCAAACGAGTTGGAAACCTAATTTTTACCTCCGGACAATTACCTCTCGTTGCTGGAAAATTGCGGAAAACAGGAAAGGTAGGAAAGGATGTCACCCTCGCCGAAGCACAAGAAGAGGCCAAACAGTGCCTATTGAATGCCCTTGCCGCTATCTTACTTCATATTGAATCTTTAGACCAAATCACATCCATTGTGAAGTTAGGTGTCTTTGTTTCCTCTAGTCCTGAATTTACCGAACACCATTTGGTGGCCAATGGTGCCTCTGAACTTGTAGCCGCAATCTTTGGAGAGAAAGGAAAACATGCAAGGTTTGCGATTGGAGTGAGCTCCCTCCCACTGGATGCCTGTGTGGAATTGGAAGTGGTGACCGAGGTCGAATGACAAATTCTTTTTTGATTAAATGTATGGCTGTTTTTCAGTTCACCAAAGAATCATTTCTTTTTGTTCCTGAACTAATCCTTGCTTGGTGGTTTTTAACAAAAAGAATTTTCCTTTCTCTCTATCGTTATTGGGAAACGAAACTTTTTTTTGATAAAGTATTCTTTATATTTTTATTCTTACAACTTCTCTTCTCTATCCTTCCTTGGTTTTCTTATGAGATTCGTTTTTTTGAAATTAAAGAATCCATTTCGCTTGGACCCAAATTAAATTCGGTGTTCATTCTCCTGGGTCTTCTTAACTTTTTTTTCCTCGGATTTTGGAAATCCCAATGGACGAGGTTTTGGTTTTTCGCAAGCCAAATGGTATCTGTTGTTTTTGTGATCTGGGGGTATTTGGATCCCAAACGTTATTTTTATGACTTCGTAAAACCAGAAGAAGTGGGTCTCCACATACCATTCTATTTGTTTTTAGGTTCAGTACTTGGAGCTTTTGTTTTTGGATATCTCACCTTCAAAAAAGAAGATGAGATACTCGGTAGACTGCATCCCTAAGAGAAAGAAAGTTTTTACGAATTCACTTCTTGGATTTCCAAAATTTCTTTCCCCTCTTTTTTTATCACATCCACAAGGTAGCGATTTACCTTGTCTTTGTGGAAAAGAATTTTTTTAGAAAGGGGTTTTCCAATCTCAGAGTTGAGAATCCGTTGGATGGGCCTTGCTCCCATGGCTTTGTCATAACCAGTCTCGGCCAAATAACGGACCGCTTTCTCTGACAATTCCAAATGAATCCCTTTTTCTTCGGCTTTGGCTTGTAAACTGCGAAACATTCTTTTGACCACAAGTTCTACCACAGAGATGGAAAGAACGTTGAACTCGACAACCGCAGTCAAACGATTTCGAAATTCAGGCGTGAATGTCCGTTCGATGGCTTTCAAGGACCGATCATCATACCTATCTGTATCAAAACCGAGAAGTGGTTTGGAACTTTCCTGAGCTCCTGTATTGGTCGTTAGGATTAGGATCACATTACGAAAGTCAGCTTTTTTACCAGTGCTATCCGTAAGTGTGGCATGATCCATCACCTGGAGTAAAATATTATAAATATCTTCATGTGCTTTTTCGATCTCATCGAATAACAAAACACAGTGGGGATTTTTGGCAATGGCATCTGTAAGTTGACCCCCTTGGTCATATCCCACATATCCGGGAGGACTTCCAATCAGGCGAGACACAGAATGTTTTTCCATATACTCACTCATATCAAAGCGAAGAAATTCCACTCCCATTTTCTCTGCCAAAGTTTTTGCTACTTCTGTTTTCCCAACACCAGTGGGACCTACAAAAAGAAAACTACCTATGGGTTTTCCTTCGTCACTAAGACCGGAACGAGAATAGTGAATGGCATCTACCACTTGTTCTATGGCATGGTCTTGACCAAAAACAACGGACTTGATCTCAGAATCCAGATGTTCCAATTTCTTTTTGTCATCTGCCTTGACAGTTTTTTCCGGTATTTTGGCAATCTTTGCTACCAGGGTTTCAATTTCAGAGATCCCAACCTGTTTTCGAGGTTTTTCCTTTTTCTCATCGCGTAACTTGACAAAGGCGCCGGATTCATCCATTAAGTCGATGGCTTTGTCTGGTAAAAACCGGTCCCGAAGATGCAAACTGGATAAATCCACACAAGCCTCAATGGCCTTCACGCTGTAAGTGACTCCGTGAAAAGATTCGTATTTGGGTTTTAGACCTTTTAGAATTTCAATCGCATCTTCCCGAGAAGGTTCAGAGACTTCAATTTTTTGAAATCGTCTGGAAAGAGCATGGTCTTTTTCAAAGATCGATTTATACTCTTTATACGTGGTGGTTCCAATGCATTTTAATTCTCCATTGGCA
Source organism: Leptospira sp. WS4.C2 (assembly GCF_040833985.1). Classification (NCBI taxonomy): domain Bacteria; kingdom Pseudomonadati; phylum Spirochaetota; class Leptospiria; order Leptospirales; family Leptospiraceae; genus Leptospira; species Leptospira mgodei. The sequence continues at coordinate 1,949,563 of NZ_CP162139.1, forward strand.
AGGGCAGGTTTCATTAGATTGGAAGCATCTAAACTTCCCCCAGATACAGCACCGGCACCCACAATGGTATGAATTTCATCTACAAAGATAATACGTTCTGGTTTTCCGACGACTTCTTGTAAGATGGCCTTCAGGCGTTCTTCAAATTCTCCACGGAATTTGGTTCCCGCCATGACAAGACCCATGTCCAAAGAATAAATTTCCATATTCAAAAGGCTTTTGGGGACAAGACCTTTGACTACGCGTTCGGCGATTCCTTCCACAATGGAAGTTTTTCCCACACCCGCTTCTCCGACAAAGATGGGATTGTTTTTACGACGACGCGATAAAATATGAATGGTTCTTTCGATTTCTACTTCTCGCCCAATGCAAGGATCTAGTTTTCCTTGTTTGGCTCTTTCGGTAAGATTCACACAAAACTTTTCTAATGCAGATTTACGGGAGCTTGCGTCCGCTTCACCGGCATCCGTTTCTTCTGCAAACTCAGGTTCCTCGGAATCTTTTTCTTTTTTGATTCCATGGGAAATGTATTTGATTACATCGAGTCTGTTTACTTCTTGTTTGGCGAGAAGGTAATAGGCCTGGCTATCTTCCTCTCGAAAAAGTGCCACAAGCACATTGTTTCCGTCCACTTCGTCTTTGCCGGAATTTTGCACATGAAAGGCTGCAAACTGGATAACAAACTGAACTCCCACGGTATAACGCGGTTGGATTTTTAAATTGGGAACGGCGATTGTGGAAAGATCTTCTTCAAAATATTCGGTCAGCTCTTTTCGGAGGAGATCCAAATCACAACCCACATTCACTAGAACTTCTTTAGTTTTTTCATTGTAAGTAAGGCCATATAACAAATGTTCTAATGTAATAAATTCATGGTGGTATTTGGATGCTTCTTTTCCTGCAAGCTCCAGACTTTTTTCTAAATCGGTGGAAAGATTCATTCGTCCTCCTCTTTTGCCAACTGGCATTGTAATGGATGCCCTGCGTCTTCTGCCAGTTTGTGGACTTCCGCTACTTTGGTTCTTGCAATGTCTAAAGAATACACCCCACAAACTGCTGATCCCGAAGTATGCGCCTTCCACATAATTTGACGAGATTCTTCCATAGATTTCCGAAAAACATTAGCAAGAACATAAACGACAAATTCCTGAGGAGTGTAATCATCATTGATGAGAATCACCTTATAACGATCCGGTTTTTTCAATTTCTGCTTTTGTTTTTCTCTTTCGAGAAGTTCTACGTTCATGTCCGTGTAGGATTTTCTTTTTGGATCTGACATTATCCCTCCCGCAGAGCCTTAATAGGTGACTGCGCATTGTAAGCGGAAATATTTTCCCTTTCCATAGCAATCTCTCGTTCCAAATAGGATTCGATGGCGGCCCTGCCCTGTTCATTGTAAATATGATGCAAACTATACATAGGAACCGCTTCATACCCCCGAAGGAATTTATGTTCCCCTTGGGCCCCGGCTTCCACTCGTTCCATTTTATGCTCAATGGCAAAATCGATCAATCGGTAATAACAACATTCAAAATGCAAATTGGGAACATGCTCCAAAGCCCCCCAATACCTTCCAAATAAAAACCCATCTCGAAATACATTCCAACTCCCACCGATTGGTTTACCCGATGGATCCGATGCCAAAACTAACATAAGCCTATGGCGAAAGTGATGATACATTTCTATAAAAAATTGACGATTTAAGTAAGGTTGTCCCCATTTTTTGGAATGGGTGTCCTTGTAGAATTCATAAAATATATGTGCATGGTCTTCTGTAATTCCATCTCCAGTCAGAGTTTGAATGGTTAGCCCTGACTCAGAAATTTTCCGACGTTCTTGGCGGATGGTTTTTCTTCTATCCTTTACAAGTGTCGCTAAAAACTCCTCAAAATTCACAAAACCTTTGTTAAACCAATGGTATTGATGAGAGAGCCTAGGTGCAAATGAATTTGCGACACCTAGCTTTTGTTCTTCTTCTTTACAAAAAAGAATATGAACCGAAGAGGTTTCCTTTTCCTTTCCAAAGAGGATTAATCTTTGCAATAGATCTGAACTTAAAATCTCCCTTTGTTTGGTTGTTAGATCTGGATGGAGTAATATCCGACTTCCCGTCACGGGAGTGAAGGGAACTGCTACGGTCAGTTTTGGGTAATAAGGAATCCCTGCCCTGTGAAAGGCATTGGCCCATTGGAAATCAAAAATATATTCCCCGTAAGAATCAGTTCTTACATAAGCCGGTAGGACTCCGAAGAGTTGCCCTTCTCGCCTAGCAGAGATAAGGACTGGGGACCAGTCCGAATTTCCAATACAACCGGTCTTTTCTAATCCAAATAAAAATTCATATTCCTGAAAGACCGAATCTGGCGAAACCAGAAGGTTCCATTCTTCCTTCCTAAAGTCCTTAAAACTATGGGAGATCGCAATCTCAAATGATTCACTCAATGTAAACCTTAGACTCTAACTTACAACATCTTGTTTGTTTTGTTTCTTCCGAATGTGGTCAAGAAGCCGTTGCAAACTAGGATTTTCAGGATCTAACTCCAAAGCGGAACTGAGAATATTCTCTGCCCGATCCAAATTTTTATCCGCCAAGTAGGTTTGTCCCAAATTGATTAAATTTTTGACATGGTTCGGGTCACGAAGGCGCACTCGTTCCCCAAAATCAATTGCTGTTTTGACATCGGCAACTTTGCGAGCACAAAACGCAGTGATGTACATAATCTCCGTATCCATTGGTTTTAACAAACTGTAGTCTTTAGCCATTTTTTTGGCATTACCGTAGTCCTTTAATTTTAAATAGAGTTGGATGAATTTCTTTTTGATTTCAGGGATATTCTCTTCTAAGGAGTTGGCCTCCTCGAGATAGGCAACTGCTTCTTGTAAATCAGAGGATTCACTGGCTTCTTTTGCTTTTAGCAGAAGGGCTTGGATTTCTTTCAAACGCTCTTTCTCAATTTTGTAACGTTCTTTTTCTTCGATATAAGAAACGCGTAACAAGGATAAATCGTCGGTGAGACTTCCGTATTTAGCCAATTCATCATAAATTTTATCGAGCTCACCCTTTCCCGATTCCACAACTTTTAAGAATAACCTTTCATCTTCGTTGATCACTCGTTTACCATCGGCGGTATGGGAAATCAGTAAATCATCGCGACCATCGGAACCGGCAATCAGAATGTCTCCGGGTTCTAGCTGGAAGGTTTTGATATAAAGATTTCCCTGAACTCCTGAAGTTCCTAATTTTCGAAACATCAATTCATTTTCAATAAAACTGGCAATCCCATCTCGATAAAGAACCATCCACGGATGTTCTGCATTGATAAAGTATAATAGACCCGTATCATTATCGATCAGTCCAAGTACAAGCGAAACAAGCATAGACCCGTCAAAACCTTCAAAGATCTTATGAAGTTCTAAAAATGTATTTTTGATCCAACGTTCTGGATAAGTATTTCTGGCCTCACCCAAAAGTTGGGTCCTTGTGATGATAGACTCAAAAACAGAACCAAGAACAAGTGCACCACCAGCACCCTGCATTGATTTTCCCATAGCATCAGCATTCAGAAAAACTGTATAGGAACGATTGTTTAGGAAAATTTGGTTGGCGATATTTAAATCTCCACCGATTTCCTTTTCATATTGACGGAAGGTAAATTTTTTCTTTTGTTCTAGTAAAAAATCAATATGGACATTATCATGTTTCGCATGATTTGCGTTAAATGGCTGTAACAAAAGAGAAGTTAAAAAATAGTCTCCATCTTGTTGGTGTTTTAAGGATTGGACTTCCTTAAGTGTATTTTCCAATTCCTTGGTACGTTCCTGCACCTTAACTTCCAATTGGTCCGCATACTGTTCCAATTTTTTCCTTGCGGCTTGGATGGAGCGAACCATTCGGTTGAAGGAACGTGCCATAAACCCAATATCATCTTCTACATGAACCGTAAGGCGATGTTCTAAGTTTCCGGAATTTACCTCAGTCAAACCTTCGATGATTTGTTCAATAGGCCTTAGGAGTGCAATAAGAAAGAATAACCTGTATCCAAAAATCACAAGAACAGCCAGGGATAAAACACCAATGATCCAAGGAAGTGTCACCTCCTCTTGGAATTCCCGGTAATCTAGGTATGGGTATCCCACTTCATGAACAAGTCCGTTTGCTTTGTCGACTATCAAATAACTTACGTAAAACGAATATTCTGGATTGTTTTCTGGAAATTTTACGCGGCCTCGATAGTTTCTGTCACCATGGTTTGGCATAGGTGAAAACATCTGGTCAAGGATTTCCGATTTTTTCTCTTCTGGGAGATTAGAATCAAGGACGGATCGTGCCTCTCCATAAAAACCGGATAGAGGTCCCTCTTTTTTAGAAACAAGAGAATCTGCATTATCCGAAAAATTCTTCGCCGGTATTTCTCTTAGTTTGTTCCTTGTGTAGAGAATTTTCCTTTTTTCCGATTCTAATTCATGAATTAAGATTTCCGGTTTTGTCACGGTGTCTAATGCCAATAATCTTTTGATTTCTGCCGCATAACCTTTACTTGTGTTTGGAAGTGACGAAAGTAGGTTCTCTGTTTTTTCTTTCCAGTCCTTACTTTGTTTGTAGGAGAGGATAGTTTCCAAAGCCCAATAATTCCAATACTCTGATTCATAACCTTCAGGGTCGACCGCAGATTCTGTTGCTCCTTTTTTCCGAACAAATTCTTTTTGATTGGTATCATAAGTATAATGAAAACTAGGAACTTGATCTGTTTCTAAACCAGCAATAAAATTCTTGGCTCTGGCCGTATGTACCATATCATAATTAGCTTCCGATTGCTGGATAACAACATATGCAACCAATTGTAATACTAACAAAAACGAAGCAAGTGAGATCCCTATGATCCGTGAGATAATCGTTGTTTTATCTTTTGTGTTATTGATATAGACAACATTGGCAACAAACAGACCAACAACCAATACAAGATCCGTGATGGTTTGGTATATACCCCGTCCAATCGCACCGTCTCTCGACTGGGCATTCATAATCCCCGGAATGATGGTTACGAGGATAAATGCAATCAGGATGCTTATCGTAGCAAACCTTGATTCTTTAGGCATTTTAAAAATCTGAACTAATGCAACCAAAGAAAAGGTAACAAAAAAAACTAAAACGATGACCGCATAAACTTTATAGAAGGCAAGAACTGGAAAGTCCCAATAATGCCCACTAAAGAAATACAATCTACCGGCCGTTAGGCTAATGTAGACAAAATACCCAGTAACGAGCACAACAATGGAGTTCATTAACCAAAAAAGATATTTTTTTAATCTGGGAAAGTATACTTCTGGATAACTTAAGAAAAAACTAGTAAGGTAAGAAGCACCGGCCATCGCACCAATGATCACAAGCCATCGCATATAGGCGGCAGCAGGTCCCATAAAGGAAAAATTAATCATGTAACCTAAATGGAAGAGCCCAAGCCAAAGAGTTCCCATACCCAATTGGTAGGTTGCCTCTGATTTTTCTTTAACCGTTAAAAAAAATTGTGCATTGTAAAAAGTAAAAATCACACCGACAAGCGAGCCGAATGTATAAAAATCAAACGCTATATTTCCCCAAGAGTCCATGGCTGAAAACCCTAACAGAAAGGGGAATCATGTCAACTTTGTATTTCTTTTCTTCTTAATTTGGTATAGAAAGTACAAGAATAAACAAATAAGTATGAATCCGATAGTTTGGTTGTAATACGATAACATAACAACGATTTGGTTCCAGTTGGTTCCCAAAACTGAACCGCCAAAAAGGAGGATCCCACACCAGAGGGAGATGGCAATCGTATACAATGAAACAAATTTAATGATGTTCATTTTGCTCATTCCAGCAACAATAGAAACAAAGAATCGAATTCCGGCTGAAAATCTAGAAAGTAAAACTACCACAATTTCATGCCTTCGAAACCAAATCAAAGTCTTACGTAAATTCTCTTCCTGATAAAGAGCAGATAAAAAAGGGAACCGCGATCGTTTTAGAAAATGAAGGATCCTCTCCCCAAAAAAATACATGACCAGGGCACCAAGTAGGTTTCCGAGAAACGTAGCCATCACTACAGAAACAAATGACAAAGGTGAGCCAGCACTGGATGCCAAAAATCCGGAAAAAACTGTGACCGTGTCACCAGGCCAAGGTGGGAATACATTCTCCAAAAAGTTTGAAAAACAGAAGAAAGCCCATAATACGAGGGGTGGTAACTCTAGAATCCGAGTCAGAAAGGCATCAAACTGTAAGAAATCCAACACAACGAAAAAGATATCGATTCTCTAACGAAGGCAACAAAGATTTAAAAAAATGAATGGAAGGAATCACTAGTCCCACATTTGCTTTCCGTAATGCTTCGAATTTTGCCTATTTTATTGCTTTTTCTCTGGGCTTGTACTCCTACCACCCAAACAGAAGTCTATCGCTTCGATCAAATCATAGTCACAAAATACCCAACAAACGCACCACCTGCTTTCCCGCAGTCGTTCTTCCCTGAAAATGCCGAATTCCTTCAATCGAGTGAATTCAAAACAAGCCACATTCATACCAAAGAAGCCTATATTTTAGTGGAGTCGAAAGAAAGTAAGGAAACCATTCTCAAACGCATTGAAACCCGAGCCTCCCAAGGTGATTGGAAACTCATAGACAAAATCGAAAAAAATGGGGAGATCACTTATTTATTGGAAGGTTTTATCAAAAAATCGCTCTCCATCGTTGTCTCTGAAAACGATGGTTCTTCCCGTTATTTACGATTTTACTTTAGAAAACATTCCAGTTACTAACGATGAATTGGATTAAAAACAAAAACGAAATTATTGTCTACCTCCTACTCAGTGCCATATTTATAGGAACTTGTTTTACATTATTTTTTGTATTCAAACCTTTTCTTTGGGCGAGCTTCCTTGCCATTTTGTTTTACCTTACAACAAGAAAGATTCATAAAAAACTAAAAAATTTACTCGGCGTTAAGTTTCATGGTCTTTCTCCCTATATCATGGTGATCCTTATGCTTGCGGGAGTGTTTATCCCTTCCTACTTGATAGTTTCCACTTTGATTCGAGAGTCATTAAACTTAGTCAGTTACATCAGAAACCAACTCACAGAAGAATCCATAGTTGCTTTGTTACTCAATAGCCCGATGCTGACAGACTTCTTTACAGAAAATGAATTTTTTTGGATCAAACTTCCTTTGTTGTACCGGGAATATGTCGGGCAACATATGGATATCTTAAACTTAGATTCCATTTATAGTTTACTCAAAAACTCTTCTGGTTTTTTACTCGGTTCGTTTGAAGTGCCTGGTGCCATCATTTTTAATGCATTTTTTACATTCATTCTGCTTTTCTTTTTATATAAAGAAGGAAGTCGGATGGAACATGCACTTTTTGTTTTGCTTCCTTTCCCCACGGAAATTGAAGAAAGACTGGGCAGGCGCATTGAAGAAGCCATTCGCACTGTAATGATGGGAAACCTATTTATTTCCCTGATACAAGGAGCACTCGTCTACGTATTGTTACTCTTTACTTCTGTTTCCAATAAGTTTTTACTTTCGAGTATCGCCACCATTTTCTCACTCATCCCTGTTGTGGGAACATCGGTTGTTTGGTTACCTATTGGTTTGTACATTGGACTTGTGCAAGAAAACTGGACGGGAAGTGTTCTCTTTATGATTGCCGGTGGCGCAAGTTATTTGATTTTAGAAAACTTAGTAAAACCAAAAATTTTGGATAAAAAATTAAAAACACATCCGTTTTTAATTTTCCTTTCTCTTATTGGCGGTTTACAAGAGTTTGGTGTCGCTGGGATCATCATTGGGCCAATGGCTTTGACACTTGTCATCATCCTTTGGGATTTTTGGAAAATCTTTAGAGAGACCCGTTTTCAAACAATTTAGATGGAAGCAAGTGATAGTTCCCTTAGTGTAAGTGATGTCAATCGGCTGATCAAAGCCAAACTCCAAGATTCATCCGAATTCAAAAACATTTGGGTACGAGGAGAGATATCCAACCATTCGCAAACCAATAGTTCGGGTCATATGTATTTTTCTTTAAAAGATCAGGCAAGTGTGATCAAATGTGCTTTTTTCTCCTTCCAAGCCAAAAACTATCGCGGAACACCTCTTAGGAATGGAATGGAGATTTTGGTTTATGGTTCTGTTTCTGTTTATGAACCTGGTGGGTATTATAGTTTAACAGTTCAAAAGATTGAAGAAATTGGAGAGGGGGACATCCTCCTCAAAATTGAAAAATTAAAAAAAGCACTTTTGGATAAAGGGATTTTTGATGCCACACACAAACGCCCTCTTCCTAAATTCCCCAAACGCCTAGGCATTGTTACCTCTCCCAAAGGGGCAGCTGTAGAAGATATCATTCGAATTGCAACCGACCTAAACCCTTCCATTCAAATTTTGGTTTCCCCTTGCCTAGTCCAGGGAGATGGAGCAGAAGTCTCTATCATCGAAGCCATCAAAGAACTGAATGATCCCAAATGGGAAGTGGATGTGATCATTGCGGGCCGGGGCGGTGGTTCTTTCGAGGATCTAATGGCTTTCAACCAAGAAGCAGTGGTCATGGCCTACTACCAATCCAGGATTCCCATTATCTCAGCTGTGGGCCATGAGATTGATAGAGTCCTCACTGACCTTGCGGCAGATGCCACAACTCCCACTCCTACAGCCGCAGCAAAACTTGCCATTCCCAATGTTTCTGACACCCTCATCCGTCTAGATGAAATGGAAGATCGGATTGGATCGGCACTAACAAACGTAATCCGAATTGGAAAAGAAAAGTGGGCCGGTGTTGTGTCAAGGCCTGTATTTCAAAATCCGAAAACTCTTTTAGAAATCAGATCCACAGCACTCGAGGAACTAATGACAAAGATTTCACTCCTCGGAAAAAACTATTTGGTTCGCAAGGAAAGTGAATTCCAAAGATTGGATAATCTATCGCAAAAATGGAAATCCTACTTAGAAAGAATTCACAACAAATTTACTCTCGCAGAACAAAGACTAGAACACTTTTCTCCACTGGGAACTTTGAAACGTGGATATTCTGTTGTTCGTAACCAAAACAAACAAGTCATATCCTCCATTCATAATAGCAAAGTTAATGAAAGTTTAGAAGTATTCCTCTCCGATGGAAAACTTCTAGTAGAAGTAAAAGAAAAAATATAGGAATCGAAAATGGTAGAGAAAAAATCGATTAGTTTTGAAGAAGCACTTCGTGAATTAGAAGACATTGCTGAAAAATTAGAAAGAGGAACCCTTTCCTTAGAAGATTCCATCAAGGCCTATGAAAGAGGAATGGAATTAAAGAAGGTTTGTTCTGAACGACTTGTGGATGCAGAAGCAAAAATAGAATTTTTATCCAAAGCACCGAGTGGCGAAATCGTAAAATCTGCGGTCAAAAAAAAGAAAGAAGATGGGCCGTCAAAACCAGTGGAAGAAGATTTATTTTAAAGAATGAGTTTCCAAGCAGTTTTCATTGTTGGTTACCTACTCATAACGATCGCCATTGGAGTGTATGCGGCAAAAAAAGTCAAAAACTCTCGTGACTTTATCTTAGCCGGCAGAAGCCTTCCCCTTCCTATCTCTACTGCCGCCCTTTTTGCAACTTGGTTTGGAAGTGAAACCATCCTTGGTTCGTCCGTTGAATTTGCTAAAGGAGGGTTTTTATCTGTCATCCAAGACCCGTTTGGCGGAGCCCTTTGCCTTTTTTTACTCGGTCTCGTTTTTGCAAAGTACCTCTACCGAATGCAAATTCTTACCTTTGGAGATTTTTACAGAAACCGGTATGGAAAGAAGATGGAATTTATCGCCGGAATCTGTTTGATTTTTTCCTATTTCGGATGGGTGGCCGCACAATTTGTGGCACTCGGAATTATGGTGCAGATTCTCTTTGGAATCAACCAATTCACAGCCATAGTCATCGGTGCTTGTCTTGTTGTTTTTTATACTTATCTTGGGGGAATGTGGTCTGTCTCTTTAACGGATTTTTTCCAATCCATCTCCATCATCATAGGCCTTGTGATCGTTTTATTCGAGTTAAACGAAGTAAAACCAATTTGGACTTCGATTCAAGAAAAACCCGATGGGTTCTTTCGTTTTTTTCCAGAGCCCAATTACCATGCATGGACTTTGTATCTTTCTGCTTGGATGGTGGTGGGTTTTGGATCCTTACCCCAACAGGATATCTTCCAAAGGGTGATGTCAGCAAAATCCGAAAAAGTGGCCATTACCGCCTCTTATCTTTCTTCCGTTTTGTATCTACTCTTTGCCCTTATCCCTTTGTTTTTAGGTCTCCATGCCAAAAGTCTCCTTCCCGATTTTGATTTACATGGAGAAACAGGACAACTTCTCATCCCCACAATGATTTCTAAGTTTGCAAGCCCCTGGGTGCAGATTTTATTTTTTTCAGCCCTCATCTCTGCGATTCTTTCCACTGCCTCAGGAGCCATCCTTGCCCCCTCTTCCATTCTATCTGAGAATATTCTAAAATACGCATTTAAAGATATGAATGATAAAAAGTTACTCCTTCTCTCAAGAACTTCCGTTCTTATCATTGCAGGAATTTCATTTTTACTCGCTGTCGGAAAACCATCTATCTATGCCCTTGTAGAAGACTCAGGAGGGATCTCTCTTGTCACACTTTTCATTCCAATGGTATTTGGACTGATGAGTCAAAAGGCAGATGAAAGAGCTGCGCTTTTTTCTCTATTTGTGGGAATTGGAACTTGGCTTGTTTTGGAAGTTTACGGCGACGATATGACAAGCCACTTCTATGGAACTATAGCCAGTCTTATCGCCATCCTTGTGGGAATGTATTTCTTTCCTAAGAAAGAGCAATCGATAGAAGCCAAGTAAATACTTCTTTCATCTCTATCCCGAGCGCTTTTGCTTGTTGGGGGATAAGACTTGTCCCAGTCATTCCTGGCAGAGTGTTGGTTTCTAAAACATAAGGGACTCCGTCACTAATGATAAAATCTGTTCGCGAGTATCCTTTGCATCCAAGCACTTCATGACACTTTAAAGTATACTCTTGGAGTTTTTTTGTGATCTCATCACCAACAGGTGCTGGGGTAATTTCTTCGCTTCCCCCTTTAGTGTATTTTGCCTCAAAATCAAAAAACTCAGACTTAGGCCGAATCTCTGTTGGTACGAGAGCAAAGGGAATTCGTTTTTCTCCTTCCTTTTTTTCCAAAACCCCAATAGAGACTTCTGTTCCCGAAATTAACTTTTGGATGAGCACCCGGTCTTCGGAGACAAAAATTTTATCTACAAGAACCATAGCCTCTTCCGGGGTTTTTGCCATTCCAGTATTGACACTGGAGCCACCTAGCGTCGGTTTAATGAAGACGGGAAAGGAAAAAGGTAAGTTTAAAACTGTTTTTCTTGCATCCGTTTTTCCCCTTTCTAAATCCACAAAAGGAGCCACAGGTATGCCTATGGTTTGGAATAGGAGATTGGCTCTATATTTATCCATTGCCAGAGCTGATGCCAAAACGCCCGAACCTGTATGAGGAATTTCTAACACATCTAAAAATCCTTGGATCCGTCCATCCTCTCCCGCTCCACCGTGTAATCCAAGAAAGGCGACCTGAAATCCATGCTCTAACAATCCGGCTCCAGACCTTGATTCGGAAATTTGATTGAGAGAAGAAAATTCCTTTAAAAAATCGTCTTCCGTTTTGCCTGTTGGGTCTGGGTAAACGGCATCTTTTCGTTTGGGAATCCAAAATTTTCCCGTTTGGTCAATGTAAACAGGACAAATTTCGTATTTCTCCCGATCGATTGTATTGAAAATGAAATAAGAAGACCGAATGGAGATGATATGTTCGCCGGAGATACCTCCGAAAAGCAGTGCGATTTTGGTTTGGATCATGAAATCACTTGATTCCTTTTCTTGAAACTTGAAGATATTGAAATTACGTGAATTCCCGCTTTAAAATTCAATTCGGAATTGTTTTTTGTCTCTTCTTTCTGAGCTCAAATGTTTTTGCTAAACTCCCCAACTCGTTTACAGAAGACATCAAATCCAACTACCATCAATTTTGGTTTTTATATGAATCGGAAACGAGGGGACGCCAAAGTTATTTAGCTTTCCGCCCATTTTACATTGGTTTCCAAGACAAAACCTATGCATTTCGTTTTAAAAGTTATCTCTCTCCTTTCTACTATAAAGAAGAAACCAACTACTGGTATACTTGGTCTTCTTTATTTTTCTTTAGTGGAACTGGATTCAAACACGAAGAAGGGGATGCCGATGAAGACATTCTTTTTACTCCCCTTTTTATTTGGGGAAAAGGAGAATCCCAAAGGGAAAACTATTTTAGTATCTTTCCCATCTACGGCAAAATCCGAAACAAACTATCTTACCAAGAACTAAGTTATGTGCTCTTTCCTGTTTATTCGCAGTGGAAATACAAAACTTATGAAGCTAAATCCATTCTTTGGCCCTTTGTTATGTGGGGAGGTTCCGAAACAAGGAGTGACTTTAGGATCTTTCCTCTCTATTCAAAAAAAGAACATGAAGGAAAATACAAACGCCAATCTTTTCTTTGGCCCTTTTTCCAATGGGGAGAAGAACGGTTGGATAAAAAAGAACCCACATCCTACTCCCTATTTTTTCCACTTTATAACAGTAAAGATTCTAAAGATGGAAATATGAAAAGTAGAGCCTATCTTTGGTTTCCTATTCTGAATTCACTATTTTCTTATGGGTATGATAAAAAAACAGGACAAACCAATTATACGGCTCTTTTTATTTTTTTTCAATACACAACCTCAGAGAAAAAAGATACGCAAAAACTAGTTTTTTTTCCCTTCTATGGATATTCTTATTTTGCCAATAAAGAAGCCGAGTTCATTACCCCATTTTACATCCGTTTGTCGCAAAATACTTCTCACTTAAAAGCAACTTCGCATTTTTTATTACCTTTTTATTCTCATATGAAAAGTGAATATGTCCAAACAGGAAGAGAAGATTATTATTGGAAACTTTGGCCCCTATTTCGTTACCACAAAGATCCAGATGGAAACTTTGGTTGGAATACCCTTGCCATCATCCCGGTTCGTTTTGAAGTAATGGAAGATGTATGGGAACCCATCTTTTCTATCATCGAATACAAAAGGTCATCTAATGGGGAAAAACGTTTGCACCTAATCACAAGACTTTATACTCATCGGTGGACCGAAGAAGAAACCCATATCCATATCCCGATCCTTGTAGAGTATTCCAAATCGCTGACGGGTTTTCGGTATGAACTGGGTTATGGATTTCTCGGAATCGATACAAGAGAACCAAAAAACAAATACAAACTCTTTTGGTGGGAACTATGAAACGCGCTTTTTCCAAAACCTTGGAGCCCTTACTCTATGCCATTGGGTATACGGTCCTCCTTCTCTTTCGTGCGGTGGGACAGTCCCACCAGCTCTATTTCAAACGAAAAGAAATCTTAGAACAAATGTTCATTGCAGGTGTTGGGTCTCTTTTTGTTGTCTCCATTGTTTCTATTTTTACAGGTATGATCCTTGGCCTAAACACCGGTCTTGGTCTTCGGGACTTTGGGGCGGAAGGGCAAATTGGACTCCTCCTTACCATCACACTCACTCGCGAGATGTCTCCTTTTATGACTTCTCTTATCCTTGCCGCCTCCGTAGGTTCGGCAATGGCTGCAGAGATTGGAACCATGAAAGTTTCCGAAGAAATTGATGCTTTGGAAGTGATGTCCATCAATCCCGTTCGGTATCTGGTGATGCCAAGAATCGTCGGGTTTTCCCTTATGGTTCCTGTACTTTGTGTGTATTCTGCCGCCTTAGGAATATTAGGTGGTGGGATCGTGGGACACTTCCAACTGGGAATTGATATGATCAGTTACTTCCAAGATGTGTATTATCGAATCTCTTCCGTTCCAGGACTGAAAGATTTATATGTGGGACTTCTCAAAGGTTATGTGTTTGGTCTCTCTATCTCCACTATATCCTGTAGCCAGGGACTTAGGACAGAAGGTGGAGCCATCGGTGTGGGCCAAACCACAAGAAAAGCTGTGGTGACTTCGTTTCTTATGGTCATATTTTCTGGTTATGTGCTCACAGCCTTATTTTATAAATGAAGGAAAGTATGGAAACCTTTGCCATTGAAATGAAAAACGTCCACAAAGCTTTCGGTAAACGAAAGATCTTAACGGGAATGAACATACAAGTAAAACAAGGAGAAACTATGGTCATCCTTGGTCCTTCGGGTACTGGAAAATCAGTGAGTCTCAAACACATCACCGGCCTCCTCGATCCCGATGAAGGAGATTGCCAAATTTTCGGCGAATCCATAGTGCATGCCAAGGAAAGGAAAAGAGAAGAACTTCGCTCCAAATTAGGAGTTTTGTTCCAGTCAGGAGCACTCATCAATTGGCTTACTGTCTACGAAAATGTGGCTCTTCCTTTACGAGAACATAAAATTGCCTCAGGGGCAGAGCTTGACCGCATTGTTATGGAAAAATTGAAATGGCTCGACCTGGTTCCCGCCAAAGATACGTTACCGAGTAATATTTCTGGGGGGATGAAAAAACGTGTCGGTCTTGCCCGGGCCCTCACTTCCCAACCTAAAATCGTGTTATACGACGAACCTACTTCAGGCCTTGATCCAGTGATGTCGAATGTCATCAATGATCTTGTCATCCGATTGCAAAAGGAATTAGGTCTAACATCTATCGTGGTTACTCATGATATGAATTCAGCCTACAGGATTGCCGATAGAATTAGTTTTCTCTATGAAGGTAAGGTGCAGTTTTGCGGAACCTCGGAAGAGATCCAAAAATCAACGAATCCCGTCATCCAACAGTTCATTCATGGAAATACAGTAGGCCCAATGATTCTGGATCATTCGGAATTAAAAAAAGGAAAATCCAATTGACTTTGCCTCAAACATTAGGAGAACTTTAGGGAATGCCTACCATAGGTCGCGCTCTCATCGTCGGTCTTTTATTTATCTTTTCCCTTGTGGCAGTGGGTTATTTCACCATTGTCACAGAAGGTGGCCCCTTCCAAAAATCAGGTTACCAACTTCCTGTCTATTTTCCCGATGCAGAAGGGATTAAAATTGGAAACAAGGTGACCATCCACGGGGTTCCGTTTGGTTATGTTTCCAAAATTCGTTTGGTACAGATTGATGAATATGGAAATCTACTCCCCGAAGGAGAAACGGGGATTGGAACCAAGGTAGAGCTAACCCTCCTTTTGAAAGGAAAGGTGCAACTTTTCTCTAATTACGAAATCACCATCAAAAACGAAAGTCTACTTTCCGGTCGGGTGGTCTCTCTTGACCCCGGCTCTAAGTTCCCGGTCGATCCCAAAACTAAAGAATATATGATGGCAGAGCCTGCTCTCACCAAAGTGGAGATCTCTCCCAAGTCAGGAAAACTGATGCCAATCCAAGGAAAGGTGACACAAGACCCTCTTGTTTCTTTATCCGAACTCATTGCCGAAAACCGCTCCGATATCCGTAAAACCGTACAAAACATCGCCGGAATTACCGGAAAAATCAATGAGGGCCAAGGAACTCTTGGAAAACTCATCAACGAAAGTGATGTACATAAGTCTGTGAATACCACTCTCGGGGATGCCCAGGTCGTTTTGAAAGAGCTCCGAGAAGGACTGGAAGACACAAGGGAACAGGCTCCCGTTACGAGTTTCATTCGTTCTGCCCTCAGCGCATTTTAAGCACTAACACGTAAAATACGGTCCCATTTGTAGTAAAAATCTATGGTTTGGTGCACAAATGGAGGCCGTCACATTCCCACCACACTGTTGTAAAAAGGAGACATTTTTTTGACTTAAGGCCTAGGTTTTGGAATTGTCCCTCCCCCTATTTCTACAAATTTGTAAGTAGGAACTGAATATGCTAACGGCGATACACAGAAAAACGATCCAAAACTCCATCACTCTTAAGGGAATTGGCGTACATTCCGGGAAAATGGTGACTTTACGACTCCATCCGGCGGAAGCAAATACAGGACTCATCTTCTACCTCTACAAAGGCATTCAGAAAATTCGAATTCCCGTCTCCCTCGACCATGTAGTCGACACAAGTAACGCCACAACCATTGGGGACGGAAGTTCCAACCGAGTACAAACCATAGAGCACCTTCTCGCCGCAGTCCATACTTTAGGAATTACCGATTGTATCTTTGAAATTGATTCCGTTGAAGTTCCCATTATGGATGGTTCCTCTCTTCCCTTTTGGGAAGGGATCCGGTCGGCAGGAATTCGGGTATTGGATGAAACCATCGAACCCATTACCATCGCCAACCCCATTTGGGTGGTAGACGGGGACAAATACCTCGTCATGCTTCCTTCCGACGAACTCAAAGTCACTTATAGTATCGATTTCAACCACCCCCTCCTCAGAGGACAATCTTACACCACCACTCTTGATGAATCCATTTTAGGAACAGACATCCTGCCTGCCCGAACTTTTGGGTTTTTGAAAGATGTGGAAGCCCTCCAAGCGCGAGGCCTTGCCATGGGTGGGTCTCTCGACAATGCAGTAGTTCTGACAGATGACGGGTATTTGAACGAAACTTTGCGTTATGATAACGAATGTGTCCGTCACAAGATTCTCGATCTCATTGGGGACTTGGCAGTGATGGGTAGACCTTTTCGTGGCCATTTGATTGCTTCCAAAGCGGGTCACGCACTAGACATCTCTCTTGCGAAATGCATTATGAGCCAAGTCACTGGCAATGAACTCACCCAGTTCAAAAGCAAAAGAATCCCACTTTTCTCTAAAAAACAAGCGGTCCGTTAGAATCCGTCGTTTTTTACTTTCCAAACGAAGCCTAGCCGAAAGTATTTTTGGCAAAGGGACGGATGGAAGAAAAAACCACATTTAAAGGCATTTCTGCCTATCCAGGCACAGTTTATGGCAAAGTGTTTCGTTGGAAACAATCCAAACGGAAACGCGAAGACCGCACGGACCTCTCCCCAGACGAAATCAAAGAAGAAGTAGAACTCCTAAAAAAAGGACTTCGCAAAACAGAAGAAGACCTTGCTGATCTTGTCCAAAAATCTAAGGCAAACAGAGAACTTTCCGAAATCTTAGAATCCCAAATTGTATTTTTGAATGATCCCTTATTTCGCGCCCGAGTCTTCGAAAGAATTTCGCAAAACAACGAGTCGGCGGGTCTTGCCCTAGAAACAGCTGTTAGTTCCTTATACGATGAATTCCAATCCATTCCTGATGAATTCTTTCGGGAACGTGCCGACCATATTTTGGACATTGGCAAACGAATTGAATCCAATCTTTATCCTGATAAATTAGCCGACCAAACCAAAATCCCTGAAGATGTGATCCTGATCGCCAAAGAAATCACACCATCAGAGATGATCCAACTAGGCAAAGTGGGCCTAAGAGGAATTGCCACAGACTTTGGAGGGAAAACGGGTCATACGGCCATCATTGCAAGAAATTACGGGATTCCAACAATTGTTGGCTTAAAAAACATCACCTCACACGTAGAAGACGACGACTATATTTTATTAGATGCTACTAAAGGAATTTTAAACCGGTCTCCCGGGATTGATGAAATCAAACTCGCTGGAATCAGAAGTGAAATACATAAAGTCCAACCCCTTCGTGAAATCAGTGATGGTCCAAGAGAAATCAAAACCAAAGATGGTAAAAAGTTTTCCCTCAGAGCCAATATTGATTCCGAAGACGAAGTGGATTTGGCCTTTGAACAGGGGGCCGATGGAATTGGTCTTGTAAGAACCGAAATCCTATTCATTCGGTATGTAGAATTCAAACCTACGGAAGAAGAACAGTTTGCCGTCTACAAACGAATTTTACTAAAGATGGTGGGACGGCCCGTAACTTTCCGTGTCTGGGACATTGGTGCTGATAAAATGGAAAATGGATACGAAGAAGCCAATCCCTTTCTCGGAAACCGTGGGATTCGTTACCTTCTCCGCCATCCGCATTTTTTTAAGGAACAACTGAGAGCCCTCCTTCGAGCCAGCGAATTTGGAACCATGAGGATCATGCTTCCGATGATCACCACCCGTTCGGAAATTTTACAAACTAAAACTTTGTTTGCCGAATGTCGTGAAGAACTAAAGAGTACAGGACTTGACATCACAAAAAAAATTCCTCTTGGGATTATGGTAGAAACACCTGCTTGTGCCCTAAACCTACCCTTTCTTGGAAACCATGTAGATTTTTATAGTGTCGGGACAAACGATCTATTACAATACCTTCTTGCTGTAGAACGAAACAACCATTTGGTGGGAGATCTATACAATCCTTGGCAAGTGGTCTTTTTGCTTCTTTTGAAAAACATTGCCGATGTGGCCAATTCGCAAAAAAAACCAATTAGTATTTGTGGAGAAATTGGAAGTGATCCCATGTTTACCGCAGTCCTCATTGGGCTTGGGTTTCGGGATTTGAGTTCGGCTCTCCCACTGATGCGAGAAGTCGGAGAAAAAGTGCAGGAGATTTCTTCTTGGAAAGCAAAACTTCTCGCAGAACAAGTGATAAACCTTGCTGGCGAAGAAAAATTTGATGAGATCGAAGCCCTAGTTTTAGAAACCAAGGGTTAGTTTGACTTAGGTAGTGATGGGATTCTTGTCTCGATAAAAAATAGAATCAAGAGTCCCATCTTTTTTACTTAAACATCTGGATTTAAGTTTTCTTCTTCTTTACCTTTTAACAAAAGTAGAATCGATTTCTTTTTCAAAAAATAGATTCCATACAATAGAATCGCACCTAAGAAAGAACAGAGAACAAAAAAACCATAGAAGTTTGTCATACTTCCCCATTGGTTTTGGTAACCCGATAAAATCCCTGCCGCATAATGTCCAAAGGCATTGGATAAAAACCAAATCCCCATAAGAACGGATGCATATTTAACCGGCGCCATATGACTCACAAAAGACAGCCCCACAGGAGAAAGACAAAGTTCACTCAGTGTATTCCAAAAGTATACAAACACCAAAAACAAAATAGAAACAGCAATTCCCGCTTCGGCATATTTTGCTGCAACGACCATCACGAGAAATCCAATTCCCAAAAGAACCAAACTAAGAACAAATTTCAAAACAGGATTAGGATTCTTTTTTCGTTTGGCAAGGCCCGTCCAAAGAGTAGAGACGATCGGACCAAATAGAAGGATAAATAAAGGATTGATGGATTGTAATACCGAGGCAGGAATTTCAAAACCAAACAAAAACCTGTCGGTATTTCGGAGTGCAAAGAGGTTCAGAGAAGAACCCATTTGTTCAAAAGCCATCCAAAAGAAGATACTAAAAAAAGAGAGTAGAACGATGAGTAAAATTTTCGGTTTGGTTTGGTGGTCGTTTTCGGTTACTGCCGATGAAATTGCCTGGCCTCTTTGTTTTTCCCAAAGGGAGTTAGGCAAACGTTTACTTCCGAAATAAAATACAATCATACCGATTGCCATTCCAAAACCTGCAGATAAAAAACCCAAATGCCAATCCACTCGTTCGCCCAAACTTCCGCAGAGAATCGGACCAATGAGGCCACCCAAATTGATCCCCATATAAAATATGGTAAATCCACTGTCCCGAAGGCCCGGTTTCTTTTCGTATAACCTTCCAAAGATGGTAGAGATATTGGGTTTAAAAAATCCATTCCCGAGAGCTAACAAAACGAGACCCGAATAGAAAAAAGATAAATCAGAAAAAGCAAGGGAGATATGCCCACAGAGCATAAGAAAACTTCCCAAATATATGGAAAATTTGTAACTAAGGAATCTGTCTGTTAAATATCCTCCAAGAACAGGCGTTAGATAGACGAAACTTGTATAAAAAGCATAAACAGCTCCAGCATCAGCATCAGAAAATCCTAATGACTTTACCAAATACAAAACAAGGAGAGCGCGCATCCCATAATAACTCAAACGTTCCCACATCTCGGTGAGAAAGAGTGGTGCGATTCCTTCGGGGTGTTTGCCCAAATTTATTTCGTTCGGCTTTTCCAAATGGTTTCCTCGTTTCCAATAGAAAAATTGGCAAACCTTGCGGCAACAAAAAGATAATCAGAAAGCCGATTGAGGTAAATTCGTAAGTCGGAATGGATCTCTCCGCCAGACTCAATGTATACAAGAAGGTCCCTTTCCAAACGCCGGCAAATTGTACGAGCAATATGCAGAGTGCTTGCAATTGAACTTCCCCCAGGTAAAATAAAAAACTTAATTTCAGGAAGGACTTCCATAAGCCTGTCAATTTCCTTTTCCAAACTTTCTACATCTGATCGCAAAACAACCGTTCCTTCCTTAGACTCCTTGGGCACATATCCTGCCAGTTCCGATCCAATCTCAAAAAGAAAACTTTGAATGCTCTTTAAGTAACCGAGAAAAGCGAGATCGAAACTCAAATCCTTGGTAAACGAAAGAGCAAGGCCAATCGTACTATTGAGTTCATCACAACTTCCGTAGAGATCAACCCTACGATCTGTTTTGGAGACTTTGATTCCGGAAGCAAGGTAGGTCTGCCCACCATCGCCAAATTTGGTGTAGATTTTCAATTTACCACTCCTAAAGTGCTTAAATTTTCTTTACAGACATCAGTTTTTTGGTATAGAATCATCTGGAAAGGCAAAATTCACGGAAGAACCAAGGGCAGGCAACCCCTTCTCTTCCCGACGGGAACGGATTTCTCGGAAAGTGAATTTTACTTTTCTCCGCATGTAGGGAAACAGGCGGGTCATGGACACACAGGAGGGTGTGACAATGATTATTAATCACAACATCAGCGCGCTTGTTGCGAAACGGGCGCTCACAAACACCGGGCGTGACATGGATAAATCCATGGAACACCTAGCAACGGGTATGCGAATCAACAGACCAGGGGATGATTCTCTGGGATTCGCCGTGTCCGAAAAATTAAGATCACAAATTCGGGGCCTTGGCCAAGCAGAACGAAATACCCAGGATGGTATGTCGTTTATTCAAGTCACCGAAGGATCTTTAGACCAAGTAAACTCTATCTTACAGAGGTTACGCGAACTTTCCGTTCAATCCTCAAACGGGATTTACTCTAACGAAGACAGAAAACTTGTCCAGTTAGAAGTATCTCAATTAGTGGAAGAAGTGGAAAGGATCGGAACTTCTGCAGAGTTTAATAAAGTCAAACCATTGGATGGAAGGTTTTCTCGTTCTTCCAAAAATCCAATGACTTTGCAAGTGGGTGCAAACGGTACAGAGAAGATAGAACTCTACATCAATACGATGACAAGTTCTTCCCTCAAACTGAAACAAGCCGGAAACAAGCTGACTCTTTCAACTCCGAACAAGGCTTCCGATTCACTCCAAGTTTTAGACGACGCCATTACCAAAGTCAACCGCCTGCGGTCTGACCTAGGTGCCTATTACAACCGATTAGATTTAACTTTGAAATCACTAAGTAACAACTATGTGAACATTGTTTCAGCTGAATCGCAAGTAAGGGATGCTGATATGGCAACGGAAATGGTAGAATATTCCAGAAACCAAATCCTAACCAAATCAGGTGTGGCGATGCTTGCACAAGCGAACCTCCGACCGGAATCCGTAGTAAAACTCCTCACGGACAGATACTAATCCGATCGAAAAAGAAACGGAAATCCTCCTTGCAAACAGGGAGGATTTCTTCAAACTTTGTCCTTATACTTATACAGAGTATAAGCGAGGACATTACCGTTGAAACAAATCATCTCAGGAATTCTTTCCCTATCATTACTATCCACAATCTCTTGTGGTCTATCGGACAACACCAAAAGACTCATTCTTAGTACATCCATTGGATGTGGAGTTGGTCTTGCACTCGGTGCCGTTTATGACGAAGCACAACGAAAAAAAGATACGAAAAACAAAAAGAACGACATCCAAAGACAAATTAAATCCTCTTTGGCAATGGAAAAAAAGAAACCGCAAAACAAAGGTAAGATTGTTGGTCTTGGGGCTGGATGTTTGGCAGGGCTTGGAACTGGTTTTTATCTAAACACTATGTATGACAACATGGCCGAAGAGATGAAAAAACAAGGGATCACTCTTGAGAAAAATGAAAGAGGCGGAGAAACTGTCAGTCTCACTGCAACAATGGACGGTGGAATCGCATTTGAAGATGGAAAGGCAGACCTAAAAGGCAAAGGAAAAGAAAACATTGACAAATTGGCAGAAGCACTTGCAGCTTATCCAGAAACCAAAGTCAATATTTCAGGACATGCTAATAAAACTGGTGCCGAAGATCTGAACCTTCGCCTATCGCAAGACCGAGCTGTGACTGCAAAAAATGCGATCATTGAGAACGGTGTGGAAGGAAAAAGAATTGGAACAGTCCAAGGACTAGGTTCCTCAACACCAATCAAAAATGTTGATCCAAAAGACGGATCAAACAGGCGAGTCGAAGTAGAAATCGTTCCTGCGAGCTAAGAGCCAAACGACATAAAAAAAGGGACAGTCTGTCCCTTTTCGATTCAAGTAAAAAGCCTACATTGATTTGTAGGCTTTTTTATTTCTAAAACAGGAAGATAACTTAAATTACATTCCTAAACCAGGAAAACCACCCATGGCTTGCATCTGTTTTGCAGCCCCTGCTTGTGCATCTTGTAAAGCCTTCGTATAGGCTTCTTGGATGGACTTTTCTAGGAGGTTTTTATCTTTTTTATCAATTAATTCATCTTCTATCTGAATGGATTTCATTTGGAATTTTCCATCCAAAGTCACAGAGAGAAGTTTATTTTTAGAAATTCCTACAAAATTGAGACCGGCAAGTTCCTTTTCCATGGTTTTCACCTGCGATCGCATTTTCTTCATCTGTTTGAGCATATCAAACTTGTTTCCGCCTGCTCCACCGAACATAAGCACCTCTTTTCCTTTCAGGATTATTTTTCTTGAAAAGAAGGCAAATATAAAACACAGCTTTGTCGATACTATAATCATGATCCATCCAAATTCTCCGTACAAACGAATCTGGGATCTTTTCGTTTTTATTTGTATCACATATTTTGCCCTAGAAGTACCTTTCCGATTGGTCTTTCAGTATAAACTCTCTGTGGGAGTTTCTTGGTTGGAACGGGCCATCCAAATTGTTTTTGGTCTGGATGTGATCTTGAATTTCAACACCGCCATTGTAAAAGACCGTCTTCTCATCCGTAATAGAAAAATAGTGACCAAAACTTATTTGCGTTCCTGGTTTCTGATCGATTTTTTATCCGCATTCCCGTTTGATCTTTTTGGAGGATTTTTCTTCCAATACTTTGGCGTTACAGATAGCTTAAAGATATTAAGACTCCTTAGGTCTGTCCGAGTCTTTGAACTTTTTAAATCACTCCGGCTTCTCGCCCTTGGTGCTGATTCGGATGAAAGGTTTAAACTTGTAGAAGTGATCAACCCCATGACCTTTCGTTTGATTTTTTTTGTGTATTGGACTAGCCTCTTTGCACATTGGGTGGCTTGCGGGTGGATCCATCTTGGACCTGAGTTTTTAGCAGATAAAGATATAAACACACGGTACATCCGGGCTCTTTACTGGTCAGTCACAACCCTAACTACCATTGGGTATGGGGACATCACTCCTGTGACAAATCGACAAACCATTTATACCATGGGAGTTATGATTCTCGGTGTGGGTATTTATGGTTATGTCATTGGTAATATTGCAACTCTACTATCTAACTTAGATATTTCTCGAGTCCATTTTCAAGAAAAACTAAACACAATCGATAGTTTTATAAAATATAAAAAATTACCTCCACAACTTGCCAATCGCATTCGTTCCTATTATGTAAATCTCTGGGAAAACAAACACGGGATAGACGAATCGGAAATCTGGGACCAACTCCCATCGGGAATCAAAATTGATGTGTCCATGTTTTTGCATAGCCATTTGATTTCCGTGGTTCCTTTTTTCAAAAATGCTCCAGAGGAATTAAAAAGAGAAGTAGTCTTAGAATTAAAACCTGCCTTTTATATGAAGGGTGACATCATTTTTAAAGAAGGTGATGTTCCCCACAATATGTATTTTTTATCCAAAGGTCATGTCGAAGTGATCAAAGAAAAAACAGGTGAGTTACTTGCCACATTAAATTCTGGGTCTTTTTTTGGGGAAATGAGTTTGATTGATGATTCCTTAAGAACTGCAACCATCAAAGCAGGTTCTTATTGTGATGTATATACTTTAGGAAAGGACAGGTTTGCTGAAATTTTAAAACACCATCCAGGGTTTGCTAAACATATACAAGTCATCTCTGATGAACGGAAAAAAAATCAAACATCGAAAACCACAAAAACTGAATGATTTAAGATTTCAGTCAGAACTTAGTATTCGTTTTTTTTTCGTATCTACGGCTTCATTGTAAGAATCGAGTTCTCTGGATCCACCAGGGCAATGGATTCATCAGCTAACAAGTCAAAGGCATGCCAAGCATTGCTGTCTTTTTTTAAAGGTTCTTGTTTTTCGGTTTTGGTTTTAATGGATTCCAATTTGGGAATTTCTGCCAAACAGGGAATTTCTTCGATCTGTTTTAATTTCTCCAAAAGTTCTCTGTGTTTTTTAGAAGGACCAAACCAAGAAGGCACAAAGGCAATTTTTTTCTTTTGGCTAAAGATGGTTTCTGTTTGTGTAATTTCATCCAACAGTAAGTTCACAGCGCGAATCGTCCATTTACTCGGAGTTACAGGAATTAAAATCAGTTCGGAATTATAAATGGCTGTCGTAAGTTCATGTTTGGCAGAACCAGGTGTATCAATGATGACAAATTTATATTTATTTCGCACCTCATCCAAGGCTCGTTTGAATTGTAAACAAAGGCTAGTCGAATCGGGATTGTATTTGGTAAGTTTAGCCAAACTAAGTGTCGATGGTAAAACATCAAATTGTTTGGTTTCTCGAATGCAATCTGTGATTCGTTTCATTCCGAGAAGAACACTCATCACGTTGGATTCGTCCAATTGATTCAGATCCAAATCGGGCAAACAATAGTCTGTCAAATCTCCTTGCATATCCATATCCACAACGAGGGTTTTTCCCCTCCTAGCGAGAGCACAAGCCAAGTGAGCGGCAGTCGTGGATTTCCCACTTCCTCCCTTAATATTGGAAACTGAGATGACCTTCATGGGGCAAAGAATCCTCCTAATTCTTTCGTTGACCACTGATTTTTTTTTGAATTTTCCTTGGAAAGGACTAAGCAAAGCTTAATTTGGTTCCAGTTATGGCATTCACAATCCGGTTCCGCGTTTGGGACAAACAAGAAAAAGAATTCACTCAGAAAGGCTTTAGTTTAACCCTCGATGGGAAACTTTTAAAGTTTGGACAACCCATTACAAACGAAGACAATTATATTGTTAATAGTTTTACCGGATTAAAAGACAAATACGACAAAGATTTATTCGAAGAAGATATCATTGAACATACCGTTGCCAAAGGTGGAAACCTCACCCAACATACGGGCGTTATTCGTTATAACAACGAACATGGTGCCTTTTATTTGGAAAATGGTCCGCCTCTACTCCAATTGTTTTCCATACGGAAAGTGGGAAACCCATACGAAAATCCCATTCTATACGATTTGTATTTAAAAAGTAAATCTTGAGATTCCTACTTTTATTTCTATCTTCCCTATTCCTATTATCTCTGCCTCTAAGGGCAAATCTCTTGGAGGATTATTGGAAAGCCATCCAAAGTTCAAAAGAAAAATTCGAAATTGCGGATCATAGCCCCAAACGTTTTAGTTTTCGATTTGGTGAAGAACTACCGGCTGTATTATACAAAGAATCACTGAATCATGAAATCTTTTGGTTTTGTCAAAAGTATATAGAGAAATACCATACAAACTACCCTTACCCCAGATTTAAACAGGAAATAAGATCTCACCTAATAGATCTTTACGGAGACCCGGCACAAAATTTCTTAAGCGGAAAACTTTCCTTTCCTTGTTTTTCCGGTTGGAAAGAAGGAATTTCCCTTTTGAAACTTTCTTTTTTTTTGAATGAAGAAGAGTTCTATCCTTACCGCTGGGATTATTATGATAACAAAGGCCAACTATTTTTAACCGAAGAAGATGAAACCAAAAATGGGAAAAAGGATAGTTTCACTTATTATTCACACTCGGGTTGCCCCAAAGAAATCACTAAAGATAAAAATGACTTCGGAGCTATGGACGAATGGTGGTATTTTAAAAACTGTCAACTGGCACGAATTGAATATGATTCGAATGAAAATGGATTTAGAGAACGAATTTGCCATTACGAAAATGGGAAAGAAACATATTGTGAAGGCGTGGGTGAAAAAGAAGAACGAGAAGCAATTCTATTTGAATCCTCTCAAAAATTTCAAGAAGCTTTAAAATTCTATAGAAAGTCTCTAAAAGAATATAAAAAGGAAGTTTCCAATGGAACTTCTAGAACTTGTTCCTTATTAAAGAAAATTGCAAACATTGAATACAATGAAAGAGACTTCATATCTTTTACAAAAACTTTAGATGAATTTTTTTCTTACAAAGCTTGCGAGTCAGATTCCTTAGATGTTTTGATTTATAAATCTTATTATTATCTATATGTTTTAGGTGATTTTAAAACAGCGAAAGATAGTTATCAAAAAACTGCAGAAATTTATCGAAAAACATATGGTGAAATTAGCCCAGAGATCATATTGAACCTTGCTTATTCACAATTTATGGACAAAGATCCTATAGCCTGTTTAGCGAGTTTAGACAAACTCAATAGTCGCAGACTGACTGCTTATCCGCGTTTTTTCCTATTCTACTACAAGGGTTCCTGCGAATTGAGTCTTGGTAGATGGGATGAGGCCTACACTAACTTAAAACGAGCACAAATTTTAGGAGGGGAACGAGAATTCCTGCCGGTTGTTTATTATAAGTTAGGTAGAGCATCCTTTGCAACAAAAAGAGACCAAGAGGGAAATCTTTGGACCCACCAAGCCCTATTGTATGATTTTGATTTGATGGAGCAAATGGAATCAGACCCTATCTTTGAAAGTTTCTTTGAATCCCCTAACGGGAAATCACACAAAAGAAAATATTACTTGAATAAACAAAAAAAACAATGATAGTCAGCTCCTACGGAGACAAACACGATCAATGAAAAATTTTACGACGCTGAATGATGTTTTTTATTATGCCAATAGAGCCTATGGTTCCAAAGAGATGTTCTTTGGAAAAGATTCTGGAAAAAACTTTGTAGGTCGTACGTTTTCGGATATTTTTCATAAAGCAGAAAATCTTGCACTTTCCCTTTTGCAAATGGGAATCCAACCCGGAGATCGAATCGGTCTGATGGCAGACAATAGAACCGAATGGGCGATTGCAGACATTGCCACCCTGTTAAATGGAGCCATCAATGTTCCCCGGGGGTCTGATTCTACACCGCAAGAAATCGAATACATCTTAAGTCACTCCGAAAGCAAATACTGCTTTGTAGAACACGAAAAATTATATGATTCCTTAAAACCGATTCTTTCTACTACTAAAGTAGAAAAAGTCATTATCTTAGATCCAGGATTTAAATCCAAAGATACACTTGCAGTTCCTATGGAAACCTTAATTGCTGATGGAGAAACACACCGTAAAAATCTGCCTTCATTGGAGCTTCGGTCAAAACAAGTCAAACCGGATGACCTCTTTACAATCATTTATACTTCAGGAACTACAGGTATGCCGAAGGGTGTGATGCTCACCCACCAAAATATGGTATACAATGTGGTAAAAGTTCCACCACGCGTGGGTTTAAAAAGTACAGATCGAACTCTTTCCATCCTTCCCGTTTGGCATATCTTTGAGAGAGCCATTGACTATGCAATCATTGCCGAAGGAGCCTCTATCGCTTATACCAACATTAGGGATTTACGTGATGATTTCCAAAAAATCAAACCGAGTTTTATGGCCTCTGCTCCAAGGCTCTGGGAAAACCTCTACCTTGGCATCAAACAAAAGTTAGAGAAAGCACCGGAAAACAAAAGAAAACTTTTTGATTTTGCCTATGATATTTGTAAAAAATTCAAGGATGGGCAAGACTATCTTTCAGGAAACAAACTCTTAACCAAAGAAGAGTCTCCCTTCGAGAGAGCAAAAAACACGGCAGTATCCCTTGGTTATGTATTAAATTTATTTTTACTCGCAAAGGTTTTAGATGGTTTGGTTTTTTCCAAAATTCGTGATGTTTTGGGAGGTCAACTAACAGGAACTATATCGGGTGGGGGTGCCCTTCCCGCACATGTCGATGAATTTTTTAATGTCATAGGAATCCCCGTGTATGAAGGGTATGGGATGACAGAATGTGCTCCAATCATTTCTGTTCGCTCTGTGGGAAAAGTGGTCCAAGGTTCTGTGGGAAAATGGCCAGAGGGAACAGCAGTAAGAATTGTCAATGAACAAGGGGAATCAGTTCCAAAAGGGAAGATGGGGGTCATTCATATCAAAGGCCCACAAGTAATGAAAGGGTATTATAAAAATGAAGAAGCCACTTCCAAAGCCATTTCTGACGGTTGGATGAATACGGGAGACTTAGGTTTTATTTCTTTTAACGATACCCTCTCGGTCCGTGGGCGAGTGAAAGATACCATTGTTCTGTTGGGTGGAGAAAACGTGGAACCCGTCCCTATTGAAAACTTGCTTTTGGAAAATGCTCTGATGAACCAAGTGATAGTGGTTGGTCAGGATCAAAAATCTCTCACAGCCCTTGTTTGGCCAGATAAAGACCGGATGAAAGAAGTAGGTCTCACGGTGAAGGAAGGCGAAGACCTAAACCAAAACAAAGAAGTAAGACTTTACTTCCAAAATATCATCAAAAAACAGATCTCTTCAGAAAACGGATTCAAATCCTTTGAAAAACTTTCTGACTTTCGATTTCTGCCAAAAGCTATGGAAGTAGGAGATGAACTGACGAATCTTTTCAAAATGAAACGAAACGTCATTCATGATAAATACAAAGACTTGATCAAATCCATGTACAACTAAAGCGAGTTTAAAATCGTTCCAAGAACCTCTCCCAATTCCTTAGAAAGATTCGGGAGAGTCGCTAAACCTTCCAATTCCCTTTTGGCAATTTTTGGAAGATCTCCCTTTTGTTTGGAAACAGGAGAGTATAACTTAGTTAAGGCTGCCGCCATTTGTGGATTGATTTCATTCAAACGTTTGATCCGTTCTGCAAGAAAAGTATATCCACTGCCATCTTCTTTGTGGAACGTTAATGGGTTTCTCGCTAAACTAAAATACAATGACCGAACCTTATTCGGATTTCGGATATTAAACTGCGGGTGTTTTTCTAAGTTTTCGGCAATTTTACATCGATCTTCGCCTGTGTTTACTTGTGCGGCAAACCAAACATCCAAAACCAAACTATCCTTTTTCCATTTTTCAAAAAATAGATTCACTGCATTTTCTTTTTCCTTAGAATCCACTTCCAAAAGAAACTTCATCGCAGAGACCTCTTCACTCATATGTTTGGCTTCCCGTTGTTCCATAACCGCCAATCGTTCAAACTTTTTGGAAGGATCGTATAACAAATAATATAGTGCAATGTTCTTTAGTTTTCTTTTTCCAATTTCTTCTTTTGTTTGGACTGGAATGGTTTTTCTGTTTTCTTCCAAAAGGATTTGGAAATTTTTAGTAAACGCTTTTGAGATAGTTTGGATAGCCCAAACTCTTAATTTTTGAATTTTGGTAAATTCATAACAATTGATGTTTTCGCTGATTTGGGCTAACCCAGGGAAGGAAAGGTAAAAACTATGATAGGTTTTATCCCATCCTCTTCCAAAAGAATCTTCAATCGTTTCCAAAATGGCAGAAAAGTTTTCTTCGCTGTTTTTGGCGATCGACTTACGAAACCAATCAAAAATCAAATTTTGGAAGGCAAAAAAACGAGAGACTCCATCAGTTTCCACTTTTGCTAAAACTTTAATTTCTTCTTCCGATTGGTTGTAATCCAATCGCACCGGACTCGAAAGAGAACGAAACAAGGAAACTATTGGTTTTGTCCCTTTTGGATCTAAAGCGGGGATACGAATTTGGTCACGGGCACCGGACATGATTCTTTTTTCTTCTGCAAGAAGTTTTCCTTCAAGATCAAAGACAGCAATGGAATTCGAATACACTAAGGGATAATCATTTGCACCAGTATCCACTAAATCCAAAATCCATTCATTAGAATCTTTGGAATAATTTTCCTGAACTGATAGTAAGGGAGTTCCACCCCGGTGGTACCAATTCCTAAGGTAAGGGATGGAATGACCGGCTGCCTCTTCCATCGATGAAACAAATTCTTCAAAGGTCACTCCTTGTCCGTCATATTTCGTAAGATAAAGTTTCAGTCCTTTTTTAAATGTTTCTCGTCCGATAAGCTCCGAAATCAAACGAATGACCTCAGCTCCTTTTTCATACACTGTGACTGTATAAAAGTTATTCATTTCTCGGTAAGATTTGGGCAGGATAGGATGAGACATGGGGCCTTGGTCTTCTGGAAATTGGAATTCTTTTAAAAACAAAACATCTTTGATTCGTTTGACCGCAGGATCTGTCATATCCTCAGTAAACCATTGGTCGCGAAAAACAGTAAGTCCTTCTTTTAATGTAAGGTTAAACCAATTGCGAAGGGTGACCCGATTTCCTGTCCAGTTGTGAAAGTATTCATGAGCAATCACAGCAAGGATGGATTCAAAATTTTCATCCGTCGCCGATTTTTTATCAGCGAGCACGAGTTTTGCGTTAAATAGATTGAGTCCCTTATTTTCCATGGCCCCCATATTGAAGTCTTCGACGGCTACAATCATAAATAGGTCTAAATCATATTCTAACCCAAAGGTGTCTTCATCCCACTTCATTGCCTTTTTTAAAGAATCAAATGCAAAACTAACCTTCTCTTCATTTCCTTTTTCCACAAAGATTTTGAGAGTGATCTTTCTACCTGATCGGGTAATAAAAGTATCCTTAGTCTCCAAAAGTTCGCCTGCCACAAGGGCAAATAGATAAGAAGGTTTTGGAAACGGATCTTCCCAAACCACTTCCCGTTTTCCGCCTTCTAATTGTTTTTCGCTAAGCAAATTCCCGTTGGACAACATAACAGGAAAGAGTGACTCCTCTCCTGAAATGGTGACACGAAACCGCATCATATTATCCGGTCTGTCAATGGAATAAACAATCTTACGAAATCCTTCGGGTTCGTTTTGGGTACACAACATGGATCCCGATTTATACAAACCTTCCAGTGTAGTATTTTTGGCAGGACAAATCCGATTTTCTACAGTGAGTCGGAAGGATTCTTTGGGAGGATGAGAGATAAGAATTCCAGAAGGAGAAACTTGGTAATCCTCAGGATCTACTATGGCCCCATCTATGCGAAGTGATAAAAACTCTAAAGACTCTCCATTTAAAAATAGTGGTTCTATTTTTTCTGCTTGGAGGACAACTTGATAATCCGCTCTGACAACTGTCAGGTGTAAATCTAAGTCAAATCGTAACTCTAATGAGGGGGTAAGCCAAGGGTTTCGTCTATAGTCTTCCAGCTTGTGGACGGGAGAGGAGGATGGAGTCATCCTCCTTCTTTATGGGATAGGTCATCCCGGAAAAGTGAATTTTAATTCTGTTTTTCTTTTCTTTTATCCTCTGCAAAAGTAACCTTTAGATTCCGACCGTCGACCGGTTGGCCATTCATTTGGGTCACAGCCTCCTCTGCCTCTTCTGGATTCGCATAGGTAATGAAAGCAAAACCTCTAAAATTTCCAGTTTCCCGGTCATGAATCATTTTCAGATCTTGAATTACTCCGTAAACGGAGAAAATCTGGCGTATATTTTCTTCCTTAAGGGAAAATTTCAAATTTCCCACATATATTTTGTTAGAAACCATTCCTGTCCTCGTAAAACACAAAGCATCTCCCCATATCCTGGGAACGGGGTCGATTAGACACAATGCAAAGAAAATGTCAACATCAAATATTTCTTGCATATTCTGAAAGATAACGGTTTATTTGAAACGCTTCTCCAGGTACCCCATTGAACGAAAAACCGTATATTCTCTGCATCGATGATGAATTCTTTATTCTTTGGAATCTAAAAGAACAATTGAAAAAAGTCTTTGGATCTAACTTTACTATCGAAACTGCGGAAAGTGCGGAAACAGCAAAAGAAATCATGAAAGAAATTGCAGCATCCTCAGGAGACTTGGCTGTGGTGATCTGTGATCATGTGATGCCTGGTCAAAAAGGTGATGAATTCCTGATTGAAATGCAGGAAACTCATCCTCGCACAAAAAAAATAATGCTTACCGGACAAGCTCCTGCCCAAGCCATAGGGAATGCACTCAACCATGGTTGTCTGTATCGTTATCTATCAAAACCTTGGGACGCACACGATTTAGAGCTGACCATCAAACAAGCCATTGATGCTTATTTCCAAGAAAAATCATTAGAAGAAAAAAATAAGGAACTGGCAGACAATCTCTATTTTCATAGAGATTCAAAATATCCCAATTTTGAATCCTTAGTGAAACAACTAAAAGGAGAGGGAAATCTAAAAAACAACCAATCCATTTTGCTGATTAAAATTGTGAGTTTTCCGACAATCATCAAAACCTTTGGGATTGAGGTTTATAGAAAAATCTTTAAAAAATTATTACAGCTACTTTCAATACACTTACATAACGAAGAAAAAGTATTCCATATCTATTCAGATGAAATTGCAGTTTTATCCAACCTCTCCGAACAAGAGTTAGTTGAAAAAATCGAAAGTTTTCGAATGATCTTAAAATCTGATGATTTGATCTTAGATGGAGTTGGATTCCATTTGGACTGTCGGTATTCTTCTGCAGCGGGACAGGAAGATTGTTATTATAAAGCAAAATTAGCCCTATTTCGTGCCGAGTCACAAAATTCCACTGATTTTGTATCTTATACGGATGACCTTTCCACAGACCATCATCTTCAAAACTTCCAACTCAGTCAAAAAATTCAATCTGCTATCACAAACAAACAAATTGTTCCCTACTTTCAAGGAATCGTCGACAACCAAACAAAACAAATACGCAAGTTTGAATGTTTGGCCCGAATCAAAGATCGTGACTCGATTCTCACTCCTGACGCCTTTTTAAAACTAGCGAAGGTTACTGGAAGCATCCGAATGATTGGTTTGCAGATGATTGATGAATCAATGAACTATTTTTCAGACAAACCCTTTGACTTTTCCATCAATCTAACCGAAGCGGAATTAGAATATAAGAGTTTTAGCAAATGGGTAGAATCACGATTGTCCCATTATAAAATAGATCCTAGTCGAGTTACTTTTGAAATCCTAGAAGATATTAGTTTTTCCGAAAACAAAAATAGTTTATCTACCATTCGCGATTTAAAAAACATCGGTTGTGAAATCGCCATAGACGATTTTGGAGTCCAATACTCTAATCTCGCTAGGTTGTTAGAGTTCGAACCTGATTATTTAAAAATCGATGGTCAGTTCATCAAAAATCTACCAGAGAATAAAACAGCATACCTTCTCGTACAAGGAATTGTTGAGCTTGCTCGGGGAATCGGTGCCAAAGTGATCGCAGAATTTGTAGATCGACCTGCCATTCAGGATATGATTGAAACCCTGGGAATTGAATATTCCCAAGGATATTTATTTATGAAACCTTCTTCCGCTATTCCGGCCGAAGCCAATTTACAGTTGTAGGGTGACTCCGAAATTGATCTGACGAAATGGGCCAGGTTGGATCCCTTCTGGCAAACGAGAAGATATATACTTTCTATCTTGTAGGTTTTTTCCAGAAAGAAACACAGACCAGTTGTCTTTTTTATAACCAATATTGGCATTCAGAAGTTCATAAGCAGGAATTTCCCCATCAAGTCCCGAAACGTCTGACTTGATTCCTGCATAACTAAGAATGGTTCTGTAGTCAGCAGTAGTTCCAGCTGTATCATACCAACTCACAGTTTTCGAGTTTTCTAAATCATGAAATTGTTTGGAGAAGTACTGCCACTCCACCCTTGCATAGAATCCTGTACTTCTGCTCGAGATTCCTAACGAGAGTGTGAGAATGTCTCTTGAAACATAAGGCAACCGATTTCCATTGGTGTCTATATGTGCGTATGGATTGGAATCTCCTCTTGACCAAGCACCCAAGTTGTAAGTGTATTGGTTTGATTTTGCTTCCGTCCTGGTATAAATGATATCTAGTGGGATGGAATAGTTTAACTTCCAAAATTGACCAAAGTCAAAGGTCATATTTGATTCCACACCTCTATGAATGGATCGTCCGGCATTCACAGGTCTTGATCCAAAGTTTCCGCCAGCGGCAGAACTATTAATAATTTGGTCTTCAAAATTTAATAAGTAACCTACCAATTGACCACTTAAATATTCAGTGATGTCACCCCTAACGCCTGTTTCATAATTCCAGGAACGTTCAGGTTTTAAAACTAAATCTTCAGCAGTAGGAGAAATAGCAGATTCATATCTTGGAGGAGAAAATCCCCTGTGAACTCCAGTAAACCAAGTCATATTTTTCGCAAAATCCAAAGTTGTTCCAAAACCAGGAAGAACAATTTGGTTTCTTGTTGTCGCTGTTTTATCCAATTGAACTGTTGGATTGGTTCCTGAAAAATAATCAAATGTGACAGGATCAAAATCTCTTCTGGCACGATTGATGGAACGTGTTTGCGTAAAGGACTCGTAGCGAACCCCTGGAATGATTGAAAATTTTTCGGTTAGGCGAATCCTATCTTGTAAGTAAACAGAAACTGCTTTTGCTGACCGTCTTTCGTCATCCCGTAGTTCTCCACTGTTTGCTAAACTCGTTTGTGATTGTAAAAGGATCGCCGGTGTCGATCCAACTCCATTAGGATAGACAACAAAGTCTGGCGTTGTAGGACCATTCAGAAGTTGTACCTTTGCCATATCAATATGATAACGTGTTCCTAAATCAATCTCATGTTTGATGGGACCTGTTTCAATTTCTGTTTGTATTTTAGTTTCGATACCCGCAAACTTATAGGTTCTATCCCGATGCGCATTAGTGCCGCGCATCCAAATGGTATCACTATTTCTAGATGTGTAAGGTTCTCCATCATAAGTGGCGATGGCATCAGTAGGAATTGTACTTCCTCGGGAATTTCGTGAATAGTTTTGTCTTGCCCAGTTTCGTTCCGTATATGCGGAATAAACCCGCGTAATGAGTTTTGTTTTTTCGGATATGGTCCACTCATGTCCTATCGAAAAACTATAACGTTCTATGCTTCGTTTGTCATTCTGTGCCGGGTTGTCTTTAGGGTTGTTATTAAACATTCCAGTCGTTAAACCCACATAAGTGGCCTGGGACTCTTGTTGGTGAAAACCAACTTTGGTAGTGATATTGTGCTTATCATTTAACTGGTGTATGGTTTTAACATTAGCTTCATTCACAAAGTAACCTTGGTTGGCACGAAAACCATCACCTTGTTTCCTAAGTACATTGACATCAAATCCAGTATTTCCAAAAGTTCCGCCATAATTTACCATCTGGCTGAAATATGCATTTTCTCCCCCAACGGTTTGGATGCTAAGCGTTGGATCTTTTGGAGGGCGCCTAGTAATGAAATTCACAACTCCCCCGATGGTAGATGGTCCAAAAAGAATTGATCCCGAACCTTTGACCACTTCAATCCGTTCCATACGTTCGATGGAAGGTGTGTAGTACATCTCAGGTTCCCCATATGGGTTCAGTGAGGTAAAAAGACCATCTTCTAAGATCAGGACCTTTCTCGAAACTTCTCCACTCACACCTCGAAATCCTAAATTCATCGTAAGACCGGCTGGATCTTGATAACGAATATTTGCTCCTGGAACACGTCGCAAGACTTCCATATTGTCTGTCGGGCGAGTTTCTTCTAAAAATTTCTTGGTAATGATAGTGGCAGAACCGGGAATCCGCTTCAGGTCCTTTTTATCTCCGATCACCCTAATTTCTGCTTTCTTCCATTTTGGATCTTCGGGATTCTCTTCAGGACTTGCGCTATCAGCATTTGGATTGGATGGCCCAGCTGGTTCTTCTGAATTTGCTTTTGGTTCCGGCTCTTGCGCGAAAGCTTCGCCTCCAACGAGGCAAAGAACCAAAAGAACGGATAGAGTTACGTTGAGAATTGGTTTTATTTTCATATGTATATTTTGATTTTGAGACAAGGGTTCATTTAAGGCCCCTAAGGACAACAGAAATTTCCCTGGAGGGATCAGTATGGAAGCAATCTTGCGTTTTAAAGACCACCGTTCAAAAAATAATACTACCATCCATTGGATTCTATTGGTTATGGACTTGGTCGTCTTGGGAATCCTTGTCCCTACTTTTTATAGTTCGGAACTTTTCGATGAAGACCCGACGGTAGTTTCTTTGGTCGCGGGTATGGCTTTTTTCTTCATTCTAATGCCACAAATTCTCCTCCGTGTTTTACAAAAACCCACCTGGACAGAGTTGGATTCAATATCCCGATCCATTCGTTTGCTGGATGCTAACAAAACGGTAAGGACAATTTCTTGGGAATCACTGCAATCCCTATCTTATTCGGAATATTCTTACACAGTGAAAACAAAAAATGGATCGAGAACTATAACTGTATTTACCGTTCTGGGTCATTTAGATGGAGAAACAATTAAACTAGCAGAATCAACAAACTTTCCCGAATTACGCCTGATCGGTGAAACGATAGCAAAATTTTTGAAGTTAGCCATGAGAAATGAATCTGGAGAATTGGTACCTTATCATGACCTTGACTTACCGCTTCACAAAAGAATGGTTCCCAATGGAATTTTGGAATCGGATGTATCTTTTAATCCCAACTCGCAACTTTCGATAGAAAAAAGAGAAAAGGATAGTGTGCTTATATCTAACTATAAACCCAAAATTTATACGATTGTAGCGTTCTCAGTTAGTATTGCATTGACATTGATGATTCATTTTGCTTTTGGTTCCGCCTTCGAAATTTCTGTTACATCATGGGAAACATTTCCTCCCGACATCTACCAATTAGTCTTTCTTATCATATCCATTGTATTAGGTTTTTTACCTTTATCGTATGTTTGGTGGAATGGAAAAAGAAAAAAGGAAATTCGTATCTCCAAGGATGCTATTTATTTAAATGAAAAGGTATATCCATTCGACGACTGGGAAGAAATCCTATTAAAAAATAATTCTTTGTATATTGTAAATGATCACACATCCAAGACCTATCCTTTACATTTCTTCTGTGAAACAGGCGATATGAATCAGGTGCGTATTTGGATCCAAAAAGAAATCTGGAAACAGTCGGGTGGGAATGAAGAATTAGGAAGATTTTAAAAGTATCTATAAAATCCAAACCCTATCCATCGCGGTGATAGTCGATAGGGCTGGAGTCAAAAAGGTCTAAAAATGGTTACTGGGCAGGAACTTCTTTTTTCTTTTTCTCCTTGGAAAGTAATCCTTTTAGTTTCTCTTGAGTTGCCGGGTCTTGGAGTTTTTCTTTCCCCATTTGAATGGCCTTTTGGCCTTCTTCTGAATTGGCCTTATCTATGATTTTATTCATAAGACCTGGTTCCTCGGAACCACCATCTCTGGACTCCGAACTGGCACAGCTGAGAAAAAGTGAAAGCGTCATGGCTAAGAATAGTGTTTGTTTCATATCATGTATCCGTAATTGAAAAAAGTTAGTTTTACGAAGTCTTTGCGTCAATGGAAAAACAAAATCGTTTGTAGAAAACGAGGCTGATAAGAAAACAAAACCTAAACTCCAAGAAAAGCATAAGGACGTTTCATGAATCAAAAATCTATGGATCAGGATTCTGCACAATTAGAAGCACTTGGTCTCAAATCCGAGTTTGAGCGTAGTATGAGTTTTTGGGAAAACTTTTCCCTTGGTTTTACTTACCTCTCCCCTGTGGTGGGAGTTTATTCCGTATTCGCCCTAGCCATCCAAGCAGGTGGTCCTCCCATGATATGGAATTACCTGCTAGTCGGGTTTGGGCAATTTCTGGTTTGTTTGGTATTCGGGGAGATCGTTTCCCAATATCCAATCTCTGGGGGAATTTACCCCTGGGCACTCCGTTTGGTAGGGGAACGCTGGGCTTGGATGTCGGCATGGGTTTACGCCTGGGCCCTTTTCACTACAGTCGCTGCGGTTGCTGTGGGTGGTGCCCCATTTCTTAGCCAACTCCTTGGAGTGGAATTTGGAAATACCGGTTTCATTTGGATTGCCATCATTATGATTCTTATCTCTACCATTCTCAATTTAAGTGGAACAAGGCTCCTTGCTCAAGTTGCTTTTTTTGGATTTTTATGTGAGCTGATTGGAGCTGTAGTTGTGGGAGGATATCTATTAATTTTTGCCAAAGTAAATTCTATTTCGATCTTATGGAATACCTTCTCTTTTGGAGAAGGAGTGAATTACTTCCCAGCATTTTTAGCATCTTCTGTGGCAGCGATGTTTTGTTATTACGGATTTGAAGCTTGCGGTGATGTAGCAGAAGAAACACCAAATGCTAGTTCGGCGATTCCAAAATCAATGCGTATGACAGTCTACATTGGAGGCGGAGCCGCTACCTTTGTCTGTTTGGCATTGCTTTTGGCTCTACCCAATGTGGACAAAGCCATTTCAGGAGAAGATAGTGATCCTGTAACTACGACTCTAGTTTCTGCAATGGGAATTGTAGGATACCGCATGGTCATCGTGGTGGTTATGGTTTCTTTTTTATCCTGTTTACTCAGCTTACAAGCAGCGGCAAGTCGTCTATTATTTTCGTTTGCTCGTGATGGAATGATCTTTGGAAGTAAATATTTAAACCATCTCTCTAAATCAGGAAAGGTTCCCGTAAATGCACTGCTTATCACGGGTCTTATTCCCGTTCTGATTGCAAGTATTGGACATTGGTTGCAAGATGCAGTCACAACCATTATCAGTTTTGCTTCTGCTGGAATTTATATTGCCTTCCAAATGGTGATCCTTGCAGCCTTATATGCGCGCTACCACGGTTGGAAACCAAAAGGTTCTTTTACTTTAGGGAAACTGGGGGTTTGGATCAATGCAATTGCTCTCTTCTATGGAATCACCGCTGTTGCTAATATGGTGTGGCCAAGGACTCCGGAAGAACCATGGTATATCAATTATGGTATGATCTTTACAACCCTTGTTGTCATTTCTTCGGGGATCCTTTATCTTTTGGTAGCAAAACCACACTTACAAAGAAAGTCTTCTTAAGGCTAAGGAAATTAAAACTCAAGAAGTTTCAGTCTCATTGATTTGGGAAAATTTATTCTCTTTCCCAAATCAGATACTCCCCACCAGAGATTTCTTCTTTTAAAACAATTCGAAATCCTGGCAAAGAACTCCCTCCAAACCCATGGAAGGTGATTAGTTTCGTTTTTGATTTTAATGATAATAGATTTTGTTTTAGTGTTTGTAAATCTTTTAGAAACTGATTTGCCGATTTCTGTTTTTGCAAATCGATAGAATGGCTTCCCTTCATGGTTTCATACAAAGGATTAAAGCAGTAATAATGAGAATGGCCTTCGGGAAAATGTTGTAAAAAATTTTCGTTTCTAAACTTCACCTTGGGTGTCTCCCAGTGTTCTTTCAAAGAATCGGAAAGAACAACCAACTCTTCTCTATCTTCCAATCCAGAGATTTCAATAGAATGATTCGAAAGAAAGGAAAGATAAATGCAAAACTTTCCAACACCAGATCCTAAATCCACAATCGATGTCACTCCATCCAGAGAAAGATATTTCCATGTCCTTTCGATGACAGAGATGGGAGTCCATTGAAAAGGCGAAAGCGTTTGGAATTTTTCGGGAAGGTAAGAATCCCATAAGGTATCTGTCATTGGATCCCCTACGCTGAATTTCTGTCCTTTATTGAAAAATTGGTTTCTCATTTATTCCCGCTATGTTACACCATTTGTTTATGGACCAAAAGATTCAGTATTTGAACCAAATGATCGAAATCATTGATAACAAAGTTACCATTTTTAAAAAAAACAAGTCCAAATTACCACAAGCAGCTTATGCCGCTGAAAAACAAGTGCTGACACGCACGATTCAAGACACAATCCAACTTGCCGAAGATATCAAACCTGTCCCCTTTTCCCTAATTAATGATTTGAAAGCTCTCATCAAACAATTATAATATAAGTTCGCTTCGACTAAAAGCGGCGAAGATTATGAACCCAAATTTTTG
The DNA here is from genome assembly GCF_040833985.1 of Leptospira sp. WS4.C2. Classification (NCBI taxonomy): domain Bacteria; kingdom Pseudomonadati; phylum Spirochaetota; class Leptospiria; order Leptospirales; family Leptospiraceae; genus Leptospira; species Leptospira mgodei. Next base: position 1,989,747 of record NZ_CP162139.1, read on the forward strand.
TTACCAAGTCCCTGTGGTCGTAGGATCTGGAATTTCTGGAGCAGCCATTGCTATGTTGAATCCAAATGTAGTGGTCTACGATAAAGGAAAATCTTCTGGAGGAAGAGTTTCAAGTAAACACGGGATTGAAACCTCTTCTTTTGACTTTGGGGCTACTATGTTTCGAGATCCTATGGAAGTGCGTTGGCTTGGCCAAGAAACAAAGTATTCCATTTTAGAAATTTGGAAGTCGTCGTCAGTTTCTCTGTCGACTAAACCCATTTTTAGCGATGCACATTTTTATCCTGTTTTGGGTATGTCAAGTTTAGTTTCCGCCATGTTAGGGAATGTAAAACCATTCCAGAGCCATACTTTAAAAAGGATGGAATTGATAGATGAAAAAAACTGGAATTTAGAATTTCATAACTCTGCAACCAAACAAATAGATACGATTTCTACTCATTCCGTTATCCTAACCCTTCCGATTCCACAGATTTTGGAAATTTTCCATCGGTCAAAAGAGAATTCCAAATTGAAACAATGGATCGATTTTTTAAATCAATACAACGATTACCGTAAAACTCTTGTTAGCTATTTTTATTGGGACCAATGGAAACCAGACTGGAAGACACTTTCCTTAGATCCTGATGCGAAAATTCCAATCACTACAATGCTAAAACGAGGAACAGATTGGGAATACCTAAGTTGGGAAAGCCTCAAGTATCCGAAAGAATTTCAATCAGGTTCTGCCCTTCTTGTCCAATTTGGTGCTCTATTTTCAGAATCTCACTTTGAAGATTGGATGGATGAGAAAAAAAATCCGAGTGAAAAATATAAAGACTATCTCATCCAAAATTTAAAAGAAATATTGGATGCCCCAAAACCCGACTTAATCTGGAACCATAGGTGGAAGTATGCACAAGCACAGATGCCCTTGCTAGGAAGGGAAGGTGCTTTGGATCTAGACTCGGAAGCATTTGAAGTTTGGAAACGTCTCTGCAAAGATACCGGGATCACAATTCTTGGCGACTGGCTCTTTGGTGCCAAGGTAGAAAGAATCGTTGGAGGAATTTACTTTCTTTCTCACAACGATCTATTGTAAGTTTACTCCTTTGCGAGTAACTCTCGAAACTGATTCACTCTCCTTCTGTTAGCAAAGATATCCCATAACCCAAGTATCGATTGGGAGCGCACTTGGGCTTCCTGTTTATCTTCAGGAAAATATATCTCCACTCGATCGGGAAATCGAAAGACTTTTGTGAAAAAAATCACTCGAATGTATTCTCCCTCTTTTTCTTCACTGATCCAAATGTTTTCGGACTCATGGAAGTATTTAGCAATTCTTTCGTAGGCAATTTGTCGAGAAGTGGTATATACAATCGGATCCACTTTATGAACAATGTTATATTGCATACTTTGACTAGAAACACAGTTAGGTGATGGTGGGCAACCGCGGAGTTCCCCGTCGCTGACCCCAGAAAGAGGACTTAAAACACTCATACAACAAATAAAGAAAACACTTAAAGCAGCTTCCATATCTCCTAAATTCGAAAACTCGGTGTTTTTTACTTGCAGATTTTATAAATTTTCTTATTTTTATCGGCTCATGAAACGAATCAAAAAATATTCCTTTTCTGCATTGATTTTTAGTATCATATTACTTATCATTGCTGCCTATTATTTTTCCAGTTTGGTTTTATATCCCAAAGTCAATTGTAACTTGGATCACCATGTTTTTTGTAATGGTCCCTCGGAAGTGGGGCTTACATTCGAAGAAGTGGAGATCACAACAGGAGACAAACTTAACCTTGTTAGTTATTGGATTCCCACCAAACAATCGAATGCTACGATCATCCTTGTCCATGGACACGGAGGACAAAGAAATGAAGGAATACGATTTGCAAAAAGTCTACACCAAGCAGGATACAATTTACTCCTCTTAAGTTTACGAAGAAACCACGGAGGATTTGCTTCCATGGGATTTCATGAACAAAAGGATGTAACAGCCGCTATTTCCTATTTAAAAACAAAAGGTTACAATAAAATTGGTATCTTTGGATTTTCTATGGGTTCGGCGACAAGTATCATTGCGATGGCAGACCATCCCGAAATCCAAGCCGGCCTCTTTAGCAGTGGTTATGGGAGTGCGATCGATGTTTTAGTAGAATCTGCTAAACGCGATTTTGGAATTCCGTATTACCCTCTTATTCCCGTAGTCAAACTTGCCCTCAACTTGCGGGGGGATATGGATATTGATTCAGTAAGGCCTATTGATAAAATTGCCTCCATTAGTCCAAGACCCATTGCTCTCTTTCATTGTAAAATGGATGATTACGTAGACTACCATCATGCGGTGGATCTATATGCCAAAGCAGGAGAACCAAAATCTCTTTGGTCACCAGAGTGCAAACGACATGAACGACTTTGGAATTTTGATTCGAAGGAAGCAGAATCAAGGGCGGTTGGGTTCTTTTTGAAGTATTTGAAATAGGTGAATGATTGGGGATCCTTCGGAGAGGATCGCTGTAATGATCACTCTCTATGGGGGTGATTGATTGGTTTTTTGTGAGGTGTTCGGGATCCAAATCTTTTGTTTTATACCAGAAGATTTTTTTTGAAATATAGAGTTTAATTAAGGTTAAATGGTAAAAGCTCGAAGGGGGACTCGACCTCTCCGCTGTTTGGACTTCCTTTCCAAACAACGCTCCGAGGCACGGTTTTGTTCGTCGCCTCCCTTCCGGGTCGGCTTTTCCAAATCATTGCTTCCTATGGGCGCAACGATTCGGCTCACAAAACTGTTCGAGTCGATCTATATGTATTTGAATGCTTGAGTTGTGATTAGTTTGATTTTGCTCGAAGGGGGACTCGAACCCCCACACCTTGCGGCACTACCACCTCAAAGTAGCGTGTCTACCAATTCCACCATCCGAGCGGGTGTGTATGTAGGTCAGGTTAGGAAAACGGGTTCTTTCGTCAAGGAGATGAATTTTCTCTTGTCACTTGCACTCACCAATGGGTAGGTTGTAGGGGTCAAGTATGCAAGTATCCGATCTTACCTTTCGCCTCAAACTCCTGCTTATAGGTTTCCTTTCTCCTTTGTTTGTTCTGGTTGGTCTTCTTCTATCAGCTCCGTATTGGTTAAAATCCTCTGAAACTTACCAAAAATCAGATGTGGCTGTGTTAGAAGTATCAAACTCGTTGCCATCCAAAAAGATTCTAAAAGCGGTGGCTGCTTTATCACAACGCGCTGATTTCAAGAAGCTGATCCTTGTTATACGAGAGGACAAATCACAAAATTTACTCGATTCATCGCAAGAAAAAGAGAGAAAAATCAAAGAACATTTGAGTTCCTTAGGAATTGGACCCGGCCTTATATCCTCTTTAGTAGTCGCCGGGACCAAAATGGGTGACACAGACGAGGCATCGAAAAACCTATTAAAAATAGCTGTTTCGGATAACTTAAGGAACATTTTACTTCTTTGTCGTGAGTATGAAACCAAACGAGTTTTAGGAACCTATCGCAAAACCTTAGCCAGTTTGCCTATCCAGGTGACAGCATATGGATTTCCATCTGAAGTTTCTGCTTCCAATTGGTTTTTGTCGGAAGATGGGGTCAGGGAAATTACCGGCGAATTTGTACGTTATCTGTATTCTTATATTAGAGGTGTCCTATAAATGGATGAAATTAAAGATTCCAACGAACTGATCGAACAACGCATTCAAAAAATTAACGATTTAAAATCAAAAGGAATCAACCCCTACCCACTTCGTTTTTTTCCTAATGCAGATTCCAAATCTCTGATTGCTGGATTTGATCCCAATCAAACAGAAAAAAAATCCTTTAAATTGGGAGGACGATTGCATGCAAAACGTGTGATGGGAAAAGCAAGTTTTGCTCACATTCGAGATGCAGAAGGCCTCATCCAATTGTATGCGACAAGGGATGACTTAGGAGAAGAAACCTATTCTATATTTAAATCTTTGGATTTAGGAGATTGGATTGGTATCGAAGGATGGCTTTTTCAAACTCAAAAAGGAGAAACCACCCTCCATTTAACTAGCGTTCAACTACTTGCAAAATGTATTCGACCGCTTCCTGTGGTCAAAGAAAAAGATGGTGTTGTTTTTGATGCTTTTTCGGATGTCGAACAACGTTACCGCATGCGTTATGTGGACCTTGTCGTAAATGAAAACGTAAGAGAAACTTTCAAAATGCGTTCTCGGATCATTTCTGAAATTCGAAAATTCTTAACCAACGAAGGATTTTTGGAAGTAGAAACTCCCATGATGCAACCCATTGCCGGTGGTGCTGCCGCTCGTCCTTTTGTCACTCACCACAATACACTGGATATGGAACTTTTTCTTCGCATTGCTCCTGAACTTTATTTAAAACGACTGATTGTAGGTGGCCTTGACCGAGTTTTTGAACTCAACAGAAACTTTCGGAATGAAGGAATTTCCACAAAACACAATCCCGAATTTACGATGATGGAAGCCTATATGGCGTTTGGTGATATGGAAGCGATGTTGTCACTTACCGAGAGAATGATTGTCTCTGTAGCCCAATCCATTGGCAAAGGATTAAAATTTGCCTACGGGAAAGACCAAATTGATCTTTCTCCTCCATGGAAACGAGTGAAGTACATTGATATCATCAAAGACTACTCCGGAATTGACTTTAGCCAAATCACGGATTTAAATGATGCAATCGCTAAGGCCAAAGCCAAAGGAGTGGACTCTTCTGATTCCGTTTCCATTTGGAAGGTATGTGACGATGTATTTAGCTCTCTTGTGGAACCTCATCTCATCCAACCAATCTTTATCACTGATTTTCCAAAGGAACTTTCGCCCCTTGCTAAGTCACGGGAAGATGATCCAAAATATGTGGAACGATTTGAACCTTATGTGGCCGGTCGTGAGATTGGAAACGCCTTCACGGAGTTAAACGATCCTTTCGACCAAAGGGAACGATTTGAGGAACAAGTAAAACAAAGAGAGGCTGGGGATGATGAAGCCTTTATGATGGATGATGACTATATCCGTGCATTGGAATATGGTCTCCCTCCTACAGGTGGCCTTGGAATTGGTATCGACCGGCTTGTGATGTTACTGACAGACTCACACTCCATTCGGGATACCATTCTTTTTCCACTCATGAGACCGGAATAGAAAACAGCTTGAATCCAGAAACAAACAGGAACTGATCAATAAATGATATAAGAGTTCACCTCAACCTCCGAACATAAAAAAACTCCAGGATTAGATCCCTGGAGTTTTTTTGTTTTTAGACAAATAACAATATTACTTTTTATTGATATTGAGTTTTGGTTCTGATTCGATGGTGCGAATCAATTTAGAGAGATTTGTTTGGAAAGAAGCCGTTTGGCCAGAGCTCAACTGATAATTGAAGGTTTCTTTTCTATTTGTATAACTGATACCAATATTTTGGCTTTCACCCACTTTCGGAATGAGTTCTGGAGAAACCGCAGAGCTAATAACGATTGTATCGGAATAATCGGTATTAGTGCGTTTTAGATTGTACCAAGTATCCCCTAACTTTAAGGAAACACCAATCGGAAGGTCTACGTCAAAGGTTCCAATTTCATAAAGTAAAAAATACTGCACAAGGCCCGAGGTATTGTCTCTCTCTGCTTTGAAATACACGCAAGGTCGTTTGCCCGGAAATACCCAAACATACCTTTGCAAACAGAGGTCTTTGGAAATGGCAGTTTGCTGATCTAAGGTTGGTTCCGGTGTGACCACATAGGCCTTGGTTCCTGAGCAGGAAACAAAAACCAGAAAAGTGAGGAAAATGAAGGAAATTCGGGTGAAGGAGAAGATTCTTTCCATGGTAAGCTCAACCTTTTTCGAGGTGCAAGGTTTAGCAAAGGAAAAAATCCTGTTCCTATGGTATCTTATCCCAAAGGAAAAATAAAAGTCCTACTTCTGGAAAACATCCACAAGGATGCGTATGAACTTTTCCACCGAGACGGTTTTGACGTCACTCTCGTCAAAGACGCGATGGAAGAAGCCGAACTCATAGAGAAAATTTCCGATGTACATGTTTTGGGCATTCGTAGCAAAACAAATGTTACAATGAAAGCCCTAGCGAATGCTAAAAAATTAATGACTGTGGGCTGTTTCTGTATTGGAACCAACCAAGTAGAATTAGAGGAAGCCGAAAAACGCGCCATTCCTGTCTTCAATGCTCCCTACAGCAATACTAGGTCTGTGGCAGAACTTGTGATCGCTGAGATCATTATGTTGGCACGGAAAGCAACCGACCAATCCCGTGATGTCCACCTCGGTAAGTGGAATAAAATTGCAAAAGGTTGTTTTGAAGTTCGAGGCAAAACCTTAGGAATCATTGGTTACGGACATATTGGATCCCAAGTCTCTGTACTTGCGGAATCTATGGGAATGAAGGTAATTTTTTATGATATCATTTCCAAACTTCCCCTTGGCAATGCTTCCTCAGTGCACACGTATGAAGAACTACTCAATCAATCAGACTTTATTACCTTCCATGTTCCAGAAACAGAAGAAACAAAAAATCTATTCCGCAAAGAACATTTGCCTATTGTAAAACAAGGTGCTTACCTCTTAAACTTATCACGCGGAAAAGTATTAGAAATTGAAGCTCTTGTGGAAGGATTAAAATCTGGGAAACTGGCTGGGGCTGGTGTGGATGTATTTCCCGAAGAACCCAAGTCCAATGATGATCCATTCTCAAGCCCACTACAAGGTTTGCCGAATGTCATCCTCACACCTCATGTCGGTGGATCCACGGAAGAAGCACAAAGGAATATAGGTTCCGAAGTCGCAGAAAAACTTCTGAAGTATGTAAATAACGGATCTACCACATTTTCTGTGAATTTTCCAAATATTGAACTAGGAAGTTTGAAATCAGGATACCATAGAATTCTCAATATCCACCAAAACCAGCCAGGATTTTTAAGAGATATCAACTCCATTATCTCTGATATGGGAGGAAATATCCTGACTCAAAACTTAAGTACCTCGTCTAATATTGGTTATTTGAGTATGGAAATTGATAAAAACTTGGGTGATGAATTGAAAGATAAAATCAAAGCCCATAAACATTCCATTCGGACTCGAATTCTCTATTAAAGGTTCTTTAGGGAAGGAAGATATCAAAATGATAGAAATCCTTCCCATCTTTACTAACTCTCCCCTTCGAAACTACACTTATATCGTATATTCGAATCGAACAGCCGAAGCCTATGCCATTGATCCATACGACGCAAAATCCATACTCACTCATACAAAACGATTGGGTGTGAAAATCAAAGGAATTCTCAATACCCACGAACATGGAGACCATACCCAAGGAAATTTGGAACTAAAGGAAGAAACCAAAGCAATCGTCTACGGACATTCCAATGCTAAAGATAAAATTCCTGGGCTCGATCAAATTCTAAAAGAAGGTGATATTGCCTTTTCGGCAGAAGAAGAATCTCTCGTGGTTTGGGACACTCCCGGACATACTTTCTCTCACCTAAGTTTTGTTCGTAAAAATCCAAAAAACATTCTTGGAATTTTTTCCGGGGATACTTTATTTAATGTGGGAGTGGGAAACTGTTTTCGCGGCGGAGATCCTAACGCACTTTATGAAACCATTCAGTCTCGTTTTGAAACTTTACCTGACAGTTGTTTGTTATATCCAGGACATGATTATTGGGAAAACAATTTAACGTTTGCTGAACATGTAGATCCTGAGAATGATTTCAGAGAAGAATACAAATCCAAGTTAATCCCCTTTCAAGTTTCCGAAATGGGTGCAGAAAAAAAATTAAATCCATTTTTTAGAAGAAAAACAAAATCAGTTAAAGACCGACTAACGGAGTTAGAAGAAACATACACGAATGATCGTTCTGTATTTTTGGTTTTACGAAAGATGCGAGATCACTGGTAATTTGTATTTTACAAAATCCAAACAAGGATTAAACATTAGTCAATGACCATCATCACCATCTGTTTACTTGTCGCCATAGGCCAAATTTACTTAGCAAAAGGAATTGTAGCCATTGCCATGGCAAAGGAAGGAAAGGGTTACGACAACCACCATCCAAGAATGCAACAAACCAAACTCACTGGCTGGGGAGCAAGAGCCAATGCAGCCCACCAAAATGGATTTGAAGCATTTTCGATATTTTCTATAGCCATTTTGTTCAATCTCCTTCTTGAAGTTGATTTTTACTGGTTAGAAATTCTCTCATTAAGTTTTGTTGGTTTACGATTTTTGTATATTTATCTTTATATTGCTGATCTGCCGAAAGCTCGGTCTACCATCTGGACTCTTGGTTTTCTTTGCACTATGGCGATATATCTCCTGCCTCTCCTCCCTTGAAACAGTTAAGATTTTTTTGTATCCTTTTTGCCTCTTTATGTTTGGTGAGTTTCTTTGTTTATTCTCAAGCAGAAGACAAAAATCAACCGAATGAAAAAAAACAAAGGGTGATGGATTTTCAAAAAGCCAAACGAATCTTAAAACGCTTTTATAAAAAAGTAGGTGTTGATTTTTATTGTGGCTGTCAATTTACCGAAGACACTGACGTTCCTGGCCGACTTAAAATTGACTTTGAATCTTGCGGACTTAACAGCCGCAAAGACAATCACCGCCAAACATGGATTGAGTGGGAACATATTGTTCCTGCTCATAGTTTTGGAAAAGACAGAGAGTGTTGGACCAAAAAAGACTGTGAACTGAACGGAAAGTTTGTGCGAGGGCGAAAATGTTGCCAAGCAATCGATCCCGAATTCAATCAAATCGAAGCTGATTTACATAATATAGTTCCTGTGCCTGGAGAGATCAACGCGGACAGGGGAATTTTTTCCTATGGGGAGATTGAAGGCGAAGAAAGAAATTATGGCCTTTGCGATTTTGAAGTGAATTTCAAAGGCCAAACAGCAGAACCGAAACCAGATATTCGCGGAGACATTGCACGCACCTATTTCTATATGGAGTGGAAGTATGGGATCGCAATTCCCGAGGGAAGGCGGAAAGTCTATGAATCTTGGAATAAACTTGATCCACCCGATACTTTTGAAATCCGAAAAAATGAAATTATCGAAAGGATCCAATCCGTTAAAAATCCTTTTATTGATTGAATCGACGTTTACATTCGGACTCAAAAAAAATATGAAATTCAATCACCCATATGGATGGTGTTCGGTTGCTCGCATCGATGCTAAAATAGAGGGTCAAAATTTGCCAAAAGAGATTTTGCTTCATTTACAGAAAACTGCCAAATTTTCAAGCTGGAATTGGTATGAAAGAATATGACATCATTGTCATCGGCGCCGGTGCCGGAACCAAACTCGTCACTCCCCCCTCGCTCCTTGGCAAACGCGTGGCTGTCTTCGAAAAAGAAAGTCCTGGCGGAACCTGTCTCAACCGTGGTTGCATTCCTTCTAAAATGGTGATCTATCCATCCGAGCTCATTCGTATGACAAAAGATACGGAGAAGTTTCCGGTCCATTTCAAAGAAAGGCCATTGGCCGAAGTGGAGAAAATCTTTCGGCGTGTGAACGAAACCGTAAAACAAGATTCTGATTCCATTCCTATCGCTTATGGTAAAAACCCCAATATTGACTTTTTCCCAAAACAAGTTCGGTTTGTGAGTGAACGTGTCCTTTCCGACGGAAAAGAAACTTACACCGCCAAACATATATTTGTTGTTACAGGCACAAGACCTCAAATCCCAGATATCCCTGGATTAAAAGATACACCATTTTGGACTTCGAGAGAAGCCCTTTCACCAAACCAATTTCCAAAATCACTCCTTATCATTGGAGCTGGTTTTATCTCTCTGGAACTTGGTGCCGCTTACCAGGCTTACGGGTGCCAAGTCACAGGCCTCACTCGAACAGACATTTTACGAACTGCCGATGGAGATATCAAAAAAGAACTAAGCGGTCATCTCCCCTTTCCGATTGAATCCCATTACCAAATTGAAAAGGTAGAATTTGAAAACGGAGAGTTTCGAGTTACAGGCAAAACAAAAGAAGGAAAAAAAACGATTCATACCGCCGAACGTTTGCTTGTGGCAACGGGAATTCGTCCCAATACCGATGACTTAGGTTTGGAAAAAACGAATATCAAAACAAATGAAACCGGCTACATTCTTGTAAACGATTATCTAGAAACAACGGAATCTGGGATCTATGCGTTTGGAGATGTGATTGGTAGGTATTTTTTTAGACATAGTGCCAACTTCGAAGGAGAATATCTTTTCGACCATCTGTATGGTGCTAATTCCGATGCTCCTATCCAATACCCACCGATGCCGGAAGCAGTCTTCACCCACCCTCAAATTGCAAGTGTAGGTTTTACCGAAGAAGAACTGATAAAGAAAAATATTCCGTATTACAAGGGGATCAATCCTTATTCTGCAAGTGCAACAGGAATGGCAAGAATGTCTAACTCTGGGTTTGTGAAAGTCCTTGTTTCGGAAAAAACAGAAGAAGTGTTAGGCGCCCATATCATTGGGGAAGAAGCGGCAAACCTCCTCCACCAAATTGTCCTCGGAATGTATTTAAAAGCAAAGTTAGATCAGTATTTAGGAATGATCTACATCCATCCCGCCATTTCGGAGATTACAAGGAATGCATTTCGAAAAGTACGAGAAGAAAAACTAAAAAGGATAAAAAAATGAAAAAGTTTTTATTCAACCGTTTTGATAAAGATACCTTACTAAAAAAAGTATCCACGGATCCAAGAGAAAGAAGGGTCATCTCTTTTTATCGTTATGTAAAAATCGAAGACCCAATTGTGTTCAGAGACACACTCTATGATGTATTTGAAGACCTGGGAATTCTCGGAAGAATTTATCTAGCAAAAGAAGGAATTAATGCCCAGTTTTCAATTCCTGTAGAAAACTACGAGAAACTTAGATCGGTTGTGGACTCTATTCCAGAACTTAAGAAAATATATTTTAATGATGCGGTAGAAGACAAAAAGGAAAGTTTTATCAAGCTGGCCATAAAAGTTCGTAAAAAAATTGTCGCTGATGGTTTGGATGATTCAAAGTTTGATCCCTCAGATGTCGGAACCCACCTAACACCAATGGAATTTCACGAGGCTCTCACAGAACCCGGAGTGATTGTTGTGGACCTTCGTAATAATTACGAATCCGAAGTGGGGCATTTTGAAAATGCCATCCTACCTGATGTAGGAACCTTCCGAGAAGAATTACCACTCGTCGAAGGTATCTTAAACGAGGATAAAGATAAAAAAATTCTACTCTACTGCACCGGTGGCATTCGTTGTGAAAAAGCAAGTGCCTACTTGAAATACAAAGGTTTTTCCAAAGTCCACCAGCTCCAAGGCGGAATCATCAATTACGCAAAAGCGATTCAAGACGCAGGTATTCCTTCTAAATTTAAAGGGAAAAATTTTGTTTTTGATGATAGGCTCGGGGAAAGAATCACAGAAGATGTTTTGACCGTTTGTTATGTTTGCGGAAAACCCAGTGACCACCATACCAATTGTGCCAATCTCGGTTGCCACGTTCTCCTTGTCCAATGTGAGGATTGTGCGAAAGAACTCCTCAATTGTTGCTCCGAAGAATGTAAAAGTATAGTCTTATTACCAGAAGAGGACCAAAAACTCTTAAGAAAAGAAAACAGGGTAAATAAAAAATACCCTACACACCACCTAACGAGAAAACTAGTAGGAAAATAAATGTCAGAATATGCAATCGAATTGGAGGGTTTGGAAAAAACCTATCCGAATGGAGTGAAGGCCCTTCGTTCCATTAATTTAAAAGTAGAATCAGGAGATTTTTTTGCCCTGCTCGGTCCAAATGGTGCCGGAAAATCAACCACCATTGGAATCTTAAGTTCCCTAATCAACAAAACGGGGGGCAAAGCAAAAATCTTTGGAGTGGATATCGATGCCAATCCCGATCTTGCCAAAACCTTTTTAGGTATTGTTCCCCAAGAATTTAACTTTGGAATCTTTGAAGCTGTAGAACAAATTCTCATCAACCAAGCAGGTTTCTATGGAATGCCCTACAAAATAGCCAAAGATAAAGTAGAATATTACTTAGAAAAACTATCCCTTTACGATAAACGGAAGTCTGCTGCGGGCCAACTCAGCGGGGGGATGAAACGTAGGCTTATGATTGCAAGAGCACTTGTGCATGATCCCAAACTTTTGATCTTAGATGAACCAACAGCCGGTGTAGACATTGAAATCAGAAGGTCTATGTGGGAATTTCTTAAAGAACTCAACCAAGCTGGAAAAACCATCATCCTTACAACTCACTATTTAGAAGAAGCAGAATCTCTCTGTAAAAATATAGCCATCATTGATAAAGGGGAAATTGTAGAAAACACCTCGATGAAGAAGTTATTACATCGTTTGGATAAAGAAACCTTAATCATCGATTTAAAAAAATCTTTCAAAACAAAACCAGTATCCAAAAAATTTCATTGGGAATGGTTGGACGACCATACATTAGAAGTGCAATTAGATAAAAAAGATTCTGTGAACCAACTCTTTACCGAACTTACCAAACTGAATTTGGAAGTACTCAGTCTTAGAAACAAATCCAATCGACTAGAAGAGCTTTTTTTGTCTCTTACAGGAAAAAACTAAATATGTGGAAACGTAATTTTACTGCCTTACAAACTATAGTTAGAAGGGAATGGATCCGCATCATCCGCATTTGGGTCCAAACTCTGATCCCACCAGTCATCACGATGGCTTTGTATTTTTTAATCTTTGGTGAACTTGTGGGACGCCAAATTGGAAAAGTGGGAGAATTTACTTATATTGAGTTCATTGTTCCGGGTCTCATTATGATGAGTGTCATCACCAATTCTTATAACAATGTGGTCTCTTCCTTTTTCTCCAGTAAGTTCCAAAGAAACATTGAAGAATTACTCGTATCTCCGACCTCTCCTTATACCATTGTTATTGGTTATACGTTTGGTGGTGTAGTTCGTGGACTTTTTGTGGGAATCCTTGTCACTCTCACTTCTCTATTTTTTACCAATCTTAGGTTCCACAACCCTGTGGTAATTGTCTTTACAGTCATCATGACATCGATTCTCTTTTCACTCGGTGGATTTTTTAATGCTCTCTTTGCTAAAAAATTTGATGATGTCACCATCATCCCCACCTTTATCCTCACTCCCTTAACTTACCTCGGTGGTGTATTTTATTCCGTAAAAAACTTACCTAATTTTTGGCAAACGGTCTCCTATTGTAATCCCATCCTTTACATGGTAAACTTGTTTCGTTATGGTTTTATTGGAGTGAGCGATGTGAATTTATATTTCTCTTTTGGATTTATCATACTCCTTTCGGCTCTTCTCTTTTATATCAATGTGAGGTTAATGAAAATTGGTTATGGAATCAGAAACTAAAGAATCAAGACAAACTCGGATGGAAACCATTCTAAGGAATCAGTTTGCTCCGAAGCTACTTACCCTTACCGATGTCTCCTTAGAACACGCAGGCCATCCGGGAATGACAAAAGGTTCTAAGGAAACTCACTTCCGTTTGCAAATGGTTTCCTCAAAGTTTGCAGGTAAGACCACTGTGGAAAACCACAGAGCGGTCTACGCAGAACTTGCGCCGGAATTCAAAAAAGGCCTCCATGCTTTGGAAATGGACCTATCTGCCCCATAACACCGTCTAATTATTATGACCAAACCAGTACTTGTCAGTTTTAAACTTTGTCCTTATGTTCAAAGGTCCGTAATCAATCTTCTAGAAAAGAGAGTAGATTACGATATCAAATACATTGACCTCGCAAAAAAACCGGATTGGTTTTTGAAAATTTCTCCTTTTGGAAAAGTTCCCGTCTTACAGATAGGAGACGATGTGATTTTCGAATCCGCTGTCATCAATGAATACCTAGATGAAACAAACGAACCGGCTCTTCACCCGAAAGATCCTATCCAGAAAGCCAAACATCGTTCCTGGACAGAGTTTGCCAGTGTCCTACTTGCGGACCAATACGGATGGACGATGTCCAAAGAAAAATCCGACTCTGATAAAAAAAGAGAAGAGATCTTATCCAAATTTAAAATTTTAGAAGCAGGCCTTCCGTCACCTACCGGATCGACTCTCTATTTTTCTGGTTCCCAAATGCATTTAGTGGATACTGCCTTTGCCCCTTTCTTTATGCGTATGCAATTTTTAAGTGACCATAACCCAGAATTTTATTTGCTCGGAGATTTTCCGAAGATCCGAAAATGGAGTGAAACTTTACTTTCACTCCCCTCGGTAAAGAATTCTGTTTTACCGGAAGTGCCAGTAGAATATCTTGAATTTATCAAAGCCCACCACTCCTGGATGGGAGGAATGTTATAGGATGACAATCCCTGAAATCCAAAAGAAAATTGAAGATGGCCTTCCCGGCTGCAGAGTGGAAATTTTAGATCCGTACCGAGATGGCGTGCATATCAAAGCGGTGGTAACCTATCCAGGTTTCGCAGGCAAAGGTCTGATCGAACAACATCGTATGGTCTATGCCACTTTAAAAGATGAATTAAAAGAAGAAATCCATGCATTGGCATTGGAAACTAGGAGCGAATAACCATGGAACAAGAGTTAAAGGACAAAATTGAATCCTTAATCAAATCAGAAAACGTATTTCTATTTATGAAAGGTACACCGGAGATGCCGCAGTGCGGGTTCTCTGCAGGTGTTGTGACCACACTCAAACAACTAGGAATTCCTTTCGGTTCGTTTAATGTTCTCTCAGATATGAAAATCAGAGAAGGAATCAAAGAATTTACTAACTGGCCCACCATTCCTCAACTTTATATTAAAGGTGAATTTGTGGGTGGCCATGACATCACGATCCAAATGGCCCAGTCCGGTGAGCTAACCAAAAAAGCAGGTTAATTTCCATGATTCGCCTCTACCAATATGACACCTGCCCCTACTGCCAACGGGTGATTCGCACGATGGAATCCCTTGGCCTTGTTTTGGGTAAGGACGTTGAATTTGTAGAGGCTTCTTACGGGACTCCTGGTCGAGCAGAAGTGGTGAGACTCGGAGGTCAATCCCAAGTTCCCTTTCTTGTAGATGGAACTGTGCAGATGTATGAATCTGCCGACATCATAGCTTATCTTAGATCCAAATATAGTTAATTTTTTAAATTCGTTCTTACCACTAGACTCCATCGGCTAACGAACCCTAGACTCAAATTCTCTTTCATATCCTTCCATCTTAAGAACATACAGCCTTAAAGACGATAAGTCCGTATGTAAAAGCCATCAATCAAATCCAAGTAAATCCAAAATTTTATCACCAACAAAACGTGGTTTGCCGGAATAAGGAAATTCATGGATGTACAATACTGGATTGAAGTTGATTTCTAAAATGGCATACGTTTTTGGATCTGGTTTCGACTCGATCTTAGACGAGATGATATCAATCCCACAAATCGTAGCACCCGCAGCCTTTGCCGCAGAAATGGCTATCGATTTGAATTCTGGATGCACTAAATCGGTTACATCGAGTGAATCCCCACCAGTAGAGATATTGGAGTTCTTTCGAAGGTAAATTTGTTTTCCAGGCTCTGGGATCGAAATAAAATCCAAACCCTGGTCTTTGAGAATGTTTAGCTCCACCTCAGACATCTGGATTTTTTCCAGAGCTGTTTTATGACCTTCTCCGCGCCTCGGGTCTTCGTTTTTTTTTGCAATCAACTGCCTGATGGAACTTTTGCCATCACCCACCACATTGGCAGGCACCCGATTACAAACAGCAATCACCGCGTCACCTAATACCAAAAACCGATACTCTGGCCCTTCGATAAATTCTTCAATGATGATGGAACTAGAAAGTCCCAAGGCTATTTGAACAAAGTTTGTAAACTTCTCAAGGGAGTCCCCTGGATTAGAAATTCCAATACCAAGTCCAAAGTTTGTGGTGACTGGTTTGATTACCTTTTTTTTATCTAAAAAAAATTGATAATCTTCTAGAGCGTCTTCTAAAGAAGAATAATTTCTACCCACGGGAACACGAATTCCATTCTCACCTAACACCAGCTTGGAGGCAATTTTATTCTCCATCACCAAATAAGTCATAAGACTATCTAGACGGGTTTTACTTGCCTCTTTGACAAATTCGATATGATTGCCTTGTTTTAGACGAAGGAAGTTTTCCTTTCTATCCACCATTTCGATCTGTATGCCCCGAGCCAGCGCATCCCGAATGATGATTTGCGTAGAGATTTCTAAATCTTCATAACCTAAAGGTAAAGGTTTTGTATCCAACACTTACTCAAACCCCACTACAAAGTTTTAAGGGTTTGATTTGGATGGGTTTTTGATTTTTCTTTAAATGACTTCCTTCCAAGGTTTCGATTTTTTGTTGTTCGTATATCGATTGGACACTTAGGTCTTCGAAGTATTTGATTTTGTTTGGAGGAAGTGGATATTGCTTTAATTCTTCCTTATGGGTTTTGGCAAGAGTAAGACCGAACTCTCGATAACTCGATTTATGAATTTCTAAATCCAACTCAGACATTTCGGATCCTAAATGGCTTGGATCATCCCATTTTTCCCACTGGACCTCCCAAGCTTTACTAAAAGGGCCACTCGCATCATTTTCATCTAAAAGATCCGCTATGGGTTGGATTTCTACAAAAAGTTGATAGACCAACTCGCGAAGAGGCATCTCTTCCCCTAAAAATTGAATTTTTGTATCTTCCTTTCTTCCAAACCAAGTAGTGACCTCTTGGTTTTTTCTCCAATCGGCCATCTCCACCAAATCAGACCTAGGTGACTCGTTCAACATACAATAGAGTAGAACCATATGTAAAAAATAGAGACGGTTTTCTTCCACACCAATGGGAGAAAAAGGATCCAAATCCAAAAGTCGAATTTCTAAATACTCCACACCTCTTTCCACAAGAGCATCCACCACCCTTTCCTCGCCTTTCGGAACTTGTTTGGGGCGAACAAGTGAATAGTATTCGTTCTCCAATTGTAAGATATGATCATTCAACTGGTTTGTGGCTTTCCCATTAAACTGTTTGTAAGCTGTATAAGACTTAGAGACCACGTTACACATTCCATTAGCATATTCTTCCAAGGAATTGACAGAAATTGGATATTTGCCTTGCACTTTACTCGTATAACCTATACTCGACAAACGAAGTGTTGTCGCATAAGGTGCTTTCAGAGTTTTGGAATCAAGTTTTTTGATATGTTTAGTTTCTTCTGTAAAAGTAATGTCTGTTAAACTAGAAGATCCAAATAAATACAAAAGAGCAGGAGAAATTCTATAGAAATTTCGAATGGTGTCAAAATAAATTTGAGATTTCGTTTCGTGAGTTAATGGTTTTTTGAATCTTTTCTCCGAGACGACGGACAGAAGACATGTATCAAAGGAAATGTTATAATGAACACCTGAGATGGTTTGCATCTTCTTTCCATAACGATACCCAAGGCCATTACGATAGATGGTCTTTTTTCTTCCCTCTGTGGAGGTTCCGTAATTTCCGACTTCAATTTTATTCTCAGAAGGTAAAATCGGTGGCATACTGAAAGGCCATAAATATTCCGAATCTAAGTTGTGTGCAGTGAATGCATGTAACTCGGTGAGTTCTTTTAAAGCATCCGGGATGGATTTATGGATATTGGTAGCATATTCAATTTGAGCTTCGGCAAAGTCCGTTTTAATCAATGGATGAGTGAGACTTGATCCCAAGGCTCTCGGATGGGGTTTTGCAGAAATTTGAGACTTTCCATCAACTCTTACACTTTCTCTTTCTAACCCATGTTTGGCGCTTAGTAAACAGGCCCTATATTCTTCTGATAATAATCTATTTGTGGAATTCTTTTTTGTTGATGTTAATAACTTTGATTTCATGGATTAAAAACCTAAAGGGACTCCTTCCCCTTTGGGATCAGACACACCGATTAGGCGGTCTCCCTCTCTCGTCACGGCAAATACTTTAGCACGATGCCTACTATATTGGACTTGATAAAAGGGTAATTCTGACTGAGGATAACTGTCTTTTATTTCTGGATCCAAAAAAATCCGATCAGGCATAAATTGGTGGTGGATTCGTGGGTAGGATACACTTTCATAAAGATCTCTCTTTTGGATCAAATACCGGTAGAGAGTATTAAAGATGGAAGTGGGAATCTGGGAACCACCGGGAGCACCGATCACCATCTTTGTTTTTCCCGAAGCATCGAGAAGGATGCTTGGGCTCATACTAGAAAGAGGAGTTTTGCCAGGTTCAATGGCATTGGCCTTCGAACCAACAAGACCGTATAGGTTTGGCACTCCTGGCGCAACGGCAAAGTCGTCCATGGTATTGTTGAGTACAAGACCCGTTCCGGGAACCATATGACCTGATCCAAAAATCCCATTCACTGACTGCGTAGTCGAAACTGCATTTCCCTCTCGATCAAGAATGGAGATATGGGTGGTATTGTACGATTCTGGTTTTTTGACTTCCTCTTTGGGTGTTGGCCAACTTCCAGAAACCACTTTCCTTTCAATTTCGTTTGTTTCTTCTTTTGCATAAGCATTCGAAACAAGTTTTGAAACGGGAATGTTTGTAAATAGAGGATCGCCGCCAATCTCTGCTCGGTCCCGGTATGCGACTCGCATAGCTTCCGTAATACGAATCATTTCACCCACATCCCCTTTCGGAAATGTATTCCGATTTTGCATTTCGGCATACAAATGCATCATTGTCACAAGATGGACGCCAGAACTCGGAGGAGGCATAGTCAGAATGGTATGACCCCAAACAGAACTCACCAAAGGTTCACTTACCTTCACTTGGTAATTTTTAAAATCATCTGGAGTGATAAATTCCTGAAATTCGGAATAGTAGTTAGAAACCAACTGAATCGTTTCCCCATCCGAAAATTCTTTTTCCGCATTTTCTATGATACGTTCCAAGGTTTTAGCAAGATCCTCTTGAATCAGAAGCTCTCCTTCTCGGATGGTGCGGTTATCGATCCCAAATACTTTTTGCATGGCCGGATTCATCTGTGGCCAAGTTTTTACAATCGCGGCCGCTAAATCCCCATAAACAGAAAAACCATTTATCGCATAACGAATCGCAGGTGCAAGGATGGCACCGAGCGGTAATTTTCCATGTTGTTTTTGGATTTGTAAAATCCCTTGGACTGTTCCCGGAACACCAGCACTGTAAGGCCCTTTTAGAGTTTTCTCCAAAATGACAGAGCCATCTTCTTTTAAGTAAAAAGAGGCTACTCCTTTTTTGGGAGATCGTTCCCGAAAGTCGTAAGCCCACTTTCCCTTCGCTGGCAAATACACGACTGCAAATCCGCCGCCGAAAAGTCCTGTGGAATGGGGACGAAGGACAGAGATGGCAAAACTGGCTGCGGCAAATACATCCACCACATTTCCCCCTTGTTTCCAAACCTCCATCCCCGCTTGGGATGCCAGTGGATGGTCAGAGGATATGATGATTTCTTTTCCAGTAAATTCATACCTGTCCCGTTTCTCAGAAGCACCTTCGATTTGAGGTACAGTTAAGTTTGCTTGTGGTTTAGATGGAAATGAGTCTTGAAGGAAGGGGAGCGACTCACAACCGTTAAAGAATAAGAGAAGAACCAACCAATAGTTAGTTCGGATGATCAAATTCAATCGAAGATCCCCATTTGCATTTTGGCTTCTTCACTGGCCATGGCCCTAGGTTCCCATTTCGGATTCCAAACTACATGGACCACAACTTCACTGATCCCATCCACACGAAGAGCATGGTTTTCAATGTCTTGTTTCATTTGTGGGCCTGCCGGACAAGCAAGAGAAGTATAGGTCATGGTGATGTCCGCTTTCTCTCCTTCCACTTTGATATCATAAATCAAACCCAACTCAATGAGGGAAATTCCGATCTCTGGATCTTCCACCATACGAACACTATGGAACACTTCCCATTCTTTCTCTGTTTCAGGATCACGTATCATATCATTTCCTCACTCAATTTTACTAGGGTTTGCCAGGGCAAAAGCCCACAACGATAACGACCAGGATGTGTTCTTAGGGTTCTAAAAAAGGATATCTCTTCTGGATCTTCAAACAAGCGAGATTCCACCCCATCTAAAAAATTTTTTCTCTCTTGCAAGTAAGACGGAAGAGCCTTCCACTCTAGCACTGATTTATTTTTAAAGAGAAGTCCTGCTGCTGCAGAACAAATAGAACAAGACTCACCACCAAGTCCTAAAATCTGAATCGAATGGTCTTTTTCTAATCGGTAGTAGATAAAAATTTCATCCCCACAAAGTGGATTCAGTCCCTTAACCACTCTATGGTCTCCCTTTGGTTTTTCCCAAACAGCAAAGGACTTCCAACGCAGGAAATCCTCTAAGTTACTTTCTTGCGACACGACCGAATATTGATTTTACTTTATCAATCGAATGAACCAGGGCATCGATATCTTCTTTGGTATTATAAAGATAGAAGGAGGCACGACAAGTTCCCGGAATGGACAATTGTTTCATCAGTGGTTGGCAACAGTGGTGGCCCACTCGAATCGCCACACCTTCTTCATCTAAGATGGAACCAACATCATGGGGATGGATTCCGTCCATAGTAAAGGATACAACTCCTCCCCTTTTGTCTAAATCCTCAGTTCCATAAATCTGAAGTCCACCAATCCGGTTCAACCTTTCCAATGCATATTCGGTTAACATCCGTTCGTGTTCTTTGATATTCTTCATTCCTACTTTTTGCAAATAATCCAAAGCATGACTAAATCCTATGACTCCTGCGATATTGGGAGTGCCTGCTTCGAGTTTGGCAGGGAGAGCCGCATACGTCGAACTTTCTAGTTCCACAGATTCAATCATGTCCCCACCGCCAAGCCAAGGGGGCATCGCTTCTAGAATTTCTTCCTTTCCAAAAAGAACTCCGACTCCTGTGGGTCCAAGCATCTTATGCGCAGAAAATGCATAAAAATCTACATCCATATCCACCAAATGAATGGGCATATGACAAGCCGCTTGCGCTCCATCGACCAAAATTTTGGCTCCTACTTGGCGAACACGGTCGATAATCTTTGTTAGGTCATGGATGGTTCCCGTCACATTCGACATTTGGCTTAAGGCCACAAGTTTTGTTCTTTTGGTGATGATTTGATTTAAGTTGGATAAGTCGTAAGTGGTGTCTTCTTGGATTGGAATGAATTTTAAAAAGGCTTTTTTCTCTAAGGCCAACATCTGCCAAGGTACTAAATTGGAATGGTGTTCTTGAACCGATAATACAATCTCATCCCCTTCCCCAATATTGGTTCTCCCCCAGGCTTGTGCCACGAGGTTTATGGAATCCGTTGTCCCACGCGTAAAAATAATCGCCTTAGCACATTGCGCCTGGAAAAAATGAGAAGTTTTGATCCTGGTTCGTTCAAAAAGTTCAGTGGCATGTTGGGAGAGATAATACACCCCTCTGTGGATATTGGCATTATCATTAGCATAATAGTCGTTCGTGGCATCAATCACCGATTTCGGTTTTTGGGAGGATGCCCCATTATCCAAATAAACCAAAGGTTTTCCGTTGGGTAAAATCCGAGAAAGGATTGGAAAGTCTTTTCTGATTTGGTAGGGATCTAAACTCATACCGCCTCCAAATCCACTTCCAAATCATCACCCACCACACGAACAGGAAAGATCACGAGAGGTTCTGTTGCCGGAAGAGCCAAAACCTCTCCACTGCGAACATCAAATTTTGCAAAATGTCTCGGGCAAGTGATGACACAACCTTCCAATTTTCCACAAGAGATTTCTTCCCCGTCATGCGTACAAGAATCTTCAAAGGCGTAATACTTTCCTTCTACTTGTGTCACGACCACATTGAAATGGCGGGTTTTAACAACAACCAAACGGCCTTCGCCCACTTCTGAAACAGAGATCAACTTTTTAAAGGCCACTATTTGCCTCCTACTAGAATCTCTCTGATTTGAGATTCCAAAGACAGTTTCACTTCTTCAGAAAAACCAATCGAGTGGATGGTCTCTCCGTAAAAAGCAGTCACAAGTAAAGACTTGGACTCTGCAGGTGTTAGACCGCGGGAAAGAAGATAAAAATACTGTTCTTCATCAATGTCCCCCACAGTGGCTCCGTGAGTGCATGATACATCTTCAGCAAGCACTTCCAATTTGGGATTTGCTTCTGCTCTTGCTTTTTTATTTAAAGAAAGGTTAAAAGACTCTTGGTGGGCTATAACCTTTTTTAAGTTTGGTGGGATAATTAAATTTCCAGTAAAAATATGGTGGGATTTATCGGTGACAATCGCCTTATAACTGATTTTACTTGTGGTATGGTCAGCATGGTGGTACATCTCCATCTCCAAATCTTTTAGGTTCCTTCCCCCGAGAGCAGAAACCCCATCCACAATCACTTCCGCACCTTTCCCAAGTAAGTGGGCATGTAAAAACAATTTTGAACGAAATCCACCTATAGGAAAATGGTGAAATTTTACTTGGGAATCAGATCGAGAAAGAATGGCTACACTACGAAACCTATATAAATCTAAATCACTGGATTCTCTATCCAAAATTTCTAAAAAAGAAGCCTCTTCTGTAATATAAAAATCCAAAGAGGAAGACATATGGAGGGCATCTGTTTCGTGAATGTGTTCCAATCGATTTTGGATTTTTGCAGTTTTACCCGACTTCAAATAGAAGATACGAACAGGAAATTTAGGAGCATCTCCCATTTCCTGAAATAGAAAATCACTTTCCCCTTCCTCTACAAGAATGAGTTCATAACTTTCTGCGGCAAACAAACTCAAATAAGCAAAATAATCCTTAGGAATGTATTTTATAATATCAGAAAGAATCCCATCGACTATCTCTTCAGGTAACGAAGGTTCGTCTGAAACTTCGTCGTTAGTATTTATAGAAATTGCTTTCGGATCAAACTGTAATTCCTTCCAATCCACGGAAGCCAAGGGAAACTTTCTCCAAGACTCATGGGAGTCTGTAGGAATTTCTAACTTTTTCCAAATTTCTAAGATGGATTTACGAAATTCTTTTGTTCGTTCTTTCGAGAGAACCAATCGATTTCTCGTGAGTGAGGAATTCATTTGACTCCTTCTCTCTCCAAAATCCAGTCGTAACCCACTTCTTCTAATTTTAAGGAGAGGTCTTTGCCACCAGTTTCTAAAATTCTACCATCAGCAAACACGTGTACAAAATCAGGAACTATATAGTTCAACATACGTTGGTAGTGAGTGATGAGTAAAATAGAACGTTCTGGATTTCTGTTGGAATTAATTCCTTCCGAAACAATTCGTAAAGCATCAATATCGAGTCCAGAATCGGTCTCATCCAAAATGGAGAGAACCGGTTTGAGTAAACTCATTTGTAAAATTTCTGCCCGTTTTTTTTCCCCACCGGAAAACCCATCGTTCACATAACGACCGATAAACGACTGAGGCACTTCAAGAAGGTCCATGGATTGTTTTAGTTCTTGTTTGAATTCTTTGACCGGAACGTCCTTTCCCCTATGGGCTTTCAGAATGGACTTTAAAAAATTTCCAATGGTAACTCCTGGAAGAGCCGTTGGGTATTGGAAGGATAAAAAGATTCCGAGCCTTGCCCTTTCATCCGTCGATTTATTTAAAATGGATTCTCCCCGAAAGAGGATGTCACCCGAAGTAATCGTGTATTTCGGATGGCCGAGAATGACGTTGGAAAGAGTACTCTTTCCAGATCCATTGGGTCCCATAATGGCATGAACTTCGCCGGGGCCGATGGTGAGATTTACCCCTCGGAGGATCGTTTTGTCCCCTACATTGGCGTGTAGAGATTTGATTTCGAGAATAGCGGACAAGGTGGTATCCTGTTTTGTATGTATTTAGAATGATTCTATATTTTAGACGAATCCCTTCTACCAGGAAAAAGCACCACTCAAAAAAAACAAGATTCTATTCCGACCAACCTACCTGGGCAATCAGGATCTTTCCGTCCATCAAAGAGAAGGTAAATATCACATATTGGTTTTGGTTCGAAATATCATAGAGTGGATACGTCACACCCCATTTTTTCCGAAACCGATCCGATTCCTCTTTGTGTTTAAGAAAATAAGGTTTCCAAGCATAGTTATTTCCAATTTGGCGGGAACGTTCCAAATACCCACCATTCATACGATCCAAATCGTAAGTGGGAGTGATTTGGTAACCTTCCTGATCACAGACAAAGACCTTGAGGATTTCTCTTGGTAAAGAACCAAGGATTTGTCCAAACCGGTAAGAAAAATCATCTTCTTTGGTATCCGAAAGTTCGTAGAAAAGGTCTTGGAGTTGGTCAATGATCCTCTGTTCCCGCATTCCCTTTTCCCGAAGTTCCCTAGAACGAACGCTAGAAAAGTTTTCTAGGACTGTTTTCATTTTATCGGAGAAAGTATTGCGGTTCAGAAAATGTGGGTTCGGGGTCGAAAAGTAGTACCCTTGCAAAAGATTGGCTCCCATAGATAGGGCCAGGTTCACCTCTTCTTCAGTTTCAATTCCTTCAAAGAGAAGTTGGCTTCCGAGTTTCTGGGACATTTCCGAAATCGCACCAAGGACTTGTTTGAAAGAATTTTTATTCAAACTTTCTCTCATAATGCGAATGTCGACCTTCATGATATCGGGGTGTAAATAGCCAATCCTCTCCAAATTGGAAAATCCAGTTCCCAAATCATCGATGGCAATTTTGAGCCCATAGTCCCGAAAGATCTGCACAATTTGGATGAGGCGGTCAATCGAACCATCAAATTCGTCCTCAGTGATTTCAATGACCACTTGGTTGCGATCAATTCCATACTTTTCGATGAGTTGGATGATATGGAAGTTTTCTGCAAATAAATCCGTATGATGGACCCGAGACAGGAAGTTCGGCATCATATTGAAAAAGAGTTTGGTGCGTAGGGAACTTTCTTTTAAGGTCTGCACTGCCTTTTCCCTAAGAATCCGATCGATATTGTAGACCGGAACCGGATCCTGGTCCCGATTGTGGAAAAGCTCACCTAATGAATGGTAAGAGTTTTTCTCAGGATTGAACTGCCGGCCGAGCACCTCGTAAGCAGAAATGGAGCGATTGATCGCATTGACGATGGGTTGGAAATGAGGGACAAAGTATGTCTCGTTCCAAAACTGGCTTCCTTCCGTTGATTCCGTTGTGAACATGGTTCCCTTTCGTCCAGACTAGAACTAAGTTCAAAACTGACAAGTCAAAATCCCTAGATTTGAGACAATCTAAAGGAATTTTGACCCGAATTTGCCCAAAATATGTCAATTTGACTCAGATCGTATACCCATCAGGGACAGCAGTATGGCGAGGAACCACAATGATTCCTTCCCGAATCCGCACATATTCGTCTTCGTACTCTTGGAGATTTTGTTCGTTTAACAGCCGAACGTTGGCACCGATGGCGCAGTCTTTGTCGACAATTGTCCGTCGTATTTCGCAGTTAGGTCCAATCCCTATCGGGATTTTCCCTGACTTACGATCAAAGTATCCATAATGGTCCAGACCCATAATGATGGAGTCGTAGATTTTGGTTCCCGAGGCGATGAGTTGACGCACACCAATAATGGAACGGTGCACCTCACACTGGTTTAAGATCGTCCCCTCAGAAATCAGGGCTTGGTTGACAACCGCTTGGATGATCTTAGAAGGAGGAAGAGCCCGGGCCCTAGTGTAGATTGGTGTTTTTTCCAAGTAAAGATTGAACTTAGGGATGTGGTCGGTTAACATCAAATTAGCTTCATAAAAAGCTTTGATGGTTCCGATATCTTCCCAATAACCGTCGTAAGTATATGCCTTTACCTTTCTTTCTCGGATAGCTCTCGGAAGAATTTCTTTTCCAAAGTCTGCCATATTCCGATCTTCCAATACATCAATGAGTGTAGATGTATTGAATATATAAATTCCCATATTGGCAAGGAAGGATCCATTTTTGGTACGACAAGATTCCACTTGGGTAACGTCTTGTGGTTTTTCTATGAACTCTTGGATAAACCCACCCACTCCTGCTTTCACAATCCCGAGTCCGTAAATTTGGTCTTCGGGAATGGCATTGGTAGCAACAGAAATCTCTGTTTCTGGATCCATCAGATGGCTCTGCATAAAATCAGAAAGGTCCATATTATACAATTGGTCACCGGACAAAATAAGAACGTATTTCGGTTTTTGTTCTCTAATATAAGGAAGGACTTTTCTTACCGCATCGGCAGTTCCTTCAAACCAATTGGCACTGGATACAGTTTGTTCAGCAGCAATGATTTCTACAAAACTCTTTTGGTGGATGTTATTGGTAGCATAAGTTCTATTGATATGGCGGTTTAAGGAATAAGAATTGAACTGAGTCAGGATGAATATCTTTTCGAAACCACTATTCAGTGAGTTAGAAATCGGAATGTCAATGAGTCGGTATTTTCCGCCAAAACTCACAGCGGGTTTGGATCTTTTTTCGGTAAGTGGTAATAAACGAGTGCCCTTCCCTCCACCTAAGATGATGGTCAAAACTTCATCCTTCTTTAGGATGAAGTCCACGCAATCAATAGAGTCTTCTTGAAATCGCATACCTTCCCTTGTAATCTAATCAGACGAAAAAGCAAGAAAAGGTTAAAAGATTTTTATTTTTTTAATAGTGCTTCTAGGATTTGTTTCCCGTCCATCTTACCGGTATAGGGATTCACTGCTCGTTCTGGATGAGGCATCATTCCCAAAACATTTCCCTCTTCATTACAAATCCCTGCGATATCATGTAAGGATCCATTCGGATTTTCTTTATAACGAAAGACCACTTGTCCGTTTTTTTCTAATCGTTCTAAAGTATCCGAATCTGCAAAGTAAGCCCCTTCTCCATGAGCGATGGGGATACTTAGATTCCCCTGAAGTCCCTTGGTTAATTTGTTTTCTGGAACAGGAATGAGATCTACATCTTTACAAATGTATTTGAGAGTTCGGTTATGAAGGAGTGCTCCCGGAAGGAGTCCCGATTCTGTCAAAATTTGGAATCCGTTACAAACTCCCAAAACCTTTCCCCCTTTTTTGGCATAAGATACAACAGATTCCATGGCATTGGAAAACTTGGCCATGGCCCCGCATCGCAAATAATCTCCAAAAGAAAATCCACCGGGAAGGACCACAAGGTCTGGAAGGTCAGTAAAAGAATCCTTATACCAAGTGTAGTCTACCGTAGCACCAAATTCGGATGCGAGGACTGTCCCCACATCCTTATCACAATTGGAACCCGGAAAGGTGACAACTCGAACCTTCATATCTTTTCCACAACCAAACGGTATGTCTCTATCACCTGGTTGACGAGCACCGATTCACAAATTTCTTTTGCTAGTGCTTCTGCTTCTGACTGCGAGCCCGCATCGATTTTCATTTCGATGTATTTTCCTACTCTTAGGTCAGCGACTGAATTTTTCCCTTGGTCGTGCAGGGTGCGGAGAACCGTTTGTCCTTGTGGGTCAAGAACGGATTCTTTGAGGGTAACATTTATTTTTGCGACAAACATAGCGTGATTTTATCTTCCAATTCCAAGTATTTTTTACGTAGTTCCAGGATCAAGGATTCGGGCAAATGGGGAGCCGGTGGATTTTTGTCCCAATCGGTGGATTCTAGCCAATTTCTTAGGATTTGTTTATCAAAACTGGCCGGAGTTTTCCCGAGCTCATAAGTGGATGCGTCCCAATACCTGGAAGAATCCGGTGTCAGGATTTCATCGATGAGGATCGGTTTTCCATCGATGAGTCCAAATTCAAATTTGGTATCACAAAGAAGGATTCCCTGTTTTGCCATTAAAGCATGAGCCGTGTTGTATAAATAAAGAGAGAGTTCTTTTAGTTCGCTAAAAAGTTTTTCCCCTACTTCCTTTTCCATTGTGGATTCACTTACATTCTCATCATGACCGGAATCATTTTTCCGTGCCGGTGTGAAAATAGGAGTTTCAAATTGATGGGATTCAAGTAGACCCTTGGGATAAGGAACATGGGCAATGGTTCCTTCCGTTTTGTATTCCTTCCAAGCAGACCCAGTCAAATACCCACGAACCACACATTCAAAATCGATCCGTTTTGCTTTTTTGACTAGAACCGACCGACCTTCGAGGGACTCTTCTTTTTGGAAAGGAGGGGGAAACTGAGAGACATCATCGGTAACCAAATGGTTGGCAATATTCGGAAACTGCCGAAACCAAGCAGTCGAAATTCGTGTCAGGATTTTTCCTTTGTCTAAAACAGGTTCCTGAAAAACAACATCAAAAGCAGAGATACGGTCTGTGGCCACAAGAAGGAGAGAATCCCCTAAATCATAAACATCTCTTACTTTACCCTTATAACTGGGAGTTGGAATCATAATTGTATACACACCATCGCCATATCATCACTAGGAGTGGAAGACCCACAGAATTCTAAAATTTTAGTCTGAACAGTTTGTAAAATGTCTGCTCCCGACTTTACGGATTCATGAAAAATATCCTTCATTCCGTCTTCTGTAATGTATTCCGATTTTGGGTTCATTGCTTCACTGGCCCCATCCGTATACATAAAAAACAAAGATCCTGTTTTTAACTGAACGGTCTGTACTTCATCGTTGGTTATAAAATTGATACCCATAATCATGGGACTCATTCCTTTTAGGAATTTGGTTTCCCCGTCGATATAAACTATGGGAGCGGGATGACCCCCATTGATATAAGAAAGTTTTAGGTCTTGATCAAGGATCGCATAACAAAAAGTAATGGCATAGTCTTCAGGAAGGACTAACTCCATATTTTTTCTCAGGTGCTCCACTCGTTCTCTAAGTCCCATACTCGATACCAGGTTAAAAAGTTGCATCTTAAACATGGCACCAATAAGAGCTGCACTTGGACCATGCCCAGAACAATCGGCAATGACGATATGAAGTTTTTTTTCTTCGATCCAAGAATCCACAAAGTCCCCACCAATTTGTAAATAAGGATGAAACAAAGTTTGGGCTTTGATTCCATTCCAGATAAAACTTTTTTCTGGAATTAGTTGGTCCTGGACCCGTCTTGCAGTTTGTAATTCTTTTTCGTATTTACTTTTTTGTCTGTACAACTCGTCTTGTAAGTCTTTCAACCGAATCACTGAATGGATTTTGGCGACCAACTCTCTTTTGTTAAATGGTTTGTTGATAAAATCATCCCCACCATTTTTCATTGCTTCTTGAAATCCAACTTCCCTTTCTATCGAAGTGATAAAAAGAATCGGAAGGAGTTTGAACTGGTCCATGGTGCGCAGTTCCCGACAAAAGGAAAAACCGTCCTGGACAGGCATATTCACATCTAATAGGAGTGTATCGATAGCGGTATTTAATAGAACAAGACGAGCTTCTTCTGCAGAAAAGGCAGTATAGGTTTTGAAACCCTCTTGTTGCAAAAGGTATTTCAAAAGTTCCACATTTTCTGGAACATCATCTACAATGAGGATGGTATGAGCCGATTCTTCTTTTCCCATGGTTTATTCCAGTTCCGATTTCAGTTTGGATCTGATATCATGGATTTTTTCACTTCGGTTGGAAACAAGAAAAAGGAAAAGAAATAAGAAGTGAAAAGCAATCACACCGAGCCACATACTTTGTTTCATATCAGAATCCATCCCCCCCTTGCCAAGGACACTGCTCGGATGGTTTCCTGGATTTTCGATCCAACGAATGGCCCCCCAAGTTAAGATGGCACTTACCGCACAAAGGACTGAAAGATAGGCAGAAAGGATGGCTTTTTTAGTTTTTGCAGGAACTAAATAACGGAAGATAAAATAACTTAATAGGGAAATACAGAGTATAAAAAACGACTGCAACCTAGCATCTGTTTTATCCCAAGGAACGCCCCAAGCACTATAGGCCCAAATGGGACCGGAAAACAAAACCCCTACCGCAAACAAAAAAGAAAGTTGGTTTGCAGTAAATGCAAGTCTATCCCAAAGCATATTTCGAGTAAAAAGAAAAATCAAAGAAAAAAGAAAGGAAAGAATGGGGCCATATAACGCAACCCAGGCGACTGGAACGTGAAAGTAAAAAATTCGGTGACTTAATCCCTGTTCTAAAATGACGTTTGGATACACTAAAGAAGTAAAAACAGCAAAAACCAGTGACGTACATACAACGAGATAAAAACCAATGTCGAAAGCTGGGTGAAATATCCGAATCTTACGTTCCATTTTTTTCCAGATTTTCAGGGATGGAAAGAAATTCTAGGAGAAAACAAGGTCTTAATGCTCATTCCGTAGAATCTCAATCATCACCGAACCAAGAGTAGCGTAAAATAACATAAAAAACAAAAGAAGTCCCACGGAAGGTAGGTAAAACCCTGGTTCCAACCAATACCTATGTTCAGCTTCCAATCCAAAAAGAAAGAGGGGAATGGAAAATGGGAGTTGCAAAAGAGGAATGATGATTTCCTTCAAACGACTTTCAAAGGCAATGAGGCCGAGTGATACTCCAAGAAACACCAAACACCCACTCCCCAAGTTGGCAAAAAGCCACTCTCCCCAATACCGGTCGATACTCATGTTTTGAAAAAAAACGGAAAGGACAAGAACAAGGGCTCCGTTGACTAAAATGGTGCAAAACCAAATGGCAAGGGACTTAGCCAGATACAAAGAAATGGGACTCACAAAGGAGAGGCTTGCTTCCCAACCCATCGATTCTCTTTCTTCCCAAAGACTTTGGCTTACGATCACAAAGTTGAGTAAAAAAATGATGGCCCATTTGATTCCGCGAATACTACGTTCGGACAACATTTCATTCACTTCAATCGAGGTATAAAAAATAAACACAACCGATACACTTAAGGTAAAAAGAGAAACCACTCCCCCAAGCGACCGGCCTATCAGATAAAATTCTTTTTTAAGTAAGGTGAGTAACAAACACTCCCCCCTTCTCAATTTGTAATTGGGAGTTGCATTCTAGTTCCTTGGGAATGGAATGGAGAACAATTAAAATGAGTCTTGATTTTGATTCTTCATTTAAGAGTTCACTCAAAACTTTTGAAGAATCCGCATCCAAACCAGTAAAAGGCTCATCAAATAAAACCACTTCTGCTGAAGAAAGTAAGGCTCTTAGAATTGCTACTTTTTGTTTCATTCCACGAGAAAAGGTATGGATGGGATCCCAAATTCGTTTCTGCAAACGAAAGGCCTCCAAAAGCCGGCTTCGTTTCGAATGATCGACTGTAACCTCATCTAACTTGGAAAAATAATCTAAATTTTCTTCTAAACTGAGTGAGGAATAAAACCCGAGTTCATGACCCAGATAGGTAATTTTTTTTTTGCCCTCTTTCCAGTCCCATTTCGGAGAGGAAAGGGAGTGGTGGTAGATTTCTTTTAAGAGGGTGGACTTTCCTGCTCCGTTCTCACCGAGAACTGCCACAAGCCCAGTCTTAAAAAAAGAGAGATTGATCTCTCTCAGTAAGACCTTTTCGCCGACAGTAATAGTAAGCGCTTTTGTTTCCAAAAGGGTTTGGTTCATTCTACACCATGTTCTTCCGTAGCTTCAGTCTCGCACTTCTGTTTTTTTTCCCTACACTGATTTGGGGACAAAAACTCATAGGGAACCAGGAATACCCTGAGATACTTTGGGGTAAGGACCAAGAGTCCGATACCTCTGATTTTCCGAATGGATCCTTTATCTACCACAAAGACGACTTCATTCTCGCACGCGGGAAACTCTTCCAAGGCGAACCACCGAAATCCAACGGAAGTTTTACCTATGGGAACGAGATCGTCACCAATTCCGGAAAGTGGAACAACGATACAATGGAACTTTTGTTAAATGGAAAATCCAATACCCGGACAGAAGTGATCAAACGATTGGAGGCTGGCGTTCGTTTTGATCCCCAATTTTTTCCCTTCCGGTACAACTTGGGAAGATTGTATTCATTGGAGATGAAATACGATAAAGCATTAGTGGAATTTGAATATGCCAAAGCAGAAATGCCAGAATATTTCAAAACTTATCTTCATATCGCCATTCTTTCTGAAATCACCCGTCAGATCTATTATGCCATAATGAACTACAAATTGGCTGTGGAAAAAAATCCCTATGACACAGAAGCCCTGATCCGACTCTCCGATCACTATTTGGCAACCGGACTTAAAAACCGGGCTCTTCTTTATTTAAAAAAAGCTCTGACTATTGAAGAAGAAAGCCCCAATGTAAAATTGGGATTTGCCCGACTAGAAATGGAAAAAGGAAATTTTCATATTGCCTATAAAATTTTTAGCCGCACCACTCTCACAACGGCAGAAGGAAAACCAAAACCCTACGATAAAAAATTTCATTATTACTTTGCTGAAACGGCATCGAAAGTAACCGACTATGAAACAGCTGAAGAAGAATATACGAAGATGTTAAGTTTTACCAATGATCCATTTTTTGCGACCGTATCTTCCAAAGTGATTGCAAGACGGCGCGACATTGCTAAAAAATTTGCAGAGGCCAAACGAACTCAATTAGATGATTCAGAAGAGGAAGCAGCTCCAACAAACGAATGATTTCTTGCCAGAAGCAAACTCTTTAAAAGTTGCGATTTCGGGTTTGAGAGAATTTCTTTTGCTCTGCCAGACTCAACAATTTCACCTCCATCCAAAACAAAAATCGTATCACACATATAAGACAAAAATCCTAAATCATGGGAAACAAGAAACATTCCCAAATTATCCTTTGCATTAATTTCCTTTAATTCTTCGGAAATTTTTTTTTGGACAAGCACATCGAGAGCAGTGACCGGCTCATCCAAAAGAAGGTATTCGGGTGAAGTGAGTAAGGCACGAAGAATGGCAAATCTTTGCAGTTGACCGCCACTTAACTCTTGTTTTGTTTTATTTAACAATATTTTGGAGAGATCAAACCTTTCACAGTAGGTTTCAATTCGATCCCATTCTTTCGCCTTAATTTCACTCGTTAAGAAAAATTGATTTTTGATACGGGCCGGTTCGAGTAATAATTCTCGCATTGTGCCAAAGGGAGAAAAACTGCCGTGAGGGTCTTGGAATACCGGCTGGAGTTTTGGGTTTTGTCCAGAGGTAAGGTTTTCTCCATTCCAGGATATGGTGCCATCGCATTCATAACCATCGGCTTTTGTCAGGAGTCCCAGTGCCAATCGAAACAAAGTTGATTTTCCAGAACCTGACTTTCCCACAAGGCCCGTGATTTCTTTTGGCTTTGCGGTTAAGTTGATATTTCGTAATAAGGAACGATCCGCCACACGAACGGAAATATTTTTAAGAGTAAACATAAAACTCACTCCATAAAATCATTGCGTTTCTTATTTCTAAGAGGAAGGTGAAAGAGAAGGAGATTTGGGTATTGGAACAAATTAAAATCACAGAAGTGGGACCAAGAGATGGACTACAAAACGAAAAAACCATTCTCTCAACTCAGGATAAATTCGAATTCGTATCTCGTCTAGTAGAAAGTGGAATCAAAAATATCGAACTCACTTCCTTTGTACGCAAAGATCGAATTCCTCAAATGGGTGATGCCATAGAACTTGCTGGCCTTGTCCTTCCTAAGTTCCAAAACCAAGTCCAATTTTCTTGTCTGACTCCCAATGCCAAAGGGTATGAAGGAGCCAAAGAGTCCGGTTTTTCTGAAGTTGCTGTCTTCACCGCCACCTCAGAGACATTTACCAAAAAAAATATCAATATGACAATTCAAGAGAGTTTGGATTTTTTTAAACCCATCTTTCGTTTGGCGAAGGCCGATGGAATCAAAGTGCGAGGGTATATCTCGACAGTCATTGCCTGTCCCTACGAAGGAAAAATCAAACCAGAACAAACCTTAGAGATCGCAGAACGCCTGCTAGAAGCTGGTGTTTATGAAATTTCATTGGGCGAAACCATCGGAGTGGCTGTTCCCACAGAAG
Organism: Leptospira sp. WS4.C2; assembly: GCF_040833985.1. Lineage (NCBI taxonomy): Bacteria > Pseudomonadati > Spirochaetota > Leptospiria > Leptospirales > Leptospiraceae > Leptospira > Leptospira mgodei. Next base: position 2,023,590 of record NZ_CP162139.1, read on the forward strand.
TAGAATCTCTTTTAGAGGTCCTCTTAAAAAAAATTCCAACGGCTCATCTTGCAGGCCACTTTCATGATACTTATGGAATGGCTATCGCCAATATAAAACAATCACTGAGTATGGGACTTCGGAGTTTTGATAGTTCGGCGGGAGGACTCGGTGGTTGTCCTTATGCCAAAGGGGCAGCAGGAAACGTAGCCACAGAAGACTTGGTTTATTTTCTCCATAAGGAAGGCCATGCTACTGGAATCCAATTGGATTCTCTTATCAAAGCAAGCCAGTTTATGGAAGAAAGGATTGGAAGAAAACTAACTTCTAGAACTTATGTTGCGATGAAGAATGTCGATTGATTTTGAACTTCTTCATTCTAAGTTAGAAGCTCTTAAAAACAAATACCAAAACCTTACCTATCTAGATTCAGATCCTATCTGTTTTCCGAAACAATACAAAGATCCCTTGGATATTGAAGTGGCCTCTTTGATTTCCTGTCTTTATGCTTATGGGAATGTCAAAAGCATCCAAGGTTTTTTAAAACCTCTATTTGTCCTTCTCGGCCCTTCTCCCTACCAAACCTTGCGTGACTCTGGCTCCGAATTCCAATCCCTTCTCCAAGGTTTAAAAGTGTATCGGTTTCAAACGAAAAAGGACAACCAAGTATTCTTCCAAACACTCGCAAGTCTGATAGCAAAGTCTAACGGGAAAACTCCAATTTTCGAATCCTTGTTCCTCGATGCAGACAACAAGTTTCAGGAAGGAACCTCTATACAAAAATTCCAAAGTATTTGGGAGAAAGAACTGATGAATTCCTATGGAAAGGAATCCTTAAGTTACGGACTGCAATTCCTAATTGGAAAATCCACAGCAAAGTCCCCAAAAAAACGCCTTTCCTTATTTTTACGATGGATGGTGAGAACCTCTTATCCTGATTTTGGAATTTATAAGAAAATCAAACCCAATCAAATTCCCTTCCCTTTGGATGTACATATCCAAAAGTTAATTCGAATTTTAGGCATCACCTCTCGCAATAGTTTTGGAGTGAGTGATGCTTACCTGATAAAAGATTTTTTTATGAAAATCATACCCGACGATCCCTTGTTATACGACTTTTACTTAACTCGGGTGGGAATCATAGAAAAATGCAAAGCAGAGTATCAGAAAGGCGTTTGTGAAAAATGTTATTTGAGGGAGGTTTGTTTGGTAGTGCCACGGGGAATTGAACCCCGATTGCAAGGATGAAAACCTTGTGTCCTAACCATTAGACGATGGCACCGTTTCAGAAGAACGTTCTAAGAGTTGCAGAAACTCTTATGTGAGTCGTCGGGGATTCGAACCCCGGACCCATTCCTTAAAAGGGAATTGCTCTACCAGCTGAGCTAACGACTCGTTCTGTAGCCAAGAATATCGAAGGACCTTTCTCGGTCAACAACTACTTAAAAAAAAGATTCAAACCACCTCGTTTTTTTTAATCCATGATGATCGTGTGATCACGATCCGGCCCGGTCGAAACAATACCAATTTTTGTATGTACCAACTCTTGTAAGGACTTGATGTAATCTTGACAAAGTGGAGGCAACTTCGAAAAGGTATTGATTCCAGAAATATCATCCTTCCAACCTTTGAATTCAACAAACAACGGTTTGACGTCTTCTAAACCTTGGGATGGGAAAAAATCCAACTTCTTACCTTTGTATTCATAACCCACAACAACTGGAATGGAATCATAATGACTTAAAACATCTATTTTTGTAAGGACAAGGGAATTGATTCCATTCACAGTCACCGCATGTTTGATCATTTGCACATCAAACCAACCACATCTTCTAGGTCTACCTGTAGTGGATCCGTATTCGCCACCTAACTTCCGCAATACGTCACCAGGTTCCCCAAAAATCTCTGATGGGAATGGACCTTCTCCTACTCGAGTCGCATAAGCTTTGGTAATTCCAATCACATCTTTTAAATACCGAAAACTCACTCCTGAACCTGCGAGAGCCCCGCCTGTTGTGGGATTGGAACTAGTTACATAAGGATAGGTTCCGAAATCAATGTCAAGACCCGTTCCTTGTGCCCCTTCCAATAAAACTCGTTTGCCTTTTTCTAACTCAGAATTTAAATAATACACTGTGTTTACTATGTTTTTGCCGATTTTGTCAGCAAAATCCAAAAGGAAATCATACATTTCATTGATATTGACTGGTTCTAAATCATAATACTTCACTAGCTCTTGGTTTTTCACTTCCAAGATATGTGTGAGTTTTCTTTTTAGATTTTCTTTATCTAAAAGGTCACCGGCTCGAACTCCGTTACGAAGCATTTTGTCTGCGTAACACATTCCGATTCCCTTCTTAGTCGTTCCGATCTTTCTTTCTGGAGAAGAACCTGCTTCTCTTGCTTCATCAATCAAACGATGGTAAGGCAAAAGGATATGACAAGAATCACTGATGAGCAATTTTTCTTTCACTCGAAACCCGTGAGATTCCAAATCAGCACATTCTTTTAGAAAATATTCAGGATCAAGAACTACTCCGTTCCCAATGACACAAACGGTATTGTCATATATAATTCCAGAAGGTACAAGATGGAAAACGTATTTCTTTCCACCCACAACGACGGTATGACCCGCGTTCGCACCACCTTGGTACCGAACAATGATATCTGTATCTTTGGAAAGATAATCAATTACCTTTGCCTTTCCCTCATCACCCCATTGTGCTCCGACAACTAAATTTGCAGGCATAATTTCCTCATTTAACTTTATTTACAATTTCTTCTATGGAATCGAGATGCAGGGCAAAACCGCAGGCATCTTTTTTAATTCCGGTAAAACTTTCATACAATTCATTATAAACGCCACCGGCAAAGACTGGCTCAGGATCTCGGTCCACGTATCCTTGAAACATAAAACCAGTATAATAAGAAAGATCACGAACAAGGGAAGGATCCCAAATACTCGCTGTCGCTTCCATTGACTTGGTCCATTCTCCAAAAAAAGAAATGATCGCTTCTAAATCACCTTTCAGTATCTCCCATTCTCTAGGATCTAAAATTTGATGAAGTGATTCTTTGAATTTTGATATTTCACCCACAGGGATTGGACGCAAAAGAAGTTGGATCATCTGCATATGAGAATCTCTTGTATTTTCTCTAGCCGCTAACGACACAAGTTCAGGTACGTTTTTCGTATACAGAAGTTGGCGTAGAACTTTTGTTTGTTCCTCATTCCAACCTAGAATTTCTAGTACGGATCTAAAAAAAGAAGAATGCCCAAATACGATGGTAAACGGAACGGATGGAACAGAACTCGTCCAAAGATTCTTTAAGATTCTAATTTGTGAGATGATATGTTTCGAATCACTTTTACCTAAAGACTCCACGCCGATTTGTAGAATCTCTCTTCTTGACGCATTTCGTTTTTTGTGGTCACGAATCTTACGTGCAAAGTAAAATACATTTTGGTTTTCTTCCCAATGGGAACGAGCGGCCATTCCCTTCACCACTTGGAGTGTTAAGTCAACACCAGGCGAGAGTTCATTCCCATCCCAATCTTTGGTAACAAGTAAACTCTCCACTCCATGATCCAAATGGGAACGAAATGAATTAGAATAATCAAATGAGGGAAGATTGATTTCAGAATACCCTTCTTTCTCAAAGAGTTCCGAAAATGTTTGTAGTAAAATCCGCCGGTTTTTGCTTTCTACGGGGCCTAAAAAATGAAATCCATCCGGAATCCATTTTTGTTCCGAGGAAATTGATTTGTTTTTTTGATTCATACCGGGATCTCGATCACCCAAGAAGTCAGTTTAGAGAAATCCTGGATTTACGCAATCAATTGTAAAAATCGAATAGACAAATCGAAAGTTTTCAGTAATTTAATGTCGGTTTAGAGGCATACATGACAGAAAAAGAAGCCACTTTGGGTCGCTGGCATAAAGAATTTTTTGAGAACATTCACCTATTTGTAAAATCGGGTCTCACCGAATCAGAAGCAAAGTCCATTTTAGAAGAATTTTTAGTTCTTTCGCAAAGCACACCGAAACCTAAGGTTATGGAGATCTTCCAAGAACCGGAACGTTTAGAAGAAATCGGTGTGTATACGGACATCCGCACCCAACCTCGCGACTTTATGCTGAAGTTCCTCGATCCCATCATGAAGAAATTCAAAGTGGAAGGGGTTGAAAACTTAAAACTCCTCGATGGAGTGATCGGCAAATATCCTGTCACTCTCATCTCCAACCACTTAAGCCATCTAGATGCACCGGCCATCTTCACTCTTCTCTACAATGCCGGTCCTGAGGGAAGAAAGATTGCTGAATCTCTTGTCTTTATTGCAGGACGTTTGGCATTCGAACCAGACTTCACAAGGCTCGGACTCTATATGTTTGGAACCCTTCTTGTTTGTTCCAAAAAAGATATGGCGGACAATCCGTCCCTATCTGATGTAATGACCAAAATCAATATGAGAGCTTTCCGTAATTCGCAGAAATTACAATCCGATGGAAAGGTGATTTCGATTTTCCCGGAAGGTACGCGCTCACGAGATGGAAGGCTTATGCCTTTTGTGGACACAGTGTACCATTATGTTGCCAACAAAGTCATTCTCCCCATCTCTTTAGAAGGAACAGAAAAAATCCTTCCGATAGAAGGTTTACTCTTTAACCAAGCGGTTGGGAAACTTGTGATCGGAAAACCAGTTCTTGTAGGGGAACTCACAAAAAAGGAAATGTTAACCTTTCCTTCTCACATTGAACAAATCTCCTTTCCCGGTACTGGAGACAAAAAGCAGTTCATTATCGATAACCTTGCTTTACTTGTGGGTAGCAATTTAAACAAACACAAACATGGAACCTATCGTAACCTCTATAAAGGAGATGTAAGAGAAACAAACCAACTCATTTCGTTTCCGAAAAAACCGGATGAACATGTGGTCATCATTGGGTCTTCTAATATGTCTGTGGCCTTTGCTTGTGTGATGGCAAATAAAAATGTGAAAGTCACCATCTACAGCCCCGATTCCGAAATGGTAAAACAGAGCAATGAAGAAAGGCGTGATGTGATCCATTACCCCATTTATAAATTGCCACCAAACATCGAATTTTCGGACAAACCAGAAGTTTTGGAATCGGCGACCCTCTTTATCCAAGGAACCAATCCATGGGAATTTGATAGTATCTACTCAAAAATCAGGACCTACCTTCAGAAAAACAAATCCCCTATGGTCAATGTGATCAAAGGATTTACAGGTTCCAAAAAAGGACTAATTTTAGAAGACCTTCATGAATTGTTACTGATTGAACGAGATCGTCTTGCTGTAGTTTCTGGTGCTTGTTATCCCGACCAAATTATGGAACGAAAAATTTCCGGATTTGAAATCTCTGCTTTCGAAGACTCTCTCATTCCAAAACTAAAAGAACTTCTCACCAATAACTATGTTTTCACAAGAACCGCTATCAATTCGAGAGACACAAAAGGAGTCCAACTCGGAGGAGCATTAAAAACGGTTTATGCGCTTGCGATGGGTCTTGTCGAAGGTTATTTCAAACGAGAGTTAGGTGGAAATGTGGACAATACACTCTTTCATTTGAGTAATCGTTTTTTCAATGAAATGGTATCCATTGGCGTTTTACTGGGTGGGGATCCCACTACTTTCAATGGACTTTCTGGTATGACTGATTTTATGTTGGCATGTTTCGGATCAGATACAAGGGATAGAAAGTATGGGTATGATTTGGCTTACGGCACAAGACCGGAAAAAATCACCAATGGTTTTTATGGATTAAAAGTGCTGCCAAACTTAATCCAACTGGATGAAAAAAGACATCCCATTGTGACCGCAGCTTACCGAACCGTGATTCAGAATGAGGATTTTGATTTGATTGCAGAAAAATTGCAAATGCAACTTGCTAGATTTTAGGTAATGTCACCTGAAACTCCGTGTTGCCGGGTTCTGATTGGAATTGGATCCGGCCACGGTGCCTTTCTTCGACTGATTGTTTTACAATCCCAAGACCAAGGCCCGTTCCTTCCCCTTTCTCTTTAGTAGTGTAAAAAGGTTCAAAAATTCTTTTTTGAATGGTCGTGGGAATCCCCGGTCCATTGTCCTTCACCCGAACCACAACTTCCGCAGGAAACTCGTCCACTTGGATGGTTAAAGATCCTTTAAAAGCCATCGCTTGTAAGGCATTGTAAATGAGATTGGTCCAAATTTGTATCAGTTCATCTGGATAACCTGCGATGGTAGGGTTCGCATTGTATAACCGAATGCACTCCACTCCAGATTTCATTTTACTTTGATACAAGGTAAGAACCGTTTCAATTGTATCCACTAAATTGATTTCTGATTTAGCAGCGTTTCTATCAAAACGACCATAACTTTTCAGGCTATAAACTATCTTTGAGGTCCTTTCTACCGCAAGTCGAATCGACTCAATACTACGTAAGGTATTCAATTCCGAGAGAACCAACTCTAACAAAGGTGATGATTTAAAATGTGGTAAAAAATTTTCATTTTCCAAAATGAAATCAGCAACACCTAAATCGACGATTCGATCTGCTAAATCATATGCAGATTCAATTTTCAGATCAAGGAAAATGCTCTCTAATTTTTTCTTGGCTTTTCGGGATTCTGTAAAGTTATAAGACTTCGGTTTGATTGTAAATAACTCAATGACCCAAGAAATAATCTCATTGATTTCCTCATCTGAGTATTTAGAAAAACATTCCTTAATTTGGAACAAACGGCTACCAAAATTTCCCATTCGATTGTAGATTTGTTCACTAAAGGCAGCAATGGCTGCCAATGGGTTATTGATTTCATGAGCGACACCAGCAACTAACTGACCCAAGGTGGCCATCTTCTCAGAAAGGATCAATTGGTCCTGAGTCTTCTGTAAGTCTTCTAAAATTCGATTTAGCTCTTTTGTTCTTTCCTTTACAGCAAATTCAAGTGCTTCTTTACTCTGTTTGGATTCCGTTACATCAATGAGAATGGCAAGAAGCGTAGGTCGGCCCTTGGTTTGCAAAATAGTATTTCCTGAAACTACATGTCGGATTTCTCCAGATTTTGTCCGGATACTCGCTTCCATCCCTGTACTCCAACCTTTCTTTAATAGCTCAGTCATCAATCGTTCTCGATCAAACTTGGTGATCCAAATGTTTAAATCGTAAGACGCACGTCCGATGATTTCTTCCCTTGAATACCCAATGAGACGGCAATATGCTTCGTTGACATCATCATACACGGCCGTCTCCGCATTCGAGAGACTAACAGCTGCTGGGTTCAAGCGAAAAACACTTTCGAATAATTCTTTGCTAATGACTAGTTCGTTTTGTAAAACAGCAGCCAGGTATTCTTTCTCTTTTAATGCTGTAATGTTTTGACCTGCCGAAAGGAGGTACTTTCCATTTTCAACAATTCGACCACTGAATAGAATTATTACGGTTCCCCCAAGTTTTGTAATGAGTGGAACTTCCAAATTTAAAACAAAACCATCTTTTTTTAACCCAGCCAAGATGGATTCCCGATCATTTACGTTAGAATATATCCCTAAATCAAGAGTGGATTTGCCAATCACCTCGTCTCGTGTCCGACCAAGCCAGGCGCAATAGACATCGTTGGCATCGACATAAAGGCCAGTTTCCATATCGGTCAAAGCCATTCCAATGGGACTAGAACTAAAGGCTGTATGCCATATCGAATCGGATGTAGAAAGGGCGGGAATCATTCGTTTGGAATGTAGAATCTAAATTAAAAACAGAACGAATGCAATAAAAAAAAAGCCCACTCATTGTTGAGTAGGCTTTTGTTCCCAAATCAGTTTGGTATAGTATTAGTCCTATTTCGTAGCGACTTTTTCCTTCTTTGCTTTTTTGGGTTTTTCTTCTTTCTTCACAGGTTTCTTTTCTTCGCGTTTTGCTTTGGATTCCGCTTTTAACTCATCTTGAGTTTTGCGATCTACGAGTTCCAAAATTCCCATTGCCGTATTATCAGAGGGGCGGTTTACCAAACGAATGATTCGTGTGTATCCACCTACCCTTTCTGCGTAACGGTTCGCAAGGTCTTTCAAAAGTTTAGTTACGATTTCTTGGTCGCCTAAGTGGCTATAAAGATATCGAGTATTATGCAGGATGGCTGCATTTTTCTTTTGTTCATCAAGACTTGCAAGATTTGCGTCCAAATTGCGTTTTGCTCTAGTGATGATTCGTTCTGCGTAAGAACGAGCTACCTTCAATTTCGCAACTGAAGACTCGATCCTTTCGTGACGAAGAAGAGAGATTACCATATTTTGGATCATAGCTTTTCTATGATCTGCGGATCTGTTGAGTTGTTTAACTTTATTACGTTTGTTCATCTTAAAAATCTCTCATACCGAACGAAAGTCCCATAGAGGAAAGTTTTGCTTTCAACTCTTGTAAACTTTGTTCGCTGAAATGTTTTGATTTAGTCATTTCGTCTTCTGATCTCTTAACGAGTTCACCAATGAAGTCAATTTCCAAGCTGCGAAGAACGTTAGTAGAACGAACAGACAGTTCTAATTCTTCTACGTGTTTAGATAAAGATGCCTTTAGTTTTTCGTCAGCTTCATCTAACTCTTCTTCTTCTTCTTCAATTTCTTCTTCAAAGTTGATGAAAACAGTCAGGTGATCTTTTAATATTTTGGCTGCCTGTGCTACTGCATCTTCTGGAGATACAGAACCGTCAGTCCAAACTTCCATGGTTAGTTTTTCGTAATCAGAACGTTGTGCAACACGCGTTTCTGATACTTCAAACAAAACCTTTTGGATTGGTGAAAAGATAGAATCGATTGGAATTGTTCCCAAAACTTCGATGTCTTTCTTTTTGTCCTCAGCAGGAACGTAACCACGTCCTCTTTGGATTTCCAAATCCATAATCAAATTTGCATCCTCATTCAGAGTTGCAATATGAAGGTCTGGATTCATGATTTCAATAGAAGAATCAACAGCTAGATCCGCTGCACGAAAGTAACCTGCACCTTTTAATTCTAAGTGGATTACTTTGCTTGCTTCTTTGTCTTCAGGCTCGTATTTGATTCGAACTTGTTTTAAGTTAAGAATGATACGAGTAACGTCTTCTGCTACACCTTCGATATAAGAGAACTCATGTGAGACTCCTTCAATTCGAATCGCGGAAATTGCAGCTCCTTCAATGGAGGACATGAGCGTACGACGAAGGGAGTTACCGATCGTAGTACCAATTCCTCTTTCGAAAGGTTCTGCAACAAACTTACCATAGTTTGGTGTATTCACATCGGTAGTGAATTCGATTTTTTTGGGTCTTTTAAAACCTTTTAATAAATTCTTTGGAGACAATGTCGTATCCTTCTTCTCTAAATTCTTACTTCGAGTACAACTCTACGATTACCTGTTCTTTCACAGGGATATCAATATGATCTCTTGTTGGAAGTGATAACACTTCTCCGGAGAACTTGGTATAATCTACACTGACCCAAGAAGCAGTACGATTGATTGCTTGAGCTAGTTTGATATTTTCTTCAATAAACGGAGATTTTTGGAATTTCTCACGAATTTCGATTTTATCACCTATGTTCACTCGGTAAGAACAAATGTCTACTCGGTGGCCATTCACAAGAATGTGTCTGTGAGCAACAAAGTTACGAGCTTGTCTTCTTGTAACAGCAAAACCCATACGATATAGAACATTATCCAATCTTCTTTCGAGGAATTGAAGTAAGTTTTCGCCAGGAATTCCTGGAGTGTGCGTTGCTTCTTCGAAGTATCTACGGAATTGTTTTTCTAGAACTCCGTAAGCGCGTTTTACTTTTTGTTTTTCACGAAGCTGAGCTCCGTATTCAGTAATCTTTCCTTTTTTCTTAGGAGGAAGACCTGGAGGATACTTTCTCTTTTCTAGGGAAGATTTTTCTTTATGTAAAGTATGACTATTTTTGAGAAAGAGGTTTAACCCCTCTCTTCTCATCAATTTAACAACTGGACCTCGGTAACGTGCCATATCTAATTCCTACACCCTTCTTCTTTTTCGTGGTCGGCACCCATTGTGAGGGAGCGGAGTTACGTCTTTAATGAGTTTGATTGCAAGGCCTTTCGTTGTTAAAGAACGAATGGCGGATTCTCGTCCAATTCCAGGACCAGAAACCATTACATCGACTTCTGAAATTCCAGATGCCTCAATCGCTTTCTCAGCAGCATTAGTAGCCGCTACTTGTGCAGCATAAGGGGTGGATTTTTTAGATCCACGAAATCCCATCATTCCAGAAGAAGACCAAGAAAGAACGTTTCCTACCATATCCGTAATGGATACGATCGTATTGTTAAACGAAGCTTGGATGTATACCTTACCTCGCGGAACGTTCTTCTTCTCTTTTTTCTTAACCTTTTTGGTATCTTTTTTATTCTTAGCGTCTTTTTCAGCCATGGATCAGTCCTCTATTTACCCGGTGCCTTTTTCTTATTGGCAACGGTCTTCTTGACACCCTTACGGGTTCTAGCGTTGGTTCTTGTTCTTTGTCCGTTGACTGGAAGTCCTCGTCTATGGCGAAAACCTCTGTAACAACCAACGTCCATCAATCGTTTGATGTTTAGGTTGACTTCAGAACGAAGATCCCCTTCTACCTGGTATGATTCTTCAATGACTCTACGGATCGCGGCTTCTTGTTCGTCCGAAAGGTCCTTCACCCTGATAGATTCGTCAATTCCTGCTTTTTTCAGGATACTTTGAGAGGATGTCTTACCAATACCAAATACGTATGTAAGACCGATCACTATTCTTTTGTTTGATGGTAAATCAACACCCGCGATACGTGCCATATCTTTCTATCTTTGCCTTTGTTTGTGTTTTGGGTTCGTGCAAATCACTCGGATTACACCTTTTCTGCGAATGACTTTGCATTCCGGACAGATTTTTTTAACTGATGATCTAACTTTCATTATAGTTCCCTATTTCTTTCTGTAAGTGATGCGACCCTTAGTTAAGTCATAAGGAGAAAGCTCTACAGTAACCTTATCGCCGGGTAATATACGGATATAATGCATACGCATTTTTCCCGAAATGTGTGCTAGAACTTTATGACCGTTCTCCAGTTCCACACGGAACATGGCATTCGGTAACGGTTCTAAAACGGTTCCGTCGATGGTGATTGCTTCTTCCTTAGCCAGGGTCTATCTCCTACTAGATCGATTTTAAAATAGTGTTAGTGATTTCTTCCATACTTCCCAAACCATTGATTTGCCGAAGGATCCCAGAGCCTTTATAAAAGTCTATCAGGGGCAACGTCTTGGTGTTGTAAGTATGCAGACGGTTTTTGATGGTCTCTTCGTTGTCATCCGAGCGTCCTTCTTTGATCGCTCTACCTAGCAACCGTTTGACGAGTTCTTCGTCAGGAACGTCTAGGTTGACAACGGAGTCGAGCTCCATGTGAAGCTCTTTGAGGATTTCCGAGAGAGCCTTTGCTTGCTCCACCGTCCTAGGAAATCCATCCAGAATGAATCCATTCGCACAATCAGCTTCGACCAAACGGTCGCGAATTATGCCTATAACGACAGCATCTGGAACAAGGTCTCCAGCGTCCATATATTTTTTTGCTTCAATCCCCATTGGGGTTCCGTTTTTTACGGCAGCACGGAGAATGTCTCCAGTAGAGATTTGCGGAATTTGGTATTTCTCTTTGATGATGTCGGCTTGGGTCCCTTTTCCAGCACCTGGAGGACCCATAAAAATCAATCTCTTCATCGGTTACACTCTTCCCTTGATTTTAGTCTTCTTCATGAAACCTTCGTAGTTTCTCATAAGGAGTTGGGCTTCAATTTGTTTCAAAGTTTCTAGAGCCACACCTACCATAATGAGAAGCGAAGTTCCCCCGAATGTATACACTAAAGTTCCGCCACCGGTATTGGAACCGAGGTTTAAGAACTTAATGATGAGATAGGGAGCAAGAGCAAGACCAGCAAGGAAAAGAGCACCCGGTAGGGTGATTCGATTCAGAATTTTCTCAATCATATCTTTTGTTTGGCTTCCTGGACGGACTCCAGGAATAAACCCACCGTATTTTTTTAAGTTATCAGCAAGTTCCTGTGGATTGAACTGAATCGCTGTATAAAAATACGCAAAGAAAATGATAAGAGATGTATAAATCACATAATAAAAAAGGGCATGATACCAAATTTGAGAGAATGGATTGAAATAATCCATAATCACTGCCCAACCTGCCCACTGACCACCCTTAGATGATAACCACTGAACAATTGTTTGTGGGAACAAAATGAGTGACGATGCAAAGATAATTGGCATTACGTTTGCACTGTTGACTTTAAAAGGGATGGATTGGCTACGTGCCTGAACCATCTTACGACCCACCATTTGTTTTCCATAATTCAATGGAACCCGGCGAACCCCTTGGGTTAAAATCACAGTTAAGGAAATAAGAACAATAAAGATAATGATAAGAATGAGAATACTAAGAGCATCCGAAGTATCAGAAGTAAACATAGCAATGAGTGCTTCTGGCATACGACCGATAATCCCCGCAAAGATAATGAGAGAGATCCCGTTACCAATTCCGCGTTCGGTAATTTGTTCTCCAAGCCAAATCAGAAGCACTGTTCCCGTAGTGATGGAAAGCATCGCTATTGGTAAAAAGTAACCTTCTACGGAAGGGTTGATTAACCCTGGATACTTAGCTTGCGCAGTTCCCGATCCAGTAGACCAAGAATTTGCCAGTTGGATCACGGCAAGGGACTGGATCGCACAAAGAATCAAAGTTCCGTACTTAGTGTACTGTTGGATCTTTTTTCTACCTTCTTCGCCCTCTTTTTGCATTTTTTGCAAACTAGGAATGAGAACCATAACTAACTGCATAATGATGGAAGAAGAGATATAAGGCATAATCCCAAGCGCAAAAATAGAAAATTTGAGAAGAGCACCACCTGCAAACAAATCTACCATTCCGAGGAAACCTTCACTCGGATCGGCAGTAATGCCCGTTACGATTAAACTGTTGATACCTGGAATGGTCACGTGAGTTCCCATTCTAAAAAGTAACAACATACCGATCGTAAATAGGATTTTAGATCTTAATTCCGGGATTCGAAAGATGTTAGCGATGGTTTGAAACATGGGTTATCTAGTTTTTTTTCTCTTCTTTTTTCTTTTCTCTAATGATGACTTTTCCACCCGCTTTTTCAATTTTCTCTTTTGCAGAGGCAGAAAAAGCATCTACCGTAATGGTGATGGCGACAGTCACTTCTCCAGTTCCCAAAAGTTTAATTGGTCCTACTTCGGACTTTATCAAACTTTTTGCTTTGAGAATCGCGGGAGTTACTTCACCAGAAAGACCTGCTTTCGATAAAGAGATCAAGTTCACTGGTTGGAACTCCACAGAGAAAATATTTGTAAAACCACGTTTTGGCAAACGTTTGTGGAGAGGCATCTGTCCACCTTCGAAACCACGTTTCATAGAAGATGCACGAGCTCTTTGTCCTTTGGAACCACGAGTGGAAGTTTTCCCCATTCCAGATCCTGGACCTTGGCCCACACGTTTCGGAGAAGTTGTTGCACCTTCCGGAACTGGAACCAAGTTTTTGTTTCCTAGAGATGTGGATTTTTTTTGGCGTTTTGCACCAAAACCACGGCCTTGTTCAATTCTGTCTTGAGCCATACAATTATACCTTTTCCACTTTCAACAAGTAACCTACTTGTCGTAACATCCCTTTCAATTGGGGAGTCATTTTGTGTTTTTTGGATTGACCTTTCTTTTTAAGGCCGAGTGCAATTAGAGTTTTTTTGTGTGTCGGAATGATACCAATAGAACTCTTTTCTTGCGTTACGATCACGTCTTCCATAGTCAGATTCCTTCTTATAGATCTTGCCCAAACAAGTGTTTGAGGCTGACACCACGTCGTTTTACCGCCATGGACGGTGTTTCCAACTGTTGTAATGCATCCATAGTCGCCTTTACAATGTTCATTGGGTTTGAAGAACCCCATGACTTAGTCAAAACATCTTGGATCCCTGCCCTTTCCAATACGGAACGAACAGAAGCTCCGGCGATGATCCCCGTTCCCGGAGAAGCTGGCTTCAAAATCACTCGAGCGGATTTGAACTGTCCCACAACATCGTGAGGAACGGTATGACCGATATAGTGAATGGATTTTAAATTCTTTTTTGCCGATTCAATGGACTTTCGGATGGCATCTGGAACTTCGTTTGCTTTTCCAAAACCAATTCCTACTTTTCCTTTAGAGTCACCAACGACTGAAAGTGCGTTGAAGGAGAAACGACGTCCCCCCTTCACTACTTTGGCAACTCGGTCGATTTTTACGACCTTCTCAGTAAATTCTTTTGTTTCTTCTTCTAACATCATTTAGAACTCCAATCCACCTTCGCGGGCAGAATCAGCAAAAGCGGCGATCCTTCCATGGTAAACCATTCCAGAACGGTCGAGAACCACTTGGGAAACTCCTGCTTTTTTCGCCTTATCAGCGACTACTTTACCGAGTTCGGTTGCAGCCGATTTACTCTTCTTAGAATTTTCATGTTTCGGAAAATCTTTCTCAAGAGTTGTTGCATAAACAAGAGTTACACCCTTCGCGTCATCAATGATTTGTGCGGTGAGGTAACGGTTTGTTTTGTTGAAAACCAACCGAGGTCTTTCCGATGTAGAGCGGAGTTTGTATCGAACTCGTTCCGCTCGTCTCAATCTTTTCGTATTTTTAGCTGTCTTGTTGATCATGACGTTCTACTTCTTACCGGTTTTTCCGGCCTTTCTACGGATGTATTCGTTCTGGTATTTGATCCCTTTCCCTTTGTAAGGTTCAGGAGGTCTTTTAGAACGAATGTCAGCCGCAACTTGTCCAACCAGTTGTCGGTCAATTCCCGATACTTTGATTTTTAGCTGATCTGCGACATCAATTTTGATACCTGTAGGTTCAGGGAAAACCACTTCGTGAGAGTAACCAAGAGCCATCACTAGATCTTTACCGCGTTTTTGTGCACGATAACCGACCCCAGTGATTTCTAAGTTCTTTTCCCATCCAGTAGTCACACCTTTTACGCAGTTCATCGCAAGAGAACGAACGAGACCGTGGAGAGCCACAGTCTTTTGGTCTTCACTTTTTCGAGTAAAAACCAATTCGCCGTTTTCAACATTTGCGCTGACACCTTCGTAAAGTGGAGTTTTTAATTCCCCTAAAGGCCCCTTAATCGTAAGGGCCTCAGCTTCTGCTTTAACTTCTACCTTTGCAGGCAATTTGATAATACTTTTTCCAACTCGAGACATGGTGTTATCGTTCTCTAGAATACCTTACAGAGAACTTCCCCTCCTACTCTGAGTTTACGAGCACGTTTCCCAGTCATCACACCTTTCGAAGTCGAAAGGATGAGTGTTCCGATGTTATTTCGGAACGGTCTGATTTCACCGGATTGGATGTAAACTCGACGACCTGGAGTGGATACTCTCTCGATCATACGAATTACCGGTTTCTTTTCCGTGTCGTATTTTAATTTCACTTGGAAGTCATCAAAACTTCCATTTTTTACTGTTTGAACATCATCTACAAAACCTTCTTCTTTGAGAAGATCTAGGATGGATTTTTTGATTTTGCTACCAGGAATCACACAAAGCTCATGTTTAGCTTGTTGTGCGTTTCTGATTCTTGTTAGCATATCTGCGATTGGATCTGAAAGACTCATATCTTACCTTAACCTAATTACCAGGAGGACTTTTTCACACCGGGGATCTGAGCCTTGCTAGCAAGGTCCCGGAAGCAAAGACGACACATATCAAAGCGGCGCAAATAAGCGCGTGATCGACCACAAAGAGGGCAACGATTGTACTCTCTCACTTTGAATTTTTGCTCTTTGGCGTGGCGTTCCATCATTGATTTTTTCGCCATGAATAATCTCCTACTTACCTGCCGCTCGGTAAGGCATACCGAAGGCTTGGAATAATTCGAACGCTTCTTTGTCCACTTCCGTGTTCGTTACGAAAGTGATATTGATCCCGTAGATCGTATTGATTTTATCAAAATGAATCTCAGGGAAGATGATCTGTTCTCTTACGGACAGATTGTAATTACCTCGACCATCGAAACCTTTGGGGTTTACACCACGAAAGTCTCGAACCCGTGGAAGAGCCACGTTAATGAATCTGTCAAGGAACTCATACATATGATGACCACGGAGGGTAACTTTGCAACCAAGCACCATACCCTCTCTCACTTTGAAACCCGCAATGGATTTCTTAGCGAAAGTTTTTACCGGTCTTTGGCCTGTAATTTGACCAATTTCTAACAAACAAGCTTCCATCGCTTTTGGGTTGGTGTGAGCTTCGCCCATACCAACGTTAATCACGATTTTTTCTAGTCTGGGAACTCGCATTACACTTTGAAAGCCGAGTGACTTTTGGAGTGTAGGACGGATTTCCTTCTCGTATTTTGATTTAAGCCTAGGTACCATAACTTATACTTCTTTCCCTTCAGGTCGAGTCACTCGGACGGATTTACCATCCTTCTTGACAAATCCCAAGCGTACAGCCTTAATTTTCTTCTTTGGCTTCGCTTTGTTCTCTGCTTTTGTGTCGTGAAACATCACATTGGAGATATGGATTGGGAATTCGATTTCGATCGCACCACCTTGAGGATTCTCTTGGGTTGGTCTTACGAATCTTTTTCTTTTGTTCACACCTTCGATATAAACGCGGTCTTTGCGTTTGTCGATTGCTAGAACTTTCCCTTTTTTCCCTTTTTCTTTCCCGGAAATCACAAGAACTTCATCGTCCTTTTTGATTTTCGTTTTTTTGAATTTAGTGGGCTCGGAGCCTCTATATGCTAATTTAGCTGCCATTCTAGAGAACCTCCGGAGCGAGAGATATAATTTTCATGTATTTTTTATCGCGAAGTTCACGGGCAACAGGTCCGAAGATCCTGGTTCCTTTGGGATTCCCTTTGTCATCAATGATGGCAACAGCATTGTCATCGAAACGAATGTAAGTTCCGTCTGGACGACGAACTTCTTTTTTCGTTCTCACAACAACTGCTCTTTGAACCGCTTTGTTATGCACTTTTTTACCCTGACCATCACGGAGACCGTAAGCAGGTTGTGCTTCCTTAACAGCGACGATGATTTCGTCACCAAGCGTTGCGTAGCGTTTTTTGGAACCGCCAAGCACTTTCACGCACATGACTTTTTTCACACCCGAGTTATCGGCTACTTGTAAAATAGTTTCTTGTTGAATCATACTAATTTAGCCTTCTCAATTACCTTTACAAGTTTATGGTGTTTCTGTTTAGAAAGTGGTCTTGTTTCCACAGCGATGACTCGATCACCAACTTGACACTCGTTCTTCTCATCGTGAATTTTCACTCGAGAAGTTCTGGTCATAATCTTCTTAAACCGTGGGTGCACTTTTCTTGTGATGATTTCGATCACTACAGTTTTATCCATAGAATCGCTCACAACTACACCCTGAATGGTTAAAGACTTTTTAGAGTTTTTATCTTCCATAACCTACTTCTTCTTACCTTTGCTAGTTTTAGCAGCTTTCGGAGCTGAACCAGCCTTTGGTGCGATTTGTTTGAGTTTGCCTTTTGCAGTTAGTTCCTTCTCACGAAGGACAGTAAGTGCCTGAGCAATTCTCTTCTTATGATTTCGGATTAGTTTTGGGTTCTCAAGAGATCTTGTAACACCAAACTGGAATCTTGCTTTTCTAACTTCTTCGGAAGAGGAGAGAATTTCTTTCTTCAAATCTTCTGGAGAAAGTGACTTAAAATCGTCTTTCATAGAACGTTCCTCTTAACAAATGAAGTTTCTACTGGCAGTTTGAAAGCCGCCAAATGAAGAGCTTTTCTTGCTGTTTCCTCATCAATTCCCGCCATTTCGAAAAGAACGCGGCCCGGACGGATCTCAGCAATCCAGAATTCTGGGTTACCTTTACCTTTACCCATACGAGTTTCGGCAGGTTTTTTCGTGATAGGAAGATGAGGGAAGATACGGATCCACAATTTCCCACCTCGTTTCACTTGGCGGTTGATAGTAATCCTTGCAGCTTCGATTTGTCGCGCTGTAATGCGACCGGAAGAAATAGCTTTTAAACCATACTCTCCGAACGCAACGTAAGAACCTCTTTCGTCCTTACCTTTCAAGCGCCCTCTTTGGCGTTTTCTAAATTTTACTCGTTTAGGTGCTAACATTATCGTATCTCTTTAGTACTTCTTAACTCGTTCTACGTTTTACAGCGTATTTGTCTTCATCGGTTTCTTCCTTATTTGTTGGGAAGTAGTCACCTGTATAAGTCCATACCTTCACACCGATCTGACCAAAAGTAGTGAGGGCTTCTTTGAATCCAAAGTCGATTTTGGCACGAAGAGTATGAAGAGGAACTCGTCCTTCCATATACTTTTCTGTTCTTGCCATATCAGCTCCGTTGAGTCGTCCGGAGATTTGGATTTTTACGCCTTCCACTCCACCGCGCATCGCACGACGAAGTTCTGCTTTCATTACGCGACGAAATGGCATCCTTTGTTCGATTTGAAGGGCAACCGTTTCAGCAATTGCTTGCGCAATGATTTCCGGTTTTTTCACTTCGATGATGTTCATCCCAATCGGTTTATCAGCGAGTTTTTTAAGCTCTTGTTTTACCGCTTCGATGTTTTGGCCTTTTTGACCAATCACCATACCTGGTTTAGAAGTATGGAGGTTCACGTTGATTTTTTCAGGGAATCTTTCGATTACGATCTTTACAACGGATGCGTTTTTGAATTTCTTCTGAAGGAATCTACGGATCTTGATATCTTCGTGAAGATTTTTAATGTAATCTTGCTTGGAATACCAAATTGAATCCCAGTTACGTGTGATTCCGATTCGTAGTCCGATTGGATTTACTTTCTGACCCATAGTTTAACTAACCTTCTTTTCGATTTCAGATACTACAACAGTGATGTGGCTTAGGCGTTTACGGATCCGAGAAGCACGACCGCGTGCTCTTGGACGGAAACGTTTCATGATAGGACCGTCATCCACATAGATTTTTTTAACGTAGAGTGAACTTGGATCCAAACTTTCGTTCATTTGGATGGCGTTCGCCACTGCCGAGTTCAAAAGGTTGATGATCATTGAACTTGCTGCTTTATTTGTAAAACGCAAGATATCAATGGCTTCCTTGTAATCGTATCCACGAACTTCATCAGCAACCAGGCGGGCCTTTCTTGCTGAGATTCTTACGTGTTTCGCAACTGCTTTTGCTTCCATCTCTCTACCTATTTCTTCGCTACTTTTTTGTCTCCACCATGGCCTTTAAAGGTCCTAGTGGGAGCAAACTCACCGAGTTTGTGACCGATCATGTTTTCGTTTACATATACAGGAACAAACGCTTTGCCGTTATGAATCATCACAGTGTGACCGATCATGTCCGGATAAATGGTACTTCTTCTTGACCAAGATTTGAAGGGAGTTTTTTTCCCTTCGGAGTTTAACTTGGTTATTTTTTTCATGAGGTGGTCGTCAATAAACGGACCTTTTTTTAAGCTTCTAGCCATGATTATCTAGACCCTACCTATTCCTGTTTTTCTTACGTCTTTGGACGATAAAACGGTCAGACGGTCTCGTCTTACGTGTTTTAAATCCTTTCGTAGGTTTACCCCAAGGAGTCACTGGGTGACGACCTCCGGAAGTTCTACCTTCACCACCACCGAGTGGGTGGTCCACAGGGTTCATAACGACCCCTCTAACTTTCGGTCTTTTTCCTAACCAACGGTTACGACCCGCTTTTCCAATGATGACCAAGTTATGGTCTTTATTGGAAAGCTCTCCGATAGTTGCTAGACACTCTTTACGAACCTTACGGATTTCCGAAGAAGGAAGTTTAAGAGATACATAGTCACCATCTTTTGCGGAGATCACAGCGAAAGATCCTGCTGTGCGAGCGATTTGACCGCCTTTTCCGATATGTAGTTCAATGTTGTGAACGTTTGTTCCTGCCGGGATTTTATCTAATGGAAGTGTATTCCCTAGTTTGATCTCAGCAGCGGGACCTGATTCAATTTTGTCCCCCACTTTCAGTCCGTTAGGAGCTAAAATGTAACGGTATTCACCATCAGCATAACAAATAAGTGCAATAAACGCTGAACGGTTTGGATCATATTCGATTGTTTTCACAGTCGCTGGGATTCCAAATTTATTACGTTTGAAATCGATGATCCGGAACTTTCTTTTGTTACGTCCACCTTTTCGTCTAACAGCAATCCGTCCCTTATTGTCACGACCCGCTTTGTAAGAAACGTTAGCCGTGAGCGGTTTGTAAGGAACCACTTCTGTGATTTCTTTGAAATCTAGAACCGAGTAGAAGCGGCTAGATTGCGTAGTGGGTTTAAGTTTTCTAATTCCCATAATTAAACCTTAGCAAAATCCAAATTTGCTCCGTCAGCAAACGTCACTACAGCTTTTTTGTAATGAGGTCTTGGGGACGGCATGTTTCTAAAACGTTTCATTTTCCCACGATAAACTGCGACGTTTACAGCAGTAGGAACTACGTTATACATTTGTTTGAGAGCCTGTTTGATCAAAGTTTTGTTCGCATCCGGGTGGACTTTGAACGTATACTTCACAGTTCTTTTTCCCATACGTTCTCCAATTGTTTGAAGGTCTTGCGACTTTTCTGTAACAACTGGTGATAAGATTACATTCTCTAGGTTCACTGTCTTATCCTTTCTTAGAATACTGTGCCTGAAGCTCTTTTAAAGCGCTTTCAGAGATTACTAAATTGTTATTATAGAGGATGTCTCGGCAAACGACTCGTTTGCTGTTCACATATTTGAGGTTCTCTATATTGCGAGTGGATTTTTTGAGGAATTGGTTTTCACCAGCTACTACAAAACCCACGTTACCCTTCTCTGCAATTTCCATGTTCTTCAAAATGTTGTAGATGGATTTTGTAGAGTAAGAAGAAGGTTCTACGTCTTCTATGATCGCGATTCTGTTTTCTTCTGCCTTTTTGTTAAGGATGGAGAGAACAGCCTTTTTCTTTACGCTGCGTGACAAGTTAGAGGAATAATCTCTTGGTTTTGGTCCATGAATGATACCACCACCAACGAAATGAGGAGCTCTAATGGAACCTTGTCTTGCACGACCAGTTCCTTTTTGAGCCCAAGGTTTGATTCCCCCACCGCGAACTTCAGAACGATCCTTAGTAGAATGTGTTCCTTGTCTATTGTTCGCATTTTCAGCTTTTACCGCATCATAGATGGCTCCAAGCGAAATGCCGGTAGCAAAAAGTTCTGCCGGAAGTTCAACTTCGCTTACGAATACGCCTTCTTTATTGTATTTACGCGCTTTCATGTTCTACCTATCTATTTATCCGATTTTTTCTATCGTAACGATTCCGCGTTCTCTTCCTGGAACCGGACCGGATACAAACACCAAGTTGGAATCTGCATCAATTTTTACTACTTTGAGGTTACGAACAGTGCTCTGTTCAGAACCCATTCTTCCACCCATCTTCAAACCCTTGAACACACGTCCAGGAGTTGTGTTAGACCCAATGGAACCCGGGTGTCTTTGGAATCTGGAACCGTGACCCGCAGGACCACCGGCAAAACCATGGCGTTTCACAACACCTTGCGTTCCCTTACCCTTAGAAGTTCCTGTTACCTTCACCGTGTCATTCAAAGCAAACACATCTGCAAGTTTGAGTTCTGCACCCACCGCTACATCTTCAAAACCTTTGAATTCAATCAGAGTTTTTTTCGGAGCAGCAATATTTGCTTTTTTAATGTGTCCCACTTCGGCCTTCGTCATGTGTTTTTCCTTAGCATCACCAAATGCTAATTGAACGGCTTCATAACCGTCGTTAGCAGATGTTTTTACTTGGGACACAAAACAAGGACCCACGCGTAAAACAGTTACAGTAACCATTTTACCTTCGTTATTGAATATGTGGGCCATGCCCAATTTTTCGCCGATTAAACCTTTAGCCATGGATCCTATCCTTAGGATTTAATATCTACGGAAACTCCAGCAGGGAGTTGAAGCTTCATCAGGGCTTCTACCGTATCTTCATTCGTATTTAAAATATCGATGAGTCTCTTGTGAGTTCTCATTTCAAATTGTTCTCTAGCTTTTTTATTCACGTGCGGAGAACGTAATACCGTGTAGATTTCTTTTTTCGTTGGAAGCGGGATTGGACCGGAGACAGTAGCCCCGGTCCTCTTCGCAGTCGCAACGATCTCAAAAGTTGATTGGTCAATCAACCGATGATCGAAAGCTTTTAACTTAACGCGAATTCTTTGTCCAGCCATTGTATTACTCGACGATCTCCGCAACAACACCAGAACCAATCGTTCTTCCACCCTCACGGATAGCGAACTTCAAACCTTGGTCCATAGCGATCGGGTGGATTAGTTCGATTGACATCGTTACGTTATCTCCCGGCATAACCATCTCCATTCCACCAGGAAGGTTACAAACACCAGTGATGTCTGTAGTTCTGAAATAGAATTGAGGACGGTAGTTGTTAAAGAATGGAGTATGACGTCCACCTTCGTCTTTCGTAAGAACGTAAACTTCCGCTTTAAACTTTCTGTGTGGAGTAATAGTACCCGGTTTCGCAAGAACTTGACCTCTTTCGATGTCTTCTTTTTTAGTTCCGCGAAGAAGAGCACCAATGTTGTCTCCAGCTTCTGCTTGATCGAGTAGTTTACGGAACATTTCAATACCAGTAACAACTGATTTTGTAGTATCACGAATACCAACAATCTCGATCTCGTCGTTGATCTTAAGAACACCTTGCTCTACACGACCAGTTGCAACAGTTCCACGACCAGTGATTGAGAATACGTCCTCAACTGGCATTAGGAAAGGTTTATCAACAATACGTGTAGGGTTTGGAACGTAAGTATCAACTGCTTCCATTAGTTTAATAATGGATTTCATACCTAGATCAGAATCTTCACCTTCAAGTGCTTTTAATGCAGAACCAGAGATGAAAGGTGTTTTATCACCAGGGAAGTTGTATTTGTTAAGAAGGTCTTTGATTTCCTCTTTAACCATCTCCACCATATCGTCTCTTTCATCAGCAGCGAGCATGTCCGCTTTGTTTAGGTAAACCACAATGTAAGGAACCCCTACTTGGCGAGCAAGAAGGATGTGTTCTTTTGTTTGTGGCATAGCACCGTCAGTTGCAGATACTACGAGAATCGCAGCGTCCATCTGAGCAGCACCTGTAATCATGTTTTTTACATAGTCCGCGTGTCCCGGGCAATCTACGTGTGCGTAGTGACGGTTAGGAGTTTCATATTCCTGGTGAGACGTTGCAATAGTAATCCCACGAGCCTTTTCTTCGGGCGCGTTGTCGATTTGGTCATAAGCAATCGCTTTGTTTTTTCCACCCACTAATTTTGCAAGCGTCGTTGTGATCGCTGCTGTTAGTGTTGTTTTACCGTGGTCAACGTGACCAATTGTTCCGATGTTTAAGTGTGGTTTTGAACGGTCAAATTTTTCTTTAGCCATTGTTAGAATCTACTCCTCAATCGTGGTGCAAGACCCGATCCTCGGTTCTTTACTCCTTTAAAACTGCATAAAATTCAGAGGTAAAAGCAGTCCTTTCCCAAGAAATGCCAATCCCTTTGGTCATGTTTCTAAGAGCCCCTGAAAAGCCAAGCAGGTTTTGGGCCGGTGCATTGGCTTTTAAGTGACTCTTCCCTGCCACAGCTTCCCAGATGGATACCACCTTGGCATTTCTGCGACTTAGATCAGAAAGAACTACACCTAAGTGGTCCGCATCCACCATCACATCCACTTCCGTGAGGGGTCCGACCAAGTATGTGTTTGATGGAAACAATTCCTTTACGCCCGCAAGTATCGCTACTTTCAATAACGTTAAAGTGGTTTGCAAATCTCCCTTTGGCATCTCATACGAGAGAACCCTTAGTTTGAGACCGGCAACTTCCTCACCGTAAAACCCGTGTAAGCAGGCTTCCAGAAAGGACGTTTCTATCGAATTTTTTACTTCTTCCGGAAGACTTACCTCGAAGGCAATTTGCTTCGAAAAGTCGGCAGTATCTTCCAGGACTGCGATGAGCGCGCCGCTTGACTTTTGGTCTTCAAAGGCACGATGCTCTAGGGCAACCTTATGAGACATTTTTTTTAGAAGCTCTATTTTGGCAATGTTTATCGCACTGAAATTGAGTTTTTTTTCAGTTCTTTCTCGAATTCTTCGGATTCCGATCTCCAAATGGAGTTCCCCTCGCCCGAGGAGTACCAATTGTCCGGTGTCTTCTTTATTTTGCAGTTGGTACCCCGGATCTTCCCAAACCAATTCCTCCAAGCGACATAACCAAAACTCTTTATCACCCGAGTGTTCTGGTTCCATTACAATGGAAAATGGACTGGGTATTCTTTCTATGGCACTGAGTTCTTTTGGGTTCGTAGCACTCGTTCGAAACTGTAAACTCTGACCGGGGTAGGAAAGTAGACTCGGATGATCCTTTAAGAAGACAAGTTTGCCTTGAATTAAATTGGATACCGGCTCTAAGGATTCTGGATCTAAAAAGGAAAAGTATGATTGGTTCGCACCGGAATCTTTTGCTGGATGATGGCTCTTTGCGAGAGTTTCTAGTTTCTCTGTGGTTGTATCGGTACTCGGATAAACCACGGAATACCGCCCCACTTCTTCGTCAGTGCGGCGAGAGAGGACTAGGAGTGGAATCGTATCTACTGTTTCTGGTAATTTTGCCTCTGTCCAAAGCACTAAATCCAGAAGTTCTCTCACCCCTTCTCCTGTTTTTGCGGAACCGCCATATACCGGATAGAGTTTTCCTTCCCTAGGACCTTTGAGGAGTCCTATCATAGAAAAGTCCGTTTGCCCAGAGGGATCGTTCCAGGAAGAAATCATGAGATCATCACTCCAAGAAATGAGTTCTTCTTTTACTGATTTGGTAAATACGGATGGTTCCCTTAGGTAGTATTCGAGTTTCCCCAATTCGTTTTTTTGGAAAAGAGAAACAGGAGCTCCTTTTAGAATTTCTTCCAGAGAGACAAGTGTATCCAGATAATCTTCACCAAACCGGTCCAGCTTATTAATGAAGAAAACCATAGGAACCTTTGCCAAAAGGAGTTCCTCCATCACAAGACGCGCTTGAGACTGGACCCCAGTTCCCGCTTCCAAAACAACAATCGCTGTTTCCATGGCTGGCAAAAGGTCTGTGACTTGGTTTCGAAAATCGATATGTCCAGGGGTATCTACAATTTGGATTTGGAATTCCCCGAAAGTGGTTTTCCAAGGAATCGTATGGAAGGTGGTGCGAATGGAGATTCCCCTTTCAATTTCTTCCTGCAGGCTATCCGATTCTGTGTTTCCGTCTTCTATCGAACCCACGGCAGAAATTTTCCCTGCTTCAAACAAAATGCGTTCGGTGAGGGTAGTTTTCCCGGAATCAATATGGGCAAATATTCCAACGGTGCGGTATTTCATAAGTATTTGATAGAATCACGAGAAAATAAAAAAGCCAGGTAGATCACCTGGCTTATTAATGATTGGAATCGAATGGTAGAGATTACCAGCGGTAGTGAGAGAAAGCCTTGTTGGCGTCTGCCATCTTTCTGATATCTTCTTTCTTCTTGATTGCAGATCCAGTGCCTTTTTGAGCTTCCATGAATTCTGCAGCCAATTTGTTCTTCATCGATTTTTCGTTTCTTCCACGGCTGTATTTGATAAGCCATCGGATTCCGAGGGCAAGTCGTCTTTCTGGACGAACTTCGATCGGAACTTGGTAAGTCACACCACCCACACGACGAGATTTTACTTCCACTTGTGGTTTCGCGTTTTCCAAAGCTTCTTGGAAAACAGCAAACGGGTCTTGGCCAGTTTTTTTAGCAATCACTTCTAAAGCTTCGTAGAACACAGATTCAGCGACACTTTTTTTACCATCTACCATTAGGCAGTTGATAAACTTAGAGATCACTTTGTCATTGTATTTAGGGTCGCCTTCGATGTGGCGCGGTTCAACTTTTCCTCTTCTTCTTGACATACCTTAACTCCGATTACGCCTTAGGACGCTTAGCGCCGTATTTTGAACGTCCTTTACGACGTTTGTCTACACCGAGTGTATCCAGTGTTCCACGAATGATATGATAACGAACCCCAGGTAAATCTTTTACCCTTCCCCCACGGATAAGAACCACGTTGTGTTCTTGGAGGTTATGGCCTTCACCAGGAATGTAAGCCGTAACTTCAATTCCAGTGGTGAGGCGAACCCTTGCTACTTTTCGAAGTGCAGAGTTCGGTTTTTTAGGAGTAAAGGTCATTACCCGTGTGCAAACTCCACGTCTTTGTGGGCATGCCTTTAGGGCAGGAGATTTAGTTCTTTTCTTTTGGGCTTCTCTTCCGATGCGGATGAGCTGGTTAATTGTAGGCATTCGATTCCTTCTTCTACTTCTCTGTCTTTAAAAAAATAATGACGTTTTCGTCCAAAATTCCAGACAGGGACATTTTGTAAACGAAAACATGATTTTGTCCCTAGAAACTTCGTGAAAAGTAACTAGAGACAAAAGCTTTGGATTTAATCCTCGTCGTCGTCTTCCGCTTCCTCTGCTTCTTCTTCCAATTCATCCTCATCCTCGTCCTCTTCGGCAACGAGACGGGTAAGTGTGGCAGCAGAAACTGGAGTTGCTTCGGAAAGTTCAGAAACTTCTTCTTCCTCTTCTTCGGTTTCGAGATCCCAATCTAAGTCCCCAGGCATTTCCTTGAAAACTTCGATGTCACGGTATTTTTTCATACCAGTTCCCGCAGGGATCATGTGACCGATGATTACGTTCTCTTTAAGACCCACTAAGTTATCTGTTTTTCCTTTGATTGCCGCATCTGTTAGAACCTTAGTGGTTTCTTGGAAGGACGCTGCAGAGAAATAAGACTCTGTATTGAGGGATGCTTTTGTGAGACCAAGAAGGACCGGAGTTCCTTGTGCAGGAGATCCCCCTTCTTTTTCTACGCGATCATTTTCTTCATCAAAAAGGAATTTATCCACTTGTTGTTGGTTTACAAACGATGTGTCCCCACTATCCGTGATGATCACCTTACGAAGCATTTGGCGAACCACAACCTCGATATGTTTATCGTTGATATGAACCCCTTGCAAACGGTAAACTTCCTGAACCTCAGAAACAAGATATTCGTGAAGAGCATTTGGTCCTTTGATCGTTAAGATATCATGTGGGTCAAAGTTTCCTTCATCCAACTGATCTCCTCGTTTCACAAAGTCACCTTGGCGGACACGGATTTGTTTTCCGATCGGGATCGCTACTTTCACTTTTTCAAGTTCTGTAGTTTCCGGAACGATGTATAAAATTCGTTTTTCTTTAACGATCTCACCCTTATCTTCGATCTTTCCATCGATTTCTGCAAGTGTGCAGGCATCTTTCGGACGACGAGCTTCGAAAAGTTCATCTACCCTTGGAAGACCACCGGTGATATCTCTTGTTTTTTCCGCAACCGATGGAATCTTGAAGATTACATCCCCTTCTCGCACTTTGTCTCCATTTTGGAATTGGAGGAGTGCATCCACGGGAACCGAGTATCCGTCAGAACCAACAACTACTTTTGGAACCAAACGATCTTTCTTTTGTTCCACAACTTTTAAAATGATATTGGATGTTTTTGGATCCACATCACGGCGAACGTTTTTACCAATTTCCAAATCTTCCCAAACAATGGTTCCAGCAGTTTCAGAAACTGCTACTTCGTTGTAAGGGTCAAACTCAGCAAGGGCTTTGTTCTCTTCTACGATTTGGCCTTCTTCTGTACGAAGGATGGTTCCGATTTTTACAGGAAGGACAAAGTCATCTCCTAAAATTCGGAGTGTGGTTCCCACAAGGGAAACCGTTCCCGCTTGGTCAGAAGTGATTCGTTGTTCTGTGGATTCACCCACTTGTGTTGCGAATACTTCCCCTTTCTCCAATCGTTGCCCATCGACAATCCGAACACTGGAAAGTGAATCGGTATTGAACTCTTGGATCAGACGATTGACGATGATGGTTCCGCGACGAGCAAATACCTTCGCTCCATTGGCGTTTGTCACCAAACGTCCATTAATGGATTTTACGAGAGATCGGTAAGGAACCTTATGTTCTTTTTCCTGAATGGTCGCAGAAGCCGCACCACCCACGTGGAAAGTTCTCATAGTAAGCTGTGTTCCCGGTTGGCCAATCGATTGTGCCGCAATGGTTCCCACTGCTTCCCCAATCTCGGCAGGAACAAGGCGAGCCATGTCCATACCGTAACACTTTGTACAGATCCCGTGACGAGACCGGCAAGTGAGTGGAGATCTTACTTTGATTTTATCATAACCAAGATTTTCGATTTGTTGGCCGATTGCTCTTGTGATGAGTGTGTCCTTCGGGAAAACCACTTTTTCAGATACTGGATCCACTAAATCTTCTGCCGTATAACGGCCGAATACGCGGTCTCCGAGAGAAACGATCACGTTCTCCCCTTCTTTTACGATTCCTAGAGTGATGTTTGTTTTGGTTCCACAGTCATCTTCAGAAACGATTACGTCCTGAGAAATATCCACAAGACGACGAGTGAGGTAACCTGCATCGGCAGTTTTTAACGCCGTATCCGCAAGACCCTTTCTCGCACCATGTGTAGAGATAAAAAATTCTAAAACACCGAGACCTTCACGGAAGTTGGAACGAATCGCAAGTTCGATGATTTCCCCAGACGGTTTCGCCATTAAACCCCGCATCCCTGCGAGCTGACGAATCTGTTGTTTGGAACCACGAGCACCGGATGCTGCCATCACGAATACTGGGTTGAACCCACCTTGGTCTTTTTCCAATTCCTTAAACATCCCGTCTGTAATCCGGTCATTGGTTTTGGTCCAAATTTCGATTACTTTTTTACGACGTTCTTCGTTAGTGATGATACCTTTACGATACTCCATATCCGCTTTTTCGACTTCTTTGTTGGCATCATTAACGAGTCCCTCTTTTTGAGGAGAAACGCGGATGTCATCAATAGAAATTGTAGGAGCAAAAAGAGTCGCATAACGGTATCCAAGTCGTTTGATTTCATCAAGCATCACAACTGTGAGACCTGGTCCAAACTTCTCGTATACGTCGGCAATGATTTTGTTTGTTTCTTTATCACCAAGGGTTCTGTTGATATAAACATACCCTTTTGGCATCACCTGGTTGAAGATAAGTCTTCCCGGTGTGGTTTCGATGATCTTTCCTTCATGGAGAACGGAGATTTTGGAGCGAATTTCGACGGTTTTCGTTTCAATGGCATACATTACCTCTTCGAGGCCGGTGAAAAATTTTCCTTCACCCTTACCGTCTTTTACTTCGGATGTGAGGTAATAAATTCCAAGAACGATATCTTGTGTCGGTCCGCAGATCGGTTGTCCATTGGCAGGATTCAAAATGTTATGTGGTGATAACATGAGCATCCAAGTTTCTAGCTGTGCTTTGGGAGCCAGCGGAACGTGGATTGCCATTTGGTCCCCGTCGAAGTCGGCGTTAAACGCATGACAGACGAGAGGATGGAGTTTGATTGCTTTTCCTTCTACAAGGACTGGTAAAAATGCTTGGATTCCGAGTCTGTGAAGTGTTGGCGCTCGGTTTAAGAGAACCGGGTGTTCTTTTACAACTGTTTCCAATACATCGAAAACTTCTTTGTCTTCTGCTTCGATTTTTTTCTTCGCAGATTTAATATTTGGTGCCAGTTCCAAATCCACAAGGCGTTTCATAATGAATGGTTTGAAAAGTTCCAAAGCCATCTTTTTAGGAAGACCCATTTGGTGGTATTTAAGCTCAGGACCCACAACAATTACGGAACGACCAGAGTAATCCACCCGTTTCCCAAGTAGGTTTTGGCGGAACCGACCTTGTTTTCCTTTGAGCATATCGGAAATCGATTTCAAAGGTCTATTTCCTTTTCCTTTCACAGTACGTTTGCGACGGCTGTTATCGAAAAGTGCATCGACGGCTTCCTGTAACATACGTTTTTCGTTCCGTACGATAATCTCAGGAGCTTTTAATGCAAGAAGGCGTTTCAATCGATTGTTTCTGTTGATCACACGGCGGTACAAATCGTTAAGGTCGGAAGTCGCAAAACGTCCCCCCTCTAGTTGCACCATCGGACGTAGTTCTGGTGGAATCACTGGAACTACATCAAGCACCATCCATTCAGGACGGTTTCCAGAATCCCGGAACGCTTCCAAAACTTCTAGGCGTTTAAAAATACGTTTGTCTGAGATTTTGTTTTTATCTTGGATTTTTTGGCGGATCACCCGAGCTTCTGCATCCACATCAATGCGTGCGAGAAGTTCTTTGATGGCGTCCCCGCCGATCCCTGCGATAAACTTATCCCCATATTCATCTAAATAATTGTGGTATTCGTCTTCATCAATGAGTTCCCCTCTGTTCCTTCCGGAATCAGCAGGATCAATGATCACATACTTCTCAAAGTAAAGGACACTTTTGAGTTGGTTGATGGTCATGTCGAGTAGAAGACCCATACGAGAAGGAACCGAACGATAATACCAAATATGTGAAACGGGAGCCGCAAGTTCAATATGGCCCATTCTTTCACGACGCACTTTGGAGTGAGTTACCTCAACCCCGCATTTGTCGCAAACCACTCCCTTATAACGGATGGATTTGAATTTACCGCAGTAACATTCCCAATCCTTGGTGGTTCCGAAGATTTTTTCACAGAAAAGACCATCTCGCTCCGGCTTTAGGGTACGGTAGTTGATCGTTTCCGGTTTTTTAACTTCCCCAAACGACCACTCTTTGATCCGCTCGGGCGAAGCCAAACGGATCGTAATCGATTCAAAACTATTGTAATTTCTCATACTTTTTCCCTTCCCTAAACGTTTTCAATGGTCTCGAACTTGATTTTCTTTTTGTTCTTCGAGAATTCATCTTCGTAATCAGAGATATCCACTTCCAATCCTT
Organism: Leptospira sp. WS4.C2; assembly: GCF_040833985.1. NCBI lineage: Bacteria > Pseudomonadati > Spirochaetota > Leptospiria > Leptospirales > Leptospiraceae > Leptospira > Leptospira mgodei. The sequence goes on from NZ_CP162139.1 coordinate 2,054,521, forward strand.
CGGAGTCTTTGATGATGATATCAAGTGCCAGACCTCGGAGTTCTTGTACAAGAACGTTGAATGATTCTGGAATTCCCGGTTTGATCGAGTGGATTCCTTTCACAATCGCTTCGTAAATTCTTGCACGTCCGAGCATGTCGTCTGACTTAATGGTGAGTAACTCTTGTAAGGTGTGTGATGCACCGTATGCTTCGAGAGCCCAAACTTCCATCTCCCCTAACCTTTGTCCCCCGAACTGCGCTTTACCACCGAGTGGCTGTTGCGTAACGAGTGAGTAAGGTCCAGTGGATCTTGCGTGAATTTTGTCATCCACTAAGTGGGCCAGTTTCAACATGTAGATATAACCGCAGAATACTTGGTTGATGAATTTTTCGCCCGTTCTTCCATCGTATAACTGAAATTTGCTGCTTTCCGGTAATCCTGCTTTTTTACAGAAATCATGAACGTCACCTTCGGTCGCTCCGTCAAAAACTGGTGTTTCAAAGTTGATTCCGAGTTTTTTTGCTGCGAAACCCAACTGAGTTTCAAAGATCTGACCAAGGTTCATCCTTGAAGGAACCCCGAGTGGGTTAAGCACGATATCCACAGGAGAGCCGTCTTCCATATATGGCATATCTTCTTGTGCCATCACACGAGCCACGACCCCTTTGTTACCATGCCGTCCCGCCATCTTATCACCCACGAGGAGTTTACGTTTACGAGCGACATAGACTTTCACCATTTCTTCCACACCGGCAGCGAGTTCATCGCCAGTTTCGCGGGAATAACGTTTGATATCGATGACAGTTCCTTCAAAACCGTTTGGCATACGAAGTGAGGAATCCCTTACTTCTTTTGCCTTTTCTCCAAAAATGGAGTGTAAAAGTTTGTATTCTGGAGTGAGGTCGGTTTCACCCTTTGGTGTTACCATCCCAACAAGGATGTCTCCTGGTTTTACTTCCGCACCCACACGGATTACACCGGACTCATCCAAATCACGGAACGCTTTGTCCGATAGATTAGGAATGTCCCGAGTGATTTGTTCTTGTCCGAGTTTGGTTTCCCGAGCTTGGATTTCGAATTCTTCAATGTGGATCGAAGAGAAAACATCGTCCTTGATGATTCGTTCTGAAATAAGAATCGCATCCTCAAAGTTGTAACCTTCCCAAGGCATAAATGCCACAAGGACGTTACGACCGAGTGCCAAATAACCCGCGTCAGTGGATGGACCGTTGGCAAGGACAGTTCCTTTTTGCAAGATCTGACCAAAGTCACCGTATTTTTCCCCTTTGATGATTTGTCCGGCAACCGGAGCTCCAATTCCTAAGTCTTGGCCTTCCTTCACAACGGCCACAAACTGAACTTCTTCCGAATGGAAAAGTTCATGGATTTCTTTTTCTCCGTTAGGAGCTGTGAGTTCCACTCGTTCCTTGGATACTTTACTTACCTTTCCACCTGTGGTTGTATGTAACATAGCCACGTTTGGTTTTTGGTTAAAACAAGTTCCTTGGTTGGTTTTTTTGAATTTAATGAGAGGGTAATGAACAATCTCTTTGGATTGGTCTTCTTTGATCCAAACACCTGTAGCATCTACTTTCGAAACCACACCGTCTTTTTTGGCTACGATACAAACTCCTGCGTCATAAGCGGCGCGGGCTTCCATCCCAGTTCCTACAAACGGAGCTTCTTCCGTAAGGAGTGGAACTGCTTGGCGTTGCATGTTGGAACCCATAAGTGCGCGGTTCGCATCATCATGTTCCAAAAATGGAATGAGAGCGGTTGATACAGACACAACTTGGAGTGGTGCCAAATCCATGTATTGAATTTCTGCTGGGCTACGGAAAGGAAAGTCCCCTCTATGGCGAGTGGAGATCAGTTTGGAAGTAAATTCCCCCTTATCATCTACAGTCGAATTCGACTGTGCCATGTAGTGGTATTCTTCTTTGTCTGCAGTGAGATACTCTACTTGTTTTTGAACTTTACCGTTTTTGACAAGGCGGTAAGGAGTTTCAATAAAACCGTAATCGTTTACACGAGCGAAACTAGACATGGAAAGAATGAGACCAATGTTTGGACCTTCCGGTGTTTCAATGGGGCACATACGACCATAGTGAGAATAATGAACGTCACGAACTTCGAAACCTGCCCTGTCACGCGATAAACCGCCAGGGCCTAATGCGTTTAACCTACGTTTGTGGGTTAATTCTGCCAGTGGGTTTGTTTGGTCCATAAACTGTGAAAGTTGTGAGGAACCAAAAAACTCATTGATCACCGCAGTGATTGGTTTGATCGATATCAAAAGTTGCGGAGTTTGTTGTTCCGGCTCCTGAACTGTCATTCTTTCTTTGATCACTCGTTCCACACGAGAGAATCCAAGTTTCAATTGGTTTGCAATGAGTTCCCCAACAGAACGAATCCTTCTGTTTCCTAAGTGGTCAATATCATCCGGATAGTAGTTTTCCGCTTCTGACATAAGCATCACTAAGTAACGAACCGTTTCAATGATGTCGTATTTACGGAGAACTCTGTCTTCCGCTTTAGAAAAGTCTTTTGGATTATTGAATTCGAATTTACTATTGATTTTGTAACGACCTACAATTCCCAAATCAAAAGTTTTAGGTGAGAAAAAGAGGCGTCTGAGTTCCGCTTCTGCGTTTTCAATCGTAGAAGGTTCCCCTGGTCTCATGATCGTATGGAATTTTTTCACTGCGTCTTCGTAATCGTTAACACCGTCTTTTTCCAAACAGTTGATAAGAACAGGGTTGTCTTTTCCTTTCGGAAATTCAATGACATCCACATCTTTTACCTTCATTTCACGAAGGATGGAGATATTATCCTCATTGATTTTGGAACCGGCATCAAGCATAACCTCTCCGGTTTCCATGTTGATGATATCAGCAATCGTACGACGACCAATCAGACGTTTGAGGTCTTTTGGATTGGCACCCGCAATCTTCATTTTAGAAGATCCGTAGAAGAGTCGTAAAACTTCTTCGTTGGTTCCCATTCCCATTGCTTTTACTAGCAAGGTAGCTGGGAATTTTTTCTTACGGTCGATTTTGGCAACAAGGATTCCCTTATTGTCCATTTCGAATTCCAACCAAGAACCTCGGTAAGGAATCACACGTGCAGAAAAAGTATCTCGCACTTGGTCGTAAGAAAAGAAAATACCAGGGGATCTATGCAACTGGCTTACCACGACTCTTTCTGCACCATTGATGATGAAAGTTCCGTGGTCTGTCATCACAGGAAGGTCTCCCATGTAGACAACTTGTTCCCGGATCTCTCCGGTATCTTTGATGATGAGTCGAATGACTGCTTTTAGTGGAACAGCAAAAGAAGAATCAGTGTCTTTGCACTCTTGTGGATCACGTTTCGGCTCTCCCAAGATATAATGGCCATATTCCATGACCATATCGTTGTTTGGCGATTCGATGGGGAAGGACTCGCGGAATACCGCTTCCAACCCTTGGTTCAAACGTTTCGTCGGATCTTTCACTTCCGACTGGAGAAACCAATCAAAGGATTTTTTCTGTACGTAGATAAGATTAGGAAGTAAATTGAGGTCGGTAATTTTACCGAAATTTACCCGGTTTCTAATTTGCATTCGGGTATGCATGGAATACTCTCCCTAGAGACGTCAAAATAATAGATGGTATGATAAACGAAAAAATAGAGGTGGGGACGCCTACGGCCTCCCTGCCTCTAAGTTTCTGATGATTGGGTTTAAAAATTGGCAACCGATTAACCGGCAGCAGCAACTTCTACTTGAGCCCCAACACCTTCGAGTTTTTTCTTAATATCAGCAGCTTCGTCTTTAGAAACGCCTTCTTTCACTGATTTTCCACCAGCTTCCACAAGCGTTTTCGCATCTGCCAATCCAAGACCAGTGATTTCGCGAACGAGTTTAATAACGTCGATCTTTTTGTCACCGTGTGCTTTCAAGATGATATTGAAAGTAGCAGGCTCTTCAGCAGCAGCTGGACCACCTGCACCCGCAACCGCCGCTACCGCAACTGGTGCAGCAGCAGAAATCCCGAATTTGTCCTCCATCTTTTTCACTAGATCAGCAGCCTGAACCAGTGTAAGACTTCCAATTTGTTCTAATAGCGCGTCAACAGACATCTATATTCTCCTTATCCTACTAATCACTATGATTACTAATTGCCGTTTTTCTCGGCTACAGCATTGATGGCGCGAGCCAATGATGCCATGATTTGATTGATTCCAGAAGCAATTTGTGTTGCAGGAGCATTGATCCCACGAGCAATTTGCGCAAGAAGTTCTTGTTTGGACGGAAGTCCAGCAATCGCCTCTACTCCAGACTTACCCAAAACTTCCCCGTCCATATAGCCGGTTCTAATTTCGAGTTCCTTCTTATCTTTTGCAAAGTCCTTACAAACTTTTGCTACTGCTGGAAGTGCATCCAGAGAGAAAATAGCTGCAAGAGGGCCTTTGTAAATATCTCCAAAGTCAATGGAGTTATTTTTATGTTCAGAAGACTCTTTTAAAGCACGGAGAAAAAGGTTATTTTTAATTACCTTCATTTCCGATCCTTCTTTGCGAAGTTTCGCACGAAGGTTAGACATATCTTCAACAGTTAAACCGCTGTAAGATGCTAAAATAAAATTTGGTCGTTTTTCTAAACGACCTTTAAGTTCCGCTACTGCTTCAATTTTAGATGAATTTGCCATTGTTCTTACTCGTTATATGTTCGCGTTTACTAGTTCTTTCACATCGACTTTCACACCGATTCCCATAGTTGCCGCAACCGAAAAAGACTTTAGGTAATCACCCTTCGCATCAGAAGGTTTGTCTTTCATAAGTGCTGCCACTACTGCATTGATGTTATCAGAAAGTTTGTCATCAGAGAAGGAACATTTCCCAACACCTAAGTGAACCACTCCCCCTTTGTCAGGGCGGTATTCAATACGGCCGGCTTTCAGTTCTTTGACTGCTTTAGTCACATCAGTAGTGACCGTTCCTGCTTTTGGTTTTGGCATAAGGCCCTTACGACCAAGAACAGGACCCAATTTACCTACTTCCTTCATCATATCAGGGGTAGCAACGCAGGCGTCAAAATCAGTCCAACCACCGGCAACCTTTTCAATGAGATCCATATCTCCTACAAAATCAGCACCAGCTTCCTTTGCTTCGTTTTGTTTGTCTCCTTTGCAGAAAACCAAAACTTTGATTGTTTTTCCAGTTCCGTGTGGAAGAGAGATTGTCCCTCTAACGTTTTGGAGAGATTTATAATTGATTTTAGTCGAAATCTCTAATGTTCCGTCAAATTTGGAAAAACTAGTAGCTTTTGCCAAACCGACTGCATCGCCAAGGGTATAAGCCTTAGTGCGATCGACTTTCTCTTTGAGTTGGATATACTTTTTGCCGCGTTTCATGACTTCAGTTCCCGTTTCCTATGATTACTCGACGTTTACACCCATGGAACGACAAGTTCCAGCAATAATGTTGATTGCTGCATCCATATCGTTCGCATTGAGATCTTCCATCTTTGTTTTTGCAATTTCTTCTAGTTGAGCTCGTTTGATTGTTCCCACTTTAACAGTGTGCGGAGTGGCAGATCCACCCTGAAGTCCAAGCGCCTTCATCACAAGAAGAGCCGCTGGAGGAGATTTAGTTACGAATGTAAAACTTCTGTCGGAATAAACAGTGATCACTACTGGAAGTTTGAGTCCCATTTGTGTTTTGGATCTTTCGTTGAACTGTTTACAGAACTCCATAATATTGAGTCCGGCTTGTCCAAGAGCGGGACCTACTGGAGGAGCCGGGTTTGCTTTCCCTGCTTCCACTTGGAGTTTAATTTGTTTTACTACTTTCTTTGCAGCCATCTCGTTATAGTTCCTTACTCAAATCAATCTATCAGTTTTATTGTTCCGATTTTACTTGGAGGTAATCCAACTCTACTGGAGTGGATCTTCCGAAAATTTCAACACGAACGCGGAGCCTTCCCTTATCAGGGAAAATTTCATCCACAAGTCCTGTGAAATTAGCAAACGGACCATCTATAATTTTCAATGTTTCTCCCACTTTGAATAGGAAACGTGGTCTCGAAACTTCTTCCGATTCCACACTTCCCACATCGCTGAAGAGGTTTTTAATCTCATCCAAGGATAGTGGCTCCGGACCTTTTCCTTTTCCGCCTACAAATGTAGAAACAGAAGGTAAGTTCTGGATTTTAAATCGAAGGTCATCGGTCATATTCATCTCAACGAGAACATAACCCGGCATGAGTTTTTTCTTAGTAACCTTCTTCTTGCCGTTTTTCATTTCGGCAACTTCCATTGAAGGAATTTTTACCGCAAAAATTTGGTCTTCCAGCTTTTGTTGTTGGACCATCTTCTCAATGTTTGTTTTCACCTTATTCTCGTGACCGGAATAAGTCTGAAGCACATACCATTTTTTATCTAAAGAATCGCCCACGTCCCTACCTATGTTCCCAATGCCCAGAACCATTTTAGCAGTTTCAGAAAAACAAAATCCGAAGCTGATAAAAATAGGGAAAAAATAAATACTGTAACTAGGACGACAACGGTAGAACTCACTACCTCTTGGCGCGTAGGCCAATGCACTTTTTCAAGTTCTGCTTTACATTCCTGAATGAAACTCGTAGCTTTCATTGATCCTTGTCCTGTTCTCTAATTCTATATATTCTGCAGTATCTGGCAGGGCTGGAGAGAATCGAACTCCCACCAAGGACTTTGGAGATCCTAGTTCTACCATTAAACTACAGCCCTAAACAAGCCCTCTACCAGGCTTGAACTGGTGACCCCTTCCTTACCATGGAAGTGCTCTACCACTGAGCTAAGAGGGCAGACGTTTCCCACCCAAGCGCGGGTTTCCAAGCAAGGCTAGGTTTTTTACACTATTTTAAATGAGGCTCTTTGGTCAATGGAAAATGAGTTTATTTCATAGAAATGATGAAAAAACAAGAAAAACCATGAATTTCCCTTGAGATTTTAGTTGTGGATTTCCCCGTTCGATAATAGAACCATGTGGGAACAGTCCCCACTTTAAGGAATGATTCGTGGCGAAACCATTTTTAGAATTAGAAACACAAATCCCCGATTTGGTAAAGGCAAAATCCAAAATCATCGTCCGTTCTTCTCGGATGAATCGCCAACTGGAACAGTATGTCCTCGGACTCATCACCAATATTCTTGCCGAAGTGAACCAAACCCACTTTGTGGAGATGCTGTATACCATCGCCAAGGAACTCACCATCAACGGAATTAAAGCCAACCAAAAACGAGTTTTCTTTGAAGATGAGGGTCTTGACATCACGGACGAAAATGACTACTTCCAAGGAATCAAAGACTACTCAAAAAAGTTTTCCGAAAAAATGGCGGATGAATACGGCAAACGATGTCTCGCTCGCGGTGTCTATGTTCAAATCAAATTCCACTATTGTTTAGATGGACTTCTTGTAGAAGTCACAAACAACACCCCCGTAATCAAAACAGAAGAAGCGCGGATGCGGGAAAAAATGAAAAAGTCCATGAATTACAACGACATCGCCGAGTTCTATATGGACAATATGGATAACACAGAAGGGGCTGGCCTTGGAATTGCCCTCATTATGATCCTATTAAAAAATGAAGGGGTTGACCCTAACCTATTCCGCATCATCACACATGCTGATAGAACGGTAGCTCGAGTAGAAATTCCATTTAACGACAATTATGTGTCGTTTCGCAGTGCGGAATTGGCAGAAATCTAAGTAAATCAACCTTCTATTTGGATAGACCTCATGTTCGCCATTTTCGAAACTGGCGGACATGGAATTAAAAGGTGCAAACATTCTCGTCACCGGATCTGCCGGTGGACTCGGAAAGGCAATGGCCTACCGCTTAGGTAAGGCTGGAGCCAATATCATTCTCTCTGACATTCAAAAAGACAAATTGGACGAAACCGTCGCCCTCTTCCAAAAAGAGGGGATCAAAACGACAGGCATTGTTGCCAATGTTGCCAAAGAAGAAGACAGCATTCGTCTTATGGACGAAGCAGCCGCTTTCCAAGGAAGTCTCGATGTGGCCATTTTGAATGCGGGAATTTTACGAGACGGCCTACTCATTCGTGTGGACAAAGAAACCGGAAAAGTGAAAGGAAAGATGGGAATCGACCAATGGCAATCGGTCATCGATGTCAATTTGACAGGTGTGTTTTTGACCGCTAGAGAAGCTGCGGCGAAGATGGTAGAACAAAAGAAAGGTGTGATCATCCCGATAGCTTCGATCGCTATGCATGGAAACTCAGGCCAAACCAATTACAGTGCTGCCAAAGCAGGGGTTGCTGCCATGACAGTAACTTGGTCCAAGGAACTTGCCAAATTTGGAATCCGAGTGGCAGGAATTGCTCCCGGATTTATAGGAACAGAAATGGTTCTAAAAGATATGAACCCAGAAGCATTAGAGAAATGGAAGTCCATTATACCTGTGGGAAGACTTGGAGAACCAGATGAAATTGCATCCGCTGCTGAGTTTATCATCTCCAATGATTTAGTGACTGGTGTTGTTTTAGAAATTTCTGGTGGAGTTCGAATCTAACTTTGATTAACGATCGTCCTCGGTTCGCACTGAGGGCTTTCTCGTTTTATTTCATTTCATTTGTCATTTTTTTTACAAAGGAAAAAAATTTCGTAGGTAAATTCAGTATACATTCGTCATAAGGATATAACGGAATCCTTACCGATGAAAATAAAAACAGAACTATCGAAACAACAATTGGAACAAGCCATTAAAGGGATACAAGGTATCGCTCACCCTATTCGTTTATTGATTCTATATACCCTAGCAAAAGAAGAAAAAACGGTGGGTCAACTTGTAGAATTACTTGGGACTAGCCAATCCGCAGCTTCCCAACACTTAAGTAAGATGAAAAACAATGGAATCTTAGAATCGCGTAAGTCCTCAAACCAAGTGTTTTACAGTTTGAAAGACCCGAAGTTTAAAGATTTAATCCAAACAATCGTCAAAGTGTATAAAAAATAAACACTAAGTTTTTTCTTCTAACAAAAAACGAACATATTCTGCAACAGAATCCCTGAGGTTAGTATAACCAAAGGGATAGCCAGTTTGGTTTATCTTTTCCATCTCTGCACAAGTGTAGTATTGGTATTTTCCTTTTAATGATTCAGGCATTTCAACGTATTCAATATTGACTGCTTTGTTCATCGCTACGAACAAAGCGTTCGCAAGTTCATTCCAAGTTTCAGCAACTCCCCTGCCTACATTGTACAACCCGTATTTTCGTTCACTGCAAAGGTAAATGCTGATTTTGCTTGCATCCTTTACATAGAGAAAATCTCGTTTTTGTTCTCCATCTTTGTATTCGGGTTTATAGGATTTGAATAATTTTAATTTCCCGGTGTCACGAATTTGTTCGTAACCTTTTAGGACGAGGCTACGCATCTCTCCCTTATGAGCTTCCCCAAACCCGAAGACATTGAAGTATTTGAGTCCAATCAGTTTGTCAGCAATTCCTGTTTTTTTGGCATAAAGATCGAATAACTGTTTGGAATAACCATACATATTGAGTGGCTTTAAGTTTTCGATCGGAGCCTTATCATCATATCCAAATTCTCCTTCTCCATAAGTGGCAGCACTTGAGGCATAGAGGAAGGGGATATTTTTAGATACAGCAAACTCCGCAAGTTTCTTCGTATAATGAAAGTTATTGTGCATAAGATAGGTAGCATCTTTTTCTGTTGTGGCAGAACAAGCTCCCAAATGGTAAATTTCAGAAATTTCATTTAAGAGGGGACTTTTTGAATCCAACATAGATTCAAATTGATCTTTTTCGTAATAATCTTGGAAAAAATTCCGCTGCAAATTTTTCCATTTTTCCGTGGTTCCTAAATGGTCCACGACCAAGATATCGGTATTTCCATTATGATTGAGGTCTTCTATGATTTGCGATCCAATAAGGCCCGCTCCACCAGTGACTAAAGTTAGTTTTTTTGCCATGTCTTCGTTTTAGTTTTTATTATCCAAAGTTTCTTTCTATAAACTTTTTTTTACAAAGAAAAAATCTGATCTGGATCCTAAGGGATCAAATCTGATGAAATCAAATGTGGTCGATCATTCGCCCAAATTTCGCATCTACTTGTTTTATGGTTTCGGAAAGAGGAACAAGAACTTCCGGAATCCAAGGTTTCATCCGGCAATCAAACACAATCGGAACTTCGTAAGAGATATGGTTGTGTTTTGTTTCTGTTCTGGCATAAATATCCGATGCCGGCTCCATCCTTGTAAACATAGTCCAGATAAAATCGGAATCGGTTCGCACGGCATCTTCAGAATCATCCACAAGGAATACATAATGAAAAGAACTTAAGTTTTCTTGTAACAAAGTTAGAGCCAACTGATCATCTTTTGTATATGGGGAACCTTTGACGACAAGGACTCCCGGTAAAAACACTTTTGGGTTTTGGAAACGTTTGTCTTTGAAATTTCCGATAAAATCCTTCGGTAAGTTGGGATACTTTAACGGAGCATTCGCTTCTGTAATTCCCATCCATAACATCTTACTTCCCTTGTTCACCGTGCCACTGGTATAATCCAAAGTATCTTGGCTGATATGGCTAAAGATAAAAAAATCAGTTCTTGGATCACATCTTTCTGTAATGACTCGAAAAGTTTCCGAAAAGTTTTTCAGATTCACAGTTTCGTTAGTCACAAGTAAACATTTGGTCAGAGACAACTGGCCTTCTCCAAGAATACGAAGTGCTCCCATAAAAGCTTCACGGAAATAACGTTCTTTTACGATAGCTGCCGCAAGGGAATGAACCCCTGATTCTTCATAAGCCCATACACCGAGTACCTGTGGCATCACAAGAGGAAACATGGGAGATAATAAGTCTTGTAAAAACTCAGCGATGTAGTGGTCTTCTTGGGGAGGTCTTCCCACTACAGTCGCAGCCCAAATCGCATCCTTTCTGTGTCGGATATGGGTTAAATCCAGATATGGATAGTCGTGTAACAAGGAATAGTATCCGTAGTGGTCACCAAAAGGACCTTCTGGTTTTCTTGAATAAGGAGGTATGGTTCCGATGAGAGCAAAGTCCGCATCAGCCACGATGGGGTATGGTGATACCGCTTTGTCTTTTGTCATCCGAAGTTTTTCTCCCATAAGAAAGGAGGCAAAAACAAGTTCGGGAATTTCTTCGGGAAGAGGAGCAACCGCAGCAATGGTGAGAGCGGGAGGGCCACCGATGTAGACATGAGCTGGAAGTGCCTGGCCTTTTTTTTCTGCCTCATAATAATGGAATCCTCCTCCTCTATGGATTTGGATGTGCATGCCTACGGTTTTGTCGCCAAAAAGTTGGACCCGGTACATTCCCAGGTTTCCATTTCCCGATTCGGGATGTTGGGTATAGACAAGTGGTAAGGTGACAAAGGCTCCTCCGTCTTTGGGCCAAGAAACCACCTGAGGTAAGTCATTTGTAGATAAAACACTACCTGAAAGAACAGGAGCCCTTCTCACTTGTTTTAAACCTACTTGGAAAGGCAAAAGTCCAAGCGAACGTTCTTTCCATAGTTTAGATAACCGTGGTGGAAAAATTTCCTTAGCCAGTTTTGCCAATCGCTGGATGGTGGCCACGGGTTTTGGCCCAAAGGCAAGATGGATTCTTTTTTCAGATCCATAAAGATTCGTGGCTACGGGAAATTTGGTTCCTTTGACATTGGTAAACAAAAGTGCAGGACCTTTTTTGGCGACCACACGCCTTTGGATCTCTGCCAGTTCCAAATAAGGATCCACAGGTTCGGAAACTACATGCAGTTCCCCTTCCTTTTGCAAAAGTCGGACAAAATCATAGGTGGATCGTAGTGAAACCATAAAAAGGAATAGACGGCTCCTTGTTTTCTTAGACGCTATAGGGCATAAAATCTATGTCCCAAGAACCAAATACCACACAACCAATCATTACCGATATCAAAAGAATTGCAGTCTGCGGAGGATCTTTAGGGAGAGAAAGGCGCTCCTATGTCCGAGGCCAAGTGGTGGATGTGGGGATTACTGATCTCATGAAGGCTGAAGGCCTTTGGGATTTAGTGACAGGACTTTTTATTGGGGAAGAAACAAAAATCACTCCTTTTTTAGATTTTTCGTTGGCACCGGTAAGAAAACCCGTATTGAAATTGGAAGTGTATGACGCTGGTGGAAATAAAATCTATACTTCTGGAAAAATCAAAGCCGATGAGGATGGATTTTTTTCCTGTGAAATCAGAGACAAACTGCCGGTTGGGTCTCATGACTTCCAAGTGATCCTAGAAGGCTTGGATAGTTTTCGCCAATACTCCAAAGACTTAGCCCATTTGAATACAACAGAAGATTCAATTTTAGGAAAAACAACTATTGTTGGAAAAGGAAAACTGAGAATCCTTGCCGAAGACTACAAAGGAATGGTGGTCACTTCTGACATTGACCAAACCTATTTGGCTACAGACATCCATTCCGGAAAGGGAAAGTTTACCGCAGTCTTTGAAACACCTAACCAGAAACAGGCGCTCCCAGGAATGCCTGAGCTCTACCGAGAGCTCAGAACTTCTCTTTCCAATGCGCCGCTTGCTTTTATCTCGGCAAGCCCCCACTTCTTTCGCCGGACTATGCTTGCGACGATTGCCAAAGACAATATCCAAATCGAATCCTTACATCTAAAATACCTAGAAGGTACGATCAAAGGTGTTTTTGATAAAGTTCTTGGAACTATTTTTAATCCAATCGAATTTTTACAGAATGGATTCAAACCGGCTTGGTCGAGAACAAAAAAATTCCTAGGAGCCTCCTACCAAAGTCTCTTTGATCAAATGTCCTATAAACTTTCAATCCTACTTTATGACAGAGTGTATCTGCCAACAGAATCCAAAGAAATTCTTCTGGGTGACAATACAGAATCGGATTATATGATCTTTACTCTCTACCAAATTATCTGTATGGGAAAACTCACCGGAGATGAATTAGAAGAGTATCTTTACAAACTGAACTTTCTTGGTCGGGATGCAATTACAAGGGATGCTTCTAAAAAAATCCGACTCCTTTCCGAAGAAATTCATAGAATTCATGGAACCACGAATCCCGTTTCTTTAAGTATCATCAATAGAACTGGCCACGGGCCAAGTGAATTGGAGATGCGAGAAAAAGTTAAAGATGCGTTACCGGCTGGGATGTATGATTCCCTATTTGCAACCAAACAGGCATTTTATGGAACGGAGGGTGCGATGGGTATGGCTTTGCTTTTAGAAGCGGAAGGATATTTTACAATCGAACAGACTTTAGCGGTTGTAGCGGGAATGATTGGGAAGGTGCTTGAAGGGAAATTGGTAGATGAAGGTTTTTTATTAAAACTAATTGAAGAATTAACTCTACCAAAATCGGCAGAGGTTGGAAGACAAAAATTAAAGGACGGCCTTGCCACCGCCTTTGGGTCGTAACGTTTGACTATCGCCTTCTTTTGGAAATTGGTTTTTTGTTAGACTCACCCGCGATAAATTCGACCACATAAAGTGGTCGACCTTTTGATTCTTCAAAAATTCGAGCCACGTATTCACCTAAGATCCCAATGGAAATCAGGATAGAACCTCCAATCAAACAGATCAGAGTGACAATGGTCGCCCATCCAGGATTGTAAACAATAGGCATTTCTAAAATGAAATGTTGGAAAGCACGAAAGAGAGCATAGACACCAACTGCAAATCCAATCATGGCCACGACAATCCCAAGACCCAAACTAAAACGAAGAGGCAGAGGAGAAAAAGAAACAGCTGCATTCATTGCAAGTTTCAACATCTTTTGTAACGGGTATTTAGTTTCCCCGGCTACTCTTGGATCGCGTTTGTAAAAGACTGGAATCTGCGGAAATCCAATCCAAGCATTCATACCTCGAAGGAAACGGTGATTCTCTCTAAGACCATTCAATGCATCTAAACACCGTCTGGAGATAAGTCGAAAATCACCGGAATCTAAAGGAAGATCCTTATGAACCAGAATTTTCATCAGACGATAGAAAGCCCAAGCAGTTACTTTTTTGAAAAAAGATTCTCCTGAACGAGCTAATCTCTGTCCGTAGACGACATCGTAACCTTCTTGGTATTTTGAAAGCATTTCCAAAATGACTTCAGGAGGATCTTGTAAATCCGCATCCATAACGACAACCGCATCACCTTTTGCGTGATCCATCCCCGCAGTGACGGCGATTTGGTGGCCAAAGTTTCGGGAAAGGGAAACCACTCGCACATGAGAATCTTCCTTCGCCCATTCCATTAATCCGTCAATTGTCCGGTCGGAACTTCCATCGTTGACTAATATGATTTCAGTTTTGACCTGAAACTTGGGAATGGTTTCCTTTAGACGTTTTTTTAAAATTTCTAAAACTTCTTCCTCGTTATAACAAGGAATGATCAGGGAAAGTAGATTTGGTTTTTTTCTCGGGAACAGATAATAATGCATATTTAATCTAAATGAGTAGAACTAAAGAAATTAGCGCTTGAGGAAAATAAAAGAAAACCTATTGGAAACACCACTACAATTTGCTTCCGAAATAATTTTTCAGAAGCAAATGACTCTCGTAGAAAAAAATCAATTCTTTTCGATCTTTACTAAAGATCTTAAATAATGAATTTGATTTCCCTCTCTTACCAAAGTAGGAGATTCTAATTCAGGGGTTTCAAATTGAATGAGGGTATACGATTTTAATTCCTCAGAATTACATTGGTAGGTGCGGGGAACCAAAAAATGCCAAGGTTCCTTCAGGCAAACTTTCTTTCCTTCCCGATTCAGTTGGGAAGCTACGCCGAGAACTAAATTCCCCTGCGGGAAGTCTTTCGGGTTACTATCCCAATGTAATACAAAACCTTCGTCGATCGTTTTAATGGCATTTGTCCATTCTTTCACAAAAAGATTTCGATCTTTGCCTGGCTCTTTACCATACAACAGAACTGTAAAACCGATCAAAAACATCAACCAAAGCATTTGTTTTGGTTTCCAGTTTGATTCCAATCGATTCTGCAAAAGAACAAGCAGAACAAGAAATACTTGAATCGCTATTACCGAATAAAAATGCCAGAAAAGATGAGGAACAATCGGTCCCTTCATCCGAAATAGAGTCAATAGAATCACGATTGTGTATAAGAGACTAAAGTTTCTCAGACGCAAAGTAAATGAATTTAGACCATCTTGTTTCCAAAATGGAAGAAGGATCAAAATACCATAAAAGAAACCGGCATATGGTAAAGGGAAGATAGAATCGAAAGTTGTTTTTAAAAAAGAAAACACTTCTACGGGTTTTTTGTTTCCGCCACCCTTTAACAAATATTTAACGACGCTACTAATATTTCCTGGAAAATTTTGGAAAAAATCGAAGAGAACAGGAAGCCAAATCAAAAACAATACAAATCCGGCTACTAAAATCGGAAATTTTAAATCTCCCATTCGATACTCATTTGTTTTTCTTTCTTTAAACAAATAATAAAGAATGAAGAATGTTCCGAATGCCAATGGAACTGCTCCCATAATATTGAGTTGAAATAAAAAGGACCCACTGAAAATATAAACTGGCAAATACCACCATTTTCGTTCCGTCAAATTAACTAAAGATAGAATGAAAACGAGAAACGGACAAATCATTACGTAAGGAGTCCATGTCTCAAACAAAAAACTTAAACCCAAACTTCTCCAAAGGAAAAAACAAGAAATCCAAAGTAAAATGGCAGGCCATGCTGATCGAAACAATTTGCTCAGGTGGTAAAAAACAAACCCTAGGCAGAAAACATTTAGAAGATAAGTTACAAACACATAACGTGCGTAATTTGACTCAAAAAAGAAAACTGTTTTTTCGGCAAAAGCAAGGAGATAAAAATATGCAGGCCCCGGATGATTGAACTGGAACCGGGAATATGGTCCAAAGGCAATTCGTCCATTTAGGATTTCCATAATTTGGAAATCATTGGCGGCCAAATCCGTAACAAAATAATACTCGCCAAAAAAATTGGGAAGATTCACAAAAAAATAAAGAAAGGAAAAAAAGAAAAACAAAAGACCCACTTGGACCTCGGGTTTCTTTAAGTTGAAAACCTTCTCATCGGTAAAAAATCTTTTTATATTAGATACATTCATGTATTACAACTCTTCCCTTCCATATAGAAAAAACCCTCATTTAACAAACAAAACCTACAATACAGATTGTCCACGTATCAGTTTAAGAAAAAAATCTAACTACCATTCAAAAAGAATAGCAAAAAACTGGATTTAGTCCAAAACTGGGATTATAAAAAATGCTTTATCTGAATAAAAATCTAAAAAACATTAAGACTTATTCATACATCCCTGTAGTTCTTTTTTTTGTTTTTATCTCTCTTTCTTATTTGTATACAGGCTCTTTTTTAGTTTCTCCAAAGACGATTCGTTTTGCCACCTTGGCCCTGTTAATTTACTTCCTACTAACAAAAAAGGGAAATAACCTACTCAAATTCGTATCCATTTTCGTCTTTTATTTGTCATTTATAAATCCAGTTCCTTCTTCTGATCTAATTCCCTCTAGATTCCTTCCTTTATGGCTAGATTCATCCTTTGACTTTAAATTTGAAATGCTTCTAGAGGAAAAAACCTTTGTCCAAGAAAAAGAACTCTCCGACCTAGAGGGGCAAATGACAAGTTTGCCACATGCCAAAGGGACGGGATTTCAAGTTTTACCATACTATCTAGTTCCTGGAAATAATGAAATCCTACCGACGTATCCGTGGACACCAGGTGTTTTCAACTATATTGTCTTTGAAGTTTTATCTTTCATCAAACCTTTGGTAGAGCCGCAGAAGTTTGAAAATGCAACTTCCGTAATTTCTATTTTACCTCAGATCTACAGACTTGAGATATTTTCTGCGGCACTTCTCGCAACGATAACATCCTATTTCCTTTACTTAATCCTTTGCCTAAAGCCATTCTCAAATTCGAGTTCTGTTGCTTTTGTTTTTGTATTCATTTACTCTTTTTGTACTTCCCATTTTTCCAATTCTTCCCAAGCTCTCTGGCAACATACAGTGATCGAATTATTACTTTCTATTATCCTTTACTTACTCTTATCCGATGATAAAAAACAAAACATCCGTTTTTTACTATTGGGCTTCGTTTCCGCACTTCTCATTTACTCAAGACCGAGCTCCGTTTTTTTACTAACTTTTCCTTTATTATATGTCTTTAGGGAATTCAAATCCTACAAAATTTCATTAATCTTTGCAACCGTATCATTCGGATTGTCTATTTTTGTTTTTGGATGGATCAACTACACATACTATCATCATATCATGGGAGGTTATCCATTGCACAAAATTTCTTATTCACTGATTGGATACAAAAATCTTTTTGCCAGCCCGTTTCTTTTTGGATTGTTCGGCCTAACGTTTAGCCCCGGATTCGGGTATTATCTCTTCTCACCTTTCTTACTTTTACCGTTGATCAAACTATACGAAATTCCGAATAGATACTTAGCCGCGACTTTGTTTTTACCTGTTCTTTTTTTACTATTATTTTATTCGAAATATATTTTCTGGGAAGGCGGGGATTCCTTTGGAGCAAGGTTTTTAACTGATATTAATATATTCTCGATTTTAATTTTTTCCCTAACTCCAACCAAAGTTTGGAAAAAAAGAGGTTTCCAAATAATCTCCATATTGCTCTTGTTATTTTCTTTTTATATTCAATATTTCGGAGCAAACAATAAGGAAATAGTTTCTTTATGGAACAATTGCGATTACGAAAATAGTTTCGAAAAATCAATTGACTTAACAAACCTACCCTTCCATCCAAAACAAGATCTAAAGTCCTGTGAACGCAAGAAAACGCGAAAGAAACTTTTCCAGAATTAGAAAATTTAAATCATTACAATCCTAATTCACTACAAAATTACCTCGTAAACCAATAAGACAACTATGTTAAATTTTGAAGTAAGCCGCTTACCATCACAGAATCACAAAGAGTTTACAAAATTTTGAATTAGCTTGTCAATATACAAACGCGCCATAGATTTGGTATTGTATTTAAGTCTGATTTTCAACCATCATGAAACAAAAAGTGAAATCTTTAGTAACAATTGTATTATTTTTTTTCATTACGTTTATTGTTTTTACTACCTGGACTAGTTTAGCAAAACAAATCAAGTCAGCAAAAGGGAACGTAAATTCAATGAAACAACTTGCAGCTGGCTTCCCTCAACTATTTTATCCAAACTACTTTTACGATTTAAGCACATTAGCTGAGAGATTCCGGAAAATTCAGAAAAAGGATGATTTATATTATAACGATAACCAAGTTTTCCGTTCTGATGTTTTACAAATGGCCACTGCCCCAACAAAAATAAAATCTCTAGAGTTATTGAATTCTAAATCAGCATTTGTTGTTATACCGAAGCAAAACTTCAAAAGTGAAAACATTCGGCCCAACATTCTTCACAGTTGCAAACAGATAATAGAAGGGACTTATTATTCAATTAGTCATTGCGAGAACTTATGAAAACTATAATTGGAATTCTGTTATTTATCCATTTAATGTCCTTTTATGTATTAAATTTTTTTCCTAACCTATATCCAACATTATTGGCTTCTCTGACTATTTCCACTTTCTTTGTGTGTCTTCAAATTATAAAAGAAATAATGATCAACAAAGACAGAAAACAATTCTTTGTTTTTGCTGGTCTATTGGGTTCCGTTTTTCTTATCATAAGTTATATTGCCGAAATTCGTTGGAGCATCAATCCCTTTGGAATGATCGATGCGTATGCTATGTGGGTGGGCAAAGGACGAGTCTTAGCAATTTCAATCCTTGAGGGTGATCCTCTTCCGTTATGGAATACGTATTGGAGAATGCCAAATTATCCATTAGGTATCCCCTTACTCCATGCAAATTTTTCATTAGCATTTCCAACACTGGAAAATTTTTTAACTACAATAAGGATTCCGAACTACATATATTTAGCATTATTATATTCTTTTATATTAGGAAGGATACAGGAGTTAAAGAGCATTCGATTTAAGATTCTATTTATAATCACTACTGGAGCTTTTTTGTTTCAGCCAAATTATTTGCTTGTCACCTCCGATCTTTGCGCAGACTTCCCTGTTTCTGTTGTATTAGCAATCGTAACATTCTTCCTCTTAAATTCAGAAAGAAAATACGATTTTTACTGGATGATATCCTGTCTTGCTTTATTAATCAATTTAAAAAGTGAAGCACTTTTGATTGCTATGCTTGCTTCAATATTCTTCCTTTATCTATATTTAAGTAAAAAACAAAAGCTAATTCGACCATTCTTAATACTTTTTCTTTTACTAATATTTTTGGGAAGTCCCACCTGGTATTTATTCGGGAAGGGAAGTTTTTTATCCTCCGACTTCAAGGATGTAAACAATTCTTCATCTCAACTACAATTTCTAATAGGGCGATTATTCGATAAACAAATTTGGCTTTTGATAATAAAGTATTTTTCAAACTTCTATTTTACGCTAACAAAAGGTTTAACCCTATCGCTAATCTTGATAGTATTGATCTGGGGAAATCGAAAGCTCCGGATAGGAGGGTTATTCTATTTGGTTTGCATTTCGACTTATACAGGAATATTCCTCTTAACCTCGCTTGATCCAGAGATACATCTCGATCAAGCCTATGACCGTATTCATCTCCAACTGTTTCTAATCCCCTTGGTAATTTTTTGGGAATTCATAAAGCAAAATGAAATTTTAATGACAAAACTAATTAGAGAATTAGGGAATCTTGGATTGAACTACTTCAAGATTTTAAAAAAAAAGTTTATTTGAAAAAATAATTCAAATATTAACATAGGATACTTTCTGGGATCGAACGGCCGAAAGACACAGTCATGTAGGCATTCAAACTTAAGAAAAAAATTGCCTGATTCCATAAGCTGGGAATTATTTGAAAATAAATGAAAATTTCAAAAATCCTACTATTGATAATTGTCTCGATAGTCCTGCCTTGTATCAAATTTAACTCTGGTTTTTTGGATTCAGAGTTAATTGGAGACGGGAATGACAACTTACTCAACCTAACCATTTTTGAAAAAAATATTTCAAATTTTCAGAGTGTATTAAACGGTGCAAACCTTCTCACGTTATATACTAGCAATAGTTTTTATCCCTACAAGTATACTTCGCTTTTCACTGAATCTCTATATTTTCCATCTCTATTTTATTTTTTGGCAAAACTAATTTTTAGAAACGAAAGCCTTGCCTACAACTCTCTATTTATCTTTTCTTCAATGTTAAATTTTTTTAGTTTTTACTATTTAAGTAAAACACTAAAGTTCACTTTTTCATTAGCACTTCTCGGTTCCATCCTCTATTCTGGAGGTCATTTTTTTTCAATCCAATATGTTCATATCCAAAACCAATTTGCCTTTGGATTTCCACTTATTTTTGCATTTATCTACAGATATTACGAAAGCAGAAACAGTAACTATCTAGTTTTTATCTATTTAACTTTAACCTTACAATTTTTTACTTGTACTTACTTCGGGTTGTATTCACTGTATTTTTCTTTTTTGGCTTATGGCATTATCATCTTCTTAAACATTCCTTCGAAGAACCAATTTTTCACAGAGCTGAAGACAAAATTTCAAATCAAACCATTTCTTTATTTTGCAACGTCAATTCTCTTTTTTGTAATCACTGTATTCATGATTTACGGATGGTTTTTAATTCAGAACAATGAATTGTATCCCAAACGCGGCCTTCTAGAAAACAGTTTCTATTCGAATACAATCCATTCCATACTTCGTATTCAAGATTCAATCTATCGCATCCACAAAATCAGCTTTAATGGGGTTACGCATAACAGTGTACATATTGGCTACACATTGTTAGTCTTTATTATTATTTCATTATTGATTAAAAGGAAAACCAAAATACAAGTTGGACTTTTTTTAATCCTTTCCATTTTGTTTTATATCTTTAGCTTAGGCCCCAACATTGATTTCTATGGATTCGAACTCAAAGGTCCATATGGAATTTTATTTCATTTATTCCCTGGTTTTAAAAATCTTCGGGTTCCATCTCGAATTTTTGTTGTTAGTTGGTTTTTCTTGGTTTTGTTTTTCGTTTTCTACCTTTCATCCATTCAATGGAAAAAAACGGTGAAGTTACAAATCATGTTAGGGATTTTGTTTCTTTTGGAGTTTTATGGACTTGTCTCTATCAGAGAAACATCAGCTGTTCCCCAACCCTTCACATCCAATCATTTGGATCTACCGGAAAATTCGAACATCGTTTTCGTCTCCATGGAATCGAATCAATTCAAATTATCCAATGAACCCTTTCCTGAATGGTATCTTTTAAATACAAAAATTAAAACTCCCAATGGATATTCTGGCCTAACTCTACCTTTTCAATATTATTTAGACAATCTAATCTACCACCACTTTCCCAATACGGAATTGATGGCATATCTCAGTGAGTTAGGTTTTTCACACATTGCAATTATGGATGCTAAGAAAAGCAAAAGATCCCTTGTTGGTGATTTTAAATTACAGAACTCAAAATCAATTGAATTCATTTTTTCAGACAAAACCAATGGCCTCAGTTTATATAAAATCAAAGCAAAACCGAATCCATTATCAGCGGCTACTATTAAAAATCAGTTTTTGACCCCGGTTAATTACGCGATTTTGGATTCTTCAGTTTCCAAAAGGCAAAATCTACTCAATGATAAAAAACCAAATCCTCTCTGGCAAAGTTTTTCGGAAGGCATACAGTCTGAGGCTGATTTCATTCGATTGCAAATAGCTTCGAAAATTAGGAACTCCTTGGTTATCCGATTGAGTGCTGGTCCATATTTAGAGAGACTTCCGTATGGCGTGGACCTTCTTTGTGGAACGAAAAGAACAACATTCGCACTTCCTAAAATAGATATCCCCACTCTACTCACAGACCCAACGGGAATTCAATATATGTATTTGAGATTGGATGATTGCAAAGCTGAAACAATAGAATTAAGAGTGGCCAAAACAACACCATATGCAATCCTAATGTTAGGAGAATTAGAGGTATTCAACTACAATCCCCAGTGATTTGTTGGACGAAAAAGAAAAATGTCAAGAAGCGAAATACAGTAGACTTATGATAAGTTTGAAAAATATCTATTCATAGGATCATAAGTGAAGTCTGAAAAATTAAAGCCGCTCGACTCAATTTTTGTATTTTTTACGAATTTTTTAGAGCAACGGGAAATTAAGTTACCACAATTACTGAGTCTAGGGTTTGTACTCGCAATACTAGGATTTGCTTTCCGATATTTTACATTCTCTGTGTCGGTTTTGGACTGGGACGAAATTACCTACTTTATCATCGGTAAGGGGATTTTATTACAGAAAATCCCTTACTTAGACCTCTGGGACATCAAACCAATCGGGATCTATCTGATCCATGCTATTTCTTTGTTAGTTTTGCCGTATGATACAGAGGTCATCCGGTGGACATCCTTCCTGCACTTGTTAGGTTTAGCAATGGTTGTTTCCACCTTTGTAAAGAATCAACCTTGGATCCAAAGGCTTTTTTGTGGAACCCTAGTATTGTATTTTTTTTCTAGATTGTCCTCAGGACTCTCTGCAAATTCGGAAATATACTTTTTGTTCTATGAGTGGCTCGGAATTTTTTTGTTTTTCCGAAGAAACTCAAAAGCCGGAGCTTTTTTTCTTTTGGGTATCGCCTTTCTTATTAAATATATCATTTTCTTCGATGTTGTATTTTTGGGAATGTTTGCGCTCTGGAAACGTTCCCAAGCCACATCCCTATTCCAAGTCTGTTTAGAAATGAGCACATTTCTAGTTCCCATTGGAACAAGCATCCTAGTCTATTTTTTCTTAGGGCATACACAAGAATTCTTTGATGCTCTCCTTACTGTCTCTTCAAAACACCAGACCAACGAAACTATCGGATTTCCATTCAGTGTATTCCTGAGCCTCTTTTGGCCTTTGTTTTTCCTTGGATTTGTAACTTTACTATCTGATAGAAAATTCTCTTCTTACAAGATAGTCCTTGTGGCTTTAACTCTTACTGCTTTGCTCGGAGCCAGTTACACAGGTTATTACTTTCAACATTATTTTTTAGCATTGGTCCCACCACTTGCCATTTTGGCGACACCGGCAAGAAAAGTATATTGGAAGCTATCCTTCTTTGCTTTAATTCTAGTTTTGTATTCCTGGAACTCAGTTAGCAATCGTTGGAAAAAAGATCTTTCTCATATTCCTGACCATAGTAGAGTCATTGCCAGTAATATTCTGAAGTTAGGTGGAGGAACTGTTTTTGTTGCGAGTGGTGTTCATGCCACATATGTTTTTTTAAACCAACTAAGCCCAACGGAATATGTCCAACCTGTTAATTACATAGATCCAGTATTCTCAAAAAATTTCGCAGTTGATGTTACGAAGGTAATGGATGAAGTAAAGAATGTCGATTTTGTACAATGGTGCAACCAAACACCATTGGAATTGGCGGACAAAGATCCAAAATTAAACCAAGAATTTGTATTGCCTTTACAATCCTGGGTTAAAAACCAATTCCCCAAAAAGATAAAACCACTTGAGAATTGTGTAGTCTATTATAAATAGACTACACAAAACCTATTAAATGTTCGACTACTTTACTTCTAGTAAAATCCCATCAAAATGGGCAAGTTTATGTTCGGACCTAACCTTATAGTTAACTGGTCTCAATTTAAAACTAATATCAAATTTGTTTTTCCAATTCCTTTCGGAAAACTCATCCTTAACCAAACCGTTATCCTTCCATTCTAAATAGAGAATTTTCAGATTTTTGGATTTCGATACTTCTTCTACCCGAATCCAATCTTCCTGAGAGTAAACGGTAATTTGTGGGTATTTCGTATATGATTCTCCCATAAAATAGGAAATTGATAACCCTCTTTGCACTATCAAATCCGGCTTCAATTGATCGATTTGGTCTTGTACATCCCGATACATTTTTGCACCGGATGACCATTGTTTAATGGCATTTAAATCAGATTTATAGGAAAAATATAAAAAAGGTATAAGAAGTAAACCAAACCACTTCAGATTCAGTCGATCAGCAAAAATGGAAAATGATCCTATCAGAAATAAATAAATCCCAGATTCAAAATACCTCATTCCGAAAATTCCAACTCCAGCGCGATACGGAGACAGAAACGGTAAGGAAAGTAAAAACACAAAACCAGCAACGAGGAAAACTAACTTGGATTTCTCCTTAACCAACAGAAATGAACCTAATGCTAAAAAAAGCAAAGGATAACCATAAAAAATTCCAATTTTGAAATCTGATTTCCAAAGATCAGCAACGAAATCCTGCAAATAGTTTCGAGATCCACCTTCACCAATATCATTTAATAAACTCAGGCCCCTCATACCTAAAGGATGTCCGAAGACAGATTGGTTCCAAAAAACAAAAATAGACTCGCAAAAAATTGCAAAAAGTGCGATGACCCAAACTTTTTTCAGAAAGTGAATATGATCTCTTCGAAATAAAAAATCAAATCCCAAAAAGAAAACAATAGAAATCGTTACTTCTGGTCTCAAGTTAAAAGTAAAAACAACCGCAATCGTAAATAATGCACCCAAAAGGTAATCAAAATTTTTCGTATAACTTAAGTATGTTGATACAGAAACAAGCAGAAAAAAGTTAGTAAGTGTAAGTTCCGAATAATCTAAAGACGATAGAAAAATGGGAGAAAAACATTGAATAAGAATTACAGGTAAAATCCTTTTCGATTCGGATAGATTCATCTGGGAAAAAATTCTATCTAAAAGTAAAAAGTTAATTAAAAAAAATAGAATCGGAAGAAACGTAACTGAAGTCGGACCGAATAATACGGCCATAGGCCATTGTAAATAAGTAAACAAAATCGGGTATTGGAACAAACATCTTCCATCTGACAATGAAAAAGCCCAAGGATAACCTATAGGAATCGAAGCTAGAGAAAATCCTATTTTCTTGGCAGGGAAATAACATTCTTCAGGATTTCCACCCTCTAACAAATGTACAACTTGATAATATTTAATCTCAGGATCGCTAGAGACGAACACACCACTGCCGTTCCATTTGAGACGATAGAAAAACGGAACAGAACAGAGTAAAATGTAAATAACAAACCGAGTTGGAAACTTCAAACTCAATCTCTTTTGATAATATGTGCAGTTACAGCAAAGAGAGAAAAAACCAAAAGTGTTAAACTAAGTGAAGAAGCAAATATCAACTCACGTTCTAGGTTAATAAATATAAAACCACCGGATTGCCAACGAATGAATAACCAAATAGAACTTATGAGTATAATTAAAAAACCCACAATGAGACTGAAAAATAATTTATCCTCTTCCAATGCGAGTATTCGTTCAAATGTTTTTGATATCTTAGGTTGTTTTGTTGCAATGAGTAGTCCTGTTCCCCATAGATTCAGTCCGAGAACAGATAAAAAAGAAAACAATACCATTGAATGTAATCCATACAAATTCGCGCCAAATAATGTGACTACCTTCCCAACAAAAACAGAAACAAGAAGCTGCGACCAAGCAAGGAAAAATATAAAAATACCTACTCGTTCAAATAGATGCGATCCATAAAATAAAATCCTTAACAAATGCCTCATTCCATCACGCCATGTACGCAGATGGGGAATTCTGCCTGCCATATCAGGATATAAGGAAACAGGTACGTGATACATGGACGAATCATGGATCAGCGCTTTTATCAAAAGTTCGGACGCAAATTCCATACCTTTGCTTTTTACGTTCCACTTTAAATAACTTTCTTTCTTAAAACAACGAAAGCCAGAATTGCTATCACGAATCTTTGTTTTCTTTGCATAAAGCAAATTAATGATCCAGTTGATTACCGGTGTCCCCAAATAACGATGCAGGAATGGCATAGCCCCTTTATGAATTCTACCATCCAAACGAGAACCAATCACCATATCACAATCGGTCTCAATTTGTTTTTCGATTAAAGCTGGAGACTCTAAAAAGTCATAAGTATTATCTGCATCGGCAAATATAATAATTTCACCTTTCGCACTACGAATCCCTGTATCAAGGGCAGAACCATAACCCTTTTCCGCTGCAGATACCACCCTCGCACCGAACTTTTTTGCAATCGTTACTGACTTGTCAATACTACCATTATCTGAAACTAAAATCTCAATTTCATACAAACTCTTATAATCTTTTTGGATCGTAACAAGCTTTTCTAGAACTAATGGTAAAGTACGTTCCTCGTTCAAACAAGGAATGACAAAAGATATTGATTTCTTTTTTTTCATAAAAAATCCCGAGTATAGATTCCAAATGGATCTTGTGCTGATAGAAAATATCGACTCATATGAATCGAGTTTTCCATATTCTGTTGTTTAGAAACATAATTCATTAAATTAGCAAAACAAAGTTCTTTCCGAGGCATCGTCTCGAAACATTGAACAAGTAATCCCGACTCCCTTTCCGTACCAGCCGCCAGTGCAAGTTCTAGAAAAAAATACCTCTCGCCGAGGAAATGCATCTTACCATTCTTTAAAAGCTCTGAATTTTGAGCTCCAATATTTCGTAGAGAAGGATTTGTCTTAGCTTGAAATTCAAAAAATGTAGAAAGCTGAACATCTTTGTGGTGTTTAAAAATAGACTGTTCGACAAAACCAAACCGAATAGAAAACAACAGAAGAATGAAAAAGGAAATCGTTAAAAAGATTTTTGAGAAAAATGGATTGAGTATTATTTTATTTTTTTCAATTTCGAGATCAGGGTTATGAATACAAACGGGAATGATACCCAAAAAGAAAACATTCGCAATTTCCAAACTACTAAAATCTAAAAACTCATGGAGCAACCAAATAACAAGAATTGAAGCTAAGATTTTTTCTCTCGGAGAAGATGTAGTATAACGTCTTAAAAAGCGGAAGAGAGAAACGGATACGAAATAGAAAAAAACAAATAATCCGACAACACCGACGGAGCTTAACATTTGAAAGTATAAATTATGAGCTAAAGGAAAGGTATGAAAATGGATCATATATTCTTTAACAAAATCAAAATCAGCGATGGATAAATAACGAATATCCAAAAATGGAATTATTTTTTCAGGATTGAAGCCCAAACCAAAAACCGGAGCATTGGTAAGGGTAGAAAAAAAATGGAGTTTCCAGATTGAGAAACGAATTCCGATCGTTCCAATATCCAACAAAGTTTTTTCTGAATATATCAAAAACATAATATACAGAAGCATCAATGGGAGGGAAAGGAATGACAAAATTCTTCGTCCAAAATTGGATCGCTGATTCCATATGATAAAAAACACCAGCAGTCCAACTGACAGAATGGAAATTCTAGAAACAGATACCATCAGCAAAAAAGAAGCAAAAATTAAAACTCCGATATAAAACATATTTTTATATTTATGGTCAGCGTGAATGGAATAAACTGCCAATCCCAAAACTAAAAACGAATTGGACCCGATTAAACTAACGGGAATTAAGAAAACATCCTCGCGGTAGGCACCGATTTTGAAATTCGGTTCAAAATACATTTTCACTGAAAGTACAATAGCATTAATCAAAAATACTATCATCAGTCCATCCACTATCCTTTGTTTAATTGAGTCTTTCCAAGTTCTGGCTATAGAAACAAAAACTATTACCTCAAACAAAAGAAGAATTCTAATTAAGGCAAAGTCGTCATACCAATCTTTCCAGATCCAATAGACAAAGCCAAGAGAACCAATGATTATATAACCTGAAACATTTTTTTCAAATGATTCTTGGTGTCTTACTAATAGACCGAGAGCAAATCCGATTGGAATCACCGGATAACTCATAAAATTTGAAGTAACAAAACAGGGGAGGATTGCGAAGATGCTACCAAAAGCAAAAAAATCTTTCTCTGAGCACTTTGCATGTAAGTAAATTATACCGAGTGCCCAGAAAAACATAGATAACTTGATCGCTAGTTTTTCTGGTAAAAGTTGAATGGGGTCATATTCTGCTAACTTAAAGAAAACGAAATTAGAAAGCAAAATAACAAATAAAAGATGGAATAAAGAAGTCAGTGAGTTTCTTTTCTTTGAATAATTCCAGATAAAATAAACTGAAAAAAGAAAGAAACCTAAACCAATTGCATCATTTCTAAAAAACTTTTGATTCGTTTCTCCCAAAAAAAGACTTAAAAAACCAAGAAAGAATAAAAAGTCAAATAGGAGAAAAGAAATTCTCTTCATCTTAAAGCCAATTGGCGGTTTTCGGAATGAATTTATCCGGCATTGATTTTTGGAAGAAACTTTTTTTGGAAACGATTACGTTGAAATAGAATATGTGACGCAACGCAGCCACACCATCTTTCCATGTTATCTTTTTACCTTCTAAATAATTTCTTGGGTAATAGGAAATAGGAAATTCTTGTACTCTAACTTTTAGACGTGCTAACTTTGCCGTAATTTCAGGTTCGAAACCAAAACGCTTTGACTCCAGATTAATGTTCTGAATGATCTCCGCTCTAAATGCTTTATAACAAGTTTCCATATCCGTTAGATAAAGGCCACTGAGGAAATTTGAAAGTATAGTGAGGATTCGATTAACAAGGTAGTGAAAGGTTCGATGAACTTGTCTGCCATCCTTTTTGAATCGAGAACCAAATACAACATCCGCTTTACCCTTAGCAATCGGTTCAATCAGCATATGAATTTCGTCCATATCGTATTCAAAATCAGCATCCTGGACAATAATGATATTACCGGTTGCTTCCATAAATCCTCGGTGTAAAGCTGCACCCTTACCTTGATTTTTACCTTGGCTCAAAATTTTATGTTCCGAACGAAACCGAAATTTTTTCAAAATCTCAAGGGAGTTGTCACGAGAGGCATCGTCTATAAATACGAGCTCTTTTTTGGTAGGTAAATGAAGGGAATCAACCTTCCCTAGGAACTCCTCCAAATGGGAGGATTCATTATAAATAGGAATGATTAGGGATGTTTTGTTTGCTTTCTCGGTAGTTCCGAGGTTACGTCTAGCGACCATAGCTACTATCTAGGAATTACAGACATAAATGAAAGTCAAGCGGTAAAAACGGATATATGCGATCTAGAGATCGCTATTTATTTCTATATTTACGAAGTCCCATAAAGCCATGAATCAAGGTGAGCACTAATGCATATAAAAAGGAAATATTTTCACGATTTTTCAACATTCGGAAATGTGCAATCATTACTTTTTTCTTGTTAGATGTAGCAGCCCCTCTTCTCACACGATAACTTGCTAAAATGGCTTCGTTTGTGTATGCAATCTTACCATCTCGTAATATATCCAACCAAAGAGCATAATCATCTCTAAGGCTTTTCAAACTTGGATCGAAGTATTTTTTGCCTACACTTGGTACATGATAAACAGCAGTAAGTAATCCAACTCGATTGTAATGTAATAAATCCCGATAAGAATATTCTTTCGATTTAACAAGAAACGGCTCGCAAAATTCGAACCCATTTTCATCGACGATTCGATAAGATGAAAATGAAAATGCAGCTTTTTTACTTTCCATAAATGGAATCATCGTTTCTAAGAAATTCGATTCCCAAAGGTCATCTGCATCTAAAAATGCGATATATTCTCCAGAGGACAACCTGATCCCCGTATTTCGAGTATCCGCTGATCCTGAGTTTTTATCCTTTTGTATAAACTGAATACGAGGATCAGAAGAAGCAATTTTTTTAGCAAGAGTCGCTGTCTCATCCTTGGAACAATCATCCACAAGCAACAATTCCCAATCTCTAAAGGTTTGGTTTATTAGAGAGTTTACAGATTCTTCAAGGTAGGCTACCGCGTTGTATGCGGGCATAATTACAGACACTTTTGGCATAAATCTTTCTTCTTATTAAAAATACTCAGCTTCCATAGACAAGAATTTGATTGTCATCTTTCTTCTCTAATTTCATCCACTAAACTATATAGTCTTTCCTTCCAATGAACGTTCTTAAAAACAAAATCCCTTCTGAACTTTTTCTTACTTAAAACACTGTAAGATGGACGTTTTGCATCGGTAGGATAATCTTCTGTCGCGATAGGTAATACTTTACAATTATATCCAAGTGCACGAACAATCTCATAAGCAAAATCATACCAACTAGCAACTCCTTCATTCGAAAAATGGAAGATGCCACTTTTCTCAGACAAGGCCGCATGAAAACTAACCCGAGCTAGGTCTCCCGCCCAAGTTGGTGAACCTATTTGGTCATCAATTACCGATAGCCTTTCTCTTTCTTTAGCTAACCTAGCAATTGTATTAAAAAAATTTTTACCATATTTGGAAAAAACCCAAGATGTTCGAATGATCGTGGCATCTGAATTCGCCTCTAAAACTAAATCTTCGCCCTCTGACTTAGTTTTGCCGTAAACTGAAATAGGATTCTTCGAATCTGATTCCAAATAAGGACGTGAGTTATTTCCGTCGAATACAAAATCCGTAGATATATGAATGAATTTTGCTCCGATCGATTTTGCCAACAAGGCAAGAATCTTCGGACCAGTTGCATTCACTAATCGTGCATTTATTTGGTCTTTCTCAGCTAAATCAACGGCAGTATAAGCGGATGCATTAATGATCGCAAAAATTTCGGAAGTACCGCTTTGCGCAAAGAAATTTCGAATGCCTTCTTCAGATGATATATCTAATTGGGACCGATCTAGAAATTCAAATTGATAATCCCTCTCTAACTTGGAGAGAACACGCAACTCATTTCCTAATTGACCAGTAGATCCTGTAACAAGAATTCTCTTCATAATAAACTATAAATTAATAATTCCATTTCAATATATTGTTTCATTGAGAATGCGAATTAAATATTGACCATATCCATTTTTCTTTAAGGGTTCGGCTAATTTTTCCAATTCAGCCTTATTGATCAATCCCTTACGGTAGGCAATTTCCTCGGGGCAAGCAATTTTCAAACCCTGTCTTCTTTCAACAGTTTCAACAAAGGTGGATGCTTCAAGAAGTGATTCGTGAGTACCTGTATCCAACCAAGCATACCCTCTTCCCATAAGTTGAACATCCAAAAGACCTTTTTCCAAATAAATCCTGTTTAGGTCTGTAATTTCGAGTTCACCCCGTTTCGAAGGTTTCACTTGTTTTGCATACTCAACTACATTGGAATCATAAAAATACAAACCAGTGACAGCATAACTACTCTTAGGTTTGATAGGCTTTTCTTCAATTGAAACAGCTCTTCTTTCACTATCAAATTCAACAACACCATATCTTTCTGGATCATTTACATGATAGGCAAAGACAGTAGCACCTAATTTTTTATTAACAGCTGCATTTAGTTGCTCTTCCATTCCATGTCCAAAAAAAATATTATCTCCCAGGATTAAAGCACTAGGTTCCCCACCATTTAAGAACCTTTCCCCAATGAGGAAGGCTTGCGCAAGTCCGTCAGGAGAAGGTTGTATTTCATACTGAAGTGAAATACCCCATTGAGATCCATCTCCTAGCATATCGCGAAAAAGTGGCGTGGACTCAGGGGTGGATATGATTAGTATGTCTTTTATCCCTGCTAACATAAGAGTACTAAGAGGGTAATAGATCATGGGTTTGTCATATATAGGAAGAAGTTGTTTACTTACTACCTTTGTCACAGGATACAAACGAGTCCCAGAACCGCCTGCTAAAATGATACCCTTCATAACTATCTCAATTCCTTATATTGTGAATCATAGTATTTGCTGTATTCGCCAGAAAGAATCTCTTCCCACCAAGATCTATTTTCCAAAAACCAATTTACGGTTTCTTCAATCGCTTCTTCGAATTGATATTTAGGTTTCCAACCCAATTCAATTTCAATTTTGGAAGGATCGATCGCATAACGAAAATCATGTCCTGGCCGATCTTTGACAAATTGAATTAATTTTTTATGAGGAGCACCTGCCGGATTTTTTTTATCCATCAGCTCACAAATTTTATAAACAATCTCCAAATTGTTTTTTTCGTTTCTTGTTCCAATATTGTATGTTTCGCCAAACTTTCCAGTTCGCATCACCAAATCAATTGCTAGGCAATGATCTTTCACATATAGCCAATCTCTGACATTTTCTCCTGTTCCATAAACAGGAAGGGACTTCCCCTGTAGGCAATTTAAAATCATAAGAGGGATTAGTTTTTCTGGGAAATGATATGGACCGTAATTGTTGGAGCAGTTCGTTGTGATCACGGGTAAACCATATGTATGGAAGTAGGCCCTAACTAAATGGTCGGATCCTGCTTTCGATGCTGAATATGGAGAATTAGGCGCATAGGGAGTTGATTCCGTAAATGCACCATCTTCGCTTAATGAGCCAAATACTTCGTCAGTAGAAACGTGAAGGAATAACCTAAGTTCATTTTTCGAATGCAACATTCTTGCAAATTCTAACATATAGAAAGTGCCCAGTAAATTTGTTTTCACAAATTCTTCCGGTCCAAGAATGGATCTGTCTACATGGGATTCCGCGGCAAAATGTGCGATCTCGGAGAAAAAGGAATTTTCCAACTTAGCAAATAACTCTGATTTGTCGGTAATATCTAGTTTGATAAACTGCAACCTGGGGTCATTTTTCCATTTTTCTAAGTTTTTTAAATTACCTGCATAGGTTAATTTATCAATAACCGTAATTAAAACATCTTCATTTGACTCAAGTATTGTATGAACAAAATTTGAGCCAATAAATCCAGCTCCACCTGTGACAAGAATCTTTCTCGCTTTCATTTGAGGTCTTTCAGTATCCTTATGTGTTAACTAAAAAATTTATACGATGATAATATAACTAAAAGGGACTAACTAGGTCCTTTAAAAGTGGAAGTATTCTATCCTTATCAGATAAAATACATAAGGATTCATCAATACCCCAATCAATCTTAAGAGCAGGATCATTAAAAAGAATTCCCCCCTCATCAGCTTTAGAATATTCATTCGTTACTTTGTATAAAAATTCCGTATTGTCTTCTAAAACCAAAAAACCATGGGCAAATCCAGAAGGAACCCAAAATATCTCATGGTTCTTTTCGGTTAAAGTAACTGATACCGATTGGCCATAAGTTTTCGAATTTTTTCGTATATCAACTGCTACATCGAGCACTGATCCCCGAACAACTCTGACTAATTTACCCTGGTCCATCGGTGGTGCTTGAAAATGCAAACCTCGTAAAACATTTTTATTTGACTTAGAGTGATTATCTTGTTGAAACAACGAAGGGATGCCCAAGGAAGAATATTCAGAAGCTTTAAAAGATTCTAAAAAAAAGCCTCTTTCATCTCCATGAACCGTTGGTAAAATTAACACTGGTCCAGAGATTGGAAAAAATTGGGTTTTCATATATTTTGCAAATCAGCGCTCTTTTTCAGAACTCTTCCGACAAGATCTTTTCCTTAGAGACACATGTCAATAGAAGAAAATAATAACAGATTCAAACAGAGTAGATAACAATATTTTGTATTCAGATTATGAAATCCAAATAGAGTGGGAGTAACATCTATGAAACCTAAAATTTCAGTATGTATGGCAACATATAACGGTGAGAAATACATAGTAGAACAACTCAATTCAATCCTTAAGCAACTATCAGAAAATGACGAAGTCATCATATCAGATGACTCTTCCACAGATGGAACGGTCAAGATATTGCAAGATTTTGCGTCCAAAGACTCAAGAATCCAACTTTTCCTATTTCAAAAGTTCAGAGACCCTATTCAGAATTTCCAAAATGCTTTAGTTAAATCTTCCGGCGATTTTATTTATCTGTCTGACCAAGACGATGTCTGGCTTGAAAATAAGGTAAAAGATATAAATGAATCTTTAATTTCTTATGATTTAGTTTTACACGATTCTATCGTTACGGACGAAAACTTAAAGATGACTCATCCCTCTTTTTTTAAATTATTCGGTTCAAAAAAAGGAATTTTGAAAAATATAATTCGCAGTTCTTATTATGGATCTTGTATGGCTTTCAAAAAAGAGATCCTAAAAAAAGCGATTCCCTTTCCGAAAACAAAAGAAATAGGCCAAGATCTGTGGTTGGGGCTAGTAGCTGAATTAACTGGCAAAGTATTGTTAATCAATAAACCTTATATTTACTATAGAAGACACCAAAACACTTTCACTTTGCGCGGATTAGGTGGCACAAAGAGAAACATCTACCAGATTATAAAAGGTAGATTAGTTATGTTATTGGAGTTGGCGAAATTTTACTTTAGGTAGATCAAGATTCTATTGAATTAGTGGACTAATTTGATTTTCAAAAAGCGTCAACGCTGCATCAATTGTTTCATGCATATCAAAATACTTATAATCCCCTAATCTTCCGCTGATATAAACATTCTTTAGGTTCTCAGCTTCCTTTCTATACACTTTCACTAAATCAGTATTTTTCTGATCGTTAATTGGGTAATATGGATTAGAGCCATCATCAAGCGATGAAAATTCTTTAATTGTTAAAGTAGTATTTCCATAAGTTCTTTCAGGATGTAAGTGTCTTGGTTCATGAATTCTAGTATAAGGAACTTCCTCCTCCGCATAATTCATAACGGAGGTTCCTTGAAAATCCTCATATGGATAGGTTTGTTTTTCGAAACGAAGTGTACGATATTCTAATTTACCAAATTTATAATCGAAGTATTGATCGATTGGGCCGCTATAGATTAGGATTGTATTCTTCGGAATCTGGTCCCGAATTTCAAAGAAATTTGTATTCAAGAGGGTTGTAATCTTTGGATTCGCAAGCATCCTTTCGAAGATTTTCCCGTAACCATCTTTAGGAATTCCCTGCCATCGACTGTAATAGTAACTTTCGTTATAATTCTTACGAATCGGTAACCTATTTAAAATAAATTCAGGTAACTCTTTCGGGTCCTTATTCCATTGTTTTTTCGTATAACCTTTTATAAATGCCTCATATAAAGGTCTCCCAATCAACGAAATGGCTTTTTCTTCGAAGTTGCGTGGGGGTTGCTCAGTTTTCTCTTTGGCCTTCTCTTTTTCCAAAAATGATTCAACTTCAAAAGGTTTTAAATTTAAACCATAATACTGATTGATCGTCTCCAAATTGATAGGCATTTGGTAGACTTTATTTTTGAACGTTGTCAGCACCTGGTGATAGTAATTATTAAATTCAGTAAATTTTTGAATATAGTCCCAAACTTTTTGATTTGAAGTATGAAAGATATGCGTTCCATAAGTATGGAATTCAATGCCAGTCGAAGGATCAATTTCGGAATAACAGTTGCCTCCGATGTGGTTTCTTTTTTCAATAACAAGCACTTCCTTGTTTAATACAGAAGCCACACGCTCCGCAATCACTGATCCAAAGAATCCCGAACCGACAATTATCACTGAGTATTTAGAATAATCCATAAAGGTATCAATTGAACAAATTTAACTTCAGCACCTCATTTTCAATTTATTTTTCTTTATTTATGCAAAACACTTTACATATGTCCAAGTAGTAAAATCCAATTAAAAATGCCAAAAAGTTAGTTTTAAATTCCGATGATAAAAATAGAGAAAAAAAACGCTAAAATTCTTTTCAAAGAATTCTTATTAAAGGTTCTATATCAATTTCATAAACTAAGCTTTTTCAAGAGACTTTTCCTTAACAAAAAACCAAAAATTTATATCAATCATAACTTGCGTGAAAAACAAAATGATCGTTTGGTGATTTTTTCCACATTCAATTTAAAAGGCCAAGTGACGGCAAATCTTAAGTTCTATTTAAAGAACTTATTCGAACTCGGGTCAGATATTGTCCTGGTCGATACTTCCCCAATCTCTTTGGAAAACGAAATAGAATCCATTAAACCGTATATAAAACAATATATTTGGCGCGAAAATATAGGTTATGATTTCGGATCTTGGAAAGTCGGGTTATTTCAAACAAAATCTTGGAAAGATTATAGACAAATCGTTTTAACAAATGATAGCATTTACGGTCCACTCCATCCTCTAAAACCTATATTTGAATCTTTCGAAAATTCTGATTATGATATTTGGGGATTAACTGATTCCTATGAGTTTGACTACCATATCATGAGTTATTTTTTAGTCTTCCAGAATCGAGTTCTGGGATCAGCATCATTTGAAAGATTTTGGAAAGATCTATCCTACTACCCTACACGTTTGAAAAAGCTCCTCATCCTCGAATACGAAGTAGGAGGAACCAAATATTGGTTATCCAATGGCTTTAAAGTAGGGTCTTACGTAGAGTATAAAAAACTAAATCAAATCATAGACCATAAGTATTATATGAACCCAACCCATGTCTACTGGGAAACCATAATAAAAGATCATGGTTTCCCTTTTCTAAAAAGAGATTTAATTAAAGCACTCAGCTCCGAGAATTTGACTCAGGAAGTAATTAACCTTCTGAAAACAAATCAATACTATTCCATAGACAATATTGATCTGATATCTTGATTAAAAAGACAGCCTAGACATTTAAAGGCACCAGTCTTTCTGCAATGTTTACCTTTCCGAATTCCATGCATTCCGTTTCGGTCTACCAAATGAAGATTTTGAAATTTGTCCTAAATTTCAGTCCTTAACACAATAATATAAACCTGGTAAATATTATCATACATTGGGTAAGCCTTTTTTGCCAAAATGATTGGTAACCCAATCTTCAAAATTCTTAGGATAAACCAATAGTTGAACAAATTGTTATGAAACGAGAAAATGTTAGGATAATAATTGCATCACTTGATAAATTTATGTAGAAATTACTGATTAGTGTTGGAAGAAATATCGATAATTAATGATACAAACCCGGTATCTGATTGCTCATCACATACTCACTTAAATTGCTACCTTTTGCGAGAAATAAAAAATCTTTTACATGCTCACTAGCCTTCTCAATTGAACATAAAACAAGTAAGCTGATAAATAAATACCTTTTGTCGATTGCTTTAGATTGAAAAAGAATAACCAAAGCAAAGATAGCCAAAGAAACCAGGGTTATCTCCAGAACAAACGAGTAAAAAATTTCAGAAGATTTCATCAGCTTAGCTCAAATTTACAACTAACATCAATTCTCTGACGCAAAAAAAATGCCTATCTTTTTCATCCAAGAATAAAAAAACGAAGATACAAAATCGCCTTATCGAGAATACCTAGAAAACACTTTAGAAATCCGATTAATAAGGAATTTATCAATTCTTGGTATCCGGAACTTTAGGTATAAAAAGAAAACGTCAAGAGCCGTAATCCTACGGAATACATAATCGATAGCTAATTTTTGTTTGTATGACCAAGGTGCAGCCGATATGCCCGTGTTATCATTTATCGAAATTGGCTGATTAAAATGAAAAACTCTGGTTTTCGGAACACAAAGAAAAAAAATATAGTCAGAGATTATTAATCTAGGTGTGATAAGATAGTATCCATACAAATCATGTAACTTCTTTCTGTATATCACGGATTGATGCAAGATGGCACCACTATCATAATCAGCAATTCCTGGCAGCAAATAACCTGGATCCTTCAGCAAATTACAAGTATACCAATTTCCGAAAATAAAATCAATTTCCTCTAAATTCTTTAATTTAAAAATTTCTGAAAAAACATTTGGATTTGCAAATCGATCTCCAGCATTTAGGAAGATAACCCATTCACCTTTAGCCATCCTCAAGCCTTTATTCATCGCGTCGTAAATTCCCTTATCAGGTTCCGAAACAAATTGGTCAACTACTGATTTACTCTTAGAAATCAGCTCAACCGTTCCGTCAGTAGATCCGCCATCAACGACAATATACTCGAAATTCTCCCAGCGCTGCGCTTTCACACTTTCAATTGTATATTCCATAAATAATTTATTATTTAGTACGATGGTGATGATAGATACTTTTGGCAAACGATTACTCATTATGATTTATTACTCAACTAATCTATAAATGGATTTTTTTTAATGTATAAAGGAAATTTCTATAAAAAGATTTATCAACTAATGCAATTTTGCAAAATTGCGATGATAGCTTCCACTAAGAATGTCGGATTGAATCTACCATTTTTTCGTGATCTGCCCAGGTCAGACTATTATATTTTCCTGAAATATTTGGAAAAAAGAAATCGGATCTTTCAACAAAAAAACGAATCAGATTTTCATTCAATTTTTGTTTTGTAAAAATATGAAAAGTTGGATCTATCGAAAAATAATGATAACCATACGTTCTAGCAATCAATTCAAAGGTCTTCGAATTATAGAATGTTATATGTTGTCCAGTTTCAAACGAATAATACCACCAATCTTGGGAAGGTATGCTTTCACCATAGTTCATAGTTGAAGTTAAAAGAATTTCAGGTTTATATTCTAAAAATATTTTATCAAATTCTAATTTGGGATTTTCAAGATGCTCCATTACTTCAAAACTTAAGATAGTTTCATAATGAATCGATGTCTTTTCAAAGCCTCTTGCCAAAAGATTCTTTGTATATAAATCATTCCAAAATGCATTTAAACCAACGTCACGCAGCATCCTTACCAATAATCCATACCCACCGCCGAAATCCAAAATAACTTTTTTGTATGGAGTCATTTTCATAATAAGAAATGAGAAAAGAAACTTCTTAAAAACACGAAGAAAGAAAATTGGAACCATTATCTTTACATTCAAAGCAGATAATAGAACAACAACCCGCTTTACTAACATTACATTTCGAGCAACCAAGCCAGTATCAGTAATTGCTATGCTATCAGAATATGCTTCTTCCAACCAATTAACCGGATCTATTTGAAGTAGTTCACAGTTTTCACATTGGAACATATCTGCCTTATGTTTACCTAAATAAGTAAGGTTTTTCGAAATCAATTTTGCGTTCGAATGACATAGTTTGCATTTCATATGGTTATACTATAAATAAATCGTGCATTTTATAAGCTAGTATCGATATAATCGCTCAATTTGACAAGCTTCTGTGTTTCTAAATCAAAAAACTCGCAATCTCTAATCAAATTCAATCTTTCTTTATGCCCATCAACAAATGTTAAAACACCACTTTTATCACGCGACTCACGACACCAATTGTATGTATAACCTTCCTCAAGGGTCAATTTATGAAAACGATCGGCATAGCGATTTTGTATAAAAAATGCATTGTTTCCAATCTCATTACATCCGACAAAAGAATAACCTTTCTTTTTTGCTAAGTCATATACTGCCTTAAGGGAAGCACCGAAATATAATCCAGAATAGTGTTTTTTATGGCGCATAAATTCTGGATCGTAAGGAACTGTCAGACTATTTTTATACCCTAATAAGTTATTAATTTCAACAATAAGAATAACTGGATTAACAATAGAAATTTTATTTAGTATCCAATAGTCGTTGCCATCAATATCGATACTCAATATTCCGAGATCTCCGACAAAACCATGTTTCTGGAAGATACTTTCAATATTTTCCACAGTTATAAAAGCATGTTCAGCAATTAACTCTGATTTCCAATATAAATCCGACCTTTTTATATAGTCAATGTGTTCCTTACTTCCGTCAATGATCAACCCTCTCCAATGGTCCTTCATAATTAAGAATCGAGTATTCGATTCAATGTAATTCTCTACACCAAACTCAATGAATGTTTTTGGAATTTCGGGTAACTTAGAAAGTAAATATTGAATGATTCCATCTTCGTCCCATTGCGAGAAAACACCGAATCCGTAATCTCGGATCATTTTAGATTTTTTCTGCAAATTTGCTTCTGCTTGATTGCGTCCCAGGGCTAGATGAATTTTCTCAAGTCTTTCCAAAGTTTTTCTTTGTTCACTATAAACATTGCTTAAAACTTTGTTAAACAACTTGGTCAAAAAATTAATAATAATGGATTTCACAAAAAGCCTCTAATTTTCTTTAAAAAATAAAACTCTAATTTTTCTAAATAAGAAATTCTAAAAAAAAGCCTACGACTGTAATAATCAAGAACTCGATCAGGATCAAAAGTTTTAGGTTCCACTAGTGGAAACTTTAGCTCTTCTGTTTTGATTTTATTTAAAACTGAATCTTCAGTTTTTGTATGCGTAGCTTCAATACCAAAACCAATGTTAGATACTAAATTTTTGGTAGGCATAATAGAGATACGTTTTTTGCGCCAATTATAATAAATCCATTGCAAATCCCAAGTATCAAGTTTACCAATACTAGCGTTAAATATGTTATTTATCCAAAATTTACGTTCAGCAGTAGAGTTAAACTTACTATTAACAACGGATTCAATTTCTTCCATCGAAATTCCGGAAGGCTGGTAACCTTCCCAGGATCGCCGCCAAGTTCCCCATCCCCATATATGAAAATAGTTAGAAGCATAATAAGAAAATGGTACTTCTAGATTTCCGAAGAAAAAATTATTTCCTGAAATTAAGCCAACATTTGGATCATTTCTAAACTTAAACAACATTTCTTCCATAAATTGAAAGAAATTCAAATTTGGTAAACAGTCATCTTCTAAAATAATGCCAAGTTCTTCGTTAGCAAAAAACCAATCTATTGCACCAGAGACTGCCAATTTACAACCTAAATTTTCAGTTCTAAATAAAGTTTTAACTTCGATACCCTCGAATCGCTTGCCAATTTCCAACTTGATTTGATTTGATAATGCAGAATCAGTTTCGTTCCTTGGTCCATCGATTGCTACATACAATATCTTAGGTTTATATTTTTCTAGAGCATCCATTACTAGTGAAGTGAGCTTAGGTCGATTGAATGCGATCAGTAAAACAGGTAACTTCATGTTTCCAAACTAGACCAACGATTTATACAGATTATAAGTTTGGATTGCGACATTATCCCATCCAAACTTAGCACTTTGCTTATACCCTAATTCAATAAAGTTTTTTCGTAGTTCCTCATTTTCATACATCATCTCAACTGCAGAAAAAATCGAGGCTTTCTCAATTGGATTGAAATAAAGCGCGGCTTCTCCCGCCACTTCAGGAAATGAAGATGTGTTACTACAGACAACAGGGCAACCTGACTTCATTGCCTCAATTAACGGAATACCAAAACCTTCATAAAGAGAGGGGAAAACGAATAAACGAACAGATTGATAGAGAGAAAGCAGTTGTCGATTATCCTCAATTTGAAAATGTATTATGCGATCTTCGAGTTTGAGTTCACGAAATTTAAGTAACTCTTGTTTAGTAATCTTTTCACCGCCGCCGATTATCAATTTAAGCTTAGGATATTTTTTGAATAATTCGGTGATAGCATCCAGAAAAAAGGCAAAATTTTTATAAACAGAACGATTTCCAATAAACAAAATGTAATCCTTTAAATCTTCGACGATTTTATTTTTCTCTCTATGATCCTGCAATGAAGATGCTAAATGGATCACCTGAATCTTCTCATTCGGAATATCATAAAACTCCTGAATATCTTTCTTCGTACTTTCCGAAATTGCAATTATTTTATCAGCACGATTTATAGTCCTTCGTTTCTCTTCTATCGTCTTATTAGCATCTAAAAAATATTTTGGAAATTTTTCGTGAATCATGTCATAAACAGTAATGACAACTGGAATTTTCTTATCGCTCAGCCATTCTATATAATAAGGATTATAATACGTCGGATGAAAAATATCAAAGTCATTACTCAGAATTCTAGCCTTTACTAAACTCTGCATGTTAGCTACATGATCATTTACTAAACCGAATGTTTTTACTAAATTGTATAACCTTGCTTTTCCAATAAAATTTCCTTTAAAAATCCAATTCTTTGCATCAATCAACGGCTTGATCTTGAATGCTGAGTCCATTCTTAAATACTCATTGTTTGAGAACAAAAGCGAAGTCTGAATCTCTATCTTGTCATCCTGCGATAAACGAGTTATTAATTCATAAAAATAACGAGAAATACCGCCGTAATTCTGAATAGAAAAAGTTTGGTGGTCATATAATACTTTCAATGATTAAATCCATTTTAAACAGCTAAAAACTCAGCTGTTTCTTCTATCTTCCTGATATCGTAAAAGGAAATTATGCAAAAAAATAGACCACTGCCAGATTTTCAGACAATTAATTTGAATTAAAAATAAAGGCCTAATTTCCCTAAACAGACAAGGGATCAAAGAAGCTGCAATTGCTTGAGAAACCAAAGTTGCATATGCTGCTCCCATTACCCCAAACTGATGTATCCAAAAAAAATTTAAGATTATATTTATGGTAAGCCCAGTTATACTTTTTACCAAAATAAATTTCTGCTTATCTTCAATTAAATAATAATTACTACCGGCTACTCCCAAAAAAACAAATACTCCAGACCAAATATACACTTTGAGTATATTTACGGAATCAATATAAGGTTCTCCATATAATAGAATAACTATATCCTCACCCAAAACTTGAATAAAAATCGCCATCAAAAGAGACATCAAAAATAAAACCAAATGCAGACTTTGAAACAATTCAGTATAAACTATCTGCGACTTATTTTTTTTATCTATTAAAGTGGGATAAAAAGATGATGAAATCCCAAGCGGAAGGAAATACCAAAACTCACTTAACCGAACGGCAACACTATATATACCAGTTTCCCGATCGCCGATCATAGTGCCAATCATCAACTGATCAATTTTCATATATAAAATGATTGATAATGCGGAAATAAAAAGAGGAAAAGATTCTCTTATCGTCCGATAGATACTTTTTAAATTTACTGGGACGGTGATACGATCATGATGAAATTTTGTATAAAATATAAAAATTGAAACGGATGAGCAAATAGATTCGAACAGAAAACTAAATACAAAATATAAAATCGGGAATTCATTAATCAAAAGGAAAATTCTTGCGATAGAAAGAATTATAAAATAAAAATTTTCAATATATATAATATATTTATACTCTGTACGCGATTCAAAAAAGTATCTAGGCACTGCCATAAACCTAAATAATAGCGAAAAAGACAAAATATAGCCAATTTTAAGCGTTAAGTCATCATCAGATTTTAGAATATATATAACTAGTGAAGAGCAAACAAAAAACACAAATCCAGAAATTAGATGAATATAAAAGGACACTGAGAGCAAATTATGACTCTGTTCCTTATTTTTTACGAGTTCCCTTACAAGAATCGCCTCTGTTCCTAAAGGCAAAATAGTACTAAATAGTATTATTATCGAATTTGCAAAATTATATTTACCGAAAATTTCAGGGCCAAAATAGCGAGCAATCCAAACACCAACAAACAAACCGATAAGTATTTTAAATATCTTATCAAAAACTAACCAAATTGAATTTGTAATGATCTTTTTCACGTAGTATTGTAATTAACGTGGGCTCATTGAAAGCTTTTTCAATTTAAATACAATTAATGTAAAAATACACAGCGAAAAAGAAATCATCATCGGTCCTGTAATAACGCATTGAAACAAACTATAAATCCCTAAATAAGAAAGCGATGTTAGCATTAATGAGGAAGAAAATACTGAAATATTAAAAATATTGCTCCAATATTGAACTAAAAAGCCAAATACTATACCACCCAATAAGACGCCAAAAAAAGCGCCATCTCGATAAAAAACAAATAAACTCGAAGCAAAGGCATTATAAAACTTAGGCTGCCCATGAGAATCAACTCCGATTTTTCTCGAGTCATGTAAGTATCCGCCAATTAAATCAGCTTCAGAGTTTTTCGATGTTAAACCCATCCGATTGCTTACCAAAAGAAAATACCTTTCAAAAGCAGAAATAGAAGATAATCCGAACGTATGATCATAGATTAAAGAGTCAGGTTTATTGAGTTCAACATCTAAAATGTGAAATGACTCGGTATGATAATCGATGATAAAGTGTTCGATCAAATGACCTACTTTTGACTGCCCTTTGATTGCCCTCCCTTCACTAATATAATAAACTGAAGCAGTAGAAATAAAGAATATGAAAATAATGGCGAAAATAAATTGAGAACTAATTTTAAAATAATGAAGGTTGACCCGAAATAGGGAAATTAAAAAAGTCGCAAATAATATATAGTGAA
This sequence comes from Leptospira sp. WS4.C2, assembly GCF_040833985.1. Taxonomy (NCBI): domain Bacteria; kingdom Pseudomonadati; phylum Spirochaetota; class Leptospiria; order Leptospirales; family Leptospiraceae; genus Leptospira; species Leptospira mgodei. Next base: position 2,098,527 of record NZ_CP162139.1, read on the forward strand.
ATCCAAATCTACCTGCCATCATTAACGAGTCCATTATGATCAACAAAACGGATATAAATAATAAACCAAATTTCCTATATCGAACAGAATATGCAAAACCTAGAAATAATACATAAAACAAATACGGCAATACTAAATAAGTATAAATCATAGTAACAAGAGAACTATTAAAAAACAAAGTGGAAGTTCCAGTCAGTAAGCCGAAAACATCGGATCGATATTGTGAAATTGTAAATTTTGTTGATAATAAGTAAAACCCTCTGCACATAAAAAATAGAAACATCGGAATTACAAAATAAGCAGAAATTACCTTGATAAAATCATAATATTTTTTAGTAAAATTTGAAACTTGAACTAATCCGAAATCATTTTTTTTTCTTCCGTTATTAATGATTACTGTTGAGACCGCTCCGAGTAGAAAGCTGACATAGAATGCGAAAATCACCTTGTTTACTAAGTCTGAAAGAGGATACAAACCAGTTAACTCAAACGAGTCTATCAAATGCCACATCAAAAACCAACTTATAATAGCGAAGGCAAAAATTCCTCTCTTAGAAAACAATTTCATTAGGAAAAAGAAACTCAAACACCAAATAAATATTACTGCAAATGAAATTGGCAAATTACGTTTCCTTACCTTGCACCAAAACCTGTTAAAATTGTTTTAACAGTTTTAAAAGTAATAAGTAGGTCCAACCAAAATGAAAAATTTTTGATATAGTAAAAGTCGTATTCTAACTTCACTTTCATTCCATCTACTTCTGCGGCATAACCTTGCTCCACTTGTGCCCAGCCTGAAATACCTGGACGAACGACGTGACGATAAGCAAAAAAAGGAACGTCCTCTTCATACCATTTAGATAATTCATAAGATTCTGGCCGAGGTCCAATGAAGGACATTTGTCCGATAAGGATGTTAAAAATTTGTGGGAGTTCGTCAATTCGGTATTTACGAATGATTTTCCCCACAACAGTAATACGAGGATCGTCTTCTGGATTGGTAAAACCACCGCCTTTTTTATCAACGTACATACTTCGAAATTTGAACATAGGAAAAACTTTTCCTCTAAAACCCATCCGCGGTTGAATGAATAATGCAGGTCCCTTTGATTCCAATTTAATTAATATGGAAACAATTAGAAAAAATGGTAACATCAGAGGAATCGAGAATAGTGCCACAATAAAATCAATCCAGCGTTTGATGTATTCATAAAATTGTGAAGGAAGTAAAGACCCAAAAATATTCTCTGATAAATGATTAATTTTTACTCTACCTGTTACAGATTCACGTATTTTCTTTTCCGAGTAAACAGGTATCCGAGCAAGGGTACACTGAGCTAGAAATTTTTCCCATTCTGGCGTTATCATTGGGCTATCGAAATCAGCAACGATACCGTTGAAACGTTGTCCTTCTAAATTGGGAATTTCGAGAATTTTAAAAAGAGCACCATGATTCTTCTCTAATTCTACACTCCCACCAAATGGTAGTATTGCGTATCTAGTTAAGCGGTATCGTCTTCCGAGAAAAAAACCGGCAAAACACCATAACAATGTTACTGTAAAACCAACAACGAAAATTTGAATTGAATAACTTGTTCGAAAGAATAAGATCAGACCTATTGGTATGGAATAACATATGAAAGTTACAGGAAGCACATAAGCGACTGATTCCGACCCAGGTAACCTAAATATTTTTCTAAGACTAAAAGTTGCTACAAAAAACGCAACCAAACTTGCCGATAGAGATGTTACTAAATTTGGATCTTGCGATGTCCAAAATCTTATTCCCCATATAGGAATCGCACTAGATAAAACAAGGACGAGACCACCTGTAATGAATTGAAAAAAATAACTTAAAAGTATTCTCTCATACCAACGAGAATGTCTTCGTGTAAAACTTGGTAAACTATTTTGTATGTACTTTTTCATGAATTATAGACAATAAAGAATAGTGGAAAACTAAAATCATTACAGTTTTGTAAAACAATCATTTAGATTGAATGCGATCACAGGCAGACTCAACTGAAAATATTTGTTTTAACAGAACATTACAGTTTTTTGCATACAGTTCGCGTATATTTTTATCCAATAGTTTAGTAGCGGCCTCTAAAAAAGTAGAGTCATCGCCAGCCTCAACCACTATACCTGCTTTACTATTACCAATAACTTCCTTTAAATCGTTTCCCGGATTGACACTTCCTAAAATGGGTTTTGATTGAACCAAATAAGAAAGTATTTTTCCAGGAAAATTATGAGTTGTATGATCTCTGTTTAAACAAAAAAGACCAATATCAAATTCTGCTAACATATGTATAAATTCATTTTGCGGAACAGGATCTAATAAAAGTAAATTAGTCAAAGAATCTTTTTGAATTGTTTCCCTAACAAGCGCTACCTCATCACCTGTCCCAACTAAAACAAAATAAACATCCTGATTTTTTCGTAAATTCTTTGCCAATCTTAAAATTTGGCTCATATCCTGGGCATGGCCAATATTTCCGCCGTAAAAAAATACCAATTTATTGTGAAGATTATATCTGGTTCGATAAGGGTAACTTTCAATTTTTATCGGTCGATCCGATACCCAATTGTATAATACTTCCAATTTCGATTGGTCTTTATATTTTTTTCCGAACCATTTCAAATTTCCAGGTGACATCAAACCGATTTTGTCTGCCGAACTATAATTGATTTTTTCAAAAAATTGAAAAAACTTTGTAATTATCGAATTAGATCTAAGTAGTCCGTTGTCTATCGCCCATTGCGGGAAAAAGTCTCTTAAGATTAAGTAAGTTCTGGCCTTCCAAATATCTCTTAATTTCCGAATAAATAATCCCCAAAAAATAGAAGGAGAATAGTAAACAATCAATTCACAATTTAACTGTTTTAGTATATGCTTTAAAGAATTCCAAGCTCGAAAAGAAAGTAAAGTTTCATTGATTGCTCGTTTGAATTTTGAAACATTCTTAATCTCTCCAGAAGCAAATTGGTATATTTTTACACCGTCTAGATCAAATGAGTAATACGAGGACTCTAAATTAATTCCTGGAGTTACCACATAAACCTGATTACCTCTCTTTATAAATTCCAAGGCCAATTCATGCATCATCTTTGCTGCAATTTTGGTGCTGCTTGGTAGGTAATCATCAACTACTAAAAGGACTTTCACTTTTTATGTAAGATTTAGTTTTTTTTCCATACAGTTCTATTTATATAATCTGTATAACTTTGAATCACTTGAATTATTTTATGGGACACATTATTAATATCGTAATCTGGAACCGTATGAAATATCCGCGTTGGGTTTATAGCGATTTTAATCGAATCAAGAATCTTGAATTTATTGAGTCCTGTCATTATAAGAGTTCCCTCGTCCATTCCTTCCGGTCTCTCATGTGTGTTACGTATAGTAACAGCTGAAAATTTCAAAAGAGAGGATTCTTCTGTAATTGTTCCGCTATCTGAGATTACACATAAAGACTTTTTCTGTAGATGAATATAATCTAAAAAGCCAAACGGTTTAAGAAACTGAATTTGTGGATTCCAGTTTCTTTTTGGCAATGCCTCCAACCTCTTTTTTGTTCGCGGATGTGTTGAAATGATAATTGGTTTATTATATTGTTCATATAAAGCTTCAATTGATTCCAAAAGACTTTCTAAATTTTCACTAGAGTCAACGTTTTCTTCTCTATGAGCTGACAACAAAAAATATTCCTTTTCCTTTAGATTCATTTTTTTCAAAATTTCAGAAGATTCAATTTTATCTTTAAAATATTCTAATACTTCCTTCATATGTGATCCAGTCTTGATGATAGTCTCTGGTCGAACACCTTCTAAAATTAGATATCGTCTCGCATGTTCCGATAAAACTAAGTTTATATCACTCAGATGGTCTACTACCTTGCGATTCAATTCTTCAGGCACACGCTCGTCAAAACAACGGTTTCCTGCTTCCATATGAAAAACCGGGATTTTTCGTCGTTTTGCAGATATGACAGCTAAACAAGTATTAGTATCTCCGTATAAAAGTAAAGCATCAGGTTTTTCTTTTTCAAAAACTTCATCCGATTTCGTAATTACTTCAGCAATTGTTTTGGCTACAGTATCGGAGGCTACATCCAAAAAATAATCTGGTTTTCTTATTTCTAACTCATCAAAAAAAACTTGATTCAATTCATAATCAAAATTTTGACCAGAATGAACGAGGACATGATCGAAATGAATATCTAAGGCACTTATCACCCGTGACATTTTTATTAATTCGGGTCTAGTTCCCACTAGAGTCATAACCTTAAGCATTCAATTCGCCCTGTATATAGTCCAATTTGAGTAACAAATTTACGATTTCCTTAACTTCCAATCTATTCGTATTATGCGAAGTGTAATCTTCCGACTCTGAAACTTTTTCTTCACCTTCTACAAAATATTTTTTATAATTTAAGTCTCTATTGTCTGCAGGAATACGATAGTAACGACCCATATCCACCGCCTTAGCCATTTCTTCCCTTGAAACCAAAGATTCGTATAACTTTTCACCATGGCGTGTTCCAATTACTCGAATGTGGTTGTCCTTTTTAAATAGATCCTTTAAAGCAATGGCTAAATCACCGACAGTTGATGCTGGTGCTTTTTGAATAAATATATCACCTTGTTTTGCATGTTCAAAAGCATGTAAAACTAAATCGACAGAATCTTCCAATGACATCAAAAATCTTGTCATATTTGGATCTGTAATTGTAAGTGGATCTCCCGATTTTAATTGTTCTACAAATAATGGAATTACAGATCCTCTCGAAGCCATAACGTTCCCATATCTTGTCGCGCAAAAAACAGTGCCACCTTCTGGAATCTGTCGCGATTTTGCAACCATTACCTTTTCAGCCATTGCTTTTGAAATTCCCATCGCATTAATAGGATAAACAGCTTTGTCAGTACTTAAAACGACAACTCTTTTAACATCCCTAGCAATAGCAGCTGCTAATACATTTTCTGTTCCAATAACATTTGTCTTCAATGCTTCCATTGGATAAAATTCACAAGAGGGTACTTGTTTTAATGCGGCTGCATGAAATACATAATCCACACCGACTAACGCGGAAGCAATGCTATCGTAATCTCTCACATCTCCAATATAAAACTTCAACTTATCGTTATTTAAAGCGATACGCATGTCCTCTTGCTTTTTTTCATCGCGGCTAAAAACACGAATTTCCTTTACATTGGTATTTAAGAATCGCTTAAGGACTGTGTTCCCGAAAGAACCCGTGCCACCTGTTATGAGTAATGTTTTATTTTCAAACATATATTAGTTCCTTAAAAACTTTGTCTTATATTGATATAAATTTTCTATTAGTTCTTTCCAATCAGGTGGTTTATAACCAGTTTCCGATCTAAACCTGTCCGAATTTAATGATCGGTCTATTTTAACATCAGAAGAAGGAATAATTTTAATTTCTTTTTTATAAATCTCTTTTGTAAGATTTAATAAATCATTCTTGGATATTGGATCAACCGAAACGTGATACAATCCAAACAATTGTTGATTTGGAATAATCAGATTCCCTATTACCTTTGCCAATTCGCATGTTGGGAGTCCGGAAAAGATTGCATTTTTAAAACCATTTACTGAATCAATCGAATTCAAAAACCAATCGATCAAAGAACGTTTCGAATATAGTTCATGACCTATAATTGATGTTCGGATCGTAAAAACATGTTTCTCATCGGCAATCTCACCAAGTTCTTTTGATTTCCCATACAGATCATCTGCATTTGGTTTGTCAGATTCAAGGTAATTACCTTTTAACCCATCAAATACACAATCCGTACTAATCAATATTAGTCGCGAATTTACGAGCGAACAAAGCTGTGATAATCGATGAGGCAACAATGCATTAATCGGAATTACTGCTAGAGGATCTTTTGACGCAGATTGTTGTTTGATTACTCCGATACAATTGATGACAATCTTAGGCTTTATTTGATTAAACAGAGCAATTAAATCATCAAAATTCAGAACATCTATATCTTGAACAATTCGCTCTAATTCAGATTTTTTAAAGAAAGAATTATCCTGAAGAGACCTAACAGTACCATAAACATTATAATTCAATTGGGAAAGTATTTTAAAGAGTGCGCTTCCTAACATACCCGAAACGCCCAGGATTAAAATATTTCCATACTTACTTTCAGTTGTTTGAGACATATATTTCTAGTTTAATTTTTGGATAGAAGTGATTGTACGTTTCAGGCCTTCAAAAATATCACTTTTAGGTATCCAACCCAAGTTTTCTCTTGCTCTTGAAATGTCTGCAACGACATCATTTATTTCGTTAGGTCTTACGATATCCCCTGATTTAACTGGTAAACTGGTGCCACAGATTTTCTGAATTATTTCAATTATTTCTTGCACCGAGTAAGACAAACCAGATTCAATATTGTATATCTGTAATCCACTGGCTTTATTCATACCTTTATTTATCGCATCTAAAACATCTTCGATGAAAACATAATCTCTTTTTGGTTTCAAATCTAACACATTAATAAATTCACTTTTTAAACATTGATTTACAAGAGTTGGAATCAAAAATTCCATCCTTTGTCCAGGACCATAAACATTGAACAGTCTAAGAATTGTAACACTTTGGCCAAAAAAATTTGCGTGAAACTTACAAACCTCTTCCGCCAAATATTTTGATAACGCATATGGATTATTTGGTACGATGGGATGTATCTCATTTATTGGCAACTCTTGCGGCATCCCATAAAGATATGCGCTGACGTAAATAGTTTTAGCTTGGTGTCTCTTCGCATATTCAAGGGCTCTGCTTGTACCGACTACATTTGTTTCTAAAAACTCAGAACTTTGATTCCAACTATCTGGAACAAAGTTACGCGATGCCAAATGAATTACGAAATCGGTTTTCTCAATAGTTTCCCATGAATTTTTATTTGTTATATCACCTAATTCTCTTGTGAATTTTATGACTTGATAACCTAAACTTTCAAGATAAGAAGATAAAGTTTTTCCGATAAAACCGGAAGCACCAGTTAAGAGAATTTTACTCATGTAAAAATTTGTTTTTTAAGATTTCAAATTCGTCGATAGCTTTTTCGTAATCATCTGGTCGACCGATATCCAACCAATAACCATTATGAGCAAGAACAGAAACTGGCTTTTTTTCATCTAATAACTTTAACATTAAATTATCAAAACCAAATATTGTTTGTTTTGGTACATATGTTAATGCTTCTTTATTTAACATATAAACCCCCATACTCACTTGAAATGTTTGCCGTGGTTTCTCACGAAATCCTATTAGCCTACCTTGTTCGTTAGTATCCAATACGCCAAAATCAATCAGCTGTTCTCTAAACATCGAAGATATTGTAAATATAGATGCCGAAGATGTATGTGTGGAATAAAATGCAGAGTAATCAATGTCGGTAAGCACATCTCCGTTCATCACAAGAAAATTTTCAGGCAAATCTGAAATTAACTTAAGTGGCCCCATTGTGCCAAGTGGAGTGTCCTCTAACGAATAATCAATTTTAACATTCCATTTTTTGCCATCTTGAAAGAAAGCCTGAATCAAATGCGCCTGATGGTTTACTGCAATTGTAATATGTGTAAACTCAAAATGTGCCAACTGCCTTACAATCACTTCCAATATTGGATAATCACCTATGGGCATTAATGGTTTTGGCAAAACAGTGGTGTAAGGTCTTAACCTAGTTCCTTTTCCGCCTGCAAGTATAACAGCACGTTTAGACATTATAAATGTCCGCCTTATAAGTTTTGATGTTATTCGGATCTTTGAACCAATTGACGGTGTTGATTAATCCCTTTTTAAATCCTTCTAAACCTTTATATTCGGGTTCCCATTTCAATATGTCTTTCGCCTTCTGATTTGATGCCCAGAGTCTCTCTACTTCGCTTCTTTCTGGACGTAGTCTCGTTTCATCGCCAATAATTTGAATTTCGCCTCCGATAATTTCAGAGATCAATTTTGCAGTGTCGCCCATTGTGATTTCAAAGCCATTTCCAATATTAAAAACTTCTCCAAAACCAATGTTTGATTCCAATGCACTGATAAATCCTTTCACTGTATCGCCTACATAGTTGAAATCTCTAGTCGGATGTAATGATCCTAACTTAATAGATTTTTTTCCACCAAGTAACTGTGTAATGATGGTGGGTATAATGGCTCTAGCCGATTGTCTTGGCCCATACGTATTAAATGGTCTAATGGTGATAACTGGCAACTGAAATGACGCAAAAAAAGAATACGCCAACTGGTCTGCACCAATTTTAGAAGCTGAATATGGAGACTGACCCTTCACTGGATGTTCCTCAGTTATAGGAACAAATTGAGCCGTTCCATAAACTTCACTTGTAGACGTATGTATAACCCTCTGAAGATCTAAATCGCGGGCTGCCTGTAAAACATTAAGTGTTCCTTTGATATTTGTATCAATATAAGTATCTGGAGAATGGTAAGAAAAAGGGATTCCAATGAGCGCAGCTAAATGAAATACCCCATCTACTCCTTTCATTGCTGTGCGAACTCCATTAGGATCTCGAATATCGCCAACGAATACCTCGAATTTACCTGCTACATCTTTATCACAATGATCTAACCAACCCCAAGAATTAAATGAATTATAATAAGCGAATGCTTTTACTTCATATCCTTTTCTGACTAGAGCTTCAGTCAAATGAGACCCAATGAATCCATCTGCACCAGTTACTAAAATTTTCTTCACATCATTCATCCTAAAAATAAAAATATCTAATCATTCATTTGCACCTAAAGTGCGTTTAATTCGACTCGTATAGTGACTTTCTCTGTATCTTTTGCTAGCTAATGCTAAGTTATAACTCGCAATTTTCATCAACATACTCTTTTTATATAACTGCGTAAGTTTGCCAAATATTTCAATGATGGAATCGACCGAATTTGGTTCTATCTGAAATCCATTCACCTCATCAGTGAATACATCCAGTATCCCACTCTGCCCAGTTGTCACAACTACACATCCTGTGGCATATGCTTCTAAAATCGATACAGGTTGGCCTTCGTAAAACATAGTGGGTAATATGAATACGTGCGATTCTTGAAATAATTCTCTTTTCTTCTCATCGGAAACCATTCCGTGATATACGATATTAGAGTCAGAGTCTATTTGCTGCTTGAAATCCTCTAACTCTTCTTCCGAATCAAATCTACCGGCAAAATTTAATTGTATTTTACTTTTAACATTTTTATCTAATTTCTGAAATGCTTCCAAAAGTAAAAGATATCCTTTCTGCGGAATCATGTTACTCAAAAACAAAAACTTAATCTTCTTTTCTTTTGAAGAAAACTTTTTGTTAAAATTTGCCTTCGTGATAAACATATCATTAGGTGCAAAGTTAGGGATAATGAAAATACGACTCGGTTCCACATAACTTTCAAAGATTTCCAGATGGGATTTTCCAGATATAATGACTCCAGCCATTTTCTTTATAAAGAATCGATTTATTAAATATAATAGTGAGAACCTATCAAATAAAAGTCTTTTGATACTTCCTCCATGCAGATGAATAAAAAATCTAGGGAGAAACGAATAAGATATTAAATAAATTACAATATCTTTTAAATTGCCAGCCAAAGATTCAGAAATGGTTAAGTATACGACATCGGAGTTCTTCTTTTTTTGCCAAACCTCAAAAAATACACGAAAAATTTCAAAAACTCGAATCGCTGAAATTTTTCCATCCTTAAGTCCTTGTTTTTTTAGGTCGACAGTGTTGACTAAATTACTATTCCGCAAACTATCATATAGAACTTTACATACAAGCGAATGTCCATTGATAGGAGGTGGTAGTGGGCCTATGAATAATATTTTCATCTTCTATTATTTCTGCTTACTTTTCCCAGTGTAAACATCGACTTTCCCAATACCGGCGGGAAAAATAAATCTTATGAAATTTCTAAGCTTTGAATCAACATTTGAATACAATCTTCTGATTTTTTGATTCGGCCTACCGCTAAAACTTGTAACATTAAAATAATCCCTACCAATGGGAGAATCAGGGGAAAAGTAGTAATTTGAAACACAAATTCTTTTTTTATCTACCACAATAGGGCTTACCGAATGCCAAGACCAGGGGTTTGTTTCCATAATCACTAACCGGTTATATTGACTAACAATGGTTACATTTTCCTTTACCGCTTTATCCCATAGCTCCAAATTTCCACCATATTCTATTTTCCATTCTGGCGAAATATAGTATAATAAATTCAATGTGCGATAGAAAGATCTAGTTTGTTCGTGAGAATTATCAATGTGTGGATTTAGAAAACTATCCTTGTCCATCAGACTAAGACCACCCGCATACAACGTAGAATCGGCCTGTTGGTTTTTGATTCCGGTAATTTCTTCAACAATTCGTATCACCTTTGGCTCTTGGATTGCGAAGGTGATATCGGATAAAAGTGAATTGAATTGATCAAAATTTTTAGATGTATATTTTCTTTCTCTAAAACTTGACATCATTCGCATTTTTTCTTTTTCAGGAAAACAATTGTAAATTTCTAAAGCTAAATTTTCGGGCAGTAAATTGTCTAAATAACAATATCTTACGCCAACTTTATCAATGGATGACTCAAACATACGTTTTAGTTCGTCCTTATTTTTTGTTAAAGATTTAGCTATTAAATCTGCGATAAAATTTAGTTTTCCTTCCATATCCCCTTATATCCTCAAATATAAAAATCAATATAAACTAGTTTTTAATTCCCTGTTTGGGTAATTGATCAAGACGGCTTTATGTTTTCCCTTATAAACAAATAGACTTCCGGCGGCCACACCAACAACACCTAGCTGAGCTATTACATTTTTCAAATCTTCCAAAGTTCCCGCACCACCTAATACCGTGACAGGAACCGAAATTCTTTTTTTTATACTCTGGAGTAAATCCATATCGTAACCCAACATGGTTCCATCTAAATCAATCGAATTAATAAGAATTTCTCCTGCACCCAATGAAATTGCTAGATTCAGAACCTCATCTAAATATTTACCGGTTTTCTTTTTCCCGTTGTGCAAACAGAATTCATACCTTTTAGAAAAAGTAGTCTTTTTAAGATCTAACGAAACAACTACGCTTTGACTTCCCAAATAATTAACCATTCGAGAGATCATTTCCGGATTTTCTACTAAGAGTGAACTAACTATAATTTTCTCAACACCGAAACCCAAAATTTTATTTGCCTGCTCCAGATTCTTGATTCCGCCACCAACACTTAGCGGCATTCTGCATTCATTAGCGATCCGCTCAATTAAACGATAATCAGGTTCTTTTCCAAGCATACTGGCATCAATATCAATTAAAACAAGTTCATCTGCTTCTTTTTCGTTAAATATCTTTACAGCATTGATTGGATCTCCTATATACCGAGGATTATCAAACTTCGTAGTTTTCACTAATCCTCCATCTTTTAGGAGTAAGGTGGGTATGATTCTTGGTTTTAACATAAATTATATAAGTGCAAAATTTTTGAGCAATTGTACGCCATTATGATGGCTCTTCTCTGGATGAAATTGGGTTCCGAATATATTACCTTTGTTGACTGCACTACAAAACTCGAATCCATAATCGGTAGCAGCGATTATGTTTTCGGAATCATTACACTCAAAATAGTAAGAATGTAAGAAGTAAAAATGTGGGTTTACATCAAGATTTTTTAATAAAGCAGAATTTTGATCTTTAATTAAAACTTCATTCCAACCAATTTGGGGAATCATCTGCTTTTCTGCTAAATTTGTAAAATTAAACTTTTTTACTTGGCCATCGATCCAACCAAGTCCTTTTTTTTTTCCTTCTTCACTTGCCTCAGCTAAAATTTGCATTCCAACGCAAACACCAAGAATAGGACGTTTCTCAATTAGTGCAAACTTAGACAATTGATCCAATACATTTGCTTGTTCCAACTTTTCCATTACACTATCGAAGGAACCTACTCCGGGTAAAATTAATTTTTCAACTTTTAGAATTTCATCAGCAGTTTGAATTATTTTGTGCTCGAAACCTAAACTTTTAAATATATTAGCGAACGCTTTTAAATTTCCGACTCCATAATTTAATATACCTATCATCTACTGAATCACCCGCTTCTCAATACCTAAAATTTGAAGTATTTTAGTTGCCAATGCAATGATGTCGCTTGCCGATTTATAATCGCGATATGATTTATTTTCAGCCTTCTCCATCTCACGAAGTTCTTCGACCGTAATATCCAACTTAGAAGCAATATATTCAAAATCCTTCTTAGCTGTCTCAGCATCAAATGGTGGTTGAGAAATCTCTTTCAAAGCTGCTTCTCTAGTTTTCTGTCCAGTAAGAATCAAACTTGAATAATGCGCCTTTCGTTTATCGAATCCAAATTTTTTCGGCAACCAATACCCCTCATAGAATTTAGTAAACCTAGACTCATAATGTTTATGGCTGTATCTTTGCCACTTAAACTTAGTTTCTAATTCCTCAATGGCTCCTTCTTTAGTGTAAGGCATATAATTTAACGGCTGCACAACCTTCAGCCCCTTAAAAAAACGATAATACAATTTGTATTTAAATATCCCAGCTAAAGGAAACGTCTTTAGTTTTCTTTTTCCGAATTTTTTGTGAATATCCTTTAGCTGCCTAAGATCAGATGCATGATAATGCCAATCCAAAGGTTCGCGAATGCATTCAGTTGAATAGTTTCCACCATTTAGAATATATTTAAATCCGTGTTTGGCACAATAGTTATAAAGTGAGGCGAAAAAGACATGATCCTGAGGCGTATCTAAATGAGGAACACCTGCCCTAAAAAAAGAAAGTTGCAGATCCTTCATCTCTTCCCAATTTACAACTTCCGTAATTAAATCTAATTTTAATCCATCAACAATTCGTTCAATATTATTGACGGCCTCTTGGGAATTCCAACCTGCATCAACATGAAAAAGCAAAGGTCTAAGTCCAAATTTTTCCTTTGCCAAATATGCTAAATAGGAACTATCAACACCACCACTGATTCCTAAAATACAATCATATTCTTTGCCTTTCCCTTCAATTTTGATGTCTTCAATCATCTTATTTAGCAGGGCAGGATTATTTAATTTTTGATCCCATTCCGGCTTAATATTTTTATAATAATTTAAACAATGATTACATACACCATTTACATCAAATGTTATATTTGGATCCGTAGTATCCATGGCACAATTCGTGCAAACCTGATATTTGCTTTGTGATTTCAAATTATTCTCCTTAAAAATCATAATACTAAATTTTTAGAGCTGTTAGCATAGACTTAATGGTTATCTTAACTTTATGCTTAAAACTCATCTTTTTAAAAAATGGGAACATATCTTTTATTTTAAGCTGTCCCGTTTCTACCAAAGAAGATAAGATCCCATAATGAATCCAACTGGGAAAGAATCCTCTTCTTGCGAACTCATCAAAAAAAATTGAATATCGTCTCTGAATTTCATTTAATATTATTAGCGTCCTCTGGGGATTACTAACATTCCCCCCTCCAACCCAATAATATCCTAAACAACTGGGAATCCTTGTGAACTTTTCAGTAACTTGGGAAATTCGTAACCAATACTCAAAGTCTTCCCAAGCAATTAATTTCGGATCTTCGGAAATACTACCTACTGTAGTTAAAATTGATTTTTTAACAACTACGCTTGAATTAATAATTCCATTACCATTTAACAATAAATCGTCGAAAATAGGTCTCTTTAACTTTCGAGTTTTAACTTTTTTCGATAGAACCGAGACAGAGTGGCTTTCAGCTTCCAAAAGATCGTGATAAACTAAATCTGCACCACCTTCTAATGCTTCGAGGGATTTTTGCAGTTTTGATGAGTGCCACCAATCGTCTGAATCCAGAAAGGCTATATACTCGCCGGCGGATTTACCGATGCCGAAATTCCTAGACTTAGCAATCACACCATTATTATTGATTTGAAAAAAATGTATATTAGTTTCAGTAGCATACTTTTCTAAAACAGATTTTGTATTATCAAAAGAAAAATTATCGACAACGATAATCTCCCAATTTCTGTAACTTTGATCCATAACCGATCCAATGGCCTGTTCAATTAAATGACCATTGTTGTAAGTAGGTATGATAACAGAAACCATAGGATTTTTACTTTCCATTCATTACCAACCTAAACATTTGGATGGAAGTTTCTATTGCAAAAGAGTAACAAATCATCAATTTCATTATCAATTTCTGATTCTTCAAACAAATTTAATGATTTCAATCTATCCACTTTATATTCGAGATTTAATTCAGATGTATTACCGTTTTGCTCTCTGATTTCAATTTGCGGTATAAAGTTAAATAAAACTTCTGCCCTACTTTGAATCCGCTTTGCCATACCTTCCAAGGTCATGCTGTAACCCGAACCGATGTTAAATGTATTAAATGGTAATCGGTTTTCCTGTCTTAACAAATTTCCAATCATTTTAGAAATATTTGTAATTGGTATAAAATCTCTCTGCTGTTTTCCATCTGAATTTAGGACTAGTTTCCCAATCATCACCACTTGTCTACAAAGATCATTTACAAATAACTTCCAACAGGTTACGTCTGGAAATGTGGGAGAACCAAAACCATTCGATAGTCTTAAACTGTAAGCTTTAAAATAATCTTTATTATGCGCGTAGGAAACGGCAAATTCTGCTGACAAATGTGATGTCGCATACGGATGTAAATTTTTCGGACAAATTTCCTCATCAATAATCCCCACTAATGGACTATTATAAACATGAGCAGTTGATAAATATACAAATTGATCGATCTTTGCCAATCTACTAGCTTCAATTAATTTCATTGTACCTAACGTGTTGAATTCAAAAGAAGAGATTGGATCCTTAGAAGAATCTTCTGCATTCATTCCCGCAGCATGAATGATGATATTCATACCTTTACATACTTCAATTAGTTGGCTTTTGTTATCCCAATCTAACCGAACAGGTTCAGCGTCTTTTAACCAAGAAGGAACTCCCTGTTGGCTTCGAGAACCAAGGAAAATTTTATATCCTAAGGAAGAAAGGTATTGGCCAATCCTCCCGCCTAAAAAGCCAAATCCACCAGTAATCAAAACTTTTTTCAAGTTAGATTACCCAAGGCGCCCCTTTGGACCAAAGGGATTCTAATAACTCATGATCACGCTTTGTGTCCATACAATGCCAAAATCCCTCGTGGTGGTATGCCATTAGTTGCCCAAGCTTAGTTGCTCGTTCTAAAGGTTCCCGTTCTAATAATGTGGAATCGCCTGCTATTAAATCAAAAAATGCAGGTTCAAAAATGAAAAAACCGCCATTAATCCAACCTTGATGTAACTGTGGTTTTTCTTGGAAACTTTTGACTAAAGATCCATCCATTTCCAATTCTCCAAACCTTGCAGAAGGCCTAACTGCAGAAACAGTAATCATCTTTCCATGACTCTTATGAAAACTAAGCAACTTATCTAAATCTATATTGGAAACACCATCTCCATATGTTAACATACAGGTTTCGTTTCCAATAAAAGATTGCATTCGCTTAACTCGACCACCAGTCATTGACAAGTCACCGGTATTAACGAGAGTTACAGTCCAATCGACTGGATCGAGTTGGTGTGGTTTTATAGTTCCTGTAGACAAATCTATTGTGAAATCTGAATTTAGGGATCTATAATTTAGAAAATAGTCTTTTACAACTTCAGCTTTATAACCTAGGGCTAGATAAAAATCCTTATGGTTAAATCTAGCATAGTGATTCATGATATGCCAAAGGATTGGCTTTCCTCCAACGGGAACCATTGGTTTTGGAATTACATCTGTATATTCTGATAGTCTTGTACCAAAACCACCAGCAAGTATAATCACTTTCATACGTTTACCCATTCATAAGGAATTTTAGAAACTTCTAATCTATCTGTTTCCGAAGGATCATGAGGAATGTTAGAAATATTTAATACTAAACTTTTAGGAGAAGTTAAACCCTGAAATCCAAACCAAATTCCACTTGGAACGGTTATTCGGGAATAATTACTTTCTCCAATCGTTGTGTTAAAAAAGTCATTCGTGTTAGAATCATAAAAGGCAAAGTGAACATTTCCTACGGGAACAATTAAATTCATAATCATCATATTGTGTCGTTTCCATGCTTTAATTGAACCTACTTCTACCCAAGAAAAATATGCTTCACCAAAACCATTAAAAGAAGAATCGTTACTTTTTAATCCGTGGAGAACATTCCCACCTGGAGTTGGTATTTCGCGAATTGGCGTTATCTGAATTGTAGATAAGCTCACACTGCCCACTCTAATCCTTTTAATCTTGCGAACTCTTGGTATTTCGAAATTTGTTCCAAGGTCGTATTTATAATGTGTTTCGGATCGTTATAATATGACTTATACCATTCTGCAGTGAATTGAACCGTTTCTTCAAAACCCATGACAGCTGTCCAATGTAAGAGAGCCAATGCCTTATCGCAATTTAGTTTCAGTAATCCGGACTCATAAGGACCATTTACATTATTGGATACATCTCTCCATTGCACCAAATTCCAATGTTCTGACATTTTTTTAACTAATTCTAATACACTATGATTCTGATTTGCAGGAGGTCCAAAATTAAAAGGTTCCCCATGTAGATTCGGATTTATTGATAAGTGAACTGCTAAAACTAGATAACCACTCAATGGCTCTAACACATGTTGCCATGGCCTAGTCGCATTTGGATTTCTCAGATCAACAGACTGACTTTTTGACCAAGCTGTCACACAATCAGGAACGATTCTATCCTCAGCCCAATCACCTCCACCAATTACATTTCCGGCACGAGCAGAAGCAATCCTCACATTGCTCGTTGCTTTCGGAAAATAAGACTTAATATGAGATTTAATAGCTATTTCAGCCGCGCCTTTAGAAGCACTATAAGGATCAGGCCCACCTAATAAATCATTCTCACGATATCCCCATATCCACTCAACATTATCATAACATTTGTCGCTAGTTATGATCACTGCAGAACAATTATTGTTATATTTTCGGAGACCCTCTAAAACATGAAGAGTTCCCATTACGTTTATATTCCATGTTTCCAATGGATTATTGTATGACTTCCTAACTAACGACTGTGCAGCCAGATGAAACAAAAAGTCAGGCTTAAAATCTAATATTGCATTCTCGATTGCTTTTGCATCTCTTATATCGATCCTCAAATCAGTGATAGATTCGCTCATTTTCCCTACTTCAAAATGAGATGGATTTGAAATTGGATCCAATGCTATGCCACATACTTCAGCACCCATTTGTTTTAACCAGGTGATTAACCAGGCTCCCTTAAAACCCGTGTGACCAGTTACGAGTACTCTCTTGTTTTTATAATGAGAACTTAAATTCATAATAATTGTTATATTGAAATTCTGCCTTTGTTAAATAATACATAAAATTGATTTAACGATTTTAAACACTTAAAATTTTTTTCCATTTTTCTAAGTTTTCACTTAGAAAAAAAATATCTTTACGTTTTGAAGGTATAGGCCTTCTTTCTATTTCTAGAACCATTTCTTCCAACTCGAAGGTCGAAGAAACAAACATAACATCGTCTATTCCAAATAAAGGACTGAAATTTAATTCCTTAGGGTCTCGCGATGAAATCACTGGTAAACCTAAATAATAAGCTTCGATTGCAGCCGAAGTAATATTGCTAGTAAATACGATCGTGGAATTTTCTAACAACTTTGACGATGAATCATAACTTAATTCAAAGTTTAACTTGGGAAAATCAAGAGGGTTTATTGGGCATGCTGGATGCGGTTTCACAATTACTTTGTAATTATTTGTTAAATTACTATTTTCCAACAAATTTAATTGGAACTTACTTACAGAGAATAGATAATCCGTAAAAACTAAGATTACCTTTTTTTTTCTAACCTTTGTTTTAATGAAACTAAGGAAATTTAATTGAGTGAACCGAAGCGCTTCCGATGGTATTAATAATTTCTTTGAATAACCGAAATCAATTAACTGCTTTTTTGCTAAAGAGCCATTGTAAGTTACGGCATCGGGTTTACACTGGTCAAACTGAAACCCCGACTGATTTCTACTATAAGAATACCGAAGATCCCAAAACCTGACAGTTGCATGAGCTACACCGATAGTTTTTCCATTTACCTCTCTTTTCCATAAATAAACCAAAGCTTTTTCCCAACTTTGATTTTCCAGTAAATAGATTAGTTTCGTTCCAACCTTTGTCTTTTTTACAATTCTTTGAATCAAGTAGAATGTAAAAAGGTTTTGTATAGCAATATTACCTATTAATGAATTGGAGAGTTCGCTCCAAAGAAATAATGAGAGTCTCAAATCTTCCGAGTTTATTTTCGATTTTAATCGAAAGGAAAGAAAAAAAAGGTAAATAAAATTGAACTTAATATATTTATAAAATACCTTAAGCACAATGGTAAAAGATAGTTCTTCGACTAAATTATGTTTTATGAATTCTCCTGATTTTTCGTTGAAGCTCTTAATTTTCTTTCTAACATTTGCTATTTTGCAAGATTTACTATCAGGAATATAAATATGCGAAAATGTTACCTGTTCCTTTTTATTTCTTATTAAACTAAGAAGAGGCCCCCAATATGCCGATTCAAATTGGTCTGCTTCTTTTCCCGGGAGTAAATGAAAAAAATAATCAAAAAAATGGACATCTGAACGATTCCAGATTATTGCTTTTCTCTGAAAATGAACACCACCGCAGAAACTTATATAACGAAAGAACGCTACCAAACCGAGAATGGTTAGAGGGATAATTTGCTTATAGTGAATTCTAAAAAGACTCTTGTAGACGTTTCTTTTCCTTTTATTATCACCGGCTTCGAATCCACTAATCGAAGAGGAACAATTCTTAAAATGGTTTATCAGTTTGTCAGATGTATTTTCTGAATAAAAAATCTTTGTAACTTCGAATTCTTTTAGATAACTTTCGAAAACAATGAGCTTAACGGCATCACTCAATAAAGCAGATTTACCATAATTTTTTTCAAATGTTAAGTTCATCCACCAGAGGCTGAAACCATTTTCAATCTCAAAAAGGGAATCGATTTCTTTCCCATTTAAAGAAACACGACTGAGTGAATTGATTAAATCTAAATACCTATCACGGTATTTTTTTGCGTTAAATTCCAATTCATAGGGAATCGATATTAATTGTTTCGAATTAGCCCGATATTGATTCCAAAGAAATACCATACCATCGAATGATGGTGGCTCCGTTTCTTCAGTCCAAACAAGAATATCGCAAATATTAGGTTTGTGCTTGGTTATCAATCTCTTCTTCAGGTACCGGATTCAGTAGCGGTTCCCCATTAAAAAAACGAACGATCTCAGATGCAGCTCCAAACTCCATTAAATAACGACAATCGTAAGAGCAAGAACCCATATGTTCTGTTAAAATAATATTTTCTAATTCAGATAGATTACCGACATAAGGCTCTTTTTCAAAGACATCAACAGCTGCACCTGCTATCTCCCCATTTTTAACAGAATGATAAAGATCCATTTCATTGATAATCCCGCCACGAGCTGTATTAATTAGAAAGGTATTTTTATTCATCATCGATAGTTCAGTTTTACCAATCATGTTTTTTGTTAAACGAGTAAGAGGAGTATGCAAAGATATGATATCACAATTAGTATAAATTTCCTCTTTGGAAGTCTGCCTAACAATTAAATCACTATTTTGAAGAATCGATTCGATTTCAGAGTCTTTATTCTTTAGATCATTGATTAACACTTGTTTTGGTTTAAATTCCTTTAGAATTCTTAGTATATTGCTACCAACCCTTCCAAAGCCAATAAGCCCAATTGTTGATTCTCCAATTCGCTTACCTGTAAATCGAGACCAACCACCTCGTCTCATTTCAAAATTTGCAAGATGAACCTTCCTGGTAAGACTTACCATTAGACCAATCGTTAATTCGACTACTGCCATTGTTACTGCATCCGGAGTATAAGCTACGGTGATACCCCTTTCTTTACATAATTTCAGCGGTACTGAATCAAGGCCAATACCTACTCTGGAAATTATCTTCAAATTCGGATTTGCTTGTATGAGTGGAGTTAGATCTTCTGTCCCGGCAATGATTCCATCTACATTTTTTGCATAATCAGCAACTTCATTGGAAGTCAGTTTCCGTTTGGTCGGATTTAATTGAACATCCCATCCCTTTTTTTCTAAAATCTCAATGGGCTCAGGATTATATTGACCAAAGGGAAAAGTGGAAATAAATATCTTTTTCATTCAATTATACTCTTGCAAAAACCCATACATGCGAACTCAGTTTATATTTTTTTAAAAGCTCTTGCAATTCCTTAATTGCCGCTTCGCCTCGCGTTTTCAAAACACTCATGAATTCATTTTTGGAATCATTAGAAATAACGATATCCACATCAAGCTCACCTGGAGTAAACACTTCAATAGCTGAAAAATTTAATCTTTCGAATAAAGTCTCAAACCCCTTAACACTCATAAAGTTTATATGATGGGGGGGAAAAATACTGTTAGATCGTTCTTGCAAAGTAAGAATATCAAAACCTTCATAACCAAGACCCGTTAATAATACATAACCGCCAGGTTTTGCTAACTTTTTTACTGAGTTTAAAAATTCTATAGGAGAAAAAACATGTTCAATTACTTCAGAAGAGATTACTAAATCAAATTCCCCCTCCCATACTGCAGAATTTTCAGCCATAGCCACCAAAGTTTCAATACCTTTCGAACGTGATATCGCAGCCATTTCTTCCGAAGGTTCAATTCCAAATAAAGAAGCCTTAGGATAAAAGCTCTTTAGCTCCTCTAAAAAAATTCCATAACCTGAACCTACATCACAAATTTGATTGGGATTAAAATTTAGACCAGTAAGAAAGTCGAAGATCTTTTTTGCCTTAGGTCGAAATAGAATTTCTCTTCTTTTCTCTGCGACTGCGGGGAAAAAATGTTCAGACCAGAATTTAGATGAAATACCAACGGAATAAAAATCATCTAACATTTCTTTCGAGGGTCGTGGATTACAAAATAGACTTCCACATTCAGAACATTTTTGGTAAGTATAACCTGATTTATTAAGATGACTGTTCGTAATCTTTGAATTGCAAGCAGGACAAGGAATTTCAGTGAATTTAGATTTATCTAATTTTTCTGCATCTACTTGCACCAAATCTAAATATTGTTTGAGTAATTCCTTTGGTCGAATATCGCTTTCTTTCATTATTATTTTCTTATCTAATTTTCTGATTAGAATTTATTTTTCGTATCACCTTTGCAGGGACACCACCAGCAACTACATTAGGTGGAATTGATTTTGTCACCACGCTACCTGCCGCAATTACTGAATTCTCACCAATAGACACACCCTTTAATATAATTGATCTAGTTCCTATCCAAACATTCTTTTGAATTTTGATGTCTTGATCAAATTCATAACCTGGATTTGTCAACCTTCCTTCTGGCGGAAAGATAACGTGGAAATCCGAATCCAAAATGCTGACATTTGCTGCGATCATTACATCATCGCCAATCTGAATGGATCGTGATCTTGATGTAATGGACGTTCCATTCAAGCCAACACGCTCTCCGATTATTATTCTGGATGTATTCGATAGTGTTTTCAGAGAAGTTGGTGAAAAAATGGATGCTGCCATTGCCCTTGATGGATGGGATATAGAAGAGAAATTATTTCCAAGTTCAATTTTACTACCGGGATATTTGTAAATTATAATTTTTCCAGATACTTTTGGCGATATTCCAATCTGAATTCGCCAGAAGAATACCTTACAGCGAAAGACAAAAGTGGATATGAATTCCAATGTTTTTAAGTAAGTTTCATATCCAACAAAAGCAACGAGTTCCCAAAATGAATACTTAGAAAGGACTTTTTTTAAATTAGTGAACATTCTACTTAATCGGTTTTGTGATTTCCAAACGGATTCCAATTCCATCTAATTGAACAAGTCTAGTAAAACGAGAAACTTCGTTCACTAACACTGTTGCATTTTTTTTCCAAGGATACAAATGAAAACGATTTGGAAGATCGGGCTGCTCTTCAGTAAAAGCTTTATCGCTCACAGGAATTTTCTCCAAACGATTTGCTGTAAAAAAATAACCACCTTTCTTCAATACACGTTCAATAAAACTGAAATATTTAGTAATTTGTAGATTTGGCATTTCTTGGAATGAATGACAATTAATTGATAAATCGATAGAATCTGACTTAACAATATGCAGTTGATCTGTTGTTAAAAGCAAAATATCATAATTTTGATTCAGATCATCTCCGATTTCGTGAGGTAAAAGGATTTTTGCTTTCGGGAAAACAGTAGATAGATAACTAAACGAAACGGGAACCATTTCCGGCAAATCAATGAGAATTAACGAAACACCCGCTATATGGTGAAATAAAATAGACGGGAAATTTCCATTTCCGGCTCCAATTTCCAAAATACGCTTAATTTTCTTCCCCTTTAGATTATCTTTAATAATATTTAAATAATAATAATGTAAATAGATATGTTCAGAAATTTTCCTTTTTGACCATCCCTCAAAATCTTTCCTTACCGCTTCGGAGCTCAAAAAAAGATCTCTATTGTTTTTCCATTTCAAATGATTGATTCGAAAAGGTGATAAATCAGGATCAGAGACTCGATCATGATTTAATACCAGATCAAATGCTCTCTTATAAGAAAATAGCTTGGGTAATTTAAAAAATTTATTGTAAATCTTATGAGCAAGAATCAATGGCGAAGTAATCAACTGTTTAAACTTATTAATTAAATTTAAAAATGGTTTTTTTTCCGGGGGAATATAAAAACCCGAATCGCCGGAAACTACCAGTTTATCTTTACTAACCTTCGCATTCAAAAATCCGGCATGTTCCTTCCAATAAGAGCTTTTGGAATTAGATTTTTGCGACAAAAAGTATTTACTTTTTTTATACAAATCCAATCGATCAATATTCTTTTTGTCTAATTCCAAACTATACATTACTTATTTCCTTATACTTAAAACTTAAATTTACCATTCGTAGCTTTAACGAAATAGGAGTATTCACTTTGGTTTGTTTGATTGAAGCTAATGGAGCCGCCTGCAGCACTAACGATTGCTAAACCAGCAGCGACATCCCATATCTGAATATGTTCTTCTGTATAAGCATCAGCAATGCCAGAAGCCACATAACAAAGCGAAATGGATGCTGAACCAATCATCCTAACTTTCTGAAAATCTTTAAAAAACTTGAACCATTTTTTTAATAATGTTTCTGATAAATCCGATTTAACTGGTTTTCCTGTTAATAAAATTGATTGATTTTTTGTTAGGTTATTACTGACAGAAATCTTCTTTCCATTCCGTTTGGCCCCATAACCAACCATTCCGGAATAAACTATATCATTGAAGAAATCGTATACTACTCCAATCAGTGGTTTTTGATTATCCCACAATCCAATAGATACAGAAGCAATAGGGATTCCTCTGGAATAGTTTACTGTACCGTCTATTGGATCTAAAATCCAGATTTTACCTGATTTGAAATCAGGTTTAACTAAATCTTCTTCACCTAAAACGGGAATTCCTGTCTGTTTGATTAGAATTTTTTTTATATATTTTTCAGTAACTTCATCTTCGAGTAATTTAATGTCATGTTTTTGGAGTTTTTTTAAACTAAGAGAACTTCTGCTTTTTTTGGCTAACCTTTGGCCTGCTTTTTTAGCTACCTCAGTTGCAATTTCCAATAATTCTTTGTTCTCTAACTTCAATTTTCTAATTACTCTACTACTATATTATACTTTTCGCGCCAGTCTTTGTCTTCAAAATAGATTCGATACACAAGTTTTAATGTTTCGTACGCATCGGTGCTCGACCCTGTTGAAATTGGTAAACCTTCATGTACAGACTTTGCAAATTCATTGATTTCATCTCGCCATGAATTATCTTCCAAATAATTGATCATTTCTGTTTTGGGATTGCCGCCTGATTCTAAATCCTGTGGATAAATGGTAAGTGTTTCTTGCCCGTATGACTTAGATCCAGATAAAATTCCAGATAATACAATTGTTCCCTTTTCTAAATTAATTTGTAGATTAAATCTATGTCGCCATTCAGTAGCAGTTGATTGAAATTGAACAATCACTCCGGAATCAGATTTCATCAGGGCAAATGCATTATCTTCAACTTCTAAATTCCAGTAACTATTAGAAATATAACTTTTAATTTCAATAATTTCTCCAGCAAAAAGTCGTATTAAATCAACCATGTGTATTCCTTGGTCTAACAAAATACCACCACCCGCAATATCTCGTTTAGCTCTCCAACCATTCTCAACGCTTACAATAGCTGACTTACCATAAACACCGCGAACATTTATAATCTTTCCGTAATCACCGGACTTTACAATTTTGATGGCCTCTCTTACGGAATCATGATAACGATGGTTAAAACCATATTTCAGTTTTAACTCAGGATGTAGTTTTTCGGTAGCAATGACATTTGCAACTTCCTGGAGGTTTCTTCCTGGAGGTTTTTCGCAAAAAACATGGCAACCATTGTTTAATCCAAGAATCGTTGCCTCTGCCGCAACGTCGTTAGTGAGACAAACAAATAGAATATCTAATTTTTCTTCGCTTATCATCTTTTTATAGTCAGAATAGACTTTCACTTCTTCGCGATCGAGTTTTCCCTCTTTAAGAGTCACGTCACAAACTGATACGACATTCAATAAAGGATTCTGATTGATAAATTGATGTCTTCGTCTTCCGACTACTCCATAACCTGCAATACCAACTTTGTACTGCTTCATTCTATTTTAAATACTCTCGAATTAATGTGTCAGATTTAAAAACTTTTTCCACTCGATCTACGTCACTTGGTAAATCTACACCGATCATTTGGCCTTCAGTTAATACCATTCTTACTTTGTATCCATGTTCTATTGCTCGATTAATATCTACAGATTCAATAAGCTCATACGGTGTTGCAGGTAACTTTGCAAAAATATCTAAAAATGACTTTGTAAATCCAATAAGCCCAAGTTGTTTTAGTTTAAGAAAATCATCATTCGGTGCTTTTTTTCGAGATGGAATCGGTTCCCGCGATGCATATAATAAATCCCAATTTTTATCTACAACTACCTTAGGAGCATTTGGACTTAAATATTCTTCTTCATCTGTTATTCTTGTTACCAAATTAGTACAATAAATATCTGGATTTTTTATCATCGGATTTACTAAATCATCGATCATTTTTGGTAATATAAGTGGCTCATCGCCTTGTATTACAAGAATCAAATCACCATCTACAATGTTAGATGCTTCAGCAACTCGATCGATGCAGCCCCGATGGATATCGGAAGTCATAACAGCTTTACCACCATAAGCTTCAACTGTATCTTTGATAATTTGATCACAAGTAGCAACAACAACTTCATGAACGGATCCTGACAATAATGTTCTTCTTCGAACATGTTCTATCATTTCTAAACCGCCAATTTTTGCTAACGGTTTATTGGGAAATCGAGAGGATGCCATTCGGGCGGGTAAAACAGCGACAATTTTCATCAAATTATTTCATTCCATTTTAGTGTAGATTTTTGATTTAACATTAGAGCATCTGTAGAATAAGCAATGAATGTTTTGCCATTTGCTATTTCTGTCTTTAATAACTCTTCATCAGGAGATATTATATGTATACCTAAAGGTAAACCTACTTTTTTTGCCGCCAACTGAAACTTTTCAACTGTTGCAAGAAAGTCAGGATGAGTAAACTGGCCTGTTAAATTCATAGAACCCGACAAATCATAGGGACCGATCATTGCTGCATCAATACCTTTTACAGAAAAAATAGCTTCAATTTCATCCAAAGCGCGAATGTTCTCGATTTGAATGATCCGAACCAAATCTTCATTAATATTCTTAGAATATTCTTCAAAAGTTTTTCCAAATAAATTGGCGCTTGAAAAACCGACTCCTCGATTACCAGTAGGTGGGTAACTACTCCAACTTACAAAATCTTTTGTTTGTTTTTCAGTTTCAATCATCGGTACGATAATACCTTTTGCTCCAGCATCTAACGCCTGTTTAATATCCTTAGGATGATTTTGTGCAACACGAATAAATGGCAGAGATTTTCTGATTTCAATTGCTCGAATGATATCCGGTAGAACATTCAAACTAAAGGGCCCATGTTCTAAATCAAGAGTCACCCAATCGAAACCATTTGCCGCTAAAATTTCAGCTACATAAGGACTCGGGATTTGCATCCATGTCCCTATGGTCGGCTTCCCAGTTAGTAATTTTTTCTTAACTAAATTCATGATAATTTTTCTAAATGAATCGCATATTCATAGAGCAAATGGTGGATTACCTCATGAACGCCCTCTACAACTCCATATTTGCCTTTATCAGTCGGTACAAAGAGGACTTCATCAGCAATCTTAAGTGCCTTTCCACCATCAAATCCAACCATCGCAATGGTTTTACAACCTTTCTCTTTCGCAAATAACAATCCATTGATGACATTCTGACTGTTACCGCTACTGGAAATACCAAAAGCGACATCACCTTCCCCAATGAAGTTTTCCATCTGACCGACAAAAACCCCATCATAACCGTGTAAATATTCACCTGGATAATTTCCTTCCGTGAAAGGTTCCTTTCCATCGTTCGCTTGCGCAGTTAACCATGCAGGGTTATCTAACCCATAAACTCTGTAAAATTTCTGGCCCTTCTTTCCGTTTATTTTTGTTCCCTTTCCGAAATCACAAGCTAAGTGCGATGCAATTCCATGGCTTCCTCCATTGCCAAAGAAAAAGATATTTTTACCATTTTCTTTCGCTTCAAAAAGAATCAATGCCACTTTCGCAATGGAATCCAAATCTAAACTTTTTACTGAGTTTAGAATTTCTGTATTAAATTCTTCGGCAAATTTTTTCGCGTCATTTAATGTTGGCATAACGATATTCCTTTATTCATAATATTTTATAAAAATTTGATTAGTAGTTCAATTTACTCCAAATAAAATAGCTTAAGCGATTCTATTGGTGTTAATTCTGAAATAGGATAAGATATAGTATCATTCAATATTTCAGAGATGACCTTTTCTTTTCCTTTTTTTTCCGTAATCATTATATGATGTTGGGAGCGATTTAACCTATTCAATGTTAATGTTAGTCGATTAGGAGGATCTTTCGGAGAGTTTGTTACGATAGCTACAGATTCACAAATCAAATTTAGATTCTTAATTTGCCCTGGAAATAAACTCGCAATATGACCGTCACTTCCTAATCCAAATAAAACTAAATCAAATGTATCTATATCATTTAGTTGCTTTTCATAATCTAAAGCAGCTCCTTCATGTGAAAGGTTCGTATTAAATCTGAAAACTTGTATTTTATCTGCTGGAATTCTTGAGAAAAAAGAATCCTTTGCCAAATTAAAATTTAATTCAGAGTGATTCTCTTCTACAAAACGTTCATCACCAAAAAAAAATTCCCATTTTGTCCAATCTGTGTTCTCCCGAGCAAGAACAGGATATAACTTCCTTGCGGTATTTCCTCCGGTCAACACGATCCGAAATATATTGGCTCTTTCGATTTTTTCATTAGCGATAGTAACAATTTCATTGGCTATTGTCTTTAGAAATTCAATTTCGTTTATAAAAGAAAATGCGATTACTTTTGCCAAATTAAGAAACCTGAATATGTTTTATTATTTCTTCAACGAATTGATCTGACTTCTTTGCATATTGATTTAAAAAATCAGAAACAACTCTCTGCCTTTTTGGCTCAAACCACCAATCTTCAATATTGTCCCAAATGCGGTTAAGTTCCCTTGCGCATTCCGAGGGACTTTGAAAGAATATTCCAAGCTCTTCCAATTTCTGAAAATATGGTTTTGCAGAATTACGTATCTGCCAGTCATCGGGATTCCAAAAAATTAACGTAGGTATACCTAAACTTAAGGATTCCAAAAAAGTAGTAGCATTATATGTCGAAACAAAAACCCTACTCGCTTTTATTAATTCATTCATTGTATTCCCGTTTCCCGAAATCTCTAAATTTGGAAATCTATCTTTCCACCTTAATTTATGTTCCCAGCCATAATCTTGGGGATACAATCTAACAGATAGATTTTCTTGGATTTGTGAATCAAGATTGGATACAAAGGAAAACTGATCGTTTAAATAATCTAATACCCTTGTAGATTGAGTAGCACTATACATCCAATAGCTGTATCTAGGTACTGAATTCTCGACTAACAAAGCTTTTCCCCGTGGGTTCCATTCGATATGTTTTTTGTTTCCATACTTAACACATACAGATGGAATCACATTTATCTTTTCGGCATTGGTCCAACCCCAAGTAAGATAACGATCAGCAATTTTTGTTTCATGGTCTTCATGGAATGAAAATTTCCCAATTCCGTAGTGCCCACCATGTTGGGAAAGTATTAACTTAGAACCTTTGGATTTCTGTATTGCCGCCCAAACTTTAAAAACATCATACCCAATATGGCTATTACTTGTAAAAATTGCCTTAGGGCTCTTGGGCCAACGCCTGGTCAAAGGATGTTCCTTAATTTCGACATATCCTTCTATATAAGATTTAGGAATCTGTTTGGGAATCAATTCTGAGATGATCACTTCAAAATCATTTCTAACCTGTGTAAATTTGATTCGGTCTCGAATTTCTTTTGAAAACTTAAAATCTGGATTCGGTTTTTCAACAAATCTTTTTGGGATTTGTTTCAATCTCAGTTGGATTTTAGCAGAATCTTTACCTAGGTAATCAGAGATAAAAAAATAGGAATCCGAACTTGCATTTAAACTGGATATCCAGTTAAAAACCTTTTTAATTACCACTCTAAAGATAGATCCAGAATTTTTTACTCTAACTTTTGGAAATCCAATTATAATATTTTTAGTTATAAGAACCTCTGGATATTTTTGTTTTATAATCTCCTGAAAAATCCATTGATTCCAAAAATCTGAAACAAAAAACCTATAGAAATCATCCATGTCATTGGCTACGGTATCTACTTCATTGATAGTAAACACCCACACTTTTTCTATCGAATTAGTTTCAAATGCCAAACGGAGAGATTCATACCTATCCCATACCATTTGGATAAAATAACCTAACCATGGACCTATAATAATCCGCCAATATTCAACAGATTCATTTTCGAAATGTATTGAATTTAAATTTTCCGTTACCTCTATCAATAATCGCTCATATAGATTATCTAAGTATATGTAATCATTATAAAGTTTACCCTTTTGTTTCCAATGGTAGTCTAGCGTTTTAAAAGAGTATTCTTCCCATTTTCTTTTACGAGAATATAACTTACACCATTCTCCCAAAAAAAGAATAGGAACTGCCGGGTCAGGCCAAGTCGACTCGTTAGCTGTCGTGATTAGTTGATAATTCAAATATTTAAATACTTACAGAGAATAACAAAGTATCACACATACCCAATGACGCTAAACTCGCTTCATAGGAACTGTTCAATGCATCGGAATTTAAAAAATTCCACTTAATATGTCCACCAGGTTCGCCTTTAGATAACCAATATAAATGATTTGATAAAGGATACCTTTGAACCTGCTTTATCCAATTTAATGTTAAACCAGTTTTATCAACTAGTTTGACTAAATTACTAGCATTAAATAAGTATAAGTGCTGACTCCAATAGGTAAATTCCGAAAAGGGTTTCGATTCATATAAACGAAGTAATACGTCAGAGGAACTCGGTATCTCAAAAAACATTTTACCATTTGGCTTTAATAATTTGGATAGAGTAGTGATGATATCAGCAGGATCACTAATGTGTTCAATCACGTGAAAAGCGGTGATTAAATCAAATTTTCTATTTGAATGAAGGGCCAATTCTAAATTTTCCCAAACGGACAATTGATTAACAGAAAAATGTTCCTGAAGTCTTTTTTCTAGTTCAATACCATAAACTGCGGAAGCTACTTCTTTGGATTTTAATAAAAATCCACCGTTTCCACAGCCAAAATCAAGAACTTCCCTTCCCCGAATATTCTCCTTTAAAAATTGGAATCTTCTCTCGTCATCAACTTCAGTTTCTGAGAGCCAAGTTTTAATCGAGGGAAGGCTATTTCCATGCATACCAGAATTCTGATAATGTTCATTTGAAATATGTTTTTGACTCGAAAGGTAAACCAGGTGACAATCTCTACACTCGCATATGTCTAGATCTGAACGGTCCCTAACCTTTCCTGGTAATACTTTGTATTGATTTGAGCCACAAAGGTAACAGTTCATCGATTTTACATTCTTTGATAAAGTTTTACAATTTTATCAGGTGTAAGTATTTCTTTCCAATTATCTCCTAACGCATTTGTTAGTGGCCTTTCCATTCTCAGAGTCATGTCAACCATTCGCTGAATAGCATCAGCTCCCAAAGAATGGGTAACTCCTTTAGGTAAGGTAATCTTATGTTTTTTCAACATATTTCTAAACTTTTCGACAAATGGTCCATAATACTCTTCTAACACGTCGAAGGCAATACAATTGGCATAACCATGTCTATAACCTAACTCTAAACTCAAGCCATAAGAAAGAGCATGACAAACTCCAACTTCGGAATTAACGATGGATACTCCGCCCAGGTACGATGCCGTCATCAGCTGATCATCATCGCCATTTTCTAAAAATACATTCTCACATAACTCTAATGCTTTACTAGCATATCCTCTTGCTAATTCATTTATCATTGTTCCCTGAAGACTTTCAACACAATGAATATAACAATCCATGCCAGAATGAAACCTTTGTTCAGTAGGAACATTTTTTATCAAACTACTGTCGAGAATGATGGCATCAAACATACTATAGTCGCTATTGATACCAAACTTTCTATCTTTACCCATAAGCACAGCGGTTCTACTTGCTTCTGCACCTGAACCCGCAACAGTTGGTATACCAATTTTATGTATTCCCGGATTTGGAACTAAATCCCAACCCTGATATAGGCTAGAGGAACCCTCATTACATAAAACCACAGAAATTGCTTTTGCAACATCCATAGAACTTCCACCGCCGATTCCAATGATCGAAGTTGGTTTTTTGTTCCCTTTAATCTTAAGGATTCGATCCTTAATTTCATCAACCTGATAAGTTGCAGGTTCCTTTTTACTTGCGGGAAAGAACTCTATTATGTCATTTTGTGTAGAATTGATTCGAGAAACTATGTCAGAATCTTTGTGAACATCATCGATTACAAAAACGTAATAATCATCTGCACTTGATTTACCAGGCAATAATTCAGCTAAGCGATTAAGACTGTTAGCACCAAATAACAAACGTGGGACTTGTTTAAAAATTCTAAAATTTGACATTAAAATTCCTCTTTATACTCTTTCATTAACATTTCTAATATCTTAAAATCTATTTCATCATCTATTTCGAAATTCTGTATTTTTGAATTTTCGAATCGACATATCCGATCGCCAAACCATTTCCCTTGTTCAACTATCGATCTTGATAAAACATAAACATTACCATCATCGTAGAAAAAACCTTTATAGTCTTGCCTTCTCAGATTATTGTGAGAGCCAAACTCCTTATATTTACACCAAAAGCCTGTAGCTAAATTTGAGTAATTGTTTGAAAGATATTCTTTCAAACAATTATCAATCAAATCTTTACTTCTAAGAGGTGAAGTCGGCTGTAAAACTATGAAGTTTAAAGCTTCGGGAATTTTTTTAGCTATATCCTCAATCACTGCAATGGTTGTAGCTTCATCAGAAGCAAGTTCTGCGCTCCGCATGATAACCTCACAACCATTCGATTTCGCAATATTTGCTATCTCTTCACTATCAGTGGAAACTAAAAATCTATCTATTAATTTTGATTTTCTTGCAGCCTCAATAGACCAAACAATTAAAGGTTTACCATTCAAAAGGCGTATATTCTTTCCAGGAAGGCCTTTACTGCCACCTCGTGCAGGTATGATCGCTAAATTCAAATTAACCTCTTAACTCTAAAATAGCATTTTTAATAGATTCTAACATATAATCAAAATCAGATTCAGGAAGAGTAATATGGAAAGGGAATGAAACCATATTATCAAAGTAATCATCAGTTTTTGGGCAATTTGCTTCGCCGAAACCCATTTTCTTAAACAGATCGTATCGATTTAAAGGATAATATTGAACAATCGCCTGAACCTTGTATTTTTTGCTTAGTAAAGACAAAAATTCATCACGAGATTTACCATATTCCTTACCTTCATATTTAGCCACTAACAAGTGATGGCTGTGCGACTCATCATTGGTAATTTTCTGAAATCTTAATTCAGGAAATTCAGACAATACTTGACGAAACTTTTTCGCCCTATTTCGTCTAGCCGACGTAAGTAAGTCTAATCTTTTCAGTAATACCGTACCTAATGCTGCCTGAGCTTCCGTTAAACTAAAGTTATGTGGCCATATGTCAACTATATCTAAATCTACATTTGACATAGCAGGAATCCAGTATTCTTTTTTATTTAAAAAAGGCGCATGACCATTGTGGCGTATACCAGGAATTTTCTTTGCCAAATCTTCATTTTTTAAGGTGATGATTCCACCCTCACCCAAGGTAGTGATATTTTTTTGACCGTGGAAACTGTAAGCTCCAAAATCACCGAAAGTTCCGCATACCTTACCATTGAGCTTTGCACCTAAAGATTGGGCACAATCTTCAACGACTAGTATATTTTTTGACTTAGCAAAGTTGACAATTTCTTCAATATTAGGAATAATCATCCCATATAAATGAACCACAACAATAACCTTAGTTTTTTCAGTAACTAAAGCTTTAATACTATCTAAAGAAATAAGAAAAGTATCTGACTCGATATCAGCCCAAACTAATTTGGCACCTGTTCGACCAAATGGAATAGCCGATGCACAATATGTATGTGAAGGCAAAATTACTTCATCACCAGGTTTCACTCCCGCTAAATCTGCAATTAATTCTAAAGCATGGGTGGCATTAGTCACTCCAAAACAAGTTTGACCACCAATGTAATCAGAGAATGCTTTTTCAAATTCTACTAAGTATTTCCCCTGAGTCTGCGGGTCTGCACTTCGCATAACATTGACTACAGTATTAATTTCTTCTTCCGTATACTCTATTGATTTCCCAGACCACTTAACTTTAAAGTCCATATTTTTCCTTTTTATTAAAAATTAAATTTTTCTAACCGACTCAGCGCAATCCAAAACCCTTCTCCTTGGTTTTTATGTCCTTGCCATATTTCGGGTATAAATGAAGCCTTTGGAGAAATTTCTTTTAACAACCTTGCCAATTGTAGGAAATCAATTTCGCCTTCCCCAATTTGCAAACCTTCTCCGTCTACACCGGTTGCATCAACAACATGCATATGCGCAATATAAGGAGAAATTGTTTCTAAAAAATCCGTAAAGGACCAATGAAAATGATTACAAGCGAGTTTAGAATGAGATATATCCAAACAGATTCTTGAGTTCGTAGATATACAAAAATTAGAAATATCTTCGGAGGATAGAAACAGATTATGGTATCTTTGGCCTCCGAAATGCCAAGGGAAAGGTGGCATAGTTTGTGGAATGATTTCCACTCCAGTTGTGTCTAATTTTTTTAAAGATTCCTTATAGTTTTCATAGAGATGTGATTTTTCCGATTTTGGTAAAAAATAATCGTCAGAGAACCCACCGACATTAGTAACAATTAATGGATTCGATTTCATATTCGGAAAAAAACTTTTCAGTGCTTTCGTGATATCAATCACTCTCTGCATGTTTTCAATGGATTGATTACGATAGTTTAAATCATTCGAACATAAATCTAATAGATGATCTCCCTCAAAAAGTTCCGGACTATGGACGACAAAATCGACTTCATAGCTTCCTTCGATATAATCGAAGAGTTTTAACTCCAAATCCTTATAACTTAAATGGAATTCTACTAAATCCATTCTTGATAATTTAATCATTGAACGAAAATCGTGAAAACGTACAGGCAAACCCCATGGACGCGTAAAATTATATTTCTCTTTAATTTCTAATGCAGTTTCATTTAAATCAGATAGAAAGAAAAAATCACCTTTAGCAAAATTTCTCTTAGCTACTTTACCGACTAAATCCTTTTTCAAATAAGGAGCAAGGCCCTTTCCCGGGCTGCGAGTTGTTACCATTGAAGAAGATATCATTTCGCCTACTTTTATATCTTGATTGGAAACTAAACTTTTACCTAATGTTTCCCGATTCATTAGCTCACCTTGAGTAATGATTCGATTTCTACTTTCTCCTAACGAATCTTCAATTTGCCTGATACCTAATACCATTTCTTTAAATTCGTCCGGCAATAAACTGACTTTGTGATCGTTGCCTTCGAAAGATTTGTCTAGTGTAAAATGTTTTTCAATTACCTTTGCGCCTAAAGCAATAGAAGCCAAGGGAACATGGTATCCTCGTTCATGCCCTGAATAACCCACTATACAATTACCAATACTTTTCAATCTATTTAGATATGCTAAATTAATATCTTTAAAAGGAGCAGGATATGTTGAATTACAATGTAGCAAAATATATTGTGCTCCAACATCTTGCAAAATTTTTACAGCATTGATTATTTCCACTTCATTAGTCATACCCGTCGAACAAATCAATGGTTTGCCAGAAGATGCGACCAACCGAATAAACTCATGATTTGTGAAGTCTGCAGAAGCTATTTTATAGGCCTGCACTCCATATTTTTCTAAAGCATAAAAACTATTTTCGTCCCAAGGCGTACATAGCGGCAAAATATCTAATTCGTTACAATAATCAAATAAACGAAATAATTGATCATTGGAAAGCTGAAACTTACTCAATAAATCAAGTGTATATTGTGATCCCAAATCTTCGGATGCATCATTAAAATCACCTTGGTTATTGTATAAGGATTGTAAGTCCCTCATTTGAAACTTGGCACAATCTGCTCCGGCGTATTTTGCCTTCTCAATTAGTTTCTTCGCTAAATCAAAATCTCCATTGTGATTATTACCAATTTCAGCAATTATAAATGAAGGAGACTTCTCATCCAAAACAAACGAACCAATTGATATTTCTTCAGATCCTACCCTTGCCACCGACTCCAGTTTAAAGTTATCATCTACGAGGGGAATAATAGAGATCGCCTGACTCAATGTTTGTCGAATCCGGTCAGCACTCTCATCAACATGTAAATATTTGAAATTTTTATTTATAATTAGTTGGACAGACTGATTCAGGTTATGATTAACAATTGTATCATCAAGAATCCATCTTCGAAAATCACCATCAGTCAATACTCCGATTATACGATTATCTTCGGTTACAGCAAAGACAGTTTTTGCTTTATTTGACTCAATTTTCTTAAGTGAATTTCGAATTGAATCTTCACAAAAAACAATATACTTTGAAATTTTCTTATCAATAATCATCTGATTAGCCAAACACTTTCCTTAAATATCTTACCATAAACTTGCTTGGCCCATGAATGAATGAATTATAGTCGTATTGTCTTAGATTTTGCATAGACCATGCACCTGAGTTTTGAACCAAACATCGCAAAACAACTAGAGATTCTAAGAATATTTTTAACACTCTTATTAAAAAGATTTTTATGTAAGAGGATTTTTCGATATTTTTCAAATTGTTAAGAATATCATTCACAACAAAGTCAATTGAATTCGAATTTTCTGACTTATCTATTGAATACAAATCAATCAAATATTCATTTAGTTTTTTAGACTTCTTAGGTATCAAATCGCGTTCTAAACATAATGAATAAAGGTCCGAAATAGTTTTGGGATTGTAACTACCTTCCCTTGTCAGTTTTCTCCATTCTGCTAAGTTAGGAGGTCCTTTGTAGTCAAATAGAGAATCAATACAAATAACTGGAATACCAGCCAAATATGGTTCTAAAAAGGCAGATGACACAGTGCCCACCACTTTATCTAAAGTACCTAACCACTCATAATAATCAAATCCATCATTAACTTCAAAACCTTCACCAAAAAAATCTTTTAAGATCTTATATGCTTTAACATTTTCATTGGGATGCGGCCTAAATGAAACTTTGTATCCATTTTTTATTAAATACGAAGTCATATCTCGAATGATTAGAAAAGAATCTAAATCAACATGCCATCTTTCAATGTGCCGTTGTTCCATATACCTAAGATTTTCGAAATTATGACGGCTATCGAAGGAGTTTATTAATTCGTATCTTCCTAAAATTCCGATTCTTTTTTCAGTTCTTGAATTCGAAATTGCCTTAATTAGATCATTCCGAATACAACCAGAAACTTCTATCTCACACTCTTTGATATTTCGATTCTTTTGTAA
This sequence comes from Leptospira sp. WS4.C2, assembly GCF_040833985.1. NCBI lineage: Bacteria > Pseudomonadati > Spirochaetota > Leptospiria > Leptospirales > Leptospiraceae > Leptospira > Leptospira mgodei. The sequence continues at coordinate 2,134,975 of NZ_CP162139.1, forward strand.
CCAATCTTTACTCCATTGATTCCAAATATATACCTTATCGAAATTACCAAAATCTACGTACTCGGGATAGGTTGCAGCGATATCATGGTCAACCCTCACAATCCCCTCCACTTCAGTAATTATGATCTTTGTGCCTTTTTGACGAAGATTTTTTAAAGTTTGGTTAGGTAAGGTAAATGGATGGGAGAGTATTAATAAATCAGGAGTAATTATCTTTAACAAATAGGTCGTACTAGAACGTGAAGTTAAAATTACAGCAAAACCATTATCTTCTAGTTGTCTCGACAAAAGCCAAGCAGATGAATATTCTCTTCGAAGTGCATCAACGTGAATTAATACTATTGGTTTCATAATCTATGGATATCCTTTTCCAATGGTAATATAATCTTCAGTATTATTTTCAAAATGATTGTCAATGGAAGGCCAAACAAATTCAGACTTTTCCTTTTCGATATCAAACAATGTGGACGGACCGGCAAATTGATATTTCCGATATTCGACTTCTTTCCAGAATATAGGATGTTGGTGTTCGCCCAAAATAAACTCAAACGATCGATTGTCGAGATTCAACCACTCTAAAAAAATTTTACGAAATTCTGGCTCTCGTGATTCATAATTCCTAATTATAGAAATTCCCTGTTTCCGCGTAATACGTTTGTGGCGAATTTCTCTTGTTACATGATCGGTTACTTTTGAATAACCTGTTTTTTTAAGTTTAATCCAGTCATGTAAATTTGAATAATTAAAACAATCAATATAATCATATTGATCAGGTGTGCGATTCAATTTCGAAGTTTTATAACCATATGTTTTAATCATTTCTTCGTGCTGAGCAATCGGATCCCAACGAAAAAAATTAGCTAAATAGATTCCCCTTGTTCCAGTTACATGCAGGTCAAAAACGCTGGGATAAAAATACTGCCAAACATCCTCTTCCGATAAACTACCGGAAATTCCAAGTAAATCCTCAGCTTCTACTCCGAACAAATCATGATCTTTACGATATCGCCTGGACATTTCTACTTCATGATGATGGGAAAACATACCAACTTGCTCCATTCCTTGATGGGCTCCCCAAATAATTAGAGGAATCTTATATTTAACAGATGTTTGCACAGGAAAGACAGATTGGCCAGCAAGACAATGCCAATAAATAGAACCATACTCAGCCAAAGTTTGCCGTGTAATTTTTTTCACCGAATCAGGTTTCACATTCTGAATAATCAAATCAACATTAAACTGAATTCTTAGATTTGATAAGTTCTTAATACCAACTTCAGTATTGTAATATTTATTATAGGAAACAAGTAATGGATTTAATTTCAGAATATTCTTAACGATATGTACTATATAATAAGAGTCTTGACCACCAGTTACAGGAACTATACAATCATAATTTCTTCCGGATTTACTCCGGTAAGGTTTTATCATTTCAATTAGCTTATTCTTCTTAGAATTCCAATCAATTTCGTCTTTTTCTTCATGGATGCGACATCCAGAACAAATTCCCTCATCATCAATCACAAGACCCAATGGATGAAAATTGGTATAAAGGCATCTTCTGCAAATTTTCAATTCTGATAGCTGATATTTCATTTTTTAAAAGGACTAATTATTTTCGATTTTGATGATTTTATAACTGAACTGAAAGGTTAGCTTTAATTTTTTTCTGATTCAAAAGTTGCATTTCTTAATAATGAATGCGATAATTCTAACTTAATTTTGTGATAATAATGTTCTTTATAGTTCAAAGAATTTCCGATACAAACACCTGCTACGTTTGGTTTGGACAATAATCTGTTTACTTGATCACTCTCTGTAATTCCACCAAAACAAAGCAAAGATATATCTAGTGGAAAATAATCAACCAATCTCTCAGAGAATCCATTCATTTGACCATCGTTTAAATGATCCATGATCAGAAATTCCGAGGCAATATATTGTTCTATCAAAGGAAATGATTTCGGATCCATTCTTTGCGAAGTCTTTGTAATATAATTATAATGGGAAAATTGACCTTCATTTAAACTGCAAGGTAAGGAAATGATTACTGCCTGTGATCCAATGGATTCGGAGATGAGTTTAATTTGAGAAATATCGCTGTAGTAAAGTTGATCAACTATAATGCGATCTGCACCGGAGTGAATCACATCCAGGGCATGTTTTAAATTTTTAATTCCTCCCCCATACGTAATTGGTGTATTTACCCTTCTTGATATTTCATTTAATAAATCTAAACTTGGGCTTATCTCTTTTTTCGTATTATCAATCGAGAGAACAACAATTTCATCCACACCCCATCGATCTAAATTTTCAGCTAATATAACGGGATTACCTAACGGAAGGTATCTTTGAAATGAAAATGATTGAACAGCGATCCCATCCCGTACGAAGATCGAACCGATTAATCTCTTTTTAAATGCCATTTACCATTTCTCTTATAATCTTCGCAAAGAAATCTTTGCCTATTCCCTGGCTTTTCTCTGGATGAAATTGTAATCCGATTACTTGTCCATGTTTGACAATTGATGGAAATGTTCTTACATACTTTGTAGTTGCAAGGGACGCATCGACGTTTTCCTCATAAGCAAACGAATGATTAAAATAAAAATCGGTTCCATCGAAAGCGGAAAGAAATGAATTCGTTTCCTTTATACTAAGTTGATTCCAACCTATGTGAAAATCATTTTCAGCTGATATTGGCAGAACATTTCCATCGATGAAACCTAATCCTTTTTTCATATGAATTTCAGTAGATGAATTTGCTAAGATCTGCATCCCTAGACAAATTCCAAGTAAGGGCCGCCCTTCTTTCACCCAAAAATTCAAAAAAGGAATTAAACCTTTTTTCTCAAGTGAATCCATTGCTACAGGGAAAGTTCCAACGCCTGGCATAATCAACAGATCACTTGCTTCGATTTCAGATCTATCAGCAGTTACTTGCACAATAAAGCCCATCCGATCTAAACAGGTCTTAACTGAAGCATGGTTCCCAACCTCATAATCTAGTATTGAGATTCGTATTCTTTTCAGAACCCTATTCCAACCTTAAACTTTTTAGTAATCACTCTTTTAGAATCAATTTCAAATAATTCTTTATTGATAGATTTTGAAACAATATCCCAGAATTCAGAAACAGTTATATCAATATATTTACAAAAACTTTCAATATAATTTGGAGAACAAGCACCGTCATATTTTTCAACAATTTCGATTGCATCGTTTCTTGTGATTCTACCCGCACGGATATCTTCATTCATGTAATCTGTAACTTTACCAAATCCGAATTTAAGATATTTGATCATCTGGTTCAAAGTAACCCAGTCTTCATCTAAGGCACTAACACCCAATGGATCACCAGTATTCTCAATTCGATCCTCTCTAATATGAATTCCATAAGCTGTGGAAAATTTTGCATTTCCAAGGTTGTCCCAATCGTCAATAAACCAACCTAAATCAATCACGTTTAATCCTGCTGATTTTACTTCAGATTTATCAGGGAAACCATAAGCAATCAAATCAGATTCTGAAACCCCTGCCTCTTTCATCCAACTCAGATCACCGCCACCAAGTGTATTCATTGAAATGAGGTTATTATATTCCCAAGGTCTTTCTGGATCGATAGTTTTTCGATCTCGTAAACTCTGATTTTCGCCAATGAATATTAAGGGAATTTTATATGCAATGGCTGTCTTCGGGACAGAACTATATAAAGCCATTTCCGTAGATTTAGCCCAATTGCTAAATTTTAAAAAGGCGTGTTTCATTAGTCGTTTCCAAGTACCAGGTGCTGGGCCAGAAAACAAAACATCAAAACCTAATTGGATAAGATTAGAAATATTTTTAACACCTAACTCACTGACCTGCTCCGGTGGATAACTTAAACAAACTAGGAGTGGATTTAATTTGAGTTTATCTCTCACCCAAATTGCTTGTCGTGTACTATCTTTACCACCGCTAACTCCGATGATACAGTCAAAAAAAGAACCCTTTTTTCTTGGATATTGAGATATAATCTCTTTAAGTAAATCGTATCTCTCTAAATAGTTTACATTTTTTGTTAATTCGAAATTTACGCAGGCGGAACATTTACCATCATGCGAAAAGATTTCATTCACCCTTGTGTTCGGTTGTAAACAAGTAACGCAATATTTCATTATCTAACTGCAGATTTTATCTTATCAAAAATGGATGGGATCAAATAATTAAGTTCCTTCTCTCTGGCCGAAGGCTCTTTAAAAAGCAATTCGGCTCTCTTTCTTTCTCTTAGAAATTCACTTTTATAATCCAAATCTGCGTATGGCAAAATCCATTTTGCTAACTTATCTTTTTTGTCTTCTAAATTAGAATGGGAAATTGATTCAAATTTTTCATCTAAGAAGTCACCATAACCCAATAATTTCATTTCATGAAAACAAAGAAATTCCAATGCCAAACGATCACTCTCTTCAATTTTCTCTTTCCAACGAGTTACAGAATTTTTATTGAATCCGCCTGAATTCTTTTCATCAAATGTAGAATTTTGTTTCCACTTATTATTCCCGCCATCTGTGATTTCTTCCGTATTCAATATTTTATCGTCAAAACGAATACCAACAAAATTGCAAATCCCTTCTACTGTTTGTTTTGGGTTTAAAATCAGCTCTTCATACTTTACGATTAGATTATTTTCAAACTTTTCTGTATAAAAATCAGCAAGCGCGGCCAACTTACGCCATTGCCGCGCCAAAAATAAAATTGGATATCTTCCCTCTGAATAAAAATTTGATACCAAAATAGCTCTCGGATCGCGAACAATATGAATCACTTTTGCGTTTTCGGTAAATAAATTACAAATGTGAGGAGTGAATTCATTTCCCCAAACTTCTTTAAACCCTGTTAGCCGTTTATTACCGTATGTTTGTCTAAGTAATTTTTCACCCTGGATTAAGAAGTCCCCGTAATTATCGGCCGTAATTTTATGGATCTCTTTCGATAACAGCTCTGAATAAGGAAATGATGATTCAGCTGTGAATTTCTTTAAATACTCTAAATCTGGAATTTTGACATCTTTGAAATTGGTATTCTGAATTGTTTTGAAAAAATCTAATTTGTTTTCATCAAAATAATAATCTTCCAACGGAGCATGTGGATCAACCTTATGAACATTCTCTTTTGAAAGTGTATTTCTAAATTCTTTAAAAACAGCAAAAAATGGATCCGATGCAAAGGAAATCTCATCAGATTGATTTAGTAACCTGGCTACAAATGTCGTACCAGAGCGAAACATACCTGAAACAAAAATCATAAGTGATCTACTTCCTTAATAGAAACTAATCCTTTCTGTTCGAGTTGTTTGATATACCAAAATGCAAAACTGAAAGGCATTTTCGTTGCTTCACAAATATCAAGGATTGTATTTTTACCGTCGACCATTCGCAATGTAATTCTCATAAAATGATATAACAGGTCAGTTTCACCAAGAATATACTCATAATCTTCATTTGTAAGTTTATCTCCATATTTTTCTATGGCAGATGAGTTTCTTGTTTGAGAAATATTCGTAGGGGATAAATATAAATCTATTTCCGGGCTAGCCAGTGAGGGGATCCCTTTGAAATTAGCAATTGGAATGCAATCATTTTCAATTATATCAACTACTTGCAGAGTCCTTTCAATCAATTCTTCCATAGCTTCTTTTGAATAGTTTTCAAAATTATCATCGCTTGTATGATAGTTTTCAAAAGGCCATCTTAAGAAAGTTCCCATGGGTATTTCATATCCCACTGAATCAAAAACATTTTCGTCGTTCCCAATTTTTTCTCTATGAGAAAAAACTACATTTTTGTTTCCACGAGTATTGATCACATTGGAATAGGCCCTATCCAATATATTCTGATTGTAAAAACTAGATTGGTATACTAATGGTTGGTTGATACCACATAACGCAAGGAAAGTTCCGGCCTTGATATTCTCGGAGAATCCTTTTTCATTATAAAGATATGCTGCCGATCCAACAATCTCAACGCTGGCAAATGCCCGATAACTATATTTAGTATCAAGAGTTTGTAATCTTTTAATCACTTCGAATGAAGCAATACAACCGGATAAACCATCATTGATCTGGTCTGGATGATCAAAATGACCGACAAATATAACTTCCTTTTTACTTCTGCCCTTCTTTAAATAATCAACCTGAGTAACCTTACCGTTATAGTCTAACTCCGATTCAATATTAACGAAATATTCACCTGATATTAAATTTTCATATATTTCAAACGGGAGGCAAAAGCCCCATTCAGGAGATCGGTGCCTGTATTGATTGCGAAAATGGAATGGTATAACATTCGGTTTATTTGGATTGGTGAATAAATGTGGTTTTAATTCATCTAAACTAATTTTACCAGAAAAGGAAGGAGAGTAACTAAACACAGAAAGATTTGATTTCTCTTTTGATGCGATTGTTTTTCCATTCGGATCAATTAATTCCGCTCGTTTGCAAACCCAATAGGGAGGTAATTCCCAGTGATAGATTTTTTGACCGCTTGGATATTGAAACTTTCGTGCTCCGTCATAATATTTAACGACTTCATCATAAGCAGCTTCCATTTCTGGACCAGCATGACATCTATCATAGTTCGCAATTTTTTTAATTAATTCATGATAATTTGTAAGCATCAAGGAACCCATTCAGAATTAAAACTTAATCACTTCTTTCTCGGCCAATTTTTTGACAATCAATTCAATACAATGTGCGATCTCATAAGCATTTGTATCTATTTTTATTTCAGGACTTGTCGGCTCTTCATAAGGAGAACCAATACCAGTGAAATTTGGAATTTCCCCTATTCTTGCTTTTTTATATAATCCTTTAGGATCGCGGCTCTCACAGACTCCCAACGGAGTTGAAATATAGACTTCAATAAACTCATTTTCGCTAAACAAATCTCGAACCATCTTTCGATCTTTTTGAAAAGGAGATATTAATGAGGCAATTACAATGATGCCTGCATCAACAAACAATTTTCCAACCTCGCCTATCCTTCGAATATTCTCTGACCGGTCTTCTACCGAAAACCCGAGATCTTTATTTAGTCCAAAACGAAGATTATCGCCATCTAACAAAGCAGTATGATATCCAAATTGATTCAGATAACTTTCAAGTGCATTGGCAATAGTTGATTTTCCAGAACCACTTAATCCTGTTAACCAAAGCATACATGGCTTTTGGTTTTTAATCTTTGCCCGATCTTCGACAGTGACTTTATGTGTTAGCCAAACAATATTTTTTTCCATATTCAAACTAAAATCCAATTTATAAACTTCGTAATTCCAATATTTCTGCCTGCGGAAGTTCGAGTTTTTTACCTCCGGGTGGAATACAACTTACGACTTTTTTCCCTGCTAACAGAGCAATGATTAAGGCCATACTCTCGCAACCGACTACCAAATCAGCTAAAGCGATCTGCTCAAACAAGCTATCTTGATTTGAAATGGAAATCGGAAAATCTCTATACGAATTTAAAATCCACTGATACTTGCCGTCTTTATCCGAAGGATGAGGTCTAAACACAAACTGAGCTGATCCTATATTTAACTTTTCTAAATTGTTGAAAAAAAAACGGATTGCATCCTCTTCAGTATAACCCCAATATCTTTCGTCGTTGTAGGCTTTTTTTGCATGGTCACTTATATTTTCACAGAGGAATAGGATACTCTGAACCGAACTAATAATTCGATTTGTTGTTTGTGTTTTAAAATATTTTTTTACTGATGTAAAATAGGCATTTTCTTTTAATTGAACCATTTCAGCTGGGAAAACTGCCTTAGCAATCGAAAGAGCATCAGAATCCCCTACCCAAATTTCATTAGGAAGATCTAATTTACCATCAAAAAGAAACCGTTCTTTATAATTCACCCAATGATCTAAAAAACTGACAACTCGAATACCTTTCTGTTTTGCTAAATAAACTGCTTTTTTTTCTAAATCACTTTGCCAGCTGGTTCCTGTTATATACATATCAGTGTGATTCAATGATTCTTCTAACGAAGTTAATGGAATGTCACCGAGAAGTTTTTTAAAAATAGATATAGCAGGACCACCCAAAACAAACTGATAGTCTGTTTTATTTTGCAGAACATAGTTAGAAAGAATTTCTGCACCACCAGCATCATGAGAAACAATCGTAATCAATTTTTAATTTACTTTTTTTGCCAATCTTTGGCTAAAATATAATATAACAGAATATCACAATATTTCCCTTCTAGAAATAAATGATCTATTCTTCGCCCTTCTTCTTTCATACCTAGAGTTAATGCCAATTTCTGCATTCCGAGATTGTTATCGGAAGTACCGCAGTAAATTTTATTTAAGTTTAGTTTCAAAAAACCATGATCTAACATATAGCGAGCTGCATGTAAAGAAACACCTTTCCTGTGGTGGTTTTGGTTTCCTATGATTATCGCGAACTCTGCAGTTCTGTTGATCCAGGAAATATCCTGTAAACTTAAGTTTCCGATATGTCCGTCAGTTTGATGAAATATCCCTAATACAACCTGATCTTCTCTGTTTAGATTTTCATAAAATGAATTAAAATAATTTTCATTTTTAAAGAACTTTCCATGGGAGCTGTATTGAGTAATCAATTGGTCCGAAAACCAACTTGAATAAGGTCCATCCAAATCCGATTTCTGGAGCGGGCGTAAATAATAGTTCTCTAAAAAAGAATAAATCATTTTAGCGAATCTAAGTTTTCCCAAACTTTTCGGAATGCAGATACTACTAAGTCCACATGGTCATCCGAGAACTCTCGAACACACATCTCATAACCTAAATAAGTTGAGTCATTTAGGTTTTCTGCCACCGGACAGATTCCTTTAGAGTAATCGACATCTCTTTTACAAATATCCGAAGTCCATGGAAAACCCTTTGAGCCATAGGCAATCTTTTCCTGATACATTGGCAAGAGGTGTAGATTTGCATATTGTAAGGAAATATCATGTACGCCTTCGGCTACTAAAGCTTCATAAATTTTTTCTTTCTTTACACCCGTAACTTGCGAGTCGATTTCCATAGGAAACATATAATAAACATGTGTTGATTCAGATCGAATTTCAGGTAGTTTTAAGCCAGATAGGCCACTTAATCCCTTTTTTAATCTTTCTGCTGCATGAATTCGAGAATTTACTTTGGTATCCAATTTTTTTAATTGTTCAATCCCAATAGCACATTCAATTTCACCAAGTCGAAAATTATAACCAACCATATTAGAAAGATTAGTAACACCTTTATCCTTAACAACTGCTTCGGCATGATTTCGAATTAATTGCATCCTCTCAGCAAGCTCGTCGTCGTTTGTTACTAAGATTCCGCCTTCACCTGTATGAATATGTTTGTGATAATTTAAACTATAACCACCAATATCCCCAAGAGTTCCAGTAAACTTACCTTTGTATTTTGAGCCTGGTGCTTGTGCTGTATCATTAATCACTTTCAAATTATACTTTTTAGCGATTCGATTGATTTCTTGCATATTGGCAGATTGTCCAAAAATATCGACAACCATGATCGCTTTCGTATAAGGCGAAATATTTTTCTCTATCGATTCTGGATCAATGCAATATGTATTAGGCTCAATATCGGCAAATACTGGAATTGCGTTCCAGTGAAGTATGGCTGTGGCAGATGCAGACATAGTCCAAGGACTCACAATGATTTCATCTCCAGGTTCAATTCCAATCGCTCCAATTGCAGCAATCAAACCCGAAGTCCAAGAATTAACAGTGATCGCATGTTTTACATTAAAATATTCCTGACATTTCTGTTCAAATTCGCGAACTTTGGGACCGCCATAAAAATCGGGATCCCAACATCCTAAAAATTGAGATAAGTTTCCACTTTCAACAACCTGCTTTGCTGCTTCCACTTCTTCTGGACCCAATGAATTATATCGATTGAGCTCAAAATTGATTACTTTTGAACCACCTAATAACGCTAACTTTTGGCTCATTTTACACCTTTTTTATTACTGAGTAATTTAATCATATTCAATGTTGTCGATGCTTCGCATACGTTTGTTACATTTTTATTTAGAATATATTTTGCAATCTGATCTAAAACAAAAAATTGAGCTTTTACGGAATCATCTTTTATCATTTCCGGTTGATTGGAAAGTGTAGTGTAACCGGGAAATAATGAATCTTCCATTTTTTTTTGCCAATAGACATCCATACCACCATTTTTGTATGTTAACTTTCCTTCCGAGGTTAACAGTTCTATAGAATAATTTGAGAAATCTGATTCTCGAGAAGACAAAAAAAACACTTTGCCCTTCTGGAAACTTAACAAGGCATCAGGTTCCATATCTTTATCAGACCAATAACAGTGATCTTCTATGATCTCAATCTGAACCAAAGGACCTAACCAATATTCTAGTAAATTGATAAAATGGCTTCCATTATGAATCAGTCCCTTTGAATACCAACACACTCCCTTAATAAAATTAATATTTTCCTGTTTTGGAAATAATTTATTTTTGATCTCACTAGCCGATGGCAGGTATCTTCTTTGATAATTCACAAATAATTGAATCTTGTTTTCTTCGCAAATATTTACCATAGACATTGCTTCCTCTTCCGAATAGGAAATCGGTTTCTCGCATAATATTGCTTTCACTTGGCAATGATCTACGATTAGTTTGAGTATGTCGTAATGGCTTTCAGTGGGTGTTGCTATGATTACCAAATCTGGTTTAGTTTCGTCTAAGCCAGATTTAAGTTCAGAAAAACTGGAGACTGAGGTTTTGGCTTCAAACTCACCTCTCCTTTCTATAGAAGGATCAAAAGCACCTACCAATTCAAAAAAATCATGGGCAAGTACGCCGTTCAAATGAGTTAAACATGTTTCTTTAAAATTGTCATGGTAATCATAACCCATTCCAATTTGTCCAAGTCCGACTATAAAAGTCCTAAATTTCAAGTATCTCCCTTACGTTTTACTTCACTATTAAGTTCTAATAATTCGGGATGGTTTCTTAGATAGGTCACAGAATCCAAACAACTGAAAAACGGATTCTTTAGTGAATGGAAGTGTTCAATAATGGCTTTTAATAATTCAAAATCTTGCTTTTCATCCAAAGTTAATCCCAACTCAGGCCAGAAAATAGAAGATGGTGCCACTAGGTGAAGGTGTGGAAAAATTTCAGGATGATTACGCATAAACAAAGAAACATGTTCTCTATCTAATTTATCTGTTGTCATCTCCCCCGATTTTTTTAAGTCCTCCAATGAAAACACCTGAACATCCATTCCATCAGGATAACTTCGGATATGTGCATTCCCAACATAGGCAGCGGTATTGTGTTTATAAATTTGTATGCATTGATCCACAATTTCTGGATCGATAATTGGACAATCACCCGTGATTTCAATAATAACATCAGCCTTGACTGATTCGGCAGCACCAACGACTCGAAGTAAAACATCATCCTCACTACCCCGAAAAACAGAAATTCCTTCTGATTTTGCAAATAAGGCAACTGGATCATCAGCGACATTTACCGTGGTTGCGAGAACAATTTCATCAATCGATCTGACCTTTTTTAATCGATCAATGAGATAACCTAATATGGGACGATCTAAAACCGGCAATAAAACCTTCCCCGGCAAACGAGAAGATGTCATTCGCGCTTCAATTGTAGCTACATACTTTTTCATAAAAATCCGATTTGATTATACTAAAGATTCTGAATTGTTTTAAAACTTGATCCCTTTTCATGCCAAGTAGCAGATCTTGCATTTTCGTTTAAAACACCAACTCGGTTATTCTCAAAATCGTATATTTCCATTGATGTTAAACTATTTACCACTGGATGATATAGATGAAGGGAAATTGCATAAGTATCTAAACTTGGATTTCTGATATGATGAACACTATTTAAGTTCTCCAAAACATACTGACCTTGGTTTAACACCTGTTCATCACTTAATACAATTTTACTATTGCTGGTATCAAAACTTTTCTCAATAAGTTCACCCTTTAGAACAAGCAACATCCCTCCGAAACCAACATGTTTATGAATAGCAGTTTCCGCTTTAGGAGACCAAACCATCATTAATAGTTCAAATGGTTCCGACATAATTTTCAATCGGCTATATCCTGAATCCGGTCTAATCCAACCCACCGTACCAGATATTATCTGAATCAATTCATCCGCACTATAAAACTCAAGTAACCGACTGAGGTTATGAATCATGTTTGGATCTGGCACTAAATTACGAATATCTTCGCAAAGTTTTTCGAATTTGGCTTTTTTTCCAAAAAATTCATTGTCAGCTTTTTCGGCAATAACGGATGTTAGTTCCGCAATTTGATTCCGAATCTCCCTTAATGCAGTCGATTCCCATAATTCGTTTTTTCTTAAAGGTCCTAGGGAAAATAAATTTTCTACATTCTCATTGGTAACAGAAACTACCTTTCCACAAGAAGTAGTTTTAAATCCAATTCCATTCGGAGAAACTGAGAGATAACCTTTCTCAATTAAATTGGAATAAAGAGAACTTTTTACCTGTTTCAATTTAGTATCTGGACCAGTGCAGTTAATTAAGCGATTAAAATCATATGATCTATTTCCATTACTTACATCATCAGTGAATAAGGATATAGTTTCGTTTTCTAATTTTGCAGACTGAATGCGAGTGCGTAAAAAAGTCAACTTCCCGGAATTTACCCAATCGGAAATCATCGCCATCGATTCTTCAGGAATTCTGTGACGGAAGGATTCCCAAAACGGTCTCAAATGTCGTAAGAATCTTAACTGATCTCGAGTATCCCAACTCTGCCATATCGAAGATGTGACAGGCCTCAATACATCCAAAATAACTGATTCAGAAACTTCTCGATTCTCTCGAATCCAATTTCTTAATAACCTAACATCCTGATTTATTTTTCCAGAAAGTAGAGGAAAGTTTGTTGGAGGATTTAGATCAAATTTTGCGTGCACCTTGGGAAGTTTGCCCGATCTGGAAAAAGAAACGATTTTTCCCTGAAAATCCTTTCTCTTCAAAGTCATCAGAACATCCACCATCGATAAACCTGAACCTAAAATACCTATAGTTTCATTTGAATGAATCGATTCGTATAAACTTTCATCCCAAGGATTGTTAAGATATCTTTTACTTTCCAAAACTTCCTGTGAAAGATAGGAAGGGTCGCTCGGTGGAATATTACCTGTAGCCAATACAACAAACTGAACATTTAATTCTGCACCTGATGAAAGTTTTATCATCCATCCAGTAGAAGTTAAGGTTCCATCTATTGCTTCATCATTTATAGAAAAAAAGTCAACAAAATCCGGTTTGTTGTTCACACTTTGATTGAGAGTTGTTTCTAAATAATCACCAAAAATAAATCTCGGGAAAAAAGAGTTCTCATCAAATTTCTCTTTTAAATAAAAATAGTTTTTTTCCTTAGCCTTCCACCAATCAAAAAAATGTGAGGGGTTCCCTGGGAACAAACTCATGTTTTTAGCCGGCACATTCAGCTTTTGATAAATTGAATTTGGTGAGTAAGCAACTCCCCGACCAAACCTCTTTTTTGAAGACTCAATTAAAAATATTTGGGTTGGGTAAACAGAATACTTCAATAAATTGATAGCAAGTAGAGAGCCACTTAAACCACCACCGATAATTGCTACGGAAATCCGAGGTAAATTATTTTTTTCCATTGATCATATCCCAACTAACTGCCGTTCCCCTTGAAATGTCGTATCTAGCCACAGACCCAATGATAATGTCGATGTATTTAGGTGGAATTCCATAACCAGGACGAATACTCCGGACAGAATCAGCAGTAAATTTTTCACCTTTTTTTACATCTTGCACTACATACAATGATCTCTTAAAAATGATTGATTTTTGTTCAGCTTCCGACCTTTCTAATTTCACAGAACCTAACGATAACCAGGCTCTTTCAGATTCAATAACCAAAGCTTTCATTTCCGCAGGTTCGAGTGAAAAAGTTGAATCAACTCCTCCATCTGCTCGACTCAAAGTGAAATGTTTTTCTATAATGGAAGCTCCCAGCGCAACACTTGCCACAGAAACACCTATTCCCATCGTATGATCGGAAAGCCCAACCTCGCACTTAAACATCTCTCTCATAGCAGGAATGCTTAATATATTAGTATTTTCAGGACTTGCAGGATAGGTACTTGTACATTTTAACAAAATTAGTTTTTGATTTCCAACAGAACGAACGGCGTCAACAGCTTCAGCTATTTCCGCAATAGATGCCATTCCAGTTGAAATGATGATTGGCTTTTTTGTAGAAGCTGCTTTTCTGATCAAAGGCAAATCGTTATTTTCGAAGGAGGCAATTTTATAAGCAGGAACATTTAAATCTTCTAAAAAATCAACGGCAGAATGATCAAATGGAGAGCTAAAACATAAAATTCCTTTTTTATTAGCATATTCAAATATGTCTTTATGCCATTCCCAAGGAGTATATGCTTTCTTATAAAGTTCGTATAAAGATGTTCCTTTCCATAAACTATTTGGATCCGAAATAAAAAACTCACCATCACTTTTATCAATCGTTAGTGTATCGGCAGTGTATGTTTGAATTTTAATGGCTTGAACTCCGCAGTTTGCTGCCGCTTCAACAATTTCCAGAGCCCGCTCCAAGGATTGGTTATGATTTCCTGACATTTCCGCGATGATAAAGGGTCGTCTGTTTCTTGATATTTCAAAATTCATTTTATTTAATTTCATATTCAGTAATGATTACGGGTCCATCAGATACCATAAGAAGATACCCTGCGTTAATCTTCTGAATTTTCCCTATCGGTATATTTGTTTCTATATTTTCTGAGTTATACTCTTCCATTTTAAAGATTATTAATTTTTCACCTGTCGGTAAAAACATATAAGCGCCAGGATAAGGTTTCGTTTGGGCACGAACAAAATTGATAGTTGCTTTACGTGTTCTCAGGATATCAATATAACCCATATCCGGGATTCTTTTACCGAAGTAGGTTGCTTGTGAATGGTCCTGAGGGAGTGCAGGTTCATTTGATTTAATTTTCAATAGGGACTCTCGCAAGACTATTGGGTATATTTTTTTATACTCTTCTATCAAATCATTGCCAGTGGCTGTTTCTGAAATTGGTATCTTTACCTGGCTGTAGATCGGACCGGTATCCACAGTTTCCTCCATTACATGGCAAGTAACACCCGTGAATGTTTCTCCATTGATAATGGCCCAAATGTGAGGAGCTCTTCCCCTATACTTTGGCAACAAGGAACCATGAATATTTAATGGATAATTTGAGTTTCGAATTAATGCTTCAGGGATTATATAGCGGTAATTTACACTAATGAGAAATTTACTATGAAACTTGATTAACTCGCCAAGAAGTAGTGGATCTTTTCTGAGATCAGTATATTGAAAGGGAATGTTCTTACTTAAAGCAAGTGAATCCACTGATTCGGAACTCAAATCCTTATGAGTTAAAACGTAACGAATCGTATAACCTGACTGAATGAGTTCCTCTAAACAGGATCGTCCTAAACTACCAAATCCACAAAAAATCAAATCGTACATTTAATTTAAAACCGACCTTACGATTACCGATTGGTCTGTATTAAAGACTTTCACTAACTTTTCATTCATCAAACTTCTTGCATTCTTTGTTGAAAGATTATCTGTAAAACTCTCAACTTTCTGCTCAAAATCCGACCCATTTGGATCAATATATTGTTCAACGAGACCTGTTCGATTTAGCCCCAATAGATTCCCCAGTTGGTTCTCTGCAGTCTTTATTACAATAAATGGAACTCCCAGTTTTCCAAGTTCATAAACTGTTTGTCCCCCGGCTGTAATACAGAGATCAGACTCACACATCAAACGATACATTGAGTCTGCATCTAAATTCTTGTAGAATCTGATTGTATCTGAATTAAAAAATTCATCTGTTGGAAAATTTTCAAATCCTGGACCGATGATTATATCCAATTTGAAGTTTGGGAATTTAGAAGCATAAATTCTGATTAACCTTAAAGTTAAATTCAGAGGATCACTCCCACCCATGGATATCAAAACTTTTCGAATTTGTTCTCCGATTATTTTTTTATCCTTATGTAAATGAAATTGTCTTCTAACTAACGCAAACTCAGGTCCAACTAGTACCTTTTTGTATTTAGAGGTATCGTAATTGTATAACAATCCACCTAACCCACCGTTATAAATAATACAGCCGTTAGGATAATCGATTCGCGTATTGTCATCTATCGCCACCAAACGATCTGTAAATTTCAAAAACTTTTCATAATGCAACTTTAACGCATGATAAGAGTCGATTACGATACATTCATATTGGTCTTCTAAATTTAGATCCTCTAACCAATTTCTGATTACAAACTTTGAATCAAAAATATTGGCATAAGGATCATCCGTATTTACGAGAATTTTTGCAGAATATCCAAGATCTTCGAATAATTCTGCAAAAGCCATACACCGACGCAGGTGTCCTAACCCACTTGATTTAAAGTACTCTGTAAGGAATAAAATCACTGCGTTAAAAACAGAACGAATTAGTTTAAACGACTAAAACCTGAATGACAAACTGGGCCTTCCAATAAAGTGTCGATGTCTCGCCCCCTTTCACACTCTGAAATAAGTTCGAACACCGGCTTTAAGTTATCGAAATATTTTTCTATTTTTTCTTCTGTATGATCGATACAAGCATAAACAGAAGTACCGGCAAGGTAACCTCTCTTTAACATTTCTTGTGTAATCAGAGTTTTATATTTTAAAGAATCTTTACTTTTGACTGTAAAACCGGACAAAGCGGGCAACCCCCAATAGTCTAACTCCAATTTGGTGTCATTGGCAAGTGACTTCCAACCATTAGAAATTTTAGTCCCAATCGAAGTAATTATTTCCCATGATTTTAATTTTTCCATTACCTCTAACGTCTTTAATGCAGCAGTTGGGCCAATACGTTCCGTCCAAAATGTACTACTGATAAAAGTTGACTGGGCCGATTCCATAACATTTCTTCGCCCAATAATAGCCGTTATAGCATATCCATTACCTAAAGTTTTCCCAAAAATTGCCATATCTGGCTCAACATTATAAAGTTTGTGTAAGCCACCAAATGATTGACGAAATCCAGAAGTACATTCATCAAAAATCAAAACAATTCCATTCTTTGTTGCGAGTTCTCTTACCTTTTCCAAAAATCCAGATGTGGGGCCAGTATTTCTGGATACCTCCATCATGATCACTCCAATCGATTCCTTTTTAATTAAAGCTTCCAGCTCATCAATTTGATTATAGTGAAATGGATATACAGAACCGGCCAAAGACTTTGGAACTCCAGTTGGATCAAGGCCAGGCAACAAATGTCCAGAAAGTGAGTCATCGTTTGCGAGGTTTGCGGAAAGATACCAATCGTGCCAACCGTGGTAACCGCAGATAGCAACCTTATCCTTTCCTGAAGCAGCTCTTGCAATTCGAATTGCAATCGCATTCGCTTCCCCACCCGTTCTTGCCAATCGAACCATCTCAGACCATGGATGGATTTCCACTAGGCGCTCGGAAAGATATACTTCTTCAGGACAGTTAAGTGTAGACATGTTCCCAGCTTTTACCACGTCCATTACTGCAGAATCAACGTCAGGATGACCATAACCGAGTGTATTTGTTCCCACTCCCATAAGAAACATATCCGTATACTCTTTTCCATCAATGTCCCAAACGTTACATCCTTTCGCCTTACTGAAATAAGCTGGCCATTTTTCAGGTAAGAACATTTCCGCTCTTTTAGAAAGAAGCATATTCCCACCAGGAATTACTTTTTTCGCTCTATTCCAAAGTTTTTGACCACTATTCATCGTTGAACCTTGATTTCTTAAGAATTTTTTGTTTACCTGAAACAACTCAGGTGATAACTTTTCGAGATTTAACACATCTAACCAAGTAAAATGTATATTCGGTGTAAAACTTTCGAATACATTTTTGATAACTTCAAGATCTTCACGTTCGTCTACAGTCCAACGTAACGAAGAAGAGTCTTCTGAGTTAGAGATATTTTCTCGAATAAAATCTTTTTCTCTTCGTATAAATGGAGTTACATGCTCTCTATCGAAGTCTTCGACTGCGAGTTGATTGGCTTTTTGAAGCGAATCAAAAGAAAACACTTCAATATCCATTCCATCAGGAAAAGTTGGAGGATTGATATTCGATGTATAATCTAATCCACCTTTTTGAAAAAGTTGAATTACACTATCAACTAAGTTTGGATCTACAAGTGGACAATCCCCCGTAATCCGAACAACTACATCGGCATTAAAAAATGCGGCAGCTTCATAAAAACGACTTAAAACATCCTTTTCACTACCTCGATAAGACTCAATATTCAAACTTTTCGCATATTCCACCAAAGAATCGTTAGTAGGTGAAACTGAAGTTGCAATGATGATTTGATGAATTAGTTTGGATTTTTTTAACCTTTCCAATAATAAACTGATCATGGGCCTTCCCAGGATAGGTTCCATGATTTTACCAGGAAACCGAGTCGACCCCATCCTTGCTTGAACAATGGCAAGAATTTTCATTTCGTTTGCCACCGAAACGGAAAAATTAATTCTTCATCGTTTGAAGCTAAGTCGCTTGGAAATAGTATCTTAGAGTTCGTTTGGAAAAGTGATATAATTTCTTTCAAATGTTCCAGAGTTTCCACACCGAAAACAACATTCGTGACATTCTCAATTGATTTTATAAATTGAATGCATGCAAGAACTGGCGACACCTGATTTGATTCCAACCATTCATCCCATTTTTTCAAATGTTCAGTCCATCTTGAAAAATAAGTAGGACGATTATTCTTGCTCATCAAAAGCAAACCTTGTAAAAAAATTGATCTAGCTTGTATTTCGACACCTTTTTCAGCTAATATTGACATCCATCCACTTTTGATCAGTGATTGGTCGAAAACATTGACAGGGCATTGAATTCTTTGGTATTCAATTTCGGTTGGAATCCGCTCAAGTTCATGATAGCTGTAAATACTTAATCCAAAATTCTTAATCAAATTTTTGGATTTAAAATCCATGATGACTTCATAAAGATCAAGAACATAAGGCTCCTGTAAAACGGAAGAATCATGCAAGAATAGAGTATTAATTTGATTTATCTTCAATCGTTCCAATGAAGACTCAATTTGTTGTTTCACCCAATCACGAATATTCCTTCCATGATCCTGATCCAACTTAGGAAGTTTTGTGGAAATACTAAATCTACCTTTTGCTAATTGACCGATTACGATTTCACTTTCACCATAGGCGACTGCTGTATCTAATTCAGTGATTCCATTGGATGATGCATCATCAAGAATCGACTCTGCTTCTTCAATGGAAACTTTTCCATTTTTGTTTGAGATCCCATAATTAAGACCAAATTGAACGGTACCCAAAGTTAATTTTTGATTCATCTTTAAAATAAAGTTTGGTGGCCAATGGGTGTTGTAAGTCGTTCAGCAACTTCCTTTAACTGCTCATTAGTTAGGCCAGGATACATAGGTATACTCAACGCGCGGCTATAGTATTCCTCCATGTTGGGAAAATCTTCAATTTTAAAACCCATTTTAGCATAATAAGGTTGTCTATAAATCGGAATATAATGGAGGTTTACGAGGATCCCCGAATTTCTATATCGTTCAAATATTTGAGTTTGAGAAGATTCTAATTCATCCAATTTTAATTGTAAAACAAAGAGATGGTAAGCCGAATATGAATCGGGAGATTGTTTTGGCAAAATAACTGGTTTATTTTTGAATAATTGAAAATATTCGTTTGCGATTTGGTGTCTTCTTTTAACGAACTCATTTAATCTTTGATACTGGCTATATCCCAAAGCTGCCTGTATATCCGTCATACGATAATTGAAACCAAGTTCAATTTGTTCATAATACCATGGACCATGTGGAAGGTGAACCATTTGATTCACATCACGTGTAACTCCGTGACTCCGAAGTCTATACATCTGAGAATATAATTTTTCATCATTAGTTACAGCCATGCCTCCTTCGCCAGTAGTAATAATTTTAACTGGATGAAAGCTAAAAATGGTAATATCACTAAACTCACAGTTACCAACGGGTCTACCCTTGTAAGAGGCACCAATTGCGTGTGATGCATCTTCAATGATTCTAAACCCATATTTCTTTGATAAATTAAAAATCTTTTCTAAATTGGGAGCTTGCCCGGCAAAATGAACAGGAATAACCACTTTAGGTAATTTGCCCGATTTTTCTGCTTCAATTAGTTTGTTTTCTAGTGCTTCCGCAGAAAGATTGTATGTTTCTTTATCGATATCAACAAAATCAACTTTTGCATTACAATACAATGCGCAATTGGAACTAGCGACAAAACTATTTGGACTCGTCCAAACATAATCTCCCGGTCCAACTCCTAAAGCGATACAAGCAATATGTAACGCAGATGTGGCGCTATTCACAGCAATCGCATAGTTCACTTCAGAACCAGCTGAAACTGCTGCTTCAAACTTAGGGACCATCGGACCTTGCGTTAAAAAGTCACCCTTTAAAACTTCTACAACTTTATCTATATCGGCTTGTGAAATGTCTTGTCTTCCGTATGGAATCATACTCTGTTCCTTTTTACATCTAAGGATTGATCCTGATAAATTTTTCCATTTTCAATTCGATAAATTCTGTCACAACTTTGGAGAGTACTAAGTCGGTGAGCAATGATTAGAATTGTTTTAGTACCATGTAATGCATTAATTGCATCCATGACTTCACTTTCCGTTACCAAATCTAAAGAACTTGTTGCCTCATCTAAAACCAATACAGAAGGATTGTGATACAATGCCCTAGCGATTCCAATTCTTTGTTTTTGCCCACCAGAGAGTTTTACACCTCGTTCACCCACAATTGTATCCAAACCAAATTCGGACTTGCTCACAAAACTTTCCAATTGAGCTAATTTGATCGCTGAGTTAATTCGTTCTTCATTTAAAAACTCTTTTGGTATTCCAAATGCTATATTATTTCGAAGTGTATCATCCGTAAGATAGATATTCTGAGACACATAACCGATTTTTCTTTGCCAACTTCTTGGATCTTCTAATATGGAAACACCATTCACCTTAATGTCGCCCGCATTGGGAGACATGAGACCAAGTAATAAATCAAGGAGAGTACTTTTCCCTGCTCCACTTTCGCCAATAAATCCAACTGTAGTTCCAGATTGAATTTCCAGGGAAATTCCATTTAAAACTGGTGTGGCTCCGTAACTAAAATGCAAATTTTCTAATTGGAGAGATTCAAATTTACTCTCAGCATCTGGTGCTTTATAAACTTTCTTGTTTTCATCTACCAAACTCATTTCATGATAAACTAAATCAATAGTTGGTAAAGAAAACTTAATATTTTGCATTACTACCAACATACGATTGATAGACGGCATCACACGAAACGCTGCTGCTCCAAATAAAGCCACGAGAGTCGCGGCTTCACCCAACGATTTTCCTTGATACATAGTGGATAAAATCAAGGCAACTAAACCTAAAATTGAAAAATACTCCAGCCAAATCCGCGGGAATGCAAGTAATGTAGTATATTGTTTCACTACTTTAGCTGCTCCATCACTTTGCGTTTTGTATCTGTTCAAGAATTCTTCTTCTCGTCCGTAGATCTTTATATCTTTAATTCCACCAAGCCCCTGTTGAAAATGGCGAATCCTTTCTCCTTCAAAATTCTGACGGAGAATCCCTAAGTTTAGAAGTTTTTTCCTAGCGAGAGTGAAAGTTATAGCACCTGCAAAACCTAACGATCCAACTACGACGACAGCACCCACCGGTTCGACATAAAGTAAAAAAATGGAAATTCCCAACATTGTTATTATTTCATTTAAAAATGAAAGCGCTTGTTGTACCATTGATACTAAGGTTGCTACTTCAGTAGAGGTGTTTCGGATTAATTCAGCAGAGTTTCTATTCACATGAAACAAATACGGCTGATCCAAATATTTTTTAAAAAGTGACCGCGATAATTTACTTTGGAACTCTGCAGCGTAACTAGCTTGCTCCCAAGTAAAAAAAATAAGATAAGCAGTTCTTATTGTATAGAGTATTACCATGGCACACATGGCGTAGATGGCGAGTGTTTCAAGTGAAGGATCACCCAAATATGATATTGTCTTTATAAAGTATGGGTTTTCTCTTAATTGACTTGAATCGGTCAAAATTGAAACAAGTGGCACGATAATCCCAATTCCAAAGGATTCGAATATCAAACTAAAGAATATCAAAACAAACATATAAATTGTTTTGCGTCTTTGTTTCGAATCCAAAAGAAACCAAACTTTACTAATATAATCCATAACTGTTCTGTTACCTAGATAATTCCGTTAGCTTAAAATACGAAAGAGAGTAAATTGAATTGATACAGAATCGAAAGATAAACTGCAAATACATAGATGAAAGTTAAAGGTAAACCCAATCTAAAAAATTCAACAGGTTTATAATGCCCAACACTATATACCATCATATTCGTATGGTATCCGAAAGGTGTTAGAAAACTTGCACTGGCCCCGAAGGCTGTTACTAAAAAAAAAGGTTCGGCTGGTGTTGACAAACCAGCTGCTAGAGAGACCGCAAACGGAAATGCAATTCCAGCAGCAACGGCATTACTCACAAATTCAGTAAGGAAAATCACAAAAAGGAAATACAAAAAAAGAGAAACAAATATTGGAAAAGCCAAAAGAAATGGCAAAACATACGATAAAACCAAATCAGGCGCCTGTAGATTCTTCAGCACATTCGAAATAACAAATGCAGAGCCTACCGTCATAACCAGGTTATACGGAATTTCATTTTTCAGCATTTTCAGAGAAAGTATTTTTGTTACTAAAGCAAATAACAAAACGATCAGAGTTCCTTTGAATAAAGGCATAACTCCAAATAGATTTAAAA
This sequence comes from Leptospira sp. WS4.C2, assembly GCF_040833985.1. NCBI lineage: Bacteria > Pseudomonadati > Spirochaetota > Leptospiria > Leptospirales > Leptospiraceae > Leptospira > Leptospira mgodei. Next base: position 2,157,953 of record NZ_CP162139.1, read on the forward strand.
CCAAAACACCAAAAAATATTAATAAAAACAAAACTGATTTCCAATAACTATCTGAATCTTCCTCTCTGGCTAGATCAGACAATTGAAAACTTAAAAAATTAGAGTGAGTTTTTTTGAAATCGGAGCCTATCGCTAAAGTTAATTGATCTCCAGACCGAAACACCTCTTCTCCGATGTTTCTTTTAATTACTCGAGCTCCTCTCCTTATAGAAAGGATCACCGCATTAAACCTTGACCTAAAGTCTGTTAACTTTGGTGTCAAACCGATCAGATCTGACTCATCTGTAACTAAAACTTCTTTTAAGTTAGTCAATTTATGTAGGGATGATGAATTTAAAACTTCTAATCCGTTTACCTTACTTAGAATATTTACATCGCTAACTTCTCCTATAAAAATTAGTCGATCATTCTTTTGGATGATATCAAAAGGAGTTGCTGGAGAGATTAATTTTCCATCTTCCCGAATCACTTCTCCTAAAAATAATTTTTTCAAATTTCTTAGTCCATTGGCTTCAACGGTTTTCCCGATTAGTTTTGAATTACCTTTTACTTTCACTTCAATAACGGAATCACTAACACCGTTATGAGATTCGTGATCGCTGAAGAGTTGTAAGGGAGCCTTAGATAGATACAAAAGACCAAAAATAGCTGGAGTGATCCCAATTGCAAAAAAATCCAACAAAGTCCAGGATTCGAAACCTGATTTTATTTTCAGATTATTCACGATTAAATTTGTCGATGTGCCAACTAAGGTCAACATACCGCCTAAAATTGATGCGAATGAAATCGACATCATAAATAGTCGTTCTTGGCTGTTTCGCTTTTTCAAAATCCCAATCATTGTAGAAACAACGGCAGCATTATTAACGAACATTGAGTATATTGTTGAAAAGACATTCAATTTTATGAGTATATTTCTTTCTTTCCCGGCAAGTAGAAACCTTCTAAGTGGTTTGATTAACTTATTAAATTCCAAACCCTTTGAAATAAAAATCAAAGTTACAATCGTCAAAAGTGTTTCGTCAAAAAAAGAGGACAAAAATTCTTTTGTATCAATGAATCCGAACAACAAAAACCCAATCGATAAGGTAAAGAAAACAACGCCAGTGGGAACCTCATATATATAAACGATTAAAATCGAAATTATAATACTAAGTAAAGCAATTGTGATTAATAGTGAAGGCATATTAAAACAAAGACAAAGACAAAGACAAAGGCAAACGCAAAAAAAGAGATCATTCTAAAATACAACAATGAAATCAAACCTAACTCCGCTGATTTTCTCTAAAATCTTTGTAAGCAACCTCTACTCCCGCTTTAAGCTCAACCTGGTGTTTCCAACCCATTTTATGGAGTTTTGATACATCGAGTAGTTTCCTTGGCGTTCCGTCTGGCTTAGTTAAATCAAAAGTGAGGTTACCTGTAAAACCGACTACATCCTTAATCGTTTCGGCTAATTCTTTGATACTTACTTCTATACCTGAGCCAACATTTACATGCTCTCCGCCTTTCGGATCAGCTGTAACATCATAGTTTTCCATTAAAAATAAACAGGCTCTAGCCATATCCTCTGAGTATAAAAATTCTCGTAGAGGATTCCCGGTGCCCCAAATGACCACCTCGGGTAATGAGTTAATTTTTGCTTCATGGAATCGCCTGATCAGTGCAGGGAGGACATGAGAGTTTTCTGGATGGTAATTATCCCCTGGACCGTATAAATTAGTTGGCATCACTGAAATATAATTTGTACCATACTGACGATTGTACGATTGGCACATCACAATTCCCGCAATTTTTGCGACCGCATACGGTTCGTTAGTTGGCTCCAGTTTACCATCTAACAACTGACCTTCGTCCATAGGTTGTTTTGCAAATTTTGGATAAATACAAGACGATCCTAAAAAACATAGTTTTTTAGCGCGGTAACGGTATGAGGCATCAATTATGTTATTTTGGATTTGTAAATTAGAGAATATAAATTCGGCAGGATAAGTGTTGTTCGCGTGAATGCCACCTACCTTAGCTGCAGCAAGGAAAACATATTCCGGTTTTTCTATTTCAAAAAAATGCGATACATCCTTCTGATTTGTTAAATCCATTTCGGAATGGCTGCGACCAATTACATTTTCAAAACCAGCTTGGTTTAAAATTTTAACTAAGGCAGAACCAACCAATCCTTTATGCCCAGCAACGTATATCTTAGAATCTTTTTTCATAGTGTGTGAGTTATCCCACTTTAAATTAATCGATACCTGTGAAAGTATAACAAAAAGACCGTTAGCCTAGACTTTCCAAATGATCACCTAACTTTTCTACTTCGGCACGAAGTGCCTCATATTCTCTCTTTTTCACTTCATAGAAATGAAGAGTCATCCTTGCCTTTTCTTCTATACCGTGAGGTGTTAATAAATAAGTATAAGAAAGTTTATTTTTATTATTCCGAAAGTTATTCATTTTAATAAAACCCTTATCCAAAAAGGCCTTCAAAATATAATTCACCTTACCAAGACTCAAACCCAAAACATCGGAGGCATCCCGTTGGGATAAATGTGGATTCTCTTGGAGAAGCTGCAAAAGCTTCAAATGGTGGTCGCTGTACTGGGAACTTTCTTTCATGGGAAAAATAGGATTCGGACTCAAGGACGGAACCAGGTCACTAGGCGTAGCTTCGCCCCCTGAGTCCCATACTTTTTACAAAATGTGTTCAGTATTTGAACAAGGTCAAGTCAGAATCGAAGCTTTTTTCGTTTTGTCCCTTTGGATCTCCTGACAGCCCAGTCATTTTTCCAATTGACTTAGCCGATCCGAAGAGGCATACCATTTCCAATGAAACCAAAAAAACATACCCTCCTATATGATTTTTTAATCAAATTAGTGAGTTTGGGCAAAGGGGTGGTTTTTCACTCCATTGAAGAAAACTTTTCAGGAACTGAAGAACATTTAGAAACACCTTACCCCTCGGCATTACTCTGCAATCATGTATCGGAAGCAGATGTTGTATCTCTCTCCATGGTTTACCCGAGACTCAATCCAAAAATCAAAATGATCATTCCTGCAAGAGAAGACATTTTAAAACCCGGGTTTCTCCAAAAGGAGTTTCGGGCCAAAGGAATTGCGAAATGGATCTTTTTATTCATTGATGCTATAAAAATCATTCCCTTTCTTTTACGTTACATCGGGGCAGTTCCGATCAAACGACCTTTTCGTGATAATGCAAGAGAACTGATAAAATCTGGTGAGCTAAGAGATAAAGTGGATAGTGAATGGACAGACCTTGTCGCCAATATCAAAAGAGGAAGGAATCTGTTTATGTTTCCAGAAGGAACATACAGCCATGATGGTTTTCTAAACCAAATCAAAAAAGGTGCTTATTATATTAAATCCAAAATTGATAGCCTTCACTTTAATAGTTTTACTCTGACCTATGATCATCTCTCTTACCAAAAGACAAAGTTATATATCAAATATGGCAGACCATTTCAGATCGGATCGGATCTAACAGCCGACCAAGTGATTCGCTTAGTTGGGGAAAAACTTGGGAAAAACTACACAATCACAGTAGGAAATTTAACTTCCTTTGTTTTATTAAAATTTGGGAAAGAAACAAAAATAAAAAAACAGCAGTTAGTCGATGTTTTACTAAAACTTAAAAAACAAATCGAATCCCGCTTCCCGGAAATCACTGTGGCTTCAGAGCTACGAAAGGAAACCATCCAAACCCAACTGGAATCTATTTTCGAAAAACTCAAAAAATTTAAACTCATCGATTGGGAAGAGGAAACCATTCATACAAAAGAAATCCTTTACCATATACCAAAATCCATTCATAATTTAAAAAAATCAAATACTGTTCTCTATCACAGAAACCAACTTACGGCGCATTTAACTCATTTAGAAGAAGTCTGGAATGGAATCTTCGTAAACCAAGGAGTCTCACATGAAACCACTTAAACCCATTCGTATCGTTTTGTTTGTTAGTTTATTTTTTGTGGGATGTGGGACCATATCCCGTGGATGCGCAAAATACTTCGGTTATGATGAAGTTTGTGTAGATGGGGTCAAATACATCCAATTTACATCAGGTGCTAGCGTAAAATACAATCCGGATGGAACGATTGCCACTTGCAGGTAAAAATCCATTGTAAGGTTAGACAGTTTGCTCTTTATCTCGATTTTTTGCTACTTCCCAAAGTAGGATAGAACCGGCACAAGACACATTCAGTGAATTTACAACACCTAACATGGGAATGCTGACAACCAGATCACAAAGGGATTGCAAATGAACACTCATCCCTTTGGCTTCATTTCCGAGAATGATAAGAATCGGAGAATTCAAATATTGATCTCTCAAAGGTTGAGAGCCCTCTGAATCACTTCCAACTACCTTGAGTCCGCACCTTTCCTTTTCGTTTTTTAAGAAAATCTCCAATTGCGAAAGTGATTCTAAAAAAATCAATTTTGTATGGAATACACTTCCGAGACTTGACCGGATGACCTTGGGATCATAAACATCGATCGAATGACCCAAAACAAAAATCGCATCCACTTGGAATGCATCAGCCGATCGCAAAAGAGATCCAAAGTTTCCCAAATCACTGGGCCTGTCAAAAAGTAAATAAAACGGCCTCGGTTTCTTTAAGGAAATGAGTTCAGCCAAGGAATGAGTATGAATCTTTGCCGTGACAATCAACTCAGAAGGATTATCCTTTTCTGAAAGTTCCGCATACAAATCAGGTGTGATCTCATATTGTTTTGCTTTGGTGAATTTTTTTAAGACCGACTCCCCCCAGTGGGACAAAGTCACACCATCCCGATACAAGATGCGAGTGACTTCCCAACGAGCCTCAATCAGTTGTTTGATGCCTTCCGTTCCTTCCACAAAAACTTGCTTTTCTTGGCTTCGTTTGGAACGATTCGTTCGTAATGCCAACAAAATCTGAAATTCTGCATTTTTTACACTGATTTTAAGAGGCCTATTTGATCCCATAACAATGACTAAATGGTTGTAGCTAACCTCGTACCTTGATCGATTGCTCTTTTGGCATCGAGTTCCGATGCAAGGTCTGCACCACCAATCAAATGGACGGGGATATTGGCTTTTTGCAAAGGTTCAAGGAGTAACCGGTTGGGATCTTGCCCCGCACATACGACCACAGTATCACAGGGAATCTTTTTTGTTTCACCCTTTACTTCGATCACAATCCCATCGGCTTCGATGGCTTTGTATGTCACACCAGAGATTTGTGTTACCTTACGATCTTCGAGTGTCGTTTTATGGATCCAACCAGTCGTTTTTCCAAGTGTAGCTCCGAACTTGCTATTCGAACGTTTTAACATTGTGACTTCCCGATCCGAACGCGAAGTGTCCTTGGTTCCAAGCCCTCCATCCTTTGTGATCTCTTTGTTAATTCCCCATTCTTTTAGATAATTTTCTTTGGTAAACGAATGACCTGCATCCGTTAGCAATAGGCTCACGTCATAACCGATTCCACCAGCACCCATGACAACAGCTCGTTTTCCTACAGGTTTTCCTTTGAGAACCACATCCACATAACTAAGAACATTTGCTCCATCAATTCCGGGAATCTCTGGAATTCTTGGTGTGACACCGGTAGCCAATACCACTTCATCAAACCCTTGTTTCATGAGATCCTCTGCCGATACAAAAGTATTTAGCTTTAACTGGACTCCATGTTTTTTTACCATTTCTCCAAAGTAACGAATGGTTTCTTTAAATTCTTCTTTTCCTGGGATCCGACGTGCAATGTTTAACTGCCCTCCGAGTTCCGGCCCCGCATCAAACAAGGTAACAGAATGTCCGCGTTCAGCAAGAGTCGTAGAACATGACATCCCACCGGGACCTGCCCCCACAACGGCTATTTTTTTTGGTTTTGTTGTTTTTTCTATTACCAATTCAGTTTCATGGCAAGCTCTTGGATTCACCAAACAACTGCATATCTTTCCTTGAAAGATATGATCAAGACAAGCCTGGTTACAAGCGATACAAGTATTGATTTCTTCTGCTTTTCCAGCGGCTGCTTTATTCACAAAAAAAGAATCTGCAAGGAAGGGCCTTGCCATAGAAACCAAATCCGCATCTCCACGACTAAGGACTGACTCAGCAATGTCTGGAGTGTTGATTCGATTCGATGTCACAAGAGGGATGTTTACATGGCCTTTTACTTTGGCAGTGACCCAAGTAAAGGCAGCTCTTGGAACCATCATCGCAATGGTAGGAATCCGAGCTTCATGCCAACCAATTCCAGTATTGATAATGGTGGCTCCTGCTTTTTCAATTTCTTTTGCTAAGATAAGAACTTCGTCAATATTTCCACCGTCTTTCACAAGATCCAACATAGACAAACGATAGATAATGATAAAATCAGTCCCCACCCGTTTGCGTACGGCTTTTATGATTTCAATCGGAAACTTGATACGGTTTTCGAAACTCCCACCCCAACTGTCGGTTCGGTTATTAGTTCGTTTGGCAATGAATTGGTTGATGAGATATCCTTCACTACCCATAATCTCAACACCATCATAACCAGCTAACTTTGCTAATTCGGAGCAACGTGCAAAATCTTCTATGGTTTTTAAAATCTCTTCTTCTGTGAGAGGATGTGGTTTGAACATGTTGATCGGAGCTCGGAGATTCGATGCACCCACAATTTTATCATGGTATCCATACCGACCTGTATGGAGGATTTGTAGCGCAATTTTTCCACCTTCTCTGTGTACGGCCTCTGTCACCACACGATGATGATTGGCCTCCTCTTCGGTATCCATCACACCACCACCTCTCGAAACTCGGCCGGCTTCATTGGGAGCAATCCCACCAGTCACAATGAGGGCCACTCCACCCCTAGCTCTTTCTCCATAAAAAGCAGCCATTCGTTCATATCCGTTTGGGGCTTCCTCTAAGCCGGTATGCATGGAGCCCATAATGGTTCTATTTCTAAGTGTGGTGAATCCAAGAGATAAGGGAGACAAAAGATTTGGATAGGATGTCATAAGCAACAAAAATAGAAAATGGACGATTTTGGCAAGATTTACTTGCAATTCAATGAAGAACAGGTATAACAATCCCCTGTGGAAATTGTGGCTGAGAATAAAAATACAAAAAATGCGATTCTTTTTGTGGATGATGAATCCATAATCTTAATGAGCATGAAGTCGCAAGTAAAACAACATTTCGGTGAAAAGTACAAATACCTGACAGCAGACAATGCGAAAGAAGCCTGGGATCTCATCCAAGAATTGGAAGAAGAAGGAAACTCTGTTTCTATCATCATTTCGGACTGGTCGATGCCAGGAATGAATGGCGATGAGTTTCTAAGAAAGGTCCATAAGTCGTATCCAAAAATTGAAAAAGTCATCATTACAGGATTTGCAGACCAAAAATCTGTCGAAGAATTAAATTCAGAAATTGGCCCCATCTCTTGTTTAAAAAAACCTTGGGATGAAGAAGAACTGATCTCTACAATTTCCAACGCGATGCACAATTAGTGATTATTTTTAGGAAGATAAATATAAAAGATAGTTTTACCAGGAACAGAAGTCAGTTCAATCCTACCTCCGTGTCGTTTTACAATTTTATTCACAATATCTAATCCAAGACCACTCCCTTCTCCGGGTGCTTTGGTAGTAAAAAAAGGTTCAAAAATTTTTGATTGTATCTCTTGGGGAATGCCGGGACCTGAATCCTTTAAAGATACAAGAATTTCATTACCACAATCTTTTACCGCAATTTCCAAATTACCAACGAAGGACATTGCTTGTAAGGAATTATAAATCAAGTTTGTCCATACATGCAACAAATCATCAGGATAACAATCAATAGGTGCCACAGGATCAAAATTTTTCACCAAATTGATGCCACGTTTTAATTGATTTTGGTAGATGGTAAGTACGGTCTCTATTGTGTCCTGGATAGAAGCTTTGCTTTTTTTGCCTGTCGCGTCAAAACGAGAAAAGTTTTTTAAGGCATACATGATTTTAGAAATTCGATCCACAGCTAGTTGGATGGATCTGGTGTTCCTTCTAAATTGGATCTCCAATGCTAAATAATCTAAAAAAACTTTTATATAATGCGATTGAAATAATGGCAAATAATTCGGATCAATTTCCCCAATGCCAAGTTCTACCCAAGCTTCTGCAAATTCCTCTGCAGGGCCAACCTCGAAACCATGGGTCAAAAACACTTCTTTATTTCGTTTTTTACGAAGCCGTTCTTCTTTTCCTGTATAAAATTCAATCGGTTGGTCCAAATTTGCAAGAATCGTTTTTACAATCTTCTGTTCAGGAACAGGGACAGACAAAATTGCTTCCCGAAACAACTGAGACGCAAGGCCATACCGTTTTTGCCAATCCAACATATTTTGATTGGATGCCTTTACTGCACCAATTGGATTGTTGATTTCATGAGCAATTCCAGCAATTAACTGACCTAAGGCGGCAAGTTTTTCTGATTGGATTAATTGTTCTTGAGTTCGTTTTAAATTTTCGAAAGCAACTTCCAATTCCAATTTCTGTTTTTCAATGAGTTTGTTTTTATCTCGAATTTCCGAATTAATAAGACGTAACTGTTCTACTTCCTTTAAGGGAGTTAAATCAAAAATGCTATATCCAATTGAATTGGTGTCTTTATACAAAAAACGTTTAACAGAAACGAGTGCAGGAAACAAATCACCATTTTTCTTTTTACAAACAATTTCTAAAGAGTCATTTGCATTCGCACGAATTGACTTACGGATTTTACGTAGGGTTTCTGCAGTAAGAAGGTTTCGGATTTTTAAATATGGAATGTCTGCCAATTCGTATCCAAACAACCTTTGGAAGGCAAAATTGGAATCTTTTACAGTCAGTCCATTTTCATCGAAAATAAGGAAAGCCTCTGTGGAAAATTGATAAAATGCTTCGAAACGTTCATCGGATTTACGAAGTGCCTCTTCACTTAACTTAACTTCAGTGATATCCAAAACTGTACCCATAAGCACCAAAGGTTTTCCTTCCTTCGAACGGGTGAGTTTTCCACGTGCCTCAATCCAATGCAGTTTACCGTCTGGATGATTGATTCGATTCCGAATCCGATACTCAGAACGGTTTGGATCATTCATAAGAAGGTTTGTTTCATTCGAAAGTAATTCCCAGTCTTCTCGATAGGTTAACTCAATAAATTTTTCTTCTGTTACTTCAAAACTTCCTCCAGGGAATCCATAAATATTATAGGTTTGAGGAGACCAATAAATCGTTCTTGATTCAATGTCCCAACTCCAAATCCCCATCTTTGCAGCGTCCAGTGCCATTACTAGTCGCGATTCTGATTCCCGAAGAGCGATGCTTGCTTCCATTTGTTTGGTTCTGTTGATCATTGCACCAAACATCCGATAAGCTTCACCAACATCATTGTACAAAAATATTCCGTTATCTTCTATATAAACATATTCATCTGATTTAGTTTTGTATCGGTATTCGACAGAAAATTTTTTGTGATTCGACAGAGCTTCATCAAATACCTGTAATGTGATTTCTCTATCATCAGGGTGGATTGCATTTAACCATTCAAGATACCCAAATTGACTGTATTCACTAGTTGTGTATCCAGTGATTTCTTGAATGGCCCCTCCCCAGAGATTTTCGCCTGTTTTTATATCCAAATCATAAACCATACTTAATGATAGTTCGGTGATAGTTCGGTATTTGACTTCGTTGTATTCTAAGGCCTTTTGTTTTAGAACATTTTCTGTAATGTCTGTGATAAGAAAAACAAGGAAAGTTAGTTCCCCAGCTTTATCAAAAACCGGAGAGCCATTTATGGATAAATATTTTTTATTTCCTGCGGAATCTTCAATCGAATGGCGAATGTCCGTAACAGGTTTTTTTGTTTTTAAGACAATATTGAAGGGTTGGTCTTCTTCTCGCCAGGACCCGCCATCCAAAGAGGAATTTTTCCATTCGGGGGCATCATAGGTTCTTGCCAAAATGTCATTGAGTTTGATCCCAAGCACAGACTCGGAAGCTGGGTTAGCATACCGAATCTGGCCCAATGGATTGAGTACCATCATGGCAGTGGAACTGACATTCATAATGGTTGTCAAAAGCTCAGCTTCGACAAACTTTTCATCTGCAGAAAGACGACGTTCTACCGGTTTTCCCCTTTCCTTTGCATCTCCCTTTCCAAACGTTGAATCCACTCCCCAATAGACTTATTTTTTTAAAGAATCCAATTTCATCGCTTCGATTTTTTGGTAAATTGGTAGAATGATAAACAAAAACCGATCCAAAATTTGGATGAAACGAAAAAGAAGGGATGGGTAAACTTCTCTAGCATTCGATTGGATCCCACGCACCACCTTTTTGGCGACTGTTTCTGCCGATTGACTCGGAAATGGAACCGGAACTTTTTTCCCGGCTGCATCAAAGAACTGCGTTCTTGTCGCAATGGGATAAACTACCATCACTCGGTTTCCTGGTTTCAATTCAAACTTGTAAGCATCGATAAAAGAACGAACTGCCGCTTTGGTTGATGAATACTGGGCATAACCGGGGAGTGCCAAATGACTCATTGCGGATGCTGTTACGATAAACAAAAAAGGTTCTTTTCTTGTGAGGTTTAGGGTCGTCAGACAATACAACGGAGAGTATACATTCGTACGATAAATGCGATCGATTCTGTCCCAATCCGCAGTACCGATAACTTCATAATAAGCAAAACCTGCATTTGCATAAAAAATATCGATCCCACCTAATTTTTTGTCCGCATCTTTGAATAATTTATCCAAACTTTCTTTTTTAGATACGTCGCACTTGTAAGGTATGACATTCGGATGAACAAGGATGTTCTTTTCATTTAAATCGCAAGCTAGAACCTTTACGCCTTCATGCTTTAACACTTGCAACATGGTCTCTTTTCCGATTCCGGAGCCTGCACCGGTAATCACAATTCTCTTATTTTTTAGTTCCATGGTTGAAACCTAAATGGGAGAGATTCGGAATAAAGTTCTTTTTAATAAGACATCTAACTTTTTTAGAATAAATTTATAAAAAATCTTTACTGAGTCTATTTTCCCTTTAGTCTTTGTTTCCCCAGGGGAATCGGTATGAGCAGCATTTTTGATCTTATTTTTAAATTCTTCTATAAATATATTTCTTATAGTTTCGCCATTGTCTTCTTCTCACTCCTAGGTGCCTTTTTTGGTGCTTTTTACGCATATTTTTTCGGTTCTGCCCTAATTCCTGAATTCACTGTTAAAAACCATCCCCAGGTAGTTTTGGTTTTTATGATCACGACTGCCCTTGCTGCGATTGGCCATAGTCTCGAGTTTGGAATTCTCACACCTTTTGGCTTTCATGGCATTCGGTCTGACATAAAAAAACTCAATGCAAACCTAAAACCCAATGAGACCATTCGACATAAAGACATTTTGGAATTGGAAAGTCTGTTAAACACCATTATCAATTTTCCAAAAGAAAATATGTTCGCGGCTGTTCGTTATGCTTCTTTCGTATTCCTTTCAGTGTCTATCACCCATGTCATCTACAAACACCCATTATATGAATTAGCTCTGATTTTTGTTGGTTGGCTTGCTGCTGTTTTTGTTTATGGAGGTTTTTCTTATATCATCTCCGATTATTTTACCGGTGCCAAACGTGTAGAAATCAAAAAAATCTTATCTTACCGTGACGTAACCATTCACAAAAATCATGGGATCATGAGTTTAAAAGGTAAGTTTATTTTCCTTTTGATTCTTATCCTTCTCTCTCTTAGCGTTTTAGCAGTTTTTATTTCATTAGGCAACGCAAGTCTTATCAACATTTCTACATTCATCACTATGACTTTTTTTGAAGCAGTCATTCTCATCTTCATGTTTTTCCAATCGATCAATTTAACATTGGAACAAATTAATGAATCGGCCAATAGCCTTGCCAGTGGAGGAAGGGGTTCGTTACCTATCCTTTCGATTGATAAGGAATTTATTCAATTTGCAGAAAACTTTGAAAAAGCCACGAGAGAAGTCGGAAGGATACGAGAAAACTTACAAGAATTAGTTGAAGCGAAGACTTCTGAATTGAGAAATACATTAGAAACTGTGGAATTTCTGAAAAAACAACAAGATGGGGATTATTTTCTTACTTCCTTATTAATAAAACCATTAAGCTTAAATAAAACCTTAGGTGCTAATGTAAAAACAGATTTTTTTATCAAACAAAAGAAAACATTCACCTTCCATGGAAGAGAAAATGAAATTGGGGGCGATATTTGTATTACCAGGACTGTTCCTTTGCGCGGTAAGGATTATACATTTTTTCTCAATGCTGACGCTATGGGGAAATCCTTACAGGGAGCTGGGGGTGTTTTGGTATTGGGGGCCGCCGTTCAGTCCATATTAGAACGGTCTTTGGCAGTCCAATCGGTCAAACTACTCTATGCAGAACGATGGATAAAAAATGCCTACCAGGAACTCCACCATATTTTTGAAAGTTTCGATTGTTCCATGTTAGTCTCTATGGTGATGGGCCTTATTGATGACGAAACAGGCCTTGTTTATTATCTAAATGCCGAACATCCTTGGTCTGTTTTATTTCGAAATGGAAAAGCGGAGTTTATCAAAACCAACTCAGAACTTAGAAAATTAGGAACACCCGTTAAGGATAATTCGTTAGAAATCTCCACCTTACAGTTGCAACCTGGAGACATTATGGTTTTAGGTTCTGATGGGCGAGATGATATAGAATTTGTAACCCATACTGACTCTAGAAAAATCAATCATGACGAGGAATTATTTTTACATCATGTAGAAAGAGGGAATGGAGAATTAAAATCTATTTACCAATCCATTTTGGAAACAGGCGAGTTAACAGATGATTTGAGTTTGATGCGGATTTCTTTTAAAGAAAACCAAACCCTGCCCCCAAGATCCATTCGAAAAGAATCCTATGAACTAATGCGAAAGGCAAGATCTCATATAAAAGAGAACCTTTTAGAACATGCAAAAAACAATTTGGTGGAAGCAAATAAAATCAATCCAGAGAACCAAGAGATCTTAAGGGCACTCCTTCGCCTTCTGGTACGAATGAAAGACTACAAATTAGCCTCCGAGAAATTTAATACTTATATAGAGGAATTTCCTGGGGATACCGATCTCATCTATTTAGCATCATTTACTTACAAACAAACAAAAGAATACGGAAAGGCCATTGATATGGGAGAAAGGATTCGATTGCGTAACCCAGGCCATTTGTCAAACCTTCTAAATCTTGTACAACTATACCTTTTCGTGGGCAATCTGCCTAAAGCGGAAAAGACATTGGGGTTAACTTCTTTTTTAACAGCCGATTCCAAACGGGTAGAGGCTTTACGAACTCAAATTGACGATATAAGAAAGAAAGTAATTGATTAAATTTAACTGCGGTTCGAGCGTTTGTTATCTGGTCACTCTTTCGAGCTACAATGACTCATCCTTTTAATAGATCACTTTGCCTTTTCTTTCTTCTTTTGTTATTCTATTCCTGCCAAAGGTCTGCCTTAAGCAATCTCTGCGATCCCAAAACAGAAGATTATCTGGAAAGCCTACTCCTTCGTTATATAAATTTTGATGAAACGGATCACTGCGGATTGGTCTTAAAAGTAAATCCACCTACTTATTTAATCTGTCCCCCTTTAGTACCTAAAATCAATGGAGTATTCTTTTCTGAAAGTTTTGAAACCGACGGAAACAGGATTAGTTTTTCTTCAAATCCACCCCTTCCAGAGGGAATTTCTTTTTCTCCATTTTTTTCTTCGCTCCAAGGAAGTTATTTTGGATGGAAAGCAAACCGTACCAATTTTACCATCACTGCTAGTAATCCAAAAGGTTCTGCGAGTTGTACTTACAAACCTGCTTGGATGGGAAAACTCCCGCTAAAAACCAATCTCACAAGTTGTTATGATGGAGCCAATAACCCGGATCCAACTTGTACTGCACTTCCAGGACAAGATGGTCATTTACAGAAGGGACTTTCTCAAAATTATGTTGGCCCGAGTTTGGTCGCAGGAGTGGAGATCACAACAGACCTAAACACAGGACTTATTTGGACCAGTTGCCAACGAGGAAAAACGGGCATTGGTTGTCCTACCATCGGGACTACTACATTTTCCTTTTCCGGTGCACAAACCGAATGTACTAGTCTTAATGCGGGAGCTGGTTTTGCCAATCGCACCGATTGGCGAGTTCCAGAAATGGAAGAATATTCGAGTACATTCAATTATGCGGTTGCCAATCCTTCTATCAATACAACTTATTTTCCGGCAACGGATAGTTTTAATTTTAAAACGAATACTTCCAATGCGGCAGCAACTGCAGCCTTCTATCCCACGTTTATTGAGTCCTCAATTGGAGCTGGTAACTACAGCGATATGCATCATCTACGCTGCGTCTCCAATGGTAGTCCTCCGACCGCCAAACGATTGCTAGACAATGGGAATGGTACGATTACCGACCTTGACACTTCTTTAGTTTGGCAACGGTGTACCGCAGGTCAAACTAACTTAACTACTTGTACAGGGGGAACGGATCTAATCACCAATTGGGCTAGTGCCGTCAGTTATTGCCAAGGTCTAAACCTGGCCGGAAAAATATGGAGATTGCCCAATGTGAGTGAACTTCGAGGTCTCCTAGATTATTACCTGACATTTGGTAGCCCCGGATTTGATCCCATCTATTTTCCCAATACAGCTTCTTCAAACTATTGGACATCGACAACAAGCACTTTGAGTGCGGCTAGTGCCTACATAGTAGATTTTGGAAGTTCTAGTGGTGGGTCTGATGTAAAGTCAAACAATGCAACCAATCGAACTCGTTGTGTTACGGATTTTTAAAATTCAATTTGAATATGAAAAACAAAAATTTCTATTCCTACTTTCTTCTTTTTAGTTTTTTTCTTCTTCCTACCTTATTTTTCCAGTGCACCACCATAGGATTTCATGAAACAAAAGTCCGGGAAGGAATTTCGTTTGGACCTGATGCGAATTTCCGCGTTTGTATTCTAAGGGAACCGGATATAACTGCGGAAGAGACAGAGGAATTGTTTTCGGCTTGGAATGAGGAACTTTCTTTATACAAATTAAAAGCCGAACCGATTCTACTGGATGTTATGGAAAGACCGGGATTTTGGGGAGCAGATATTCTTGGTTATATGATGACCGTTCCGTTAACAAACCAATGTGACAGACTCCTTTACCTAAAAGGTCGGACTTGGGGCGACATTACTTTTGAAGTCCTAACCTTAGGTCTTTTTGTAGGAGTGGGTCTAAAACTGGAAGTTCAAGGTGCTGTGGAAGGCCAAACAAATACAAGAGGTTACATAAAAGCCAAATACATTTCTACCATTCAAATTCTCTTCACCAGTCCCAAATCCACATTGATCCATGAAGGTTATCATCTGCTTGGATGTGGCCACCAACTCTTTATGAAAGAATGTTATGAAAAAATCCGAGATGTAAAACTTTTGCTCACGGACCCTAACAGAGATCCCCATTTTTTTCCCATCATTACCACAAACGGAAAAAAAATTCTACACCCACCTCAGTTCCGAAACCAATCTAACAAAGATTAAATATAGTAGATAGGATTTCCAAAAGTTTTTTTTGACTAAAAAAGAACCGAAATTCGAAAAAGTTGTGATTGAGATCCGCAAACCAAGAATTGTCAACCAGGGTTTTTACTACGGAGTCTTCCGTAGTCTTCTGATTCATCATTCCTACTTGCTTCCGTAAGTGGGTTTGCAATACCGTACAATCTTAAATCTTTATGAACCGTTTCTTTGTTTTATTTCTCGCTTTATCCTTACTATTCTCCTGTGCCAAAACAAAGACAGACAACCTTTGCGA
Source organism: Leptospira sp. WS4.C2 (assembly GCF_040833985.1). Taxonomy (NCBI): domain Bacteria; kingdom Pseudomonadati; phylum Spirochaetota; class Leptospiria; order Leptospirales; family Leptospiraceae; genus Leptospira; species Leptospira mgodei. Next base: position 2,173,821 of record NZ_CP162139.1, read on the forward strand.
TGCAGAAAATTCTGAATTCTTTTCTAACATTTTATTCAGACTGATTGTAGAAGATAAAAGTAGTCAGTGCGGATACCGTATCTTTCCTAAACTCCCTGCTTGCCAATTGGAATATGAAGAAACCCATTTAGCAGAAAATTGGCCTGCCGTCAAAGCGGAAATGGAGTCACAGTTTTTACTTGGTTCCAGTAGCAGTGAGTCCCTGTTGCAATATAGACCAGAAACAGTCGGTTCTGTTACCGGGAATGGTACAACGGCCTTTCAGGGTGCCCTCAATGCACCGAATGGAAGTGTTTACTTCCTGCCTTATGACTCTCCCATGTTTTTATCGATTAACACCAGCTCCAAAACCTATACCAACGTTGGAGTTAGTCCAGGTGGGGTGGCATTTATAGGAGGTTCCCTTGGTCCTTCAGGAAAAATCTATATGGCACCGCATGTTTCAAATGATTTCCGTTCATTAGATACTTCAAATAACAACCAACAAACGATCATTGATACCCAAACAATGGTTGGTTCTGCATACAATGGTGCCATGTACGCACCCAATGGAAAAATTTACTTTGTGCCAAGTTCGGAAACTATCATTCGTTACTACGATACAAAAACGAGAACGATTGGCTCAGTATCAACACCAACATCAGGAGGATTCTCTTCTGCCGTCTTAACTCCCGAGGGAAAAATTTATTTTATTCCTTTGGTGGCCACAAGAATGTACATTCTGGATACAAATGATGATTCAGTCTCCGTCCATCCTTTTGTTTTTTCTGGAGCAAATGATTACATTTCAGGGATCCTAACGCCTAATGGAAGAATCTACTTAATCCCCTATTCAGCACAGACTCTCCTATACCTAGACACAGCCACAAATCAGATGGTAACGGTCATAAATATACCGTCACCAATTAGTTCTATGTTCAATGGGGCCGTGCTTGCTCCCAACGGAAAAATTTATCCTATTCCATATATGTATTCTAACTTTATCTCTATCGATACCAATACCCACAACATCGCGACGATTTTTCCAAACCCAACCACCACTTCCTACAGAGGAGGAGCACTCGGACCTAACGGAGAGATCTACCTGGCTCCCCACGGAGCCAATCGTTTTGATCTCATAATCACCAATTCCAACGGAAAGTTCTGCGATTCCCTCAGACTCTCACCCTATTGGAACAAACTATAAGACAAATCCAATCCAAGAAATTTCAGGTTCCTTTCGTCTGATCTAATGCGTAGGTGGAAACCTGCGCACAGAACAGTAGATGAAATCATTCAATCAAACCAATCCTTCATCATTTGTTCTATTTGCAGACAGTCTTCCTTTTGGAGTTTTTATTTTCGAATCACCGACATGTGAGTTTTCACTAGAAAGCCAATTGGTGTATGTTAACCCTTTGGCAAAAACATTTTTGGAATTGAAAACACTTGAAAAAAATCCAACCAACTTAAAAGAATTATTTCCTCAGTTACAAAAAGAAGGTTTACTTTCGCAAATCCTTTCCGGCTTAACTAACGAAAACCACTCTCCAATTTATTTAAATGCAGAACACTTATTAGTTAAAAAATCAGAAAGTAAAAAAGTATATTCGCTCTTAGCCAAACCACTTACGGACAAACATTTTTTCTTCCTCCTCGAGGATGTCACCGAACTATCGTTTGCTGAAAAATCCTTCCGTGAGAAAGAATCACAATTAGACCGCGTTTTAAAAACAATGATTAACGGAGTGGTTGTTGTAAACTTACAAGGACAAATTATTTATGCAAATGACAGTGCAGCTAACATCCTCTCGCTTGAAATAAACAAAATTGAAAACAAATACTTTGCCTCTAAAGATTGGCGACAAATCCAAGAAGATGGAAGTCCTTTTCCACCCGAAGAACTTCCATTAACAATTGCCCTTAAAAAACAGCAAACTGTTTACAACAGCGAACATGGCATTATTGCTGATGGAGAAAAAGTCAAATGGTTGAGTATCAATGCAACTCCTCTTTATAATGCAGATGGTAAATTAGAAGGTGCAACTGCCAGTTTCCTTGATATCACGGAACTAAAAAATACTCAAAATACAATCGGGCTAAAAAACCGAAAACTAAAAGCGATCCTTGATGCCATTGAAAGATCCGCCATTGTTAGTGTTACCGATACAAAAGGTGTCATACAAAGGGCAAACCATAAGTTTATCAAAATTTCAGGTTATTCGGAAACCGAACTTTTAGGTTCGGACCACAGAAAACTAAATTCCAAATTTCATCCTAAAGAGTTTTGGGAAAAAATGTGGACGGACATTCTTTCGGGACGTCCATGGGAAGGAATCATACGAAACCAAACGAAACAAGGAAACTTTTTCTGGTTACAAACGTACATCCATCCTCTCTACGATTCTAATGATAAGATAGAATCATTTTTATCCATTCGATTTGATATTACGGAAGAAGTAGAAGCCTTAGAAAACACCAACAGGATGCTTCATTTTACAGGAATTCAAAACAGTCGTTTACAGAATTTTGCTTACATTGTCTCACACAACATTCGCCAACACTCATCTAACTTCACATCCCTTATTGATTTATTAGAAGAGAACCCTTCTGAAGAAGAAAGAAAAAACATTGTGAATATGTTACATGCTTCAGCTGACAAGCTGAACGAAACGATCACCCACTTAAATGATATCATCTCCATCAACCAGATGTTAAACAAACCTATGGAAATTTGTACCATAGAAGAGGAAGTGCAAAAAACATTGAATATACTGAAGGGTTCCATTGAATCTCGAAACATCCAGGTGTTTATGGAAATCGAAAATCATTTGGAACTTAAAATCATTCCTGCCTATCTGGAAAGTATTCTTCTAAACTTAGTATCCAATGCAATCAAATATGTACGTTTGAAACATGGTGCTTTCATTCGTGTTTCTGCTAAAAAATCAGGAAGGCAAATGCAACTGGTAGTGGAAGACAACGGACTCGGAATTGATTTAGAAAAACATGGTAACAAAATCTTTGGCATGTTTAAGACCTTTCACAAAAACGAGGATGCCCGGGGGATTGGACTTTTCATCACCAAATCCCAAGTAGAGGTTCTCGGTGGATCAATCACCGTTCAAAGCACTGAAGGAAAAGGTTCGACGTTCACTGTCATACTCCCGGAAAAACCAAATGAGTCCATCCACCTCTAACTAATTCTGCTGATTCTCTGTACATCCGAAGAATCTTTCCCACAAGCTCGTTTGTAAGGATAGAACGTTCCAATCGGTCTTGACAATCTCCCCCAACCCTTGAGGCTTACCCTAGTGATCCGTAGGTTTGTCCTACGGACGTACCAATGACATAAGGAAATCCATGAAAGTCCACGAATACCAGGCCAAAGAAATCCTACGTAGACACAATGCCAACGTTCCCTTCGGAAAGGTCATCGACACAGTCGGTGATTTCGAAAAGGCATATAGCGAAGTTGTCCAAAAATCACCCGTAGTGGTGGTGAAAGCCCAAATCCACGCAGGTGGACGAGGAAAAGGTGGCGGGGTCAAAGTCGCCAAAACCAAAGAGGACGCAAAAGCTGCTGCTGAGAGAATACTCGGAATGCAACTCATTACTCCTCAAACCGGCGAAGAAGGAAAGAAAGTTCTCAAAGTTTATTTGGAACAAGGTCTTGAAATCGCAAAGGAATATTACCTTTCCATCCTACTTGATCGAGCTTTTCGCAAAACCATCATTATGGCTTCTACCGAAGGTGGTATGGAAATCGAAGAAGTTGCAGAAACTCATCCAGAAAAAATCATCAAAATTCAGATTGATCCAGGAATCGGAATCCAAGGTTCACAAGTGCGTGAACTCGCATTTGCTTTAGGAATTCCAGCGGAAGCACAAAAATCCTTCACAGCTCTTGTAAACTCTGTTTACAATGCATACATCAAAGAAGATGCAGCCCTCCTTGAGATCAACCCCCTCATCCTCACAAAACAAAACGAAATCATTGCAGGTGACTGCAAGATGGACTTGGATGAAAACGCTCTTTACCGCCACCCTGAAAACGAAGCTCTCCGTGATATCACTGAAGAAGATCCGTTTGAAGTAAAAGCAAAAGAATACAACCTCAACTACGTTAAGTTAGATGGTAACATCGGTTGTATGGTGAATGGGGCCGGCCTTGCGATGGCAACCATGGATATCGTTAAGTTAGCTGGTGCTGAACCTGCAAACTTCTTGGATGTCGGAGGTGGAGCAAACCCTACTACTGTAGAAAATGGTTTTAGACTCATCCTTTCTGATCCAAACGTAAAAGGAATCTTTGTAAACGTATTTGGTGGTATCGTTCGTTGTGACCGAGTGGCTGTCGGAATTATCGAAGCAACTAAAAAGGTAAACGTATCGGTTCCAGTAGTGGTTCGTTTGAAAGGAACTAACGCGGAAGAAGGGAAAAAAATCCTGAACGAATCCGGAATGAATATTGTTGGAGTAGAAGGACTCCGTGACGCGGCAGACAAAATTGTCTCCCTAATCAAAAAATAGGAACTATAAAACATGGCTGTATTAGTTGATGAAAACACAAGAGTAGTCGTCCAAGGGATCACCGGTAAAGAAGGATCCTTTCATGCGACTCAAATGTTGGAATATGGTACAAAAGTAGTTGCCGGAGTCACTCCAGGCAAAGGTGGCCAGATCTGGACTTCCGAAACAGGAAAAACTGCTCCGGTTCGTAACACCATCAAAGATGCAATGATCCAAGACGGTGCCAACGCTGCTGTGATCTTTGTTCCCCCTCCATTCGCTGCTGACGCAATTTTGGAAGGAATCTTTGCTGAGATCCCACTCGTAGTTTGTATCACGGAAGGAATTCCTACTCACGATATGCTGAAAGTATACAGTGTGCTTCGTAATTCTAAAACGAAACTGGTAGGACCAAACTGTCCCGGCGTGATCAATCCTCGTTACAATGTTAAGATGGGAATTATGCCAGGTTTTATCCACACTCCAGGAAACATCGGTATCGTTTCTCGTTCCGGAACTTTGACTTATGAATCCGTTGCTTCCCTTACAGCGGCAGGCCTTGGCCAGTCCACTTGTATTGGAATCGGAGGAGACCCAGTTCCCGGAATGAACCACGTAGAAGCGGTTCGCCTACTCAACGAAGACCCAGACACTGAGGGAATCGTAATGATTGGTGAGATCGGCGGAACTTCGGAAGAAGAAGCTGCGGCTTACATCAAAGCGCATGTGAAAAAACCGGTAGTTGGTTTTATCGCAGGCCAAACAGCTCCTCCTGGAAAACGTATGGGCCATGCCGGTGCGATCATTTCCGGGGGAATGGGAACTGCCACTTCTAAGATTGCTGCCATGAAAGACGCTGGGGTCAGCATCTGTGCACATATTGGAGAAGTTGGTGATAAAATGAAGGCAGCCCTTAAAAAATAAGGGCTATCTTTAGAAAAAAAACAGCTATTCAAAGGGAATGAGGAGTCTGAATTAACAGTATGGAACAACGTTCATGGGTTTCAAGTACATTGATCCTCCTCGTTTCCGTGGGCCTGTTGGCTGCGGAGTCTGGAGATAAGGGATTTACGCTTAGCTTACAAGATGCAGTCAAGTATGCCATTGAAAACAACCGCGAGGTCATGCAGGCCCGATTGGAGTTAGCAAAGGCAGACTCTTCTCTGATGAAGTATGAGGGAAAGTATTCTTGGCGTGCCCTTTCCAAAGCGGAATTGGATCAAAAACAATTTCCTTTCAACCAAAACAATATCTTTACGGGAACCAAAACCCAAACCAATACCTATAGTGCTGGATTAGAAAAACTATTCACTACGGGAACTTACTTCAAACTAGAAGCAAAGTCACAACGTTTTGACTCGAACGCTTTTGAAGATCCGAATAAAACTCCTGCTGGATTTACAGCTCTCGGACTTCCTCCTTTATATACAGATACACTTTCTGTAACCATTGCCCAGGATTTACTAAAAAATGCCTTTGGTGCCAATGAACGGAATATGGAAAAAATCCTAGAAAACCAAACAGAGATATTGCGAGAGCAAATGGAAGACCAGGTAGCAAGTAAAGTGGTAGCCACTCTTGTTGACTATTGGAATTATTCTGTAAAGGAATCTGGATACCAAACCTTCGAACAACTTTTAAAAAATACAAAGAATGTGCGGGATCTTACCATCCGCAAACAGGGCCTTGGACTTTCGGAAAGTTTTGAAGTGAACCAATGGAATGCACTTCTCTCTCAAGTCGAAGGACAGATGGCGCAAGCCAGTGCAGAAAGAGAAGAAGCTCGTCGTAAACTCATTCGTTCTCTGAACCTTCCAGAAGACACGATTTTCCAAAAGACAACTCCTCTTTCGGAAGCTCTTCCTACAAAATTGGACTATGCCGCCGATATCGATTACGCATACAAACATAGAGCTGACTTTCGTGCTATCATTCGTAAAAAAGAAAACGCAGAATTATCAATGCGAACTGCGAAAAACGAAGCTCTTCCCTCTTTGAAGGCTGCAGGAACCTACGGATACCAAGCGCAAAATACAATTAGTCCACAAAACAACTATTCTGATAACCGTGCCGGAGTATTTTCCTACCAATACCCCGTGATGCAAGGTTCCCTAGACCTTTCTTATCCGATTATGGATAAGGGAGTGAAAGCAGGAATCCGTGATGCAGAAATTCAAAAACGCCAAGTTTCTTTGGAAGAAGCAGACTTAACAAAAGCAGTTTCTGATGATGTAAAAACTCGTATTGATATTTTAAAAGCCTCCTTCCAAGTAATGGAAAATGCAAAACATACAGAGGAAGAATCTAAAAAATATTACAATGGAGTATTACGTTCCTTCCAACAAGGAAGGTTCAATGCTCTGGCAGTCAAAAATGCATTAGATACTCATGTCCAAGACCAGTTGTCACTGGTCCGAGCAAAAGTAGATTACAACATCAATTTACACAGATACTATGTTGCCAAAAATGCTTTATTTGAAGAATACGGAGTGGAAAGATCCAAACTCCTACCAGAAAATCTTTAAGACAAAAACGGGAGGAAACTTTTGATACGCTCCCGTGTATTTTTTGCTGTTAGCCTTCTTTTTCTTTTTATAACCTTTATCACTTATGCCTTTGTTGACTTTCGCGAGAGAGAAGACAAAGCTTATGATTTTTACCAATCGGAATCCTATCTCAAAGTCCTCAGTCTTTACCAGGAGAAGGAAATTCCTTCTGTTGAATTAGAGCTCACCATCCTTTCCGAAACCATCTCTCAATTAGAAAAAAAAATGAACGAGAAGGAAACAACCAAAGGGCTTCAATCTTTTTTCCAATCACGTTCGGGAACCAAAATTGTCGAATGGGAAACGACTCGCGGAACCTACTACCATATTGAAGATCCTTACCTTCCCAATTTAAAAAAACATGGTGAGGGTTACAAAAGAGCCCTCATCACTAAGATTTTGACGCTCACCAAACCAATTCCCAAATCAGAAGTCACAAACTTACTTCTAAAGCTCATCCTGGAAGATCCGCGTGGAATGGAAGATCGGTTTAGCCGGGCTTTGACGAACTTACTCAGTTTTCCTTTTGAACCCATTGGAGAAATTGAATCTGAATTTTTATTACAAAGTTTGCATTTTTTAGCCAATACAACAAATACCAATCTTTTTCACCAAACAGCGATTGTACGAGGAAAAAATGTCAATCTCCGCACTGGGCCCGGCCGTGAGAACTCAGAACTGGGAAAAATCAGTGAACCGGAACAGGCAATCTGTTTAGAAGAAGATGCGGGTACGGAAACCATTGCTGGCAGTTTAGGGCATTGGAAACGTTGTTATTTCCCTAACTTACAAAAGTCTGCTTGGATCTTTTCTGGATTCTTAAGCGATGTTCCACCAAACCCCATGTTGATCGCAGAATTTGAAAAACGATTTAAGTCTGTAGACAATGAAATTCGCATCGATTTTGAAGGTTGGAATGGAAACCAAATCCCCGCTACTTTTTTCGGAAACTACATTCCTAGGGATTCGGTCCGTATCTCAGGAGAAACTGGATTTCCTATTTATGGAATTTCCAAAGAATCAAAGTCCGTACAAAGAATTTGTAAAAAACTTTCTGGGGACAAAAACTACTTTGAGTTTTCCTTCCAACCCACGGACTCCGATCTCCCCATCTCGTTTTTAGAGCTCCACCTAAACTATGACAACCAGGAACACCTAGCCTATTCATTGTCCCTAGACAAGGAATCCATTTGGGTAAATAAAAATCGATATGTCCTCGACGGCGAAAAAAGAAGAGAAAACCTGTCCTTACACATTGGATCTCGCGAAGGGGACAAATGGAACGCAAGCCTTTGGAGACGAAATACAGGACTCATTCAGTCCATTCGTTCTTTGCCTATGGATGAATCTGCCCTTAAGTCAGGCCGGTATTCCTGGGAAATTTGTCTCCCACTGGCAAAAGAACCAAACAGAGAAAAAGTGATACTCTTTGAAATTAGAACAGGAATCCATTAGAGGAGGAACTATGGCTACCTACGATTACCATTGTAATACATGCGGAAAAGACTTTGAACACGTCCAGTCGATGAAAGATGATGCACTCACAGAGTGCCTCTGTGGAAAAAATGGATCTGTCGAACGTAGGATTTCGGCAAGTGCAGGAATCATCTTCAAAGGATCTGGATTTTACGTAACCGATTACAAAAAAGCCGACTCTGGCTCCACTCCGCCTTCTACTGGCAATAGCGATTCAGGAACTCCTTAAGGTCTCTCGTTGGTATCCAAAGGCCGATTAGCCATTATTGCTGGTGGTGGGGAGTTGCCCCATATTGGAATGAAGGAAGCCCTCCTTGCGGGTGAGGACCCCTTATTTCTTGGACTCATTGAATCAGACTTCACACCGAGAGAACACAGTGCACGTACGATTCCCGTCCACATTACCCAAGTTGGTAAAATTCTAAAAACCATCCAAAAAGAAAAAATCACCCGAATTTTGATGCTAGGAAAAGTTCGTAAAGACCTACTCTTCCAAAAGTTAAAATTCGATCTCAAGGCTCTCGCCATCCTTGCTCGCACCATCAACCGAAATGACTATCCCATCTTTCTTGCCATCGCCGATGAGTTTGAAGCCATGGGTGTCAAAGTCATTTCCCAAAAGATCTACTTACAATCCTTACTCCTTCCCGAAGGTCGTTATACTCCCAAAAAGTTTAACTCCCAGGAACTTAAGGATATCGACTTTGGAATGTTTTACGCCGAAAAAATGGCCGATTTAGACATCGGACAAATGGTTGTTGTCAGTGACGAATCGGTAATTGCTGTGGAAGCGGTAGAAGGGACAGATGAGACCATCAAACGAGGTGGTTTGTATACTAAAAAGAAAGGTGATGCAGTTGTTTGTAAAAGCCCCAAAACCAAACAAGACAACCGCTTTGACCTGCCCACCATCGGTATCCACACTTTCCAGATAATGCTTGAGAGTGGCTGCAAAACACTTTGCATTCGAGAAGGAGAAACCTTGGTGGTGGATCCAAAAGCTACAATTGAATTTGCAACCAAACACAAATTAAACTTTTGTGTCGTAGGAAAAAGCGGAAGTAAGGTCCTCAATGGTAACCAAAAAAAAATCCCATCGACATGAGTCTGACAAAAATATCTTAGTCATTGCCGGCGAACATTCCGGTGATTTACTCGGAGCTGATCTTTTACAAGAATTGGCGATTCTCGAACCAGAATATAAATTCTATGGAATTGGTGGGGAAGGAATGATCGAACACGGACTTGATTCCATGGAAGAATTGGAACACTTAAGTGTGATTGGATTTTCCGAAGCCTTAAAAAAATACAGTTTTCTAAAAAAGATATTCTATCGGGTTTTAGAAGAGACCACACATAGACCTACTAAACTTGCTATTTTAATAGATTATCCAGGATTTAACCTCCGTTTGGCGAAAGAATTAAAATTACGAGGAATCCCGACTGTCTTCTATGTATCTCCCCAAATTTGGGCTTGGAAATTTAACAGAATCTATTTTATCAAAGAACAGATTGCACTTATGCTTACCCTCTTCCGATTCGAGGAAGAAATATATACTGAATATGGTGTGAATGCAAAATTTGTGGGCCATCCCATCACCAAAAGAATTCCAGAGAAACTAAAAAAAGAACCTATGATCACGGAAAAACTTCCTGACTCCCACCACGGTTATACTGTAGGCCTTCTTCCTGGTTCCAGAAAAGGAGAAATTCGTAGGCTCATTGACCCCATTCTTGGAACCGCAGCCCTCCTCCATGAACAATGCAAATTAGAGAAAAAGAAAATAGTTTTCCTGCTGCCAAATATCAATGCTAAAGAAGAATCCTTCCTTTTAGAAAAAATTGATTCCTTAAAACAAATCCATCCCGACATCCAAATCCATTACCTATGGAATGCATCCCTCCGAGTGATGGAAACCAGTGACCTACTTCTGATTGCTTCAGGAACTGCTACTTTAGAAGGATTATACTTTGAAACACCGATGGTGATTCTCTATAAGGTGAGTTTGTTTACTTATCTTTTAGGATCTTTACTGATGAGGTCTAAATTCATAGGTCTTGCCAATATTCTATCAGGAGAGGAAGTTTGTCGGGAAATCACACAAAACGAGTGCCAACCGAAGTATATTTTCCAAGAGGCGTGGAAAATTCTATCAAATACAAAACTAAGAAACAAAATGAAAGGAATCCTTCGGGATGCAAAGGAAAGAGAGCTCGGAACTACCAATGCATCCAAAAAAGCTGCTAAGGAAATCCAATCACTCCTTAGATCCCTTTCGGATTAAACGGACCACACGATTCTCCCAAGTTCCAATCCAAGATTTGGGTTTTAGATCTGAGTATAAAAAGTATCCCTTAATCGTTTCTTCATCACTTGGCCTGAGGCGGATTCCGACAGAGTCCAATTCCAAACTAAGATCGCCGGTTCCATTCCAGACCACTTTATTTTCTTCCGGTTGGATATTGATAGAGTGAGTTTGATTCTCCCATTCCAAAATCCATTCCCCACCAAAGGCTGGTAAATTGGAAATTTCTGGCGCAATGTCTGCGGGGTTTTTTGTTTCTTTACAATGGGAAAAAACAAAAAGTAGGACAAGAAAACTAACAGAGATTATTTGATGACGCATTTATTTTCCTCTTCCGAAAAACTAAAACTTCCTCTGGATTCGCCAACAAGTCCATACGTAGTAAACGCATAGTTTCCATTTTTATTATTTCCATAACCTTTTAAATCTAAAGATTCACTAGAAACTACTAAATTAGAAATATAATCCATATCCGAATAACGACTCAAATCAAATTCCAGCTGGAAGGGTTTTTTCAAAGGACTCAAATCCATTTCTAATTTAGAAACCAAATCAGCATCCTTTAAACTTACCCCAAAGAGTTTCAGAAAATAAGATGTACGGGCATCTTTATGAAGGCTATAATAATCACTTCCAATACTATTGAAACTATAATCTAAACTGACATGAGTTGGTTTCAACTCCGTGCCACAAAAATTCATCCATGGATCAGACCAAGGATATTCATTCAAAACCAAACTAAATCCAAAGTTAGGTGTCTTGCTAGCGAAGTAAGAAATCATGGAAATTTTTGAGTTAGAAATACCCAAATTCAAATTTAGATTCATCCTTCCGTCTTTGACTAAAAAATTCCCTTTCGATTCCCCAAGGGATTTGGATCCACTAAAAGGATAATAATTGGCAATTTGAATTCCGAGATCCAAATTCATAGATTCCAGAAAATATTTATAAATTTTGGTTTGGTAAAAGTATTCTTCTGGAATTAATTTCTCTTGGCGTTCTCTAATTTCCTCTAAGGTTTCCTGTTTCCAATCCTCATACAGAGGTTTCCAATCGCTTCCCGTGAAGTCAGGTGTTTGGAAATTTATTTTGGTTTTAGAACCCATTGGATAGTAATAAGAACCATCGGTTTTCTTCGAACGACCAAAAACAGTAGTCCCCTGCCCATAAAGATGAGAAGGTTTTCCAAAGAGTAAAGAATCAAAATTCAAATCCCATTCATTACCTTCTATAAGTTTCAAGGAAAGATTGCCTTTTTCTAACTGTAAGAGCCGAGAATCCCATTCAATTTCCGATCCGATCAGTTCCCCTTGTAACCGAAACCATTTGTTTTTATCGCCTGTTTCGGTAAGATCAATATTCCCTTTTAAGGCTCCAGACAATGAAAGATTAAAATTTCCAGAAAGGTCAGAAATCCTTTCAGCAATGTCTTCTAAGGATTCTATTTGAAATTCAAAACGCCGTTCCAAAAGGGGTTCTTTGATGATTTCCGTTTTTACTGATGTTTTGATTCGGAAGTCCGTTCCTAAAAATTCGCGTTCTTCTTTATTGGGAGTAAAAAGAAAAACTTCGCGAAATCTGAATCCATCTAGGATGTAGTTTTCAAAAAATGGGACAGGAATGAATGAGTTTTCAAACTCAACATCACCACTAGCTGTAAATCCAGATAAGGGATCACGAACAATCTTTCCTTCACCAGAAAGAACTGCCGAATGAACATTGGATCCAAAGAGGTAGTTGGTAAGGATAATGGCTTCTTCGGAAGGATAGTTTTTCCATTTAAACTCAAATTGAAACTCGTCCAGATTAGTTTCAGAAAATTGTCCTTCTCCTTTGATTCTGGTTGTGTTGGGAATCCAAAACCATCCGTTGTTATACGAAAGAAAGAGTTTTTTACTTTTGCGTTTTAAGACAATATCCCAACCTTCTTTCCAATCCACTAACGTTGAATCGCTTTGTTTGACGGTGAGCCTGGCATCATGAAATCGGATGTCTTTTAATTTGCTATTCTGGGCATATTGGATGAGTTGGTTTCTTAAACTCGCATTTTCGTTTAAAACCAAATGAGGACTATAAAAATCAATTTGTTCGACTGTCGGAGAATCTTTGAAATAACTAGAGAGTCGAAAAGTAACTTTTTTTACCTTTAACATATGGTCGTTGAAGGAAAAGTCTTCTTCGTTTGAAACTACCAAATCTTCAATGATTAGGCCCTCTCGGAGCGAGAAGTCTAGGACACCAATATCAACTGCTTTCCCGAGTTCTTTGTTGATTGTATAGGAGACAACTTTTCTAAGTTGAACCAGCGGAATGCGGTAGTTTCTAAGATAGAATTCCAAACCATAATAACAGAGGAGAAAACAGAAAAAAATGAGACCAAGGGCCAAAAACGAAAATAGAACCCGCTTGTTTTCGCGGATTCTATCGAACATTTGAGAAAGCAATAACCTATAGGCAAATAGGCGTTGGAAAGAGAGGATTCGTTCCAAAAGAACTTAAAGTTTGCCCTCCGGCTGCAACACTTCCAAACACTCTTTCTGAATGGACTTCAGAGTTTCGTTATTAGGAAATTCTTCCAATCCTAAATTGGCAACTTGCAAACCTTTCTGGTAAAATCCTGTGTTCTTATATTCAAAACCCATTTTTAAGTAGGTCTTAGCAGCTGTTTCAAAATAGAATTCGTCTTTCTTTTGGTTCCCTTTGGTGTAGGTCTTAGTAAGAGTAGCAAGGGCCGGATAGTATTCACGCTCTGCCACAAGGGACTGAACCACTAGTTTTTTCCGTTCCATCAGGTTTGTGTTTTTGTCCAATCTTTCTGATTGGTTTAAAAACTGAATGGCTTTAGAATATTCGTTTTTTCCCACATAGGCTTTTCCCATAGTGAGGTTCCACTCAGAAAGTTGGACCGGGTTGGACTTAGCCTGGTTTACTTGGTTGAGCGTAGTTATAGATTCATCATATTTTCCAAGATCGAGTAAAAGTTTTCCTTTTCGGATGACTAGTTTGTCTCGGGATTCGTCAGAGAGAGAAGAGGATTTGAGATCAGCATCGATGGATTCGATTTGGGCCAAATGAGACCCGGTGTTTACTTTGGAAACTCCAGCGCGGATGGTTTCCTGATTTGATGCACAATTTTCAAATGCCACTACCAACGCCAAAATGAGGGTTAGTGGGAGAATCGATTTCATTAGCCTACCTTTAGTTTGTCTAATTCCTCTAAGAAATTCTTAGTTTCTGTGTCTCTATCCTTCGTTTCCATAGGGAAAAAAAGAACAGCGTCCTGAGACAGCTCATTTAAAAACCGAGAGGGGGCACTCTCGATTTGCTCCCCAAATTTGCGTCTTGTACGAGCCGAAGTCAAGTACAATTTTCGTCTTGGGCGAGTCATACCCACGTAGAGAAGGCGTCTTTCTTCATCGACCACTTCCCCTTCTTCTTCTATAACACGTGAGTTCGGTAAAATTCCCTCTTCCAGTCCCACTAAAAAAACTAAATCGTATTCGAGTCCCTTGGACTGGTGCATGGTGAGGAGTTGGACCCGGCGGTCTTCCTCGTCCTCTTTTGGTTCATCCTCCATCAGGAGGACTAATCTTTGCAAAAAGTCAAATACGGTGGCTTTGCCCTCTCGGCCTTCTTCCTCTTCAAAAAAGGACAACATATTCACAAGTTCACTCAAATTGTAGATCCGGGCTTTCACCACCTTCTCCTCGGTTTCTTCCATAGAGATTTCCCTCTCGAATCCGATTTGGGTGATCATTTCCCGAAGCACCGGTGCCAGTTTCGGTGACATCGCAAACTTCTTTTTAAAAGCATCTACAAGTTCCACAAACTGGTAGATTTCTTGTCTGACCTTAGCTTTAATTTCGGGCAAATAGTCAGGGCTCTCAATCATTTTATGAAAGATTTCGTATAAAGACAGTTTGTGGGTAAAAGCTTCCTCTTGGAGTTTTTGCATTGTACCCGGGCCTATCCCACGTTTGGGGTAGTTGATGATTCGAAGAAGAGAATAATCATCCTTAGGATTTGCCACGTAACGTAAATAAGAGATACAATCCCGAATTTCCTTACGGTCAAAAAAGTTATAACCGCCCACTACCTTGTAAGGGATACTCCGGTTACGAAGTTCTTCTTCAAAGGGACGAGATTGGAAGTTTGTCCGAAATAGGATGGCGATTTCTTTTCCCTTGAATTCATTTTTAATGAGTAAGGTCTGGATCCTTCCTGCCACAAAGATAGCTTCTTCTCTTTCATCGGCAGTTTCATAGTATTCCACTCGTTCGGCAGAAGGGATTCGACTATAGAGAGTTTTTTCCTTTCGGCCAATGTTGTGTTGGATGAGAGAGTTTGCCGCTTGGATGATAAGAGATGTAGACCGATAGTTTTCGAGAAGCCTCACCACTTTGGCATGAGGAAATTCTCTTTCAAAGTTGAGAATGAGTTGTACATTCGAACCTCGGAAAGCATAGATACTTTGGTCGTCGTCTCCAACCACACAAAGATTGTCACTTTTTCCACGAAATAAAGACAAAAACTCATATTGGAGTTGGTTTGTATCTTGGAATTCGTCCACAAGAAAGTATTCATGTTTTCTTTGGTAGAAAGCCGCAATCTCAGGGAATTCAGCGAGCAGGCGCTTGGGGAGTAAAATTAAATCATCAAAGTCTATGGCATTTTTTTCTTTCAGACCCTCTTCATATAGGGAGAAAACTTCAGCTGCCACTAAATCAAATTCACCTGTTTGGCCATTGTCTGCCGGATGGACTTGTGTGTTTTTTGCATAAGAGATACGCCGGAGGATTTCTTTGGGAGGGACTTTTTTTGGATCCAACCGTTTCGATTTTAAAAGATCAGAAACAAAGGCTTCCTGGTCGGTTCCATTAAAAAGTAAAAAGGTTTCATTATAACCAAGTTTCGTAATATGTTCTTTTAGAATCTTTAAACCTAACGAATGGAAGGTGGAAAGAGTGATCCCTTTGAGTTTTTCTCTGGGAACCATCTTACGAAGCCTTTCGGCCATTTCTTTGGCACTTTTGTTGGTAAAAGAAAGGGCGACAATTTTACTCGCAGGGATTTTGACCCCTTCTACCATATGGGCGATGCGATTGGTGATCACCCGTGTTTTCCCCGATCCCGCCCCGGCGAAGACAAGAAGGGGACCTTGGATGGTGGAAACTGCTTCCATTTGCGCCGCATTTAATTTCATAAGGAGTCCGGTAAGGGACATAATCCAAAGAAATCCGATCCGGTCGAGTGAAAAACGACTGTTCTTTATTACTTAGGAGCGGTTTCCTTCCAGGATTTGTTTTGGCCGTGGAAATTTAAAAATCCTGCAAAAACCGGGTCTTCCTCCACCGGCAAAACGGATCGAAACCGAATCCAATCGAGAGTGGTATATAAGGCAATTTCAGAAAGACCCACCTTCCCATCGGTAAAGAAAAAATGACCATTTAACTCGCGTTTGATATAATCCAAAATAGAGCTAATTCTTAGTGCATTTTTGGTTAAATAAGGAGCCGCATCGGGTTTGATCCCCTCTTTGTTCAAATAAAAAATGAGAATGGCGTTATCCAGAGCTTGGTCAATTGCTGTTTGTAAATTTGCTTCGCGGTAGTGGTGAGGGCCCGCTTTGGGTCTAAAATTTCCGCATCCTTTAGTTTCAAAAAGATAGTCGAGGATGGTGTGGCTATCCCAAATTTTCACATCGTCTATCTCGGCATAAGGAACTTTCCAAAGTGGATTTTTATCTCGAAGTTCTTTCTGGCCGGCCTCGGTCATTGTATCTACCATAGTAAAGGGAATCCCCAATTCTAAACAGAGAAAACGAATTCTTCTTACAAAAGGAGAAGTGATGCTACCATATAATTTCATATGTAGATAGTTTCAGCCTGCTTCCATTCTTCAAGAGTAAGATTTTTATAATTCTAAAAAATAGGGAAAATCTCTATACAATTCTTGGATTGGGAAATTCCTTTGAAGAAGGAAACCAAAGTGAAAGAACGAAAGAACTGGAAAGACCTCTACCCCACTCCGATTTATACCCTCGCAAGTTTTGATATCAAACTCCCCCGTTCTGTGGAAGAAAAAACCTATTACGTACTCAAATCTAAAAATTGGGTGAATGTAGTGCCAGTGACAAAGTCGGGAGAGATTCTACTCATCAAACAATATCGACATGGAATTGGAGAAGATAGTTTGGAAATTCCAGGAGGGATTGTGGATGAAGAGGGACCCGGATCCGAACTGGAATCTGCCATCCGAGAACTCCGTGAAGAAACAGGATATGCCACTGATACCTCCCAATACAAACTCCTCGCTAAATTTTCAGGAAACCCGGCCATGTTTACCAATTGGTCCTATTCTTATGTGGCTTATGATGTGGAACTTGTGCACGAAGTTGAATTTGATGAAGGCGAAGACATAGAGATTGTTTTAAAGAAACCGGAAGAAGTAAAACAGTTGTTAATTGATGGAACCATCCACCATCCTCATATGGCAGCAGCTTTAGGGATCTATTTCTTACAATCTAGATCATAACCCAAGTGATGTAGAGTTTTTCACTAGGACAGTTTCGGATAAATACAGATTCAAGCTTCAGTAAATTCTAAAAATACAATACAGTTGTTGTTTAGAAAAATCCCCAAGTTTTTCGAAATCGCTGGAAATTTAAACATAAGTTTGAGACTATATGTATATGAGAAAGTTCATCGCACAGTCAATCCTAGTACTTATCATAATATTCACTCAATTTTCGCTGCTTGCGGAAGGCGGCGAAACATTAGAGCCCATTACGATCACAGTCCAGAAGGGTGAAACTCTTTCCCTGATCTCGGAAAGGCATTTATCTGATCCAAAACGTTGGCCAGAACTTCTGAAGCACAATAAAATCCCGAATCCTGATCTGATCAAACCAGGACTTTCTCTTGTCGTCCCTGTTTTCCTTCGTAAAGCTGTGGTCGGTGTGACTGAGTTTGTGATGGGTCAAGTGGAATGGAATGGCACTGGTGGAAAAGGCCCCTGGGTTCCTTTAAAATTAGGACAAGAACTCCATCCGAATGACCAAATCAAAACAGTAGGAAAAGGAAAAACCGATGTTCATATCAATAACGTTGGTATGGTGCGAATCTTAACCAACAGCCATTTTGAAGTGAAGGGTGAAGACAAAAAAGGTGGGCCTGTGACAGTTGCCCTCTTCAAAGGAAGTTTGGATGCAAAAGTTACAAAATCAAATCCACCTACCACCGAACACAAGTTCAATATTGTGAGCCCGTCTTCCACTGCGGGAGTACGAGGTACCGAATTCCGTGTTGAGTTGGATGAAAAACTCAGTTCTACCATTTCCTGTTTTGAAGGAGTGGTGGATGTGGCAGCGCAAGGGAAAACTGTCGAATTAAAACAAGGAATGGCAACTTTTGTTGAAAAAGGAAAGTCTCCCGTGCAACCTTATAAAATTCCAGAAGCACCACGCATAAGAGAAGAATAGTAGGATATGAATCGAAAAATTATACTTAGCATTGGAATCTTTTTTCTAGTTTTTAGTTCTCTGGTTTCAAAACCCAAAAGAGAACTCCGGGTTCTGATTGATGCAGAACCAGATGCCAATTTCGAATTAGAACTTTGGCAAGATAAACCAAATGAAAATGGAGATAGCATTGCACCCAAACCTCCGGAGTCCATTCAGTTCAAGGGAAATCGAATCACAGTAACACCAAAAGATGATTTTGAATACTTTCGTGTTCGCAGGTTAGGTGAATATGGTGCGAAAGGATTTTGGACTCAAGTTTTTTCTACTAACGTAGATCCTGGGTCCCCACTTTCAGTTCCGAAGGAATTTGTTGCTAAAAAAACATTCGTTCCCCAAGCAGAACCCAAAAAGGTTACATCTGTCATCTCGACAGATAGTTTTGTCATTGTAAAAGAGAAAGAAAATTCCATTCGTTATCTGACAAAAGACCGGTTGACTTTAAGTCCTACTGATGACGCCTCCGGTGTTGCGGAAGTTCGTTACCGTATCAATGAAGGACATTGGAATTCTAGTAAAGCAATGACCTCTGTACCGATTCAAGAGGAAGGAAGTTACAAATTTTTATACTTCTCCCTTGACCAGGCAGGAAATAAAGAACCTATGCAAGTCTTAGACTTTATCAAGGATACAACACCTCCCGAAACAAAATTGGATTGGGTAGGAGCGAACTCCTCAGGAAAAGCGGGCCAGAAGTTTCTTTCTCCCGAAACAAAAATCAAACTGACAGTAAAAGACCGTTTGAGTGGACCCAAAGAAATACTTGTAGCTTATACTTGTCAGTCGGGAACACAAACAGAATTCAAACCATATATTTCTGAGATCTCTATTTATGATTTGAAGTCCCTCTGTAAAGGCTCTTTCCAACTTTTTTACTATGCTGTAGACCAGGTTGGAAATGAAGAAGCTGTCAAAACTTTAAATTTCCAATTGAGTAGTGAATCTAATTGAAAGATAATCCTAGATTGTCGATTGCCCCAATTTTTCGAAAATAAAGATTGGTCAGAGAGATGAAGAAAAACCTTTCTTTGGCCATTTTCAAACACCGCGACTTTCGCTTTTTTATCATCGCAAGGTTCTTTATGGTTCTTGCAATCAACATCCAAGCAACTATTGTCGGTTGGCAAGTTTATGAACTCACAGGTAGTGTTTTAGATTTAGGTCTAGTAGGCCTTTTTGAAGCAGTCCCATCAATCGTGGTTTCTCTCTATGCGGGACACCTAGCAGATCTTAGAGACCGTCGCAATATCATTGTGATTTGTTTGTTTTTTTTGTTTCTCTGTTCTCTTACTTTATTTGCTTTTACTGGTCCACTTTCCTTTTTACTCGAAACATACAAAGCCTATCCTATTTTTTTAGTGATATTGGTTTCTGGAATTGCTAGGGGGTTTATCTCCCCTGCTATCTTTAGTTTTGTGACACAACTAGTGCCTAGGGAACATTACCCTCATTCTGCAGCATGGATGGGCACCTCCTTTCAAGCAGGTGCCGTGATAGGACCTGCCCTGGGAGGAATTGTGTATGGAAGTTTTGGAATGCAAGTGGCTTATGGTCTTGACTCGGTTTGTATCGGGCTTCCCTTTTTACTTTTCTTTTGGATAAACAAACGTAGTCTTCCTGAACGAAAAGAAAAAGAGGCATTGAAAGATAGTCTTCTAAAAGGTCTTCGGTTTGTTTTGAAAAACGAAATCATGTTAGGTGCCATGGCACTAGATATGTTTGCTGTTCTTTTTGGTGGAGCTGTAGCTCTTCTTCCTGTTTATGCCAAGGATATCCTTTTTGTTGGTTCCGAAGGATTGGGATACTTACGCGCGGCACCATCACTTGGGGCACTACTCATGGCCTACTACCTCACATACAAACCACCGCTGGAAAAATCAGGACGAGTTTTGTTACTTTGTGTGTTTGGTTTTGGAGTTTGTATGCTCGTGTTTGGTCTTTCCGAGTCCTTTTTATTGTCCCTAATCGCCTTATTTCTCTCTGGTGTTTTTGATAGTGTCTCGGTCGTTGTTCGTTCCACCATTATGCAAACCATGACTCCTGAGGAAATGCGGGGGCGTGTGAGTGCGATCAATAAAGTGTTTATTGGTTCTTCGAATGAAATTGGCGCCTTTGAGTCAGGGGTTTCAGCAAAATTTTTAGGACCTGTTGGCTCTGTTGTTTTTGGAGCCACAATGACCCTTTTCATTGTATTTTTTACCTTCCGTTTATCTCCTAAGTTAAAAGAATTAGAACTGAAAAACTGGGTTTAAAAGTGCTTGGAAAATCTCTTTTCTAGGGAATACTGGACAAGCCATGTCAGATTTGATCCATGATTCCAAACTTCCAGCAGATAAAAAACATACCCTAGTGCTTCTCATACAAACGATGTTAAACGATGTGAACAAACAAATCACACATTTAGGAATCAATAATTACATGAAACTCCAAGATGAGATCGCAAAGATTCTTGTTCCAGTCATTGAAGACAAAATGGAATGATTAATCATTCGAACAAGTTGGTGGAATTTTCCCTGTAATTTCGAATCGATTCGTTATAAAAACCATCCATTCCGGTGGTTTGTTTTTTTCTTTGGTATGACAAAAGGAGAAATTTCCTTTTTCTGTACGGACCCAAAACCATAGATTCTTACCCTTCCAAAAATCTGTCTGACCTAAAATCGTAGAATTCCCATCTGGATAAAAATTGACTTTAGGATGAGAACCGTCCCAAAAAGAAAGAGAAATGACCTTTTCGCCATTCGAAAGACTGACCTTAGTTCCTAAAAAATAATTTTGTAGATACAATTGTAAATTTGACCCTTCGCTCTCTTCCCAAATCGGATCGGTTCCCTGGGAAGTGAACTCGAATCGTTCGCCTAGTTTTGATCGAATCAAACCTGTGAGTCCTAATGTCTGTCTATAGGCACTCGAGAGAGCATTGGAATTGTTATCAAAAAAACCTTCACTATTGAATAGAACGTTGGTCTGGAAAAGCGAATTCTGAAAGCGCGTAAGGGAATACATACGGAGCTGGTTTTCTGTATTTGCATTCAATCCTCCAGAACTCAAGGAAGAATTTGTAACAGGAAGGGCTGCCCATAGAATTCGTTTCCATTCTCTAAGGAATTCTTCCGTGATGGATGGATGGTCCATTTTTACGAAGACCTCTTTATTTTTATCCCTTGCAGAGACCGAATAATTATAAGAACCCGTATAAACAATGTGATCATCAACTAACATTGTTTTGTGGTGTAACAATCCTCCCAAATAACGATCATTTTTAAAGACAAAATCAAGGTTACCATCTTCCCAAATCTGTGATGGGAACTCTAGATTTTGGCTCAAATAAATTCCTTCTGGGTTGGAACTCATCGGTGAATTGTAGATTCCTTCAACCCGAACTCCCCTTTGGTTTGCCTCTAAAAGTTTCAAACTGAATACGGGATCATAATGGGAATAGATTAAATATTTAATGGAATGTTTGGCAGAGTCCACAGCATCCAATAACTGCTGCTGGATTTCCAGGCCTGCTTCTGGAGAAGTCCAATACTGTAAGGATCCAATCTGGAAATAACCTTTTGGATTTTTCCCCTCAAGAGTGGATATGATTCCCTCCACCTCTTTCGGTGATATGTTCTGAGTCCAGTAGACATTGTTGTCTGTATAAAGGCCATGAGTGGTAAAATTACCGGTTCCTGTAAAAAAACGAAGCCCATCAAAAATCCAAATCTTTGTATGGTGGATTCCCGATCCTGACCACCGATTGATATCTAAGCCCAGGGACTCAAGTTCTGGATACTCTTCCTCCTTATCACCGAATAATTGAATTTGAACTCCCATCCTTTTTTTAAGATAAAGTTCCGTCAGAATTTCATAGTCATCGATCGAATACAAGTAGCCACGAATGGATATTTTTGCCTTTCGAATCTCAGAAAGCAGGGCCTCTTTTACCAATTTCTTTTTCTCTTCCGCTACTTCCCTACCGGGATAAGAGAAATAAATTTCAGAAACGGGAGAGGAGGAAAATAAAAGAGAAGTTAAATCTAGATTTGATTTTGCCTTTTGACAGAAGAGACTGGAGAACAAGATAAAAAAGAAAATGGGAATCCTGTTTTTTGTCATATTTGTATTCTCCCAAACACATATCCAAAGTTTGATTTGATGGCTAAAGATTCTGGTAGAAATAACCTTGAGGCTCCGATCCCCAGTTCAAAAGAAGAATCCTCTTTGAAGGAAAACTCTAAAACTCCTTCCCCGATGAAAAAACTTTCAAAATCTCTTTTTTGAAAACTAATCCGTCCGTCTGTTGGGTGATCGAGTCTGTAAGGCAAAAAGTAAGCACCTACGAATTTTGCCACAAACTGTTGGTAGGTGAACTGTAGAACCAGTTCATTCAAATACCCGAAACACCTTCCTTCATGCAAGGAAAAGTTTTTTTCATACCCGAATTCGGTCACAGCTGCCGAAGGAAAAATGCGAAAGATTTGGGAAAGATAAGGAGTTTGTGCAGGATGCGGACCAAAAGAAACATACCCTTCGCGAATGATTTGATTCTTTTCATTTCTTTCCTCCCTGTCCGAAAGGAATTGAGAACTCCGAACCATAAAATCACCTAACCGAAGTTCGGTCCCTATCTGAACCGCTTCGCCCGAAATAGGAAGGGAACCGGGTTTACTTGCAATTTTGGAACTGGTTCTGTCATTTCCTTTGGCCCATAAAAAATCGAATTGGACTGCAAAAACTTCTGCATCAAATCCTAAGCCTAAATTCCCATTGAGTAAAGAATCCCCATCGGCACCAGAGCTCTTCGTTTCCCTCGGACTGTCTTTAACATGCCGGCCCCAAGTTCCTAGTTCTAAATACTGAATTCCCATACGAAGTTTGAAGTAATCTCCATAGAGAAGTCCAAAAGAATGCCTACGATGGTGACTTCGTTTGTTATCGTTTGACTCGGATTCTTCTGGTAGATCTTTCCGATTCTGATTTAGATTCTGTAGTAAGGAATGGAATCGGTCTTTCTCAAGTAACAGAGCTCCTGAGTAATGATCCCAAAGAAAAAACTGTAAGGTTAAATTTTTCTCAGGCAAAAATTCTAGAAATAGACCCTCCCCCGCGTCAAAGCTTGTTTGAAAACTATTCGGACGAAACAAATGTTCACGTCGACCTACACCGATGAGAAACTTAGAAGTTTCATACCCAATGTAGTGGTTTTTTCCTAGGTAAAATGGTTTTAGTCCTGTTTCCTTACCTGAAGTGAGTTTAATGTCTAAATCCCAAACAAACTTCTCTTTTTTATTTTTATCCCTTAGACCAACAAACATCGATTCGCCGGAAATTCTGTTCAAATAGGATACCTTTTGAAAGTCCTGACCAAGTTCTGTGATCTTTAAATCCCAACCAGGTGGATGAATCGTTTCTTTAGCAATTGTTTCTTTTAAAAACAATTCATATCCCAAAATCCCAACTTCGATTCCCACAGCATTACTTGGAGCCGAACCAAGGAAGAATAGGAAGATAAGGAAAATTTTTGAACGGAAGTTCAAAATTCCTCACGAAAGATTTCAAAGTCGGCAATCGACATTCCCGCAGTACCAGACTTCAGCCACAAGAACTCACCGGTCGCCACAGGGATGCGAAAAGGAGAATGACTTTCTTTGTGGCCGAAGGAGGAAACAAGAAGCGAACTCTGGCCTTGTTTTTTCCGCAGTTGGATGGACTCACCGGAAGAAATTCCATTCCCTATGGTTTGGGTTGTTTTTACGGTGAGAAGTAAGTCTGATTCTGATTGGAAGATGGGAAAAAACCAATCCTTCCCATCGGGGTCCACAATCCAAGCGCAGGTTCCTGGATTTAAAATCGTTGTATCGTATTGGAATCTTTGGCCGGCTTTCCCTACAGGAAAAAGATTGGCAAAACGAGTTTGGTAAGCGACAAGTTCGTCGGTATTTGCCTCGTCTTCCACCAAATAAAAACTTAAGTCCTCCGGGATTTCTGAGCGGTTACAAAGATAGATCCATTCATTTTGCGAGAGCTGGGGATTGGGAAAGACAGCTTCGATTTGTATTGGGCCCTTACGTTCCAAAAAACTTTTTGATTGGAGGAGCGAGGGACCGGAAAAGTAGGAATAAATTTGTTCTTCGGGTGAGAATGGCAATGGATTTGGCGGAATCGCCAAATAAGTATTTGGTTCTATCGTATGTAAGCTTAAGAAAATATTGCCATTCCCATTTCCTAATCTTACCTCTGTTTGGTTTCCCAAAGGAAGATTGGTGAGATAAGTAAATGCAGGTGTCAATCTCTCGACCTCTAAACTTCGCTGTTTAGTCCTTCCTGGACTTCGAAAATCCCCGAGACAGTGATCGGAAGGAAGAAGGGAACGAGAAAAAAAAATGGGACTTGGTTCTGGATGGAGGGAACGGGTGCCGCCTAGGCTTTTCTCTCTGATTCGTTCTGGATCGAGAAAAAGAATAGAAACTAACTCTCCCGTTTCTCTTCTTAAGTAACGAAGAGAAAGAAACGGATCCGAAAAAAATCCATCCGGCAACTGATAAAAATTCTCTCCATTACAAAGGGAAGGCGACGTTGCCAGAGTTTGGAATTGAATCCCGTTCGGTTTCCAAAACAAATAATGGTTTCCATTTTCTCTTTCAAAAGATACAACCCCCTCCTCAGGCCCCGTAAATCCAAAGTCCAAAAAAGGAGACTGATTCGGATTATATTCTAAAAGCTCTGTTGGAAGGGAATCTACCAAACTTGCATTGATTGATCCGGGACTCATTTGGAATCCGAATTGCAAAAAATTGGGAGAGGCACCGGTTTTTCCATGTGGTTGTTCCCTTCCATTACTTACGATTACAGAAAATCGGTTTTGGTCTTGGAAACGAAGCAAATGATACAGCGATGGATTTGATTGGAATTCTCTTCGATGTTTTCCTTTTCTCTCTTCCCAAATAAAATTCGGAATTTGGAAGACTACCTTGGGAATAGAAAAAGGTTTCTCTTTCTCTAATAAGTTCCAACCTAACCATGGTTTTCTTGTGATAAGAAAAGTAGATCTCGATTCCAAAACCCATTCCACAGCTGACAGTGGATAAACGGCATTCTCAAAAATCCAATGGAGTGCGGAACCATCACAAGTCTCCCCTATATTTTGAAATTCAAAGTAGGCTGGGATTGGCATCCCAGAATCGAAGTGGTTCCCCGGATAGAATTCCGTGATTTGAATTTGGTCAGAACTGCAGCCGGGAGGACTGCCTTCTTTTAACTTCCTTACGATCCGGTTGGGAAGGCCAGGATTTCCGCAAAACAAATCTTTGGTTTTCCAGAGATTGAATTGATCCCGGCAAGAGACTGGTTTCGATTGGTTGGAAAAAAACTCTGACCCTTGGCGAAAGAAAAATTCAGAATCTTGGTATTCAGAACTTCCCCACCGAACTAACGTTTGTGTGCCTAAATCAGCCAGGAATTCTTTAGGAATCGGAATTCCTTTGTATCCGGGGTGGTCAGAGAAAAGGACTGTCGCCCTAGGCAGAATTATCAGAGTTCGTTTAGAAAATAGATCCGAATGGAAAGAGGTAATTTGTCCTTCCTTTTCCCAATCCAAAGAATGGGAAGTCGGGCAAATCACAGAGTCTTTTGGATTTTCCCATTCCAAAAATCTAGTGTAAGAAGATTCGGAATGCCGAAAGACCTCAGTCAGCGTTGGCTCTGTTGGTTCACACTGCCGTAACCACTCCTCATTTTGTCTTTCGATTCTCTCAGCCACCTCCCCCAAATCAGGACAGGGAAACTCCAATGAAATCACGGGGTGTTTGTTTGGGGAACCATCAAGTCTTTGAGTAGGAAAAACAACTTCACAAACTTCTTTTGTTCTTTGTAAAAATAGGGGATGCGGGACAGCATACGTCTGATAGGTGACATGACCGCTGGACCAAATTTGAGAATCCCATTCTGAGAGGACCCCCACCTGGTCTGATTCCTTTTTCCACTTTCCATATTCAGTGAGTAAAGCAGTCCAATTTTTTCCTTTTAGGTTCCAGGAAGGGTATTCGCTACTTTCCTTATCTAGGAGAGAAAAACCCTGTTTCCATTTTTCAGAGATGGTATCATTCGTTTTCCAACATATCCGAAATTTTCCACCTAACTCACGTCTGTATAAGGAGATAGGAAGGGAATGCAGACAAAGGACACCCGAATCGAAACTTGTAAAACTTGTATTTTCAATGGAGTCCCCATCTTCCTCCAAACTTCCATATTGAAATTCGAGTTTTGGCGTTTCTGTAAAACCATCACCAAACGAGAGAAAGGGGACAGTTCCTTTATTTTGGCAAGATCCAAGGAGAAATAAAAAAAATACAAGGGTTTGTTTTCGCATCTCCCACCTCAATGGTTTTGGGTGGGAAACTGGAATTTATGGTTCTATTTTTTTCAGTTTTTGGACGCCAGCGTAGATTTTTTCTGCAAGCACAGGACCTATGCCTGGAACTTCCATTAACTCTTCTTTCGTCGCATCTGTTACCTTTTTTTTAGATTGGAAATAGGAAAGGATACTTTTTCGTCTGCTGGCTCCAATGTCTTCCATATCATCTAAGATAGTTTTTAAGGCTTTTTTCTTCCTTTGGACACGTTGGAAGGTAACACCAAAACGATGAGCCTCATCTCGCAAATTCCGAAGGAGCCGCATCATAGGAGAATGGATATCAAAACTATAAGGATGTTTTTCTCCTGGAAAATAAATTTCCTCTCTTTTTTTAGCAAGACCCACCATGGGAATGTGGCCAAGCTCCAAAGCATTGGCAGCTTCTGCCGCTCGCGATAACTGAGTGAGTCCCCCATCAATCACAATGAGATCAGGCAATGGTTCTTCTTCGTTTACTAAATGACTGAGTCTTCTTGCAATCACTTCATGGATCATCCCTGGATCGTTGATTCCCTCATACCCACGCATTTTATAATGCCTATAACCGGCCTTATACGGTTTACCATCCACAAACATCACTCCACTGGCCACAGGAGAAGAACCTTGGAAGTGAGAGATATCATAACACTCAATGGTTCGTGGTAAAACCGGCAAATTCAATTTGTCTTGGAGTTCCTTCATCGCCACCGATTGGTCTCGAAGTTTTGTGGCCAGAATTCTTTCCGTTAAACTTAAATCTGCATTTTTTTCCGCTAAACGAAGGAGTGACTTCTTTGGTCCCATTTCTGGAAATTTTAGTTTAATGGAGGTTCCAAATTTTTCTGTGATGGCTTCGACAAAGACATCATAATTCCCTTTGGCCGAAGGAGGTAAAAAAACAATACTCGGAAGGAGAGTGGCATTCAAATAATAATCGCGAAGAAAGGAAGTAAATACTTCTTCATCATCTGAAAAGGAAAGTCCAGTGAGTGGGAAAGTTTTTTTTCCTTCGAGTCGCCCCCCTCTTACTTCCAGGATGATCATTTGTCCCTCATCGTCACGTTTACTAATCCCGAGGATGTCTTCATCCCCACCATCCATACTAACGACAGTTTGTTTTTCCCTAACTTGGATGATTTTTTCAATTCTGGTTTTTAGAAATCCAGCCCTTTCATATTCCATTTTTTCGGATGCCTGAACCATAGCGGACTTCAAACCAGAAACCAAACGTTCTTTTTTTCCTTCGAGAAAATTCAAAATTTCATCCACTAACTCGGAGTAGGTTTCTTTGGTAACATTTCCCTGGCAAGGCCCAAGGCAACGCCCCATATGAAAGTTAAGACAAGGCCTTTGAGGTTTTGCCAGCGGGAGTTTGAGTTTGGTTTTACGAATTGGAAAGATTCTATGAATCAATTCTAAAGTATCGCGGGCCGCTTTGACATCGGTAAAGGGGCCAAAATAACGATCTCCATTGTCTTTGATTTTTCTTGTCAAAAATACCATGGGGTAGTCTTCACCTGTCGAGACACAAAGAAAGGGATATTTTTTGTCATCCTTTAGCCTAACGTTAAACTTTGGATTGTGTTTTTTGATGAGAGTGGCTTCAAGGAGTAAGGCTTCCTTTTCTGTACTTGTGGCAATCCAATCTAAGTCGAATAATTCCACATAAAGTGCCCTTGTTTTTCTGTCCTTTTGGTTAGGATTTAAATAGGATCTGACCCGTGACTGTAACTTGAGTGCCTTACCTACATAGATAACTTGTCCTTCCTCATTTTTCCAGAGATAACAACCAGGAAGGCTTCCTAAGTTTTTAATCTTTTCTTGGATGGTTTTTAGAACAAGTGAGTCTTTCATTACAGATTCTTATTGGAATTTTACGTTTACAATTCTTAGACGATTTGTATCCCTAGGGTATGGATATGCGTAAAATGATCAAATTTATAATTTTTGGTCTAGAAGGTTTTAATTATGGAATCGGCTTTCCCACTCTACTTGCCTATATTTACTTTTTTACAGAATGGTCGGGAGAAGAATTTCAAATTATTCTAATTTCGGCATCCATTTCTGCATTTTTAATCATAATTTACGCTGTTTCTTTCTATTGGATCAGGTTTTCCTCCATTAGTAAGATTGGCAAACCAGAATGCACCAAACGAGACCAAGTAAAGGCTTACTTCTGGTTAGACCATTTGGCAAAGGTTGCTATGTTGGATGTCATCATTCGCTACGCAATTGGTTTTCTAGTTGTTCTGGGGTCTTTATATTTTTACCTTCATTCCAAAAACTTTGTCCTTATGAGTGAAATGGCAATTGGTCTTTTTCTCACACTTGCCTTTACGGTCATCTTCCAATCCATTTTTATTGACTATGTAGAAAACAAATTCAATATCAAAGGAATCCTTCTCTCCATCCGCATCGATCATAACAAAAGAATCAATACAAGGAAACTTTCCAGAAATTTGGGATTCCAAACAGTACTTTCCTTTTTTGCAGCAATTCTTGTTTTATTTATTGTAAACTACCGAATGAATTTCAAACAAGAGTTGGACTTAGTCCATTCCAGTATGGAGCAAGCAGCGATGGATTCGGAAACTCTAATGCGAGTCACTCTCGTTGATTTCCGAGATAGACTCACCCTTTCTATATTTGCAGAAAACAAACTAAAAGACCAAATCATTCGCAAAGACTTACAAGGAATTCGTGGGGTCTTAAATGAAATCCAATTAAAAAGTACAAACCATGCTGTGGAAGCTCTCTTTTATTACAAACCAGAAGAAGGTATTTTTGTATCCACAAATGAATACGATCGTTCCAAAACAGGTTCCATATTTTTTATAGAAGATGTGGAACTGGCAAGACAAGGACCCCTTCGACATACAAGCATTCGTTCACGTATTTCAGGAGATATTGTCTCCCCTTATACACTGCCTGTGTATCAAAATGATCAGTTTTTAGGTTATGTAGGTGGATTTTTAAATATAGGAAAACTATCTAGTTTTATTTTAGGAAATATTAAAATTGGAACCTCAGGGCGTGTGGGATTTTTTGATGGTGATGGAACCATAGTTTACTACACCAACAAAAAAGAAATTGGCAATAACGCCAAAGCAAAGTTAGTTTTCGATATTCCCTTTCAAAAACAAGATGCCCTGGGTTTTGCCGATTCCACTGAAGATGGAACCTTAAAAAGAATTTTCTATGTTAAAAATCCTGAGTTCAATTATATCATCTATTGTATTTTCGAAAATGCAGAGTTGTATGAAAAAACACTAACAAGTCTTTTTACTACTCTCGGAATTTCTATTATTGTTGTATTACTCATTGGAATTGTTACAGTTCTTGTGATCGAATCCAAACTGCAGCCCTTAGAGAGAATCAAAGTTAGAATTTCAGAAATGGTCAAAGGCAATTTACAATCTGATTTTTATGACTCTAGCCGAGATGAAATTGGAAGTATGGCAAACGCAATGTTTGATTTCCAAACCAAGTTACGCCAAATTGTAAACCAAACACAAACTGTTTCCAATGAACTCACAAACACAAGTTCAGATATTTATGAGTCTATGTTATCCCTATCTGATGCCGCCCAAAACCAAGCAGCAAGTAGTGAAGAAATATCTGCATCTGTTGAGGAAATTACAGCGGGAATTGAAAGTGTCGCCCAGAGAACAGAAACCCAATCCTTTACCTTGGCTTCACTGATGAAAAAAATGACAGAACTCAACGGGGCTGTTTCCGAAATTGACAAAAAGTTTCAAATTGCCGACGTGAGAGTGGAAGAGATCACAAACGATGCCAAGTTAGGTGAGAAGTCTCTAGGAGAGATGAAACTTTCCATGGATAAAATTTACCAATCTTCCTCAGAGATGACCAATGTTGTTGAAATCATTCACAATATCTCCGAACAAATCAATTTACTGGCACTAAATGCCGCCATCGAAGCCGCAAGAGCTGGGGCCAGCGGAAGAGGATTTGCTGTGGTTGCCGATGAAATTTCCAAACTCGCAGATAAAACAGCAAAATCAATTGATGATATTGAAGAACTCATCAAACAGAACGAAGGTGAGATCCAACAAGGCCAGGAGAAAATTGATCAGTCCATAGTGATTTTAAGTGAAACCATTTCTGGAGTTAACTCCATCAATCAAATGACAAAAGAGATTCGTTCTGTCGTGAGAAAACAAATTGAAACCAACGAGGAAGTCAACGAAGGTGTCACTCAAATTCGTGAACTCTCTGAAATGATCAAGGAAGCCACCGACGAACAAAAAATGGCAATGCTCGAAATTTCCAGATCCATGTCCGAAATCAATAACCATGCGCAAACCACAGCCATGTCCAGTGAAGGAACCAAATCCAGTTCTCAAACCATGAACCAATTATCTGAAAGCCTAAGAAGAGAGATTAACTATTTCCATGTCTAAATCGAAAAACAAAGTTCCATTCAAAACCAGGTTATACGCATTTCTCGTCCCCCTATTTGTAGGACTTGTTTCTGCGATTTTAGTCAAATACTACGTCATCACTCCCGTACATATCCCAAACCAGTTTATGGAACCCACTTTAAAAAATGGATCCACAGCTTACTTCAATCGTTTGTTTCGATCCAAACATTTAGGAGTTGGTGATGTTGTTTTGGTTCGTTCACCTCTCGATCCCAAGTCGGTTTTGATTGCAAGAATTGTTGGAAAACCAGGAGACAGTATCTATGTACAAAAGCGGATGGTCTTTCGTAATGGTGTCCTTCTTGATCCAACAAGTTTTCCTGAATCCGCATCGAATGACATCCCTCTCATCCCCCAAGGAAAAACTGAATCTGATGATATGCCAAAACTGACGGTTCCCGAAAAATCGTTTTTCCTACTAGCTGACAATAGAGAACTGGGAGTGGATTCTAGAACCTTAGGTGTGATCCAAGAAAGCCATGTAATCGCTACCTTATGGTAAAAAAGAGTTTAGAAGATTGGATTCATTTTTTTGAATCCACTTTATTACTCATGGGCACCGCCCTTTTCCTTTCTGGATTTTTTTTCCTAGTTGCCTCTAACTGGAACCTTCTTGATCGATTTGTGAAACTGGGACTCGTTGGATTTCTAATCCTTCTCGCCTATTTTATTACCATCTTCTTTCGGAAGAAATCCCTTTACTTTGAAATTGGCCTCACGCTTATTTTTTTTCTCACTGGATCTGCACTTCTAGTCTTTGGTCAAATTTACCAAACAGGGGCGGATGTTTATGATCTTTTTTTGGGTTGGGCGGTATTCACCCTTCTCTTAATACCAGTTTCCCGTTCAGGAGTGGTGGCTGGTCTTTGGATGATACTTAGTTCTGCTACAGTTTTTTTGTATTCCGAGCAGGTAGAAGGGAATGGATCTTATGTTTTATTTAGCGTCACCTCACTTCTCTTTGGTGGGACTATAATCGTTTTTGATTGGTTCCAAACCAATCGATTTTCACCGAATACTAAATCGTTTCTTTCTGGTCTTGGGCTTTTCCTGTCTTTAGGTTTTCTTCATTTGGTAAACTTAAATTTATTTAGGAATCATAAGGAAATTGAATCTGCGCATTCTTATTTATTTTATCAAATTTTACTACCTCTCGTTTTTTATAGCGTTTTTTATTCCTATTATCGATGGTTTCGATTTCGATTGATGAACCTAAGTTTTATTTTACTCTTTGGACTCAGTCAAGTGATCCTAAAATCTGCTGATATCTTCCAAATTTGGGCCTATAGTTCTGGTGTCAGTTTTCTACAGTTTGGACTTTTCATCACAATTTATACGATTTGGGCGGTTTCGCATTTACAAAACCTACGAAAGTCAAAATCCATCGAAGAAGGTAACTGATGAAATCTCCTTGGTACATTGAACTTTTAAGTTTTTTTGGATCCCTACTTGCAGGAGGATTTTTTTTACTCTGTTTGGTTGTCCTTGGCCTATTGAACAACAAACAACTAGATTTTTTTCTGGGTCTTTTGGTGATGATTTCGGTTTCCGTACTATCGATTCTCACAAGGGGAACAAAAAAACAAAGTTATGGATCCGTCTTTTTTTCTTTTTTATACCAAGGATTTTTTTTATTTCTCTTTGGTTTGTATGATATTTTTAAGCCCGAAGATACCTCTATTCTCTGGATCATTCTAACTTCCCAACTTACTTTCTTTTTCTTATTTTCCAACCCCATCCAAAGGTTTTTATCTCCCATTCTGTTTTTTGTATTTTCAGGAGTTTTACTTTATGAATATAAAATTCTATTCCTCATTCCTATTCTAACAACTGCTTGTTTGTTTTTAGTATACCATTATACTTTTCCTAAAAGTTTACCTGAGAACTTGGAAAGCCTACCTTACTCTCTCAGTATTTCGCTTTTGTGTTTGGCCGGTTTTTCTTTTGTCCCAGAATTAAAACAAAGTCCGCAAATTGCAGAGTTTCAGTCTTTCGTTTTCTTTTTTGTTGGAAGTGTTCTACTCTACAAAGAACTGAGCGTTAAAACCAATGCCCTCACTTTCGGATCTTTGATTCTTATTTTTGGCCTTATTTTTTTTCCCACACTCGAAACTCCTGGAATCATTGCTTCTTTTTTCCTACTCCTCATAGGGTTTGCGAGAGGGATTCCTTTTCTTTCTTATTTGGCCTGGGTTTCTCTTACTCTGTTTTACTTTGCTTTTTATTACGACCTAGATACCACTCTTTTGGAAAAATCCAAATTCATGTTAGGTTCCTCTCTTCTATTTTTTGCAGCTTTCGTTTGTTTACGTTTTTCTCCTCTGGTTAAAAAAAGATGAAAGAGAAAATAGTCCTCCTTCTCATAACCAACTTACTCTTGTTATCTGGATTTCTCACCCAGGCTGTCGTAAAAAAAGAGACAATCCGTAAAGAGGGTCGATTGGTTTTTCTACCCCTCCTCCCTCGAGACCCGAGGTCCTTATTCCAGGGGGACTATATGGTTCTTAATTATGACTGGAGTTTTTTGGGAAGTGAAGAAAATGCAGAGGCACCAAAACGAGGATGTCTAGTCTTTCGGATCCAAGAAGATGTGTTCCTCCCGGTTCGGTTGCAAGTCTCTTTTACTGATCTCAAACCTTCCGAATTTTGTTTGCAATACTACCGAAGTGATTATGATCTAAAAATCGGAGCCGAGTCCTTTTTTTTCCAAGAGGGAGACTCTGTCCGATACACTGACGCCAAGTATGCCGGGATCCGTTTTCTAGAAGGAAATCAAAATGGAGATAAACTTTTAGTTGGATTGTATGACAAAGACAAACGTTTGTTAGGACCTAAGTAATAAAGGAAGATCAACAAAAAATTGTGTTTTCCCCGGTTTAGAAATGAAATGTATATTTCCATTATGTCTTTCTACAATTTTTCGGCAAATATCAAGTCCTAAGCCACTACCTTCTCCGGAAGATTTAGTAGTAAAAAATGGCTCAAAAATCCGATCTTTGATTTCTTCTGGAATGCCGGGGCCATTGTCTTCCACAGTCACTCGAACCTTATCTCTGGCAGCCTCTGTGCGTATCTTCATTTCTCCCTGAAAAACCATAGCTTGCAACCCATTGTAAATTAGGTTTGTCCAAAGATGTAATAATTCTTCTGGATAACCTTCCAATATAGGCACTGGATCGTATTCGCGGATAAGAGTTACATTCTTTTTGAATTGGTTTTGGTAAAGTGTGATTACTGTTTCGATATTTTCCAGTAGGTTGATTTTTACTGGGTTTGACGATAATTCAAAACGAGCAAAATTCTTTAATGCAAAGGTCATTTTACTTGCACGTTCTACAGCTAATTGCATTATACTTAATGATTGAAAAACTGTAATCTCTTCGGCTAACAAGGAGATTATGGCAAATACATCAGAATCTTGAAATAAAATCTCAAATTCTTCTAATATGTTCAAATCGAAGCCGGAATCAATTAAGTTATATGCATAAGCTTGCGGTATCTTTTTAGATGATAACCAAGTTTCAATTTCCTTCCTTCGCCTCATTCTTTCTTTTCCTGATACCATTTCTAATCTGGATTTCAATACTTCCAAACAACTAAGGAACAATTTCTGTTTTTGAAAAGATGGAATGAGTTCTCGAAGTTCTTTTTGAAACAAAGATAAATCAGATTCGAAAAGGGCTTCTTTTAGTGTTTGCGTGGAGGCATGAATTGCCGCAATGGGATTGTTGATTTCATGTGCTATTCCAGCGACCAATTGTCCAAGGCTTGCCATCTTTTCAGACAAAATCAATTGATCCTGTGCCTTTTTTAAACTCGCGATTGTTACTTCCAATTCTGAATTTGAATTTTGTAATTTTTTTGTCCTCTCCTGCACCTGGTGTTCCAAACTTTCGTTCAGTTCGCTTAATTCTTTTTCGCGGGCTTTTAATTTTTCATTAATTTCATTTTTCCGTAAGTTACTTACCGTAAGAGCAATTTGGTCCCCTAATTGACTAGAAAAAATAATTTCGTCTTCAGTCCAGGAATGAGTTTTCCCTACATGTTCAAAACATATAGTTCCAATTAATTCTTCTCCGATTCGAATTACACCATCTAACATGGAAGTAATGTTGTTTGGCTTTAGATAAGATTGGATAAATCCTTTCGTCCTCGGGTCTGTGTATGGGTCACTTGCATCAACATATTTTTCAGTGACTAAATATTGAAATTCTTCTCGAAACTCAATTTCCTTTAAAATACCACCGCATTCATGAGTCTCTTTCGATAAAAAATAAGTGTCAACATTCTGGAGTTCGTTTTTTGATTCATTAAAAAGCCAAATACCGACTCGTTCTATCTCTAAAAGATGAGCCACAGATTTTGTGATGAGAGTCGAAAGCGAAAGAATATCTCCAGAACGAATCGCTGGATGAGATGAGACCTGGGCCAAAATCTTTTGTTCGGTCCGCGCTCGGTTTAACTCGCCTTTTAAGCCTTTGACAGTCATAGGAGACATTCTATTGGACGGAACCAGAGACAGGTTTAATGGAACTGAACCCCTAGAAATTCTGAATTTCTTAAGGCTTCTGCGCACCTTTAGGTCTTAAAATGAGTGACAGAGACCCTGAATTCGAAATTCTGTAATTAAAAAATCGTTTCATCTCTAGATACGAGCCTTTTAGGAGAAACTCATGGTAAAAATCGCAATCAATGGTTTTGGTCGCATTGGACGACTGGTGCTTCGTTCAGGAATCAAAGATCCCAATTTAGAATTCGTTGCAATCAACGATTTAGTCACACCGGACAACCTTTCTTATCTTTTCAAATATGACTCCACCCATGGTCGTTTTGACGGTGAAGTTTCTCACACAGACAACGAAATCATTATCGATGGCAAAAAAGTAAAAACCTTCTCGGAAAGAGACCCTGAAAAACTTCCGTGGAAAGAACTCGGAGTGGACTTTGTAATCGAATCGACTGGTCTTTTTACTGACCGAGTGGGTGCTGAAAAACACATCAAAGCCGGTGCCAAAAAAGTGGTCATCTCTGCTCCCGCAAAAGACAAAGACATCCCTACTTTTGTAATGGGTGTGAACCATGAAAAATACGATTCTGCAAAAGACAATGTAGTATCGAATGCCTCTTGTACTACAAACTGCCTGGCTCCGATCACAAAAGTGGTTCTCGATAACTTTGGAATCGTAGAAGGCCTAATGACTACCATCCATGCGATGACAGCAACCCAACCGACCGTTGACGGACCTTCTAAAAAAGACTTCCGTGGTGGTAGAGGAGCAGCCCAAAACATCATCCCAGCATCGACTGGTGCTGCCAAAGCAGTAGGACTTTGTATCCCTGAAGTGAACGGAAAACTCACTGGTATGAGTTTCCGAGTTCCGACTCCAGACGTATCGGTTGTGGACTTAACGGTTCGCACAGAAAAACCAACTAGCTTAGCGGAAATCAAAAAGAAGATGAAAGAAGCAAGCGAAGGTTCTATGAAAGGAATCCTTGGTTATACAGAAGATATGGTGGTTTCGAACGACTTCCTTGGAGACATTCGTTCTTCTATTTTTGATGCAGATGCTTGTATTGAACTTAGTTCTACTTTCTTCAAACTTGTTTCGTGGTATGACAATGAAATGGGATACTCGAACCGAGTTTTAGACCTCGTACGTTACATGGCAAAAAAAGGCTAAGATGAAATTACCTCTTCTAGAAGAACAAAATCTAAAAGGAAAACGAGTTTTTGTTCGTGTGGACTTCAATGTCCCTGTCGAAAACGGCAAGGCAACGGACAGAACTAGGATTGAAAAAACCCTTCCTACTTTGGAATTACTCATATCCAAAGGAGCAAAACTCGTTCTCGGAAGTCACTTAGGTCGCCCCAAAGGCGGCCCTGAGGCCAAATATTCCATGAAACCGGTGTTTGATGTTCTTTCTGAACTTGTCAAAACCAAAGTCAGTTTCTCGGAATCTGTGATTGGCCCAGACGTGGTAAAGATGACGAATGCCCTGGGAGAAGGAGAAATCCTCCTTTTAGAAAATCTTCGTTTCCATAAAGAAGAAGAGGAAAATGCTGCTGGTTTCTGCAAAGAACTGGCCAAACTGGCAGATGTTTATGTGAACGATGCCTTCGGAACTGCTCACCGTGCCCATGCCTCCACAGAAGGTGTGGCCCACCTACTTCCGGCATTTGCGGGTCTCCTCATGCGAAAAGAAATCGAAGTTTTGAGTAGTCTACTTGCCAAACCGGAACGTCCTTTTGTGGCCATCGTTGGTGGTTCCAAAGTGAGTTCTAAATTTGCTATTTTAAAAAATCTCCTCGAGAAGGTAGACCACCTCCTCATTGGCGGGGGAATGGCTTATACCTTCCTCAAATCCAGAGCCGTTCCCGTGGGAAAATCCCTTGTGGAACCTGAGTTTGAATCCCAAGCCTTCCAACTGATTGACCGTGCTGGAATCCAAGGGGTTGACCTCCAAATCCCCGTGGACCATATCATTGCCGATGCTTTTGATCCCAACGCCAAAACCAAATCCGTAGACAAAATGGGAATTTTAGATGGTTGGATGGGAATGGACATCGGGCCTAAAACCATCGACAATTATGTAAAGGCAATCAAAGAAGCTAAAACCATTCTCTGGAACGGGCCTATGGGTGTATTTGAGATGGATAAGTTCTCCAAAGGGACCATCGAAATTGCCAAAGCCATCAGTAAATCCAAAGCAAAAACCGTTGTGGGTGGTGGGGACTCGATTGCCGCTGTGAACAAAGCAGGTGTGGCCGACAAAATCACTCATATTTCTACCGGTGGTGGTGCCTCCTTAGAATTTTTAGAAGGACGTGCCCTTCCTGGTGTACAATGTTTACTCCCTAAGGAAGAAAAATAAGATGAGAAAGAAAATCATTGCTGGGAATTGGAAGATGAATTTGACTTTGGCGGAAGCCGTTACCATCACCAAAGGTTTGGTATCTGCCAGCGACGCTTCTCCTCATGAAGTGATGGTTTTCCCAAGTGCTTTGCACTTGGAGTCTGTCTCGCAAATTGCAAGAGGATCCAAACTGATTGTCGGGGCACAAAATGCCTACCAATCTGGACTCACTGCAATGACGGGTGAAATTTCACCCGTGCAACTTGCCGAGCTTGGTATCACAACCGTTCTTGTAGGTCACTCTGAAAGACGCCAATTTCTTGGGGAAACTTCAGAATTTGATAACGAGAAAATATCATACTTTTTAAAAGCGGGACTTCGCGTGGTATACTGCGTAGGGGAAACCTGGGCAGAAAGAGAAAAAGGAAACACCTTTACTGTCTTAGAGGACCAAATCAAAAAAGGACTCAAAGACATTACAAGTGACCTATTTGCAAACCTTGTCATTGCCTATGAGCCTGTTTGGGCCATAGGAACAGGAAAGGTGGCAACACCAGTAGAAGCAGAAGAAGCACATGCCTTTATCCGTAAGGAAATTGGTAATTTATTTGTAGGTGCCAGTGCGATCGCTGAGAAAATTCAAATTCTCTATGGTGGTTCGGTAAAACCGGACAATATTAAAGATCTACTCACCAAACCAAACATAGACGGTGGCCTCGTAGGAGGAGCCAGTCAAAAATTAGATTCATTTTTAGGACTTTTGAAATAAGGAAACACTATGGGATTTTTTGCAGGAACCATCCTCACACTTTTTATTCTACTTTCACTCTTTCTGATCCTTCTTGTCATGATCCAAACTGGAAAAGGCGGAAGTGCAGGAATGTTAGGCGGATCGACCGCAAGCCAATCAGTATTTGGAGCATCCACTGCTGATGTGATGACAAAAACCACAAGAGTAGCAGCGATTCTTTTCATCGTTCTCTCTTTGGCACTATCCTTTGTATTCGCTAAAAAAGACGAAGTTTTAGTTCCCGATCTAGAACCAAGTTTAGAAGCTCCGGTAGAAACTGATGGAACACCTTCCGAAGTACCGGCTCCTACTACTCCTTAATTTATACTTCTTTAGTGTCGGTCTCCTCTCAGAGACTGGCATTTCCGAAAAAGAAAGTAGATTAGATAAGGAAATCCTTAGCCTTTACCGAGAAATCGCTAAAGCTAGGGAGCTTCTTACCTACGAAAACCTCACTTCTTTACCCGCCAACACATCCATTCATTTTATTGGAACCTATCCCAATAGAACAGGGATTCGCATTCGGAAGTATAAAGTTGATCCAGACCCACAAAACAAAAACCGAATCAAACATTCGGAAGAAAAATCCATCCTCCTCGAATTCAATGGATCCGTTCTTTCTAAAGTAGAAGTTTTAGTGGTTACCGAAGATACAGAAATCGAACAAAAGACAAAAACTAAAATTACCGATACATCCCCTTTGGACACATCACTCAATGATATGGTGATTAGTTTTTCAGGCATTGATGGGAGTGATAGTTTCCCCCTCTCTTCACTTCGTAACGATGATATCAAAGGGGAACGTAATGATTTCAAAAAAGATTTTTATATTAAATTTCTTTTAGACTTTCATAGCCAACTTGCCTCTATCTCCGCCTTACAAAAAACTGGTGGTAATAAAAGCCAAAAGTCCATGTTCAAACAATTGAACCAGTCTTTAGGGTATTGATTTTGTCTGAGATTACTCCAAATAGTGACTCTGCATCTGTTGAGAAAGTAGCAGAAAAAGCACGGGAGCTTGAGGCCATTTATGATGTGGTGCAGGACCCACTAGTTCTCATTGATTCGGATTTTAATATCCAAAGAGCAAACCTTGCCACCATTCTCTTTGCCAAAAACAATAAATACGATGAACTTCTTGATCGTAAATGTTATGAAGTTTTGTACCAACGTAGTGACATCTGCCCTTATTGTCCAAAAATCAACGTCAAACCAAAAGATAAAAATCATACCTATTCCACTCCCATCACGAGAGAGATCTTTTTTCGTTCGGAAGACAAAAAACAGACTCTCCTACTCGAATTCTATCCCTATCCCAAACAAGAAGACCTATTCTGGATGGTGGAAAAAATCTCTGATGTTACTAAACAAAGAGACAAAGAAGAAGAATCATTTCGGATGCGGAACCTTGCCTCTCTTGGAATTTTAATTTCCGGGATTGCCCATGAATTAAATAATCCGCTAACAGGGATTAGTTTAACGTTACAGAATCTAAAAGCAAATTGGCAAAATCAACCACCGGAACAAATTGAAAAACGATTGGATATGATTAAAAACGATGTATCAAGAGCTGCTATTATTGTCTCCGATATCATCTCTTTTGCAAAAACAGATAAAGTGAAAGTGACACTCGGAGATATTGTAGAAACCATCAACCGCGCCAAGGATACAGTGATTCGTCTGTATCCCCATTTGAGTAAAAATATTGTTTGGCGAATTTCCTGTGATCATGAATACCAATTTCCTTTTCATCCAGGAAAGATGGAACGTTTGTTTATGAATTTATTTCGAAACTCATTGCAAGCATTCGATTATAGGCCGGGAGAGATCTCGATTGAACTAAGAAAAACAAAAAACTGGCTCCATATCATTGTGGAAGACAATGCCGGTGGAATTCCAGATGCCATCATCCAAAAGATTTTTGATCCCTTTTTCACTAGTAATAAATCAGGAACAGGAACGGGGCTTGGACTCTCCATTTGTCATTCGATTGTGAAAGAACATGATGGTAATATTTCAGTGAAGTCCGTAGAACAAAAAACCCGTTTTACAATTTCCTTTCCTCTCACCAACGATATCACGGAGCAAAATCCATGAAACAGTCAATCCTAATTGTTGAAGACATCCATTCCATTCGCGAAGCGATTATTGATTTACTAAGCACAAAATATAATGTTTTTGGTGCCGAACATTTTGAGGAAGCGGTTTGGTATTTAACTAACGAAAAAATTGACTTAACCATAACGGATATCCGCCTTCCCGGTAAATCAGGGATTGACCTTGTCAAACTCATTCAAAAAGAATTTCCGCATGTACTCTACGCATTGATGACAGCTTACAATATCAATGAATACATTAAATATGCAAAAGACCTCCATATTTGGAACATCATACCTAAATATAGTTTTTTGGATATCCATCTAATCGAGGTAATGGTAGAAAAACTTCTTTCGAATGACATCTTCGGTATTGAAAAATACTTCAGTAGCGACTTTAAAGTTTATAGTGAAAATATAAATAGTGAATTTGAAGATGCACCAAATAACGGAATCATTTACAAACAAATCAAATCAGACCAAGACAGATCCATCCTCTGTGGAAAAATTTCGAAAAATCTAATCCAGTTGGGAGCACCGAAAGCCATCCAACAAGTGTTAGAAGAACTCACTTCGAATGCGATGATACGTGCTCCTCGCACACACGAAGGGGAATACAAATACCAATTCGAAATTCCAAGCCATGACATGGTAGTCCCCTTGGATAATATCCAACTGATGCCGGATGACTATTTTTTAATTGGCTATGGTGCCACTGAAAGTACAATCTTTATTGTAGTTCGCGATCAATTTGGTTCTCTTCGAAAAGAAGAAATTTTACATAGGTTAGACCGACATATTAGTATTGATGATTCTACCGGTTTTCCTAAAGGACTAGAGGATAGTCATGGTCGTGGATTATATATTTGTCGGGAGATCTCAGACCAACTCATCTTCAATATTGAACCAGGAGTTTGTACAGAAACCATTGCGATGATCAACCGAGAAGGACGGACTGGTTTCAAATCACTCTCTATTTATGAAGTGGACCCAAAACCTAAACCTAATTAAATTTAATTCTATTCATAATGAATCGCTGGATTCATGCAAAACTGAGCACTCAAAAAACTTGGAACTGCATCAAATCAGATTTGGATTGCATATAGAATGCTGAATTTGTTTTTCCAGGAAAGAACCGAACCGGTAATTCCGAAGGAGGAAGTTTTTTTGAACGAATCAAACTTCCATTTTGATTATAAAACTGAATTTCTGATTCAGAAAGAACAACAAAAACGGTATCAGTTGCAAAAACCGATTGATAGACCCCACCCACCTTAGATTTGGTTTTTTCCCAAACCATCTTACCATCCCGGTAAAATGCCAAAGAATCAGGGAGGTTAAAAATCACCGACCCATCATTTCCAGTAACAAAATATAGTTTGTGTGGATAGAACTTAGAGAGAGAAAATTCCTCCACCGTTTCTCCCCTATCATCCAACACTTCAATAAAATCTTTATCCAATATAGAATAATGAATCGTTGAAAATTTTCCATCTGGAGAGAGAGAAACAGATTTAAAAAAAGAATCCTTTTTATCTTTGGATAATTCCTTTTCAAAGAGAACATTGCCTTTTTCGTCTAACCGATACAACTCGCCACCAGAAAATAAAACAATCACACCTTTGTTTTTTGAATCAAATTGGTAGTCAGTCAGAAACCTTCCATTTAACTCTGATTTACCGACCCTGTTTCCACTTTCATCCATG
The DNA here is from genome assembly GCF_040833985.1 of Leptospira sp. WS4.C2. Lineage (NCBI taxonomy): Bacteria > Pseudomonadati > Spirochaetota > Leptospiria > Leptospirales > Leptospiraceae > Leptospira > Leptospira mgodei. Next base: position 2,216,431 of record NZ_CP162139.1, read on the forward strand.
AGAAATACAGTATTATTATCTCCCGACAAATACAAAACGGGAGAGGCAAAGTACCCACTTCTCGGATAAGAATTGATTGGTTTTTTCCAAAAAAGTTCTCCTGTGTCAGCGAAAAAGTTTACCTCATCTCCAATTTTTTCATACAATAGATACCCATTTGTTAGTAAGGGGAAATCGACTAAAAACTTCGGGTCTGCATCCAAAAATTTCGAAGTTCGAAACGAATAATACCTGCCACCTACTTTGTATCCATTGATTGTTTTCAAAGGATCTTCCCCAATTTTCGGGGAGGTAGTCCCAAATCTTCCTTCACTATTCCAAATCCAAGTTTCTCTGATGTTGGGAACTAAATTTAAATCCACATCCCAACTAAAAAAGAATAAAAGAAAAAAACCAAATGAATAGATGATCGTTTGCCACATGTTAAACGTTCCTTTGTTTTAATGATTGGTATAATAAAAATAAGGCAGTGTTACTCGCATTTTCTCGAATTCCTTCTCGGTTTCCAGGAAAATGATAGGACTGTGATTGGATAGGGCCATCTGGAGTTTTTAAACCGATCCAAACGGTTCCCACAGGCTTTGACTCAGTTCCCCCATCTGGCCCCGCAATCCCAGTGATAGAAATGCAATAATCGGCTTTTGTTTTTTCAGAAATCCCTTCTGCCATGGCTTCCGCTGTTTCTTTACTAACAGCACCAAACTGGTCTAAAGTATCTCCCGGAACACCTAACAAAGATTTTTTCATCTCATTTGAATAAGTTAAAAATCCACCTATAAAGTAGGAACTAGATCCCGGGAAGTCGGTTAATTTTTTTCCAAGTAAACCACCCGTGCAACTTTCTCCCACAGCAATTGTCAACTTTTCAGAAATCAAATGTTCATGAACGAATGCGAAAACATCATCAGAAATAATCTTAGGATACTGCGCTTCTAACCTCTGGATGATTGTGTCCAAGTTTTTAGAATCGGTAGATTGAAAAATACATTTAATATAACCTCGGTTTGCGGTCACTCCCCACTCAACATTTTGGAAAAGTTCATCCCTATGGGTTTCCACAAAATCTTTTTGGTATAAAGATTCCCCGATATTCCACAACCACTTGGTTCTTTGGACTAAATTTTCACGAGGATAAATTCGTTTGAGTTCTGGCACGAGCCGACGGCTAAACATCTCCTTCATTTCGGAAGGAACCCCTGGCATACAAACCAAATAGGAATCTGTCCCGATCGGTTCCACAAACCCAACGGCAATGCCTACTGTATTGTCTAAAGTTTTACAGTCTTCAGGAACACGGGTTTGGCGAAGGACTGTAGGTAAGATATCACTGTATTGTTTTCCCCTAGATTCATAAATACGTTGCAAACGGATCTTAGCTTTTTCTACCGAATAAGATTTTTTTCCATTCAGTTTTAAAACTGTTTCTAAAGTGTAATCGTCTTCTGTGGGGCCAAGGCCACCTGTCATGAGGACAAGGACAGGTCTTGTTTCTGCCAAATGTTTCAAGTGTTGTAGTTCAGAAAGAATGAGATCTGGATCGTCAGGAAGACCGATAAACTTTTTTACTTTCCAACCAAGTTCAAAGAGTTGGTTTGCCATCCAACCAGAGTTTGTGTCCAAACTACGACCAGCGGTAATTTCCGAACCAGTCGAAATAATGACGATGTATGGTGTTTCCATTCCTTTTAGATCACTTCTTTCGACATCTTTTCGGGAGCGGAAATTCCAAGAAGTTTGAGTCCATTTTCTAATGCCAACTTGGTATACAATACAAGGACAAGGAGTGTATCTCTTTCTTTGCCAACTTTGTCTTTGATCCGGTTGTCTTTTTGCGAATAGAACTTTGTAAACGATTTACTTAAGGATTGTAAATAATTCGTAAGCCTATGTGGTTCGAAACTCGTCGCTGTATCAAATACTTCTTCTTGTAACCTTGCCACCCAAAATAGAAGACGAGTCCTTTCTTCTTGTTTTAAAAATTCCACAGTCGCTTCTGGTTGGAGATTTTTTAAGTCCATTGGAACTTGTAATTCACGAAAGATCGAACAGATCCTTGCATGTGCATATTGGATATAAAATACAGGGTTTTTATCGGATTCATCTTTGGCCAAATCCAAATCGAAATCAAGAGGAGCATCTGAGCTTCTCATCAGAAAAAAATACCTACCCACATCCCGACCTTGTTTGCCCAAATAAGAAAGTAAATCTCTCATGGTTTGGAAAATTCCCAAACGTTTACTCATTTTTACTTTCTCTTTGTTCTCGATCAAATTGACCTGTTGGGCAATGAGAACTCGAAAACTCTCTTCTGTTTTTCCAAAAGACTTCACTGCCCCTTTTAGTCTGGCAATGTATCCGTAATGGTCCGGCCCCCAAATATCGATCAGCGTATCAAATCCTCGTGCGAACTTATTGTAATGGTAAGCAATGTCTGCCATAAGGTAGGTTGGGCGGCCATCCTCTCTTCGGATCACACGATCCTTATCATCTCCATATAAAGTGGAAAGGAACTGAAGTTTCCCATCGATAGTAGTTACATCTTCTTTTTTTAAAAGAGAAGGTACCTTCTCCACATCACCCGCTTCATGGAGGCTACGTTCGCTAAAGAACAAATCAAAATTCACACCAAAGAGCGTTAGATCTTCTTTTTGCCGCGCTAAATTGTATTCCACCGCATAACGAGAAAGAAAGTCAATCACCTCATCCCAATTTTCTTTGGCTACAGAATCGAAGACAAATTGAGACCTTGTTTGGTCTTCCATACATTGAATGGCAATGTCTTTGATGTACTCCCCTCGGTAACTTTCCTTAGGCAAAATTCTTTTTTTGATGAGTTCGATTACCGGCTCCTCTGATTCTTCTTCTTGGAAACGGATGACCTCTCCCTTGGTTTCAAAAATCCGAAGTAAAACCGCCACACCCAGTAGATAGACTTGGTTTCCATAATCATTTACATAAAACTCTCGTTTAACGCTATGACCAAGACTTGTGAGTAAATTTGCCAGTGCATCTCCATAAGCCGCAGACCTTGCCGAAACAATATTCATTGGTCCTGTGGGGTTCGCTGAAACAAACTCGAGAAGGATTTTTTCTTTTTTAAGGGTCTCTGCAAACTGAACACTAGGTGACATCACAGAGGCAACATATTGGTTTAAATAATCAACATGAACTCGGAAATTTATAAATCCGGGTGGAGAAAAACTAACAAATTCAAACATAGAATCATTTTTAATTTCAAGAAGGACTGCTTCTGCGATCTCCTTTGGATTTTGATTTAACAAATTTTTGTTTTCTAAAGCAAAAGGGGATGAGTAGTCTCCAAATTTTTCATCCCTCGAATATTCGATTCGAATTTTTAAGGAATCTTTAAGCGAAGTTAGGTTATTTTTATTTAAATAAATATCTACTGCTTTCTCTAATTCTGCCAGTACAAGTTGTTTTAATAGTTGATTTACATTCATTTCTAATATTTGATTTCCATCTTGAGTTTGTCTGAAGTTTGCCAAAGTTCAAAACTTCTTTGTTTGAACCTAGTTACAAAATGAGGGATACTTTCTTTTTCTTCTCTGAGAGTGGTTTGAAAGGTTTCAGGTTGTCCTTTCCCCGTTATATTTTTTCTATTCTTTCGCAAATCTTCTCCTTTTAAGAGAAGTTGGAACAAAGCAAAAAAAACAGAGAGAGTCATACAAAGTAAGATTGTTTTAGTAATAGTATTCATAAATACCCTATCGTTTTATAAAACTCGAAGTATGATTTTAATTCTCTTCCGAAAAGGGACCGCAAAAACTGATTCAGAATCAGATCCCCATCCCTATACTCCGTTTCCCGAGGGAACATACCTACTACGTTTGAAAATTTCTTTGATAACATAGTATGAAATAGTTTCAAAACAGGCAAATGATCTTTGGGAATAGGATGGCAATCGGAACATAAAAATTCACGATCATCCACCGAAAAATAAGCAGCCCGTTTAGAAAGAACCTCTTCCCCACAAGTATGACAATAGAATTCCGTAGGGAAATGGCCCATATGCGAGAGAGCCCTTAATTTAAAAAAAGGTAGGATTTGTATCTGAAAACCCTTTTCGTTGCATGTATCCAAACTCCCCGAAAGAAGTTGGAAAAGAAAGGGATGACTTTCCCCTTCCGGGTAAATCATAGAAGTAAGCTCCGTCAGATAGAGTACAAACAACGTTCCCAGGTAATCCGATTTTAACTCATCATAACGATTCACTAGATGGACTTCCTTAATGGACTTCCAATCTTTCTCTGCCTGGTCATAATAATCTAGCTCCACGAGGGAACCAATCTCTGTGGTAATGATAGCACGGCGTTTGGACTTACGAATTCCTTTACTTAAAAAATGCATCCTAATTTGCGTTTCACCGGCAAGACTAATCACTCTGTCACTATCCCCGATATCTCGGCTTTGGATGACAATCCCTCTTTCTTTTCGAATGGCCATTTATCTTTCAAACACCAAATCCAAACACTCATCTTCTTTTTTTCGCATAAGGATGGCATCTTCTTCGTTTGTTTCATGGTCATACCCAAATAAATGTAAAATTCCATGAACAAGCAGGCGATAGAATTCATCCACGAGACCATGGCCAATTTCTTTTGCTTGGAGAATGCAGGTATCCATAGAGATGACAACTTCACCTAAGATCTGAAAGGGGATAGGAGGAGATTCTGAATAAAGAGGGAATGATAATACATCGGTGGTTTTGTTTAAGCCCCTCCTCTCTAGATTGATTTCTTGCATCAGAGTATCATCCACAACTAAAATGGAAAGTTCTAATGCTTTCAAAAAATTGGGGCTTAAAAACTTTAAAACTCGCTCACAGTTTTCTAAAACCAATGCACTTTCGATTTCATTTCTACTTGGACCCCACTGATCATTCCAATGGGTCGAAACCATAAGTGAGGAATTCATTTTTTAGTTTTTTTGGAACCAGCAGCTTCCAATGCTTTGGTATCTTCTGGTTTCGGGTATTTGGGCCTTTGGTGCAAACTAGAGAGTAATACTTCTTTGAAACTGGCTTTGATGATTTCCAAATCCCCAATGGTCAGTCCACTTTCATCCAATTGGTTTTCTGCCAATTTAGAATTGATGATTTTACGAATCAGTTCATCTAAACTTTCCTGCGAAACTTCATCTAACGACCGCGAGGCTGCTTCCAATGAATCAGCTATCATCACAATCCCCGTTTCTTTGCTCTGCGGTTTGGGACCTGGATATTGAAAATCTTTTTTGTTAATGTTTTTACGAGCAGAGGCAGAAATATCTTGTAACGCCTTATGATAGAAAAATGCCATGGTGGAAGTTCCATGATGTTCTGGAATAAAACTGATGATCTCACGAGGAAGACGGGCTTTTTTTGCCATCTCAATTCCATCTAACACGTGATCAATGACAGTTTTTGCGGCCAAGGCTGGATTATCTTTATCGATATGTTCTGGTTTTGGAATCAAATGTTGGTTTTCGACAAAAAAACCAGCATTGGGAATTTTTCCAATATCGTGAAAGTAAACACCCACACGCACAAGAAGTCTATCTAAGTTAAGATTTTGGGCAGCCCTCTCTGAAAGTGCCGCCACCATAAAGGTATGGGTATAAGTAGACGGGGCCTTGGTGAGAAGTTGTTGTAAAAGCGGATGGCCAGTGTCAGCAAGTTCGATTAGTTTAAACCTGGTTGGAATATTAAATACATATTCATAGAGAGGAAGTAAAAACTGAACCGCTGTAGCACTAGCAAATCCATTAACAAAACACATCACAGTGATTCGAAATAAATTGGAATTACTTAGATCCCGAAAAAAACCAGCACCAGTTGATACATAAAACTCTCTTCCATCAAACAAATAACCAGCCGTGGTGATAAGGATTTGGACAAAGGTAAGTAAAAAACCAGCCTTTAAAAAATCGATACGTTTGAGGAGTCGCCTTCCATAAATCGAACTCATAACCGCGACGGTAAAGGCCAACATAAAGGAGGTTGGGTTGTATCTTGAGGCAAAAAATACGGCAAAGGAAAGAAAAAATCCAATCGCAATAGAAAGTTGTTCGTCGTATACAAAACCAAGAAGTAAACACAACATTCCTACAGGAACAAACATCCCAAAATAATACACACCCGACAAATCACTGTCAGTTGCGTAAAAAACATTAGAAAGAAGATAAATGGATGCGATGACAATCCAAAGTGTAAAAAAAATAATCAAATTACTAGAAAGATCATTCAACCGATTTGGTCTGTAACGAATGAGATAAAACCCAACAATCACAATCAGAACACATTGTGTGAGAAATATGGAGACAATCGATGCCAAGTTGGCCCTTGTCGCATAACGATTCATCATCTCTAACTTTAATTTGACTTCAGGAGTGATCACATCTCCTGCACGTACAATCACCTCATTGGCTTGGATTCTACTTTTCTGAATGGCAACAGAGTTTGTCGCTCGCATGCGGGCATTTTCTGTCTCTTCCGGATTGTAATTACAAGCAGGATAGGAATATACATAGTAGAGTCCAATCCGAGACACTGCCTTAAGTAGTGATTCAGAGACATTCGGCAACTTCTCGGCAGCTAACTTCGATAATACAGAGGCAACAGGTCCCTCTTTATAAATTTGGGATCTGGGGATCACTAAATTTCCATCAATGATGGAGGTTTGGTCTTGGGTTCCGATGTTTCGGATTTTGGCCCCTGCTTTGTCCAATTCTTTTGCAAAGCTTAAGTCTTCTTTTACGATACAATATTTAGAAAAAATTAAGTTAGTATATTGTTGGATAAAGTTCTTTAGTTTATCTTTTTTTGGGTAATCCAAAATGGCTTGGATTTCTTCATTGGTCCGATTTCGCCATCGCGGAATCCGGTCTTTCACCACCGTAGGACTTCCCTTTCCCTCCGCTAGGATGGTGCGTAAGAGTTCGATATCTTCCGAAAGATTGGTATCAATTCCTGCGACTAAAATTCCAAAGTCTTTATCAAATGCAAAAGGAACGCTGGAAGCAGCCTTTTGTTTTTCTTGATTAGTTTTTTCCGCATCTTCATAAGAAAATTCTTTTACCGATTGAATGGTCTCTGGGGCAATTTTACCTTCCGAAAACAAACCATCTGGATCTGTATTGACTCTCGTTTGCCCAAAGAAAGGAATCGAAAGTACATAAGTAACAAATAGTAAGGTAAGCGAAACCAAAATGATTTGTATGTTTCTGACAACCGAAACTGGCCTAACTTTTGTTAGGAAGTCGGTCACTTGAGTCATGGAGGAATCTAAAATCTTTTTCATGGTTTTTTAGAAAATAAACTTTCGTTTTCTTCAAATCGTCTGACAATCGATTCGACGATAGGGTGGCGTGTAATATCTTCTCTTCCAAAGAAAATCGTTTCAATTCCGTTTAGATTGCGAAGGGTATACACTGTTTTTTCTAAACCTGAGCGTCCATGTGCCAAATCAATTTGGGTGGCATCGCCTGAGATTGCCATTTTAGAATTTTTACCAAAACGAGTGAGAAACATTTTTAATTGAGGCAAAGTACAGTTTTGTGCTTCATCCAAAATAATAAAAGAATGAGAGAGAGTACGACCCCTCATAAAAGCAATGGGAGCAATTTCAATTTTACCCACTTGCAGATACTCCGTTGTCTTTTCAAAACCTATACATTCGTGTAACGCATCATAGATGGGGCGTAAATAAGGGTTTACCTTTTGTGTTAAGTCCCCCGGTAAAAATCCTAAGTTCTCCCCGGCCTCCACAGCAGGACGAGTGAGAATTAACCTGTCTACTTCCCCCGTTTGCATCATCCGACACGCAGTTGCTATGGATAAAAAAGTTTTACCGGTTCCGGCAGGTCCCATCGCAATGGTAATGTAGTTTTTGTGAAGGCTATCCACAAAACTTTCCTGGTTTTTGGTGCGAGGAAAGATGGGTTTTCCTTTAAAGGTAACAAAGATTTTGTCTCTCGGAGTCCAAGTCTCTCCTTCCTTTTGGAAGTCAGAGGATCCGGGTGTGGGCCAACCGCCACTCGAGTCTTTTACTTTATTCACCAAATAATCAATATCAAAAAATGAATACTCAGCTTTGTCTGGTCTACGTTTGAAATTTTCTTCCACTTTGTGAAAGGTATCCAAGGCAACTTGGACTTGATCCTCGCTCCCTTGGATGATAAGAGATTTTCCTCTGGGGATGAGTTTTACATTGAGTCGACTTTCCCATAACGGGAGTTTGCTGTCTCCAATCCCACAAACCGTTTGGTAGAGGGATTCTTCCTGAAATGTAAAACTTTCATCCATATTAGATAGTGACTACCCTGAGCTTTAGTTCTTCAAGTTGTTTTGCATCGACAGGACCCGGCGCTTCACTCATCATACAAGTTCCCTTTTGTGTTTTTGGGAAGGCAATGACATCACGAATGGAAGTTCCACCCGTTAGTAACATCATAATCCGATCCACACCAAAAGCTATCCCTCCATGAGGTGGCGCACCGAAAGAAAGAGCATCGAGTAAAAATCCAAATTTGGATTTTGCATCTTCTTCCCCAATTCCTATGGCTTCCAAAACTAGACTTTGGATTTCTGGATTGTGAATCCGAATCGATCCCCCGCCTATTTCTGTTCCATTCAAAACTAGATCATAAGCTTTAGCACCAATTGTAGAAAGGTCAACTGATTTCCCAGCTTTCCAATCTCTTAGTTTATCAAAGTCTTCTTCTTTAGGCGAAGTGAAAGGATGGTGGAGGAAGGTCCAAGTTTTTGTGGCTTCATCCAGTTCAAACATAGGAAAATCCACGACCCAATGGAAACTATAAGGAACCTTAGGTGGATCGTATTTTTCAGATAATTTCAATCGAAGGGCACCAAGAGAGGCATTGACTATCTTAGAGGTATCGGCTCCAAAGAAAACCATGTCCCCTTCTTTAGAACCAACGGCTTTGGCAATTGCTTCGAGTGCTTCCGGAGTGAAACGTTTGGTGATGGTGGACTCGAGACCCCCTGCCCCATGTTTCATATACGCAAGTCCTTTCGCGCGGAAGTCTCTGGACAACCAACCCGTTAGGTCTTCGATTTCTTTTCTGGAAATCACAGATCCACCAGGAACACAAATTGCTTTCACCACTCCGCCACTGGAAACCGCAGCACTGAATACTTGGAAGTCCGCATCTTTTACAATCTCGGATACATTTACCAGTTTCATTCCAAAACGAATGTCTGGTTTGTCTGAGCCGTATTCTTCCATAGCCACATGATAAGGCATGGTCATAAAGGGTGCATTCACTTCTAAGTGAAACACTTTCTTTAATGCATAAGTCCACATAGCTTCGATTTCACGGCGGATGTCGTCTTCGGTCACAAAAGAAAATTCCATATCGAGCTGAGTGAACTCAGGTTGACGATCCGCACGTAAGTCTTCGTCTCGAAAACATTTTACAATTTGGAAGTATCTCTCCATTCCCCCAATCATCAGGATTTGTTTGAAAAGTTGGGGAGACTGCGGAAGAGCATAAAACTCTCCTGCATTCAAACGAGATGGAACTAAAAAGTCCCGTGCCCCTTCTGGAGTGGATTTATTTAAAATAGGAGTTTCGATTTCCAAAAAGGATTTGTTATCTAAATATTCTCGCAAAGCAAAGGTTAGTTTGTGACGTAAAACCAAACGGTCACGAAGTTCTTCTCGGCGCATATCAAGGTAACGATACTTCAAACGGATTTCTTCCCCAGAAGGATCAAACTCATCTAAGGTAAAGGGAGGAGTTTTGGATGTATTTAAAATTTCTACAGATTCAGCAATTAACTCGTATTTGCCGGTTTCCATTTTCGGATTGATGGATTCTGCATCACGAAGCGAAAGTTTTCCCTTCACAGCAATCACAAACTCAGAACGAATTTTTTCTACTTTGGAGAAGTCGTCTCCGAGGATTTCTTTACGTGCCACAATTTGCAAAATTCCAGAACGATCACGAAGGTCGATAAAGATCACTCCCCCTTGGTCGCGGTAACGAAATGCCCATCCGGAAAGGAATAAAGTTTTACCAACAGATGCATCCGATACACTCGTTGCACTCATTCTATTTTTGTATTCTGATGTTACCCACTGATTCAATTGAAAACCTCTTTATAATGGAACGTTGTCGAAACGGCTGATCTTCGGATTGAACATCAATGGAAAATCGGCCGTAGCACCCGCTCTGTTTTTGGCGATGATGATCTCAGCCATTCCCCTTTTGTTCGGGTCAAGCTCTTCGGGAGGTTTCACCATTTCTTCCCGATATATAAAACATACAATATCCGCATCCTGCTCAATGGCACCTGACTCCCGTAAGTCGGATAGTTGTGGCCTTTGATCTTTGGAGCGGTTTTCGATGGAACGGTTCATCTGCGATAAAGCGATGATGGGACAACCCACTTCCCGTGCCATTTGTTTCAGTCCCCTGGAAATATTGGCAACCTCTTGTTGCCTCCCCCCCATGGCTGCTTTCGGATCACTCATTAGCTGTAAATAATCCACAATCACAAGCCCCACTTCTTCTGTGGTACGAAGTTGGCGCAGTCTTGCAGAAAATTCTTGGATGGTCAAATACCCTGAATCATCAATGTACAAACTAGCTGATGTGATATTTCCAATACTGTCTTTGAGTTGGGTCATTTGTGCCGAAGTCAGAGTTCCCGCCTTTAAGGCATAGGAATCAATCCTTGCATCCGCACTGATCAGTTTCAAAAGTAATTCGATCCGGCTCATCTCAAGGGAAAAAATAACAACCGTTTTACGCTCTTTCAACGCAGCATTGGCTGCAATGTTTAGGGCAAAGGTAGTTTTTCCGTTACCGGGACGAGCCGCAAGGATCATAAGTTCGTGTGACTTAAGGCCTGTGGTCGCCATATCTAAACCGGTAAAATGGGTTTTTAATCCGTTAATTCCACCGGTTCCATTTTGGCTTGCCGCCACAACGTTTTTGATGTAATCAATGAGTGCATTGGCATCATCTTTTACTTTTCGTAAACCTTTGGATCTCTCTTGGCGAGAGATGTCCATAAGCGACTGTTCTACAAGACTAAATACAGAATCGTTTTCCCCAGGTTCAATTTTTACTTTATCGATGGCTTGGTTTAAAGCTTCGACGTATTTGCGACGATCTGAAATACGTTTCACCCGCCGAACATAATAGTCCAGAGGTTGGAAGGGAACAGTATCTTTGTAGAGGGAAGTGATGTATTCCAAGTCGCGGGATTCATCTTTAAAAAGACGTTTCTCCCGCATTTGGTTTGTGACCGTAACCAGGTCAATGGCAATCCCTTCACTGATGAGATCTGTGACAGCTTCAAAGATTCGTCTATGGCTGTCCATGTAGAAGTCATCCGGGCTAAGACCTAAGTCTTCCTGCCCGGCTACCCCTCTCATGAGTAGGTAACCGATTAAGTTCTTCTCAGACTCTATCTCCTGAAGGGGGTTAGAATTCATCGAAAAAACGTTAGCTTAAAACTATGTTTGGCCGACGACTTTAACTATGATTTGGGGAACAACACCTTCAGCCAAACGAACTTTAATTTTATATTCGCCCACTGACTTTAGTGGCTCACCTAAATCTAGTTTGCGTTTGTCGAGTTCTACACCAGTGTTTTTGATTGCGAGTGCAATGTCATTCGCTGTTACAGAACCGAAAAGTTTGTCGTTCTCACCCACTTTCACTTTTATCTCGTAAGTTTTACCTTCGATTGAAGAAGAAAGTTCTTTCATCACCTTCACACGTTTGTCGCGTTTCAGTTCAGCAAGTTTCTTTTGGTGGACTGCGGCTTTTGTGTTTCCATCATTTGCACGGACTGCAAATCTTCTAGGAATGAGGAAGTTACGCGCATAACCGTCCGCAACTTCTTTCACATCACCAGCATCACCAAGATTCAATACATCTTTTTGCAATACAACTTTCATCCGTTACTCCTACAGAACTTTAAACGGCAATAAGCCGATCGATCTGGATTTTCTGATTTCACGAGCGAGGGCTCTTTGGTGTTTACCACAAGTTCCAGTGATTCTTCTTGGAATGATTTTACCACGGTTGGTAACAAATCTTTCTAAGATGTCTACTCGTTTGTAATCAAGTCCTGCAAGTAAGGCTTTGTCAGCGCAGAACTTACATACTTTCTTTTTATATTTTGCGTTTTTACGACCGAATTTGCCTTCTCCGTCTTTACCACGGAAACCGCCTTTTTCGTCGTCTTCTAACCCGTCCATACTCTCGCGGGAATCTGTTCTTGTATCATCAATATTTGTCGTTTCGCTCATTGTCATAACCTATCAAAAAGGAATGTCGTCATCACCGGCTGGATAATCATCATAACCACTACTTACGCCGGAATCATAAGAAGTTGAACTGTCAGAACGGTCGCCACCTGATCCACCGCCGCCTTGTCCTTGACCGCCAAGTAATTGTGCGGATTCGACATAGACTCGGATTTTAGAGGCTTTTTTGCCTTCAGGAGTTTCCCAGGACTGTTGTTGAAGTCTACCTTCGATCGCTACTTGTTTTCCCTTGCCAGCATATTGTTTTAATATGTCAGCGAGTCGGCCCCATGCAACACAGTCAAAATAATGAGTTTCCTCTTTCTTTTCACCGTTAGTCACATAAACTCTGTTATTCGCAATTGAGAAATTGACAACAGAACTTCCGTTCACCGATTTAAATTCCGGATCACGGGTCATTCGACCGATTATAAGTATTTTGTTGAGATCGTTAGCCATTTGCCCTGATTACGAGGGTTTTTAAGATGTTAACATTGAGTTTGAATTCATGTTCGATCTTAGAGACTTCAGTAGGGGATCCGGAACACTTGATGAGTGTGAAGTGACCTTGTTCGTCTTGTCCAACGGGATGCCAGAGTCTTTTAGAACCCCAATCCTCTTCGCCTTGGATCGTGAAGTTGTATTTGGAGAGTAAGTCTTTTACTGCAGACTTCGTCTCTTCTACATTACCTTCACGAAGAATATTCGTGATTTCGTAGTTTCTCATATTTCTCCTATGGGTATACCTACATAGAAACACTTGTAGGTAGAAGAATTTGTTAGTTTCCACTAGGGTTTTGCCAATAGGGGTCAGGGTCAATGGAATTTCTTCTTGGAGTTCCCAAACCCTTCCATTTCCATGTAATTTCTAACATTTTTATGGGTGAAAAATCAAATTTTCCAGAAGTTTGGGGTCTCGGCCTTGGCTTATTTTTAGCACTCTATGCCGGTTTTTTAAACCATATCACCCCGAAAGAGCCCGCTCTCGACAACCACTCCGGATTTGAATCCACCCTACTCGGTCTTGAGATGGCAGAAACCCCAAAACAAGTCCAAGACCTAATTGGAATTCCAGACACCATCGACTTTTTCAATTTATCCTCCGAATACCGAAGGGTTCACTATTTCGACTTTGGATTTATCTTCTGTTATTTGGCCTTTCTGACCTATACAGGTCATTATGCAGGAAGAAAGGTGCGACCCATATTTCTAAAGATCTTTATGGGGATGGTTTTACTCCTAGTGATCGCAGGATTTGCCGACTTAATCGAAAATATTTTAATCCTAAATGTCCTAGATGCAAAAACAGCAGAAGAGATGAACCCTTCTCTTGAATATCTAAAACCCACGTCCCAGCTCAAATGGTTTTGTTTGTTTGGTTATGTAGCAATTGTATCCGTATACTTTTGGTTATACGAAAAAGGTTGGATTTTAAGAACGGCTTCTGTTTTATTTTTTACAGGTTTTTTCTTACAGTTGTTTTCCATTTACAAAACCAATTTACTGGAACTCAGTTTTCCCTTTTTCGCACTGGGCCTCGTTTGCAGTTGGTTCCACTACGGTTTCAGTTTGGCCTTTAGTTCCTTATCCAAAAAGACGTAACCCCTTCCCCCGGAAATCACAAGTTCGGTTCCTAATTGTTTACAAAGAATCGAATATTCTTTTAAAAAACTTTCCGCATCTTTAGGACCCAAAGGAAAAAAATAATGATCTCCCGGAAGAGATTGGTGTTTCCCAAATACAGGGATCACTTCGACAAACAAAAGTTTTTCGCCATCAAAATGCAAAACCACAGAAATATTATGTTTTAAATATTGGTTCTTCGATCCAAAAAAAAAGTTTCCCAGAGAATATATTACAACACCCTTAGAAAATACCTCTATCCCTTGAGGAACATGGGGATGATGACCGATGATGGCCTTGTATCCAGCACCTACCAAGTATTTGGCGGCATTTCTTTCCGTATCCATGGGAAAAGGATTGTATTCCACCCCCCAATGAACTGACAGAATATTGATTTGATTGGGTTTTGTTTTTTTGATGATTCTTTCAGCAGTTCCGACTCGAAAGTATGCTGCCCCAGGAGATTTGGTACCTGAAAACAATCTAGTTTCTCCGGTATCGGAAAAGGAAAAGATACGATAGTCTGTGTTTTGTTTGGTGACAGAGATGGGAACCAAGGCATCATCCGTATGTTTGCCCGCGCCAGTATGACGAATTCCAAATTCATCTAAAAGCTCCAAGGTTTCATAAAGTCCATTCTCTCCAAAGTCCATAGTATGGTTATTTCCAAGAAAAACCCCATCAATTCCGAGAAGGCGTAAAACAGTTAAATCCCTTCTTTCCCCAAAAAATACATAGGACTTTCTTTGATCGACTGCAGGAGTTTTATGAAGTATGGGTGTTTCTAAATTTAGGAAACGATAATCAAAGTTTTTTAGAAAACTAGAAAAACTGCGAAAAGGAAAGTATGGATCTTCTGTTCGCATCGAATCCCGAACTCCCCAATTGAACATCACATCCCCACCAAACCAAAGCTTTGTGGATTTGGGATACTTTAAGGTCTCCCCCGTTTCCGTACGAAAGTGGTAAAGATCCTGGGTTGGCTGCTCTAACTTAGGTTCTTCTGATTCTGGAATGTCCGCAGAGAATACAAATAACGGAATTACAAAAAAAAACAGAGGAAAAAACAAACGAAATAGAGACATTTAGAAACGGAATGTGTTTGCCGGTGGTTCCGTCATTTGAGATTTTTTTAACTTAATGAGGATAAGAACATTTTCTTTTTCTGTATCTAAACTGATGACCTTGGTGGTGATTTCTTTCGGCGGATGGATTTGTTCCGGTTTGGTTTTGACAACTGCAATGGCCTTTAACCCACGTTTGCTGCTTGCTAACTCCATTCGGTCCAAGTTTCCCTCTTTAAAAAAATATTCATATTCGCCATCAGGTTTTGTAAGAGCAATCCGAGAATCCTTCGTATTGAATTTGGCTTTAGGATTTTGAATTTCGCCAATATAAGTTCCGGTGAGGTATTCATAAATCACCGGAAAAGGAATGGCAAATTTTTTACCTGTATTCGGATCTTGAATGAGAATGTCCCCCATAGGAAGAGTTTGCACTTCCTTTGTACTCGTGGGTTTGATTTGGATTTGATTTGGATCAGCAATGAGTTCGGTAAACACCATTCCAAAAAAACTATCCATGAGTTGGATTTTGACCTGTTTGGTTTCTTTGGAAAAATAAAGTTTCCCATCTAAATAAACATTATCTTTTTTAGGAACAAAGGTTTGGATTTGCATCGAAAAATCAGATTTAAAACTGGGAAAATCCGTTTGTTTTTCCAAAATTTCTTTCAGCAATGTTTTGGATTCATTATCTTTTGCTGAATGATATTTTTCTTTGTCACGACCAATAAAATTGGGATCTTCTACTTCTGCCGACTGACAAGAGATAACTAAAAATAAAACACTAAAAAGAAGTAAGTTCCTTTTCATTCCGAAATTTCCTTTTCTACCTTTTTGATTTTTGCCACTAGGTCTTTGTTAGACTCGGATTTTAATTTAGATTCTGAAAGTTTAAAAAATTGCAAAGCATTCACCGGATCTTTTTTGGCCAAATACACATCTCCCAAATGTTCATAGATCACGGGATCTTCAAATCCTCTCTCCAATGCAAGGGATGCTGCAAAATTTAAATGAAGTAAAGCGCGATTAAAATCTTTCCTTCGAAACATCACCCAACCTAAACTATCTTGGTAAGCAGGATTATCCGGTTCCAAAGAAACTGCTTGGTTTAAGAGTTTATTTGCTTCTTCCGGATTGCTGTCTCTTTCAGCATATAAGTATCCCAAATAGTTCATTGCATTGGAAGCATTGGGATTGAGAGAGATTGTGGTTTTTAAATCTGCTTCTGTATCGGCAAACTGTTTCAACTTATCAAAAGCAGTTGCACGATAGAAGTAATAATTAAAATTTTTAGGATCTAGTTTGATAGCATCACTAAAGTCACTTACACTTTCTTTGTATTTTGCCAATTGGAAATAAGCAAGACCTCGGAGATAATAGTGAGTAGGATTCGGATTTTCTTTTAAAGTTTCGGACAAAACAGAAACAGAAAGTGATTCTTTCTTTAAGTTGCCTTGGAGGTAAAGGTAAGCCAAACGAAACCGCAATCGAAACGATTTGTCTGTTTCCTTGGTGAGCCGGAGGGCTTCTTTTGTGGACATGATGGAATGATTCCATTGACCAAGCATCTCTTGGCAGGAGGAAATCTTTTCAAAAAATAAAGATTTTTCTTCCTCAGCATTTTCTTTTGTACTGATCTGTGATAGACCTCTACGTAGGATCTTTTCTGCTGTAAGATACTGTCTATATTCATATGCATATTGAGCTGTATCTGCATTGAGAATTTCATACTCAGGAAGTTTTTCCTTTTCTGCAAGTTCCAAAAGTGCAATACGTGGAGAAAGCCTTCCTGGGTTTTCCTGAATGTATGTTTTTAGTTTTCCCTCGAGTCCGGTTTTGGATCCGGAGACAAGTTTATCGAGTAAAAAAACAATTCCCTCTTTTGGAATTTTTTTTTCTTTTTTCAGAGTTGCAAAGTAAGTGGGAGCGATATCCCGAGCATCCATAAAATAAATTTCAGCAAGCATATGAGAAGCATCAATGTCTCGGGGATTTTTTTCTCGAATTTGTTCCAAATACATTCGGCAATTTTTAAAATCACCTAATACAAAATAAATTTGGGCCAAACGAAACAACACTTCCATATCATTTTTGTAGGCAGCAGTGTATTCCTTGTAACGTTTGATGGATATCTTTGGATGATCCAATTTATAGTTGAGTTCACCAAGTGCTTTGGCCGTTAGATATTTGTATTTGGAATGAGTATTCCGTCTCTCGATGACAAAAGAAAGTGCAGTATAATACAAAATGGATTGGTTCCATAACTTCCTTTCAAAATTCAAATTTCCAAGAAGGTATAAAAAATCGGGATCATTGGGAAACTTATGCAAAGAGGCTTCCAAAACTTCCGTGGCTTTGGTGAGCTCCGCTTGGCGGATCCGTATTCGAGTCTGTAAAAGAATCAGATCTTTGGAGATTTCTTGGGATTTGTTTGTGGCAATCTCTGACCATTCCCAAGCTTTTTCCAAACTTCCCAGCTCTAGATGGTTCAAACTTTGAGTCTCTGCACTGAGAACACTCGGTTCTTTTCCCACTTCCTTCAGGCAAAGATGGTAGGAATCCAAAAAGGAAACTGATTTTTCATAGGAACGTTTGGAATCCTCGGGTTTACGACGTTGGCCCGCTTGGAATCCGTCCGCGTGCTCCCGAAGGGCCCGTGACAGTAAAAAATCTGCCGGAACACCAGGTTCTAACAAGGAACATTCTTTGGTTCTTGTCCCAGGCTCGGTTGCAAACAGAGAAAGTGAGAGAAAACAAAAGAAAACAAAGAGGAAGGGGCGGTTTGGAGTTTTAATTGCTTGAAACATCAGTAGATTCCGGCAAAGATCGGGAACAGGGACAATCCTTGAACCAAATCTTCCGAGAAAATTTAAAATACATCCTGGCCGTTCTCATCGTGTGGGCAATCACTTTCCCATGGATTCTGAGAAACAAGGACACGATCCTTGCCAAATTCACCCTCGCCTACAATTCGTTTTTTGGTTATCCCAATCCTCGGATCGCACATCAGCTCATTGCCAAAGGGGATGCTGTACTCGAAGGGCGTAAAGAAGGAGGTACAAACATCCTCCAAACCATAAACCAATTCTTTAGCTCTGAAGAAAATACCAAAGGAAACATCTTACCCTTGGATTTGGCTCTTATGGAAAAAGCCTGTTTGTACTTTCGCAGTAAAGAACACGTAGAAGATCATTTTTTAGAACTGACATGGCGTGAAAAAGCGAAGGAATGGGGTTCCCCACTTTTCCTTAGGATGGCTCCCCAAGGGGAACTCACACTCGGACCCAACCCCAAAGACTATTGGAATTCGCATATTGAAGCAGTACTCACTGCACTTGATTACTACAAACGTGCATTACGGTTTTCTGGCCCGGAACTCTTGGCTCCCAAAAAAATTGAATCGGTTGCCTGGGCCAGTTGTCGTCCAAGCGAAATCTTACTTGGTTATAAAACTCATATGTTGGAAACGGAATCCTATGTCTTAAAAAAACTCACCGAACTAGAAAAGGTTCCGAGTGGACTCAGTGCCGTACAAAAACGAAGTGTCGTATTATCATCGATCAAACGCAGCGATTTTTCAGAAGTTTCCGCAAACGATTATTTAGAATCTTTACTTCGCCAAATCCTACTTACCGGAATGAAAAATTTTTCCCCGAGAGAGATGGATGATATCTATGAAAGGATCCTCTATTTTGTCGGGGCCGATGAAAAAGAGTATTTGAAATTCAAATTCCGCCGGGGAGAACTTTTTTTCCAACTGGGAACAGAAGAAGAAATTTTTTACAAACGAGCTGCCACTGAATTTAAAGAAGCGGCTAACATTCAACTTGCGGCAGAAATAGAAGACATCAATGTGCCAGTACTCCTTGTTCACGAATTTGAATCCAAAATGAAAGAAGCAGAATCGTATCACAAACTCAAAGAAAATGCAAAAAGCCTAACTATCATAGATTCTCTCAAACCCAAACTACGCAATGTAGACGAACGAAGTGTAGGTGGAAAAAAAGACGACATTCTAAAACCATATCATAATTTAACAAGATCCGTGCTTCGCAAACTGGGTCGCTACGAAGAAGCCGATGAAATCCCATTTAACGAATGATCTAAAGTATTTTGATTATAATGCCACACACCCCCCCTTTCCTGAAATTCTGGAAACATGTTTGGCAGAATACCTGGAAGGATTTTATAATCCTTCTGGGATTACCCGATATTCCCTAAAAAACCAGGGCAAAATCGAACAAACGAGGAAGTTCTTTGCAACGCATATGGGACTTCTTGAGAAACAATTTGTTTTTTCCGCGACGGGCACTGAGGCAAATTACCTTCTGATTCAAAGTTTGCGAGTATTATATCCTAAGTTAGATTCTGTCATCGTGTCTCCCTTTGAACATTCCAGTATGTATGCGGCTTTGGAATCCTATGGATTTAGTCCTGATTTAATTCAGACAAACAAATCAGGAATCATCCACACCAAGGATCTAGAAAAAAAACTAAAGGAAAATCCGAGACCTGTTGTTTGCCTTTATGCCGGGAATGAAACAGGTGTCATTCAACCTGCAGAAGAGATTTCTAAACTTACTAAAAATTATGGGCAAGTTTTTTATAGTGATCTGATGCAAGGTTTTTGTAAGGTAAACCTTCCCTTTTCCCTTTTTGATGGGTTTACTTTTTCCGGTCATAAAATTGGAGCTGGGATGGGAGCTTCGGTGACTTACCTTCCTAAATCAGATTCCCACTTTCAAGTGTTTGGTGGCGGAAACCAAGAAAATGAACATCGAGCTGGAACAGAAAATACATTCGCAATCGAATGTTTGAGACGAGTGGCAGAAATCCAACTAAACCAATTGGAAGAAAAAAACAAACGCCTCGGTGAATTTCAATCCCATATAGAAGAGAGATTCGAGGCCTTAGGTTGTACCATCATTGCAAAATCTTCCCCAAGACTTCCCAATACAACCTTTCTCATCCTCCCCATTCAGTCTGTGGATTTTTTCTTACTTGGTATGGAGGAAAAAGGGATTCTGGTTTCTACCGGCAGTTCGTGTAAATCACGCGCCAGAGAAGCATCCAAGTCTTTATTATATATGGGCTATACACAAGAAGAAGCACTCCGCTGCATTCGCATCTCCACTGGTTATTTCACAACAAAGGACGATGTAAATGCCCTAATCACCACTGCCGAAGATTTAATCCAAAAATTCCGATAAAATCTAATCATAATGAAATTAAGAATTATCGCCAAATACTCCAGAGACGAACGAACGGATGGAGAATGTTTTTGGGAAGAAAAACAAGAAAACTTTGGAACCGTAGAAAGGACAACCCAGTTCTCTGGAAAAATACTTAGAGAATTCCAAAATGATTGGACTCTATTTGTAGAAAGAGTGCTCTCTCAAAATCCGAGTAAAGAGGAATTCCTGGAAAAGCTGGGGAAAAAGTCTGATACTTTAGAGCAAATTGTATTCGGAAAAACTCTGCCCTTCTGGCGAAAGCCAGGATTTCAAGGTTCTATCCAACTTCTCATCGATCCAGAATTTTCACCCATTCCATGGGAAATTTTACGAACCCACAAGGGTTTTTTATTCCAAGACAGCGAATACCGAAGAGGAATCCGAATCGATACAATTCAAAAAGAAAATGTAACGATAGAGAATTCTATTTTACTTGTATGCAACCCAGTAAAACCAAACTTAGTTGCTACTGTTAATGAAGAATGTAATATTCTTTTCCCAATCTTGGAAAAAAAATTGAAACTTCGCATCCTCAAAGAAAATCATTTAACAAGAGTCAGATTAACCGAAGAAATGAGTTCGGTAAAATACCTACACTATGCCGGTCATACAGAAAAAAAAGGTATTCCTTTGGGAGCAAACGACTTCTTATATTCGATGGAAATTTCAGGACACTCATTTTCTAATTTACATCTAGTGTTCTTCAACAGTTGCCATTCTTCATTCGACTCAACCGAACAATCAGGACTCACTACAAGTTTTTTAAAGGCTGGTGCTAAAGAAGTGATTGGTTTTTTGTTTCCTGTGGAGACCAATATGGCAAAAAACATTGGAATCAAATTTTGGGAGTCTTTTTTAAAAACAAAAAACTCACACAAGTCATTGGAGAAAATTAGAAAAACCTTATATAATGGATCCGCAAAAGACATAATAACTGCGATTAGTTTGGTTCATTTTTCAACACAAAAACCGATAACTCAATCGAGTCGCCTTATCGGCATTATGTTTGTTTTGTTATTTCTATTTTTTTCCATTCTATTTTTAGGTGAGAAAAAAGAACCTATCAAGGTGGACAATCCCAACATCGTAGATCAAAAAAACATTGTCTCAAAAAAACAGAATGTTTTAGCCAGTGACCCAATTTTTGATCGAATCTCACGATTGAAAAATTCAGAATTTCGCAAAATGACCATCAGTTTTCTAAAAACCAAACACGAATTATTAGATGATTCACAAAAAAGAGAACTTTTAGAGTCCATCTTTTCCACTGATAATTCCGAAGAAAAAATGTATTATGAATTCAAAACCAGGAGTGGATTTTGAATTCTTTTAAAAAAAACGCATTATTATTCCTCTGCATTTCCTTTCCTTTGAGTGCACAATGGTTTCCCAAATCAAAATCCTTTGATGATATATGGAATTCGTTTTATTCTAAACAGAATTTATTTAGCCAAGCCTATGGAATCCAAACTCGCGATATGATTCGAGTAGAAACACCGGAGGAAGAAGAAGATTTTTTATTCTATTGGAAAACTTGTAATCAAATAGATATTAAAGATTTAACTCAAATCCTGCGTTACATTTCATTTTACGATGCAATTCTTGCTGTAAAACAATGTAATACAGCAAACAAAGAAGAAATGACACTAATAGAGAAACAAATAAAGAAAAAGATCTTCGATTTGATTGTGTTGCCAAAATTTGAAATTTTAGAATCGGAGATTGTAAGTGATGAACTCATTCCACTTGTTGATGAATTAAGAAAGGAATGGGAAAAGACAATTTATATTTTTTCTAATTTATATAAATCTCACGAAGTATTATTTTTGGGAAAAGAGCGAGAATACACTCTCGCAATTAATCGAGTTTTATATTCTGAAATGCCTGAAACCAGAAGAAGAACTTTGGTTTTACGACTTCTGCAAGACATGAAACAACAAAACAAAAACACCTATCAGTTGTTTTATTATTCTAAACAAAACCCTTGGTCGGCCTCCAATTTAAATGATGAAAATTCAGAATCAAAAAATTTTTTTTTGGCCTTACTCGAAGAATGGGAGTTAGATCCTGATTTTGATCCAGAAAAACTTTCTCCGTTAAAAGAATTACACTCTTGTCTGGAAGAAATTCCAAGTGCAAACGAGAAAATTCGTTTATTAGGTTTTTTTGGCTTTTTTAGTGACTATGGTCGGTTCTCTACCAAAGACCAAACAACTTTTTCCAGAACAAACCAAACTCGCGTTCGGTTTATCAGACAAACACTATTCCGGTCTCATCATTTTCAAAAAAGATTGGAAAATGTACTGACATCTTGTAAAAATTCCGTCCAATCGATAAAAGAACTATGAGTGATGAGATTCGGAAGTTAATCGATAACTGCCTTTTAGGGAAAAGTACTGCTTGGCAAGAGTTGATTCGAAAATTTCACAGACTCATCATCGGAACTTGTGCCCACTATGTTCCGAGGGAAGAAGTAACTGACACCTCGCAGCAGGTATACCTAAAACTTACAGAAAATGACTACCACCTGCTTAGAAAATTCAAAGGAGATAGCCTTCCTGCATTTATTGTCTACTTAAGTGAAATTTCAAAAAATATAAGTATGTCTCAGACAAGATCCATTCGTCGGTATGAATATCGAGAGGGAATTTCTTTGGATTTGAGTATCGATATATTAGATGAGAGGCAAACCCAAGAAGATGTTTATTTCGCATGGGAAGAAAAACGAGAGTTTTATGACCTCATCGAAGGCCTAGATGAGACTCACAAAGAAATTCTCATCTTAAGACTCAAAGGATACAAATTCAAAGAAATTGCAGAAATCCTCGATGTTCCCCTAGGAACGGTGCTCGCTCGGGCCAATCGAGCGAAAGAAAAGATAAAAAAAATCCTTACAAAGGAAATAAAGCCTTAGCGGGGGGAAATAAATACTATGGAACCAAAAGATCCGAATGAATTTATGAACCGACTCAAATTAAAAGAAGCACTATACCTCATGTCCCAAGGGGAAGATGCGGACTCTCCCACGATCGATCGGATCTTACAAACCGTCCTACCGGAACGAAGCCCAACCATTCAGTTCTATTTACAATTGATCCAAGACCAGTTAAAACTTCTAACGAGCGATTTGCCAGAGGTTAGTTTTGTTTCTCGTGATCTTGCCTTTCGGGGAGCGGAACATACGGGAGGTGCTTTCCGTGTTCATAGACAAGTCGGTGGTCGTGATTTTGACTTTGTCTTCCAACCCAATGTTGAAAAAAACCAGGTTTTCTTGTCGGTGGAAGCATCCAACTGTGAGCGCCTCTCGGCAAAACTCTTTTTGGATGGGGCACCGGTGGAAACTCTGCCGAAACTAGGCACTCAGTCCATGTTTGACTCACCAATCACCTTGGACTCAAGTCCAGAGCTTGCCATCTTTGAATCTGGCAAAGAGATTGGCCGGTATCATTTTATGTTACAATCGTAACTTTTTTCTATAGGGATGCAATAAACCTCAGGTGTGATGCAATTAATTAACTAAGAAACGTTCCTATTTTTAGGAACATACTTTCTTTTCCAAACTAGTTCACACTTCAAAATCCCGACGAAAGTCGGGATTTTTTTTATGCGTTCACTCGGAAGTAAATGACATCTCCGTCTTGGACAATGTATTCCTTCCCTTCCACTCGGAGTTTTCCTTCGTCTTTGACTTTGGTCGCATCTCCTGTGCGGTCGATGTCTTCGTAACGCATGACCTCGGCTCGGATGTATCCCTTTTCAAAATCGGAATGGATGACACTCGCTGCCACGGGTCCCGTACTTCCTTGGTGGGTGGTCCATGCTCTCACTTCCTCCACACCCGCTGTAAAAAAAGTCAGAAGCCCCAGGAGTTTGTAAGAGGCACGAATCATTCTGGAAAGACCAGATTCTTTTTCGCCGATTTCTTCTAAAAAGGCAATTTGGTCTTCTTTTTCTAAACCAGAGATTTCTTCTTCAAATCGACCACATAACACAACAACAGGTGCTCCCTCTTTGGAAGCAAAGTCGATGATGGTTTTTACCAGTGGGTTTTCTGACGTTTTCACATCGGTGTCTAAAATATTAGCTACATATAACACTGGCTTTATGGTAATCAGATTGAATTTTTTGGCAATTTTTTGTTCTTCTTCACCAAGTTCCACAGTAGAGGCACGATTTCCTTTTTTTAGGGCCTCTAGGATTTTATCCATGACGGCTAAAATTTCTGTTGCTTCTTTGTTTCCGGTTTTGGCAGTTTTTGCGACACGTTGTTGTTGTTTTTCTAAACTGTCTAAATCGGCAAGGATGAGTTCATAATTGATGACAGTGATGTCCTCGATAGGATCTACCTTACCATGAACATGTGTTATGTTTTCATCTTGGAAGGCACGGACCACATGACAAATGGCATCCACTTCTCGAATATGAGATAAAAACTGGTTTCCAAGACCTTCGCCCTGGCTTGCCCCTTTCACGAGGCCTGCAATGTCTACAAACTCGATCATTGTGGGAACCGTTCGTTTTGGTTTGTAAACTTCGGCTAAACGGTTTAGCCTCTCATCTGGAACTTCTACCACACCGGTGTTGGGTTCTATTGTACAAAAAGGATAGTTGGCAGCTTGCGCTCCTGCCTTAGTGAGTGCATTAAAAATAGTCGACTTACCGACGTTCGGGAGACCTACAATACCACAATTCAAAGCCATACGGATAGGATTTTATCCAGAGACCGTAAGACAAGGAAAATTGATTTCTTAGTTTTGAAATCCGGTCTCCAGATATACGGAAGTTAAATAGAAAATAGATGTAAGAATCACAACTAAATATCCGACAGAGTAAATTTTCCCAATTCGTTTCCAAGGATACCGGTCATACAAGTGGAGGTTCGTATTGATCAACTCCGGTGTTGGATCTGGTGGCAGGACATCTTCCCTACCGGCCTTTCTCCAAACGAGTTGCCTTTCTTGCAAACCCAATTGGAAAAACTCTGCCGACTTTCCTTCGGTAAAAACAGACAAAAGGAGAGATGGGATTTCGAAGTACTTGAATGTAATGATTCCAGAAAAACTAGTAAGAATGGCCAGATAATTAATCACCACAATGAGGGGACTTGCCGTATAACTGGAACTAAACAACAAATACAAATACACGATAAGAAAAAAAATCGAAACATATTTGGCGACCCGAGAAAGGGTCTTATATAATCTTTGTTCTTTTAAAAAATGATGGAAAACTTCGTTTTTCATTCTGTTTTGTTTGGGACGGAGAGTTGTTTCTCCACACGGTCTAAAAATTCCTTCGGGATTTCCGTCTCCACCCACTGTTTTTGACCTTGGAAGTCGGTAAAGCACAATCGATAGGAATGTAAATACATTCGTTTTTCTTCAGTCTCAGTTTTGGAATTTGAATAAACCGGATCTCCAAGAACTGGATGCCCAAGTTCACGAAGCATAACGCGAATTTGGTGCCTTCTACCGGTTAGAATTTTGGCAAGTCCAAAAGAACAATTATATTCTGAATGCTGCGAGAGGATGGTAAATTCCGTGATGGCTTTTTTTCCTCCACTCCGAACCATTTGTACTTCTTTGTTACCATCTTTTAAAAAACATTCGAAGTGTTTCTCTTTCCAATCGGGAAGACCGGAACATAAAAAAATATATTCTTTCTCCGCATCCGTTAGTAAGGAATCGATTTCTTTATTTTTATCAGGAGTTTTTCCAAGTAGAACAATTCCACTCGTTCCCAAATCCAACCGGTTGGCCGTCCGTAATTCAGGGAGATTGAGATAACCGGCAAGAAGTCTTGTGAAGTCTTTTCTGTTTGGGTCTTTGGTTTCATGGACAGGAAGTCCTTCTGGTTTTTCTGCGAGTAAAAACTCATCACATTCATAAAGAATGTTGGTGGTGAATCCACCTTTTAAGCGAATCTCTCTACGCGGAGACTTCAATCCAAAGACCACTGAGACTACGTATATTGATCACACCCGACTGAAACAAAAGATACTGGCCTTTGATTCCCACAAGGGTATCGGTGATGGGAGTTTCTTTGGTCAGTTTGAGTGACTTGATTTTACCAGGATAGGAATCGATAGGATATGAAATTTCTATGATTTCTTTTAGATCCAAACGGTTCCAAACAAGTTTGGATTTGCTATCAGGAGGAGAAATGAATTCATTTTTTTCCAAATGGTTTAAAAACTTACCAGCTTCCCGCACCAAATCCATGTCAGGCGGATCACCCGCCACCATTTTTTGCCAAGAAGTTTTGTCTGGTAAAAACTGGCTTAAATAGTGTTCTAAAATTCCCGCATCCCTTCGAGATTCTACTTCTAAGATTGGGATCCCAAACCTCGCCCCTTGGTCTACCCAACGATTGGATACGGGATTTTCTTTTGTAATTCCCACTTTTAATCCACTAGAATTGGCAAAGTAAAGTGTGTGTTTTTTAAAACAATTCTTTAGACCCCAGTCGGGTTCCCGGCAAGTTCCTTTGTGGTGGTGGCAGGTTTCGGGACGGAGGATACAAAGGTCGTTTTCTGCTAGTTTGGTAAAACAAGTAAAACAATGGCCTTGGTTAAAAGACTTCTTTGTTTTTTTACCACAATGCAAACAACGGATTTCATCGTTGGTACTCAGGGTAATTTTTTTTCCAATCCAAGACTCCACAGGAATTTCCGAAGTGGATTCTTTAGCCGTTAGATCTTTTTTGTCTACTTCAGAATAGGTCGCTGTCTCCCAAAAATAGGAAACAGGTTTTAAACCTTTGTGCGACATTTTTCTAACGTAACCTTGGATGGTAGGCATAATTTAGAAGGAATACTCTTTTACTTCTTCAGGAAAATAGTCTCTGTTGATGTTCACAAAAAGTAAACCAACAAGGCTTGGTATCGGAGTGGACGAGTCCCACTTAAAAATAACAAGAGTTTGGCGGAAAAGATAATGAGAGATTTGACCCTTCGGATGGAAAAAAAGTTTCAATTGGTCTTCCCCCTCTCCAAGAAAAACCACCTTTCCATTTAAGTTGGGGGACCTTTGTTTGATGAGTTTGAGGACTACCTTTCCACCAGGATATACATCTTCTGGATCGGAGCCTTCCGTCGCTTCTCCTTCACTCACTCCAGAACTCGGAGCCACTTCCAGTGTGGTTCCTTCATAGTCCAAATAGTTGCAAGGAAAGTCTCCAGGCATATTTGGAAAATTTTCAGAACAAGGAGTGTAAACCGATTCCTTTTCTTCTCCCTCACCATAAGAAATCAGGAGAGTAGAACGAATGGTGGCAAAGGCCACCGATTTTAAAACTTTCGGGGTTTTGTTTTTCAGAACTGTTTTTAATTCTTTTTCCGAAGCAAATACAGATAGAGCAAATACTAGAACAAAAAATATAAATAGAATCCGTTTCATCCTAACCTCAGTACAACAAATAAGGTGCAATTTTATTGCGTTCACTTTCTTCTTCCGACAAATAAGTTTTATGGAAATCCGAAAAACTGATTCCTTCATTGATAGAAGTTCGGAAATGGTCGTTTCCCCAAAGTTGGTCTACCCAATGGTTTGAGGCACCCTTACTCCATTTAAAATCATTGGGATAAGTTTCTTTCATAAGCCTGATCAAATCATAAGCCAGTTGGATGGGATCATAGTCCGGACGAACCAAATTCATACGGAGACCAGAACAGATTTTTCCTTTATGCGGGCCAAAGGTAGGTTTAAAATACACTGGAGAAAAATAATAGGATTTCGATCCAAGACTTGCTAGTTTACTCGCAAGTTCGTCAGGGTTTGTCATCCAGGGAGCTCCAAAGTAAACAAAGGGAGCTTGGGTTCCTCGGCCCACAGATACATTCACCCCCTCAAGTAAAACTAAGGAAAGGTAATTTCTTGCAGAGTCCACCATAGGTAAGTTTGGTGATGGTGTGGTCCAAGGAATTCCTGTATCTTCAAAATACATTCCCCGGCGATATCCTTCTACCGGAACAATAAGAACATCCACACTGTCTTTTAAATATTCTTTATTATAAAACTTTGTGGCCTCACCAATGGTCATCCCCGTGATGAGAAGAGAGGGAAACTCTCCAGCAAAATTCAAATTACGAGGATTCATTTTTTCACCCATGGGCGGAAGGTGCATCGCCACATGGATATGATCGAGAACGATCAGTTTGGTTTTGGTATTCTTCATGGCATCCATTAGGCGCTTTAAAACACTCAAATAAGTATAACAACGCATCCCTACATCTTGCACATCAAAGAGCACATAATCCACTTCCTTAATGAGTTCCCGTAATTCCGAATCCTTGATGCGATAGATATGATACAAAGGACGATTAAAAGTAGAGTCCATAGTGACAGGGGTTTGACTAAACTCCTCTTCCAAACCGAGGAATCCGTGTTCGAGTCCAATCAAATGTTCGAGAGTGATTTTATGTTTTTCTAAGGATGTGATGATTTTTTTGGGATTGGTTCCGATTCCCGAAGGGTTGGTCGCAAGCATCAATTTTTTTCCCGCCATGGTCGGGAGGACTTTTTCATAAAAAATGTCCGAAGACACCCGCAACTTGGAATCATTCGGGTGAACACGAAATTGCGGAACTGTGTTTCCATGGCAAGCAAGGACTAGAAAGCAGAGAGAAAACCTAAAAAAGTAATTGGTCATGTAAGTATATGTTTCTATAATATAGCAAATCTTCAAGGAGAAATGTCCTTCATGTTCAACCGACTTCGTTTGGCTCCCTTAACCGGAGTTCTCATCCTTACCATTTTGGCATGTGCCGGATCCAATTCAGCCCAGAAACAACCTACGCTGCCAGACAATGTGGTGACAGCAATGGGAGAGGCACCTATCTACCAAGGAGACTTGGCCCTTGCCCGTAACAAGGCTTTGAAGGATGCAAAACTCAATGCCATCCGCAAACTCGTAGGCGAACAAATTACGGAAAAATCGGGAGTGTCTGATGGCCAATCGCTCGGCTCCAAACTCTACGGAAAAACAGACAGTTTCGTAAAAAAATACGACATCCTCAGTGAAGAACAATGGAAATTGGACACCCAAGACATGATCCGTTTGAATGTTCGCTGCGAAGTGGAAGCAACTAAACTTTCCACTGCTGTGGATGCCCTTCTGGATGATGTAGGGAATCCTCGGATTGCAGTCCTTGTCCAAACCGTAGTGAATGGAAAGTCTTATCCCATCGGATCGGCAACGAACATTGCAGAAGCAGAACTCATTGAAAAACTAAGAACCAAAGGCAATAAAGTTGTGGATAGTTCCCAACTCACAGCCCTCTTAAAAAAGAATCCAAGCCTTGCCAAACTTGACCTCACTTCCGTGGAAGAAGGAAGTCCTCTTCTCACTCTGGCACAAGATTCTGGAGCGGAAGTTTTGATTATCGCCAAAGTAACCACCACAGACCAAAAACCAGTGGTTTTGCCTGGGGGTAAAAAAACCGATTTTCTAAGTTCTGCGGCCACAGGACCTTACCGCATCATCCAACTTTGGGGGGATGGTAAAATATTTGGATCAGGAAGTTTGGAAGGACGAGGGGCTGACATCACCCAAGAAGTTTCGAGAGAACAAGCTGTTAAAGATTGGTCAAACCTGGTATCAAACAAAGTGGGAAAACAAATCAAAGACGAATGGTTCAAACTCACGGAACAAAATACTGTCATCTTAAAATTCAAAGGACTCGGACTCGAAGATGCCATTAATTTCAAAAACGATTTGATGGAATACACTTCTGTAAAACAAATCAACGACCGCAAAACAGAAATGAATGGATCGGAATGGGAACTTACCTATCCGGGAAAAGAATCTATGTTTGCCGAAGAATTGATGTATAAAAAAGATTCGAGTTTCCGTTTTTTAAGTAGTAAAACTTTAAGTATCAATAGCTCTAAACGCGGAGTTGTGGAAGTAGAATTTAGAAATAAATAAACAAAAACTCACTCAAGATTTCCTGCAGAGAGAAACAAACGAATCTCTGTAGGATCAAAGGGTTTCGAAAAATAACGAGCCACCATCTTTTCTCCAATCGCCTTTTCTATGTCAGGTGTTAGATCATATCCAGTCAGGATACAATAAATAATGTTGGGACGGATCTCCCTGGCTTTTGTAATAAACTCCAAGCCGTTCATCTTTGGCATCCGCATATCGCTGATTACAAATTGGACATCCTGATTTTCTGCAAGTTCCTCTATGGCTTCTTGGCCAGATTGGGCCACAATCACTTCATACTCATTACGAAAGTATTCACGGAATAAATACAAATTCAGGATTTCGTCATCGACATAGAGTAACTTTTGTTTGGTTGCAGTTTGGTTCATACTTGCAACGGAAGTTTAATCCGAAATATGGATCCCTTCCCCCATTCCGATTCCATCTCAATCGAACCATCGTGGTCTTTTGTGATTTTATAAGCGATCGGTAAACCAAGGCCTACTCCCTTCCCCGGTTCTTTCGTTGTAAAAAATGGATTTCTGATTTGGTTTTGGTTTTCCTTACGGATTCCCATACCTGTATCCGAAATGGAAACAATGGCAAACTGAGAATCGCGAGAGGACTTGAGCCCCAAAATCCCGGAGTTTCCTTCCATAGCTTGGATGGCATTGGTGAGTATATTTAAAAATACTTGGTGGATTTTTCCTGAATTGCCTTTTACCACTAAGGGTTGTGGGTGGAGATCTTTTTCGACCGAAATCCTGTCCCTAAGTGAATGACCAAGCATCACAAGACAGTTATCCAAAATATCATGTAAGTCAAAACGTTCCTCTACGGAATTCCCGCTGCGAGTGAATTGGTTTAGGCCCTTGACAATCTTAGAAGTGCGCTCCACTCCTTCTTTGATCGCCTCTAAATACATTTTGGTTTTTTCCGATTCTAGTGCGGAACCTTCTAAAACTCCTCGGACTCCGAAATACCCACCGAGAATAAAATTCAAAGGATTGTTGATTTCGTGAGCAATGCCTGCAGAAAGTAAACCTAGGCTTGCCATTTTTTCGGATTCGATCAGTTGGTTTTGTCTTTCCTTTAGCTCATCTAACGTTTGTTTTAGTTCACTCGTTCTTTCTTCTACAAGAGATTCCAATTCATGATTGTTTTGTTCCAAACGAGTTTCATATTCCGACCTTTCCAATTCGGCAGCAATCCGGCCTGAAAAAATTTGGAACAAGGTAAGGATTTGGTCCTTGTTACGGATTTCTGTTTCAAAAAGACCCACAATCAAACCAATCACTTCTTTTTTGGAATTGAGTAAGGGAGAACCAATGTAACCTTCAATATTCATTTCAATCAGAAGTTGGTCGAAGGGAAAAAACTTTTGCACCTCAGTGGGATAGTAACAAACAGAATTGTCAAACACCTGAGCACAAGGTGTATCTTTTAAGGAATAAGCCATGTTTTCGGCGATCACTCCGTTGGCTACAAGCGAGATCGTCTTTGATTCGTATTTTTCCTTATCAAAGATAGCAATGAAGGTATAATCCGCCTGGATGGTTGATGCTAATTTAAGTGTAAGCCTGTCTAAAAACTCGGTTCCAAAAGTATTGGAAACGGCTTCTATAATGTCCGAAAGAAGTTGGCCTTGGATCATGTGAATTTATTTCCAAAAGACTCTCAAAAGATCCATGGTCAATCGAATTCAAGGTGCCGGGGAATCCGTCACAAGGGGGAGAACCGTTTTTTTCACATCGAGGAGTGGCCCCAGTTCGTAGATGGAATCATATCCATAGGCTTTTAAGGAGTTGTAGGTGGAAAGATTCAGGGATGCCGCAGGGCTTTTCGCAGCAAAGGCTTCCTGGTTTCCTTCAAAATTATTATTACAATAAATTAGGATTTTGGATTTTTTTTCCGGAATGATTTCAGCTAATGATTCTTTGGTGAACTCAGTAAAGGGAAGGTTCTTGGCTCCCTTTATATGTAAAAGGTGAAATCTATTTTCACTCCTTGCATCGAATAAAACCACTCCTTCTTCCGACATCAATTTCAAAAACTGATCCTCTGTTAGGCGGTGTGTTTCCCTTTCCCCTTCGGACCGGTTGACAATCCTTTTGAACTCACCGTAATCAATCAGTTTATTTTCTATCGGAACAGGTTTTGTTTTAACCTTTTTCTTTTTGGAAGATTCCGAAACCAGGGGTATAGTAACAAGTACGAGTAAAATCAATACAAACTGCTTCATGATAGAATCTCCTTCCAAAATAGACCTAGAGTGTATAAGGATGTCGTCGGAACTCAAACCTTTTTTCGACTTGCCAGGGGAATTAAAGGATTTGTGATACAGGAATGAGCGCACTTAGAGCAATTATTAAAACAAACAAAGGCGAAATTCGCATCGATTTGTTTCCGGACAAAACACCAAACACTGTAGCAAACTTCGTAAACCTAGCACAAAGGAATTTTTACAACGGACTTAAATTCCACCGAGTCATTGCAGACTTTATGGTCCAAGGCGGATGCCCCCTAGGAACAGGAACTGGTGGACCAGGTTATAAATTCCGAGATGAGTTTGATTCTAGTTTAAAACACAACAAACCAGGGATTCTTTCTATGGCCAATGCAGGTCCCGGAACCAATGGTAGTCAATTTTTTATCACCCATGTCCCGACTCCTTGGCTTGATGGAAAACATTCTGTATTTGGTTCTGTTGTGGATGATTCCGACCAAGAAGTAGTGAATGCTATCCGACAAGGGGATGTCTTGGAATCGATTACCATCGAAGGAGATACAAGTTCAGTGCTCGCAGTGGCAAAACCATTTTTGGATGAGTGGAACCAAATCCTTGATTCTAAAAAATAAAGATTGATTCTCTCCTTTTGTTTTCGAAAGTCTAAAGATTATGAAGACAAAAGGAAAAGAAAAACAAGTCTCCCAAATCAAACTGGCTTCTAGAATGATTTTTTCTATGAAACCAACAAAAGTAAAACCCTCTAAAAAACTCTATTCTCGAAAGAAAAAACAAGACCATTCGGGAATAGAGTTTCTACTTTCACTTTTTTCTTAGTTCCCGACTTACCTCTCCATCTCACTCCAGGGATCTCTACCCAATTCTTCTTCTTGACCTAAGTCCACTAACATCAATCGTTCCAATTCCGCATTTCTTTGTTTGGCTAAACTCATGTACTGCACCCGGTCTTGCCTAAGTTCAAAAAGTTCATGGAAGGTCTCATCATCGTGTTTGAGAAAAAGATTCTTGGCCTTTTCTGCCGTGTAGGACCTTGTCCCAAGGAGTCTCAAAACATCCCTACCCATAAGGACAGCAGTTTCTCTCGTTTCCCGATAGATGTACTGAACGCCCATTTCCTTTAGATCATAGGCCCCTTCTCTGTCCCCAGCCCTTGCCACGATCTTAATATTGGGATAGTGTTGGCTCACGTTCCGAATGAGTTCCGCCTGTTTTTCTGGATTGTCCAAAGCAGCCACAAGGACCTTGGCATGTTCGAGGCCCGCAGCTTCTAATAACTCCAAACGAGTGGCATCGCCAAAATAAACTTTAAACCCGAACCGACCAAGCATCTCCACCCTGTCTGCATCAAAATCTAAAATGGTAATTCCAATGGCGTTCGATCTAAGGAATCGACCAAGCATGTTTCCGAACCGACCGAACCCACAAATGATGACAGGGTTTTCTTGTTTATGGATGTTTTGTTCCGTTTGTTTTTTAGGGATTTTGGATTCCAAAAATCCAAAAATGGTTTTTTCATATAACAAAAGTAAAATGGGAGTAAGGGCCATACTGACAGCCACACAAGCCACGAGAATAATGATGGTCTCTTCTTGGAAAAGACCCAAACCTTCCGAGTATCCAAAAAGTACAAAAGAAAATTCACCTACTTGAGAAAGTGCTAAGGAAAAATAAAGATTTTGGTCGAGGGGAAGTCGAAACACAAGGCCTAGTAAAAAAAGAACTAGGGCTTTCGTAAAAATAATCCCAAACACAATTCCTAAAATTTGGGAAGGGCTTTGCATCACTACAGGAAGGTCCATTGAGGCACCGACACTTAAAAAAAATAATCCTAACAGTAAACCTTTGAAGGGTTCAATATTACTTTCTAACTCATGACGAAACTCACTACTAGCAAGCACCACTCCGCCAAGAAAAGTCCCAAGGGCAGCGGACACCCCCACAGCTCCCATAAGAACTGAGATGGCAATGACAAGTAACAAACTGGCACCGGTAAAAATTTCCCGATTCCCTGATTTGGCAAGCAACCGAAAAAAAGGACTGAGTAAATACTTACCCACAAGAATGATCCCAATCACAACAGAGAGAACAACCAAGGTTCTCACATAACCAGGTAAATGTTCAATGAGAGAATGGCCATGAGAGGAAGTTGCCACATCCGAATCGCTTAACATAGGAAAGATGGCAAGGATGGGAATCACTGCCATATCTTGGAACAAAAGAACAGAAAAAGCAGCTTGGCCTGAAACAGATTTCATGAGGCCCTTTTCTTTTAAAGTTTGTAAAACGATGGCCGTAGAAGATAAGGAAAGAATTAAACCAAGTGCAAGAGCCGGCTTCCATTGGAAACCGAAACCAAAAGAAAAGGCCGCAGTAATCACTGTGGTGAGGAGGATTTGTAATCCACCAAGGCCCAGTAACCAAAATTTGAGCCGCCAGAGAAGGTCCAATTCCAATTCTAATCCGATGGCAAAGAGCATCATCACCACACCAAATTCGGCAAAGTGTAACATATCTTTCCCTTCTGTTCCCACAAACCCAAAAACAAAAGGACCGATAACAATTCCGGCAATCAAATACCCAAGGACCGACCCAAGCCCGAGCCTGTTTGCGATGGGAACAATGATGATGGCACTTGTGAGATAAATCAGAGCTTGAATAAAAAAACTAAGTTCATTCATAAATGCCACCTAATAATTGATTGATAAATTTAGAATAACGGTTCGATTCTTTTTGTAAGTCCAGTTCATTCAACTGAAAAGTCCCTTGAACCAAAAATGGTTTTAGAAAATCCATACCGCAGAGTTCCGCCGTTCGACGAAAGGGAAGAAGAAAGTCCTCTGTTTCATAACCATGAAACCCAGTTTTCGAATACGCATCCTTTGACCCACCCGTTGTAATGACTTGGATCCATTTTTTTCCAAACAATTGGTTGCCCCCAGGTCCATAAGCCCAGCCATCCTCAAGCACCATATCAATCCATAATTTCATTAGCGGTGGGCAACTATACCAATAGAAAGGATGTTGGAATAAAATGATTTGGTGGTCCGCCAATAATTTCTGTTCTACTTTTACATTGATAGAAAAGTTGGGATATTCCTCATATAAATCATGTAAGGTGATATTTTCCGAATTTGGGATAGAATCCAAAAGCATTTGATTGGCTTTCGACTTCTCAAGTGCTGGGTGGACAAGCAGAATCAAAATTTTGGGCATACGGGACAAATTCACAAAATCCATAGATTGGTAAAACGTTAAAAAAAATTAGTTTTCCATTGACCTAGGTTGTAAATATCTTTCAGATTTCTTCTGTGACAATGCTCTCGATTTTTTTCTCAACCTTACTATCTGAAGACCTGACTTGTATTGCCGCAGGACTCCTAGCCAAAGAAGGAAAACTATCCTTACCCTTAGCCATTCTCAGCACAGGACTTGGCATTTTTGTGGGGGATTGCCTCTTATATCTTTCTGGATACCTTGTTAGGCGAGGAATCGTAAAATGGAATTTTCTACTCAACCTTCAAAAAAAATGGGAAACCACAAATGTACTTACGAAATGGAAACTCCACTATAGAAAGTCGATTTTTCTATCTCGTTTTTTTCCTGGCACAAGGTTTCCCCTCTATTTCAGTAGTGGATTTTTTGGCCTTTCCTTCTTTTCCTTTTTCTATATCAGTTTGTTTGCTGTTACAGTTTGGACAACCATCTTTGTTTCTTTGGTTTATCTCTATGGAAATATAGTGAGTTTGTACGGGAACCCAGACCATTCGATTCTTTTGAGTTTAGCTGTCGGCCTAAGTTTTTACCTCTTTTACAGAATTCTACGCATTGCGATTGATTCCTCGGAAAGAGAGAAATTTTTTATCATACTAACAAAACTCAAACAATTGGAATTTTGGCCGACTTCTCTCTTTTACCTACCCCTTGTTCCCTATCTTTTGTATTTGGCTCTACGGTATCGGGGCCTTCGTTTCCTCACGGTTGTGAATCCAGGAATACTAGCGTCTGGGATTGCAGGAGAATCCAAATCAGAAATTTTAAATCTTATACTGAGAGATACGGTCGCAAGTTATCTATTCCTTTCTAAGGAAGAAAAAGACCAGGAGTCTCGGATTCAGAATTGGATGATCCAAGAAGACTTAAAATTTCCCATTATCGCCAAACCAGATAAAGGCGAACGTGGTTTTTTGATCAAAAAACTACATTCTCTTGAAGAAACCTCCACCCTCCTCAAATCCTATCCGATGGATTGGCTTTTCCAAGAATATTTAGAAGGTCCCTATGAAGTGGGTGTTTTTTATTATCGTGACCCCAGAGAGAAAAAGGGAAAGATATTCTCCATTACCGATAAAGTTTTTCCCGAGATCACAGGAGATGGTATCCGAGACTTAAAAACACTCATCGCAAACCATCAGAGGTTTCGTTTCCAAAAAGTTGCTCATTACAAACACAACAAACACCAGTTAGATAGAATTTTACTAGCAGGAGAGACCATCTCCATTGGTTCCATTGGGAATCATATCCAAGGTTGTATGTTCCAAGATGGAAATCATTGGAGGACAAAGGAGATGGAAACTAAACTCATCTCCATTGCAGATGGGATTCCTGGTTTTTATTTTGGAAGATTTGACATTCGATTTTCTAATCCAAGTGATTTTAAGTTAGGTCTTGGTTTTAAAATCATTGAACTGAACGGTGCCACAAGTGAGTCCACAAACCTGTATGATCCCAAGTTTTCCATTTTTGAAAGTTATTCTATTTTATTTCGCCAATGGAAAATTTTATTTCAGATCGGTTATGAAAACTATAAGACTGGTATTCCCTTATATCCTTACAAAAAACTCTATCATTTAGTTCAAAACCATAAAAAATATAGAGCGAACTTCTCCGATCGAGATTAAGATTGAATCACTAAAACAAAGCCAATCAATGACTTTCTTCCCAGTCGAATCAATCAACCTATCTCAAGTGAAATACTCATTTACATAAGGAATCTTTTTTCTCTCGACATATAAAAGATAAGTAGATAGAGAAAAGACAACTAAAGCCAAAAAGAAAAGAAAACCACCATCGTTTTGCACCACAATTCCTAAAAAAACAAAATGAGACAAAATAGCACCTAACATTAAGTTAAATCCCATAAGAGCTCCAAACCACACTAACCGAGGAATTAACAAAAACAAAACACAGAAGGATTCCAAAACAGCAAGTCCATACCTTCCCCAAGGTTCCATTCCCAAAGCAGAAAAAATAAATTTGGATTCTTCCGCTCCAGAAAATTTAAAATACAAAGTTTGCCCGATGATGATGGCTGCCACAAACCGAGCCACATGAAAAAAAATGGATCCCATTTCTGGTAATTTCACTTAAGAACCCTCCGATAGAATGATATTTTTGATTTCTAAAAAACTTGTCCAGGGAATGAAATGGTTTTCTCCCTCTAAGATTTGAATTCTATTTTTTATCCTTGGTTTTTTCTCGGTAAAGTAATAAACGTTTTTTGAAGAAACTAGTTGGTCATTTTCTCCATGGATAGAAATTACCTCAACCAAATGATTTTCCAATCTCGCTGTTAGTTGTTCCAAATCTGATTTTAACGTAAACATCTCTTCATTACTATGGATCCAGGAGGATGGAAGGACCCATTGGACAAAACCAATACTCGCCAACTTGTTGTACCAATGCAACTCTTCCAAACTAGGATCGATCGGGCTGGAAAGTAAAATACATTTCCAAATAATGGGATAAGAAGGATCTTCCTCCATCGCAAATACAAGAGAAACCGGACCACCATAGGAATGGCCTACGACATATCCCTTAGTAAAAGAATGGGATTCCTTTTTTAAGTAATTGAGAAGAGCGGCGTGGATCGCGTAGCCTTGGGTAAAAATATTCGGAACAGAAGTCTGATTCATGGAACGCCCATAACCCAATCGATCAGGAACTAAAATACAAAACTGAGTTTGTAAGTCTTTGTCATTCAGATAGGATAAAAAGTCTGAAGAATCCCCAGGAGACCCATGAATGAAAACCAAAAGTTTTCTTTTGTTTTTACAATCATTGGATAAAAAATGAATTTCGGTTTGTTCTATTCGCAGGGTATGGCTTTCCACCTGCTCCCCACCTTCTAGAGACTGGTTCATACAAAATAGAAATGGAAAAAAGAAAAGAAACAAAAGACAAAACTGTCTCCCTTTTTTTACGAATCGAATCATTCAATCTCATCACTACTTGTAAACAAAGCACCTGATTCATAAAGACGTTTAAAAAGAGCATTGGGTTGTTTAGGACTTAGGATATCTGCATATTCGGGCAAAAACCCTTTAACTAAATACATTTCAATGTCGGCTTTATTTTTGATAGAAACCAAACCTCGTGGTTCACATTCAAAGTAAGACTTTACTTCTGCATACACTTGAGAAGAGATATTCACCTCACCAGTTAAACCTGAACTTTCCAAACGACTGGCGGTATTTACTGTATCTCCCCAAACATCATAAGCAAATTTATCCGTTCCTACCACACCAGCCACCAGTGGACCCACGTGAATTCCAAGACG
Organism: Leptospira sp. WS4.C2; assembly: GCF_040833985.1. Taxonomy (NCBI): domain Bacteria; kingdom Pseudomonadati; phylum Spirochaetota; class Leptospiria; order Leptospirales; family Leptospiraceae; genus Leptospira; species Leptospira mgodei. The sequence continues at coordinate 2,255,364 of NZ_CP162139.1, forward strand.
AATCTCCCAAAATTCCCTTCCACGTAAGGCATGGATTTCTTTTTGTTCCGCCATATAAGATTGGAAAGCAAGACCACATAACACAGAATCAACGGAATTGGTATGATTTTCATCAGGAATTCCTCCCACTGCCATGTAAGCGTCTCCGATGGTTTTTATTTTTTCCAATCGATATCGTTTGCACAATCGGTCAAACTCACGGAAGATTGTATCCAATTCTCCAACAAGTTCTTCCGCATTCATTTTCTCTGCAATTTTTGTAAACCCTGCCATATCACAAAATAAAACTGATGCGGATTCATATCGTTTGGGAATCACACGAGCTTCCCTTTTTAACTCATCCGCAATAGATTCAGGAAGAATGTTTAAAAGTAATGTTTCCGATTTTTTTCTCTCTACGTTTAGGTTCCTGCTTAAAATAAAAATCAGAATTCCTGTGAGAATTTGGACAAAAAGATAATTGCCCCCGGCATCCAAATACCGGTCCAAATCCGTTTCATATTTTGTCACCCAATCACGATGATAAAATTCTAAAACATACAAGGAAGCTGAGAGAAGGATATAGAGAGAATAAACGATAAACACATTGTGGTTTCGAATGAGGATCAGGGCAATGACAAGGGCTGGGATTAAATAATAATGATTTCCACCAAGAGAACCACCGTTAAAAAACCACATAGCGGAAAGATAAAAGAGAATGGTCAAATTAAAAGGCCAATACAAGGAAAAATAGATACTCTTCACTCGACTTAAATAATACATCGCAAGCATAAGAAGGCCGGAACCCACATTGAGGGCGGTGAGAATCACATAGTTTTCTAAATAAAGGACTCCAAAAACCCCAAGCAAATTGAGGAGGCCGTTTACAAGAGAAACCGTATTAAACAGTCTATGTTCAAGGGAGTGTTTTTTAGGATCTCCGAGAAAGAGGTATATCCATTTCATTGTAATTGGTAAGTTTACCTCTTCAAACGAAGTGGATTCAACCTTTTTTCTAGGTTTGAAATACGGATTCAGGAATTCCAACATGGAATGATAGTTTGACTTGCAATAAACGATAGCTCAATGAGGTTGGTGGATTCGTATGAGACAAACGATTAGGGAATATACATTAGCTCTATTCCTTTTCATTCACTTCACTCAAAATCCAACAAAAAGATTATCTCTATCCATTCGCAATTCGCAGAAAAAAAACTTGATTCGCTAAAAGGTTTACCTAAAAAAACTTACTTTGTCTATACTAGGAATAAAAATTGAAAATTAACTTCCGATTGTATCTAACCCTAATATTGTATTTTTTTGCCACTTTTACTCTCTTTCCTGAAACGGTGATTCTAAAATCGGGCAAATCTTTTTACGGTAGTGTCATTGATCAAAATAGAGAGTTTTTAAAACTAAAAGAGAAAAATGGAAATGTCCTTCAGTTCCCAAGAATCGAGATCCTGAAAGTAACCTACAAAGAATTGGATGCAAAAGAAGTTAAAAAAATAATAGAAGTAGAGAACAAAAAAATACAACCTTCTCCAAATTCGGAAACTGAATTGAATGAAACATCACTCTCCGATTCGATCAAACAAAATCAAAAAATAGAATCGATTGAGAAACAATCAAAATTGACACCCAAAAAAATACGTTGGGGTGTTGTGTCGAGATCAACAATTTTGCCTGGCTGGGGCCAGTATCATTGGGATGAGCCTGTATGGGGATCGGTTTATCTAGTTACTTTTTTAGGAGCAGTCGTCAATTACCATAAAGCTTGGAATGAACACGAGAAAGTTAAGTCAGAATACCAAAACGATTTTCGATCCCTTCTCCTTTTGGGTTCTGGAAACGCAGGTTTTGCACTCAATCTCATTGATAAAAATAATTTAGCAACAGAATACAGATCCACAGCCAATTCACTTAACACAGCATCGGATCTTATCATTGGAATTTTCCTGATCAACTTAATTGATTCCATTTTGTATCGTGCTGACAAAAATTCGACAACACTTACGTCTCTCAACAAAAAACCTGGTTTGAATCTAAAAGCAGAAGTGATGAATGCAGATCAGTTACATATCTATACAAAAGACCAAAGAACCACATCAGGGAGTGTAGAATACAAAATCGGCTACACTTGGGCATTCTAAAGATGAATCATCTAAAGTTAAAAACAAATCTTCTCATTAGTATCGTTCCATTATTTTTTGTTTTATTAACTAATTGCCGAGTGGATCCAAACCCAAAAGGAAGTTTATTTGATCCAAGAACACCTTTAGGACTTTTAAACTCCATTATATCTTACGACTTCTTAAAAAATGGATCCACTCGAAATTGGATCGGGTTCTCTACAGCATTTGCTTCTTCCAATCCTTCCGATACAACATCGTTTGATAGATTAAATCAAACGACTTATGCACTTTCTGTCAGAAGTTCCAATATCACTTCTAATATTTATTCCAGCGCGGATGGATTGAATTATACGCAATTAGGTGTTACGATCAATAACACCAATACAAATATTTTTTCCGCATTCAATACAAGAATCCAATTATCGAATTATAATACTTTGGATAATGGTGCCTCTTGGAACGCAAATGCGTTAGTATCCGGTTTTTGTATGGTTAAAGATTCTGGAACAAGCGCTTATATTTTAGGTGATAATTTTGTAGATAGGACGATCGATTCCGGAAATAGTATCAACCAAATCACGGCAAGCCCTGCATATCCGAGTAGATTTTCTAGTGTTTGTTCTTATGCGAATGGAAAAATATACCTCATCGGTGGTCAGAAAACAAACTCCTACTTGTATGATCTTTGGGAGTCCAGTGATGGAATCAATTGGTCATCCGTTTCTCTGGGAGTGAAACCTACATCGAATAGTGGCTTCCATCGCCCTTGTGACATTGTAAACCAGTCGGACACAGTCGGAATCTTGGGTTTTGTTACTTCCGATGTAACCGAATATAGATTTCACGTTGTTTTTAACAATCTTGCACTTTTACAAAGTAATGATGGCAAAAATTGGAAGTGTACAAATCCAAGTGTCAATTATCAATCTGAATTTACATCAATCACAAACAGAGTCGTACTAATAGGCAATCGACTGTTTGTCTATGGATTTTCCACCAACGGCTTACAAAATGTATATACAGATCTTGAATGATATATTTTCCGAAGTTAAATCCTTGTGCAGATTCGGATCGTTTCGAAATTACAATCTGCTTCAGAACAAAAAAATTTGGTATATTGTAATTCGATTAACGCATTATTTGTAATCTCTTTTTTGCATTTATCAAACGATTCCAAAATGCAATATGTATCATTTTAGATGCCGGCATAACCTTTCGGTTTGTATTTTTCGTTTTGATTTAAAAACAAAAAAGCCCCTCCCCGAAGTGTCCTTCGAGAAGAGGCAACCGTCTTTAAGGCAACTCTTGCCTTACTACGACTTAAGCGTTATTCAAAAGTCGTAATACAGAATTTGGCCGAAGACTGGCTTGCGCTAACATTGCCGTACCGCTTTGCACGAGAATTTGTTTCGTCGTGAGCGCTACCATTTCTTCTGCCATATCTGCGTCCCTAATCCTTGATTCGGATGCTTGCATATTTTCGTATGCACCCATGAGGCCTTTAGCAGTACTTTCAAGCCTATTTTGATAAGCTCCCATATCTGCTCTCTGCTTCATGATCTTGTTCAAGGCGAAGTCCGCTTTAGCAATCGCTTCATCTGCTTTTCCAGGTGTCGAAAGAGCAATTTTAATTGTTCCTTCTGACATCTTTAGAGCTTTCGAAGTCATAGTTCCAATGTAGAAACGCTCTCTTTGCCTGGCGTTTGCTCCCATGTGAAACCACATCGATGCCTTAGTTGACTTGCGAGCGAAGTCTCCTTCAAACAGTTTCATTTTATTGAACTCTGCTTGAGAAGCGATTCGATCGATCTCATCCACCAGCGCAGATACTTCTACCTGCACGAGCTGCCTGTCCTCAGGTGTGTAGATTCCGTTCGATGTCTGGATCGCGAGGGTCCGGATTCGTTGGATGATTTCAGCCGACTGGTCGAGGAAACCCTCTGCAGTCTGGATGAAACTCAGTCCATCTTCCGTATTCCTTTCGGCCTGACGTAAACCACGAATTTGTGTTCGTAGTTTTTCCGAAACAGCAAGACCAGAAGCATCATCACCGGCAAGGTTAATCCTTTGCCCAGTGGAGAGGTTCCTCATGGTCTTATCTACATCCCATTGTGTAAACTTGAGAGCACGATGTGATTGAATCGCACTCATGTTGTGATTGATAATCATTGGCCTACACTCCTTTGTGTATAACCAAGAACGGTATATGTTTCGTTCTTAGCCGGACAATCCCTGTCCGGTGTCAAGGATGAGCTTTCATATTGCCACCTGGCAGGGGAAAGCCGGCTGATTATCTAATTACAACTCTTCAGTTACACTAACCACTCACTTTGTTAACGGTTGTTAACGAAGGAGAGAAAGAACTCCTTGTGGACGAACATTCGCCTGAGCTAACATAGCAGTACCAGATTGAACTAAAATCTGATTCTTTGTGAAAGCCACGGTTTCTTCTGCCATATCCGCATCACGGATCCTAGACTCGGAGGCTTGGGTATTCTCATAAGCGTTCATGAGCCCTTTTGCAGCATGCTCAAGACGGTTAAAGTAAGCACCTAAGTTTGCCCTTTGTTTGCTAATGCGAGTTAACGCAGCATCCAAAGTTCCGATCGCATCGTTTGACTTGTCAGCAGTTGACAAAGACAGGAGTTCTCCACTTTGACCTTTAAGATTTAGTGAACGTGCAGTCATTGTTGCAATGAACACTCTTTCTCTTTGGTGTTGGTTTGCTCCAATATGGAACCACATGGAGGTAGCTCTTGATCCACGTGCAAAATCACCTTGAAGCAAATTCATTTTATTGAATTCAGCTTGTGAAGCAATTCTATCTACTTCGTCAATAAGTTGTGAAACTTCGACTTGGATCATTTGTCTGTCTTCTTCAGTATAAATACCGTTAGACGATTGAATTGCAAGTGTTCGAATTCTTTGAATGATATCATTCGATTCTTGCAAATACCCTTCCGTAGTTTGGATCAGGCTCATACCGTCTTCGGTATTTCTCTCTGCTTGTCTAAGACCATTCACCTGCGTTCTCATCTTTTCCGAAACGGCGAGTCCGGATGCATCATCACCTGCACGGTTGATTCGCATACCAGAGGATAGTTTCTCCATACTTTTGGAGACTTCCTCGTTTTGGAACTTGAGGACGCGATGTGAGTTGATCGCGGCTAAATTGTGGTTTATGATCATGGGTTTCCTCCTTGAAACTTGATCTGGCAAACGAGAGAATCCCTTCTCTCGCTTTTTTTTGTGTCTGGCTTTCAGGCCCCATTGGTGCCTAAAATCTCTATTTGTTCCCTTTGTATGTCGGTGATCGGATAAAAGAAATTAATTCGAAGAAATGGAGGTGTTTTGGAGGTTTTTCGCAAATTATTGCGATTTTTGGAGAGATTTTGGCTACTTTAGCGTTTTATTTTTTTTAAAAAAAGTTCTACTTTTCCCGTTACGAAGATCGGCAAATTCCCATTTTCCATAAGCGAATTTTGGAAAATGGGAGAAATTGTTCGGGGAACCCCTATTTAAGGGCGATTGGCGAGGACGGAGAGGGTTTCCCAGTGGTAGGCGCTGTTGGCAACCCCGGAAAATTGATGTTCGATACTTTTTAGATCTTTGAAGTTTTCAAATAGACTTGCGTTTAACGCGCGTATTGTGGATTCCATAGCAAGGATTCTTCGTTTGTTTAGAACTTCTTCTGGTTCTTTCGGTCCCGTTTCCGTTCCGCCTGTATAATAAGTGATCGTATCCACCGGAGCATTTGGATTTTCTTCTTCGGCATCTGCATCCGCTTCATCTGATTTTGTCCGAGGAAGTCTGTATTTTTCCATCACATCTTGTAAAATGGCCACATTCCAATCAATGACAAGTTTATTTCCTTTTTCCACAAACCAGGTTTGTTTCAGAGCAAAGCGAATGTCTAAAAGTTTTTTGGGAGAAAATAACCTTCCATCTTTGGCCAAAGCTTCCACAGAATCAAAGTAAGGTGGGGAACCAACTTCTCCCACCAGTTGGTAAATAAAGGCACTCGTTTCTTCCTGTTTCAAAACTTTTCTGTGGATGGGGATTTGTTCCCCTTCTCCATTCGAAATATATATCACTACTGGTTCTCTATGATCGAGGGATGGATAGGAATAGAGTTGGAAGGGAACAAGCAACCGAAAGGGATTTTGTTCTGCTAAAATAAAAAAACTAAAAAAAATCAGGAGTGAAAACCAAGATGCAAACAAAAAGATAAAGTCGCGGGTGAGTTTGGTTTCTCCCGTTCCGATTTTATAAAATCGAATGATGAGAACTTTTAAAATTTGAGCGAGAGAACGAAGTGATTCTTTAATCTTTTGAAGATGCGTATTCATGAATTCCTTTGATGACACTGCGTGCGATTTTCTTTTGGTAGGTTTTATCCCGCAGACGTTTACTTTCCTCAGGGTTTGTCAGATACCCCATTTCCACAAGTACCGCAGGCATAAGGCTTCCTCGCAAGACGGAAAAATCTGCCTTTTTCACACCCCGGGAGGGAATGTCGGGACTTAAACCCTTTTCATATTCTTCGGCCACAGCCGTTGCCAATTTCCGAGACCGCCTTTGGGTGACACTGGACAACATCTGAGACTGGATCTGGGAGACAACTGGGTTCTTGTGTTTTCCCACATAGCGGTTTTCCAAAAGGGCCGTTTCCCGGGCAGATTCTGTGCTCGGACTCTGCGAAAGGTAATACACTTCGAACCCGGCGGCCTTGTCGGAAAGGGAGGCATTACAATGGAAACTGAGGAAAACCACATCCCTTGTATCATTCAAAACTTGGTTGGCCAATTTCGAGCGGTCTTCCAGTTCCACAAACTGATCATTTTTACGGATCATTTGGACTCGGATTTCGGGATAGTATTTGCGAAGATACAAATACGTATAACGAGCCACACCAAGGCTCACATCCTTTTCCAAGGTACCGGTAGGGTCAGAGGTGCCCGGATCCTTTCCTCCGTGCCCAGCGTCGATCACAATGGCCTTCACATTGAGATTTCGTTTGGGGACGGGGTCTTTGGGAACAAGAACCCAAAGTTCCGATTCTTTAAACTGATAACGCACATCATAAGCAATGAGATTGAGTAAAATGGCTTCAACTAGATCCAGAGGAAGATACACATCTTCCTCCTTTTTCAAGATGGCTTTAGGGATTTTATAAATTTTACCATCCAAAGTATAGAAACTTGACCCTAGTCGGAACTGAAGATTCCCTTGCGGTGTAAATACAGAACCTACTCTTGTGAATTTCTTTAGTTTGGTGGAAAGTTCGGGTAGAATCGATTTGAGATCGGAGAATGCCACGTAATTCCCCTTCCCGTAGAGCGGAAGTTTGACGACTTCAGCAAATACGAGATGGGGGAAAAAACAAAAACAAAAGAGAACTAATCTTTTTTGAAGATAGAAAGAATTCGCTGCCAAATCGATTGTTTCTTTTGTTTAGATTTTTTGACTTCATTGATATCGAAGAGATTTCGTCTTGGATCATTGTTTTTTTGATTCCTATTTCCCGACTGATTCTTCTTATGCGGCTTGTTCCCTTTCCCGTCTTTGGAATGGTGGCCATGTTTCATTTCATGGTGGGTCATTTTGGCAGGGTGTTTGTGATCCTCACCACTTCCTGGATGCTGCGGGTGTCCATGAGGATGGGCCATCTTGGCTGGTGGTTGGTGTTTGTCCCCTTTCCCCTTGCCACGACCTCTATCTCCTCCACCAGAACGATCCCCGCGATCTCCCCGGTGTTCGCCACCACGAGAAGGTTTCTGCCCTCGACCACCACGATCTCCTCTAGATTCCCTTTCTTGGTATTTTTTCTCACCAGGAATGGTCTCTTCTGGAAAGGCAGGAGTGAAATCACCCTTAGGAAATTCTAAATACTCTTCCCGAATCTCGGCTGTTGGAATTTTAGAATTCAAATACTTTTCAATTCGTTCTAGTTCTGTATAATCTGTTTCGGAACAAAATCCAATGGATTGGCCTTTTCTTCCGGCACGAGCTGTCCTTCCAATCCGGTGCACATAGTTTTCTGCATCTTGGGGAAGGTCATAATTATAAACGACATCAATGTTTTCAATGTCGATCCCGCGGGAAGCAACATCTGTCGCAATCAGGTATTTGTACTTCCCTGCTTTGAAATCTCTGAGGAGTCTGATCCGTTTCTTTTGGTCCAGTTCCGAAGAAAGACCAGTCGCTGTAATTCCAAACCGGCGAAGGGCCGAAACAATTTTAGGAATGTTCATTTTGTAGTTGGTAAAAATGATTCCGAGGCCCTCAATCGGATAGTTTAACAGGGAGTTGACGAGGTAAGGAAGTTTTTCTTCTCTTCCCAAGTGGAGTAAAGACTGGTCAATCCTTTCTGTAATGACTTTTTCCGGATTGATATGAACTTCAATCGGATCATTTAAATACTTACTCGCAAGACGAACCACTTCATAACTTAAGGTGGCACTAAAAAGTAGAGATTGTTTTCTGTTTTTACATTTGTGGAAGATGTATTTGAGATCTTGGACAAATCCCATATCGAACATTCTGTCCGCTTCATCTAAAATCACTACTTTGACATTCTCTAAAGAAAGGCCGTGATTTTTAACAAAGTCAATGAGCCTTCCCGGTGTTGCGACAATGATACAAGCTTTATTTCCGAGTGCCTGTTCTTGGGACTTGTAATCCGTTCCACCAATGATGGTGGCCACGCCGAAGTCAGTGAATTCCAAAAGTTTTCTCGCTTCTTCTGCGATTTGTATGGTCAGTTCTCTTGTGGGTGCAAGGACGAGTGCATAGGGTAATGCCTCCTCCTCACTAGCGGACAAAAGTCTGTGGAGTGTAGGAAGTAAGAAAGCCATAGTCTTTCCAGTTCCAGTTTGAGCAAGGCCAGTAAGGTCGTTTCCTTCCATCGCGAATGGAATGGACTTGGCTTGGATGGGGGTGAGTTCTGTGTAGCCGATTTTTTCTAGGGCTTTAGTGAGAGACTCATGAAAGGGTAATTCGTTAAATTTCATAATGGATTTCAGTGTTTTAATTTTCTGGCGGTCAGTTCGATGGTATCACCATAAGCAAATGAGTTTGCATACAGTCGATACAGCCATTCGGGGAGTTTGCCACGAGGACTTAAGTCCCGGTAGGAGTGATACGACATTGGTCTAACATAGTTCACCTCGAAGCCAAGGATTGACAAGAGTTTTTTCAAGGAGTGGACGGAGTAGTCAAAAAAGTGGTCAGAAGGATGGGTCGCAAACCAGTCTTTGGGATTGGTTTGAAAACTAGGCCCAAAAGCGGAAGGAAGGGCCAAATAGAGTAACCCACCAGGCCTTAACCAAGACCGAAGCCTCTCCCAAATCCCATCAATCTCCTCGATATGTTCGACCACAAAAAAAGCGGCCACTACATCAAAGCCCTCTTTCCACGCACTCACATCCACAGAAAGAACCGACTTCTGGTCTATATCCAAGTGCAACTGCGATTTTGCATATTCCACTTCTTTGGGAGAGAGTTCGAGGCCACGAGTTAGGTATCCGGCCCTCCGCGCCTCGTCCAAAAAAAATCCAGCCGCAGAACCAATTTCTAAAAGCGACATCCCTTGCGGTTTGGCACCCACCCCTTCCAAAACAGAAAGCCTACGTTTTGCCATGGCACGGAGGTTTGGTTCATCTTCGTAATAGGATTTTTTGTATTGAGCCATGTATTCTTCCATAAAGTAACTATCCCCATACTCTCTGGTTTTGGCAGGAAGATAGCGAAGAACACCTGTATGGTGACATTCTTCATAAAATTCAGGGTATTTTTTATGTGGTAGAAATTGGAATAAACTCAAAAATAAGTTCTCTTTTTGGATTCGAGAGATTTCTCATACTGCGCCCTTGCGGCCCTTTTATTTTCATAGGCTTCCGATAGACTTGGGTTTAGATCAATGGCCGTTTGGAAACTAGAAAGTGCTTTTTTAAATTCCCCATTTTTGAAAAAACAAACTCCCAAATAGTTATGGGCTTTGGAAGAAACACTCGGGGTGACATCAGAACGAGTAATGACTGTTAGTTCTTCGATGGCCTTTTCCCGGTCGACAAGGGAACCCGAATCAATGAGAATTTTGGAAAGGACAAGCCTTGATTCCATATCTTCTGGATCCATATGGGTGGCACGAAATGCTTCTTCTTTCGCTCGTTTGGAAAGCCCAGAGTTTCCACTACTGGCGTAACTTAAGGCAAGTTTCCGATGTGCCAGTTTGATTTCTTTGGGATCTTTGGAATTTTCCAAAACATAGACTAACACCTTTTCTGCGGCCAGATAGTTTTTGGTTTGGATGTAGACATCGGCTAGTTTCAGCCTTGCTTCATAGAGTTCTGGTTTCCAGGCAATGGCCTCTTCAAATTCAGAAATGGCTTCTGTATAAAAACGATTTTCCAAATAGTAATCCGCAATGGCAAGCCTTGACGGAGCGTGGTTCGGATCCAGGGCCTGCGATTTACGAAGCGACTCAATCGCCATGGTTGGTTTCCCTGCATGTAAATAAGCAAGTCCTAAATTGTAATAGGCCGTTTGGTTTTTGGGATTTAAGGAAAGGGCCCCTTCAAAAGCCGTAATACTTTCGGAATACCTTTCCATTTCATCTAAAATGATTCCGAGATTCACATAAGCCGTTTCTGAATACGTATCTCCCGGTGTTAGGCGGATGATCCGACGAAACAAACTTTCTGCCTCGACCAGTTCCCCTTTTTTATAATAGAGTTCTGATAATGCAAAGAGCGAGTCCACGTCCGAGGGTTTCAGTAACAAAGCTTTTTGTAAGGACATGATGGCCATATTGGTTTGGCCCATAGATAGGAAGGCATCGGCAATGTAGCGGTACACTTCTGGTTCATTGGCATTGGAATCCAGGGCCTTTTGGAAGTATTTGGCCGCTTCCTCAGGAATTTTTTTCTTTAAATACACCAAACCTAAGTTATAGTAGGACTTGGCATCGTTTGTTTTGAGACGAATCACTTCCCGGAAGTAATACTCGGCCCGGTCATAGTCTTCTCTTTGGTAGAAGATGGTTCCGAGATGTCCATAGGACAAAACAGCCGTTTGGGAATTGGGTGCGGTCTGCACTACCTTCTGGAACTCAGAAATGGCCTCAGCCATATTTCCTTGTTTTAAATAACTGATGGCTAAGTTGTAAGTCAGGGTAACATCGGTTGGGGCAAGCGACTGCCCTTCTTTATATGCTTCGATCGCACTAGCCGGATCTCCAATCTCTTGGAATAAATTCCCTTGCAAAAGAGAAACTCGGTAGTCATTCGGGGCAATTTCTTTGGCTCTCTGGGCGGCACGCCTTGCTTCTTCAAACTTGCCTGCATGTTTGAAAGCGAGTGATAAATTGTAAAAAGCAAAATAGTTTTTGGAATCGTATTGGATGGCTTTTTCCAATCGTTCGATGGAGTTCACATAACGACCGGCTTCATCATACATCACACCAAGTACAGTTAAGGCGATCGATTTGTCTTCATCGGAGCCAGGTGAATTGAGGAATTCTTCACAAACTGTTCCCACTCGGTTCACATACCGATTGTGGTAGGCATTGAGACATGCTGCGAGCTTTGGATTGACTGAATCATCAGGAAGGTATGGTTTATCAACAAGTAGGTCGAGAGCTTTTTTATCACGAGGAAGGTTACTGAGTGCTTTTGCGATTTCTTCTGGATTCTTTTTTTTCTCTAGATACCACCAGTAGGCGGCGGTTAAAAATCCAAGGACAAAGAAAACGAGTACACTCCAAAATAGAAAAGACAAAACCGGACGGCGGGTCGTGGTCTCAGATTCATAAGTTGTTTCTTTTTCACGACCCAGGTTCCGTAAGTATGGATCTTCCTGGTAATAACTTGGCTGTGAGGATTGTTCCTCTATACGAAACCGGTTTTTTTGGATGGGATCCATTATGCTCTTACTGGGTTTTGTTCGCTAAGATCTCCTTCTTATAGAAGGCGTCTAACAGTCCGTTGATAAACTGAGCTGATTCTTCCGTTTCAAATTCTTTCGTGAGCTCCACTGCCTCATTGATGACAACGGGGGCGGCAAGGAAAGGTTCCTTTTGCAAACTAAGAATCGATAAACGCAAAATACAACGGTTGACAACGGAAATACGCGAAAGTTCCCAATTCTCCGAATACTTCTTGATTAGAGTATCGATGTTTTTTCGATTTTCGACCACTCCTTTCACAAGAAAGACAGCATAATCCTTTTCTTCTCTAGTGATTTTTTTGTCGTACCAATCGAATTTCATCGCCCGATCCGGATCGGTTCCTACCAGGTCAATTTGGTAGAGGCACATCAGGGCAAGACTCCGCCCGCGGTGTCTAGAACTCATCCGATCTCTTTGAAAAGATTGGCCATTTCGATGGCAGTGGTGGCGGCTTCGTATCCTTTGTTTCCAGCCTTGGTTCCGGCTCTTTCAATGGCTTGTTCAATCGATTCTGTGGTGATGACACCAAAAATCACAGGAACCGTTCCATCGGCGACTGATCCTACTTTGGCGGCTTCCCCAGAAACCAAATCATAATGGGAAGTGGCTCCGCGAATCACAGCACCTAGGCAAACAATCGCAGAGAATTGGTATTTTTTGGACCCGAGGACACGTTTTACGGTTTGCGGGAGCTCAAACGCACCAGGAACATAGATCACAGTGACATCGCTATCAAGAATCCCATGTTGTCTATAAGCATCTTTTGCCCCTTTCAGTAGGGATTCGGTGATAAATTCATTGAACTTCGAAACGATGACACAGTGTTTTTGTCCGTTTCCAATTCGTGTGCCTTCCAATTGAGCTGTCATGTATCCAAAATCCTAGGGGGGTGTTATTTCGCAAGACGAATGACAAGGGTGATCTTTCCGTCTGGATTTTCCACCACTTCAAATCCGTCTCTTTCCAAGGCTTTTTTCGCTCGGTAGATCGCCAAATTGACAACATTGGTTTTCTCTTCCGTCAGTTTTTGTGGTTCCAGATTCATAGGACCCCCTCGTCCTTTAAAGTTCGGAGTGCACACTATACAATCTTAAATGCCAATGGCTTTACAAGGTAGAATTGTTTTCCTCTTATGTCATATAGGAAGAAAATGAAGAAAAAGAAATCCGTAAAGAAGGTCAAAAAAAGAAAACCGGTAGTGTATACCGAGAGTGACTTTATTGTGAAACCTTCCTCTGTTCCCAATATCGGAATGGGACTATTCACCAAACAAACATTATACAAGGGAGATACCGTTGGTTATTACATGGGTAAAATCATTACCGATGAACAAGCGGAATCAAACAAATACGTAGATTCAAAATACCTACTTTGGATTTGTAAAGACTGGTGGATTTACGGGGAAGGTCGAGAGTCCAATTACACCCGTTACATCAACCACTCATCAAAACCGAACGCAGAACTTGTCACTTCTGTGAGGTGGAAAACGGCTAGGTTCAAAGTATTAAAAACGATCCCCGAAGGCGGAGAAATTTTCTTTGATTATGGAAAGGATTATTGGGACAACGTTGACTTCAAACCGAAGTGATGAGTAGATGATAAAGGCCAAAGGACTCTTTGGCTATTAGCAAAAAGGAAAACTACAGAAACGGTCTCTTATAAGAGACCGTTATTTCCAAAAGAAGGTTTGGTGGAGGTTTTGCTAACATCAGAAGCTTCCAGTGCTTCCATATAACGAATGACAGAATCATCCATACGAAAAACTCCTTCTGAGGTTTCGTTGTGCACAAGCCGGCAAACCAAAAGGTTGGCAGCAAAGAAAAGAAGTGCTAGAACCAAGGGAAAACGATACGCATTCGACATAAAACCCTCCGATTAGGTTAAGCCTCTTACCGGAGTCTCTCCGAGCAAGAAATTTTTAGAACGATTCTATTGGAAATCTTCGATGCGAAGGTCCGGAAAGGCATTGTTTTCCGCCTCGGCAGCCAAAAGTACTTCCTCATCCACGGGACCTGCAAGCATCTCCTCCAAAGCCAAAAAGAGATTGGTATGCACATTGGTGCGCCTGACCGCATAATCCACCATAGTCCCTGTTTTCATGATAAAAGCCCAGTCACTACTTTGCAAAAGAAGAAGCTCGCGGCCCATTTGTTTTAGAATCCGTTTTTGTAATTCCGTTCCCGCCCCAAATTCATGAGTCCTTTTGTGCATCCGAATGCTTAAGGAATGGATGAGAGGATAGATCCAATCGTTCGTTGGATTCAGCCATACTTCCCCATACCCATTTTCTCCCCAACTACTCATCTTCATCTCGACAGACTGGACTCTTGGGAGAGAACGAGCGGCTTCCATGGGATGAGAAAGTTTGATTGTGTTTTGGTTGAAGTGGATTTTTTTAAATAAAAATTCGATAAACTGCGGACCTTCATACCACCAGTGCCCATACAACTCGGCATCATAAGGAGATACAATCACTGCTGGTTGTTTGTTTGTTTCAAACAGATGCTCCGCTTGGCGGATGCGGTTTCGTAAAAAATCTTCGGCATGGTTTCCGGCAGCTTCCATGGCCCAGTCTGGATGGTAGTATCCTTTGTCAGAAGTTTTTCCTGTGATCCGAAAGTATTTGATACTGGTATTGATTCTTACTCCGTTGGAATGTAAGTAAGGCGAGATTTCTTCCCAAGGAAGATCATGTCCGATGTCGCGGTAGTATTCTCTGTATCGAAAGTCGCCTGGATATCCATCGATGGAGCTCCAAACTTGTTTGCTACTTTCTGGATCCCGACCGAAAGCAAAAACACCGTGCCCCACTTCTACCGGAGCATAAACTCCGAACTTAGGCCTTGGACTTCCATGTGTGATTCCATGTGTGTCGACAAAGAAATACCGAAACCCCTCTCGGTCTAATTCCTCTTCTAATTTTTGAGTGTATCCACATTCCGAAAGCCAAATCCCTTTGGGGTCACGCCCCCAAATCCTGCGAAAGGTCCTTCGGCCATTTTTTAGTTGGGAGCGAAAAATAGAGGGTTCGGAATCATAAAACGGAAGGAAGGCATGAGTGGCCGGGCTTGTCATCACTTCCAATTCACCCGATTCGACAAAGGGCAAAAAAGCCTTGGTTAAGTCACCATTTGATTCCTCGAATATGGATTCCGTATCTAAAAAATGTTCTAAATACAGTTTTGATAAATAGTTTAAGTGAGGATCGTATGTAGTGCGTTTGGTTTCATGTTTTGCCAGACTGATGAGATTTTTTAAATACTTACGAAATCCATTTTGCAAATAGGCATCTGTCAACATCAAAGAAAGTGTAGGTGTAAAAGACATGGTGATCCGAAAGGGCACCGATTCTTTTTTTAAATTCCGAAAAACTCGGACAAGGGGTATATAGGTTTCGAGGATGGCCTCGTTTAACCAATTTTCTTCGATAAAGGGTGTAGTATAACCTGGGTGTCTAACGAATGGTAGGTGGGCATGCAAAACAAATACCAAATGCCCTTTCACAAAATGATTCATTATAAAAGTCCCTGTCCTGACCCCGATCCATTAGCGAAAGAGGACGGCCCTTGGTTTAGCTCTGTTTTCCCTTCTTGGTTCCCTGATTTACGAGGGTTCACATAGAACTCAGAAGGATCCCCATCTTTGAAATAATACTCTTCACTTCCCGCTGACTTTGCCACAAGCCCCATCTCAATCCACTGCGGATGGATCCACTCCTTATCCAATCGAAAGGATTCGCTTCCCCCGGGAAGGTCCTTTCCACTAGAATGGAGGGCCGAAATTTCTTTTTTTTGATAAGAAACAAAAATGGATGTTTGGATATCTCTTACTGGAAACATAAATTTCAAATAATAAGATTCCGTAAAGGGAGCTAAATCATAGAAGTCAGTACGTTCGCTTCCAAATATATTTTTGTATTCTACCTTCAAACGAAAAAACAAATCATCTGTGGATGGAGATTCCAAATCGATTAAAAGATTCTTTAAGGTATTCGGAGAAAATTTCCAAAAGACAAAAGCCTCCCTGGGAGTCCGAACTAATACGCGCATAAGATCATCCATTGGAAATTCAGGATGTTTGGTAAATTTGGAATCGTTGTAAATGGATTTTGGCGAAGCGGAAAGAGTGAAAGGATCCTTTTTTTTAACGGCTTCCTGAACTGTTTTTTTTGCGGCTTTCTTTGCCGCAGTATTTACTGAACTCTCAGTAGTAGTGACAACTGAGGTTTTCTTTTTTGGGGCAGATTTTTTCTTTGCGCCAACTCTCTTTTCTTCATTTGCCATGTTCCAAGCTTAAAGACGAGAAACACCCTCCTTCAATTCTTTTTTATTTGACGTTTGCTTTTTTTCCAAAATACAATCATTCCATACCAAATTGGGACAAACTATGAAAATCAATTATACCTGGAAACACTTAGACCGCTCCGAAGCCGCAGAGAAATATGCGGATGAAAAACTAGAACGAGTTACAAAATTCGTTCAAAAAATCGTATCCTGCGAAGTATCATTTGAATCCATTCATGGGGAAATCAGCTCTAACATGAAGTTACACGCCGATGGCAATAATTTCAATGCACACAACCAAGACAAAGATGTTTATGTTTGTATCGATGGATTGGAAGACAAAATCCTAAGCCAAGTCAGCAAACACCACGATAAAAAAAGCCAACACTAATCTCTTATGATTCAGAAGTCGGAAGAAGCACTCACCTATCTTTCCAATGGTGAGTTTGAAACTGCAAAATCCCTTTATTCCGTACTTCTGGATCGAGATCCTGAGGATCTTGCCACCATCAGCGGGTATTATATATCCAGCTTTTGGGATCATAGACTTGATTTAATTCTAAAAACCAGAGAAGGGAAAGAAAGAGGAAAACTCCTCCTCGAATTTTTTTCCGATTTTGAAACAGAGATCCGGAAACGTGGGTTTCAGGCCACCGATAGTTTTTTTGTCACCCAAGACTGTATCTTAAAAGAAGCAAGAGACCACCTGAAACTTGCCTACCAATGGGAAGGAGCCAACGCTCTCGACAAAGATCTGTTACGTGACCTAGCTTCCGCCTTAATCAAAATCAAAGACTATCCCATGGCCTTAGAAGTATTACTCTACGGGGGAAACAAACAATCCCCAGTCTTACTTTATTTTTTGGCCGAAACCCAAGTGATGACGGGAAACGAAAAAGAAGGAATCGAAACCTATCGTACAGCCTTCTTAAATGACCCCCAACTGTTTCCCCATACCATGGTTCGTTGGCCCCCACTCCTCACTCTCATCCAAAAGGCAAGTGAGATCACAGAAAGAGAAGAAGAGATGAAAGAACTAGTCCCTGTATTTGCTTGGCGGGAAGGAATCTTTCGCCCTTCGAGCAAAAAAGATGAGGCCACCATCCAAATTTGGTTTTCGGAACTGAAGCGCCTAACAGATAGTAAAGAAAGAAGTGGTGGGTCGTTTCGATTGGAAGCAAGGATTGAACAGTTTGCCCTGGCCATCCTGCAATCTGCTGACGACATCCGTTCTCGGGATGCCGTCCAATTTGCAAAGGGATTTGTTTAGATCTTATCTTTCGACAGATTCAATGAGGAGACGAAGTTCGTCTGCGGCAGAATCCCTTCCTGTTTTTTCATAATACAATTCTAATTCGCGAAGTCCATAAACAGCTCCTGGAGCCGATCGTAAATGATCGAGTAACTCTCGTTTTTGGTAGGATTCGCCCAGGTCAATGCTTGTTGGTTCGTTTTGGTAGTTATTTTGTTCGATCACAACCCCAGCACTGTCGTTACCCGAAAATGTCTGCTCTTGGGAGGTGCGGCTCACAAGCACAAAGACAAGGCTAAGTGCCATCACTGCAGAAAAGGAATATTGCACCGTTCGGTTTTCGATCAGGTCTCTAAAAGTCAAGGAGATCTTTTGGCTCGGTTTGTCAAAACTGACGGATTCAAGGAGGTTAAGTAAGCGGGTGTCGAAGTCTTTGGACATTCGGGGAAGGATGGTGTCTTCCTTTACCTTCACATGTTGGAAGAGGGAACAAATCTTATTTTCGAGAACCACGTTGTCTGTCTCTTCAGGGAAGAGACCTGGATATTGTGAACGAAACCAATCTTTTAAATTCATAATTTTATTTTTCAAAGAACCCTTCTCCTTTATCGTCTTTCTGGATGAGGTGCTTCAAAAACTCCTTGGCCTTGAAGAGACGACTCTTAACCGTTCCTACATTACATTCCATAATCTCAGCAATTTCGTTATACGAAAGATTTTCGAAATAACGAAGTTCCAAAACCTGTTTGTAGGAATCTTCTAAGAGTGCGATCTTATCCATTAGATAACGAGACTCTTCAGAAAGTTCCAATTTTTTTTCATATCCGACACGAGAATCCACAAATTGGTTATCTCCTGAGTCATCCATGGGTTTTTCCCTACCCCGTTTCTTCTTGGCGAGTAAATCTTTCGACTTATTCACCACAATGCGGTAGAGCCAGGTATAAACCCCGGCCTCAGCACGGAAGTTTTGGATGGATTTATAACCGGAAATAAGAGCGTCTTGGACAATGTCTTCCGCATCGTCTCCATCTTTTACCATGGAAACAGCCTTACGGAACAATCGTTCCCGGAATGGAGACACTAAGGTCATATAGGCAGTAGGATCCCCTGCTTTGATTTTTTGGAGGAGGATTTTTTCCTTCTCCCGCAGGGTCATATTTTTGCCTTCTAGGGGGCGTGGCATCAGGCCTAGAATTTCGAATCCTAGAAATCCATCAATGTTTTTCGGTTCTTTCCAGTGATCTAGATCCTATGAAACATAGTTTCTAGGTCTTTTCTTGTGAGTTTGATGAGAGTCGGTCTTCCGTGAGGGCATAGGGAAGGATTTTCACAGTAAGAAAGCCTTTGTAAGAGCTCCCCAATGATGGGATCGGAAACCTGGTCTCCCTTTTTGATGGCCGAGCGGCAAGCCACACATTTGGCCATTTCATCATAAAGTTCTCTTTCTTCCGGGTCTTTTTGTTTGAACCTCTCCCATAAATCCAAAATGGTTTCCGTTTCTTTGCCGGGATCAATGTACGATGGCACTTCGCGGATGAGAACGGTCCCACCAGAAAATGGTTCGAGGCCAATTCCCAGTTCCAGAAACTTATCTTTTTCTTCTAACATCTCTTCTGCTTCTTCCCTTGTCAGTTCTAACCGAATGGGAGTGAGAAGGCTTTGGGATTTATAGGCTTTGGTTTTTAGATCCCGAAGGACTTCCTCGTATCGAATCCTTTCGTGGGCAGTATGTTGGTCTATGATATAGAGTCCATCTTCGGCTTCTGCGAGGATAAAGGTTTCAAATAACACACCATAGTGTTTTTTAGGAACAAAAAGATTGTGTTTGGTGAGATTTTCACCTAATAGATGCAAGTTGGCTCCGGCACCGATCCCATCGAGAGAAAATCCTTCCCTTCCTTCAATGGAACTCGGGCCAATGAGAGATTCCCCATCGGTTTGCCTGTTTCCGAACTGACTCCCCTGCCCAAACCCAAAACCTGGACCACCATACCGGTTCCCCATTCCCGAAGTTTCCCCTTCTCGGCCGTAAGGAATGGGCATAGAAAGCCTTCGGCGCATTTCCAAAAATTCCACAGGGGTAGAAGTTCGTAACACTTCTGTGATTCCTTGGAAAAGAATTCCCGTGATGGTCTCTTCGGATAAAAACCGAACTTCCTTTTTTTGGGGGTGGACATTCACATCCACAAACTCGCGAGGGAGGTCAAAAAATAGATACGCATAAGGAAAAGCCCCGCCCGGAAGAAGTTCCCCATAACAACGTTTTAAAATTTGTGCGGAGAACTTCAGTTCCACCGAACGGTTGTTGACAAAGAAAAATTGTCCCGTGCGAGAAGATTTATAAAAATCAGGATGAGAGATCCATCCCCGAAGAGTCATTCCATTCCGATTGGAATGGATAGGCAAAAGATGGTTTCGTAAATTTTCACCGTACACCGATAACACACGTTCGAATCCGTCTTCGGGAACTACGTTTAAAACTTCCTTTCCATTTTGCAAATACCGAAACCCAATATTTGGTTCCGACACAGCCATCGTTTGCACACGAGCCCTATTTTTTTTCTCTTCCCCAGTTTCTGTTTTTAAGAATTTCCGCCTAACGGGCGTATTATAAAACAAATCTTTGATTTCAATTTTGGTTCCTTCAAAAAAAGGAATCTCTATTTCTTCTACAACTTTTCCTTCTTCTACGGTCACACGATAAGCGGTCCTGTTACCGGAGGTTCCTGATTCCAAAACCATCCGAGAAACAGAGGCAATCGATGCAAGAGCTTCTCCCCGAAACCCAAAGGTAAATAGATGTTCTAAGTCATGGAAGTCTTGGATTTTAGAAGTGGCATAGCGTTTGATGGCAAGAGGCAAATCCTCTTTTTGGATTCCATGTCCGTTGTCGGATACAAGGATCCTACCAAACCCGGCAGAGTCTGTAGCGATTTCAATTTTTGTGGCACCCGCATCGATGGAGTTTTCGATGAGTTCCTTGAGAATGGAGTGAGTGGATTCAATCACCTCTCCGGCGGCAATTTGGTTGATTAGGTCCGCCGAAAGTGAATGAATGATGCCCATAGGACAAACATGGGATAGGGAACATCCCTATCCAGAAAAAATTACAAAGAATGACAAGAAGAACAGGTTCCTGTCACGACGATGTCCACATGTTTGACTTGGAAACCGAGACCCTGCCAGTCTGTGTCTGCACTGAGTTTTAAAGGGGGAACATCCAAAACCTTTCCGCACTCTGTGCAGAGCAGATGGGAATGGTCATCCAAAAAGGCATCATAACGAACCGAGTCCGATTCGATATTCAGTTTGTTTACCATCTTGTGTTCGACCAAGTATTCCAAGGAATTGTAGACCGTGGCAAAACTGATTTTGTCCGCTTTTCCTCGAACCGATTCAAAGACCATCTTCGCTGTCGGGTGGTCTTTTCTTTCTCTTAGGTCATTAAAAATTAATTCTCTATGTTTGGTGAGTGCTTTCATACGATTCCCTTACCCCAACCTCACCTGCATTTTATCACTCGGTCAAATGGAAATTGGATTTTAGAATCCTTCCAGAAATTGATATTTGTCAATACGGAGGCTTTATGCCCGCATCCATAGACAAGTTTAAATCCTCCCTCTCCCTTTGGGCGAGTGGAGTTTGTGTGATTACTTATGCGTCTTCTCAAAAAAAAGGAGGAGTCACTGTTTCTAGTTTTTCTTCTGTTTCCTTAGAACCGCCGTTAGTTTCATTCTGTTTGGCCAAAGACTCTAGTGCCAAAGAACCCATCCAAGATTCGGGAAACTTCGTTGTGAATATTCTTTCTTCCGAACAAAAACAAATTTCCGCTGATTTTGCTTCTGGTTCCCTGGACAAAGCGGTTGTTTTGGAAGGATTAAAACCAGAAACACTCTCCACCGGAGCCCCCGTTTTACGGGACTCTTTGGCTTCCCTCGACTGTAAAGTCGATCGAATCATTGAAGCGGGAGACCATTGGATCTTGATTGGTCTTGTGGAAGCAGTGGCTACTAAGGAAGGTTTCCCCCTCCTCTACTTCAATCGCAATTATAGGGAACTCGTTTAAGGAAACAGTATGGAAAAAGAGAAAGTGAATCTGGAAGATGCCAAAGAACACGGGCTTACAGAAACTGAATTTGTAGAGATCCAAAAAATCTTAGGAAGAATGCCTAACTCAACAGAACTTGGGGTCTTCTCCGCCATGTGGTCGGAACACTGCTCTTATAAAAATTCCATTTTAAAATTAAAAACCCTACCGACAAAATCGGAGAAACTCCTGGCACAGGCCGGAGAAGAAAATGCCGGAGCAATGGACATCGGGGACGGCCTTGCTGTTGTTTTCAAAATTGAAAGCCACAACCACCCGACAGCCGTAGAACCTTACCAGGGAGCTGCAACAGGTGTTGGCGGAATCATGCGAGATATCTTTACTATGGGAGCTCGCCCCATTACCTCTCTCAACTCACTCCGGTTTGGTGACCCTAAAGAACCACGTAACAAATATTTGCTGACCCGGGCCGTCAAAGGGATCGGGGATTATGGAAATTCACTTGGAATTGCTGTAGGTGGAGGTGAGTTATTCATCCATCCCACATTCACAAAAAATCCACTTGTAAATGCCATGACTGTGGGGATTGCCCGCCACGACCAAATGGCCTCGGCGTCCACCAAAGGAATGGTGGGAAACAAAGTGTATATTGTAGGTGCCACGACAGGCCGAGACGGTATCCACGGGGCGAGTTTTGCCTCGAAAGATCTCACCAAAGAATCGGAAGAAAAAAGATCCGCCGTGCAAGTGGGCGATCCCTTTATGGAAAAACTTTTGATGGAAGCCTCCCTGGAAGCCATCCAAAAAAACCTCCTTGTCGGAATCCAAGATATGGGGGCCGCGGGAATTTCTTGTGCCACGTCTGAGATGAGTGCCAAAGGAAAAACCGGAATGGATGTGGATCTAAACAAAGTTCCTCTTCGTGAAAGTGATATGAACGCTTATGAAATTATGTTATCTGAATCCCAAGAAAGAATGCTCGTCATTCCGGAAACAGGAAAGGAAGAGGAACTGGTTTCGATTTTCCATAAATGGGGACTAAATGCCGTAGAAATTGGAACGGTGACTGGGGACGGAATCCTTCGGATCAGAAAGGACGGAAAACTCAAAGCAGAAATTCCTGCAGATTCCCTCGTTCTTGGTGGCGGTGCTCCCCGGTACGTGAGAGAAGAAAAAAGACCGGCTTACCTAGATGAGGTGACAAAGTTTGATTCCTCAAAAATCCCTGACTTACAAGCAGATACAGTTTCCCAAACCTTAAATACCCTTCTCTCTTCTCTTAATATCACTTCACGTAGACCACTCTATGAACAGTACGATACAGAAGTTGGACTTGTGAAAGTGGTCGGGCCTGGAGAAGACGGGGGCCTGGTTCGCATTCCTGGAACCAAAAAAGGGATCGCTGTGGCCACAGACTGTAACTCCCGTTATACTTATTTAAACCCTTATGAAGGGGCTCAGATTGCCGTTTGTGAATCGGCAAGAAACGTAGCCTCCACAGGGGCCGAACCTTACGGGGTTACAAACAACCTAAACTTTGGAAACCCCTACATCCCAGAAAACTACTACATCTTCAGTGAATGTGTCCGTGGCCTCGGCGATGCTTGTCGGTTTCTAGGACTTCCTGTCACTGGTGGAAACGTATCCTTTTACAATGAATCTCCCGAAGGACCCGTTTTCCCAACACCTACCATTGGTATGGTGGGAGTGATTGATGATGTGGCGACGGGACTCCATACCTACCCTCGCACGAAAGATGCGGTAACTTATGCCTTGGTCGGAGAATTCAAACCTACGATCTCTGCCTCAGAATACCTCTACCGTTTCCATGGTCTTGATACAGGTAAAATTCCAGAAATTTCCCTCGCCAAAGAAAAAGCTACCATTGACACACTAATCGCGTGCCGCAAAGAAGGACTTCTCACTTCCGCCAAAGACCTGTCACTCGGCGGCCTCCTCGTGGCTCTTGCCAAGATTGTGATTTCCGGAAACCAAGGAATCGAAGCCAATCTAGAAGGATTACAAAAAAAGATCCCACGATTCGACGAACTTTGTTTTGGCGAAACAGGAGCCTCTTTTGTAGTGAGTTTCCTCCCAGAAAATGAAGAGAAAGTAAAAGCTAAATACGAAAAAGTGGGACTCTCCTTTTATACACTGGGTAAGTCCAGTTCCAAATCCTCTCTTTCAGTCAAAGGAAACGGATTCCAATGGGAATGGACAACCAAGTCACTAGAAACAGAATCTGAATCAGGCCTAAAAGGTTATTTCGAATAGACAAAACTAAAAAATTTTAGAGGATAGGCCGGATGCGCCTATCCTTCTTTTTGTTCGTTTTAACTTTATTCTGTATCCAATGTACAAGTATCGCCAAACGACAGGAATATGAAGATTCCCTCCGAGCCTACAAAAAAGCCAACCTAGAAAAAGCCATCGAATACCTCCCTACCGAAGAACGGAAAGGTTTTATTGCAGTCCTCGAACGTGCTCATTTAGGATTTCTCAAAGGGGGAAGTGATTACAAACACCTAGAAAGGATTGCAGAGGAAAGTAAGGAACGCCTTCGTTTTAGTGCCAGCCGTTCTCTAAAGTCTTTTTTCTATATGGAAACCGAAGAAGGATACTATGCCTCCGAAGCAGAAATCATCTACCTACACATCCTTCTTGGCCTATACTATGTAAGAGCTGGTGATTATGAAAAGGGAAAAATCCAAGCGCGTTATGCGGGAAATCTCCTCAGCGGAGAATGGAGTGCCGAAGGTCAGTTTGATGACCCCACCTTACGCCTATTACTTGCCTCCCTCTGGTTATCCACAGGCTCCATAGAAGAAGCTCGAGTAGACTTTCGAAAAGCAAGCCAACTAAAACCCCAATCCGCAGCCATTAGAGCCATGGCAAACGAAAGATATTCCTCAGAAGGAGAATTCGTCCTTATTTTCGGCGGTCCCGGCGCGGAGCCAGAAATGGATCCATCGGCTCACTTAAACTTTATCCGAGGATTAAGAAACTTAAAATTCCGCCAAACCGGAAAACAATCACAGCTAACGTTAACAGATGGTTCGGGAAAAACTCCGCTCGTTTTAGAAAAAGACACTTTAGGTTGGTATGAACGCCACCTCGTCCGCGACAATGAAATCTCTGAACTCATCCAAGACTCTAAATACTTTCAATTAGTTTCCGCTACCGCCCTAAAAGAAGGAACTAAAGGAACTGTAAAAGTCACAGGAGCCATCCTTGCCGGTACCGCCATTGTGGCCTTAGGAGCGGGAGTTGTGTATGGAGGTGTGGAAATTCACTCAAGTGAACTGTCTGCACTCGGTGCTGGTATTATGATTTATGGTTTTCAACTTGGCGCAAAATGGATTGCCATTTCCTATGATGATGCCAGAAGGAACATGGAAAAAGATTTAGATATCTCCGACGAATACCGTTATGTTCGATTTTTTCCTGAATATGTTTGGATGGGGAAATCCAAGTCGGCACTCAGTAACCCCAAACTAGTAATAAACAACGAGACTCTGCCTTATTCCTTAAGCCCAGCAATGGGAAAAGTTAAAGTTCGGTTTGGTTATTTTCCCGACAATCAAAGACCGTAACCTTCCACACGGCTTGTTTTCAGAAAGTTCGTTTGTTCTGACCAAACAATTTGGTTTGTTTCCAAACTCACAAGAAAAAGTGTAACAGTGATGTATTGGATGCGTGACCCAGCTTCATAATTCACCACTTCATTAATCTCACCTTTAATTTTATGAGAAGGAGACTTAAATTTCCCAACCGCCAAACGTGAATCAGCTGACACCATCCCTGTTTTTCCAAAGGCCATTTCCGTGGTCGCCTCTTCTCTGATGGATGTATCCACAAAAGGAACCTTATCTTTTGTGAGTTGGTTCAAAATTTCATTGGTGATGAGTTTGGTATCAATATGTTCGGAAGTAGAATTCTGAAGAGACTTCCATTCAAAATACCCTGTCTTCAAACCAGTTTTATAATATTTTGATAAAGAATGGCTCATGTTCCGAACCGTCTCTTTTACTTCTACCACCCCCCACTGTTTGGTGGCCTTGGCATTGTCTGTTTTTTGATAGGAAACGGTTGAACAGCTAACAAAGAAATATGAGAGGAAGAGAAGAAGGGATAAAATGCGCATTAGGGAGAGTTTGGTGGGGTTCGGGAGTTTGGCAAGAAAGAATGTGTGAATCTAGTATCCCCGCCCGATCTGAGGGTGGGGAACTAGACCCGCCACCCAATGGTTCTCCTTTACCACGAACCCACAAAACTTGCCATCCCAATCCGAATCTTCAGTTTTTTTTTAGAAAAAAGTTCATAGTTTTACTTTCTCTTTTTTAGCGCCTCCACTCCGTTAGTGGACAGAACTCCCTTCTATACGGACCGGGCCACTTCGGGGTCCGCATTCGCTCCGGTCCCTGGCGCGAAGAATCCCATCGTAATTTCAAAATTTGACAGTCTCCGGTCAAAATATTGTCTTGAAACTTTCCCTTCTCTCTCCAAACTTCTGGATTAACTTATGGGTAAATTTTTAATTCGATTCAGCTTTTTTCTCATCCTCCTCGCCATTCTGTTTGCGGGTTACACTTGGCTTACACTCCAATGGAGTTACTCAGAAGGAGACCGTGCAGGATACATCCAAAAACTTTCCAAAAAGGGTTGGATCTGCAAAACTTGGGAAGGGGAAATGGCCCTTGTTACGATGCCAGGTACCATGACAGAAAAATTCTATTTCAGCATTCGGGATGAAGCCATTGCACAACAATTGAATGGATCCATTGGCAAACGAGTGGTTTTAGAATACGAAGAACACGTGGGAGTACCTTTCAGCTGCTTTGCCGAAACCAGTTACTTTGTAACCGGTGTAAAAACCGTCCAAGAAGTGCCCCCTCTCTAAGTTTTTCTTCTATCGATTGATCTAGATGTTTCTTCGAAATGTCTAGATTGGCTGGTCTTTTACAATTCGAGTAGCAAGCTTCCAATCGTGCTTTCTTCGTTCTCCATTACCAAATTTCCTTTCTCTCTTCACTTCCTCCCAAAAATCCATCGTTTTCGAATTCACATAAACCCCGCCTGGCTTCCCTGTAAAATCCCCCTCCACTTAGTCGTCCCAACGGTGACTTTCTATTTCCAGTCCCTTGAAAAGGATGGGTTGGACCGAATTTAACTTTACAAATTATTGCTATACGTATAACTAGTATCATGATGCTTGCGGAACAAACCCAGATTTCAACCAATGTCTACGAACCCATCCAAAATTGGAACCAGAGAGACCTTGGACTCCTCACGGGAGAAAGGGGGATGTACAGGCTCGCTCATTTTTGGCAATATGCCATGGTTTGTTCGGGGTTTCAGGTTTTCAATTTGGACTGCGCCATTCGCTTCAACCCCTTTACCATCGCAGAAGAAACACGAAAACAGAATTTAGCACCAGAACCATTTTTAGAACAAATTAGAATCCAAAGAGCATTCACCCCCTATCAGATCTTAGATGCACTCAAAAACATCCTTACCTTAAAAGAAGAAAATACCATCTACTTTTTGTTAGCACCTTGTAAACAATTTTTAGATGGTGATGTCAAAGATGATGAAGGTTTGTTTTTACTAAACTTAATGTTAGGTTTTATTGAAAAATTCCCCGGTGAAAATGTTCCCCTACTCATCATTGAATCGTGGACTTATTCACATAAAAACTTTCAAATCTTTTTTCCCAAACTACTACGTGCCACACAAAATCTATGGGAACTAAAGATGGACAAAGGTCTCTCCCGCATTCGTACAAGAAAAACTTCTATCACAGGAATTTAACATGGGAAGAACCATTGCGCCCTATTCTCGCCAGATGTTACAAATCGAAGAAAATCTATCAGACTTTCGAAGATCTCTTCGTAAATCCGACCAAGAGATCTATGATGATCTGATCCGAACTGCCAAATTACAAGTACAAGCCGGTGTGATGGCATCCCTACCCTATCCTATTGATTCCATGATACTTTCCATGCTCATAGAAACAAAAAAAGAAATTAACGAATTAAAAAAAATTCTAACAAAAATTCCAGACAAGTAAACCCAATCCTCCCAATGTTATGGAAACGTTCCAAGGATACTTGTTTGATATCTACCACTCCGAACAAAAAATCTATCTCTGGATAAAGTCAGACTCTGGAGAACTCCGATTATTTTTTGATGAATTTTATCCCACAATTTATGTAAACGCAGCACCTAGTATTCTACAAAAAATAGTAAAACGGTTTTATGAACTAGATGCATTGGCAGAAATACCAACCTTCACAGAAAAACGCCTCTTCTATGAAAATAAAACCATCTCGGTCCTGAAGTTAGTCATTTCCAAACCACAACTCCTACCAAAGATCACAAACAAACTCTTTCACTTATATGGTAAATATGATATATACCATTCGGATATAGAAATTTCCACAGGTTATATGGTCGAAAAGGGTATTTATCCCCTTGCCTACATAGAAGTGAATTACGAAATAACAAAAAACAATCTCAATCGAATCAGGACCATTCGATCTTTTACAGATATCAAAGAGATGGACTACAAAATTCCAGACTTAAGCAAAGTATCACTCTATTTAGAGAAAAGCCATAGAATCCCCTTTGTAAACAATGCACTGATAGTGAAAACAAATTCCGATCTGTATAGAATCCCAACTGGTGATTCTAGCCAACTCATCCATCAGCTAAATACAATCTTCATAAAACATGATCCAGATATAGTTCTCACCACTTACGGTGACCAAGTTCTATTTCCAAATATTTTTAAAGCTTCCCAGGAAAGCCATATACCAACAGAATTTGATCGGGACAAAACAAGCACAATACGACGTTCCATCCAAACGAAGGGTACTAGCTTCAATACATACGGAACAATCGTCTACCGAGCACCCTCCTACCCACTCTTCGGGCGATGGCATATAGATTCCAGAAATGGTTTTGTTTATAAAGAAGCGGATCTTATGGGAATCATCGAACTCTCTCGTATCTCTCGTTTGCCCATCCAAAAGATGGCAAGGGCTTCCACAGGAAAAGCCCTTACCTACATCGAAGTAGATGTGGCTCTACGAATGAACTACTTAGTGCCTTGGCAAAAAAGTGCCCTAGAAGCTCCAAAGACCGCCTTAGATCTGCTAAATGCCGATAAAGGAGGACTCGTTTTTCAAGCAGATATCCAAAATGGATTTGCATTGGAAAATGTAGCACAATTAGATTTTTCGCAAATGTATCCCAAAGTGATGGTCTTACACAATATATCTCCAGAAACAATCAACTGTCTCTGTTGCACAAACGATCCAACAACAGAAAAAGTGCCTTCACTCGGATACCGAATTTGTAACAAAAGAAAGGGCATTGTCTCCATTGCACTTTCTCATATTGTAGATCGGAGGAATTATTACAAAAAACAATGTAAAGATAAGAATCATCCCAACATATCAGAAATAGACCAAAAACAATCTAGCTTAAAATGGATGCTCGTTACCTCCTTCGGTTATTTGGGTTACCGAAATGCAAAATTTGGAAAACTAGAAAGTCATGAATCAGTCACTGCCTTTGGAAGAGAAAAATTACTCATCGCCAAAGAAACAGCAGAAAACTATGGATACAACCTAATACACGCTATTACTGACTGTATTTTTATACAAAAAAAAGATAAGTCCCCTATCGACACCGAACATCTCCAAGAAGTTTGCCAAACAATCAAACAGAAAACAAAAATAGCAATGGAAATCGAAGGCACCTTCTCTTGGTTATGTTTTCCCCCTTCCACCACAGATGAAAAAATGCCCGTTGCCAATCGTTATATGGGAAGATTTATAGAAGGAAGTTTCAAAGGACGAGGAATCATCCAAAGACGAAAGGACTTTCCTTCATACGTAAAAATAGCACAAAACGAAATGATTGAATGGATGTGCCAATTTGAAACAATAAAAGAAATGAAAATACACGAAGGAGAGATTTTAAAAATATTCAAAAAACATGATATATTACTTTCTTCTGGAAATCTAAACTGGAGAGAACTCCTCATACAAAGATCAACCTCTCAAGACCCTGAGAACTATAGCGTTGACGCACCTAGCGCAATCGCAGTAAAAGACTTACTCGAAATGGGTGTCCGAGTCCAAGCAGGAGAAAAGGTCCGATACTTAGTAGTAAACAAAAAATCAGACCGAAAAGGAGAAAGATACAAAACAGAAGAAAGAATCGAAAATAAAATCTCTCCCAAAATCATAAGATATGATAAAAGTTACTACAGAAAACTGCTCCTTACATCATTCAAAGAAATCTGGGCAGCCTTTGCAAGTTTCAAAGACTTCGATGAATTAATAAGCGACGAACAACGATTACCCTTTCCAATTTAGAAACCAAATAAAACAGAAATCCAAATTCATTCATATATTCGATTTTTCTTTTATTGCATCGAAGCTAAAAAAAATGTCCAA
Source organism: Leptospira sp. WS4.C2 (assembly GCF_040833985.1). Lineage (NCBI taxonomy): Bacteria > Pseudomonadati > Spirochaetota > Leptospiria > Leptospirales > Leptospiraceae > Leptospira > Leptospira mgodei. The sequence continues at coordinate 2,285,481 of NZ_CP162139.1, forward strand.
AATTCGAATAAAAAATACCTGTTATACGAGAATTTCTAAGACCTACTCAAAAAACGTTTGCCCAATCTTAGATACAAAAAAGACTCATATTCGTTTTTCCGCCAATGGGACTCAGGGGGCGAAGCTATGCCTACTGCCTCCAAAAAAATCTCGCTGAACGATTCTAATTACCTTAAAGTTTGAATAGACCAAGAAAAATTATGTCTCATAAAGAGAGTCCAACTCAACTGACGACAAAAATTCAACCGAATCTGCACGATAAACGAATAGCCTATAGCTATCAAAAAAAGCAGAGTAAACGCTAAACAAAGAGAAGCTTGCTTCTGCCAACTACACGGATAACAAAAAACCCTTTCGAGAAATCAAAAGAGTCGCAACACAATAAGTTCATCGTATAGTTGCCAAAATTTGCGATACAGCAAGAGTTCGTTATACGAAATAAACCAAACTAATATACTATGAACAAAAAAAAATATATTTTCATAGCTTCTTTACTTACTTTGACTAATTGTCTTTCAAGAAATGCCTTGAGAATTCAGGAAGAATTGAATCCTCAAATAAAGAATGATTCTTCAATTATTACAATAAAACTAAATAATTTCAATCCATCCAATGTTAGTATGGAATTTTATATTCAAGATATAGATTCTTTTGAAAAAAATGGAAATGTTTTCTCTCCAACTTTTTATTTTAGCGAAAATTTCAATTCTCATATAATTAACTTTTCTGTTCCAAAAGGAAAATATACTGGGTTTCTATTCATTAAATCGAAAGACACTATTCCTTACTATAGATCGATTATAGGAATGCATACCATCAATTTTGGCATTAATAATGATTACAATAAAACTCCCGATTTATATAGTCCGTGTGTTCAAAAAACTGAACATGCAAGTGCTCTTTACTCAAGATATATCAAAAATACTAGATGCAATACACTCAACATAACTAATGATAAAATATTATTCGAATTTTCCTTAGACGATAAAAATGAAATTAATTACGGAAATACATTTTTACTACTCTGGTTTAGCGTTTCTTTCGCTTTCTTTAATGGACCTCAGCAATATCCTTATGCTTTGTTTCTTGTATCGCAAGGAATTGCCGGTGTCATTATAAAAGATGTTCTAATAAATTTTGATAACCACCTGACTTTTAACCAATAAGCGGTTTACTTCGTATAACAGCGACTAATCGCTGCGCTTCGGGACTTACGCCCTCGCTTGGTCTGCGACACATAGGCTTCTGGCACTCCCCTTGCATCCGCAAGTGTCGTGGCCAGTCCCTAACGTCCCGTTCGGGACTCAGGGCCAGCCTACGTCGGTTAGTCTAGTTCGTTATGCGCCATAAATTAAAAACATTGAAAATGAAGAAAATAGCTCTACATTTAATTCTTTCGTTCAATTTGATATATTGTTTTAAAGAGGATAATAGTCAAAAACCAGAAGAGTTTGAAACTCTAAAAGAAACAAAAAATTTGAATTATAATTATTATACCACTGTTAAAACTTTAAATATTAGGGAATCATCAAATCAGAATTCCAAAGTTATCGGAACAATTTCCAAATGTGAAAGCGTTGCTATTTTAGAAAATGAAGTAAATAGTTTAGATGAAAATCAAAACCTAGTGTATATTCAAACTAAAAATGGTTTAAAAGGATTTACATCTTATAAATTTCTTAAATACAAAGACAAAAACAATAATTCCCCTATAATTATTGATCCAGTTTATAACAAAGAACCTTTCAATATCACCCGCAAATGGATTTTTTATGCCGATGATCCTAATCTAATAATCGAATTTAAAAATAATTTAACCGGTCTTCTGGAAAACACTTTTGAAGATTATAGCGATACTAAAAGAAAAATTGAAAAAATTCCATTTACTTATATTTACGACGGTTGTTGTAATATTCAAGTCACATTTGATTCTGGAAAGAAAATCGAAATTAGTATAATTAAACTTGAGAATAAAAATTCGATCCTGATGAACTGTATGTATGCAAACCCTGACTATGGAAAAAAATATTAAATATAACTTTAATGGAAATTCATTATTATCATAAATTTACGGCGCATAACAGCAACTAACCGCTTCACTTCGGGACTGGCGCCCTCGTTCGGTCTGCGACACATAGGCTTTTGGCACTCCTCTTGCTTACGCAAGCGTCGTGCCAATCCCTAACGTCCCCTTCAGGGACTCAGGGCCAGCCTACGTCGGTTAGTCTAATTCGTTATACGCAATAGCAGCAACATGAAAAACTTAGCAAAAACCTATATTAAAGATAAATTTATATACTATTTTCTTTTTGGAGACTACGCCGTTTTATATTATTTTGGAACCAAGGTTTATAAATCTAACTATAGAAAGCCAGTTACAGTATATTACTTTGCAAAAGAATTAGAATATTTCGAAAAGTACAAAGATATCAATGCCAAAATTGACCAATTAGTAAATATAGAAGATCAAGATGAATTTTTAAGTTTAACAGATGAGGACCTTTGCTATTTACATAAGTTCTCAGCCCAAATAAATAATAGAATTAATCGAAACTTTAAAATTCTAAACCAATTTACAAGGAAAATTAGACATTGGAAAAAAAAATCAATGCTATTTGAATCACAGGATATTATTGACTTAGACTTCAGGGAAAGAGATCTCGCTATGCGCGGAGTCTTATTTTACAAAACACGTACAATTATATATCTATATCTTTTACGAATAAAATATTTATTTAAACCATTTGCCTATTTTTCAATTTTCATTTGGGACAATTTTGCAATTACTTTCGAACAATTCAACGAATACCAAATAAAAAAAGTCTATCAAAATACTCTACTTACAAATAAAGAATATATGAACTTCATTCTAAAATTAAAAACTACAGAAACAAAAGAAGAACTGTTAAAGAAAGCAAAAAATGAACTAGAAGTTGCACAAAAATCTTATTTCGAAATTAACAAAAGCTTTCTTACTTTAGGACTTGCCTTAAGCACCATCTTAATAAGCATAGTTTTAAATTTATCAGAATTTATTTCAAAAAAGAAAGAACTCGATGAGACAAAGTTAAAAATAAAAAATCTCGAACAACATATAGACAAACAAGATAACGAAATAATTATCTTAAAACAAATATTAAATTTAAAATACAAATTATAAATTAATAAAGCTGCTACTGCGTATAACAGCAGCTAACCACTTCGCTTCGGGACTTCGCCCTCGCTCGGCCTACGGCACATAGGCTTTCTGTCACTCGCTTGCATCCGCAAGCTACGTGCCAGTCCCTAACGTCCCGTTGGGACTCAGGGTCAGCCTACGTCGGTTAGCCTAGTTCGTTATGCGAAATCGGTTTAATTAAATTATGAAACAAAAATATCTCAAAATTATCATTATACTTTTTGCAATTAGCTTCAATATTCAAGCTAACGAAATTCAAAAATTTCAAAAACAAAATTCCTGGGCTATTTTTGCAAATAATTTTGGACGTGACTTATATATCGGCAACATACCACTAATTCTAACTTTGCCTTCTGATTTCCATCAGAATCCCAATGAAAGATATGGAAATGGAAATGTAATCGGATTTTCCTATAATTTTTTCGATTACCAAACAACTGGTATTAGATTTTTTCAAAATAGAAACGGATATGCTTTAAATTTCTATAAAGTCAATGGATTTCTAATTAATCCTACAAATGCTTCTTACATTTACGCTAGGCCAGATTTTGAATTCTTTCATAAACTATACCCTTTTAAAAACTCTTTCTTTATTGCTCCCATTTTTGGTTCCGCTAGTTCAAAGTCTGTTGAACATTCAAAAAATTCAATTTTATTAAACGATTTTATTGATACATATTCTTTTACTATTAATACTCCCAGTAGATTGTATTCTGGGATTGACATTGGCTTTACTTGGCTATTTTTTGACACACTCTTTCTTAACTTCGGATTTATGGCAAAATATGCTCAAAATCGAAATTTGTCTTCAAAAGCATCTTATGAATTATATGACTATGTTCTAAATAATACAAACTTTAACATTAACACTTTTGTCGTAACTTCCATTATAGCAGATTCAGCGAATAATAATCTAGCACTAACTAAACGCGGAAGTTCTTCCCTATATTTTGAATTTGGAATTTCATTATAAAGAAACCGACTTCGCATAACAGCATGGAAACGCTTCGCTTCGGCACGAGGCCTCGCTTGGGCTGCGCCACATTCCTCTCCGTCACGCTTCTTGCAAGCAAGAAGACGCGCCGACGCTAACGCCTCTTCGAGGCTCAGCTACGAGGAACGTCGTCTCCACTAGTTCGTTATACGACATTTTCATAAAATTTAAACTAATTGCAAAGAAAATGAAACTAAAACTATTAGCTTACCTAAAATTTCTCCCTCTAGTATTTCTTATTTTCTCAATTTCGTTCACAATATATATAATCTACAATGGTTTGTTACTAAAAGAACCAGAAAATAAACTGGATCCATCTAAAATTGTTTTTTTAGAAACTTTTATTAAAAACATAAAAACAAAAGATATAAATAAAATATATAGAGTCCTAAACTCAAATATTGGAGATAAAAACTCCGTTCTCAATGTATTAAATGAAATGGAATTCTACGATACTGTAAACAAAGCAATTCCGAAGATTACTTTATTTCTAAAAGAAGAAAACATAGACCTTAAAAGTGCAGGACTACGAGAAGGAACAAGTTTGCATTTTATACTGGAAAACAAAAACGGAGAATCTACCTATTGCGCAATTACTATTGGAAAAAATACCGATGGGAAACTAGAAATAGCTGGATTTGAGTTCACAAATTTAAAACTATCTATCGCAGAAATTATCCAGAAAGATAAATTAAAAACTGAAAGCCTGACTCTTAGTAACTATCTGATAATTGGATATATTATACTTATAACTATAATTTGGGCAGCTGCATATATCAAGCTTATATCTTCAAAGTATTCTTCTGAAAAAAAGTATTACTTTTTGATTTTCCTTTTTGTCGCAGGAATTACTTACGACTGGAATTCATCAGAACTTCTAGAGCAATATCAGTTTATCAGTATGACGTTAAATCCGATATCTGTTAAGAAAAATAATTTTCTCGAAAACTGGAAACTTATCATCTCATTTCCTCTCGGAGCAGTCATATTTCTAATGAAAACACTGATAAAACCAAATCTAAACAATGAAAACGTCGTATAACAGCGTTTTACCGCTTCGCTTCGGCACTAGGCCTCGCTCGGCCTAAGGCAAATTCCCCTTCTGGCATTCGCTTTGCTTACGCAAGCTCCATGCCAGTCCCTAACGTCCCGTTGGGACTCAGGGTCGGGGAACTTCGGTAACACTAGTTCGTTATACGCAAGCGCTCAATATTATATAAAAAAAATAAATTACAAAAAAAATCCAGAACTTTCAAAGCCTTAGAAAAAGAAAAAATGAAAACAGCAATTCTAATAATAATCATTTCAACCATATTACTTTATTTTTTTCGAAACAAAGAAAATAATGATAAACCCATCATTGGAAATTTAAGTAATTTCGATGAATTCATATCAAAATTAATCGATTCAGAAAGTAATGATTCATTCCTGATAATTTCTATAAAGGATACAGATAAATTTATACAGTTTAAATACTATGTAGAAGAAGGACTAGAAATTGATTTTCCCCTCGTCACGAATGAACAGATACAGAAGCGAAATCTTTTAATAAATTATTGCAAAAGAAATAAACTATATTTCAAAATTAACAAAAGTTCTGATGAACAACATGAATTCCTAGATATCTATCTAAAAGCTGAAAAAAAAGAATTAACGGATACTGTTAAAAAAATCTATATTGATATTTACAATGTTAATCCTTCCACGGAATTTGAATTCAACGGTGATTTCGGAAATTAGAATATAAATTTTGATCAAAATCTTAAGAAAGTTTAAAAATAACTTTTAATTAAAATTAATGAAGGATATTTTTTGAAGAAATGACTTTTTTAAAAATAAATTAACTAAAAAAATCAGTTTCCTGTCGTCTACGCGCCAGCGTATAACAGCAACTAACCGCTTCGCTTCGGGACTTACGCCCTCGCTCGGTCTCCGACACATAGGCTTTTGTCACTCCTCTTGCTTACGCAAGCGTCGTGCCAATCCCTAACGTCCCGTTCGGGACTCAGGGCCAGCCTACGTCGGTTAGTCTAGTTCGTTAGTCGCAATAGTTAAAACATAATATATGAAGAAAATATTTATTAGTTATACACACGATAGTATAGAACATAAAGCAAAAGTAAAAGATTTTGCCGATTATCTAAATTCAAACGATATTGAATGTGATTTGGATCAATATGAGATTTTTCCAGAAGTTGGTTGGACAAAATGGATGATCGATAAAATACAGGAAGCAAGTTTTGTATTAATTATATGCACTGAACAGTATAAGAGAAAAGCAGAAAGTAATACAAACGAACCATCGGGGGGAACCTGGGAAGGATCTATTATAAGAAAAAGTCTATTCGATTTAGGAAACATTAATAGAAAATTTATACCTGTCTGTTTCGGTAAAAATGAAAGAGTAAATATACCAAATTACCTTTCTGACTATACCTGTTTCGATCTTCAAAATACCTTCGAAATTGAGCAACTACTGGATTTAATAAAAAAAGATATTTTTTCAAGGAAACCTACGCCTGAGAGTTTATCTAGTACGTATAATTTCAGCAGAGAAAATGATCTTCATCATGTAGACTCAAAGACTAACGAAAATAGTATAGTTCTAATCTCAGTTAATGGAAATTCTTGCATAATTGAATTTAGTAAAATTATTAATAAGACAAACTTAACAGTAAATATAAATTCAATTAGTCCAAATGATTCAATTTTTTTGCAGAACTTAAATGAAAACAAACAAAATATATTCATTACATTTGGGTTTAATTCTTTTATAGTGAATCTCATTGAATTTAATCATGAAATTGAAAATGGAATTGAACATTACGAATTGATATTCTCAAAGAAAAATTATCCAAATTTAGCAACTATGTCCGATATGGCTTTGGCTGGATATACAACAGAACAAATTGCGGAAATTCGAGTAAAAAGGATTCTTGTAAATAAGCATTTCATAAGTAATAGCGAAACTAACTTTCAAAAAATTCTTGAAGATTCAATTTTCTCTGGGATAGGGACACCTATTAGAGTCTCAAAATCACCGATTCCTGAAACCTGGAGAATAGCAAAATCTTTTGAAGAATTCAAAATCTTAGCAAAACTATATAGCGTAACTATGTTAATTCATTCAGCTGCAGTCACTAGCATCAGCAAACTTGAATTTACCGAGGAAAATAAAGTTTTATTTATAGATTTTGAAGGAATACGGGATAAGCAATATAGCAAAATGGAACCGCAGATAATAAAATTTAAGGAACCTATCCTTCTAGATTAACTACTGCGACTAACATCCGCTACCCGCTTCGCTTCGGGACTACGCCCTCGCTCGGTCTGCGACAAATTCCTCTCCGGCACGTCCCTTGCCTCCGCAAGTTCCGCGCCGACGCTATCGCCTGCCCTGCAGGCTCAGCTACGAGGAACTTCGGGTAGCTGTTTACGTTATGCGAAATAAGTTACAAATTATTATAAAATTACTATAATAGAGGCAAAATGGAAGGACTTACAATTGAACTCCAGAGAGACATCTTAGATTCAAAGAATAATTTATCTAATTTACTAAGGAAAGCGATTCTCATTTCAAAAAAACTTTCTGTGTCAACTATAGAGGATTGGTTACAAAATGAAATAAATGGCTATAAATCTATAGATTCGATTCCAGATTACAGAATAGCGAAAGGTCAAGTCAAAGTATTTAATCCATATCGTGGCTGGCTACCATGCAATTTTGCAGATGAAGAATCTTCAAAAAATCTAACTCAGCAAGCGATATTTATGTCCATTGGAGAAATGGAAGCTTTATTGAAAGAAAACGAATCGGGCGTTTTAGTTATGAATTTCAATCAAACTATTACAAATGATCTCATGAGTCAAATGAGCGTTCCTCTTCAACCAGCTTTGCATGTATACTCTGTTGAAATAATAAAAATATTGGAAATTGTTAGAAATAATCTTCTCACTTTTTCATTAGAACTTGAAAAAATGGGAATACTTGGAGAAGGAATGACTTTTACAAAAGAAGAAAAAGAATCAGCCAAACACATTAATTATAATGTAACAAACAATATACAAAATATGCAAAATTCTCAATTACTACAATCAAATTCAGGAACAAATAACTTTATAAATAACATTGAGAAAATCAATGATTTTATTAAAAACATTGAAGAATCGCTCAAAGATTTAAATTTAAAAAATGAAATAAAAAGCGAAATCATTTCTGAAATTGAAACTTTAAAAATACAATCAAAATCTCCCAAACCAAAAAGTCAAATTATGAGAGAATCATTATTAACTATTCGATCCATTTTAGAAGGAATAACTGGAAGTTTAATTGCATCAGGTCTTTTATTCCAAATTGATAAAATTATATAAAAAGTAACTTACTTCGCATAACAGCATGTTACCGCTACGCTTCGGCACAAGGCCTCGCTCGGGCTACGCCAAATTCCCCTTCTGGCATTCGCCTTGCTTACGCAAGCTACATGCCAGTCCCTAACGTCCCGTTGGGACTCAGGGTCGGGGAACTTCGGTAACACTAGTTCGTTATGCGAAATTTTACTGAATCAATTTTAAAATTACAAAAAACAATTTAAAAAAAATGAAAACGAAATATCTCATAATTCCGCTCTTCTTTGCTTCACTTACCCAATGCTTAACATGGAAAGCTATTAAAGGAATAGAAGGTAAGAATGCCGAAATTGAAACAATTCCAAAAAAACTTTTAGACATTACTGAATCAGAAAATAAAATAATTGTAAAAGTAGAAGCTATTGAGAAATCTACGGATCACGCTGATCGGTATTCTGATCCAATTATTTCCTTGTGCTTTATTTTACCTGCTTCTGATAATGATTATCATTCGAGAATCAAAGCTGAGGATGCAATTCCATGTCCCGATAATTTTAAACCAACCCAAATGACAACTCATACCAAACCACATGGATTACTCTTCATTGGTAATAAGTATGTTCTTAAATCTCCAGGAAATTACGATATTTACTGCGAATGTAAAGATTTTCCAGAAGGCAAAGAGTTTAAAGAAATTTTAGTCGGAACAGGATTATTTAATAAGCACTATTTCATTCTTTTTCAAGATGGATCCGCTTATGCTTTCCATTCTGGCATTGATATATATCCAGAAGGTATATTTTCAAGTGAACGATTAGAATATTACCTCAAGAATGATCCATGCAACCTAATAAACTTTATTAACTTTGGTCATTGCGAAAAAAAAACCATATTTCACGCCAAACCAAATTTCGGAACAGTTGGGAGCAATTATTTGAAAGAAGTAGTTTCATATCCAGACAGTGAAACTGCCTATATTTCTATCATGTTTTCAAATTACGGATTCTTAAAACATACAGACCTAACAAAAACTGAAGCAAGCCATTTCTCTTTTCAGAAAAGTAATTCTAATCTTCCATATTCCATTTCGTATATTCAAATTATACCAAGTATCGGAAAACCATATAAGAGCAGAGCCAAAATAGAAAGAATTCCCATGATACCTGTCCTTGCGGCTATTGAAATCATATCATTACCAATCATAGTCCCTTTCTATATTTTTTACTACTCCATCTCAAGGTAGTAAAACTTCGCATAACAACGTGGAAACGCTGCGCTTCGGCACAAGGCCTCGCTTGGCCTACGGCACATTCCTCTCCGTCACGCTTCTCGCTCCGCAAGAAGGCGCGCCGACGCTAACGCCTACTACGTAGGCTCAGCTACGAGGAACGTCGTCTCCACTATTTCGTTATACGCAATTTTGAAAAATATATATGAGGAACAAATATGAAAATAAACTTCTTTGCAGTTAACAATTATAGAGGAATCTCTGGAGGATTAGAGAACAACAAAATTAATTTTCATAACACGAACACATTGTTTATCTATGGTCAAAACAATGTTGGTAAATCAACCTTCTTAAAAGCATATAATTTCTTCTATGAAGATACACTTCCCCTTATTGATGACTTTCATAAAAAAAAGATCGAAAATGAAATTGAGTTCGAAATTGAAGTAATCTTAGATTCTTTTGATAAAGGAAGAATTGAAAAAGCAGCACCGAAGCAAAAAGAAAGTTACAAAAAATACTTAAATAATGATATTCTTCGCTTAAAAAATACTTATAAAAAGGGAGATAAAGGCAAAGTTGAAAAGCTAGCTCAAACTTACAATCCCGCAACAAATACTTATGAATCTATTGGCTATGGATCTATTGGTCTCCATTCTGTATTTCAATCCTGCCTACCAAAGCCTATTTTTATAAAGGCGATGCCTAGTGAAGAAGAAACAAAATCAATATTAAATGAAATTCTGAAAGCAATGGCTGAAGGAAAACTAAAAGACTCCGAACTTGACGAATTGCAACAAGCAAGACAAAAAATTAAAGAACTTCAAGACAAAATGTATAATGCAGAAACTATACAAAATTATCAAGACTCAGTTAATAAATATTTCAAACGCATTTTCTCAGATACGTCCCTCTCATTCAAGGAACAAAAAGAAAGATTGGCATGGACGGAGAACAAACTTGGGAAAGACTTTGATATTGAATTTTCCAAATTAAATTCAGATGGTACTGTAAATCCACAAATTCCTTCAACAACTAACCACATTGGCCATGGAACAATTCGAACAGCTATTTTTACCCTACTATTAATGAAGGATATTGCCGAAAGTTTTGAAAGACAAAAGGGAAGAAAGGACTATATGGTTTTATTCGAAGAACCTGAACTATTCCTTTATCCTAAAATAATAAAGGAATTACGGGAACTAATTTACCAAGTTAGTGAAGAAGATCTACCCTACCAAATTCTCTGTGCATCTCATTCGTCTGCGATGATCGATCTTTCGAAACCGAAATCATCTATTATACGACTAGTAAAAGAGAATGAAGAAACAAGAATTTATCAAATAAACGATACCTTTTTAAAAGAAGCCAAAAATGTAAAAACGGATTTAGAACTTAAACAAGAAATGTATGAAGTATTAAGATTTAACCCTTATATATGTGAATCATTTTACTCAGATGAAGTAGTTTTAGTAGAAGGTCCTACCGAAGAAATAATAATAAGAGCCTATCTTCAAGAAATAGAGAGTAATAAATCAATCTTTATTTTAAATTGCGGTAGCGTAACCAACATACCTTTTTATCAAAAAGTATTCTCCAAATTTAAAATAAAATATCATGTAATTTTTGATACAGATGGACAAAAAATAATCTCAAGCGATTTAAATGGCAGCCCAAAATTTGAAAATGGCATCCAAGGATCAATTTCCAAACAATATGAAGAAGATTCTATTATACTAGCGGGTAAGATAGGATTGCTTCGCGTTCACGATACAACTTTCGAACCAGCACATCAAAATAAAGAGATTCCTGCTGAACTTCAATATACTGATATTCCTAGTCATGGTAAACCTTATAACGCAAATCAATACTGGAGGAATACTTTGCAACGAAATTTATCACATGCCGATATTAACAAAGTACCTATCATCAGATATTTAAAAGATATTATCGGAAAATAAAAATTCTTACATTCAAAACTGCGTATAACAGCGCATTAACGCTTCGCTTCGGGACTTCGCCCTCGCTCGGCCTGCGGCACATAGGCTTTCTGTCACTCGTTTGCTTCCGCAAACTACGTGCCAGTCCCTAACGTCCCGTTGGGACTCAGGGTCAGCCTACGTCGTTAACGCTAGATCGTTATGCGACATTTCGAAGAACACTTACCAATTCGATAATCTCTGATAGAAAAAAACTAATGAAAAAAGAACCTCAAATCTATTCTAACCTAACTATCACGCAAAAGGAGGTAACTAGCCTTAAACGATACTTTCAATCAATAAAAAGAAATCTACCTAGAGGTTGGAAGATAAAAATCAATAAAAATTATAAAGATGACGATACTTTTAAAATTTTACTAGACTAACTTTGTTTAGAAACTCCCAAATTTAAAAATCAATCCGATAAACAAATTTTTAATGGATTCATTCACCTTGGTCTTATTGATGATTCAATTATCCTTCTGAAAGTAGATTTTAATATAAATTATCCCAAGGAAGAATCTATAGAAATAACTGGCTTTATTATTAATTATTTTCATGAGGAAATTTTAAAAAAAAACAAACATTATAATGCTTTTCAACATGAATTTAAATTTGGAGGACCAAACGATGAGAACTGGTATAGAACCGATTTAAGAGACGCTAGATTAATATCTCTTCATGCAAAGGATGATAAGAAAACATATTTTTTGTCAAAAAGTGAACAATCCTTAATTGATGATAAAGTAATAAATTTTCCTGCACCAAATAATATATCCATATCATTGAGCATAATGAAAAAATGCTTAAGCTCAGCCAGAGAACTCCATAAGAAAATTCTTCGATCGTCCACTAATCAAAAAATTGAAATTACCGAAATGCTAAAACCAGATTTTTACAATTATTTCGAGCAAATTCAAACAAGCATTATTTTTTCATACATTGCGATTGAAGCATTTTCAAATGCGGCCATACCGGATATTTTTTTATTTGAAAAAGTCAATGAAAAGGGAATAAAGGAAACTTGGAACAAAGAAAACATAGAAAGATGGATGTCTACAAGTGAAAAAGTTAGTAATATACTACCGACAATTTTGAAAACAAGCGATATAAGAAATGAAAATTTCTGGAGTAATTTTAAAGATCTAGAAAAACTTAGAAATGACATTATCCACCAAAAAACAATCGAAAAGGGAAACAAATTAGACGTTGAACTGTTCCATCAAATGCTAAATCCAAATGTAATTAACAAAATTACATCTTCGATAAAAGTAATTGAGTTTTTTTACAAAATCGACAGTGCGCATCCATATTTTCCATTAGGACTAGGAATTGCAAAATTTCAAGTTCATAAAATAGAAAGTATGGAAAAACATTTTAAGCTGGTCGAAGGGTAGATTAATTAAATAATCTTAAATTTACAAAAAAATCTCAAAGTTCAAAACGTCGCATAACAGCGTCTAACCGCTGCGCTTCGGGACTTCGCCCTCGCTTGGTCTGCGACACATAGGCTTCTGGCACTCCCCTTGCCTTCGCAAGTGTCGTGGCCAGTCCCTAACGTCCCGTTGGGACTCAGGGTCAGCCTACGTCGGTTAGCCTAGTTCGTTATACGCCATTTCGTAAAAATTTCCCTAAAAACATGAAAAAATTAAGGAAATTCGTATAAGAAGCTATTTTCGCAAAGAAAATTCCATTCTCATTTATTGACTTTTCCATTTGCGTTAGGATAATATACCATATGAAAGTTGAATCCAAAAAAGAATTGATTGAGGAATTAACGAAAATCAAACCAATTCTCAATAATAATTTTGGTGTTCTGAAAATCGGAATCTTTGGATCTTTTGCAAAAGATAAAGTTAATTCTGATAGCGACGTTGACTTACTCGTTGAAATGAAAAGTCCCGATTTTGATTCTTTTGTAGGTTTAAAAATATTTTTAGAAAAACTTTTTGAAAGAAATGTAGACATTATTAGAAAAAGAAATCAAATTAAGCCTTCTTTTCTAAATAGAATTCAGAAAGATATTATAAATGTCTGAAGAAATCTATGAAAGGTTTGAATTTATTCAAGAATCGATCGTAATCATTCAAACTAGATTCGAAAAAATAAAATTCCCTGATGATCTTATTAATTCCCATGATGGAATTACAATTCTAGATTCAATTGCAATGAGACTACAAGCAATTGGAGATAATATTAAATCTGTTGTAAAATTAGACGGTAAATTTCTAAATAAATATCCAGATACAGATTGGGAAAAAATTATGAAAATGAGAGATGTAATCTCCCATCATTATGAAGGTCTTGACCACGAAATAATTTTTAATATCTGTAAAAACAAAATACCCGAATTAAAACAATCTGTCGAATTTATACTGAAACTACGAAACGGCGTATAACAGCGAGGAAACGCTGCGCTTCGGCACTACGGCCTCGCTTGGGCTGCGCCACATTCCTCTCCGTCACGCTTCTCGCTACGCAAGAAGCGCGCCGACGCTAACGCCTCTGCGAGGCTCAGCTACGAGGAACGTCGTCTCCCCTAGTTCGTTATGTGCAATTGCTAAAATAAATTCATGAAATTAAATAATAAATTAGAAACAGCAATTCATTTCCTATGGTTTTGTAAAATCGACTTAGAAAATGTTAAAGTTCTAAAAACTCAAGAATATAGTAGAAAGCATATAAGCTTCCCAAAACTAAAAAAAAATTCAAATATCGACTCAACTGACTATGAGATCTCTGATAGATTTCATTTTCCGTTGATTGGTTCAAATGATATACTGTTATTTAGACTAATATACGAAAGTTTAGAAAAACTTTTTAAAGCAACAATTATAGTTCAAAATTACCTGGAGAAAAGAGAAAAATTAGAAATAAAATCTGACCATTCATTAAGTGAATTATGGAATAATATTCCAAACGTATTAGAATTTAAAATAGAGAATGAACCTGTTTTCATCCATTTCAAAAAACTCTTTGATGATATATTATTAATGGAAAATTTCTTCACTCTTGATTATAATTTATTAAGATATGGATTAAATAAAAGCAATGAAGTTTCAAAAATTTTCAATTTCCAAATTTCCAATAAAGACCTTGAATTATTTTTAAATAAAATTGATACTTTAAGCACACTAATTGGAAGCGGAATCTATAGCTCTGAATTTTCTATCGGAAAGGAACCAACTGGAGAAAAATTTCCGAGAGTGATAATAAAAAATTCTGATGGGAATTCTATAAATAGAAAAAAAGCAGATTTTGTATTCGAAATAACAAATGAAAAGCGCAACTGCACATAACAGCGACTTAACGCTTCGCTTCGGCACAAGGCCTCGCTCGGTCTGCGACACATAGGCTTCTGGCACTCCCCTTGCTTACGCAAGTGTCGTTCCAGTCCCTAACGTCCCGTTCGGGACTAAGGGCCAGCCTACGTCGTTAAGGCTAGTTCGTTATACGTCATTTTTTAAAATTCAAATTAGAAGAGAAAATATGAGACCGAAGAATATTTTTTATAAAGTTTCCATCGATTTATTTTTATTTTTCTTAATTTATCAATGTAAGTTAGATAATCGTCAAACTACAATTGAAAAGGATTTATCAAAGGTAAATTACCAGATTTCCAATGCTATACTATTGAATGAAGATTGGACAACATACGGCAAACTCTATTCCTATGGTCATGGGATTGAATTTGATGGAAAAGGAAAATTTAAATATGAATTTCATGGTGAAGGAGGATGTGAATCTAATTTTAATGGAACTTATTTTATCGAATCAAATACCTTATTCATGAATCCTGATCTTAAGAATTCATGTTTGGAAAATAAAAATCGACCTCCAAAAAAGATTAGCTGTTCTATTGAATCAAATCCGAAAGATCCTTTCTATGAAGCATTTTTAAATTGTGGTAAGTATTCCTTCTATGGTCCATTTCTAAAAAAACCTGGAGAAAACATAAATCTCTTTGGAAATGATGCAATTATTATCTTACCAAAAAAAGTATTCAGTAAGACAAACATAAAAGTAAGAGAAAATCCATCTACAAATGCAAAATTCTACGAATGTAACTCCAGATCTGAGAAAAACTTTACCAATCCTTACTTACCAAAAGGGAGAGAGCTCAAACTTTTAGCGAGAACGCTAAATAAAGAGGTAATAAATGGTATCGAGGATTATTGGTATTTCGCGAAAGAAGATTTTGATTGGTATGAATCATGTATAGTCACTAACAAGAATACTTCTATGGTCTGGGTATTCGGCGGATTTGTAGAATAAAAAACGACGTATAACAGCGACTTAACGCTACGCTTCGGGACAAGCCCTCGCTCGGGCTACGCCACATTCCTCTTCTGTCACTCGCTTGCATACGCAAGCTACGTGCCAGTCCCTAACGTCCCGTTCGGGACTCAGGGTCGAGGAACGTCGTTAAGTCTAGTTCGTTATGCGCAATGGCTTAAAGATAGAGGAGGAAGATGAAACCTGAAGAAATAATTAATACATTACTAAAAATAGCAGAACTAAAGAAAATAAATGAATTAAAAGATACACCAAAAGGTGAACCTTACAAAAGAATGGTTCTCAATTCCAAAGAATTAGTAATTTGTTTTGATGGTATAGATAATTATAATCAATACCATCAATCAATTAGATCTCTCTTTAATTTAAACAACCAAATTACCCAATATTTTACAATTCAGGAATTTGAAGAATTTTTCCATGCCTATTTTAAAGAATTGATTATTAGTAAAGAATTAGCGACGAAACAATCATTTAATCAATTTATTGCTAAAATAAATGGCTTACCAATTAAAAAATCAATTATCTTTCGAAGTATATATGGAATTGAATTAAAGGAAAATAGAAAACCATATAAATTAGGTCCATTTACTATATACAATTATGAAAAGCACCGGCATCTTATTGAAAAACTAACAAATTTACATCCTATTTCTCTATGGGGATTTAATAGAGAATTTCGCAATTTAATCTCAATTGAAGTAGAGACGAAAGGAAAAACAAAAGTTAGCGAATTAGCAGATGAATTATTTAATAAATTTGAAACATTCATAGCATTCTTAATTGGACACTATCTAGAGGATCAGAGAGTATCTATTTTAGAACCAAAAGGAGCCTATAACGATTATTCTATAATAATAAGTGATGACTCTGTAACAACACCATCTCATTTAAAAGGGCCATACAAACCTATTCCAATAGATGATAAATATTTTACAGATCCTAAATTAGGAACAAAATCCTTATGGGAATTGCTTCAGGAGGGTAATGGAACCAAATTTAAAAACAGAATTCTTTCTGCAATAGACTGGTTTGGAAAAGCATGTTTAGAAAAAAGTAAACAAAGTCGATTTCTCCTTTATATCATTTCTATAGAAGCATTGTTTACTTTTAGTGAGAAAACTTTAGTTTCCCCTTCAATCGCAAGTAACATTGCCGATGGAATCGCCTTCGTCCTTGGAAAGAACAAGGAAAGTAGACTATTTATTTCAAAAAGAGTATCTGCACTCTATGGCGTAAGATCCGCAATTGCTCACGGAGGAAATAAAATTGTAACCGATGAAGATTTAAATGAAGCATCATACATATCATTAGGAACTATCAGAGCATTCCTATCAAATAAAAAACTGATGGAAATTAAAGATTCCGAGCAACTAAATGAATACATTAAAAGTAAAAAATTTTCCTAATAAAAGCCAAAGCGCATAACAGCGTGGAAACGCTTCGCTTCGGCACGAGGCCTCGCTTGGGCTGCGCCACATTTCCCTTCTGTCACTCGTTTGCATCCGCAAACTCCGTGCCAGTCCCTAACGTCCCGCTTCCGGGACTCAGGGTCGGGAAACGTCGTCTCCACTAGTTCGTTATGCGCAAGAAATGCAAATGAAATGAGGACTCATGGAATTTAACGTTATAGGTGTTTATAGGATAAAAAATGTCGAAGATTCCCATTTAATCGAAATTGAAATTAGAAACTCTAAAATAGCATTAAATTTATCTAAAATTACACAACCAATAGAAAACTTAGATAAATTAAATTGGCAAGTTCCGTATAAAGAATATTTACTTGATGTTACTGGGAAAAACATTCTATCAAAAGAATGGGAAAATATCCAAGATGAAAAACTTATAGGATATTTTAGAATCGTATTCTTTTTTCATTTTATTGATATTGAAAAACCACTTTCAACTCAATATGGAGATTTCAAACTACCTCCAATTACAAATCTGCCAGAAAGATTAAAAGACATTCAATACACCAAACCAGATTGATATATATTTCAACGTTCAAAAACATATTTAAATAGTGAAAAACAATCAAATCGAATGAAAAATAAAAAAATTTCCATCATTATTCTTTTTCTAATGTTTAATTTCTCTTTCTGTCAAAACGAAAAAGAGCAACCTTTTGGAAAATCAAAGGATGCAAAGAAAAAAGAAAGGGAATGTGATCCTGTTCTAACCTTTTTTATTTGTGAATCTTACTGTATTAATACTCCAAATTATATAGAAAATTGCCAGACGGCAAAAGGCAGTTGCTACATTCAAAGAAATAATATTTGCACAGGTAGTAATAACATGTAATTGATATTCTCAATTACAAAAAATAGATGAGAATTAAACATTGGGAAAAAAAATTTTTAATTTCATCTAAAAAAGCATTTCCAGCGCATAACAGCATGTAAACGCTTCGCTTCGGCACAAGGCCTCGCTTGGTCTGCGACACATTCCCCTTCTGTCACTCGTTTGCTTCCGCAAACTCCGCGCCAGTCCCTAACGTCCCGCAGGGACTCAGGGTCGGGGAACGTCGTTTACACTAGTTCGTTATGCGACATTTATAAATTTAAAGGTAAAAAATGCACACAGAATTAGCGTTAAAAACAGTAATTTCGAAAAGTCCACAAATTCTAAATAAATTTCTAAATATTTTCACCGAAATTAAAGAAGAAATCAGAATAGCTTTCGGGGAAAATTTACACGCCTATTTCAAATTAAAATACGATTCATTTTCACAAGTTAAAACTATTTTGCACAGGCATGCACCTAAATTTTTCTATGATATTTATCAACCACAAACGGTTAGCTATGAGACTAAAAAAATTACAATCATCACATCCGACGAATTAAATCATATTGGAAAGTATCTAACAATTTTCGGTGGACCAGGTTCAGGCAAAACTACTCTTTTGAGACATCTATTTTTATCGTGTTTAATCACAATGGAAAAAATTCCACTCTTTATAGAAATCCGAAGACTAAATTCCGGAGAAACAAAACTTGAGGAATTAATAATCAATATTTTCAAGAATAATAAAATTATCGAAAGTGCGAGAATAATAAATAGATTATTGTCACAAGGAACCTTCCAAGTATTTTTGGATGGCTTTGACGAAATTACTCACTCTATCAGAGAAGAGTTTATATTCAATTTAAATGATTTTACAGAAAAATTTCCAGATGTTAACATAATACTTACTAGTAGACCGAGCCCCACCGCTGAACAAATTCAGAAATTCAAAAACGTAAAGATAAATAGTTTTAATCTAGAGGAAGCCCTTAGTTTCATAGATAAACAAGAACTAGATCCTGAACTAATACATAACATAAAAGAAGATATTAAGAAACAAAGATGGAAAGAGAGTAATAAATTTCTTTCAAATCCTTTATTATTATCTGCCTATATAATTACCTATAGAAATGACGCAACTATACCAGAGAAAAAAAGTATTTTCTACGAAAAAGTCATCAGCGCACTATTTTCAGAACACGATAGTTTTCATAAAGGTGGTTTTGTAAGAAAGCCATTTTCAAATCTATCTCAAAGTAATATAAAAAGCTTGCTTAGAGAAATCGCTTTTAGAAGTACATTGAAATCAAAATACTCCTTTGATTCTGTAGAATTTAGACAATACATAGAAGAAGTAATAAGTTCATTAAACTTCGAGGCAACATATGAGGAAGTAAAAGATGATTTAACAATTTCATACGGCATCATTATTGAAGATTCAGGAATTTTTCAATACTTACATCGTAGTCTACAAGATTATTTTGCCGTTCAAAAAATAGAAAAAATAAGTTCATCAAATAAAGAGAAAATCTATAAAAGAATAATTCAATTTTGTTATGGAACACACGAGGAGGAAATCGGTAATTTTCTAGAATTTCTTTCAGAAATGGATGAAATTTACTTCAAGAAAGATTTACTAATTCCACTTATAAATCTTTTTCTTTCAAGAATAGATGAATCCAATTTAGCCGCAAGCATAAGTTTAATATTCCATCATAGATTAAACATAACTAATTCATCAATGCAAACAGTAGAAGCAGTTGGTGTCTTTAAAAGTCACTTCCGACCTTTCTCAATTTTTAGACCATTTATCAGATTGTCATTAAATACTTGGTTTGAAATGAAAGAAAAAGATTTTCAGGAAATTAGAGAAGAATTCCTACAAAATACTCCTATTGGAGTTGCTGAAAATGAATACAGAATAGATTTGCATCAGCTTCAAATAGAAACTGTGAGTAAAATGCTAATTAAACTTAATCCGAATATTAACCAAGAATTAAATGAGAAAGTTAAAAAGTTAAAAGAATATTTATTTAATCTTGAATTAGAGATAAAGGATTACATTGAAAATGAAGCAAAAATAATTGATCAATTATAAACGTCGCATAACAGCGTGGAAACGCTGCGCTTCGGCACGAGGCCTCGCTTGGGCTGCGCCACATTCCTCTCCGTCACGCTTTATTGCGTTCGCAAAAAGCGCGCCGACGCTAACGCCTGCCCTGCAGGCTCAGCTACGAGGAACGTCGTCTCCACTAGTTCGTTATACGCAATAATCCAAAATATATGAATAACATAATAAAACTTTTAATATTATTCTCTCTTTTAGCAAATTGTTCATCATATCAAATTACTGAGAACAAAGGTATAAATCAGAAGGAAATTATTTGGATCTCTGCTTCGATAGGCTCAGATAATATACGAAATTATACACATCCAAATGACTCAGCAAATCTTTCTTTAAGAATTGCAAATCAGCTCAATAATTTAGATAATAAAAAGAATTATCAAGTTGCTTATAATAAAGATCAAAAATATTCAAATTTTCTTACGGATATTCAAATAAGGATACTTTCTTCAAAGACAGAAATTTCAGAGAAATCACTACTTCCAACTATCTTCACGGCTGGACTATTTTTGCTATTCGGCGGAGATTCTTTCGAAGATACCCTTTTTGCTAAAATTGAAATTTCTATCTACGACGAAAATATAAACAAAATAGAATCTAAATCTATGAATTTTTTACACAAAAAACAATACAACATTTATTCATATATTTTTCCCTTTATTAACTATCGAGTTATGAATTTATCGGATTACAACCCAAGGAACTCATTGGTTTTTTCCGATTTTATTTGCGATAATATTCTTACTTTAATTAAACATGAAAATTAAACTATTAATTCTACTTTCGCTAAATTTCTTTTCATGTTTGCTTCTAACAAAACAAATAGAAATAAACAATATAAATGAGAATAAACAACATGTAAATGTCATACTAAGTTTTGATTATGCTCACGAAATAAACGGTTCGCAAATAGAAATAACTTCAGAAGAAATCGAAGGAATATTTAGTTCGATAATTACCGGCCTAGAAAAAAATAATATTAAAACAGAAGGGAACGATTTCGAACAAATTATTGAAGTTAAAATAAGAATCAATGAAAGAAAAAATACTTATATCTCCAGAATTTCTGCATACACATATAGTTTGATACCTCACTACGTTTTAGTTGACTTAGAATACATATTAACGGTAAAAAATATAAATGGAGAAAAAATCAGATCTCATACATTCTTCTCAGAATCAAAAGGAATAAACTCCATAATTTTCTTTCCAATATCGCTTTTTTATAATCCAAAAAAAGCATTTTCCAATCATTTAATTGATGCTACTGACCTATTAGTAAATCAAAGGTAAAGTTGGATTACTGCGTATAACAGCATGGAAACGCTGCGCTTCGGCACAAGGCCTCGCTTGGGCTGCGCCACATTTCCCTTCTGTCACTCGTTTGCATCCGCAAACTCCGTGCCAGTCCCTAACGTCCCGTCCGGGACTCAGGGTCGGGAAACGTCGTCTCCACTAGTTCGTTAGGCGCAATTAGTTAAATGATTATATTAGACACAAATATCCTCTATGAATTATCTTACAAAGGTTCAATAGATAAACAAAGAATTATTACAAATTACTTGCGAACAGAGAATAAATTTACAAACTTGATTTCTTTCTTAGAATTGACTTTAGAATTTTCACCAATTGAATCGAGAAAAATAATAATTGATCATGATATTTCTGTAGTTACTCCGTTTCCAGAATCATCAGATTTAGATAAAAAATCTAATGAATATTTCAGGAAAATTGCAAGTTCTGAAGATAGTCTATTTGAATTTCAGAAAGCTTTAAAAGAAAAACTTGACGAACAATTCCAGAAATCATACCAAATTTTTACTCAAATCATGCTTTCTGTATTTAGTTATTCTGCTGTGTTTTCTCATATAAACAATCCAACTTTAATTGATGTAAAAAATTATGAACACATAAACATATTTATCAAAGATAACATTCCTAATTTAATTAAACCATTCATTGAAAATTTTTTTCTGAATACACGGTTAGAAAAAAGTAAATCGTTAAATTCATCATTAAACTCTATTACTTTGGCTTTTTCGATTTACCTAGACATTTTATTATTTTGCAATAAAAATCAAATAGATTACCTAGAATATTTAAAAGCAAATCCGGATATTATAAATTTAAATAAAGAATATATATTTTCAAAGAAGATTAAAAAATATACTAAAGAAAATCAAAAAAATATCAAAGATATGTATTCTCAGAAAAATTCCATTGCAGACATCTCATTAAATTATATTACAGATATAATTCTAGAATATATAACTAATAACAGGCAAATTAGAATGAACGATATTTTAGACGCAATGATTATCTCATCAATTAAAAACTATCGATTATTAACTTTTGATAATAAAATGCTCGATTTTCTAAGAAAGCACGATCAAAAATCATTTCAATTTTCAATTAAATTAAAAAAATTAACTAACTGCGCCTAACAGCATGGAAACGCTGCGCTTCGGCACGAGGCCTCGCTTGGGCTACGCCACATTTCCCTTCTGTCACTCGTTTGCATCCGCAAACTCCGTGCCAGTCCCTAACGTCCCGTCGGGACTCAGGGTCGGGAAACGTCGTCTCCACTAGTTCGTTAATTGCAATTGGTAAATTCTATTCAAAAAAACCAGCGCGCAATTTTTCTTAAAAAGTCAGAGTCCAACTTTGCTTAAATCAATAATAGATCCTTATATCGGTTTTATTACTTTGTTAAAGATTCGAGCGCTTTAAAGAAAAGAATAAGAATTAAGAGGTTTATTTCTCTCCAGTTCCTATTATTTTTTGCTCACGGTTTGCATGATGCAAAAACGATTATCGGGCTTTCAAGAACAAGAATAAGAAAGAAAATTTGCGCGCTGGGAATTCGCACACTTCGTATATTTCTCAAACACAATAGGAAACCAACTGCAATTAACTACCGCTAACCACTTCGCTTCGGGACTTCCGCCCTCGCTCGGCCTTCGGCACATAGGCTTTTGTCACTCCTCTTGCTTTCGCAAGCCTCGTGCCAATCCCTAACGCCTCCGCACGGAGGCTCAGGGTCAGCCTACGTCGGTTAGCTAGTTACGTTAGCCGACATTATCAAAATTTAATTTATTAAGGAAAAATATGAGTTTAAGCAAAATATATCAAGATTTAATGATTTCAAAGAACGATTTAGATAAAATAACATTTGAAGAACATAAACCTCAACAAAATCAAATGCGAATTTCAAATCTTTCAAATTTAAGGAGTGCATTCATTCGTTTACGAGAATTTGACAATGGTCTAAATTCAATAATTACAAACATTGAAAGTCAATACTCACATATAGTTATGTATTCGGAAAAATCTTTTGTTAGTTCGTTCAATTTAGGAACTGAATTTAGAAATGCAGTATTTAATTTAAAAAATGTCATCCAAACATCTATAATTCTACTTTCAAATTATGTTGAAACCTATGACGAACCAGAAAACCATTTTGTAATCAGTTATCCTGATAAAGTAAGTATAGAAGAATATATTGATCTTCTCACAAGATCAAAAAGAGCTTTTATTGAACTTCAAAAAGCAACAGAGCAAAATGCGGAATTAACAATCGATTCTGCAGAGAAAGGTTCGCTTCTCTTAATAATTTTTACAACAACGACACTGTCTGTAGTAATTGGAAGAGTAATGCAACTTGTAATCAGATGGAGAAAGGAAAAAAGAGAACAAGAAAGACATCTCAAACAAATGGAAAGATATCAACTTGAAACGGATAATGTAAAAAAACTAAGTGAAATATATATAGGCGCACAAGAGAAAATATTAACTAAACTATGCGAAGAATTTTTAACCGAATATAATACTTTGAAGCCAGAAAATTTAATTGCAATTAAACAATCAGTAAAGGATTTTGATGAGTTAATTGAAAGAAAAGTAAGAATTCTTCCACTACCGCAACCATCAAAAATTTCAGCAGAATTCCCTAGTGTTGAAGTATATGATAATCCCGACCTTATTGACTCAGTAAAACAAATTGTTGATTCAAAACCTGAAAATGAATAATTGATAACGTCGGCTAACAGCGACTTACCGCTACGCTTCGGCACAAGGCCTCGCTCGGCCTACGGCAAATTCCCTTTCTGTCACTCGTTTGCATCCGCAAACTCCGTGCCAGTCCCTAACGTCCCTTCGGGACTCAGGGTCAGGGAACTTCGGTAAGTCTAGTTCGTTATGCGCAAGAGACAAAATCTCTTCGAAAATAAGAAGAAAAGACTAAAAAAATGCATTTTTTAGAGAAAAGTAAAGATTGACATCTACGTAACTAGAATTCATCATTATACGTATAGGTGTTTCTGTATGAATACTAAACTTACACTATCTCTTGATGACAAAATAATAAAACAAGCAAAGGAATTTGCTAAGCAGAGAAATAAAAGTTTATCTAAACTGATAGAAGACTATCTAGGAGGAATTTCTTCAAAAATCCCATCTAATGAAGAGAATCTTCCACCTGTGACAAAAAAATTAGCAGGAATACTAAAAGGTAAAAAAGAAATTGATATTAAGAATGATATAGCTCTTTTTCTTGAAAAAAAATACAAATGATTCAGAATGTTTACCTAGATTCTGATGTTATTATCGACTATCTATATGCAAGAGAACCTTTCTTTCAAGAATCTGTAGAACTCATTTCACTAATAGAAAATAAAAAAATTAAGGGATATATTTCTTCACTAATTATTTGGAATATTTTCTATATTCTGGCAAAGTATACAAATGAGAAATCTGCTAGAGCATTAATTAAAGAATTCAAAACTATTATAGAAATAATTCCCATTGACGAAAAAATAATCGATCTTGCATTAAATTCTTCAATAAAGGATTTTGAAGATTCAATTCAATATTTTGCAGCAAAATCAAAAAAGATTAAATATATTATCACTAGAAATAAAAAAGATTATCCCAATGGAGAAATTAAACCCTTAAGTCCGAAAGAATTTCTTACAATTTTTAAAGAATAAGATTGGAAATCCTTTTTAGACTTGTCTCCAGCGCATAACAGCGTGGAAACGCTGCGCTTCGGCACGAGGCCTCGCTTGGGCTGCGCCACATTTCCCTTCTGTCACTCGTTTGCATACGCAAACTCCGTGCCAGTCCCTAACGTCCCGTTCGGGACTCAGGGTCGGGAAACGTCGTCTCCACTAGTTCGTTATGCGAACATTGCGGGGAAGAGTCGCCACATCCGTGTGGCGTTTTTAAGAATTACAAAAAATATACATTTGACATATATACAAATATTGTATATTCTGGAAAATTATGAATCAGACTGTTAACATCTCTTTCGAAAAGGCTCTTTTAAAAGAAATTGATAAAATTGCAAAAAGAGAACACAGATCCAGATCTGAATTAATCCGGGAAGCAGCGAGAGCTTACATTGAGAAAAAATCTAAATGGCAAGCTATCTTTGATTTCGGTGTTAAATCTTCTGAAAAATCGAATCTTACTGAAAATGATATTTTCGGAGAAATTAAAAATGTTAGAAGAAGTAAAAAAGCTTCTTAATGTTAAAAGTTCTATTAGATACAAATATTTATATTTCCGCAATTTTGTTTAATGGTAAACCCAAAGTTGTTTTACAAGATTTAATAGATGAGATTTTTATTGGATTTATCTCAAATGAAATTATCGATGAAATAGAAGAAACTTTATCAAAACCTAAATTCAAACTTCCAAATGATTTTATCCAGTTTACAATTTCCGAAATCAGAAGTTCCACCACAATTATCAAAAATAAACCACTGAAAGATTATCTGAATTTAAGAGACCGAGATGATTTTCACATTCTTGAAACTGCTTTTTCCGCAGATGTTGATTTTTTAATCACTGGTGATAAAGACCTTCTAACTTTAGAAAAAATAAAAGAATTCAGAATCATAACTCCAGACGAGTATTTGAGAATAAAAGAGGAACTAAGTTAAGATTGCGACATCCGTGTCGCTCCCCGCAACGTCGCATAACAGCGACTTACCGCTTCGCTTCGGCACAAGGCCTCGCTCGGCCTACGGCAAATTCCCCTTCTGGCATTCGCCTTGCGTTCGCAAGCTACATGCCAGTCCCTAACGTCCCGCAGGGACTCAGGGTCGGGGAACTTCGGTAAGTCTAGTTCGTTAGGCGCTATGGGTGAAATTTATTGGATTTATACAAATTTTATTTACTTTATTTTTCCTGATTAGTGATTCCGTTAAATAAATTATTTGTATTTTTTATAATTGCTTAATCTCTATGACTAAAATTCGTTTAATTCTCCTTACATCGTTTTCATTGGTCGCTTTTGCAGCAAATTCAATTTTCTGTCGATTAGCTCTCAAAGGCACCAACATTGATGCTGCTTCTTTTACCAGTATAAGATTATTTTCTGGAGCTATTTCTCTTTCCTTTTTAACTTACGCAACACAGAAAAAAATGATAATTTCAGGAAACTGGATTTCCGCTTTTATGTTATTCCTTTATGCAGCTTGTTTTTCTTTTGCTTATATAGGTTTACCTGCTGCTACTGGGGCACTTCTTTTGTTTGGAGCTGTACAAATTACTATGATTGGTTACGGATTCCAAATCGGTGAAACCTTAGATATTACAAAAATTTGCGGAATTATACTGGCATTTGCTGGCCTTATTTACTTACTTATGCCTGGAATTAAATCACCTTCTTTGCTTAGCTCTATATTTATGATTACAGCTGGTGTTGCTTGGGGAATATATTCTCTACGTGGAACCAAATCAAATAACCCAACGGCTACCACTTCAGGAAACTTTATTAGAGCTATTCCTTTTTCAATTGTACTAAATATATTTATGTTTGATAATTGTAATCTTGATATTGATGGAATTCTACTAGCTGTTTTATCAGGGGTTCTTGCTTCTGGTGCAGGATACGCAATCTGGTATTCTGTATTGCCAATTATAAAATCTACAAACGCTTCTGTATTACAATTAATTGTACCAGTTCTTGCATCCTTAGGTGGAGTTATTATAATTGATGAACCTTTAACATTAAGAATCATTATTGCATCCATCATGATACTTTTAGGTATATCCATTGTATTACTAGGAAAATTGAATTCAAAAACTAATACATAATTCGCAAAATTTTCATACTGCCACAGCGCCTAACAGCAACTAACCGCTTCGCTTCGGGACTTCGCCCTCGCTCGGTCTGCGACACATAGGCTTCTGGCACTCCCCTTGCATGCGCAAGTGTCGTGGCCAGTCCCTAACGTCCCGTTACCGGGACTCAGGGCCAGCCTACGTCGGTTAGTCTAGTTCGTTATGCGCAACGGGAAAAATAAATACAATTTAAGGATTAAAAATATGAAAACTAAACGAACTGTACAGACTAGAAAATACAATATTCTTTTTACTATCTTAGTTATTTTAGGATCGTTGAATTTAAACTCCGAACCGAAAAATAATCAAATAATAAAATTAACAAAAATTCGCTATGTAAATACTATAAACGGAAGTTTGAGATTAAGATCAATGCCAAATATCGATTCTAAAATCATTGCACAAATACCGAATCAAAAGGAAGTAGAAATTTTAAAATTTGATGATAGTGAAGTAATCTTAAATAATATAACAGGTAAATGGGTAAAAGTAAAATACAATGGTTTTGAAGGTTGGGTTTTCGACGGATACTTAATAAAAATCTATAATTTTTATCCGGAAGATGAATCAATGTATTTTCAATGTAATTCTGAAGATTCATATTTAAATAAGTTTAAACGATTAGAAAAAAGAAAAAACCTAAAAATCGATAAACAAAATTCAGAAACAAAAAAATATGAAGATTCTTATGAAGAAAACATCACTTCAATGACGACTGTATATCTTGGAGGAGCTTACTCTACAGTAGTATTCCCTGACAAAAGCATTAAAGATGTATTTGAATTTTACAAAGAATGTGATCCTAAATTAAAATTTGTAGATTACGATGAAAAAAATAATCAATTCCAAATAGAATTTAGATCAGAAAGCTTTTCGTCTGAGTCCTATAAATTTGAATATAAAAATAATAAAACTTTCGTTTTAACCGGCGGCCAAGCTTAAAAATTATTGCTTAAAATACTCTTTACAATAATCTAAAGAAATTTAGCTGAAATAACTTATTTTAAAAAGTTCCCGCAGCGCATAACAGCAACTAACCGCTTCGCTTCGGCACTTGCGGCCTCGCTCGGTCTGCGACACATAGGCTTCTGGCACTCCCCTTGCCTACGCAAGTGTCGTGACCAGTCCCTAACGTCCCGTTCCGGGACTCAGGGCCAGCCTACGTCGGTTAGTCTAGTTCGTTAATTGCAATTGGTAGATTCTATTCAAAAAAACCAGCGCGCAATTTTTCTTAAAAAGTCAGAGTCCAACTTTGCTTAAATCAATAATAGATCTTTATATCGGTTTTATTACTTTGTTAAAGATTCGAGCGCTTTAAAGAAAAGAATAAGAATTAAGAGGTTTATTTCTCTCCATTTCCTATTATTTTTTGCTCACGGTTTGCATGATTCAAAAACGATTATCGGGCTTTAAAGACCAAGAATAAGAAAGAAAATTTGCGCGCTGAGATTTCGCACACTTCGTATATTTCTCAAACACAATAGGAAACCAACTGCAATTAACTACCGCTAACCACTTCGCTTCGGGACTTCCGCCCTCGCTCGGCCTTCGGCACATAGGCTTTTGTCACTCCTCTTGCTTTCGCAAGCCTCGTGCCAATCCCTAACGCCTCCGCTCGGAGGCTCAGGGTCAGCCTACGTCGGTTAGCTAGTTACGTTATGCGCCATCATTTAAATGAAAGAACTAATTAATAAACTTTTATCAGAAAGTTATGATTTAAATCAAAAAATCGATATTGCAATCAATAATATCTCTATGAATCGACTAGGAAATATCAAAAGAGAATTAAACAAAGAACAAGAAAAAAATATCGATTTAATGAAAAGTTTAAACTATAGGAAAGCTAGTATAAATTTTCATATTACGAAAATAATCGAAACCACAAATGAAATAATTGAACATACGAATCACGAATTTCAAAATAGAAGAATTGTAAATTATCAGGATATAAATTCCGCACCGAACTACCTACTATTCCTATTGGATGATTTCATTTTTAACTTACTCTCTTTCTATGACTATCTAGCAAAATTAGTTTACCTAACCTATTTTAAGAGAATAAAAAGGATCGATTGGAATTGGCTGATCATCAAAGCAAAAAAAATCAGATCAAGGAATAATTCAAATTTTTACACCAAATACCGAATTAGAAATGAAGATATAAATTCATTGATTGAAGAGAATTATCAATTTATTCGAAAAATTTCAGATATCAGAAGTGATTTACTACACAATCGATCTTATGAATCAAATTTAACTCAGAATTTTAATTGGACACCCGAATCGACCCACGTGGAAACGGTAATCAAATTTCCTTCTGAATATTCTCTGAAAATAAAAATATTCCAAGAATTTCTAAATGAGCAAAATATCACTGAGGCAGACATTGCGATTGGATCCTCCTGGATATATCACAGATTTTCAAAATCAATTTCTATTATTTTAAATATAGCTATTGAAAGAGTAAGCTTAGAAAATAAAGATATTCTCAAATTGAAACTGAAATTCCCATAACAAATGACGGCGCATAACAGCGAGGAAACGCTGCGCTTCGGCACAAGGCCTCGCTTGGGCTACGCCACATTCCTCTCCGTCACGCTTCTCGCTACGCAAGAAGACGCGCCGACGCTAACGCCTCTGCGAGGCTCAGCTACGAGGAACGTCGTCTCCCCTAGTTCGTTATACGAAAGTGCTTAAAAATAATGACTAAACTAGAAAAATTCTTAATCTTCATAGGAATTACGGGCATACTAATAGTAATTATTCCCATATTTCTATATATTATTTTCTTCGGACTTAATATAAGTCATGATCACCGACTTTGGGCAGAATCTGGTGATTTTTTTGGCGGAATATTAAATCCTATCTTAGCATTTCTTAGTTTTATCGCTTTATTACTTACTATAAATATTCAAATAAAAGAACATAGAGCATCAATTCACGAACTTGAAGAAACAAAAAGAATTCATTCGGAACAATCTGTCATTTTCTCAAATCAAAATATAGAAATCATTAAGGATAAGTTTGAAAAAAGATTCTTTCAATTGATGGAAATACATAGTCGATCAGAAGAGAAATTATTTTATAAAGGTTATGCAGGTACTCTCGCTTTTCCAATCATTGAGCAAGATATAACAAGAATAATCGAAGAAAATTGGATTAAACAAAACAAAGAATTTATTCAAAAAATTCAGGACTATTTTGACGGCAATAGTGAAATTTTTGATCCATTTTTCCGTTCGCTCATGTTTACAGTCGATTTTGTCCTAAACTTAAAAAATAAAAATATTTTTAACCAGGATGAACTTGATTTCTATTTTTCAACAATCAGATCTCAACTTACAAAATCTAAAATGAATGTCATATTCTTTGCAGCAACAGTATTCCCTCATCCGGAATTTTCTAGAGAAAAATTAAAAAAATCGAAACTAGTTTTGAATATCTCTCATGTAAACTATATTCAAGAACTAACGACGAGATTCCCTGAATTAGTTAGTCAATTCTATTTATAATAAGCACCTTCGTATAACAGCAACTAACCGCTTCGCTTCGGGACGAGCCCTCGCTTGGGCTGCGCCACATAGGCTTCTGGCACTCCCCTTGCATCCGCAAGTGTCGTGGCCAGTCCCTAACGTCCCGTTCCGGGACTCAGGGCCAGCCTACGTCGGTTAGTCTAGTTCGTTATACGCAAATTGCAAAACTTTGAAATTTTAATTCTAAAAGAAAAATCAAAATATACATTTTTTAAAACGAATATTTATTAGTTTATATATAAAATAATAACCCTAGGCAATATTAAACCTAAAATCTATAGATATTAAATAAAATAAAGAATGAATTATCGAAATTTTCTATTAATATTTTTAGCATTACATAGTTTATCTTGTAGTATCCCTACATTTGTAGCAATTTCCAATTATACAGATGAAAAAATTGAAATACATTTTTATTTAAAAAATAATTTCAACGAATTCTTTCTAAATGAGAAAGATTCAACAGTAGATATGGAATTTCAAACCGAAGAAGAATATGAAAAATTTAAAATAAAAGATTTCATTAAAAAATGGAAAAGCGTGCCCGCACGGAATATTCTTAAAAAGCATTATTCTGATAATAGCAAACTGCTTACAGAAGACGAAATTAAATATGATTTTAAAAATAATAAAATTGTTTTGATCGTTGAGGCATATACAGCAATTATTCTATATGAAGGTCACAATTACATGCATCCCTTACCTGAATATATTTCAAAAATAACTTTTGAACACAAGAAAGGATCTATGCATTTTGAAAAAGGCTATATAGATTTCCCTTTTTCTTTTGAAGAAAATTGTAGATGTCTAATTTGGAAAATTTACCAATGAAACTTTACAAATTGCAATCTGCGTATAACAGCGTGGAAACGCTGCGCTTCGGCACGAGGCCTCGCTTGGGCTGCGCCACATTTCCCTTCTGTCACTCGTTTGCTTTCGCAAACTCCGTGCCAGTCCCTAACGTCCCGTTCGGGACTCAGGGTCCGGAAACGTCGTCTCCACTAGTTCGTTATGCGCAAGAAATGCAAATTCATTCAAAAAAAGAAAACATGCAATTAAAAGTTATAGAAGTTTATAAAATAAAAAATGTCTAAAATTCCCATTTAACCGAACCTCAGATTATAGATTCTCAAATACCCTTAGAATTATTATGAGTTACACTGCAAATAGAAAATTTAGATAAATCAAACTAGCAAGTACAATATAAAGAATATTTATTGGGTTTAACCGGAGAAAAATTCTATCAAAAGAATTGGAACATTTCCAAAATGAAAAACTAATTGGATCTTTTAGAAATATATTCTTTTTTCAGTTCCCAAATAATAATAAAACACTTTCAGCACAATTTGGAGATTTTGATCTATCTCCAATAATGAATGTTCCAGATAGAATAAAAGGAATACGATACAATAATCCAAACTAATTCAAATTTCAACACTCAAAAACATATAGAAACATTGAAAAATTGCAATCAAATCAAATGAAAAATAAACGTGGCTATATTATAAATCTTCTTTTAATTATTAATTTCTCTTTCTGTCAAAACGAAAAAGAGCCACTTTTTGGAAAATCAAAAGATGAAAAGAAAAAAGAAAGAGAATGTAATCCTGTTTTAACCTTTTTCATTTGTGAATCTTACTGTATTAATACTCCAAATTATATAGAAAATTGCGAGACGGCGAAAGGAAGTTGCTATATTCAGAGAAATAATATTTGCACTGGTAGCACTGACATGTAATTGATTTTATCAAATACAAATTAGATTAAATTTAACAGTCGGGAAAAATTAATATTCTTAACTGCATCTAAAAATGCATTTCCAGCGCATAACAGCATGGAAACGCTGCGCTTCGGCACAAGGCCTCGCTTGGGCTACGCCACATTTCCCTTCTGTCACTCGTTTGCATTCGCAAACTCCGTGCCAGTCCCTAACGTCCCGTTCGGGACTCAGGGTCGGGAAACGTCGTCTCCACTAGTTCGTTATGCGTAATGCTTTTAACTAATCCAGCATGAAAAATAAAGATTTTGAAACTTTTCGAAGTAAACGAATTGGGCTCAATAGCGAAATTCTTTTTGATTCCATTGAGGAAAATTGTAAACAAGAAATTTCAGATATATTTAAAACTACTTTCCCAAATTTAACAAACTTAATTACATCAGCGAGAATTTTAAATTTAACAAATAGAAACGAAAATTATCGATTATATTCATGGACAAATTATAACGATAAAAGTTTCGGTTGGCTAACTAAAATTGAATTTCTTAATTGCAGAAACCACTTATTCATAGAAGAACATGATTTAATTTTAAAAACAATCGGTGGAATTATAGAAACCTACAATGATCCAGAACCTTCACTTTCAAATAATCAAAATTTCTTATTTTTAGAATCAGAATGTAAAGTCGGTATTAAAAATTGGGAAGAATATTATAAAGAATCAATTATCGATCAAAATATAACTGAAATTGAATACAACAATCTAATCGCATTTACTGAAGAGGCAAACGGTAATCTTACACTCTATGATATTAAAAAGAAAAATATACTACTCTTTGCACCAGATCATTGTTTTGAAAATGTAACAAAAATTTTCAACCAACCGGATTATACATTTTATAAATTCAATTCCATAAATAGTTTTATTGATTATGTTGAAACTCTGGCATTAGAATGGATTTATAAAATAAAAAAATAATGAGAAAATTTATTACGGCAATTTACTTAATATTTATTCCCATAAATATTTTTACTACATCAATTTCTTTAAGTAATCATCCTCACAATCCATTCCCAATCATCGGGATTATTGTCGCTGCAATTTTCAGTCTATTGCATCCTCTTTTTATCTTTGGAATGATTCTGAAATTTGAGAATTTATGGGTATGGATTCCTTCACTAGTCTTCTGGATACTCGTTGTTTCAAATATTATAGATTATAAATTTAAAAAAGAAATAAAGTGAAATTGAAACTTAAAAACCATTTCTTTTAAAACTAAATTGTTAAAACAAAAGCACTACGCATAACAGCATGGAAACGCTGCGCTTCGGCACGAGGCCTCGCTTGGGCTGCGCCACATTTCCCTACTGTCACTCGTTTGCATCCGCAAACTCCGTGCCAGTCCCTAACGTCCCGTTCGGGACTCAGGGTCGGGAAACGTCGTCTCCACTAATTCGTTAGTCGCAATAAGTGTTAATTTAATTATGAATAAAAATAAATTATTTAACTCAGTAGTCGAAAATGCATTAGACTTCTTAAAGAAATCGATTAATGAATTCGAAACTGATCCGAAACATTCTGTAATAAACTTCCATAGCGCGACTGAATTATTTTTAAAATCAAGATTGGTCTTAGAACACTGGACTTTAGTGGTTTCGAAAAAACAAGAACCAGACTTTGATAAGTTCAACAACGGAGATTTCCAATCAGTTACTATTATTGAGTCTATCGAAAGGCTAAAAAACATTTTAAAATTCACAATAGCAGACGAATTTCGGGAAAGTCTAAATACTCTGACAAAACATAGAAACAAAATGACACACTTTTTCCATGAAGAGTATGATACAAATAATTTAAAACTAATCAATCAATCTATCGCAAGGGAACAATTAATAGTATGGTATCATTTAAATAACTTACTTCAAACATCCTGGAATCAATATTACAAAGATTGGAAAGAGAAATTTGAAGAAATTGATAAGCTACTTAAAAGACAAAGAGAATATCTAAAAATTATATTTAATAAATTCACAGAAGGAAAAAATAATTTAGAGGTAAAGGGATTAATCTTTTCCAAATGTAACTCGTGTAAATTCAAATCATTTGGATATATTTTTAGCATTAATAAAATAATTTCAGGTAACTGTCATGTTTGTGACCTAAGTGAAGAGTTCCTATATATAATATGTGATCAGTGCAATAGTAAAGTAAAATTCATAAATGAAGGTTTTGGGTCATGTCAGACCTGTTCAAAAATCTATGAACCCGAAAAGATCGCAGAAATTATATACTCTACGAATGAAGAACGAGATGATTTTGAATATCAAAACTTACCCGGGAACTGCGGGGATTGTGATGGAAACGAAACAGTAGTAAAGAGTAGTGATGAAACATTCTTTTGTACGTCATGCTTTACTGTCTCTGAAGAAATTTTTAGCTGTGATTGGTGCAATAGTTCAACAACAGAGAATCTAGAATCTTCATCAATCTTTGGCTGTTCACAGTGTAATGCATTCTCTCGTTTTGATTCAATTTGAACGTAAAAACACTTACTGCGACTAACAGCGACTTACCGCTACGCTTCGGCACAAGGCCTCGCTCGGGCTACGCCAAATTGTCCTCCTGTCACTCGTTTGCATCCGCAAACTACGTGCCAGTCCCTAACGTCCCTTCGGGACTCAGGGTCGGACAACTTCGGTAAGTCTAGTTCGTTAAGCGCAAGGTGCAAACAATAAGATGAAAGCATATATTAAATCAGCAAGTGGAAGTATCTATGATTTAGAGGGAAAATGTTTATTTCTTTCGGTTCAGGATTTTACAGAAAAAATCATTAAAAATGATAATTGTTTTATTTGTTGTTTAGAAAGAAATGAAACTAATTTAGAGCATGTTATTCCAGACTGGATGTTGAATGAATTCAATCTTACCGAGAAGACAATAACACTTTTTAACAAAACGACAATTAAGTATAATCAATACAAAATCCCTTGTTGCAAAAACTGCAATGCTTTATTAGGGGATTACTTCGAAAAACCTTTAAGCAAAATATTTAAAAATGGCATTAATGGATTAAAAGAATATATAAAAGAATGTGGTGTAAATAAAATATTTACTTACATGTGCCTATTATTTCTAAAAACACACTTAAAAGACAATTATTTGCGCCTACATAAAGATTTACGAAAACCAGACACAAAAATAGGCGAAATCATAGAATGGGAAAATTTTCATCATGTTTTTACAGTTGTAAGATCATTTTTCTCTGGTGCATCTATTGAAAAGCAAGTTATAGGCTCTTTATTGATATTTGAGGCAAGCACTTTCGGTAATTTTGAAAAATTTGATTATGCGGATGACATTGAGGGTGAGTCAATAATGTTGCGAATGTATAATTTTGTTATCATCTGCACATTAAACGATTCTTCAGCAGGCTTACAGCTATTAAAACCTTTATTAAAGAGAATTAATGGAGCTCTATCTCCCATTCAAGCGAGAGAATTATTTTCAAGAATAAGTTTTTATAATTTAAAATTGAAAAATAGACCTAGGTATAATACTAATTTTAATTTCCTGACTGGTGATAATAGTATAACAGTACAATTGCCAGAAACAGGTCCCATTCTAAACGATTACACAGACGAAGAATTTGGCGAACATTTATATAAGAGTCTCACAAACTATCATGGGGAAATTATGACTCCAACTGGAAGAGAATCCTTTGATATAATTAGAAAAGGAAAATTTACATTTATCTTAAATGATGATGGTAATTTTATTTCAAATATTGAAGCACCCAGCGCTTAACAGCGACTTACCGCTACGCTTCGGCACAAGGCCTCGCTCGGGCTACGCCAAATTGTCCTCCTGGCATTCGCCTTGCTTACGCAAGCTACATGCCAGTCCCTAACGTCCCGTCCCGGGACTCAGGGGCGGACAACTTCGGTAAGTCTAGTTCGTTATACGACATTTTCATAAACTAAAATCAAATTACTAAAAAAAGAGGCAGCATGAAACAAAAACTACTAAAATATTTTAAATTTATTCCGTTGGTATTCCTTACCTTTTCGATCTCTTTCACAATCTATATCATATTTAACGGATATCTAATTAAAAATCCTGAAAGCAAACTAGAATCTGCTGAAATCAAATATTTAGAAACATTTATCAAAAACTTAAAATCTAAAAAAATAGATGATATAGCTAAAGTCCTAAATTCAAACGTAGGGGATAAAAATGCAATTATCAAAGTTTTAAACGAAAAGGAATTCTATGATACCGCAAGTAAAGCAAATCCGAAGATTATACTATTTTTAAAAGATGATAAATTTGATCTTGAAAGTATCGGACTACAAGATGGAAAAAATTTACAGTTTCTATTAGAAAACAAAAATGGAGAATCTACATATTGCACGATCAACATTGGTAAAAATAACAATGGAAAACTTGAAATTGCCGGATTTGAATTCACAAACATTAAACTATCAATCGCTGAAATCATTGCGAAAGATAAGTTAAAAATTGAAAATCTAACAATAGGAAATTATTTTATTATTGGTTATATTATCCTTATAATTATCATTTGGGCAATTGCGTACACAAAACTAATTTCTTCAAAGTATTCTTCAGAAAAAAAATATTACTTTTTGATTTTCTTGTTTGTAGCAGGAATTACTTACGATTGGAATGAATCAGAATTATTAACTCAATATCAATTTATTAGTATGAATTTAAGTCCAATCGCAGTTAAGAAAAATAATTTCCTTGAAAACTGGAAACTTATCATTTCTTTTCCTATCGGTGCAGTTATATTTCTTATAAAAAATATGATGAAATCAGATCTAAGCAATGAAAACGTCGTATAACAGCAACTAACCGCTTCACTTCGGGACTTACGCCCTCGTTCGGTCTCCGACACATAGGCTTTTGTCACTCCTCTTGCTTACGCAAGCGTCGTGCCAATCCCTAACGTCCCTTTCAGGGACTCAGGGCCAGCCTACGTCGGTTAGTCTAGTTCGTTATGCGACATTAAAGAAATGGAGAATTGTATGAAAAAATATTTTTTAATTATTTTAATAGTAGCTTCAACAAGCTCATGCAACTGGGATTTAATTCGATATAACAAAGATTACGAGTTCATTCAGTTTTATAACCCAACGATGGCTTTAACGTTGGCTGTTCTTTCGAATGCTAGCTATTTAGAGAATATCGAACCGTTGGCTCATTTTATCAAAAATCATCCTGAAAAAATCATAAATAATCTAGAAATCGAATTAATAGAATCCAAAAAATACGAAACAAGATTAATTGTGTTACATTCAGAATCTTTTATTTTCTTTATCTTTCGAGGAACACAAAACAAGAAGAACTGGCTATTAGATTCTGAATTTCAAAAATCGTGTGGTTCCGATGGAAATAGTATCCATAAAGGTTTTTACAAAGGATACTCTTACTTTAGACAACGATTGATACATTTAATTACGAATAAGCTAAAAACAAAGTATAAAGATCGTTTCTCCAAAATCAAAAGGTATTACTCGGGACACAGTTTAGGAGGTGCATTGGCAACATTGGCAGTTAACTCCTTAGAAGGAAGCAATGGAATCATCGGCGGTGAAAATTTTGCAGGGTTGTATACATTTGGTTCCCCTAGGGTGGGAAACGAATGCTTTGTTAATAAATTTAATGAGCAATTCTTAGAAAGGACATTTAGATTTGTAAACAATAATGATATTGTAACTAGAGTACCATTAAACTCACAAGGTTATTATCATGTCGGGTATTATATTTACATTAACAGCGATGGTCAATTGACTTTAAATTATCCATATAGCGCACAAATATATGATTCCTTTCGAGGCTTTTTTTTCCGAATGTTTGTTGATGGACTAGATGATCATAAAATTAGCCATTATATCAAAGCTTTAGAAAAACTTGAAAACCCCTTTTTAAAAGCTCTTTAACGTCGCATAACAGCGTGGAAACGCTGCGCTTCGGCACGAGGCCTCGCTTGGGCTGCGCCACATTTCCCTTCTGTCACTCGTTTGCATCCGCAAACTCCGTGCCAGTCCCTAACGTCCCTTTCGGGACTCATGGTCGGGAAACGTCGTCTCCACTAGTTCGTTATGCGACATGTTTTAATAAATTTTAGAAAAAAAATTATGGAATCAGTGTTTTTGATAACCGATGAATCAGGAGGAAAAGGATTCGCTGATAAACCTGAATCTTATCCAAATGAAATAGGATTAGTTGCTGGATATGTTCTTCGAGACGAAACACAACTAGAAGAAATAGAAAAAAATCTTACTGGAATTTTTAAAAAATATTCTCTTAAAACAAAGCATTTAAAAGATATTGTATCAATTTATCCTGAAAATGAAGAATTAATACGAAATCAAGTTTTCGAAGTTCTAAAAAAGGACAAAATTCCCATTCTATACCATGCAATTTTTGTTCAAGGTTTTCATACAGAATTTCTAAAACGTTCAAGTATGAATAAAGAATCATATGAATTAGGAGCTTTAAATGGTGTACGTCCACCTAAAGATATCCGACCAAAAACATTACTTTCAGAACTCTATAAGTTTTTAATTGGAAGAATAATTAATTACAATTATGAATTATATGAAACGACAGAATTAAAAATCAATATAATCTCCGATCATCTTGATAAAGGAGTATCAATTCAAATACTAAATAATGTTGAATCTTTTCTAAAAAGAAACAGAAATAGTTCCAAAGAGTATAGCACTAAATGGTATAATCTAAAAACCAAACAAGTTGAGGAATCATTTCGCTTAAAAATTTCTACCTTTGATGGACTACCTAAATCTTTTGATCTAACAAAAGCGATAATAAACTTTAAAACGGAAATTAATAGTCTAACAGTAGGAGCAGATATAATTTCGGGTTCAATACGAAAATTTTTAGAGAAAAAAGTGAAATTAAATCCTTTAAAAAATCTACATTCTGATGAAACACTAAGCGAATATGAGTATTCAAATCAAATATTTGGAAAATCGCAAAATCAACACGGTTTTTTTTCTGATATAATATATAAGCATCCGAAACAATAAAACACGTCGCATAACAGCGTGGAAACGCTGCGCTTCGGCACGAGGCCTCGCTTGGGCTACGCCACATTTCCCTTCTGTCACTCGTTTGCATCCGCAAACTCTGTGCCAGTCCCTAACGTCCCGTTGGGACTCAGGGTCGGGAAACGTCGTCTCCACTAGTTCGTTATACGTCATTCCTAAACTGTATGCCTCAGGACATGGGTAACACTTTTGTAGCAAGACATAGGTAACACTTTCAGGTTTCTAATCCCTTTAGATCACCTTTACAGGAGGGCTTTGGGGATGCCTTGGAAGGACAATAATACCGTGGATTTAAGATTTCAATTTGTTCTGGATAGCTTCCAGAATGACGTCAATTTTACTCAGCTTTGTGCTCAGTATGGCATCTCTACTAAGTGTGGATACAAGTGGAAAGAAAGGTTCTTGAAGGAAGGGAGAGTAGGTCTTCTGGATAAGAAGAGAACTCCTAAGAACTCTCCCGCTAAGATTGCGGAAGAAACCATCTTAGAAATCATTAAGATCAAAAATAACAAGAAGTTCTGGGGTGCTAAGAAAATACTCGAACTCTATAAAAATAAATTCCCAGATAGAAGACCTCCTAACAGATCTACTGTTGAACGCATTCTTAAGAAGGCAGGCCTACTTGAGAAAAAGAAGAATAGAAGACCAATTAATTCAGGACAACGAATCTCTATGCCCGAGAAAGCCACTCATCCGAATCATATTTGGACCGTTGACTTCAAAGGATGGTGGTATACTCCAGACAGGGAAAAAATAAATCCTCTCACAGTTAGAGATGATTTCTCTAAATACATTCTTTCCATTAAGACCCTTTCTAAAGGCGATATTCCTTCCGTTAAAGCTGAATTTATTAGGTTATTTAAGATCTATGGACTTCCTGAGATCATTCGCTCCGACAATGGTCCTCCGTTTGCTTCTATGCAGTCTCTTTGGGGGCTTACTAAACTCTCTGTTTGGTGGCTCTCTCTTGGTATCAAACTCGATCGTATTCAACCAGGGAAACCTTACCAAAATGGCGCTCATGAAAGAATGCATAGAGACATGGCTCGCGAACTACAACACGAAATCGTGGGTAACATCACTCTCTTCCAGAAACTCTTCGATAAATGGAGAATTGAATTCAATAGAGAAAGACCTCATGAAGCTCTCAACATGAAAACTCCGGAACAAATCTATGTTAAATCTAAAAAACTTTTTGATCCGAACGCTGACCTTCTAATCGCTTATCCTTTTGGATTCAAACAAAGACATGTCAACGATCGTGGTTACATTAACTGGAACGGTCATCTCATTATGATCGGAAATCCATTCAACGGATTTAACGTCGGCATTAAAAAAGATATCGATTCTGTTTCTATTTGGTTCGGAAATAATAAGCTAGGTATTATCGATCAAAATTTATTCTTGATTAATCCTGATTCCAATTCATACAAAGTTCATAAACCAAGAAAGGTTACCAAAAAGTATTACCCTTCTCCTGACGCATAACCGTTACCCATGTCTTGATGTCATACCAAACTAATCATTCAATGAAAATAGATTTCAAAAAATTCGATCTTTCTGAAAATAAAAACATTAGAAAACCAACACCATTTTTCGGTGATGAAGGTTTTAGCATCCGAATATACTATCCGAATAAATTCAACCAGTCATTAAAATATCGAGATAATCTATTTTCTTTATTAAAATTTATATTTGAAGAATCTAGTTTAGAAAAGAACTCAAATTTACAAAATGTTACAATTACATGTGAAATGTTTCAGGAGAAAGTTCAAGGATCTTTAAACCTAACCAAATATTTTAAAAGGTTTTCTGAAGAGAAATATCCTCTTGATATTGAAATTTCAAGAGACTTTAGATTTGATTTCTATGAACAACAATTCTATTTAGATAATACTAAAATAAATTTCGAAGACTTAATTAATCGCATTTTATCTCTCCATACCAAAAACACAAAACCTATTAAAGGCATTTTACTTCGATTTAAATATTTCTATTATCAAACATCATCTTTAATATTCAAAAAATTAAAATATTTCGTACAAACCGTTCTAAAAATATTGTATGGAAACGACTATGATATTGATTTCAAGATACTTTATAGTGAAACAAAACCTAGAAAAATAGAGGAAAATTCTAATAAATCAAAAGATAACCAATTCTCTTTAGCCGGATATTCAACAAACTTAAATACCATAATATCGTTTTCAACTTTATCTACATTAATTTTTTCATTGACTAAAATATATGATATAAAAATAAAATTAATAGATGAAATAACAGGAAATAGTTTCTTTTCAATAACTTTCGGGATAATATTACTATTTTTATATGACAAAATTTTACAAAGCACTCTTGAATCCATTTGCTTTGTATTTGCAAAATTAGAGTTTAACTTAAAATTCAAAAAAATTAATTTTTAAAAAAACGGAACGACGTATAACTTCCGCTTACCGCTACGCTTCGGCACAAGGCCTCGCTCGGCCTGCGGCAAATTCCCCTTCTGGCATTCGCCTTGCTTACGCAAGCTACATGCCAGTCCCTAACGTCCCGTTGGGACTCAGGGTCGGGGAACTTCGGTAAGTCTAGTTCGTTATGCGAAATCAGCCAAATCTATTTGAAGTACAAATTATAAATGGAAAATAACACAGACATCAACAAATATCCTGAATTAATTCAATCCTACACGTCATTTGCCAAAAAAATAGAAGAACTATTAAGTTCCCTACTTAAAAGTCA
This sequence comes from Leptospira sp. WS4.C2, assembly GCF_040833985.1. NCBI lineage: Bacteria > Pseudomonadati > Spirochaetota > Leptospiria > Leptospirales > Leptospiraceae > Leptospira > Leptospira mgodei. The sequence goes on from NZ_CP162139.1 coordinate 2,328,127, forward strand.
TGATATAAAAACTGCCTCAATCGAATCTAGGATTAAAACTTTCGAAAGCTTTAAGGAAAAAATTAAACGTCCTGAAAAATCATATTTAAATCCATTTCAAGACATAACTGATATAGTAGGCTTAAGAATAATTACCTACTTAAATTCAGATTTACCAGTAATCGGAAACATATTAAAAAGAGAATTTAATTTAGATATTAAGAACTGCGTAATAAAGTCATCGGAACTAAATTCCAATGAATTTGGTTATTTGAGCGATCATTATATAATCACTCTTTCAGATAGTAGAAAAGTATTACCTGAATGGAAACCATATTCGACTATTAAAGTAGAACTACAGGTAAGAACATTACTTCAACATGCCTGGGCAGCTATTCAACACTCATTAGAATATAAATCTAAGGATACAGTTCCTTCTACTATCAAGCGTAGGTTATATAGACTAGCAGGACTATTAGAATTAGCAGATGACGAGTTTGCAATAATAAGTGCTTCTCAATCAAGCTTAGTCAACTTAGCTAAAAAAGAAATAGAAGCGGGAAATGACAACATAGAAATCGATATAAATACCCTTTCAGCATTTCTCGAAAACGACAAAGATTGTGAAACTATAGTAACTAATGCTAAAAAAGTGGGATTCCATATTGATCAGGCTACCACAAAGGACAGCCTGAACAATATTCTATTTCTCTGCAAAAGATTTGAATTTACAACGATCCAGGATCTCTCAACAATAATTAAAACGTCAAAAAATGCCTCTCAAGGATATTTCAAGGAATTATATCGAATATATACTTCTAAAAAGTCAAACTTAACTTGGACTATAAATCCAGCGTTCAGTATACTTCTTTTACTTATTTTTACACACTTTGAACATTTCAAATTGGAAGATCTAACCAATATTGGCTTCCACCCAAATGTAGCAAAACATATCCTTGAAATGGAAAAATACATTCAAACAAAATAAAAACAAATGGCAGACTTCGCATAACAGCAACTAACCGCTTCGCTTCGGGACGAGCCCTCGCTTGGGCTACGCCACATAGGCTTCTGGCACTCCCCTTGCATTCGCAAGTGTCGTTCCAGTCCCTAACGTCCCGTTCCGGGACTCAGGGCCAGCCTACGTCGGTTAGTCTAGTTCGTTATGCGCCATAGGCAAATAAAAATCTATCAAATGAAATTTTGGCAATTATTATCAGTTTTTCGAGATCACAAAGAGGAATTAAAATATACATTAATTAATGATGCATGGAAAAATCCCTACCTTGAGTGGTATGTTGATTTTGAAAATATTGTAAAAAATCAAAAACGCGATATACTTGATTTCGAAATTCCAATTCAACTAGCTTTAGAAGTTGCAATGCTTCTTGGAAACAAAACTTTCGGTTTCTTATCCATTAATGGTTGGTTACGGTCATATAAAAGTTCCGAAAATGATATAGAACTGACATCATATGAAATAATAGATAGATTTGGTCTTTCTGTTCTAGAAGATGTGCAAGAATTTGGAAATACAAAGATTTTAGAAAAATGATCTATGGTGATTTAAATGCGCTATAAAAAGTATTAAACTTCTAATTCTGAAAAAATGAAAAAATTATTACCATTGAAGTCTATCTTTATTTTACTAATCTTTCTCTCGATTGATTCATTATTCTCTGAAAAATGTCAGAGAGACATACCTGAGGCAACTCTCAGATCCGATTTTCCATTAAAAATAACTTCTAAATACTCAAAAAGCAAAAATACGTTTCTCGAAACTTTTACTTTCAATAGTCAACAAATGATTGTTATTGAGAATAAGGGCTGTGAAAGCTATTGGATCGAATATTTTTTCAAATTTCCGATAAATGGCAAAATAAACTCTTACTCTGAAATTATTAAATCCCTTTCCTTAATTAATAAGTACAACGAATCTGGTATAAATATTTCCATGATTATAAAAATATTAAAAAATTCAGAGGAAAAAAATATCATTAATAAAGATATAAAAATCTCTGATAACGAATTTGGCGAATATTTTAGATTAGAGAAAAAAACAGAAAAAAGCAAAATAATCTATTCCCTATCGGCAATAATAGGTTTGTAAAAAAATATTTACATATTGCCTACGTCGCATAACCGCGCCTTAACGCTTCGCTTCGGGTCTTCGCCCTCGCTTGGCCTGCGGCACATTCCTCTCCGGCACGTTTCTTGCCTCCGCAAGAATACGTGCCGACGCTAACGCCTACTCCGTAGGCTCAGCTACGAGGAACGTCGTTAAGGCTAGTTCGTTATACGCCATTTTTAATAATATGATAACTAACAATGACTTAAATCAAATAAATTCTAGAATTAGAAAATCAATTCAAAGAGCTATCTCAGGCAAAACAAAAGGAACAATTGAAAGCGAACCTAGTTTTACTGAGCGATTATTTTCAAATATTGAAAGAGATTTTGAAGAACCATTAATTGATAGCAATTACCTAATTGAAGTTCGAACTTTACTCGATAGAGGACCTAATTCACCAGAGAAAAAATATGGTGCTGATTTTGCTGTAATATTAAAATCAAATAGCAAAGATTACTCAATATCAAAGGGCTTCTTAGGACAAAGTAAGAATATAAACAAACCTACTATAGTAGATAAATTTATACAATCAGTTGGTAGTAATGCAAAAATTCTAGACGGAATTTTAAAATTTTCACTACCAAATTCGAGTGAATTATTAAGATTTCAGGATCAATGCAGAGATATGTTAGCAATAACTCCTGATTCATATGGCTTCTTATATAGCGATGAAGATGTTTATATAATTCCTGCCAGTTCAGTAACTTCTTCTAAGCAAACTTTTAATAATCAAAACCATCATTTCAAACTATGTGAAACGTTCTTTTATAATTTTTTTGCATCCTTTATTGGAGATCAACTTTTATACAATCATACTAATGAAAATTTAGAAAAAATTAAAGAAGAAAGAAAAATAAAATCTATTCTTTACTTAAATCTAAAGGAAATTAACTAGCAATTAAAATAATTTGGTCAAAGAAATTCAAAATTACATCAAGATATTTTAAATCCTGATATATGCACTCTGAAATGAAAGCTAAAATATATAAATTCTTAAAAACGGCGTATAACTGACGCTTGCCGTTCCGGGAGGGACTTCGCCCTCCCTCCAGGCTCCGCCAAATTCCCCTCCGGCACGCTTCTTGCCTTCGCAAGATCCGCGCCGACGCTAACGCCTACTACGTAGGCTCAGCTACGGGGAACTTCGGCAAGCTAGTTACGTTATGCGCCATAACCAAAAAATCTATGAAAAAAATATTATATTTAACGAGAGCTGAATTCTCGGTCTCATTACGGAGATAGCCAAGGATGAAAATAAAAATTATTTTATTATTTTGTATAAGTTTCTCATGCTCTGAGATTACTCATGAGCAGCAGGGGAAATTAAAAAAAGTGGCAGCTCAAAAAGAAAATATCACCGTTATTGAAATGCAATATTTTGTGAAAAAGAGCCAGCAGGATTATGAAAATTTTAGAAAAAATGTGATTCAGATTAAAAATTCAATATCTTTGTATAATCCAGCTGTTGTATTTTTTCAATTAAACTTTAAAAAAGACTTTGGGGAAGGTCAGAAATTTGCCAGGGTATTGAATGAGCCTACACCTACTATATCAATTCTACTATTAGCGACGGAGAGGCACAGTGAAAATCTGGAAGATTATATGGACGAAAATTTTCCTCATACGATCAAATGGAAAATAAAAAATGAAGTTAGCGCCGAATATTTCAAATATAATGGATTGCAATTTCCTTTTCCAGATATTATAAAAAACAGTAAGGCAATTTGTGCCTGCATGTTTTACGAGAATTTAAAAGGAGAAATTGTAGGTATATATCCTTATCATGAGTATAAGAATTTTTTATTTGAAGATTGTTCCACAACAATAACAAATGAATTTCTTTCACAATATGATTTTAAAATTGAATATGATGAAAAGAACGAGAAATATGCCTTGTATTCTAGTACTGCCACTGAACATAAATTGCTGAAATATATCAATGTAACAGAAAGAAAGATGGATAACTTTACTCCAATGATAAATAAGCAATTTAAAACTTTTAACGAATCAGATTTATTAGAGAATAAGTTACGAATTGAGCCTGGAGGTATATTTATAGTAAATAGTAATATTAAGATTTTTAGAACATCTGATAAAAAATCTTTTACCGGTGGACAAGTAATGGCAGCACAAGTGTATACACTTTTAGATAGTTTAAGCAAGTAAAGAATGTTAGCTAACAGTATTTCGACTTTCAATAGCGTCACGGAATGGAAACCGTAGCGACTCATTTTCTGCCTGAACCTCTAAAAAAATAAAAATCGATAAAAATCAGTAAAAAAAGATTTTAATTTGTTTTTAGAGCCCTGCTTCATGGTTACGGCGCATAACATCGGCTAAACACGGCGCTTCGGGTCAAGCCCTCGCTTGGCCTGCGGCACATTCCTCTCCGTCACGATTCTTGCTAAGCAAGAATACGTGCCGACGCTAACGCCTACTTCGTAGGCTCAGCTCCGAGGAACGTCGTTTAGCCTCGTTCGTTATGCGTAATTTTTCAAATTTTAAAGAAAACAAATGAAAAAAAATATTAGTAAAATCCTACTTTCTATAATTATCAGTTATTCAATCATTTTTTGCGGATATATTGTCTATTTCTATAATTCAGGCAATTTAGAATTCAGTTTTACTAATATAAATAGTTTGAACATCAATAAAACAGTTAAGCATTTAATCTCCGGGGATTACAAAACCAATTTTACAGATAATTTAAGAACCGATTTTATATTAAAGAATACTGATAAAAAGGTAGATCAAATTATTAACAATGCAAAGTCTTATGCTATTTTAAACGAAAAAATTTTTTATACAAAAAAAGAAAGTCTTAAATTTAATGAAGAACAAATATCAATCCTCTTCGTTGATTTTAATTCAGCTTATACAATTTTACATATCAATACTTACTCTTTCGAAAACGAAACACCTAAATTCAATAGTATTAGTATTCAACCAGTCTCAAATTCAGATATAAATACGACAAAACTTAAAGATACTAAGTTTTCTTTGAATCTTGCTGTGGTTATATTTTTGGCGATTCTTTTCTATTTGGTTTCTCTTTTTGGTGTATTCGGAATTTATAAAAAATTCCAAGGTGAAAAACCATTGTTTATTCTTTTGCAGTTTATAAATTTTCCGGCAATAGTTTTAAATTTAAAAAACGATATAATCACAGTCTATTTACTTAACTTTGGAATTTTTCCATTATCCATACTCAAATATGGACATTTTGGAGATTGGCAATTATTTTTAAGATTTCCAATAATTTCTATATTCGTTATTTTTACTCAAAAAATATATTTAATAAGGAAAAACGACGCATAACAGCGACTTACCGCTACGCTTCGGCACAAGGCCTCGCTCGGCCTCCGGCAAATTCCCCTTCTGGCATTCGCCTTGCGTTCGCAAGCTACATGCCAGTCCCTAACGTCCCGTTGGGACTCAGGGTCGGGGAACTTCGGTAAGTCTAGTTCGTTATGCGCAAGTGCAAAGATATATATGAATTTCTAAAAATATTGAGAAACAACCATGAAAAACCAGATTGAACTTCAAGACGCCACGCCAGGGAAAGCAATTTTTAGATCAATAATAGCCGATTATGATACTGAAACTTCAATCTGCGAACTTATTGATAACTCAATCGATGTATGGACAATCAAAAAGAGAAACCAAATATTAAACGTAACTATTTCTATAGATATACAAAGACAAACAATAAAAATTAGAGATAATGCCGGTGGATTGAAAAAGGAAGATCTTCATCTAATAGTTGGACCTGGTCACTCATCAAACGATTCAACTTCAAAAATAATAGGTACTTTCGGAGTTGGATCAAAAAGATCTGTTATTGCCTTATCTCCCCAAATTATAGTAAAGACGAGATATAAAAAGCAACCTACACATTCAATTGAAATAACAGACGATTGGTTAAAGGATGATGATTGGATGTTTCCAGTATATCAAGTTAACGATATTGATGAAAGTACAACAGAAATAGAGATGTTGAAATTGAGAAGGGAAATAAATTCTGATTCACTAAGATTTATAAAGAAACACTTGTCTTCTGTTTACGCTAAAATATTGGAACATAAACTTTTTAACCTAACATTAAACGGTGAAGATATAAAACCTACGCATTTTGATAGAATATGGTCTTTCAATGAAACGATACCACCAGAAGGATTCGAAATAAAAACTAAAATAGAATCAAGAGAAATAAAAATAAAAATTTCTGGCGGACTAATAGCTGAAGGGGGTGACACAGGTTTTGGAGATTACGGAGTATATATCTACTGCAATGATAGATTAATTGTTCAAAAACTTAAAAACTACGATGTAGGCTTTGGTAAAGGCCAAGCAGGTGAACCTCACAATTCAAAATCTCTTGCTCGATTAATAGTCGAAATTGAAGGACCAGCTGAGCTGATGCCCTGGAATAGTAGCAAAAATGCTATTAACACGCAACATAAAGTTTTTAATTTAATTCGACCAAAATTAGTAGAACTCGTAAAAAGATATACCGATGCTTCAAGAAACTTATTCCCAGAAAGAACTGAAAAAATTTTTCCTTATACGAATGGATCAATTGAATTTGAAAAAATAGATTCAGTTTCGGAGATAGATACAACTCTTTTACCTGAAATTCCGAAACTCAAAAAAGGACCCTTGCCTAAAACCAAAAATTTAAATCAGGCTTTGGCAAACTCTAATCCTTGGATAGTTGGGACATACGAAACAGTCGTTATCGCTGAAAGTTTACAAAATAAGCCATATGAAACTAAAAATAGAATTATATTAATACTACTTGATAGCTCAATAGAAATAGCATTTAAAGATTATCTTACGAATAAAGTAAAAAAACCGTTCTATCAGGATTCTGAACTAGCCAAAATTTTTGAAAAAAGACATACAGTTCATAATGAAGTGAAAAAGCATTGTGGTAGCTTACTTGATTTAGACGATTGGTCTAAGCTAGACTATTATTATCGTTTACGTTGTGATCTAGTCCACAAACGAGCTACCGCAAACGTAATTGATTCTGATATTAAAAAATTTACGAACTTAACGAAAAAAGTTCATAAAAAATTACTTGGTGTAAAATATCCTAGCTAATTGCACCAGCGCATAACAGCGCCTTACCGCTACGCTTCGGCACAAGGCCTCGCTCGGCCTGCGGCAAATTCCCCTTCTGGCATTCGCCTTGCGTTCGCAAGCTACATGCCAGTCCCTAACGTCCCTCCGGGACTCAGGGGCGGGGAACTTCGGTAAGTCTAGTTCGTTATGCGTAATTTTTGAATTGTAAATTACAATTCGTCTGATTTAAATCCGAGCTAATGGACATACCTTCTCACAAAAATAAAATAAAACAATATCAGGCTATCTATCGAGAATGTAGAAGGCTAAACTTAATAAACTCTAAAAATATTTCAACTATCGAAGAATATATTGATAAGAAAACAAATTCTAAAGTTAAAATTAAAGTAATAGAACATGGTCGCCATTTATATTATGAAGCCCTTGATATTAAAATTGGTCAAGACCACCTCTTATTTCCAATAAAAAGATCAGCGGAGATACAGGGAAATCGAACCAGAGCAATTGATAAAAATGCGATATTCGAAGAACTAGGATGGATTATTCCACCGTATTTTTCGATAGGAAGTATACAAACATTAGCAGCATTTCTTAAAGAGGCACAAGTCCAAGAAAGACATTCCATGCTTGAACAAGCATTAGCTAAAATGTACCACTATGAATATTTATCAGCACTTTATTCTGAGCGCTATGCCAAAATTCCACTTATAAGTGATTATAAAGAAATAATTCTCGAAGCAATTAAATCACATGCAAGTGGATTCACTTACACTCCCATCATCTCACTTATTGCAGTAATTGAAGGCACATCTAGATCAATTTTAAATAGTTTTAATATTTCTGCTAGTTTAATAGGATTAGAATTATATCATAGAATGTTTACCTCTTTTAGAACTTACTACAAAACAAAAATATTATTTGCCAATTACGACTGGATACCTCCTGAATATCGTGAGAATAGTTTCTTAGAAAGTTTTGATCAAACAATGAATTTAGTAAAAACATTTGAAAATTATATTAAGAACCATTTTTATTCAAATTCAAAAGAATATACTGGAATTGGAAACTTAAACCGAAATGGAATTATTCATGGATTCTACCTTGATTATAATTATTCATACAATTTCCTAAAATTAATCACTGTTCTAGATTTATTGTGTTTTATTCTTTCCTGGAAATATAATTTTTCATTACTTGGACCAGATTCAACTCCTGAATCACTAGTCCTATATGATGAATTGGAAAATCTATCATCTAAAATAAAGAAATAAAATCGATAAATCAAAAACTACGCATAACAGCGCATTATCGCTGCGCTTCGGGACTGTCGCCCTCGCTCGGGCTACGCCACATTCCTCTCCGTCACGCTTTTCTGCCTTCGCAAAAAGCGCGCCGACGCTAACGCCTACTACGTAGGCTCAGCTACGAGGAACGTCGATAATGCTAGTTCGTTATGCGCAATTTTTTTGAAAGATTTGAAAATTTAAAATAATATTGATTGATTAATGGAAAATTGGAAAAAATTAAATTCGATCGAATACGATTCTGTTTGGGATAAATTTGAAGAAAAATATCAATTTAGACCCAGTGTCAGTGAATTTCCAGGAATCACAAACAAATTTCCACAATTAAAGTTTGATATTGAAAAATGTTACGATGATATTTTTAAGAATGAAAAAAAAATAGAGAATATTGCTTTAGATCTTTTTAAAAAAATCACTAAACCTAATGAACGAATGTATGCTTTAGATTGGCAACATGAATCATATGACTTTGATCCCAGATTCATTATAGATAAAGATGAAATATTAGATGAATGGATTATACCAATTTTTCCAAATGGAGATTATTATATTTTTCTAACTAAGGATTTTAAAAAATTATGGTTTGGTCATCCTTGGGAACAAACAATTACCTTAGTTGGTGAAGAAATAATAAAATATTCAGATAATTTAATCGCTGATTTTGAAAAATTAGATATTAAATTATTTTAATTAAAAATCTATTTGCTGAAATCAAAAAATCTGCACATAAGGTTCATTATGCGCTATTTTTTTAATTCAAACTATAGAATATAATATTTTTTCGCCAAGGTACTAAATGAAACTATCTAAAATCAGAATATTAGCGATACTTTTAGTTCTGCTATAGAATTATTCAATCTATTCTATAGAAACTGACTGCAAAACAACGAATACACTTCAGTCTAATGGATATACATTCGATACATTTCCAGAAAAATTTAAATTTGGAAAAATTGATTATATCGCTGAATGTGAGGAAATCGTATTCCATAAATCAGGAACTTTCTAATATCGATTTACTGGATGTTTAGGCACGAGAGTTGTTAGAGTAAAATGAAAAAAATTAGGTAAGCAGATCATCTTTTCTGGTGAATATCAAGAAAATGATTCTGAATTATCTATTCAATGCACAAGCGATCATCACAATAATAATCCTACTATTATTAACGTTTGCCTAAACCGACTTAGATTAGACAGAAAGTTAGAGTATGAAAAATATCCATTAAAATTCTTCGTATCAGGAAATGTTATTTTAAACAAAGAAAATAACATTATTTTGAATCTTATATCAAAACCTGACAAGCCAATCGCTGGGAAATCCACTTCTGGAGCGTTAAATATAACGAATGAAGAGGCAGGTTGTTTTTTAAACTCAGAAGAATTACATTAGCTAAAAAAACAGCGCATAACAGCGACTTAACGCTACGCTTCGGGACAAGCCCTCGCTCGGGCTACGCCACATTCCTCTTCTGTCACTCGCTTGCATACGCAAGCTACGTGCCAGTCCCTAACGTCCCGTTCGGGACTCAGGGTCGAGGAACGTCGTTAAGTCTAGTTCGTTATGCGCAAGTTTTTCAAACAAAGGATTAAACATGAGATATGCTTTATTTGACAATGCAACAATAACTGCTATACAGCGATTATTGGGAGAAATTCAAATATATAATAAAGCTACTATAGATATGGATATCATAGCTTTAGAAAGCTATGTTGAAGCTATATTATTCTACGATTACATTGTCTGTATAGATGATTATAAAAAAAACCACTCAAATACTCGTAAATTATATTTTCCTGAAATTCGATTTTTAAATCCTAAAGACATAAATTATTCGGATATTGAAAAGGAAGCGACCAATATATTTCAAGAGATAAAACCATCAATAAAAAGTGGTGAATTTGAAGATGAATTTTTTTCAGAGTTTTTCAATCTTTTAAAAATGCATATGATATTCACCTGGGATATGTCATCAAGTGAATACTTTTTAACACAAAAAGTACTAATTCAAGAATCCGGCATAAATGAACAAGAGTATTCAAAAATAATGTCAGGCATAACAAATGAAGAATTTTTAAAATTTAATTTAGACAACACTTCTAAATTTACACCTACCGAATTTGAGATTCAATTATTTGATCAAAAAGGAAAAATAGATTTTAATAGTACAGATTATAAAAAATCGAAATTTAAAGGTCTATCTAATAAATTTCAATATTTTTCGAGCTCTTTAGGTTGGTTAGCTCATCGGACTATATTCTATACTCTTATGTCCGAATACTTAAGAGCGGATCTCTTTTTACATCCGATAAGACAATCATTCAACATAGTTATTCTTCAAAAAAAAGCTTCTTTTAGTAATTCCATTTTAAAGCCACTTATCGATGAAATGAATAAAAATGCAGAATCATCACTAAAATCTATAAAATCTTTAACTGAACCTTACTTAATTTCGCAAACAATACCATTGTTCTCTGCGTGGCTAGTCAACAAAACACAAGATTCACGTAAAATAATAGAATATGCTTATGAAGTGAGAAATAATAAATTATTTGTAGAAGCAAGAAATAAATTAAGAGAACTATCATTGCTAGTTGAATCAAATGACACTGCAAAGTATGTTAGACAAAGTAATTTATTAGTTTCAGAATTAAATTTGCTGTTTGAAAACATAAAAACAAGTTTTGGCATAGGAAATAATCAAGGTATTTCAACTTCAAAATTTATTAATATTTATAATCTAACATTCGGATTATCAACAGGAAAACAGTTGCCTGATTTTGATTTCAAAATCAAAGCTTTAGAATTTTTAAAGAATTTTATTCCGAAGGCAGGATTCAAAGGAGTATATAGATCACTAATTAATGATCTTGTTTCAGTATCAAGACTTGGAAAATATCACGAATTAATTACAAACAATGTTTCTCTGCATAAAGATGCTTACTTTTATAGTGTAAATACTGAAGAAGCTAAATATAAAGGAAGAAGTAGTTTTTGGAAAATTCCAATGAATTAAGAAAAACCAGCGCATAACAGCGTGTAAACGCTGCGCTTCGGCACTTGCGGCCTCGCTTGGGCTGTGCCACATTCCCCTTCTGTCACTCGTTTGCATTCGCAAACTCCGTGCCAGTCCCTAACGTCCCGCTGGGACTCAGGGTCGGGGAACGTCGTTTACACTAGTTCGTTATGCGAAATTGCTGCAAAACATTACTTTGATCAAAAAAACTGAAATTTTCGGAAAATTCAGTCAAAACGAAATGAAAAATAGTTTGATTTTTGCTATTCCAGGACAAAAATTAAGATATATCCAATCATGAAATCACTTAGTTTTCAAATTCCAGATCAAATAGACCTAAATGAATATGATTTCAAAATGGCTATGGCTGTTAAATTATATGAGACTGGTAAAATTTCCATTGGGCAAGCGGCTGATATCGTTAACCTATCAAAATCTTCTCTAATTGATGTAATGAAAAATTATGGGTCTTCTATTCTATTTGGATACTCTAGCGATGATCTTAAAACTGATTTAGAGAATGCCTGACGTTATCTCTAACACAAGTTGCTTAATTCTTCTTTCGAAAATCCAACAATTTGGCATTTTAAAAAGCTTATATAATTCAGTGATCATTACTGATACAGTTAAAACTGAATTTGGCGAAAATATTCCTGACTTTATAAAAGTCAAAAATCCTAAACAAGAATTTTCTGTTAAATCTCTTGAACAGATTTTAGATAGTGGCGAAGCCTCAACTATTGCTCTGGCACTAGAATCAAAAAACTCCCTCGTAATATTGGATGACTTAAAGGCTAGAAAAATAGCAAAGAATCTTGGATTAAAAATAACAGGAACTCTCGGAATTTTAGCAAAAGCGAAAACTTTAGGTATAATAGAAGATTTAGAGAAACAAATTGATGAACTTCAGAGGAAGGGAATCTGGATTTCCGACTCTGTCTTAAACGAAATTCGAAAGATAAACAAATTAAATCATTAAAAGCAGCAACTACGCATAACAGCGGGGAAACGCTTCGCTTCGGCACTTACGGCCTCGCTCGGTCTGCGACACATTCCTCTCCGTCACGCTTCTCGCTCCGCAAGAAGGCGCGCCGACGCTAACGCCTACTCCGTAGGCTCAGCTACGAGGAACGTCGTCTCCCCTAGTTCGTTATGCGCAAAAAGCTAAAAATATCCAAGAAATAATAACAAATTTAACTTTTAAATAAAAATATGTCAGCAGAACAAGAAGACTTAAAAACCATAAATCGAAGAGAAGCAAACTCCGGTAAAATTAGCTACTCGGATCCAGTAATAATACATGAATCATCAAAATCAAGAGTATCAGTCGTTCCCTTTTTTATTCCTCATACTGATCATACGGAACTAGCAATCAAAATCCAAACATACAAAAAAATGAAACCTCCAATTGATTGGATGTTAATAGATGAAAAATCTGTATCCCTAAAGGAAAATGCCTCTCGAAAATTATTAGAAGTTCTACACTCTCATCTTAAAGTTGCCAAAGAAGATTCAGATGGACAATACTTAATAATTAGAATAAACGATGGAACGGCTCAACTGAGCGAACATGATCCGGCTGCTGTCGCCTCAGCTTTGACTAAAGTATTAGCAAAAGAAGAAATCTTAAATCATTTAGTAAATGCTGATTTAACAGATGAATTAACAAATGCATTTCACGGCGCAATACGTTTAAAGGAGATGCAAACAGCTGTCACTGAATTAAGATTGCATTTAGAAAAAGGAGAATATAATGAACAAATTTATCAGAAGTGGTGTGAAAAGCACCCCTGGTCCTTTGGCAATGCATATGTAGTAAGAGATGATATTCGAAATATTTCAATTAAAGATCATTTAGATATAATGTTATCAAATGTAATTGCAGGTTTTAGAGATATCGTAGAGCTAAAACGTCCTGATATGGATGTGATCAAATTCGATTCTAGTCATAATAATTATTATTTTTCCGGAGAAGTATCTAAGGCAATTGGCCAATGTCATAGGTACATTGATGTTTTTTCTGAGGAGGCTCATAAAGGACTCAGAGACAATCCTGAGATCATAGCATACTATCCCAAGGCAATCATCGTTATAGGTAGATCAAACGATTGGAAAGAAGATCAACATAGAGCTCTTCATGGCCTTAATAATAGACTAAACAATATTACTGTAATGACTTATGACCATCTTTTGAATCAGGGCGAACGATTAGTAGAAATGCTAAGTGCGAAAAAAGAAGAGGATATAGATGAAGAAGAAAATGATGAGGATTATGAAATTAATTTTTGAAATTAAAGCTTTCTGCGCATAACAGCGCCTAAACACTGCGCTTCGGGTCTTCGCCCTCGCTTGGCCTTCGGCACATTCCTCTCCGTCACACTCCTTGCATGGCAAGGAGATGTGCCGACGCTAACGCCTCTTCCAGAGGCTCAGCTCCGAGGAACGTCGTTTAGCCTCGTTCGTTAGGCGAAATTGTATAAATAATTTAAAAAAGGTGAACACATGGAAATAAAATCTAGACTAAGCTTAATCGTTTTTGTTATACTCTTTACAAGTCGTCTACTTCAAGCAGAAGAAAGTATTCTTTTTTCTGATATAAGAGGAGATTACATTAAGCAAGAGAATGCATTTGATTATTCAACAATAAATTTATTGGATAAAACCAACAAAGCCTGGTGTTTGAATCTAAAGGAGCCTTATACCTGGATTAAAAAAGGATTTCTGATTGAATTTGAAAAACCTACAACTATCAGACATTTATATATAAAAAATGGTATGGGAGATGGGGAAAATTTTAAGCTGAATAATAGAGTAAGAAAAATATCATTATTTAGCTCAGAAAATTTCATTAGCGGATGGAAATTAATTCAAACAATTACTTTAAAGGATATTGAGAAAACACAAAAAATAGAATTGGATGATGAAATTAATGTAAAATCATTAGCTTTCAATATTGATGAAATATATAAAGGTAAGCAAAAAAAATATACATGTTTGTCCGAATTATCTTTTTCTAAACCTGAATTATTCAATGAGAAAAATACAACAAACATAAATGGGTCAAATTACAAACATTTAACCATAGAACAAATGAAGATCACACCCAAATTAGATGGCACATTAATTGGCGAAGGAGAAGGATTTTGTTTGTGCAGATGTAAATTTGAAAAAGGTTTTTGGAAAAACATCAGTCCGGAACAAACTTACTTACAGATATTAATATCTATGCCTGCTTCATGTGGATTAGAAGGAACAAATCTCCCCAAAGGAAATAAATTCCATGAAAGATTGTTGTTTATAGAAAATATTAACAAACAAGATACAACTTCGCCTAACAGCAACTAACCGCTTCGCTTCGGGACGAGCCCTCGCTTGGGCTGCGCCACATAGGCTTCTGGCACTCCCCTTGCATCCGCAAGTGTCGTTCCAGTCCCTAACGTCCCGTTCCGGGACTCAGGGTCAGCCTACGTCGGTTAGTCTAGTTCGTTATGCGTAATGCTCTAAAATAAACTTAAAAATGTTAAACTCAAGGGAAGAAGCATTCGGATTTTGGATAACAGTATTATTCTTTTACTTAATCCTTACAAAGGAAGGTAGAATAGCGGCATTAAAACTGACAAAAAATCTATTAGAAAAAAAGATTATAATCATCTTACTCATAATAATACTATACCTTGGCCTTACCATTAGTTTGCTAAATTATCTACAGTTATGGAATTTTAGTCAGGCGAAAAATACAACTTTATGGTTTTTGACATATGTATTTTCTGCAATTTCAAAATTAATCTCTGCCAAAAACAAATATTCCTTTTTTAAAGACACATTCTTAGAAAGTTTTAAACTAGTCGTCATAGTAGAATTTTTATCTGGCCTATATACTTTCCCTTTCGTCATCGAAATCTTCCTACTTCCAGTGGTTGTTTATTTATTTTTAATAAACCTCATTACTGAAACAAAAAAAGAGGAAGAATATACGATAATCTATAAGTTTACAAATAAACTATTAATATTAATCGGTATAGTTATCATAACATATTCAATAAATAAAATTCATCCTAACTATGATACTTTCATAAACAAAGATAATTTAATAGAATTTACTACACCAATATTACTAACCTTATTCTTCATACCGTTTCTCTTTTTTCTTAACACATTTATAGCTTACGAAAATACCTTCAACCGTATTGATCGATTATTTATTAATAAAAAATTCAACAGAAATGTAAAATTAAAGGTAATTAAAACATTTCATTTTAAAACAACTTGGTTACTTAGATGGATCTCTCATCTAAGTATTTTAGATAACCCAAGCCAGAATCTAGATCTATCTTTTAAGCACATTAAGGAATTCCAAACAAATATTAAAGAAAACCAAAACAGGATTATTCAATTAACTGAAGGCTGGAATCCACACCTTGCAAAGGACTTTCTCAAGGAAGAGGAAATAGAAACAGAATATTATAGGAAATTTTCTGAAGAAGATTATTGGACAGCATTGTCACCACAAATCAGCATTAGCAAAGGAAACTTCCCAAATAATATATCGTATTATATTCATGGGAATCCTGAAAAAGCATTTATCCTGAAATTAGTTTTACATGTTGGTGATACTCATAATAAATTTGAGACATTAAAGGAATTCAATCGCTACGTGAATATTCTATTTTTCAAAGCAATAGGATATCAACTTTCTAAATCATTTTCAAAGTCATTAAAAGTACCAAAATCTAAAGAAGAATTTACCGATCTACACCATATTAAATTAGAAAAAATTCAGTGGAAAGGTTCTATAACTAAGGGATTTACTTTAAAATTCACAATAAGAAATAGAAAATTTAGTGAATTAGAGCACTACGCATAACAGCGTGGAAACGCTGCGCTTCGGCACGAGGCCTCGCTTGGGCTGCGCCACATTTCCCTTCTGACACTCGTTTGCATCCGCAAACTCCGTGCCAGTCCCTAACGTCCCGTCGGGACTCAGGGTCGGGAAACGTCGTCTCCACTAGTTCGTTATGCGAAATGTTTTAAATTTAAATAAAATGAAACCAAATAAAATAAAAAATATAATCTACCTTATTCTTTTAATATTAAACTACTCTTCCTGTAATGTTTCATTACGCGAAAATTATTCTGAAGATAAAGTTTTCTTACTTTCAATAAGAGAACTATCGGAACTAGAACTAAGCAAACGATACAAGATAAAGAATATCTCTTTAAACTCGGTTAACTTTTTCTTAATCTCAGTTGCAAACAAACAATATACAAGAATGAACGAAGCTGCTGGATTTTTAACTGAATTTAGAACAAAATTTGCAATTAGAAAATTCGGCCATGAACAAAGATACAAAAGTGCAAAAATAATCGATGCATTTCATACAGATATTGACTTCGGTTTTCTCACGTTCGATATTCTTATTGCATTCTCCAAATCAAATCCAGAGCAATTAGCAAAATTGCTAGCAGAAATGAACTACCAATTAGCCTCTCCTTTAAACGAAAAAATAATTAATAGTTCATATTTTGATACCTATGACGAAAAATCCAGAATCGAATGCAACGAGAATAAAGCTAAAGAACTTAAAGCTAAATTATCTGAAAAATATCCAGAAGGTATACCTGACATCGCATTAGAAAAATTTGATTATAATGTATATATAGAACAAATTTCCTGCTGGGGACTAAAAATTGAACATGAAAAATAAAATTGGCCTATACATTTTCACACTCTCAATATTTCTAAGCTGCCAATTACATTCTATACGTGAGAATTATTGGGAAGATACTGCATTTACTTATATTTCTCGTGAAGTGAAAAAAGATGAATTAAGAAATAGATATAGACTTGAACTTGAAAATGACGACTTAACAAAATTCTTTATTGTAACGATTTCTAATAAAGATATACTAAAACAAACAAAAGAACATTATAGATTTCTAAATTTTGCTACGCAATACTACATCAAAAAAAAAGGATATGAAGGGGAATACGTTAGCTCTATAATTTTGCATAAATTTCGATACGAAAATGTACCTCTAATTGAGTCAATTGACTTATTAATAGTTTTTTCTTTTATAGATTCCAAAAAACTATTAGAAAAACTAATTGAAAACAAATCAAATGTAATAAGAAAAGATATGGATCCAATATTGTTTGATAAAGCTTTTTTTGATGATTTCACACTTACGGAAAAGTGCTTAAAAAACAGTGAATTAAAAGCAATGGAAATAGACTCAACAAATCAAACCTACATACAAGAATTGCATATATACCAAAATCAAACTTCATGCATTCAGACAAGATTACATCTTCCTCCACCGCATTTCATCAAACAATAAAACACTTCGCATAACAGCATGGAAACGCTTCGCTTCGGCACGAGGCCTCGCTTGGGCTTCGCCACATTTCCCTTCTGTCACTCGTTTGCATCCGCAAACTCCGTGCCAGTCCCTAACGTCCCTTTAACGGGACTCAGGGTCGGGAAACGTCGTCTCCACTAGTTCGTTATGTGCAATTGCTCAAAAATATTTTATTAAACAATGAAAATAAAAGTAACCTGCATGGAATGTTTTAGAATTAATGGAATGCCATCCAATGATTATGAATTAATAGAGATAAATGATACAGGCATACTTGAACACGAATGTCTTTTGGGCCATAAAAATATTACAGTTATTCAACAGCAAAATTTTGAAATATTATTTACTTTAGCAGGAATGGCTCTATTAGATGGATATTCTAGAGAATCTATTGTAAGTATCGCAGCTTCCCTTGAGCGATTCTATGAGTTCTATATAAAGGTAATTTCAATCGAGTATAAAATAAATTTTGAAGATTTCGATTCAGCATGGAAAAATGTAAAAAATCAATCTGAGAGACAATACGGCGCATTTATTTTTACTTATTTGCTCAGCCATAATGGCCAAAACCCTCCTTTAGTAGATGATGAAAAACCAGAATTAATCGGTAGATCAAAAAGCTCAATTAAATCGTGGAAATCCTTTCGAAATGATGTCGTACACAAGGGATATATACCAACTCCTCAAGAAACAATTTCATACTCAGAAATTGTATATAGTCATATGCTGATTTTACTTGAAGACTTACATAATAATTTCCAAGAATCAGTAAAGAAAGTAGTTACAAATCACGTTGGAAGATCTAGCGCTATTCTACAAAAATCACACATAAGCATCCCAACCATAATAAGTCTAATTAAAAAACATGAAGATTCTTACCAAACAGCATTAGAAAGTTTGAAAAAATATAAGGAAACGTTATACTCCAAATGAGCAACTGCACATAACAGCGACTTACCGCTACGCTTCGGCACTAGGCCTCGCTCGGCCTACGGCAAATTGTCCTCCTGTCACTCGCCTTGCTTTCGCAAGCTACGTGCCAGTCCCTAACGTCCCTTCGGGACTCAGGGTCGGACAACTTCGGTAAGTCTAGTTCGTTATGCGAAAGTTTTGTAAAAATGACCTATTACGAAATTAAATTTCAAAAATTTAGAGATGATCTTCTAAATTTAGAAGAAATTCTACTGAAGGATTTTAATATTTCCATACCTTATAATTCTGAATTAGAATCAATAATATTGGAATCGATCAAATTAGCAGATAAAGAGTTAAATGATACTTATTATGAAGAAAATGAAGATTTTAGAACATCATATTCAAATGTGATAGGACTACATGATATCTACAGTAAAATCTCAGAAATTAAAACTCATATAAATTATAAAAATCTAAAGGGACATCTCAACCTACTATCAAATTCATCAATTCCTCAAAATAAAAAATCTATTGTCACTGACTCAGGTTCAAATAAAATCTTTGAATTATACATTGCACTAGCCTGTATGAAAATTTCAAATATAGTTCTCCTAGATGATCCCCAAAATTCCAAAGGAGACAACCCAGATATAATCATCAACTATAGAAACAAAAAATATGGAATTGCCTGTAAAGCAATACACTCAAATAATTACAAAACTCTTTTAAATAATATTGCAAAAGGACTGGATCAGATTGAAAAATCAGATACTGAATTGGGACTAGTCATTATTTCTCTCAAAAATATAATAAATCATGAAGCATATTGGCCATTAACTAACCCTGAAGAATTCAAAAAAGGGGAAATCCCAAAATATGGCGTATACAGAGACTTTAAAACTGCCAGAAGTAAATTAATATCCTATGCCATTGATTTTGTATCTAGTCTAAATAATCCATCTGAAATTGAGAGTTTATTAAATATCTTTTCTAATTCTACAAAAGTACCTGCCGAATTCTTTCTTTTCCTAAATGGTACTTGTTCGTATTTTAATCAGGAGAAAAGAATAGTCACGGGTAACCATAAGTTACTTTATAAAATTTCAATAATAGATGAGAAATTCGTAATTGAGACTTTTAAAGTTGCGAA
The DNA here is from genome assembly GCF_040833985.1 of Leptospira sp. WS4.C2. Classification (NCBI taxonomy): domain Bacteria; kingdom Pseudomonadati; phylum Spirochaetota; class Leptospiria; order Leptospirales; family Leptospiraceae; genus Leptospira; species Leptospira mgodei. The sequence continues at coordinate 2,348,068 of NZ_CP162139.1, forward strand.
GCATATAAATCATTTTATGCAATATGGTATGAAAAACAAAACCTTCGCATAACAGCGCCTTAACGCTTCGCTTCGGCACAAGGCCTCGCTCGGTCTGCGACACATAGGCTTCTGGCACTCCCCTTGCAGTCGCAAGTGTCGTTCCAGTCCCTAACGTCCCGTTCCGGGACTCAGGGCCAGCCTACGTCGTTAAGGCTAGTTCGTTATGCGCAACGACCAAATTTTATACATAAGAAAAAAATGCATTAGGTTCCCGGGAAGTTAAATATTTAATAGCTAATTCGAAAAATTATAAATTATATGCTGGTAATATAGAATTCCTAAAATCGCAAAAAAAAATGATCGTTTTTGTTTAACAATTTTAAACTAATATAAATTTAACCTAACAATTAGTAAATTTTTTATCTAACAGCCGTAAAATACTGTTTGACTAAATTATACTTAATAAAAGGAATATCAACATGATATTAGCAAAATACATAGGATCCTTTCTTATTTTAATTTCCATCCTGAATAGCTGCAATGCAGAAAAGAAAGAAGACTCATCTGCCACTGCACTCTTGTTACTTGCCACATTACCTAAAGCAGCTGCAAAGCCAGCTAGTCTTTCATATAATTTACATGATCGCTATACTGGTTTAAGTACTGGATCTTCTTTAAATTCATCTCCGACAATTACCACTCCGATTCTTGCAAACTCAAATACTACTATTAAATCATTTTCTATTATTCCAACATTGCCTACTGGATTAACTTTTAATACAACCTCTGGACTCCTCTCTGGCACTCTAACTTCATATCCTGCATCAAAAGCATACCAGTTTAAGGTCACAGTAGAATTTACCCCAAACGCTGGATTTACTCTTAGCCAAACTACAACAACATCTCGTGATATATTGCTATACTTTGATACAGTCGCAGGAATCGACAATGTAAAGTGTAAATATGTCGGTACTGCTGGAGGATGTCCGACTGCACTTATTGGATATACGTGCGATGCGTCTGCACAATGTTCTAACTTGTCAACATGCTCTAATTTACCAGACTGTTATGCATTTTAGAAATCTCGATATGTATATATACTGAATTATCTTATTCTGATTAAATTGCTTACATTTTTCCTTTTGTTGTGCTAGGTAGCTGACTTGCTTTAGTCGTTTTTTTCGATAGTCGCAGCGCATAACAGCATGGAAACGCTGCGCTTCGGCACAAGGCCTCGCTTGGGCTGCGCCACATTTCCCTCCTGTCACTCGTTTGCATCCGCAAACTCCGTGCCAGTCCCTAACGTCCCGTTCGGGACTCAGGGTCGGGAAACGTCGTCTCCACTAGTTCGTTATGCGAAAGAAGCGCAAAAAATACCTAATTAAGATAGGACAAAAATACAAAATATGCATTTGACAACATATGTCGTTACTGATATATTTTACTTGTGTGGCAAATATTACAGACTGAAGAATTTGAAGATTGGCTCTCAACTTTGAATGAATCTGCAAAGGAAGACATTTTTGCCAATGTTACCGTTTTAGGAGTCCATGGACCCTTGTTAGGTAGGCCAAGGGTCGATACTATCAAAAATAGTAGTCATAAAAACATGAAAGAATTGAGAGTTCAAAGCTCAGGAAACCCTTACCGAATTTTCTTTGCTTTCGACCCTGAAAGAAGAGCGATTTTACTCATTGGCGGAAATAAAAAAGGTGATAAGAGGTTTTATGATAAATTCATTCCAATCGCTGACAAACTATTTGATCAATATTTGGAGGATCTGTAATGAAAAATAAGAAAAAATATTCCGATTTCTTTGAAAGTACCAAAAAGATAATGTCACCAGAAAGCATTGAGAGAGCTAAACACAAAGCCAATAAAATTATATTTAGTATGAAACTCGCTGAACTTAGAAAACAATCCGGTGTTAAACAAACGGAAATTGAAGGCTTCAGCCAAACAAGTATCTCAAGAATTGAAGGAAGAGAAGATATCAAATTATCTACACTTGTTGATTACATTCATGCTTTAGGCATGGAAATTGAAATAAAAGTAATTAATAAAAAGAAAAAAACTCAGAATAAAGAAATACTATTAATGAAAGCTTAGTAATTCTAAGCGCTTCCTTCGCATAACAGCAACTAACCGCTTCGCTTCGGGACTTCGCCCTCGCTTGGGCTGCGCCACATAGGCTTCTGGCACTCCCCTTGCTTACGCAAGTGTCGTTCCAGTCCCTAACGTCCCGTTCGGGACTCAGGGCCAGCCTACGTCGGTTAGTCTAGTTCGTTATGCGAAAGTCTTTAAAATTTGATATAAATGAAAGTTAAGAAAGGACATCTAAAGGTGTGCAGAAAAAAAATAAGTGAAAATGTAAAAAGAAAAATGTACTCTGATTCGATGGGTAGATGTATGAATCCAAACTGTAGGAATCATTTATTTACTATCGCAGGAGATATCATTGAAATTGCACATATACAACCTTATTCAATAACTAAAGATAATGCATATGAAAATTTGATTATCTTATGTCCTAACTGCCATACAGATTTTGATAAAAATTTTGCATATAAACCAGAGGAAGTGAAAAATTGGAAAAATATTCATCAACTAGAATTAGAAAAATTCTTTGCAAAGCATTTTCAAACATTCGATGAATTAAACAAAAAAGTAAAACCTCTTCTCTTAGAAAATAAGACTATTTTTGAAAATTATTTCCTTAATGACCAAAGGAAAACCTGGGATCTATTTGAAGGGAAATTATTATCAAACAATAAGAAAATAAAAACAATATTAAGCAACAACTTAGATTTAATTCAATCTCATAATGACAAACACTATTCTAATTTAAATATTGTTCATAAGTTTTTGATACATATAGACGAATTTGAAAAAACTCGACCCGAAAATGAAAAGGCAAGGTTTGTACTTTTTCCTGAAGAAATTAATTCATTATTTGGAATTGAACCGATTAAAGACACCTTATTTCCATCAGTGGAATCTTTAGAGGACTTAATCACTAAACTAAAAGAAAATGGAAAATTCATAGATATAAAACTGGGAATAGATAATCCATATTTAATAATTAAGGAAGATAAAGAAATTGTTAAACTCTTTTTAGATGATACGCCTCGTTTAAGACAATATTATTCAGATTATAAAAGTTTTAGAAAAGTTGGAGTTCGGCTATCAAGTCTTAACTTTGCGCTCAAAATTTTAAAATCAAGGAATATTAACTTTAGCTTCAATAAAAAAGAAAATCTAAGGGAAATTGAAGTTAAATACGATAGAATAACTTTTATTTATGAATATTGTCTAAGCAAACTCGAATTGCAAAGTTTATTACCAAAAAAAAATACTTTTATTGTAAATTTACACAATTGGAATGGCGCTTCCTGTATTTCCGACGAAGCGTATGAATTGGCAAAAAAAATGAAAGTAAAACTGCTAACTACCGATGATTATATTAAATATATAAATTCCCTCCAAAATGATTAAAACTATAGTTGATCGATTTAATGAAAATTTAGACTTATTCAAGTCTTTCGAACATATATTTATTTTTGGCTCAATACTGAAAGAGAATAGCAATCCAAATGATATTGATGTTCTATTAGTTTATTCTGAATATTCCAACAAACTTTTAACTGAATTCAAAATAATTAAAAAGGAATTTAATTATTTTCAGGAAAAACCCTTCAAATTTACCGCATTAAGTATAAAAGAAGAAGCCGAAACTGCTTTCCTCAAAAAATTAAATTCAAATCCTTTAAGAATAAAATAGAAATTCTAAGATCAAATTTAACCCAAAAGACCTTCGCATAACAGCGCCTTACCGCTACGCTTCGGCACAAGGCCTCGCTCGGCCTGCGGCAAATTCCCCTTCTGGCATTCGCCTTGCTTACGCAAGCTACATGCCAGTCCCTAACGTCCCGTTACCGGGACTCAGGGTCGGGGAACTTCGGTAAGTCTAGTTCGTTATACGACATTCTTGAAATAAAATCCAATAACCACCAAATATTTAAAATATGAATAATTCAAGAAAATTAAAAGTATATATATTTATCTATACCTTTCTCTCAATAATATCCTGTAAGACTGAAAGAGAACCAATTGACTGTGAAGCTTATTATCGGCCTTTGCTTGCCATCGACTGCACGAATGATGTAACCCCAAACTACTGTCTAGTAGATATTCTAACATACTATAAATGCAAAGAAGAAAACTCAAAAAAACTTTATAACAAATTTGAATTTTAATAAGAATAAATATTTTTTAAAATCAAATTATTTTTTGCTTTAATTTGTTTTTTTATGAATATTTTGTGTAATATTTTATTACGAGAACAGGAGGAAAATACTAATTACGATTATTTATACATTAATTAAACTTTTACTACTGAAGATATGCTCATTGAAGAAAACATATCTCATTTCAAATTTCCAATAATAAACAAAAACAACCTACATAAATAATAAGTACAAAACATAATCAGGCATTACCTGAATCTATATATTTCAGAATAAAAAATCGTTAGATTCAGAAATGTAACCGTTACAAAAAGATAACGGAATTTCATTAGAAATCTCTATATTTGCAAAATAGAAAATGTTATTAATTTAATCAGTCTTATTATATAATCAAAACTTGAAGTAAATTGATTTCATTATCCAAAACAATAGTATTTTGAAAGTTATTTTATAAACCAATAAGATTTAAAAATTTTAAATCAAATAATGCAAAAAAAACCGCACGTAAATAAGAAAAATACTACAATCCCAAGAACGTCGTATAACAGCATGGAAACGCTTCGCTTCGGCACGAGGCCTCGCTTGGGCTACGCCACATTTCCCTTCTGTCACTCGTTTGCATCCGCAAACTCCGTGCCAGTCCCTAACGTCCCGTTCGGGACTCAGGGTCGGGAAACGTCGTCTCCACTAGTTCGTTATGCGAAAATTTCCGGGCGCTATTATTTTTATTAAATTGCGAGCGTCCGTGCTCGCTAAAACAGAAAAAAAGTAGTTGTTACCAATTCGGGAACAAGTTCTCATTGATTTGTGAGGGTTATTTCAAGAAAAATATTGAGAGATTTCTACTCTATACCTAAATACTCGGACTCTAAAATTCCAATCGAGGTTTGGTTTAAAGACACTTCGAAAGCTTTATGGAAATCTCCTTCTGATATTAAAGATAAATACAGAAATGCTAGTTTCCTTAAGGATAATAGAATCGTTTTCAATATACACGGAAACAAATACAGATTAATTGTTAAGATTCATTATAATTTACAAACTGTATTTATTAGGTTTATCGGAAATCATGAACAATATGATAAAATCAATGCTGAGGTTATTTAAATGAATATTAAACCTATTAAAAATCAAAAAGATCACTTAGATGCTCTTTCTGAAATTGAAAAACTTTGGGATTCTAAGAAAAATACACCAGAATTCGATAAACTAGATATTTTAATTACCTTGGTTGATGCTTACGAAACTAAACACTACTCTATTGATGATCCGGATCCAATTGAAGCTTTGAAATCAGTTATGGATGATATGAATATGAAAAGTGTTGATTTAGGAAATCTAATCGGTGGCAGAAGTCGTGCCACCGAAATCCTAAATCGGAAAAGAAAGCTTACATTAGAAATGATTAGAAAAATTAATCAAAATCTAGGAATTCCTACTGATATTCTTGTAAAAGAATATAAAATGAAAACATCCAAAACAGGAAGTAAGAAAACGCCGTCCGTGGCGTAATTACTTCGTTAAACCCGAAAACTTCGCATAACATCGGCTAAACACTGCGCTTCGGGTCTTACGCCCTCGCTTGGCCTTCGGCACATTCCTCTCCGTCACACTCCTTGCAAGGCAAGGAGATGTGCCGACGCTAACGCCTACTCCGTAGGCTCAGCTCCGAGGAACGTCGTTTAGCCTCGTTCGTTATACGACATTAATTTAAAATGAATAATGAAGACGCTTTAAACTCAATAGAAATAATCCTCATTCATGAATTATCATTACTGAGAGAAAACAATAGGACATGGTCAGAAAATAACGGGTATCTTGAATACTCTAATTTACAATTACTTATTTCAGCATATAATTGCTTGCATCAAAAATCAAAAGATTTGGTAATAAAAAACCTAGAATTGCGAATTCAAAAATCTGAAGAAGAAATTTATAATGTCCATGGAATAAGGATTTTAGATTTGAGTAACACCCTTCATCACGATTGCTACTATGCATCTGAAATTCCATTAATTTTTCAGTTTTTTTGCTCAGCAATGGATAATGATTTTGCTATAAATTCACTTTCAAAAATCCACCCTTTTTCCACTTCATATTTAATAAAAGTATATTTAATCTATCTGCTTGATAACAATCTATATAAGTTTACCATAATAGAAACGACTAAATTAATAAAGATTTTTGATTATAGTAATACTATTACGTCAAAAGAATTAAGTCAAATCTTTCAGCGAAAGGCTTCAAGCCTAATGACGAATCACATATCAAAGATAGTTGGGAAAATCAATATAGAAATCAATAACGATAAGTTACTTTTACTAGAACTTGTTCAAAAAAATAACCTTGATATAGTATTTGTAAATTTTATAAGTCAATTAAATGATAATTTCGAAAATGATAGTTCTTATGCATTAAGCGGCATGATTTCAAATTTCAGAAATTTCTGGGAAAAATTCATAATTGCCATCGCTGAAAAAATTTCTGAAAAAACATTCGCTGCTATACCAACTTCCGAAAAATCAAAAATAGGTAATTGCAGATTATTTATAAAAAAAGAATTAAATCTTTCTGACAATGATAACTCATTGATCTCAAGATATATAGATATTCTTCATTCCGAAGGAGGTCATTCTTTTATTTCAACAAAAGAATACTTCAGATTAACCAAAAATATTGGAATAGAAATCTTACTATTATTAGCGTCAAAATTTGATAGAAAAATTAACGTCGTATAACAGCGACTTAACGCTACGCTTCGGGACAAGCCCTCGCTCGGGCTACGCCACATTCCTCTTCTGTCACTCGCTTGCATACGCAAGCTACGTGCCAGTCCCTAACGTCCCGTTCGGGACTCAGGGTCGAGGAACGTCGTTAAGTCTAGTTCGTTAGTCGCAATTAGTTCAATGTATGCCTCAGGACATGGGTAACACTTTTGTAGCAAGACATAGGTAACACTTTCAGGTTTCTAATCCCTTTAGATCACCTTTACAGGAGGGCTTTGGGGATGCCTTGGAAGGACAATAATACCGTGGATTTAAGATTTCAATTTGTTCTGGATAGCTTCCAGAATGACGTCAATTTTACTCAGCTTTGTGCTCAGTATGGCATCTCTACTAAGTGTGGATACAAGTGGAAAGAAAGGTTCTTGAAGGAAGGGAGAGTAGGTCTTCTGGATAAGAAGAGAACTCCTAAGAACTCTCCCGCTAAGATTGCGGAAGAAACCATCTTAGAAATCATTAAGATCAAAAATAACAAGAAGTTCTGGGGTGCTAAGAAAATACTCGAACTCTATAAAAATAAATTCCCAGATAGAAGACCTCCTAACAGATCTACTGTTGAACGCATTCTTAAGAAGGCAGGCCTACTTGAGAAAAAGAAGAATAGAAGACCAATTAATTCAGGACAACGAATCTCTATGCCCGAGAAAGCCACTCATCCGAATCATATTTGGACCGTTGACTTCAAAGGATGGTGGTATACTCCAGACAGGGAAAAAATAAATCCTCTCACAGTTAGAGATGATTTCTCTAAATACATTCTTTCCATTAAGACCCTTTCTAAAGGCGATATTCCTTCCGTTAAAGCTGAATTTATTAGGTTATTTAAGATCTATGGACTTCCTGAGATCATTCGCTCCGACAATGGTCCTCCGTTTGCTTCTATGCAGTCTCTTTGGGGGCTTACTAAACTCTCTGTTTGGTGGCTCTCTCTTGGTATCAAACTCGATCGTATTCAACCAGGGAAACCTTACCAAAATGGCGCTCATGAAAGAATGCATAGAGACATGGCTCGCGAACTACAACACGAAATCGTGGGTAACATCACTCTCTTCCAGAAACTCTTCGATAAATGGAGAATTGAATTCAATAGAGAAAGACCTCATGAAGCTCTCAACATGAAAACTCCGGAACAAATCTATGTTAAATCTAAAAAACTTTTTGATCCGAACGCTGACCTTCTAATCGCTTATCCTTTTGGATTCAAACAAAGACATGTCAACGATCGTGGTTACATTAACTGGAACGGTCATCTCATTATGATCGGAAATCCATTCAACGGATTTAACGTCGGCATTAAAAAAGATATCGATTCTGTTTCTATTTGGTTCGGAAATAATAAGCTAGGTATTATCGATCAAAATTTATTCTTGATTAATCCTGATTCCAATTCATACAAAGTTCATAAACCAAGAAAGGTTACCAAAAAGTATTACCCTTCTCCTGACGCATAACCGTTACCCATGTCTTGATGTCATACCTTACCAGCACACTTAAATTAAAAAAAGGGAATAATAAAATGTGGACAAACCAAGTAATTGAAGCAGTCAAAGAAATTGCAAACGAATACCAAAAAGAACAACTAATTTTCCTAACAGAAAGCGATTTTAAAACATCCTTATCAAACAGAATAAAGGAAAAAGTTAGCGACAACATTACAGTTAATACAGAAAGCCCTTGGTATGACACTTACGAAACTAATTCAACCTACTTTATAGATATAACGGCTTTCGACAGAAATAAACTAAATTTAACTTACGACCCAACCACAAACAGAAAAGGATATAAATACGAGGAAGAAGCTCTAGTAATTGAGCTTAAATATTTTAGATATAATGAAGACATAAATGAAATCGCAGCTGATTTCAATAAAATGCGTCTTTTGGTAAAAGCTCCCAAAAACGAATGTTTCATTATAGCACTTGCGAGAACTTTAGAGCAATTCGAACTGGCAAAGGTATATATGAAAAACCAAAACAACATTTATAAAACCGAATATAACAATAGAGTGAAAGTTTATTTAATTGGAGTTGAAAAAATAATAGAAATTACATAACAATTTATACAAACATAATTTACATAATCCAATTATATTGGCTATTAAGTCAAAGCGACGAATACGTTAACCAAACTTTTTACCTCAAAATTCCAGAAGACCTTAACATTACGAACAAAAACCTCTCCTATCCTGCTTCATTTTTTTATATAAAAAAATGCTGAAAAATCAGAATTCCATTCCAAGAAATAAAACGAATTTTGAACTACCAAAATTAAACTTTTGCAATCTCTAAACAAAAATTTTAATGTCAAAAAAGAACGACGCATAACAGCGCCTTAACGCTTCGCTTCGGCACAAGGCCTCGCTCGGTCTGCGACACATAGGCTTCTGGCACTCCCCTTGCTTACGCAAGTGTCGTTCCAGCCCCTAACGTTCCGTTGGGACTCAGGGTCAGCCTACGTCGTTAAGGCTAGTTCGTTATGCGAAATCAGAGAAAACTTAATTAAATATATTCCAGTTAGAAACATTGTCTTTTGAATTTAAAACCAAAAAATAAATACTATTCAAAAATCTATTTTTCAAAAAAAAAGTATAAATGCGTTTTGAGTGGGATATAGAAAAAGAGAAAACCAATCTGCTAAAGCACGAACTTTCTTTTTCAAAAGCTTCACTGGTATTTGCTGATCCCAAAGCCCTTTATTTACCTGATCCGGACCATTCTGAAGGAGAAATCAGAGAGATTGCACTTGGAAAAATAGAAAATTTTACCGTTGCTGTAGTAATTTTTGTTGATAGATCAAATAAAAGTGAAGAAATTATTAGAATAATCTCCGCTAGAAGAGCTACCTCAAACGAGGAGGCTCAATATTATTCGAAAGAGATAAATTAAAATGAGAAATGAATACGATTTTTCTAAAGGCAAACGAGGTCTTTATTCAAGAGATATAAAGGATTTACATTTTCCTGTTTACCTAGACCCAAAACTAGAAGAATATTACCAAAAAATCGCTGAGAAAAAAAATATCGATCTCAGCACGATCATAAATACTATCTTAGAAAAAGAAATGGAACTTCACGATAGTCTTTCTTAAACAATTAAGTTAGAAATTTAACCAACCTCCATACTCTATTCAAGGTGACTTCGTTTTTCAAATTTTGCTAATAAATCATTTAGACTTTATAATAACATAGGGTCTCAATGAAAACACTCAAGAGAAAGATATTTATTATATAAATTAATAAAAAATATCTACAAACCGTAAATAACCAGGGAAATGAGCTTCCTAACGAATCTCTGACTTCGCATAACAGCATGGAAACGCTGCGCTTCGGCACAAGGCCTCGCTTGGGCTACGCCACATTTCCCTTCTGTCACTCGTTTGCATCCGCAAACTCCGTGCCAGTCCCTAACGTCCCGTTCGGGACTCAGGGTCGGGAAACGTCGTCTCCACTAGTTCGTTATGCGAAATTTATAAACTTTACTCAAAACATTATGACAGAAAACGAATTTAGAGATATTTTATTTGAGCAACACAAAGAGGATTTTGAATCTTTAATAGTGGGACAAAAAAATCCTACTAAATGGAAAGAAAGCACTTTCCCGCCATTGCATATTCTTTTACGCCAAATAGTAGAGGAAAAAATTAACGAAACCATAGAAAGCCTACAAGGATTTAGATTACAAGCTAAAGAATTAAGACTAGAAAGAGACGACATGTCTACTACCAGAATAGACCTATTAGGTAGTTCAGATACATCAGGTTTAACTATTATAGAATTAAAGAAAAATAATCAAACGGAAAGACAAGCATTCACAGAACTCTTAGCTTACTCAAATCATCTTTGCAATATATTTCCCGGATTAACTGAATCCAATACCACCTCAATACTTATTGCACCTTTAGAATCGCGAACGATAAAAGACGCATATATGCAGGAGATTTTATTCAATAAAAAGAATATCCTAGCTTTAATCCCTGAAATCATAGAAAATAAAATTCACTTAAAAGTATATTATCCTGCTGATCAATATTACAAATGGTTTGAAAATAATCTATTTAGTGACGAATCTATGACAACCGTCGCGTTATCATTTCCTTACATAGAGGGCTTTATAGATTCAGACACTAACACACCAAACAGAAGTGTACCAGGATATTCAAAATCTGCATTAAATGGAATTTCCCAATATATTTCAAAAAAATTTGAATCATTAAATATAAATTCGATGGTCTACTCTTCGCAAGTATGGGGAGAACTTTCAGATTTATTTCCATACCCTAACACAATATATGTGGTAGCAATTAACCCGTTTTCTTCATTTAGAACTTCAATAGATAATGAATATATATATGGAGACTCTCAAGATGACCGATTACATTCAGTAAAAAGAATTTATGAACAGATTGAAAACACCGATAAGGAATTCTGGTTAGAAAATTTTAATTTAAGTTTTCAAAATTACATCATCAAAATTGCTAGAAAAGAACTAGATTTCTGTTTTACTAATACTAACGCTGAAAAAATAAAAATTGAAATGAGTAACCCACTTTGGAGAGGAATAAAAGAAACAATGATAGAGAGTGTTTTTAGGCATAACTTACAAATTTATTCAACAGGAATAATAAGAGAGATATTTCACAAATACATTCAATTTATTTATTATAATCGGTTTGATGAAATCTACTATTCTGATGATTTACCAAAATACGCTTATAAAACTTTTTACTCACCTTACGCTGTCTGGGAAATTATACGCGGTTTAGGAGTTGGGACTGAAGAATAATTTTTTACAAAAAAAGCATTCTTTAACAAATAAACTTCGCATAACAGCACCTTAACGCTTCGCTTCGGCACAAGGCCTCGCTCGGTCTGCGACACATAGGCTTCTGGCACTCCCCTTGCAGTCGCAAGTGTCGTTCCAGTCCCTAACGTCCCGTTGGGACTCAGGGTCAGCCTACGTCGTTAAGGCTAGTTCGTTATGCGACATAGCGAAATCTTATTAATAATTTCAGCGATGATTAAATGGATAAATTATCAAATTCAGAACTATTACAGCTTTCTACTGTAAGATTAGAATGTGCAATGACAAACGGACAAACGAGTGTAGGAACAGGGTTCTATTTTGCATTTGAAAATACAGAGACCGAAATAGATAGAATTGCAATTATTACTAATAAACATGTAATCAAGGACAGTATTAATTTAACAATTTGGATTACTCCAATTGATAATGATAAAAAACCCAACTATACTTCGAATTTCAAGACCACCATTTCAATAATGGAATCAGATTGGATTGAACATCCTGATACGGAAATTGATTTATGTATCTTACCCTTTCATAAATTCTATGATGATTTAGTTTTAAAAGTAGGAAAATTCTTCATATTTGCTTACACCAAAAAATATTTGGCTAACTCTGAAAAATTGAATAGCCTAAATGCAATTGAAACTATAACCATGATCGGTTATCCAAATGGGATTTGGGATAAAACTAATAATTTACCTGTAATTAGACAAGGAATCACAGCAAGCCATCCAAAACTGAATTATAATGGGAAGTCAGAAATTTTAATTGACTGCGCTTGCTTTCCTGGCTCTAGCGGATCGCCAGTTTTAGTATACAATCATGGCGGATATGCAACTAAGGAAGGAAATTTTGATGTGCAAGGAAGATTGATTTTACTTGGCATATTATATTCTGGACCTTTATATCTTGCTGACGGAGAAATTGTAATTAACCCAATTTCTACTCTTCCTAACATTAAAATAGAAACTAGTTTAACGATGAATCTGGGTATTATTATTAAATCGGAAAAAATACTTGATTTTGATACATTAATCAAAATTTGAAATAAAATATTAAAAGTGCCTATTTATTTGAGAAAGAAACAATGGGCGTTAAAATTAGATCATCAATTCTCAATCGTAGACCTTCGCTACGATCGCATAACAGCGCCTTAACGCTTCGCTTCGGGACAAGCCCTCGCTCGGTCTGCGACACATAGGCTTCTGGCACTCCCCTTGCAGTCGCAAGTGTCGTTCCAGTCCCTAACGTCCCGATGGGACTCAGGGCCAGCCTACGTCGTTAAGGCTAGTTCGTTAATTGCAATTGGTAGATTCTATTCAAAAAAACCAGCGCGCAATTTTTCTTAAAAAGTCAGAGTCCAACTTTGCTTAAATCAATAATAGATCTTTATATCGGTTTTATTACTTTGTTAAAGATTCGAGTGCTTTAAAGAAAAGAATAAGAATTAAGAGGTTTATTTCTCTCCATTTCCTATTATTTTTTGCTCACGGTTTGCATGATTCAAAAACGATTATCGGGCTTTAAAGACCAAGAATAAGAAAGAAAATTTGCGCGCTGAGATTTCGCACACTTCGTATATTTCTCAAACACAATAGGAAACCAACTGCAATTAACTACCGCTAACCACTTCGCTTCGGGACTTCCGCCCTCGCTCGGCCTTCGGCACATAGGCTTTTGTCACTCCTCTTGCTTTCGCAAGCCTCGTGCCAATCCCTAACGCCTCCGCTCGGAGGCTCAGGGTCAGCCTACGTCGGTTAGCTAGTTACGTTAATTGCAATTAGTTGATCAAAAGAAGAAAACGCGCAAATTTTTTTAGGAAGCTGTTGTCGATTTGAGCTTTGGAAGAGAACAATTAAAGCTTTTCTCTCCACGCAAGTGCAGTTTGTTATTTATGCTTTCTAAGAATTAAGAGAAAATTTGCGCTCACTTTTGTTGACCTTTCGACTTAAATCTATTTCTATACTAACTAACTGCAATTAACAGCGGCTTACCGCTCGCTCAGGACCTTATCCACTTCGCCTCAGATTTCTGAAAAAATCTGGATCTCGTGGGGCCTTCGCTCGGCCTAAAGGCACATTCCGTGTTACGCTAACGCCTCTAAAGAGGCTCAGCTACACGAAACGTCGGTAAGCCTAATTCGTTATGCGCAATAACGCAAAAATGATTTTTTATAAGTATTAAAGAAAAGGAACGAAAATCATGCCAACTATTGATTTCGATGTAAAATTTCAAAACTGTGTTAAGGAAATTGTTCAATCAGCTCTTGACTTTGTCGAAAATAAGAAAAATGAAATAAACCAAATTTATTTTTTCTGCTCTTTTGAAGATGATATAACTATTTTTAATTTATTCTTTAAAATAAATAATAAAATTTCAAGAATACACCAGTTGAATTCCTATAATAATTCAGGGAAGTTTGATCTTTCTGATACGAAAATTATAGCCTTACTAAAAAAGGGTACAAATATTCTGATAGAAATACGAAATCTTTTTAAGAGGGACGGTAGACAAGTTCCTTCACACTTTAAAATTTCATATAACTGTAACAAAAAAAATTGGAAAGCAGATTTTAATTACGAATTAAATTTAAATGATTCGATATCAGTTCATGAACTCTTTGATTCTTGGATAAACGAAAAAACCAATAACTTAAGCAATAAATAGTTTGCAAAATAGTAATAAATCCTTAAAAAGAATTTTTTTCAGCAAGAAATTACCAAAAGGAAAACAAGATGTCAGATATAATAAAAAATTTAACAGAATATAATTTAATGTTAGTTTTAATACTTATTCCATTATTTCACCTTCTGTTCATAAAAATAATCCCACTAAAAAAAGAACAATGGAAAAAAATTGACTATATTTGGCTTATTGGTGCATTTATAGGTTTACTATCAACGTTAGAAAAAGCCCAGGAAGAATATTTCAATCTAACTATTCCTTACGTCGAATCAGGTTTGGATTCTAAAATAAGAGATATTAGAGAAAGAATAGAATTTGGAAAAGGTCCAGTTATATGTAGAACCTTTATCACAACAGAATTTTCTCCCCCAAAAGATGAACTCGATAAAATACAAGCAGAATATGATGCTCAATGTCGCTGGTTTTTTGCTATGGATAAATATACCGCAGAAGCAATAGGAGAGAAAAAATCACAAATAAATTTTAAAGAATATAGTATGTTTTCTCTAGAAAAAGGAGACACGTATGCAACTCAATCATTCCTAAATGCAGTAAAAAAATATAATAATACTCTAAACGAAATTGAAGAGTTAAAAGTACGATCGAAAAAATCGGAACTTACTTATATATTACTTTTTCTTGGTCCCTATTTCTTAACCATTGCACTTTCTCTTAGGTTTACCAAAGTAACCGGTGAAATTCTATTAGATAGAAAGGAAAAATCTGGAACTTAAATGCGTTTTCTGCGCATAACAGCATGGAAACGCTGCGCTTCGGCACGAGGCCTCGCTTGGGCTACGCCACATTTCCCTTCTGTCACTCGTTTGCAGCCGCAAACTCCGTGCCAGTCCCTAACGTCCCGTTGGGACTCAGGGTCGGGAAACGTCGTCTCCACTAGTTCGTTATGCGACATCATTGCAACTCAAATTACAAAAAAACTAAATAAATGAATCTACCTAGTTTACCTACAGACAATATATTCAAATTTTACACAATCAGTGGTTTAGCATTCATTCTTATATCAGGCTTTTATATTCTAGAAAAAGCTTTAGTTCTAGATCAACAAAGAATTGAGCTGAATATTAAAATTGCAGAAAATAAGTATTCAATTGAACAAATTGAAAAGAAGAAAAAAGAATTAAATGATGATTTTAATCAATTCTGTCAAAAAAATAGAATTCAATGTAAAAATGAAAATGGATATTTTCGCATTGAGTATTACAACGATTCTTCACAAGTCCAAAGAATCGAAAAAATGTGGAGTATACTAAAATCAAAAAATCAGGATTTAAAAGAAATTTTTGATAAAGGCTTCTCCGAAGAGCTCGCTTTATCCAAACATTTAAAGATACAATTATACAAAGAGAGAGTCTATGATGATATAAGAATACTCTTTGCTATCTTAATTTTTATTGCTTTCGGTTTTACATTTTATGGTTTAGGAAAATGGTATGAAATTGACCAACAAAATAACCTCTTGAGACAATTTGAATTAACAAAAACAGGATTTCGATATAAATATTGCCAAAGTTGCGGCGTATATTTGGAGGCTGTTAACGATTTACCAGAAATAACACAATTTTTAGTTCAAAAGTATTGCACGATTTGTTATGATTATTGTGGAAAAAAATTTAAAGAACCTGATATCTCGTTTAATTCATTTAAAATAAATCTGAAAAAGGAACTTGAAGAAAAAGGCTTTGGAAAAATTTATATTTTTCTATATTTTTGGAAATTAGCTTCTTTTGAACGCTGGAAAATACAATTTACGAGAACTCAAAAGTAATAAACAATGACGTCGCATAACAGCGGCTTAACGCTTCGCTTCGGGACACGCCCTCGCTTGGTCTGCGACACATTCCCCTTCTGTCACTCGTTTGCATCCGCAAACTCCGTGCCAGTCCCTAACGTCCCGTCCGGGACTCAGGGTCGGGGAACGTCGTTAAGTCTAGTTCGTTATGCGAACATTGCGGGGAAGAGTCGCCGCATCCGTGCGGCGTTTTACAAGAAAATCCCAGAAATAAACAATTTGACAAATATACAAATCTTGTATATGCTGGGAAATTATGAATCAGACTGTTAACATCTCATTCGAAAAAGCTCTTTTAAAAGAAATTGATAAAATTGCAAAAAGAGAACACAGGTCCAGATCCGAACTGATTCGTGAAGCTGCAAGGACTTATATTGAAAAAAAATCTAAGTGGCAAGCGATCTTCGACTTTACTTCTAAGACTATCGATAAATCTAAACTTACCGAAGCTGACATTTTTCAAGAAATTAAAGCAGTTAGAAGAACTAAAAAAGCTTCTTAATGTTAAAAGTTCTTTTAGATACTAATATTTATATTTCTGCTATCTTATTCAATGGTAAACCTAGATTGGTTTTCCAAGATTTAATCGATGATATTTTCATTGGATATATCTCTAATGAAATTCTGGACGAATTGGAAGAAACTTTAGCTAAACCTAAGTTCAAACTACCTAATGACTTCATACAATTTACAATTGCCGAAATCAGAAGTGCTACCACAATAATTAAAAACAAGCCTCTTAAAGACTATATGAATTTGAGAGATCGAGACGATTTCCATATTCTTGAAACTGCTTTCTCAGCAAATGTTGATTTATTAATAACAGGTGATAAAGACCTTTTAACTCTAGAAAAAATCAAGGGTCTAAAAATTATTACTCCTGATGAATACTTAAGAATTAAAGAGGATATGAGCTAAGATTGCGACATCCGTGTCGCTCCCCACAACGTCGCATAACAGCAACTAACCGCTTCGCTTCGGGACGAGCCCTCGCTTGGGCTGCGCCACATAGGCTTCTGGCACTCCCCTTGCAGTCGCAAGTGTCGTGGCCAGTCCCTAACGTCCCGTTCCGGGACTCAGGGCCAGCCTACGTCGGTTAGTCTAGTTCGTTATACGAAATCTCCAAAAATCCACCTAGAAATAAATAAATAAAGGATTGAAATAGTATCGGATTCCTTAAAATTAAGATTATCCGATATGAACCCAAATCTCATAAAAAGTATCGAAGGGAAAAAGAAGGAATTAGATAAACTAAGACCTCTTCCTAAAGGAATTGTAAGTAAACTAAACGAACAATTCTATTTAGAGTGGACATACAACTCAAATGCCATCGAAGGAAATACTCTTAGTTTACAAGAAACGGATTTAGTTTTAAGACAAGGTATTACTATCGGAAACAAAAGTCTCAGGGAGCATTTTGAAGTCTTAAATCATAAAGATGGAATTTACTTCCTAGAGGAAATAATAAAGAAAAAAACCTTCATTTCATTAAATCTAATTCGAGAAATTCATGGAAAAATACTAAAGAATATTGATGATGAACAAGCTGGAGTATTTAGAAATACCAATGTTAGAATCACTGGTGCTTCGCATATTCCTCCAAGTGCAGTAAAAATCTATGATCTAGTAATGGAATTAGTTGAATGGTATTATATAAATTATAAATTATTATCTATACCAGAGATTGCCGCGTGGATGCATTACAAACTTGTCTTCATACATCCTTTTATTGATGGAAATGGAAGGACTGCTAGGCTATTAATGAATCTAATTCTTATGCAAGAAGGTTACCCTCCCGCAGTTATTCTACATCTGGATAGAAAGAAATATTATAAAGTTTTGCGAGAAGCTGATAAGGGAAATGTTTTAACATTCCTTGATTTTGTTGGACGCTCAATTGAAAGATCTTTGATAATTTATCTTAATGCTCTTAGACCAGACTCTTCAAATGAGAAACAGGGATACATCACCCTAAAAGAGGCTACCAAATACTGCAATTTTTCATTAGAGTATCTTTCTTTACTTGCGAGAACTGGAAAGCTATCAGCCGTAAAATTTAATAGAAATTGGATGACTACTATCCAAGCTGTTCAAACTTACTTAGAAGAAATTTCTATAAAAAAAATCTGAATGTCTAACTTGGAGACTTCGTATAACAGCGTGGAAACGCTGCGCTTCGGCACAAGGCCTCGCTTGGGCTACGCCACATTTCCCTTCTGTCACTCGTTTGCATTTGCAAACTCCGTGCCAGTCCCTAACGTCCCGTTCGGGACTCAGGGTCGGGAAACGTCGTCTCCACTAGTTCGTTAACCGAAATCGCCAAAATTTAGTTTAATAAAATATTTTTGTTTTAAGAACTTGACTTTAATCTCCTCTCATTCCCAGTTTATTAGAAAAAACCGAAGGAAATTTATGAAATTTTTAAAATTCTTAGCCTTAGTTCTGCTTTTAGCTACACTAACTCAATGTATTACCTATTTAAAAAAGGATATTCCTCCATATAATCCAGCAAAAGTAGATAAGAAAATAACTAATGTAGACTTTGTATTATATTATAAGAGTTTGAATGCTTTAGGTCAAAAATTTAATGTTTCAGAAGCTGTTCATAAAGCAAATAAACAAGCATTTACTGATATAATCGCTGGTTGTAAATGCATCAGTAAATTTAACCTCTATGTAGATGGACTAGATGACTTAAGCAAAATTAATAGTAAAAACTTAGTTAACATTGAAGTAACAACCAAAGTAATACCGAATAGTTCATTCTTTTTAACTACAACTCTTCATGTTATAACTGGTACTTTATTTCCACTTTTTGCTGAAATAAATGGGAAAACTGAATTTATAGTTTTTAACCAAGGTAAGGAAATTAAAAGATATACTTACGAAAATGAAGTTGTAGAAGTAAGACAACTCTTTTTGTTATTTGCTATGCCGTTTACAACTAGAAGTTATATCACTAATCAGAATGTTCCTGATAACTTTCTAAACGATATTTATAGAGATAAATTATATTCTTTCGATTCTAATTAACTTCTAGTACAATCAATCTATATAAATCTAAATTCCGAGGTCCTGATTACTAAATTAGCGACTTCGGTTAACAGCGGCTTACCGCTACGCTTCGGCACAAGGCCTCGCTCGGGCTGCGCCAAATTGTCCTTCTGGCATTCGCCTTGCTTACGCAAGCTACATGCCAGTCCCTAACGTCCCGTTCCGGGACTCAGGGTCGGACAACTTCGGTAAGTCTAGTTCGTTATGCGTAATTGATGAAGCTCAATTATATATCTCACTTTTTGCGAAAAGTTTCAAAATGATAAAAACAGTTAAATTAAAAAATCTAATCAGTCTTTGCTTAATCATCTATATTGATTGTCATACATTCAATCAAACCAGAAACGTTTACAGAAAAATCATTGGCGTAAACGAGATCTACATAAAGAAAATTCAAAATATTGAAAAAATTTCATCTTCCGATATAAGAATAAATACTATAGCAGCTTACAAAGATGGTTCTCCAATCAATGAACAAATGTGTATTTTAATCACATACGATCAATATTATGATGAATATAAATTCACTCAATTTAAATCAAATGTAATTATTTTAGAAGAATGTGTACCGTTAAATAATACGGAGCCACTGGACTTCAAAATAATGAAACATTATGAATATCTAAAAAAAATTAAGGAAGACAATAAAACATCAAAAAATAAAACAATTGCCCTACCCTATAAGGAAGATAATAAACTTTTCATTCCACTCGGACATGATCTAGTAATTATTGAAACTAAATCAAAATATCAAAACAAATTAAGAAAATATAATGACCAAGTCAAAAAAACTGCCCACATAAAACCAAATTATTATTATTACCCACTATTCCCATTAGTGTTAACATACGATCTTTTGGCTGGGACTTTACATACAGCGGGAATGCCATTCTACTATGCTTCTGAATATGGATTTTATCTTGCAATAAGTGAAAGCACTAATCCAAGAGGATTTCTAAGACAAACTTTTGTTAATACTATTTTTTATACCAATTTTATAATTGCTGCAATTCTGATTTCTCCTGATGGCGTAAAAATTAAGCCTGACATATTTGATGAATAGAAGAACATTTATTTTCCTACATTCAATTTCTAAACTCATCAACTACGCATAACAGCGCCTTAACGCTTCGCTTCGGCACAAGGCCTCGCTCGGTCTGCGACACATAGGCTTCTGGCACTCCCCTTGCCTTCGCAAGTGTCGTTCCAGTCCCTAACGTCCCGTTCGGGACTCAGGGTCAGCCTACGTCGTTAAGGCTAGTTCGTTATGCGCAAAAGCCAAAATCCAAACACAACAAAGGTTTAAATGTACGATCTTACAGACACAGATGTAGCCGAACTAATCGATTTAGAAAAACATGTAGAAGTAGATGAAAAATATGCTTTTCCAGAAATAAATGAAAAAGTTCATATTTCATTATTATCGTCAGACAAGAGAGAAAAATTTTTCTTAGATATTAATCGTGGATCTATAGACTTAAGAAGAGTAACCTACCAAACTAGATCTAAAATAATATATCCTTTGGTTAGACTAGATATCTCAGGTC
Source organism: Leptospira sp. WS4.C2 (assembly GCF_040833985.1). Lineage (NCBI taxonomy): Bacteria > Pseudomonadati > Spirochaetota > Leptospiria > Leptospirales > Leptospiraceae > Leptospira > Leptospira mgodei. The sequence goes on from NZ_CP162139.1 coordinate 2,368,981, forward strand.
GAAATCATCGAAATCCAGATGGAAAAGAACTAGGCGTTCCGCACGTTCATGTTTACAGTCAAGGATTCTCAGATAAATGGGCTTATCCTCCCGAAGAGATTTTCGGAGAAAAGTTTAAAGACCTCAAAACAATGGTCGAATATCTAGACATATTTATGGACTATTGTAAAATAATCACCAAACCTGATTTCGATCACGATTTATTTTCATCAATATGACCAGCGAAATAGAGAAATTACTTTCAGATTACCATTTTTGGCTTAAAGAAAAAACTTCAATAAAGCCGATTAACGACTGGTTTGAAATATCTACGCCGTATATTGACAGACACAACGATTTCTTACAAATATACGTTAAACAAGAAGCTGAAAATCGATTTGTTCTAACAGACGATGGATATGTAATTAATGATTTAGCTATGTCAGGTTGTGTTTTAGATACTCCAAAAAGAAAAGAACTATTAGAAACAACTCTAAATGGACTTGGAGTAAATAAAAACGGATCACAACTATTTGTACAATCAACAGCGGAAGAATTTCCTCTAAAAAAACATAGCTTAATTCAAGCAATGCTTGCAATAGATGATTTATTTTATACAGCCAAGCCACATATACTTAGCCTTTTTCTTGAAGATGTTACTCAGTGGATTAAGAAAAATGAAATTCGATGCATTCAAAATGTAAAATTTTCAGGAAAAAGTGGCTATGATCATTATTTCCACTTTGTAATTCCTGAATCAAAAGCCAAACCTGAACGAATTGTCCAAGCATTGAATATACCAGATAAAAATAATGTCGAAGTATTTTTATTTGCCTGGTCAGAAACAAAAGAGAAAAGACCTAATGAATCAAAAGCATATGCAATATTAAATGATAGAGAACATCAAATTTCTCCATCAGTGACAGATGCACTTTCAAAATACGAAATAACACCAATCCCGTGGAAAGAAAGAAGTAAATATATTACTGAATTAGCTGCATAACAATACCTGGCTTCAGCGCATAACAGCGACTAACCGCTTCGCTTCGGGACGGGCCCTCGCTTGGGCTGCGCCACATAGGCTTCTGGCACTCCCCTTGCATCCGCAAGTGTCGTTCCAGTCCCTAACGTCCCGTCGGGACTCAGGGCCAGCCTACGTCGGTTAGTCTAGTTCGTTATGCGAAATTTTTTAAAATTAATTCTAAGAATAATTCAGAGGTTAAAAAATTCCAAATTTACTCAATTTTTACAAAACTTTTCTAAATCTTTCCCAAATTCCGACTTTATTTACTCAAAATAAAGCTTGAGATCAATTTATTACAAGGATACTGTATCCTAGGTTTACTATTTCAGAACTAAAACTCTGTAGAGTAGCGCCTTTCCTTGATTTATGAGTAAAAGAAAATATAGAGTTTATTTAGACAATTGTTGCTTTAACCGTCCATACGACAATCAAGATGACATCAAAATTAAAATTGAATCCCTGGCCAAACTCTTCGTACAGGATGCGATCAAAAACAAACAAATTGAACTAATTTGGTCATACATTTTAAAGTTTGAGAATGATCAAAATCCTTACTTAGATAAACAAATTGCAATTGAAAAATGGGAAGAATTATCTGTATCGAGCGTTGTAGAAAATGATGAAATATTAAAAAATGCTGAATCCATTTCTTCACTCGGTCTAAGATCATTAGATGCTTTACACATTGCATGTGCAATCTCTGAAAAATGTGATTACTTTCTAACAACAGACAGAGGAATTTTAAAAAAATCTGGATCAATTAATAACATCATTTTGATAAATCCAATTGAATTTGTTAGTATCCTGGAGGAATTATGAAAACCGATACAGAACTTAGAGTAGAAGGAATGAACTTATTATTGAAAAATATGGACATTGTTGATGCAGAAAGGTTTTTCGCCTTAATTCAAGGAGAAAAATTCGATTATACAAAGTGGAGAAAAAATCTTTGGGAAAAAAGCTCTGTGAAAGAAATCAGCAAACTTGCTATGGAAAATCTCAAAAAATAAATTTTTCCAAATCACCAATTTTCCATTAACAAAAAAAACTTCGCATAACAGCGCCTTAACGCTTCGCTTCGGCACAAGGCCTCGCTCGGTCTGCGACACATAGGCTTCTGGCACTCCCCTTGCATCCGCAAGTGTCGTTCCAGTCCCTAACGTCCCGTTGGGACTCAGGGTCAGCCTACGTCGTTAAGGCTAGTTCGTTATACGAAATTGCCTAAAATGAAATTTATATGAAGAACGGCGAATTAATAAAATTAACTCTAGAAACATTAAAAAAAAGATTAAATAAAAATAGTGAGTTGGCGTGCCAAAACGCAAACGGATCATTTTCATCAAGTAAATGTGTATTTAATCCACCAATTCTTGACGAAGAAATCATAAGATTTCAGACTAAACTTAAATATGAACTTCCAATAGATTATATAAATTTTTTAATGATAAACAACGGCTGTACTTTATTTGAAGATTCAAATTTTGGAGGTGAAAATATTTTTTACAGATTAGAAGAAATTGAATCTAACACGTATGAAGACAATGGAGAAGGATTTCTGAAAATTGGAACGATCTATCAAGAAAATATAATAATTAATCTCAAATTATATAAGAAAGGTGAACCAAATTATTTAATGGTAAAGGATCAACATGATCATTTTCTTGAAGCAATAAAATTAGAATCTAATTTCGAAATATGGTTTGATAGATTCATAATTTGCCAAGGTGAAAAATTTTGGAATTGGAAATATCAAACAGCAGAAGATTATTATAAGTAATAAATGAAATATCTCGACTTAATCAAATAAATAGGCAACTTCGTATAACATCGGCTTAACGCTTCGCTTCGGCACAAGGCCTCGCTCGGTCTGCGACACATAGGCTTCTGGCACTCCCCTTGCCTTCGCAAGTGTCGTTCCAGTCCCTAACGTCCCGTTGGGACTCAGGGTCAGCCTACGTCGTTAAGGCTAGTTCGTTAATTGCAATTGGTAGATTCTATTCAAAAAAACCAGCGCGCAATTTTTCTTAAAAAGTCAGAGTCCAACTTTGCTCAAATCAATAATAGATCTTTATATCGGTTTTATTACTTTGTTAAAGATTCGGGCGCTTTAAAGAAAAGAAAAAAAAATAAGAGGTTTATTTCTCTCCATTTCCTATTATTTTTTGGTCACGGTTTGCATGGTTCAAAAACGATTTCCGGGCTTTGAAGACCAAGAATAAGAAAGAAAATTTGTGCGCTGGGAATTCGCACACTTCGTATATATCTCAAACACAATAGGAAACCAACTGCAATTAACTACCGCTAACCACTTCGCTTCGGGACTTGCGCCCTCGCTCGGCCTTCGGCACATAGGCTTTTGTCACTCCTCTTGCTTACGCAAGCGTCGTGCCAATCCCTAACGCCTCCGCACGGAGGCTCAGGGCCAGCCTACGTCGGTTAGCTAGTTACGTTATACGACATAGCCTAAAAAATAAGCTTTAACATTTGAATTTGCGAAATAGGAAGGGAAAAAAACTATAATTGCGTAATCAACCCATATTCAAGTTACAATTTTCTTTAACTTTCCGGAAAAAATTCAGAAATTTCTGATTGAAAGTGATTACACAATGTTACAACATTGTTATTACAGGCTAAATATGTTAAAAAAATTAGTACAACACGGGAACAGCTCCGCTTTAGTTATTGAGAAACCGATTCTTGAACTTTTAAAAATTGATCAAAACTCGACTCTCGAAGTTACTACTGATGGCAAATCTTTGATTATCAAACCAATAGAAAAGAGTATTACAAAATCTCTTGAAAAAATTAATAAAGCTCACGGCAAAACACTCAAAAAACTTGCCCAATAATGCTGGATGAAACTATATTCCTCTCCATTGAGGATGTAATTCTTATACACAAAAATCAAATCGAACTCTATGGCGGAGCAAATGACATTCGTGATCACGGACTTTTAGAATCGGCCATTAACCAACCAATGGCCACTTTTGATGGTATCCGTTTACACCCTTCTCTATTCGATAAAGCAGCTGCCTATTTATATTACTTATGCAAAAATCATCCTTTTTTGGATGGAAATAAACGAGTTGCATTGGCTTCTTCATTAGTCTTTCTCGATATTAACGGATACGAAATACTTGATCCAAATGAAATCTTATATAACTTCGTAATTGGAGTCGCCGAAGGACAATACACGTTAGAAGCGATTAAGAAAATATTAGAATCTCTAGCTAAACTTAATATCTAACAATAGGCTACGTCGTATAACAGCATGGAAACGCTGCGCTTCGGCACGAGGCCTCGCTTGGGCTGCGCCACATTTCCCTTCTGTCACTCGTTTGCAGCCGCAAACTCCGTGCCAGTCCCTAACGTCCCGTTCGGGACTCAGGGTCGGGAAACGTCGTCTCCACTAGTTCGTTATACGACATTTTAAGTAATCCAATTTGAAGAAGGAAATAAGTCGTTTTTCTTCCTCCGAAATAAAAAATATCAGATAGGAGATTTAATACCTTATTATATTTATGTAGAATTAAATAAGATCAAAAAAATCAGTTGAAAGAAAATTATAAGCTAGCTAATCGAAAAAATGAAGACCCAAATTACCAATAACATAATCTGGATTTTTTTTATCATTATATTTCACCAAAATTGTTTTTGGACTATGAAAACTTATGAAAATGCTTACCCATATCCCAAAAGTGGCAAAGTTCCGATTACTGAAATTGAAAGTATTCTTATTGATACTAATGATACGATAAAAGTCAAAACCAATGAAAATTCAGGCTGTTTAAAAATAAGTAATGGGTCCTATTTCCTTTGGTTTCGCAAAAAATCGCTAAACCAGAAATGCGAATCATTTAAAAATGAAAATTCAGAACAAGGATCATTAACATTCCTAAATATCTCAAATTCTGCTATACTTAGAAAAGACAAAATAATATTAGATTTTTCTTCATTTCCTCCAGAGAAATTTTTATTAACAAATCCGTATGTCGTTTGGAGTGCCTCGGAAGGATTTTATGGCTACTCAAATGATCCAAAAGTAGACTCCACTTTTAAAAACGCTTACATTTCAAATGACTATAAATATTTATTTGTAGAAAAAAAGGATAAAATGTTTGTTTTCAATGCACATGAAGAAAAGTCAGTGATCCGGAGAATAGTAATTGAAAATTTAGCAAATAAATTAATTAAAACTTATAAAAACAAAATTATACCTATCAAATTCATACAGATCAAAGATACTGGAATATTATCTATCACTCAATCCAACAAAAGGCAATTCTATGCACTTGCAAACACTCCAAATTTATACGATATAAATTTGGACATCACAAAGGATAAGGAACAAAAACCAAATTATGAGTATCTCCCTCTTCTGCCAATTAGTCTAATTGCAGATATAATTATTAGCCCTATTGTTATCCCATTCTATACTTACTATTTTGTGAGAATGAGAATAAAATAGTAAGCTGAAATGTTATTCATGTTGTAATATCAATATTAAATTTACAAAATTAATAAAATTTAAATTTTCTGGTAAAACTTAAAACGTCGTATAACAGCGACTTACCGCTACGCTTCGGGACTTCGCCCTCGCTCGGCCTACGGCAAATTCCCCTTCTGGCATTCGCCTTGCGTTCGCAAGCTACATGCCAGTCCCTAACGTCCCGTTCCGGGACTCAGGGTCGGGGAACTTCGGTAAGTCTATTCGTTAGCCGCAATTGATAAAACGAGAGGAGATTATATTTTAAATTTAATTATAAAAACACCAATGTCAATTCCTCAAAAAAAAATAATTCTATTTTTAGTTCTACTCACTATTTCATGTTATAATTTTAATCAGACAAGGAAAGTTTCAAAAAAAATTAAAGGAATAGAAGATATTGAAATTTTAAATATACTAAGTGCTTCAAAATTAGAAACAAATGAAATAAAAATAGTCGCATCCATAAAATACAAAGAAAATAATCAACCAGAAAATACAAAATGCATATTAATTGTATACAATAGTTACTTCGAAGAGTTTAAATTTAAAAAGTATATTGAAAATAAAGCAATTTTCGAAGATTGTCCCGACACTAAATCTTTACATTCAATACAATATGAATTCGAAAAACCAAGCAGAAAAATTTCAAAAAATAAATACAAGTCAATAGATAAAATTGAAAAAAACACTAACAATAAAAATACCTTTAAATTAATAATAGAACTAGAATATGACCATATTATTTTAAATTTGGATCAAAATTATGATATTCTGAATAGATTTTCTAAATATCCACCAGATTATAATAAACCAGCTATTATTCAATCTAAACCTACATTTTACCTTTTATATCCTTTTTCAATAACATATGACTTATTTTCAGGTACATTACATACAATAGCTATGCCTATTATGTACGTCTGTGGAATAGGTCTATCGAAAGCATTACAAACGAATCCAAGTAATTTGGAAAATTTAATTACTATGCCTTTAATCTATACGACATGCCCAGTTTCAAAATTGTTAATTTACCCAGATGGATACAAAATAATATCTGATTAAATTAAGTAAAAATTTGTAGAATTATCAACTGCGGCTAACAACGGGGAAACGCTTCACTTCGGCACTGCCGGCCTCGTTCGGGCTGCGCCACATTCCTCTCCGTCACGATTCTTGCCTTCGCAAGATTCGCGCCGACGCTAACGCCTCCTTCAGAGGCTCAGCTTCGAGGAACGTCGTCTCCCCTAGTTCGTTATACGACAGTCAGCAAATGTATGCCTCAGGACATGGGTAACAGCAAAGAAAAAAACTCACAAAATAGTGATTGACATTAGAACAAAATATATATTCAATAATATATATGAATCGTGCGAAATTATTTAAAAATGGTGACAGTCAAGCGATTAGACTCCCTAAAGAATTTAGATTCAAAGGAAAAGAAGTCTACATTAGAAAAGATGGAAATTGTGTAATCATTTCTCCTATCGACGATGCCGTTGACAGATTTTGGAAATCTTTAAATGATTTTTCTGATGATTTTCAAATTGAAAGAAATCAGCCTAAGTCTTTCGACAAACGAAATTCGATATGAATCAATATTTATTAGATACAAATATCTGTATCTATATCATTAATAAAAAACCTGAAAAAGTTTACCAAAAATTCAAAAAAATTACCCTAGATAACATCTTCATTTCAAGCATCACTGAGTTTGAATTAAAATATGGGGTTCAAAAAAGTAAAAAAGCTGATCAAAATCAAAAAACTCTAAATGATTTTCTAGGTTATTTAAATGTCATTAACTTTGACTCAGAATCAGCTTCCGTAGCGGGATCTATCAGATCTAAACTTGAACAAAAAGGTGAGAAAATTGGACCTTATGATTTGCTTATTGCTTCCCAGGCGATTTCTAGCGATATTATTCTAGTAACAAATAATGAAAGAGAATTTAAAAGAATTAAAGAACTTAAAATAGAAAATTGGGTTCTTTAACATGCTGACCGTCGTATAACAGCGACTTACCGCTGCGCTTCGGGACAAGCCCTCGCTCGGCCTTCGGCAAATTCCCCTTCTGGCATTCGCCTTGCTTACGCAAGCTACATGCCAGTCCCTAACGTCCCGTTCCGGGACTCAGGGTCGGGGAACTTCGGTAAGTCTAGTTCGTTATGCGCAATGTCCAAAAAATGAATTAAGAAAAAATACGATAAGATATCTTGAATCTTAGATCAATTTCACTATTTAAGCAAAAGATTAAGCTCGCAATAAACCATTATATATATATGAACCTTTACGATTCCTTCGAAAAAAACTTAATAAACTATATCGAATCTTACAAATTTGAACTTGAAAAATATAAATTCAAATTTTATTCAAAAACTGTGGGTCCAGGAATGGGGGCCATTGTTGAATTGTCATATAAAGAATATAATTTAATAATAACAAACGATAGAGGACATTTTTTTATAGATTTAAAGTCTAAAGCGGAATTCAAAGACCTGAATTTTCAATTGGATTCAATATTATCTTATATTCTATTTCAAAAAATGGAAAATTTGGATAAAGTTAATAGAAAGCAAGTATTACTTGGTGAAGAATTTCCAGATTTATTGACTGATCCATTGAAATATTATTTCATCTATCGTAATGAAATAAATGAAGTAGAACTTAATACTCAATTTAACAAAATAATTAATAAATTGCAAACTGAAAGATCGAAATATTTGTTTGCACAATGAATATTTCATGATTAACCAGAATATCAAATGAATCAAATGAATCAAATGAATCAAATGAATCAAATGAATCAAATGAAACAAATGAATCAAATGAATCAAATGAATCAAATGAAACTCAAAATTCAAAACTATAAAAATTTGAAGAATTAAGTTTTAAATATCTAATTTGTATTTATTCTTATAAATTGGACACAGCGCATAACAGCATGGAAACGCTGCGCTTCGGCACAAGGCCTCGCTTGGGCTGCGCCACATTTCCCTTCTGTCACTCGTTTGCATACGCAAACTACGTGCCAGTCCCTAACGTCCCGTTCGGGACTCAGGGTCGGGAAACGTCGTCTCCACTAGTTCGTTATACGCAAGCCAGAAAAAATATATCCTAAGGACAAAAAAGTAGAAATAAAATTCCAAAATACAGTCAAATATATGTATTGACATACATATGAATCTGCATAAAATTTAAAAGTGGAATTTGAATGGGATTCTAAAAAGAATCAGGATAATCTAGAAAAACACGGTGTTGACTTCTTTACTGCACAAAGTGCTTTTCTTGATAAAAATAGAATTATTTCAAAAGATATTTTGCACTCTACAGAATCTGAAGAACGTTTCTTTTGTTTTGGTTCAGTCCCTGATGGAATTCTTACAGTTCGGTTTACCTTAAGGGGAGAAAATATTAGAATCTATGGTGCTGGATTCTGGAGAGAGGGAAAAAAACTTTATGAAAAAGAAAACAATTTACACTAAAGCTCCTAATGACGTAACGAAAGCTATCAATTCTTCTCTAGTTATTAATGATTTCTTACCTCCACCAGATAAGTTGATTACAAAAGAAGATAACTCAAAAGTTACTATATTACTAAGCAAAAAAAGTATTAGTTTTTTCAAAGCTCAATCTAAAAAATCAGGTGTACCATATCAATCTATGATCAAAAAAGTTTTAGATTTATATGCTGATAGATTTGCTCACAAATAAGATTAAATAAAAATTAATCCGTATAAAATACAAAATGCTTAATCATTAACATCTAAGAGTTTTATTAAAGAAATAGAAACATTGTAAGCTTTCTGGCCAGCGTATAACAGCAGGGAAACGCTTCGCTTCGGCACTGCCGGCCTCGCTCGGTCTGCGACACATTCCTCTCCGTCACGTATCTTGCATTCGCAAGATTCGCGCCGACGCTAACGCCTCTGCGAGGCTCAGCTACGAGGAACGTCGTCTCCCCTTGTTCGTTATACGACATTCGTCGGAATAAATTTTAAAAACAGAGGAAAATATGAAAGAAGATATAAAGAAAATCTTATTTGCCGTTCTACTGGTTATCTATTGCAACATAACTAGCTTAACTGCACAAAACTTAAAGCCTATTCTAATTCGTCCTTTCGGTGATTCTATCACTTATGGTGTTGGCTTTTCTGATTGGGGAAATTGTTACATTTCACAAATTAACCAGCAACTTTGTATGCCACCTGCAATGGCTGGAGGTGGATACAGAGGATGGTTGACTTTACTTGCTACTCAAGGTTTAGGGTTATATTTTACTACAGAAGGTTACCAAAGCGGAGGATCGTATTATTTACAATGGCTTACTAATACTCAAACTCATGATGGTTATCCTGGATATCGTACTGACCAGCTAATTCAATTCTCTACCTTCGCTAGTTTTTCTAACTTTACTTTAATACATGCTGGTACAAATGACATTCTACAGAACAAGTCTTACGAAACCGCTGCTAATAACCTATTTAGTATTATTAATAACGTTCTAGCGACTAATACAAATACTACCGTCGTTGTTGCTAAAATAATTCAAATTTCCTCTATCAATCAAGTGTATTCAATCCTAAATTCGCAAATACAATTATACAATGCTCTAATTGATAGCAAATTTAACGCTTTACCACCAAATTTAAAAGCTAGAGTCAGGGTCGTAAATATGTTTAATCTCTTAAATGATCAAAACGATTACTCACCTGATGGTATTCATCCAAATGCTAGCGGTTATTTTAAAATGGCTTGTAATTGGATGGCGGGAATTAACAATTCAATCCCTTCTGGACCTTGTAGTGGATTAAACTTCGAAAAGTTAAAACTGGATATGAATTCAAAAGGTTTTGACGACAATGATTATAAATCACCTAATGTTAAAATTGAAAAACTAATAAAAGGAGAACTGTAGCTCCTCACTCTAACTCCGAACGTCGTATAACAGCGGGGAAACGCTGCGCTTCGGCACAAGGCCTCGCTTGGGCTGTGCCACATTTCCCTTCTGTCACTCGTTTGCATCAGCAAACTCCGTGCCAGTCCCTAACGTCCCGCCGGGACTCAGGGTCGGGAAACGTCGTCTCCCCTAGTTCGTTATACGAAATTTGCGCAAATTTTCCCTGTTATATTAAAAAACCAGAAAAGAAACTATTGACAAACCAAAGAAAATGTAATACAAACGTATTACAGAGTCAATATGATTAGTTTAAGATTACCAGAAGAACTTGAAAAAAAACTTTCAGAAGTCGCTAAAATTGAAAACAAAAGCAAATCAGAAGTAATTAAAGAATCTTTAGTTTACTACATTGATAATTTTGCAAAGCAACCTTCTGCCTATGAATTAGGTGAAAAATATTTTGGCTTATATAAAAGCGGGATCTCCGATAAATCTATAAATCATCAGAAGTATATAAAAGATGCATTAAACAAGAAACGTAAATGATTAAAGCAATTATTGATACTGGACCTATAGTTGCATTTTTCGACGAATCTGATAATTATTGCCTACAATGTAGATCCTTCCTAAAAAACTTTAAAGGCAGATTATATACATCACTTGCGGTAGTTACTGAAGTATCTTATTTGTTATCTGATAATAAAAGAATACAAAAAGCTTTTATTGAATGGATTGATAACAATGCAATTTCAATATTAAATCAGGATAATGAGCAATTTAGTTCCATTATGTTTTTTATGGACAAATATGCTGATCGACCAATGGATTTTGCTGATGCCTCACTTATGACTATTTCCGAAACTTATGAAATTCAAAATATTTTCACTTTAGATAGTGATTTTCGGTTTTATAAATCAAGAAAAGGAAAATCTTTAAAAATCATCAACGAAAGCATGATAAAAGATTAATTAAAGCACAAACTTCGTATAACAGCAACTAACCGCTTCGCTTCGGGACGAGCCCTCGCAAGGGCTGCGCCACATAGGCTTCTGGCACTCCCCTTGCGTCCGCAAGTGTCGTTCCAGTCCCTAACGTCCCGTTTCCGGGACTCAGGGCCAGCCTACGTCGGTAAGTCTAGTTCGTTATGCGCAATGTTTTTAAAAATATTTTAGGAGAAAAAAATGAATAAAGTAAAGATAAACGAAGGATATGAATTATTTCAAATAATCACTGATTTTAAAGATCCTTTAGAAATATTTAGGGAAGCATTTCAAAATGCGATCGATGAAGATGCAACTGAAGTATATTGCAATATTTATGAAGAAAAGAAATTATCAAGCTCAAACTTAATAATTGATATTTGGAACAATGGAAAACCATTGGAGAAAGAAAGAATATCGAATTTCTTTGATCTTGCAAATTCTTCAAAAATAGATAAAAATATGCAACCTCAACTCGGAAAACTCGGATACAAAGGTCATGGATCAAAGATATTCTTTAATTCTGAATTTATAGAGATATCTTCAAAAACCGATGATCAAAGTTATAATATTCAACTAGAAGATCCTATAAATCAGATTGAGAACAAAGGTTCAATATCTTACTCGGAACCATTTTCTCCAAACCAGGATTCTCCAATATTACCCAATGCGATGAGAAACGGATTCTTCTTAAGAATAAAAAATCATAATTATTTTAATACCCAACATACATATTATAAACTTAATCACAGGAAAATACGTGATTATGCTAAATGGTTTACGGTTTTTGGTACGATAAAAACTGAATTTGATTCTTCGCTAAGGAATAAAAATATTAAACTCTACTTGAGAGGGATAGAATTTGACGGTTTTAAAACCGAATTTTCACAAGCCAACTCACTTGATCCAATGCCGATATATAAGATTGTAAGTGGAGTCGAATTTGAAGAAATAGACCTTGGACATTACTTTCCATTAAATAGACACTTAACGGCGGATATGGAAGCATACGCTAATAGTATAGGTAGCAATAAACCTTATTATAACTTTTATAGTAGGTTGATATTTAAAGAAACCATTTCATGTTCAGATGGAACCGTCTTTAATCTAATTTTGAATGTGGAGGGTTACGAAACTAAAAGGAGATACAATGCCCTTCTGAGTCGACGAGGAAGACAAAGAGACAATCTGTCTTATACTGATTCGGAACGATACGGAATTTGGGCATGCAAAGGTGGAATTCCTGTTGAAAAAATAGACCATTGGATTGAAGGCGGAAAGGGAACTTATTCCTTCGTTCATGGATTTCTAGATTGCGATAAATTTAAACTTACCGCTAACCGTGGTTCTATTGAAAATACGGAATCAGAGATAATAGATATTGTTCGGGATAAATTAAACGAAATTTTTAAAAGACCAAGCATTAAAGATTTGTTGAATGAGAGAACAGATATTGAAACTTTGGAAAATATTTCTGCTTCAATAACTGAGGATAACGCTAATCTAAAAAAAAGATTTTCCGATTCAAAAAAAAGGAAAGTGATTTCACTTCCCAATTCACAAATTCAATTATTTGAACCAAAAAAACTAACAAGAGGATATTCAGAATCCGAAACTTTAGTTCTGTTAATTCAACTTATAACAATGTATCCAAAATTGTTTCCATTCAAGATTCTTGATTATGACACTACCAAAGGTATCGATTTCGTAGTAGAACAGAATGCTAATCCAAAATATATAGAACTAAAAGGAAGTATGCAAAAGACAGTTAATCATCCATTCTCCTTAATTTACAAATTTATTTGTTATGAAATTGATTTCAGAAATAATGATATTATTGAAGATATCGAAGAATACAAGACACAGCTTCAAATAAATAGATCAGATAGTTTTCAATCATTTGATTCCAATTTCAAGGATAAACCATATGTCAGCTACCAGCTAGTTCCGCAAAATGCTTCCATTCAAAGTATGGAAATAATTGAACTAAAAAGCTTGTTAACAACAGTTCTTGGTGCAACAATTCAATAAAAACACAGCGCATAACTGACGCTTGCCGTTCCGGGAGGGACTAGCCCTCCCTCCAGGCTCCGCCAAATTCCCCTCCGGCACGGCTCTTGCCTCCGCAAGACCCGCGCCGACGCTAACGCCTCTTCCAGAGGCTCAGCTCCGGGGAACTTCGGCAAGCTAGTTACGTTATGCGACATTGAAAACAAATGGAATATATAGATCACATAGTTTACATTTTATTAGCAATCACTAGTTTTTTCCTCATAAATAAGATTGGTGAAAAAATGGTAACGTCTGATTATGAACAAATCAGTGTTTCGCTTCCTATTGATAAAGCACCTGCTTTCAATATTGTATATCGTGTATTAACGCCAGCACTTTTACTAATTCTATATGCAATAATAATATCACAAATTGGGTTAGATTATTTAAATCGAAATATTGCTTTCTGCAACTATTACTACATAATTATCAGAGTATTGATAATTTTGATATACCAAAGACTATTCCTCGTAAACTGGACAAGGCAGTTTATTACTTACTTTGGCATTTTATCCGTTACTTATTTCCTCGATAGAAATTACCTATCCTCTGCTACAAAAATATTACCAGATCCGTCTACCTTGATAAACGAAATTTGGATTATTATACTAATATTCATCTATAATTTATTAAATAGCATAACAATAAATTCAGAGGAGCTGAAATCTAGAAAAGAAAAATATATTTTAGATAACTTTCAATTATTACAAAATAAATTCGGAAAACTTATTAACAATCCAAAAACCCAATTATTTAATCTAGAAATATATTCGATTATGATATATGAAAACTTTAATAGACCGTTTTTATTCAGAAAAACCGAATCTTTATTAAAAAAGATTGGCTTTCCCATAAAAACGACAGGTATAATGCAAGTCACTAGTAAATCTGCACTATCAGACATTCAAAGTATTCAGGAAAGTATAACACTATTACGTAATCTACTATTAAAAAGTATCAAAAATTCAAATTTCAATACTTTAGCTTATTATCTAGAAGTTCCAAAAAACTTACTGGACGAAGTATTAGGCCTTTACAATAAAAGATCTGACTATATTAATGAAATAGATTTTATAAGATCAACTATTCACGATAAGAAAGTAATACCTGCAACTACAGATAAATCAGAAATCAGATTAAACAAATTAATCATACGGTATCTAATAAAAAAAAAGAAAGAACCTATTGAGTTAGATTACTGGGGTAAAAAGGTAAATCTAATTGCTTTAAGAAAAAAATATTTCAAAAAACGACGGAAGTAGAAATATCCAACGTCGCATAACAGCGACTTACCGCTACGCTTCGGCACAAGGCCTCGCTCGGCCTGCGGCAAATTCCCCTTCTGGCATTCGCCTTGCTTACGCAAGCTACATGCCAGTCCCTAACGTCCCCTTGGGACTCAGGGTCGGGGAACTTCGGTAAGTCTAGTTCGTTATGCGCAACGGGAAAAATAAATACAATTTAAGGATTAAAAATATGAAAACTAAACGAACTGTACAGACTAGAAAATACAATATTCTTTTTACTATCTTAGTTATTTTAGGATCGTTGAATTTAAACTCCGAACCGAAAAATAATCAAATAATAAAATTAACAAAAATTCGCTATGTAAATACTATAAACGGAAGTTTGAGATTAAGATCAATGCCAAATATCGATTCTAAAATCATTGCACAAATACCGAATCAAAAGGAAGTAGAAATTTTAAAATTTGATGATAGTGAAGTAATCTTAAATAATATAACAGGTAAATGGGTAAAAGTAAAATACAATGGTTTTGAAGGTTGGGTTTTCGACGGATACTTAATAAAAATCTATAATTTTTATCCGGAAGATGAATCAATGTATTTTCAATGTAATTCTGAAGATTCATATTTAAATAAGTTTAAACGATTAGAAAAAAGAAAAAACCTAAAAATCGATAAACAAAATTCAGAAACAAAAAAATATGAAGATTCTTATGAAGAAAACATCACTTCAATGACGACTGTATATCTTGGAGGAGCTTACTCTACAGTAGTATTCCCTGACAAAAGCATTAAAGATGTATTTGAATTTTACAAAGAATGTGATCCTAAATTAAAATTTGTAGATTACGATGAAAAAAATAATCAATTCCAAATAGAATTTAGATCAGAAAGCTTTTCGTCTGAGTCCTATAAATTTGAATATAAAAATAATAAAACTTTCGTTTTAACCGGCGGCCAAGCTTAAAAATTATTGCTTAAAATACTCTTTACAATAATCTAAAGAAATTTAGCTGAAATAACTTATTTTAAAAAGTTCCCGCAGCGCATAACAGCAACTAACCGCTTCGCTTCGGCACTTGCGGCCTCGCTCGGTCTGCGACACATAGGCTTCTGGCACTCCCCTTGCCTACGCAAGTGTCGTGACCAGTCCCTAACGTCCCGTTCCGGGACTCAGGGCCAGCCTACGTCGGTTAGTCTAGTTCGTTATACGAAAGTGCTTAAAAATAATGACTAAACTAGAAAAATTCTTAATCTTCATAGGAATTACGGGCATACTAATAGTAATTATTCCCATATTTCTATATATTATTTTCTTCGGACTTAATATAAGTCATGATCACCGACTTTGGGCAGAATCTGGTGATTTTTTTGGCGGAATATTAAATCCTATCTTAGCATTTCTTAGTTTTATCGCTTTATTACTTACTATAAATATTCAAATAAAAGAACATAGAGCATCAATTCACGAACTTGAAGAAACAAAAAGAATTCATTCGGAACAATCTGTCATTTTCTCAAATCAAAATATAGAAATCATTAAGGATAAGTTTGAAAAAAGATTCTTTCAATTGATGGAAATACATAGTCGATCAGAAGAGAAATTATTTTATAAAGGTTATGCAGGTACTCTCGCTTTTCCAATCATTGAGCAAGATATAACAAGAATAATCGAAGAAAATTGGATTAAACAAAACAAAGAATTTATTCAAAAAATTCAGGACTATTTTGACGGCAATAGTGAAATTTTTGATCCATTTTTCCGTTCGCTCATGTTTACAGTCGATTTTGTCCTAAACTTAAAAAATAAAAATATTTTTAACCAGGATGAACTTGATTTCTATTTTTCAACAATCAGATCTCAACTTACAAAATCTAAAATGAATGTCATATTCTTTGCAGCAACAGTATTCCCTCATCCGGAATTTTCTAGAGAAAAATTAAAAAAATCGAAACTAGTTTTGAATATCTCTCATGTAAACTATATTCAAGAACTAACGACGAGATTCCCTGAATTAGTTAGTCAATTCTATTTATAATAAGCACCTTCGTATAACAGCAACTAACCGCTTCGCTTCGGGACGAGCCCTCGCTTGGGCTGCGCCACATAGGCTTCTGGCACTCCCCTTGCATCCGCAAGTGTCGTGGCCAGTCCCTAACGTCCCGTTCCGGGACTCAGGGCCAGCCTACGTCGGTTAGTCTAGTTCGTTATACGCCATTTTAATAAATTAAATGAAAAACAAAAAAATATTAATTCTAATAACATTACTCATCGCAACTTTCAGTATTTATGCAGAAGAAGTAGAAATTAAGCAAAAAGAAAGAAAAGCGAATCAAATATATCTAAGAAGAAATAATGGATATGCTGCGCCAAATGAATTTAACATGTATAACAGCTTTTTTCCAATCTCTCTAGCATATGAAATTCCTTCTATTCAATATAACACTTTTGGATTTGTTAGATTCTTAGGTGATTCGAAGTTTAGTCTTGAAGGAAATTTTTTTGAGTATAAAAAAACCAATTCCTCTTTTGAAAGAATTAACCCTTTTACAGATCAAATTAGCAAAGGAAATCTTGGTACTTATTATCGATCAGAACAGAACTTATTTTTAAATTATCATCTAATTGAAAATAGGATCATTCTTAACTTTGGAATACAGAGATTGCAAAGTGATTTAAGCGATGGTAGATTTGCATTTTACAACTATAATTTTTCTCAAAATTTTACTGGTATTACGGCTGGTTTGTTACTTGAATCTCCCCGATTCTACGGTTTTTATATTTCAGCAGGATACAAATATTCTATTTTAAATGGATTTTCCAATATTAACCACACAATTGTTACTTCAGCTAGAAATTTTGAATTTTCTCAAATTAAAGACAATCCTTTCACTAAATACTATGCTACTGAAACAAAAGTTATACTAGGTTACGAATTTAATGAATCAATATTAATATCTTTAGGCTTTATTGATCAATCCGCAAAAGTTGTTCAAAATAGAAGTCAAATTCTAACTAGTGATTCATTTTCTACGATTCTAATCAGATCATCTATTGAATATTCAGCTAAGAATGAATATTTTGGTTCTACATTTGCCTCAATTACTTATAAATATTAAAACGGCGTATAACAGCATGGAAACGCTGCGCTTCGGCACGAGGCCTCGCTTGGGCTGCGCCACATTTCCCTTCTGTCACTCGTTTGCAGCCGCAAACTCCGTGCCAGTCCCTAACGTCCCGTTGGGACTCAGGGTCGGGAAACGTCGTCTCCACTAGTTCGTTATGCGCAATGTTGCAAACAATGAAAATAATAAATACGCTCTTAGAACAACTAGATTTGTCAGGTTCAGAAATGTTTGATCGGGTCATCAAGAAAGATGAGTATGAGTCTGAAGTTATGTATATTTTCCGAAGATATTCTGCTGGAAATCATCATTTAGAAAACATTAGCAATAAGATAAAAGCTGAATTATCTGAAATGAAAGAAATAGCGGAAATGAATTTTATTTCCGACACCGATACACATTTAATAAGCATTAAATCTTATTCCGAAAAAAGGAAAATATTAAAAAACGAAAGTTTTTACAGTCACGAACTAATTGCATTTTTATCAGCAATACGCAGTGGAATTGATTTCATTGCAAAATTAAGCATAAATCATATTCGCGGATTAGAAGGCGACAGTATATCAGTCATCATAAGACAAATTTCTAAAGGTGTAAATAATCCAATTTTGGAGATATACTCAGACAAAAAAGAATGGATATTAGAACTAAGAGAATATCGAGATCGGTTAATTCATAAATTCAATTTACTTATTCAGTCTGGATACGAAATCCATAAATATCAAGAAAAAGAACAAAGAGTATTCTATCCTGTTCTAATTCCTAAATTTCTGCCTAAAAAAATGTTAGATACAAGAAAATATAGAGCTAATTTAGATACTTTATTGAATGTTCGATCATTTTCAGAAGAAAGCAGAATTCACAAGGACGGAAAAAATGTATTAGATTCATTTAAAGTCAATTACTTGCCAGATAAAGACTATATAAATATTGAAGACTTTATGCAATACCATCTATCAATGTATCAAAAACTTGCTGAATCACTGTTTAACTGGATTATTAAAAATAAGTTTAAGCTATTATAATGCAACACAGCGCATAACAGCGTGGAAACGCTTCGCTTCGGCACTGCCGGCCTCGCTTGGGCTGCGCCACATTTCCCTTCTGTCACTCGTTTGCATCCGCAAACTCTGTGCCAGTCCCTAACGTCCCGTCGGGACTCAGGGTCGGGAAACGTCGTCTCCACTAGTTCGTTAATTGCAATTGGTAGATTCTATTCAAAAAAACCAGCGCGCAATTTTTCTTAAAAAGTCAGAGTCCAACTTTGCTTAAATCAATAATAGATCTTTATATCGGTTTTATTACTTTGTTAAAGATTCGAGCGCTTTAAAGAAAAGAATAAGAATTAAGAGGTTTATTTCTCTCCATTTCCTATTATTTTTTGCTCACGGTTTGCATGATTCAAAAACGATTATCGGGCTTTAAAGACCAAGAATAAGAAAGAAAATTTGCGCGCTGAGATTTCGCACACTTCGTATATTTCTCAAACACAATAGGAAACCAACTGCAATTAACTACCGCTAACCACTTCGCTTCGGGACTTCCGCCCTCGCTCGGCCTTCGGCACATAGGCTTTTGTCACTCCTCTTGCTTTCGCAAGCCTCGTGCCAATCCCTAACGCCTCCGCTCGGAGGCTCAGGGTCAGCCTACGTCGGTTAGCTAGTTACGTTAGTCGCAATTGCAAAATTATAAAAGGAAAATAAATAATGATACAAAATTATAATATTGAACTTCCATTACCAGACGGCACTAAACAAAATTTCGAAACCAAACAAACATTATTTTTTGTAGGAGCAAACGGTTCTGGAAAAACAAGAATAGGAAGTTGGATCGAATTAAGCTCAAATCAGAGAACTAAAGTTCATAGAATTTCAGCTCAAAAATCTTTATCTATGCCAGATAGTATCACGCCAGTATCAATAGATTTAGCAGAAAACAATCTTTACTTTGGTAATGAAAAGCATACTAATAATAAATCCGCTTATAAATGGGGAAATAAACCTGCTACATTTTTTCTAAATGATTTTGAGAAATTAATGGTGTATCTCTTTTCTGATGAAACTGAGTCGAATGCAAACTTTAAAACTCAATATAAATTAACAAATGAAAAAATACCTGCTCCCATAACGAAGTTAGATATTATTAAAGGAATATGGGATAAAATACTTCCGCACCGAGAACTTTTGATCGGAGGATTAAGAATTCAAACTAAAACCAAAGGCACTACTGAAAAAATCTATCAATCCTCGGAAATGAGCGATGGTGAACGAGTAATATTCTATTTAATCGGACAATGCTTATCCGCTCCTAAAAATAGTATAATCATAGTAGATGAGCCAGAATTACATTTACATAAATCAATACAGAATTCCCTTTGGACTGAAATTCAAAAAAATAGACAAGATTGTCTTTTTGTATTTCTTACTCATGATGTAGACTTTGTATCAGCACAAACAGACTCAACTAAAATATGGATTAAAAACTTTGACGGATCCAAATGGGATTGGGAATTTATTGATGTAGATCAAACAGTACCAGAACCTCTTTTATTTGAAATTTTAGGCAGTCGAAAACCAATCGTATTCGTTGAAGGGAATGAAGGTAGCTTCGATGTGGGGTTATATAGATCACTTTTAAAGGATTATCTAGTAATTCCAAAAGGTAGTTGCAAACAAGTAATTCAATCAGTAAAATCATTCAAAATAAATAAGCAGCTACACCATTTAGAAGTAAAAGGAATTATAGACAGAGATCGAAGAATGGAAGCAGAAATCGAATTATTGAAAAAAGATTCAATTTACACATTAAAAGTAGCAGAAGTAGAAAATCTATTTTGCACAAAAGAAGTGTTAAAAATCGTTAGCTTAACTTTAGCCAGAAATCCAGACGAAGACTTTAAGCAAATATCTGATTTCATATTTCAAAAACTATCACAAGAAATCGAGCTACAGGTCTCACTAAAGACGGCAAGAGAAATAAAATTTCAATTGAATACCTTTGATGAAAACACGAAAGATTTGAACGAACTAAAGAAGACATTGGATAATCTCATTGCGACCATCGATATAAAGAATATTTATGATAATTTTTATGATGAATACAAAGCTATCATAGATACAAAAAATTATGAAGAACTTTTAAAAGTGTACAATAGAAAATCATTATCTACCCAAATAAGTAAATTCTTTGACTTAAAATCTGGCAGTCTTTCTGAGTTCGTTATTAGACTTTCTAAAACTAATCAAATAGATGAAATTAAGCAAAGCTTACTTC
Organism: Leptospira sp. WS4.C2; assembly: GCF_040833985.1. Lineage (NCBI taxonomy): Bacteria > Pseudomonadati > Spirochaetota > Leptospiria > Leptospirales > Leptospiraceae > Leptospira > Leptospira mgodei. The sequence continues at coordinate 2,390,048 of NZ_CP162139.1, forward strand.
CTTATTTTGATGACTTTTTTAAAAACTAAAATATAAATTGAATTCTTGCAACTGCGACTAACAGCGACTTACCGCTACGCTTCGGGACAAGCCCTCGCTCGGCCTCCGGCAAATTGTCCTCCTGTCACTCGCCTTGCTTACGCAAGCTACGTGCCAGTCCCTAACGTCCCGTTGGGACTCAGGGTCGGACAACTTCGGTAAGTCTAGTTCGTTATACGACATTTTTAAAAAAATAATTGGATTTGATATGGAAAATTACGAAAAAGAAAAATCAAAGAATAAAATTGCTGAAACCAATAATTATTTCCGTATAATAATTATTTCACTTTTTACTGCGGTATTTTTGTGGAAAATAAGTACTTCAACAATAGAAGTAGATCTAACTAAGTTTGATTTTAACGCTTTGCTATCAACCTTATTAGCACTCTTTTCTGTTGGGTTATCTGTATTTTTTTACTTTAAAGCTACTGATACCTCAAATCTATTCTATGATAATACATATAAATTTACAAAAGATATATCTGAAATTCTAGGTAGAATTGAAGCCGGATTCGGAGAACGATTAAGACACTTAGATGAAGGTTATTCAGGTCTTCGAGATAAATTTGGTAACACTCAAGGGATAATTCAAAGTTCTCAAAGTATTGAGAAAACATCTCAGGAAATTGAAGAAGAAAAACAAAAACTAGAACAACAAATGAAAGAAAAGGAAGAAATTCTAGTTAGCTTAATGAACCGTGCAAAATTACAAGAAAAAGAAAAAAGCGAAATTATACAAAGTATAAAAACTAAAGATGATACAATACATACTTTAAGCAAAGAACTTCATTATCTTAAAAAGAAATTACAGAAAGAAGAACATTTAGTCAGTAATGAATTATACAACCAGTATCCTAGAAAAATCATTGAACTGCTACGATCCATCATTTTAGAATCGGTCGGTCCCGATTTCATCATGGAAGCTCCAATGGATATAATCTCCGATAGGCTTTTGCCAATTATTAGAGAAAATTTACCTCAACGATTTATTGTGGATTTAAAAGAATTTGATATATTGAATAAGGAAAACCAACTTACTTCAAATGGAATCAATTTACTAAAAAACATCGCAAGAAGATCTATACATTAAAAACGTCGTATAACAGCGACTAACCGCTACGCTTCGACACAAGGCCTCGCTCGGCCTGCGGCAAATTCCCCTTCTGGCATTCGCCTTGCTTTCGCAAGCTACATGCCAGTCCCTAACGTCCCGTTCCGGGACTCAGGGTCGGGGAACTTCGGTAAGTCTAGTTCGTTATGCGAAATGTCTTGACTTACTTCAAAATTTTGATTCTTTAATGAAAAGCTAAAGGTGTAAAATAAATGATAAAAAAAATTAAAAATACATTACTAATAACGATATTCACATTATCATCAAATTGTATTAATTTTAAACAATTCCATAATTTAAGAGTTTACGATGATTGCTGCAATCGAAAGCCAAATAAAATCTATTTAACCATTAATGATAGAAAACCAAACTTAAATGACAAATTTGAAAAGTCATTTTTGACTTTACTACAACAACTTTTATATAAAAACAATTTTTCAATTATTACTGATTTAGATCAAAAAAACAGTATATCTGAAGTAGATTCGATATATCTAAATGTTCCATTTAAATTCATAGAAGATGAAAGAATAACCGTCGGTACAGGAAAAAAATACATTACATACATTAAAGTTCCGGCCGGTCGTATCGGAATACAAGGAAAAAAAATCAATAACTCTAAATCTTCATATGAAATGTTTATATATATAAATAGTAATTATAAATATGACGAAACTTCAAAAAAATATTCAATACAAAACCAAGATTCATTACTCTATAAATTTGCTCTATTGTATTCAAGCATTATAAATAATTTATACTTTCCTACTGGATCTATTGAAGGGAAATATATTGATTTAGTTTCTGAAAATATTTACGAAATTAAGAACGAACAAGGAAAATACTTTGCTTATAATAAAAATGAAGAAATGAATTCTGAACAAAAAGAGCCATATTTAAGTTTTGATCGAATGGAAAACACTAAAATAAAAGGAAATTTTTCCCATTTTAAAGGGAAAGCGAATTTTTACAATTCTGCTGATATAACGCTAGTTCAATTTGGAAATATGCTAATTGTTAATAACCCAAAAGTTATAAAACAAAATATTCCGAATTACAAAATAGATTTTTATTTAGATGAGTATTTACTAAAAATCGAATAAATCACAATAATAAGACACTTCGCATAACAGCGTGGAAACGCTTCGCTTCGGCACAAGGCCTCGCTTGGGCTACGCCACATTCCTCTCCGTCACGCTTCTTGCTCCGCAAGAAGACGCGCCGACGCTAACGCCTCTTTCAGAGGCTCAGCTACGAGGAACGTCGTCTCCACTAGTTCGTTATACGCCATGGCGAAATGCTTGCCTCAGGACATGGGTAACGAAAAGTAAAATGCAGAAAGAAAAACCATTGACACGGTATATACCATGATACATACTCTCATTTATGCAAACAGCAAAAATTTTTATAAATGGGCGAAGTCAAGCAGTCAGAATCCCTAAAGAATTTCAATTCAAGGGTGAGGAAGTGTTCATACAGAAAGTTGGAGATGCAGTTATTTTAGTTCCTAAGAATAAAGCCTGGAATGCATTCCTAGATGGATTAAATGGCTTTACTGATGAATTTCTGAATGAAGGACGGATTGATTTACCGGAATCGGAAAGAGAAAATTTTTAATGTATCTTCTCGATACAAATATTTGTATTTTTCTAATTAAAAAGAAGAATCAGCAACTAATCGAAAAATTAAAAAAGAATTATAATAAGGGAATATTTATTTCAACCTTAACATTAGCGGAACTAGAATTTGGAGTTGAGAATAGTGATCATAAAGAGAAAAACAGAATTTCCCTTATAGAATTTCTTACTATTTTTGAAATATTAAACTTCGAACAAAAAGATACACAGGCTTTCGGAATAATTAAGAGTGATTTAAGAAAATCAGGGAAAATGATCGGAGCCATGGATGCTTTATTAGCAGCTCAATCAATCTCCCGTAACTTGATATTTGTTACAAACAATACAAAGGAATTTGAAAGGATAAAAAATTTAAGTATTGAGGATTGGACTATTTAGGTTCGCCACGGCGTATAACTGCGGGGAAACGCTTCACTTCGGCACTTCCGGCCTCGCTTGGGCTGCGCCACATTCCTCTCCGTCACGTCTCTTGCGTCCGCAAGATTCGCGCCGACGCTAACGCCTTCTACGAAGGCTCAGCTACGAGGAACGTCGTCTCCCCTAGTTCGTTATGCGCCATTTTCACAACTAAAACTATGAAATACAAATTATTATCAATAGGTTCTGAAATTCCAGGCGGAGAAATAGACTTCGAAAATTTTAATTCGAATATTTCTTTACTTGATTACGACATTGTTGTATTTACTCCAAGTCTTGAAGAATTCTTTAAGTATTCCTCCGAATATTTAGGAAAACGTAGCTTGACAGATAGCAATTCTTTTGCAGTAACTGAATCATTTCAACACTGGAAAAGAGAAATATCTGAAGCATTACTAGCAGGCAAAACTATAATCATAAATTTAACCGAAAAAAATGAATTTTATGTCGATTCAGGTCAACGAACATATTCTGGAACTGGACGAAACCAAAAAACGACAAGAATAGTTAATTTACTAAGTAATTATGATTTTATACCGTTTAAAATAAACTTCGTATCAACATCTGGTAAAGGTATCAAATTAGAAAATGATTCAAATTTTAGTCAATATTGGAATGAATTTGAAAATGCCTCAACTTTTAAGGTTATACTATCTTCTACTTCGATAACGCCAATATTTACAACAAAATCAGCAAGTAAAATTGTCGGCGGCATTTATAAAACATCCGAAATCAAAGGACATCTTTTACTATTACCTTTTTTAGATTTCGAATTAGATAAATTCGCAAAAAAAGTTGGTTCTGAATATCAATGGACCAATGAAGCTTTCAAATTTGGTAAAAAATATGCAGAATCAATTTCACAGATAAACTATTCTATTAAATCAGAAGGCACTCAAATACCAGAGCCAGAATGGACCAAAAGAAATCAATTTATCTTGCCGAACGAACTTATAATAAGAAATAAAATATTAGAAATCGATCATAAGATAAATAAGTTGGAGAGAGAAAAGCTCATTTTATTAACAAAATTAAATGATGAAACCCAATATAGAAATCTTTTATACGGAAAAGGAAATTCTCTCGAAAATACTATTATCAAAGCATTGAAATTGCTTGGATTTACTGCTCAAAATTATAAGTCATCACAGTCTGAATTTGACGTTATTTTTGAATCGATTGAAGGTAGATTTCTAGGAGAAGTCGAGGGAAAAGATAACAAAGCAGTTAGCGTAGATAAATTAAGACAATTGGAAATGAATATTTTGGAAGACTTAGAAAGAGATGAAGTCACTGAACCAGCAAAATCAGTACTATTTGGAAATGCCTTCAGACTTCTCGATGTAAATGATAGACTTGAATTCTTCACTGATAAATGTATTGTAGCTGCAAAACGTTCCGGAACGGCACTCGTAAAAACCCAAGATCTTTTCCATGTAGTCCAATATATAAGTAATAATAATGATGAAGAAATAAAGAAACGATGTCGTGAAGCTATATTCAATACAAAAGGTGAGATCGTTTCATTTCCCATTCCAGAATTGAAAGAAACTATAGATGAAAACGGCGCATAACAGCGACTAACCGCTTCGCTTCGGGACAAGCCCTCGCTTGGGCTGCGCCACATAGGCTTCTGGCACTCCCCTTGCTTACGCAAGTGTCGTTCCAGTCCCTAACGTCCCGTTTCCGGGACTCAGGGCCAGCCTACGTCGGTTAGTCTAGTTCGTTATACGCAAGTTGCTAAATTTAAACTATTCCCCAAAATAAGAAAAAAATAAGAAATTAAACCAAAAGTGTAATAAAATTTAGTAGATTTATGATAGCATATTTGATATCATAAATCCGTGCGGGTAACAATTGATACAAATGTTTTATATCAAGCGCTCAGAGACAGTAGAGGTGCTTCGCATTTTATATTAACTTTAGTTGAAAACAGACGAATTGAGTTAGCTCTATCAACTCCAGTTTTTGTAGAATACTCTGATGTTTTACTTAGAGATAAATCTTTGTCGGATTTGGGTTTTTCAAAGAAGGAAATCAATCTTGTTTTGGACTTCCTTGCTTTTGCAGCTACGCCTTTTTCAATTAACTATTTACTAAGACCAAATCTTGGGGACGAAAACGATAATCTTTTTGTTGAACTTGCTTTTGCCAGTAACAGTCGATATCTAATTACTTCAAATATTAAAGATTTTAACGAAAATAAAGATCTTAAGTTTGATTCTTTTAAAGTTATCACTCCTACCGATTTTGCTAAATTTTGGAGATTAAATTATGAATAAAAAAAATGTTCTCACTATTCGTATCCCTGAAGATCTTAAAGAAAGAATTGAGAAAACTGCTGCTACGCAAGGTGTTTCTCTTAATCAATTTGCTTTATATGCTTTTACTAGAGGTATCAGTGATATTGATACTGCTAACTTTTTCAAAAAACGAATTCAAGGAAAAAATAAAGACTCAATTGAGGACGGATTTAAGAAAGTTATAGGAAAAGTCGGAAAGAAAGAAAAAATCCCAAGTTGGGATAAACTCTAATTCTAAAGTAGCAACCAGCGTATAACAGCGCATTAACGCTTCGCTTCGGGACAAGCCCTCGCTCGGTCTGCGACACATAGGCTTCTGGCACTCCCCTTGCAGTCGCAAGTGTCGTTCCAGTCCCTAACGTCCCGTTCGGGACTCAGGGTCAGCCTACGTCGTTAAGGCTAGTTCGTTATACGAAAGCCCCAGAAAATAGAATGAAGAAAAATATTATGAATTAAAGTGAATATTCACTTGACTGCATTTATATTTAAGCTAAAATTACGATGTGTGGGAAATTGAATCTACCAAAGAATTTGATTTGTGGCTTCTAAAACTTGATTTAAACACTAAAGAAGAAATACTAGCACACTTCTATCTTTTACGACAGAAAGGCCCTTTGCTAGGTAGACCTTTTGCTGATTCAATTCAGGGATCTAAGATTCAAAATCTAAAAGAACTGCGTATTCAGGTTAAGTTAAAAGTTATCAGAATCTTTTTCGTTTTTACAGAAGGAAGAATCGGCTTATTACTAGCTGGTGGCGATAAAAGAGGGAATGATAAGCGTTTTTATGAAGAAATGATTCCGATGGTTGAGAAAATTTATAAGAAATGGCTAATCGAAAATAAGGAGATAGTTGATGAAAGCAAAAGTAAAAAGAAATCCAATAGAAAATCTTGAAAAATCATTGCCTTCGGAAAGTGTTGCTAGTGCAAAACATAAAGCTGAGCAAATGCTTTTTCAAATCAATCTCGCAGATTTACGAAAACAAGTTGGTTTGAGACAAGAAGATATTATCAATTTTTCACAATCTGGACTTTCAAAACTCGAATCAAGAAAGGATATGAAAATATCCACTTTAATTGACTATTTGGATAGCCTTGGAATGGATTTAGAAATAAAAGCTAAAGTAAGAAATAAGAAAGATGGGAAATCAAAGAAAGAGTTTGTTCTCTTGAAAGCTTCCTAAGTTTTTAATAAATAAAAAATTTAATATCTGGGGCCTTCGTATAACAGCATGGAAACGCTGCGCTTCGGCACGAGGCCTCGCTTGGGCTGCGCCACATTTCCCTTCTGTCACTCGTTTGCATCCGCAAACTCTGTGCCAGTCCCTAACGTCCCGTCGGGACTCAGGGTCGGGAAACGTCGTCTCCACTAGTTCGTTAATTGCAATTGGTAGATTCTATTCAAAAAAACCAGCGCGCAATTTTTCTTAAAAAGTCAGAGTCCAACTTTGCTTAAATCAATAATAGATCTTTATATCGGTTTTATTACTTTGTTAAAGATTCGAGCGCTTTAAAGAAAAGAATAAGAATTAAGAGGTTTATTTCTCTCCATTTCCTATTATTTTTTGCTCACGGTTTGCATGATTCAAAAACGATTATCGGGCTTTAAAGACCAAGAATAAGAAAGAAAATTTGCGCGCTGAGATTTCGCACACTTCGTATATTTCTCAAACACAATAGGAAACCAACTGCAATTAACTACCGCTAACCACTTCGCTTCGGGACTTCCGCCCTCGCTCGGCCTTCGGCACATAGGCTTTTGTCACTCCTCTTGCTTTCGCAAGCCTCGTGCCAATCCCTAACGCCTCCGCTCGGAGGCTCAGGGCCAGCCTACGTCGGTTAGCTAGTTCGTTATGCGTAATTGATGAAAATCAATTCTGAAAAAATCTAGTTTCTTTATCTTTATATTCAAATGAATAAACGATTGAAAGTTAAACTTCTCTTTATTATTTACCTTACATGTAATCTAAATTGTCACACTTTTAACCAAACAAGAAACATTTCCCGAAAAATTAGAGGATTTAATGAAGTATTAATAAATAAAATATTAAAAGTCGAAAAAACAGCACAGACAGAAATAAGAATTTCGACAATAGCAACTCTAAAAGACGGCTCACTTATTGAAAAACCGATGTGCATCTCAATCTTCTATGATTCTAACTTTGAAGAATATAGATTTAATTTTTATAAATCAAAATTTGTAGTTCTGGAAGAGTGTAAATCTTATCTAGACACTCAAGCATTGAATTACAATGTCATAAGTCAGCGCGTCTACTTTGAAAACCAACGTAATCAAGAAAAAAAAATAATAAAGAAAAATCCAAAATCTATTGTTACTCATGATGAAAAATTTCTAATCATTCCTTTAGAAGATGATTTTATTTTCATCGAAACTCTATTACCATATAAGAACAAATTTAGTAATTATTTTGGCAATATCAACAGACCAGCGTATATAAAACCAGAATATTACCACTATGCATTCTATCCATTTGGTTTTACGTACGATCTTTTAGCTGGAACTTTACATACTAGCGGAATGCCATTCTACTATGCTTGTGGATACGGATTCGGTCGTGGATTAAGTAATGGTCCAACTGGAGTTCTAGAGAAAATTTTAGTTATGTCAACAATTTATATAAATTGTCCAATTGCCAAAGTTTTAATCTTTCCTGACGGCATCAAAGTGAATCCAGACATAGTAGAAGATTAGCCGATTATATTTCCATTCAATATATTTTGCATTCATCAACTACGCATAACAGCGACTTACCGCTACGCTTCGGCACAAGGCCTCGCTTGGGCTACGCCACATAGGCTTCTGGCACTCCCCTTGCATTCGCAAGTGTCGTTCCAGTCCCTAACGTCCCGTCCGGGACTCAGGGCCAGCCTACGTCGGTTAGTCTAGTTCGTTAGCCGAAATGTTAATAACTCGATTATAAAAAATAAAAAAATTAATAAAATAGTTACAACAAAATGAAAAATTTAAACTTCTTTTTAATATCAATGCTTTCCATTCATTGCATTTCAGGCTGCAGCGGGAAACCAAACAATATTAATCAACATCAACATTGTAATGCAGAAATTAAAAATTATTCTGAAATAGATAAGCCAGACAAATTCGTTTCATTTATTCATATAATTAAAAATAAAGATTGTGTAGAATTAATAAAATGGCTTTCGGATGATTTCTTTTATAGCTTAGATGAGCTTACAGTTTATATACCATTCTACAAAAAATATCGTTACAATAATGGTACGGATATATGTGATTTTTTTTATAACCAAGACGCTTTCCAATCGGTAATTTACGAAGAAACTAGCATTAATCATGTTATTTCTCCTTATAGTATAATTCAAAATGCTAACAAAATTTCGCTTTATGGAACGCCAAATATTGATTCAAAACCATATGAGGTCACTTTAGAAGTAAGCACCTGCATTAATGGAACACCCGATACAGGCCTTCCAACACTTTTTACTTTTGATTGTTATTCTAAACCTATTTCGAAATGTAATTTCCGAGGAGTTTATTCTTGGACTCGTATTACAAATAAAAAATAATTATGATAAAAAAACCAAGTTGTCGACTAAAAAATTAAAATACTCGAGTCAAAGAAAGATAACCTTTTTTTATCCAGCCAATTAAGTCGCAAAATTAACACTTCGGCTAACAGCAACTAACCGCTTCGCTTCGGGACGAGCCCTCGCTTGGGCTGCGCCACATAGGCTTCTGGCACTCCCCAGTGTCGTTCCAGTCCCTAACGTCCCGTTGGGACTCAGGGTCGGGAAACGTCGTCTCCACTAGTTCGTTAGTCGCAATTACTTAATGTATGCCTCAGGACATGGGTAACACTTTTGTAGCAAGACATAGGTAACACTTTCAGGTTTCTAATCCCTTTAGATCACCTTTACAGGAGGGCTTTGGGGATGCCTTGGAAGGACAATAATACCGTGGATTTAAGATTTCAATTTGTTCTGGATAGCTTCCAGAATGACGTCAATTTTACTCAGCTTTGTGCTCAGTATGGCATCTCTACTAAGTGTGGATACAAGTGGAAAGAAAGGTTCTTGAAGGAAGGGAGAGTAGGTCTTCTGGATAAGAAGAGAACTCCTAAGAACTCTCCCGCTAAGATTGCGGAAGAAACCATCTTAGAAATCATTAAGATCAAAAATAACAAGAAGTTCTGGGGTGCTAAGAAAATACTCGAACTCTATAAAAATAAATTCCCAGATAGAAGACCTCCTAACAGATCTACTGTTGAACGCATTCTTAAGAAGGCAGGCCTACTTGAGAAAAAGAAGAATAGAAGACCAATTAATTCAGGACAACGAATCTCTATGCCCGAGAAAGCCACTCATCCGAATCATATTTGGACCGTTGACTTCAAAGGATGGTGGTATACTCCAGACAGGGAAAAAATAAATCCTCTCACAGTTAGAGATGATTTCTCTAAATACATTCTTTCCATTAAGACCCTTTCTAAAGGCGATATTCCTTCCGTTAAAGCTGAATTTATTAGGTTATTTAAGATCTATGGACTTCCTGAGATCATTCGCTCCGACAATGGTCCTCCGTTTGCTTCTATGCAGTCTCTTTGGGGGCTTACTAAACTCTCTGTTTGGTGGCTCTCTCTTGGTATCAAACTCGATCGTATTCAACCAGGGAAACCTTACCAAAATGGCGCTCATGAAAGAATGCATAGAGACATGGCTCGCGAACTACAACACGAAATCGTGGGTAACATCACTCTCTTCCAGAAACTCTTCGATAAATGGAGAATTGAATTCAATAGAGAAAGACCTCATGAAGCTCTCAACATGAAAACTCCGGAACAAATCTATGTTAAATCTAAAAAACTTTTTGATCCGAACGCTGACCTTCTAATCGCTTATCCTTTTGGATTCAAACAAAGACATGTCAACGATCGTGGTTACATTAACTGGAACGGTCATCTCATTATGATCGGAAATCCATTCAACGGATTTAACGTCGGCATTAAAAAAGATATCGATTCTGTTTCTATTTGGTTCGGAAATAATAAGCTAGGTATTATCGATCAAAATTTATTCTTGATTAATCCTGATTCCAATTCATACAAAGTTCATAAACCAAGAAAGGTTACCAAAAAGTATTACCCTTCTCCTGACGCATAACCGTTACCCATGTCTTGATGTCATACCTAAAAGTCCAAATAAAAACGGGCGTCCGTGCCCGTAAGACAGATTAAATGGCATCAAGAATTAGATAGAATTTTCTTGACAGATATAACGCATATGTTATATTACCTTCAGTGTATGAGTTAAAAAGAACTGAAGAACTAATTCTTTGGATCAAGGATCTAGATAATGAAGCAAAAAAGGACATTTTAGTCTCTATCGAAATTCTTAAAGAATTTGGTCCTAGGCTTGGACGGCCACATGTGGATACTATTACCGGATCTAAGATTAAAAATCTTAAAGAACTTAGAGTTAATAGCAAAAATAGACCTTTCAGAATTTTCTTCGTTTTTGACCCAAAGAGAAACGCTATTTTACTCATTGGTGGAAACAAAGCGACTTCAAAAAAATTCTATCCTGTGATGATCAAAAAAGCAGAAGAATTATATTCTGAATACTTGGGAGATTTGTAATATGGTTAAGAAAAAAATAAAAAAAGAATTAAAAAACTTCGACGCTGACCTAGAAAAATTTGTTCCACAAGATATCATTAATCAAGCTAAAGCTGAGGCCCAAAAACAAATTTTCAAATTGAAACTTGCTGAGTTAAGACAAAATCAAGGAATCAAACAAACTGATGTTGATGGATTTTCACAAGTAAGTGTATCGAGAATCGAATCAAGAGCTGATATTAAAATCTCAACTCTGGTCGATTATGTTCATGCCTGCGGTTTCGATGTTGAAATTAAAGCTGTTCCAAGAAGAAATAAAAAGAAAGAAGAGTTTCTTCTCTTAAAAGCCTAGCTAAAACGCCATCCCTGGCTTAACTAAATTATGTATCTCGGAAACGTCGCATAACAACGGGGAAACGCTGCGCTTCGGCACAAGGCCTCGCTTGGGCTGCGCCACATTCCTCTCCGTCACGCTTCTCGCTCCGCAAGAAGACGCGCCGACGCTAACGCCTACTTCGTAGGCTCAGCTACGAGGAACGTCGTCTCCCCTAGTTCGTTATGCGTAATCCCTATAAACTAATTTTTAGTCTATATCGACTATTTTTTAGTTGATATCTTTGAATATACTAGTATCCCTTACTCATGATACTTGACGGCATATTTGGAAATAAAACTGCATCCAGAGTTCTTTTACATTTATTCCATTACAATGAAATTCATTCCGCTGCAATAGCTAATGATTATCAACTTGCTCCTACACCAATCAGACTTCAACTGGAACGTTTCGAAAAAGCCGGTATTCTAGTCGCAAAAAATGTTGGGAGAACTAGAGTCTTTTCATTTAATCAAAAATCTCCTTTTGTTAAACCTATAAAGGCTATCTTAGAGATTTTTTATAATTCATTAACAATAGAAGAAAAAGAAAAAATATTTTCAGAAAGAAGAAGACCAAGACAAAAAGGGAAACCAGTATATGGAAGAACCTAATTGGTCTGACGTTAATGAGGAAGAACTGTGGAAATTCGTTGGATGGCATCTCGCAAATAAAGGAATACATTCCGTTCTAGTCGGTGGCGCTGTCGTAGCTATTTATTCAAAAGGAGCATATCGTTCTGGAGATTTAGATTTAGTTGAACCTCTTCTATCAAAGGAAAGTGATATTAAATCTACTATGGAAAGTATTGGCTATAGTAAGGTTAACCGTCATTATGTTCATCCTAAATGCCAGCATTTATACATTGAATTCGTTTCTGCACCAGTATCAATAGGAGATGATTATCGAATTATTCCTGACGAAAAAGAGTTTAAAGGAAAGATTCTTAAAATTCTTTCTCCCACTGACTGTATAAAAGATAGACTTGCATCCTTCATACACTTCAAAGCAAGAGAATGTCTAGATCAGGCATTACTAGTTGCAAAAAGTCAAAAGTTTGACTTAAAAAAAGTAGAAGAATGGTGTTTAAATGAGTCTAGCAGTGGAAAAGAAGCTTTCGATGAATTTTTTAGGTTATATAAGAAATAATTAAATATGCGGGACTACGCATAACAGCGTGGAAACGCTGCGCTTCGGCACTTGCGGCCTCGCTTGGGCTGCGCCACATTCCTCTTCTGTCACTCGCTTGCATACGCAAGCTACGTGCCAGTCCCTAACGTCCCGTTGGGACTCAGGGTCGGGAAACGTCGTCTCCACTAGTTCGTTAGTCGCAATTAGTTCAATGTATGCCTCAGGACATGGGTAACACTTTTGTAGCAAGACATAGGTAACACTTTCAGGTTTCTAATCCCTTTAGATCACCTTTACAGGAGGGCTTTGGGGATGCCTTGGAAGGACAATAATACCGTGGATTTAAGATTTCAATTTGTTCTGGATAGCTTCCAGAATGACGTCAATTTTACTCAGCTTTGTGCTCAGTATGGCATCTCTACTAAGTGTGGATACAAGTGGAAAGAAAGGTTCTTGAAGGAAGGGAGAGTAGGTCTTCTGGATAAGAAGAGAACTCCTAAGAACTCTCCCGCTAAGATTGCGGAAGAAACCATCTTAGAAATCATTAAGATCAAAAATAACAAGAAGTTCTGGGGTGCTAAGAAAATACTCGAACTCTATAAAAATAAATTCCCAGATAGAAGACCTCCTAACAGATCTACTGTTGAACGCATTCTTAAGAAGGCAGGCCTACTTGAGAAAAAGAAGAATAGAAGACCAATTAATTCAGGACAACGAATCTCTATGCCCGAGAAAGCCACTCATCCGAATCATATTTGGACCGTTGACTTCAAAGGATGGTGGTATACTCCAGACAGGGAAAAAATAAATCCTCTCACAGTTAGAGATGATTTCTCTAAATACATTCTTTCCATTAAGACCCTTTCTAAAGGCGATATTCCTTCCGTTAAAGCTGAATTTATTAGGTTATTTAAGATCTATGGACTTCCTGAGATCATTCGCTCCGACAATGGTCCTCCGTTTGCTTCTATGCAGTCTCTTTGGGGGCTTACTAAACTCTCTGTTTGGTGGCTCTCTCTTGGTATCAAACTCGATCGTATTCAACCAGGGAAACCTTACCAAAATGGCGCTCATGAAAGAATGCATAGAGACATGGCTCGCGAACTACAACACGAAATCGTGGGTAACATCACTCTCTTCCAGAAACTCTTCGATAAATGGAGAATTGAATTCAATAGAGAAAGACCTCATGAAGCTCTCAACATGAAAACTCCGGAACAAATCTATGTTAAATCTAAAAAACTTTTTGATCCGAACGCTGACCTTCTAATCGCTTATCCTTTTGGATTCAAACAAAGACATGTCAACGATCGTGGTTACATTAACTGGAACGGTCATCTCATTATGATCGGAAATCCATTCAACGGATTTAACGTCGGCATTAAAAAAGATATCGATTCTGTTTCTATTTGGTTCGGAAATAATAAGCTAGGTATTATCGATCAAAATTTATTCTTGATTAATCCTGATTCCAATTCATACAAAGTTCATAAACCAAGAAAGGTTACCAAAAAGTATTACCCTTCTCCTGACGCATAACCGTTACCCATGTCTTGATGTCATACCTAAACAAATTAAATAATAATGAATATTTTTATTTCATCAACAATCTACGATTTATTAGATTTAAGAGCCGAAATATATGACCATTTAGTTCTATCAGGTTTTACCGTAAGACTAAGTGATATAGATCAATCAGACTTTGAGGTTTATCCCGATAAATCAGCAATAGAAATTTGTTTAGAAAATGTAAGAAGAAGTGATTACTTTGTTATCATTTTAGACAAAAGATATGGTAAAACTGTAGAAAATTTAGGTTATCCAAAAATAAGCGTGACACATTTAGAATATTTAGAAGCAAAGAAATATTCGATACCGATACTTTTCTATGTTCGAGACAAAACTTTGAGTGAATTTAATATTTTTTCATCAAATAAAGTAAAATTTAAATTTAATTGGATAAATGAAAGTGAAACCGGAATTTTTTCACTAATTGAAAATCATGGGAAAGCTCTCAAAAAATCAGATAACAACTGGATAATTCCATTTAAGAACTCAATAGAAATAAAATTAAGTATCGAGAAAAAATTAAGAATTCCTTATTTAAGAAAAAATTTGGCCAGAAAAATTGCAGAAGGAGAAATTCCAATCATTACAGGAACTGTTTCTTCAAAAATAAATGGATTCGATTTTGTAATAAAATCTGAATTTTTAAACACTTCAAAATTTACGATTTTTATAAAAAAATTTGGATACAAAGAAGAAGCAATTGACAAAGAAAAATATGAACTATTTTCACCGAATGATAAAAAATCTCTTACTCAAATTTTCTATTCACCAAATGTAGGACAACATAAAAGTTCGAATATAATACTTGAATATTTAACCTATGAAGGAATTTTAATCAAGGCAGAATATCAAACTAATGTAAAATTAAATGAATTATCTCAAATAATTTATGGAATTGAATTGATAAATCGAAAATTCGAAATAGTTAAACCAGTTGACTTAGTTTTTGAATAGTAATTTACTGCGCCTAACAGCAACTAACCGCTTCGCTTCGGGACGAGCCCTCGCTTGGGCTGCGCCACATAGGCTTCTGGCACTCCCCTTGCATTCGCAAGTGTCGTTCCAGTCCCTAACGTCCCGTTCGGGACTCAGGGCCAGCCTACGTCGGTTAGTCTAGTTCGTTATGCGCAATATCGCAAAAATGAACACTATTCATTAATATTCAGAACAGCATTGCACTCCCGATAGTCAAATTAACAGATATAATAAATTTCTTTTCAAACAAACGATAATTAGGAAAGTAACTCAGATGGCTATTCAAATCAAAGACACACCTACTCTAAAAGGCCATGATGCCGATTTCTTTTTTGAGTCCCTAGATAAAAATGAGACAAAGAAAATTGAAGAGAAGGAAATTGTCAAAATTCAAGAAAGCTACAAAAGAATCTCCGATCTACTAGATAAGTAATAATTGATGGATTGGAAAAATATCCGTCTTTATAGATTAGATAGTAAAAAAACCATTTTACCTTTCGATTGTGGAGATTCAGATCTAAACGAATTTCTACTAAATGACGCCTTACTATACACTGAAAGTTTAATTGCTGTTACATACATTTTTGAAAATATCAAAAATCAGAATACAGTAGCATTTTTTAGCGTTATAAATGATAAAATCTCTGCCGAACAAACAAATAATTCTGGATGGAAAAAATTCAGAAAATCAATTCCTGAAAAGAAAAGATTTAAAAGTTATCCTGCAGTTAAAATCGGTAGATTAGGCGTTGCCATACAATACCAAAATCAAGGTTTAGGATCAGATATTCTAAACTATATAAAAGGATTATTTCTAGATTCTAATAAAACTGGATGTCGATTTGTTACTGTTGATGCATACAATAACAAAGAGACTCTCAGCTTCTATGAAAAAAATGGATTTGTTTACCTTACCCAATCAGATACAAATGAAGACACAAGATTAATGTATTTTGATTTAATTACTATCGTATAATGCGTTTCTGCGCATAACAGCGTGGAAACGCTTCGCTTCGGCACTGCCGGCCTCGCTCGGTCTGCGACACATTCCTCTCCGTCACGCTTCTTGCTCTGCAAGAAGACGCGCCGACGCTAACGCCTCTTTCAGAGGCTCAGCTACGAGGAACGTCGTCTCCACTATTTCGTTATGCGCTATAGGTTAAAAATTAATTCTAAATAATAGATTTAAGAAAAAGGAAAAGAAATTGCAATTTACCTACTTAAAAAGCTTCTATTTAATAAATATATGCTATTTGAATGGGATCATAAGAAAAACGCTTCAAATCTAAGAAAACATAATATTTCATTCAATCAAGCCTCTGAAGTATTTCTAGATAAAGATGCTATATACATACAAGACGAAAAACATTCTGAAAATGAGGATAGGTGGCTAGTCATCGGAAAAGTTGAAAATTTTACCGTTGTAGTTGTTGTTTTTGTAGACAAATCTAATAAATCAGAGGAAAAATTAAGAATAATTTCTGCAAGACAGGCGAATAGAACTGAGGAGAATGAATATCTCCAAAGACTAGGTAAAGAATAGTTATGAAAAAAAATTACGACTTTTCAAAAGGCAAAAAAGGAATTTTTTACATTAAAGATAAACAGGATATCCACCTACCAATTTATCTAGATAACGATATTGAAGAATATTTTTCGAAAATAGCTATTTCGAAAGGTAAAGATATAAATTCAATTATAAATAAAGTATTAAAAAAGGAAGTTGAACTACAAAAAGAACTTTCTGCATAACTTTTAGTTTCTAATTTTCAGTTCGCTTAATTTATCTAGTATTTATCAAGATGAAACTGGATTCTCTGATTTTCAATATTAGCTGATCAAATTTTTTAAATCCGACTCTCTTCTACAATTATTTAACTATAAAAAAACTTAGTAGAAATAATAAATATAATTATAAAATAACCTACTGCGACTAACAGCATGGAAACGCTGCGCTTCGGCACGAGGCCTCGCTTGGGCTGCGCCACATTTCCCTTCTGTCACTCGTTTGCATTCGCAAACTCCGTGCCAGTCCCTAACGTCCCGTTGGGACTCAGGGTCGGGAAACGTCGTCTCCACTAGTTCGTTAGTCGCAATTAGTTCAATGTATGCCTCAGGACATGGGTAACACTTTTGTAGCAAGACATAGGTAACACTTTCAGGTTTCTAATCCCTTTAGATCACCTTTACAGGAGGGCTTTGGGGATGCCTTGGAAGGACAATAATACCGTGGATTTAAGATTTCAATTTGTTCTGGATAGCTTCCAGAATGACGTCAATTTTACTCAGCTTTGTGCTCAGTATGGCATCTCTACTAAGTGTGGATACAAGTGGAAAGAAAGGTTCTTGAAGGAAGGGAGAGTAGGTCTTCTGGATAAGAAGAGAACTCCTAAGAACTCTCCCGCTAAGATTGCGGAAGAAACCATCTTAGAAATCATTAAGATCAAAAATAACAAGAAGTTCTGGGGTGCTAAGAAAATACTCGAACTCTATAAAAATAAATTCCCAGATAGAAGACCTCCTAACAGATCTACTGTTGAACGCATTCTTAAGAAGGCAGGCCTACTTGAGAAAAAGAAGAATAGAAGACCAATTAATTCAGGACAACGAATCTCTATGCCCGAGAAAGCCACTCATCCGAATCATATTTGGACCGTTGACTTCAAAGGATGGTGGTATACTCCAGACAGGGAAAAAATAAATCCTCTCACAGTTAGAGATGATTTCTCTAAATACATTCTTTCCATTAAGACCCTTTCTAAAGGCGATATTCCTTCCGTTAAAGCTGAATTTATTAGGTTATTTAAGATCTATGGACTTCCTGAGATCATTCGCTCCGACAATGGTCCTCCGTTTGCTTCTATGCAGTCTCTTTGGGGGCTTACTAAACTCTCTGTTTGGTGGCTCTCTCTTGGTATCAAACTCGATCGTATTCAACCAGGGAAACCTTACCAAAATGGCGCTCATGAAAGAATGCATAGAGACATGGCTCGCGAACTACAACACGAAATCGTGGGTAACATCACTCTCTTCCAGAAACTCTTCGATAAATGGAGAATTGAATTCAATAGAGAAAGACCTCATGAAGCTCTCAACATGAAAACTCCGGAACAAATCTATGTTAAATCTAAAAAACTTTTTGATCCGAACGCTGACCTTCTAATCGCTTATCCTTTTGGATTCAAACAAAGACATGTCAACGATCGTGGTTACATTAACTGGAACGGTCATCTCATTATGATCGGAAATCCATTCAACGGATTTAACGTCGGCATTAAAAAAGATATCGATTCTGTTTCTATTTGGTTCGGAAATAATAAGCTAGGTATTATCGATCAAAATTTATTCTTGATTAATCCTGATTCCAATTCATACAAAGTTCATAAACCAAGAAAGGTTACCAAAAAGTATTACCCTTCTCCTGACGCATAACCGTTACCCATGTCTTGATGTCATACCTAAAACTTAATTTTTTAATGGAAAAAAAGATAAGAATTTTCACTTGACTAGGTGGCCATTATAGCTACTATAAAAGAATGAAATCTGTGGGTATTAAAGACCTAAAAAACAATCTCAGTAATTATTTGGATTTTGTACGAAATGGTGAAACAATTATTGTTATGGATCGAAATACTCCAATTGCTGAATTAAAGAAATTAAGCAAGTCTCCAGATTTAACTCAGGCTTTTATTGATGAATCTGTCGCAAATAATTCAATTATTCCTGCCAAAGAAAGGACAATAATAACTTTCCCTAAATCTTTGCGAATAAAAGAAAAAGATAGAGAAGAACTATCAAAATCATGGAAGCAAGCATACCTAGAGGATCGAGAATAGTTTGGCTTTATATATTGATACTAGTTTTCTATTAAATATTGTTTATTCAGAAATAGGTTTCGAAAAAAATTTAGAAAAATTGAATAAATCTAACAATCTCTTTAGTTCTATATTAATAGAAATTGAGGCTTATCGAAGTTTAAATTATACTTTCAGTCGAAATAGAAAAAATCTTGATAATATCTGGTATCAGGATACACATAATTTCATTGAACAGTTAATCTCAAACATTAACCTTAAAAATTTAGATTCCGAAATCAAAAATGAATTCAAAAAACAAAAAAATATTTCTGAATTGAAATCGTTAGATGCTATCCATTTATCTACCGCTATATATGTTAAAAAATTAATTTCAGAAGATTTAATATTTTGTACCTTGGATGAAAAACTAAAAGAAGTAGCTTTAAAAAATAACTTTAAAGTTATCTAACCCACAGCGCATAACAGCGTGGAAACGCTTCGCTTCGGCACTGCCGGCCTCGCTCGGTCTGCGACACATTCCTCTCCGTCACGCTTCTTGCTCTGCAAGAAGACGCGCCGACGCTAACGCCTCTTTCAGAGGCTCAGCTACGAGGAACGTCGTCTCCACTATTTCGTTATGCGCTATAACCTAATTGTATGCCTCAGGACATGGGTAACACTTTGAATTTATTTAGTGAAATAAGGCTATTTTAATCAGTTATTCTTGCTTGATTTTTTCATAAATTGCCATATCTTTTGCCTATGGAAAAAGAGTTAGAAATTTTAAAAACCCAAATCATTTCTCTCGTAAATCCACTAAAAATTATCCTTTTTGGATCAAGAGCAACTAGAACTGCAGGAAAGAATAGTGATTATGATCTTCTAATCATTATGCCTAACGGCACTAATAAAAGGGAAATTGCACAGTATCTTTATAAAAATGTAGATAATATCAAAATCTCATTTGATATTGTTGTGGCCACTCCCGAAACTCTCGAAAAATATTCTAATATCCGACATTTAATTTATTTTCATGCCCTTAAAGATGGTTTAGAACTCTATGCTGCATGATGACCCAGCTTCTCCAGAAGCTTGGCTTATTCATGCAAAAAGCGACTTACTCTTGGCAAAACTTGGGGATAAAAATGATATTTTACTAAATCAACTTTGTTTTCATGCTCAACAAACTGCTGAAAAATCTTTAAAAGCTGTCTTGATAAAAGAGAATGTGGAATTTCTATTTACTCACAATATTAAAACTCTAACGCTTTCATTACCAGATCGAATTGAAAAACCTAGTTTCTTTGATGAACTTGCAATTTTAACAGATTATGCCGTCTCTACTAGATATCCGGGTGATTATGAAGAAATTCTTAATACTGAATATGAAAAGGCAATTGAATTAGCTGAACTTGTTTTTAGTTGCGCTAGCAATTTAATAAAAAAATAAATTTTATAAATGGTCGACTACGCATAACAGCATGGAAACGCTGCGCTTCGGCACAAGGCCTCGCTTGGGCTGCGCCACATTTCCCTTCTGTCACTCGTTTGCATCCGCAAACTCCGTGCCAGTCCCTAACGTCCCGTTCGGGACTCAGGGTCGGGAAACGTCGTCTCCACAAATTCGTTATGCGTAATGTTTTTAAAAATATTTTAAGAAAAATGCATGAAAAATGCTTGTATACTCATGAATTTGGCTTAGGATTTTAAGTATGGCAAATTTACAGGTCAGAGACATAGATAACAGACTTTATGAATCTTTAAAAAGAAGGGCTGAACTAGAGCATCGTTCAGTAAGTCAGGAAGTTGTCATGATTATCGAAAATCATCTCAAAAGAGACAACCTAGAAAGCGAATTACAAACGTTAGAGTTTCTTAAACTTACAAACTCTTGGCACGACAACAAAAACGCAAAAGATATAATTTCAGACATTAGAGCTTCAAGATCAAGAAATAATCGATCAAGGATAACTGATGAGTTATTTGATTGATACAGATATCATAATCTATAGCCTAAAAGGTAATGAAATAGTTCAAAACAATCTTATAGAGAATAAAAACATTTCGAAAGCTATTTCTGTAATTACTTATGGCGAACTTATATTTGGTGCAAAGAAATCAAAAAGTAGAGAGAAAAACCTGGCTACTGTATATAGAATTGGAGAACTTTTTCCAGTCATTGAATTGACGAAAGGAATTGTTGAAACCTTCGGAGAAGTAAAGGCCACTTTACAGAAAAAAGGAAATACCGTTGACGACTTCGATCTCCTAATCGGTTCAACAGCTTTATTCTTAAATTATACCTTAGTTACTAATAATGAAAAACATTTCTCAATGATTCCTGATTTAAGAATTGAGAACTGGAGTAAATAATTTACTTTTCTAACCAAAAACACTACGCATAACAGCGAATTTACTAGGTTATTCAAGATCTACGGAATTCCAGATATAATTCGTTCTGACAACGGACCTCCTTTCGCTTCTATGCAGTCTCTATGGGGGCTCACTAAACTTTCTGTTTGGGGGCTCTCTCTAGGAATCAAACTCGATCGTATTCAACCAGGCAAACCTTAGCAAAATGGCGCTCATGAAAGAATGTATAGAGATATGGCAAGAGAACTACAAAATGAAATTGTCGGGAAAATCACACTCTTCCAAAAGCTCTTCGATAAATGGAGAATCGAATTCAATAGAGAAAGACCTCATGAGTCTCTCAATATGAAAACTCCCGAACATGTCTATATTAAATCTAATAAAAAATTTGATCCTAATCCTGACTTACTTATTGCTTACCCTTTGGGATTCAAACAAAGGCATGTCAACGACAGAGGTTACATCAATTATAATGGAAATCTAATTATGGTCGCCAATCCTTTTAACGGATTTAATATCGGGATAAAAAAGGAATCTGATTCAGTTTCCATTTGGTTCGGAAATAACAAGTTAGGGTTTCTAGATCAAAATTTATTCTTGATCAATCCTGATACCAACTCATACAAAGTTCATAAACCAAGAAAAGTTACAAAAAAGTATTACCCTTCTCTTGACTCATAACCGTTACCCATGTCTTAAAGTCATACCTAAAATAAATTTATTAATCGAAAATTTCATTAGAATTCCTTAAAATTTTAAATTATTTCAAATTAAATAATTCTATATATTATACTATTAATAAATTTGGCAACGAATGATTAATATCAGATAAATCATAAAATACGTTGAAAAAAATTTACTTTAATATCAAACATTGAAATTGATCACAAAAATCATTGCATTTTTTATCTAAAATTTCACATTAGATGAAATAAAAATACGAATGAGACAAGATGAAAAATAAAATATATTCAAAAATCATAATTCCAACTCTATTGATTGCATATATACATTGCAGAAGCGAAATTTCCGAAATTTCAGGTAAATGTGATAAGGAAAAGAAGGAAAATAGGCAATGTTTGATTTCCACAATTCTTACATGCGAGTTTATTCGCTCATCTACAAATGATAGAAGTCCTAGGAGCAGTATATGTAACCAACCAGATAATTATTTAATACTCCTTACTTCTTCATGCGAAATTTCACCAGAATGTAGGCCAAAAAGTGAAAAAAAGAATTCCAACAATAATTAGTTTTAATCAGAATAATAATTATAAAAAATTTAATTTTATCTTAGAATGGCTAAGAAATATCATTAAAAGCAACTTCGCATAATAAAAATCAGATGAAACAAACAACATAGAGAATAAAATAAAAAACAAGTTCATTGAACTTACAAAAGGAATTTCAAAAGATCTTTTTATTCACAACTTTTCGAATAATGAATTTAACCCTTCCGACACTAGAACCAAATATATTTTATGGAGACTAGAAAACTTATCAGATGCAACGAGCGCTAACATAGAAAATATAAATACTGAACATATAATGCCAAAAACTCTAACAACTGAATGGAAAAATTCACTATTGAAAGAAATTGGTAGCGGTGCCGATGATAATAAATTAAAAATAGAATATGATTCTTGCATAAATAAGATAGGAAATTTAACTCTATTAGAGCACAGATGGAATAAGAAAATAAAACAGCGAATTTACTGTAAAGGCAAAAGGAAACGATAAATTTTCAGGCTATAAAGATTCTAACTTTAACTTAACAAAAATGATTGCAACAAAATATAAAAAATGGGGCTTAAAACAAATAAAATAACGAAGTTTAGAATTGGCAGAAAGTGCATACAAAATTTGGATATTTAATTAACTTGCGACTTCACATAACAGTAACCTACCACTACGCTTCTGGCACTCCCCTTGCACTCGCAAACACAGGGCCAGCATACGCCGGTTAGCCTAGTTCGTTATACAACATTCCCTAAACCTATTAATTTCTTTTTGACGAAAATATGCAAAAGCACTACCAAATTCCAGTGATTTCTCTAATTACTAAACCTGACTTTTCTTTCATATTTATGTTAGAATCTTTGCGTGGATTACAAATCTAGACTTTCATCCTCACCTGATGTGTTACTCGGTAAACCCGTGATTAAAAATACAAGAATTGCTGTCGATCTAATTCTAGAACGATTAGGTGATGGAATGTCTATCGAAGAAATTCTAGAATCTTCACCAAGAATCGAAAAAACGATATCCTTACTTGTATTTCATATCCAAGCCATGTAATAAGCAGAGAAAGCTTGCTTGCAAGTTAGTATTCTCGCTGACGAAAAAGTCGACTTTCGACTAATATAACTTCTTAGAAATGAAGGACATAAAGTTTTTTCTGTTTTAGAAGCAAGAAAAGGTATTACTGACCTACAAGGCATTGAGCTAGCAAAGAGAATTGATGCTATCATTCAAACATTAGCTAAAGACGAGTCTATGTTCACAAAAAAATAGCTATTCTATTGGTTTACTTGCACCAGAAGCAGAAGCTATAATTTTGGAAAAATGAGAATTTCTAAGTAACAGGCATTAGCAACGGCCCGCGAATGTATACCAGTGTATGGATAAAATCAAAAAAACGATTAGTTTTCGAATATTATTAGCCTTTTTAATGCACCCTGGAGAACTAATTTTTTTTAGAAACTAGTTCAAATTTCGCCAAAGGATTTAAACACTCTGTAACAAGAGCTGTCTACCAGAACTTTATACAATATCCTTATTTGAAGATTCTGAATCAGTGAAACAAGAAATCGAAGATTCTCCTAACAATCTTAAATTCGATCAAATTTCTGCTATTGAAAAAACCTATAGGGAATCGCGTTTTATACAGTCGAAAAGCAAATATCCAATTACATTCTCTAACGTTGATTGTATTTAAGAAAAATAATGTTTTCCATTCTGATATTAATTTCAATTTTTCCTACAAATAATGATATCTTTGAAAAACTTATCGAAGAATCGGAAAAAAAGGAATTTGATACAACACCCAATGAAATAAAAATGGGCTGAACTTAAAAAATGCAAAACTGAGAATACCACCATTCTATGGGTAATAAAGTAATAGCTTTTTATTATACAAGGGAAAAGAAAGAAACGTATAGAACCAACAGAAATCTAATATATCATCTGAACTTTTTCGGAAAAAAGATCGGAATAGCATAGCTTGAATACTTTTCTAAACTGTGTTTTAATCGATAAATAAAGAAATTCATGAATAACAGCAAATTATATTCAGTCTTAGATTAATCATATATTTGTTGTTTATTTAACAAAAAAATGCTTAGTAATTATTGCATCCATGCTATAAATTATAGATAGCATATCTTAAAAACTATTAACGGCAAAGCTGCTATAAACTAATGAGGGATCGTATGGGTATTAAAAAGGAAATTTCCGCCAAACAATTAGAAGACCTAATCAAAACACTGAAAAACCGTTTTGAGAAAAATATGGATCGTCATAGAGATATAGAGTGGGCACAATTACAATCAAAATTGGAATCCAATATGGAAAAACTTTGGTCACTATATGAAATGGAAAGAACAGGAGGAGAACCCGACCTAGTTGGATATGATAAAAAAGCAGATGAGTATATCTTTTTTGATTGTTCTACAGAAAGCCCAAAAGACAGACGAAGTGTCTGCTATGACCGTAAGGCGTTAGACGGAAGAAAAGAAAACAAACCCAAGAATAGTGCTATCGACATGGCAATCAAAATGGGCATCGAACTATTGACCGAGCAACAATATAAAGAACTACAAAAAATAGGGAACTTTGATACAAAAACATCAAGCTGGATATTAACGCCCGCTAGTATCAGAAATTTAGGAGGGGCCTTATTTGCAGATTTTCGGTATGGAACTGTTTTCGTCTACCACAATGGTGCAGATTCTTATTATGCAGCTAGAGGATTTCGCGGCTCTCTCCGAATTTAATTAGTTAAATTATACAAAACTTTTTTTTATTCTATATACAAATTTTCATGATTATAATTAAAAAAAATTAAACTTTTATCAACAGCCAACATAACTATTGATATTTTTCTTGAATAGGTTACTCTGGTTCGAGTAGAGTCATTATTTTTATCCTGAACTTCAGGTTTTTTCAAAATTTATATGTCAAATTTATTTACGAACAGATCGGTAGCTCTAAAAAATTACAAAGTCCAATGGGAAAGTTTTTTATGTGATATCTCGAATTACGAAGAAGATTATCAAAAGTATAGTAAAACCGGATTAGCGGTCAAACCCAACGATCGTTGTTTCTATCTAAGAAGCTTTGAAGATAAGATTTCTCTTTCTTCAGGAACATGGGGAACTAAACAATTGTTTGCGAATCGCCTAATTACAACAACTCAATCAGAGCATATTTTCTCTTCTTCTTTTTGGAAAAAATATTCAACCAATAGATGCCTAATTCCTGTTACATCTTATTTTGAATGGCAAATGCAACGGAGCGGAGAAAAACATAAATTTAAAATTGAATTTATAGATAGGGACTCATTTTTCGGGGGAATTTGGGGTGCATACCCAAATGGCTCTACATGGGTAACCATCGTCACGCAAGTTGCTAATGAAAAAACAGCAGAAATCCATAACTCGGGAGATAATAAACACAGGCAACCAATTGTGATTCGAAAAGAAAACCAGGGCGCGTGGCTCGATCCAAAATTAGACTCGGAACCTCAAGTTAAAAAACTAATTACGCAATTTCAACCGAACGAAATTATTACCGAAGACCTTGATTATGAACAAACATTGTTTGACTAATCCTTCTACTCTCTAATTTAAAATGAACCGATTCTTTATTACGGTAAAAAAACTCTTTTTAAAAAATTCATGGTCAAGAGAAACAATTTCAGAAGGAAACTCAATGTTTATACCTATGTTATGGCTTGCAATTCTACACCCGTCATTTGGATGTATTTAGGCAAACTTTCAATACGCTGAAGCCATTTTCGAATATTAGGATATGAAGATAGATCGACTTTTCCTTGGTGACCGAGAGCAATATAAGGATATACTGCTATATCGGCGATGGTGACTGAGTCTGTGGCTAACCAATTATGGTTCGTAAGTCTATTTTCCAATATAGATAGAAGATTTTCAGTAACCAAAGTTGTTTCCTCTAAGTTGATAGGACGGCCGAGTAAATAATGCGCTCGTAGTGCACTTGGACCTCGCGAAACTTCATTCGCCGCCGTAGAAAGCCATGCGACGACTTCACACATTTGGATAGGATCGTTAGGAAACCAATTTGCCTCTCCATAAGTACGGGCCAAATATACCAAAATTCCTTGGCTATCACGAATGATTACATTTTTATCTTTAAGCACTGGGACTTGGCCAAAGGGGTTCATGTTTAAAAAAGTTTCTGATTTATGTTCCCGTTCAGGTCCGTTCACAAGACGACTTTCATACTTGAGATTCAAAAGTGATAACATCAACCTGACTTTGTAGCAATTTCCCGACAAAGCAAATTCAAATAATTCGATCATAATCCTTCTAATAACAAAAAAGCGAAGCTAGTGGCAATTATTTTTCAGACCGAAAATGTTTTGTATGAACTAATACTCCTAACAGAAATGAAAATATAATTAAAGTAATCTGGGGAACGGATATAATAATCTCAATCCATTAACGGTGATTATTTCTTCATCTCATCACCAAGAATTTTTCGAAATTGTTTTAATAGAAGCAAAAACATTTTCCTGTTTTTTTCCGACATTGAATTCAATATGGGTTCAAAGTGAGTCAAGATTTTTTTTGGCAAAATTCTTTGTAACGATTTTCCCTCGGGCGAGAGGCTGATGACTGTAGATCTTTTGTCAAGTTTTGAGACTGCCACTTGAATTAGTCCCGCACCTTCCATTCGACTAATCATTTTTGAAGCAGAAGGTGCATCTTGTAATGTTAATTCAATGATTTGTTTTTGAGTCAATTCTCCTTTTTGCCATAACATCGCCAACACCTGCCACTGCTCAGGTGTTAAATGAAATTCCCGAAGGCAACGAATCAACTCTCTTCGAAAAAGAAGAGCAACGCGATTCAAATTAAATCCAATTTGATCATCTAATAAAAACATATTATTAAATACATTTCTCTTTGCACCCATTTACTTGTCCAGACAAATAAATGTTGACCGGATTTCCGCTTACAATATTACTTGTCCAGACAACTTTTTTGGAGAAATATATGAAGCAAATTGATTTTATTTTCCGAGTGTTACTAGGTAGTGTTTTTATCCTATTCGGGAGCAGTAAATTCTATGCTTTTATGCCCACCCCTCCCATGACTCCGAAAGCGGCTAATTTTATCGCAGCTATCATTTCCACGGGTTACCTATGGCAGATCGTGGGTGTTTTGGAAATTTTCGGAGGGTTTCTAATTCTATTTCGAAAAACGACAGTGATTGGATTATTAATCTTATCTCCAATCATATTTAATATTATTTTATACTTAGGATTTTTGCAAAATAGCGTTGGCCCGGCTCCATTTATTATGATCTTTTTTCTGCTTGTTAGTTGCAGTCTTTTGGCATGGAAACGGAAGGAGCAATGGAAGAATTTATTCCATCTAGAATAAAAAAGAGATTATATATTAGCATTAGTATCAATAGTAGAGTAGTAACAAGTCTTAGATTAAATTCTGAGGCGGTCTAATACTTGAGACTACTAGTGTTAACTTAATATCGATGATCATGAAAACAGATTACTTTTTTAGGATGGGTCAATTAAGATTGTTTATATAGCCACCATTTGATCCAACTTGTATACTTTGGCATAATCACAAAAACCATTAAAAATACAATGCTGGCAGAAATGAAAAAAGAATCAAAAATTCTATTTTCATAAGGAGTAAAATGACGCAAGATCGGTAGAACAATAATGGGAACAAGATTTACTAGTGGGAAAATAGCTGACCAAGTAACCAAAAATTGTTTCCAACGTAACGGTGCTTTAATCAATTGATTCTCAAAAGAAAATAAAAAATCAAGGCCATTCCTTGTTGCATATTGGTCTCCACGATCAAGAGAATAACTTATTTCCTGGATTAACCGATTTCTCTCTAAGGAGTTCATCCAGTTATTTAAATTTGCTTCAGAATTAAACCTAATGATAAAGGTATAGGTAGAAGTTAAGTTTGGAATTGGTTTAATAACCTGCCAATCCAAGTGTCCAATCGCAGCTTTGCAGTACGAAGATATTATATTCATCCAGTCTTCATATTTGCTTTCCTCACCTTTCAAAACTCTATGTGAAATTATGACAGTTGCGCCGTAGACTTTAAGCGCTGATAAACTTACCTTGGGATTCATTAAATTTTAAAATGAAAGACAAAGATAAATCGTCAAGTGTAAGTTAAATCACTTTTATGTTAGCCTCTATATTTTAAATAAAAATATAGAGGCACGTGTTCATAAAAAAGCGATAGGTTAGAATCAGTTTATGTCGTCTATTTTGATATCCTCTGGTGACGGTCGACCAACCCCATCTTCTATGAAGTTTTTTAAGCTGAGTAAAAAAATTGCCCATTTCATACTGCAATGGGCAGTAAACTCAGATTCTTTTTTCCAATCCTTGTGTCGGAAGTAAAGAATTGTCATCAAATCTCCGTCTTTTGCCTTTCCAGAACTTAATTGGAAGTCAATATGGGAACCAATCCAATCTTCGGGTCCAGAAATACATTCCCATAACACATGTTTGGCTCCTAACTCCTGCACTCTCATTTCAATCGCATTGCCGTGTCCAAATCCGAAATAAATCGACTCTCCTACTGAAGAAACTCCGGAAGCAAAACTTCCATCGACATCTTTTGTCCACCAGTTGGCTAAACCTTTTTTTGTGGCCAGTGCACTGATCACTTCCTTTTCGCCAGCACGAATTCCTACTTTGTGATATATTCCCATACAACTCTCCTTATTTTTAATTCCACTCTACTCAACTGATCTCTATTTTTATAAACGAAGCACCTATTCTTCTATCCAATGAATTAAACTTTCGAGAATACTTGTCCAACCTTGGTTGTGCATTTTGATTTGGATGTCGTTCAATAGTTCTTCATGAATCAAAGTTACTAAGGTTTGTGGTTTTTCTTTTAAACCTTTTGAACGACCTGGATTTGTTAGATCAGTAAATGTAACAGTCACAAGTGTATCTCTGTTTTCCGTTGCATGAGAACGCCAAGTAAACACAAGTTTATGAGGTTCTTCGATCGTAATGTATTCGCCTTCATGCGGGAGGATTTTTCCATCCAGAGTCATATTGATTAAAAACTTTCCGCCTGGTCTGGGATCCATAGTAACGGAATCAATTCCTATCATTTCTCCAGACAAAAACCAACGGGAAAAATCTTCCGCATTGAGCCATGCTTGAAAAAGACGGGTTGGGTCTGCATTAATTTTTTTTTCTACTTTTAGAACTTGTTGGCTCATGTTCCTTCTCCTCTAAAAATGCTTCGAGTTTTGCTAATTTATTTGTCCAGAACTCTTGATGATAGCTGATCCAATTGGTTGCTTCCGATAGGGTTTGATTTTGTAACTCTAATCGATAACTGCGACCATCTTCTGGAGCACGCACCTTCCGAACAAGCTGGGCCTCGGTAAGCACATCGATATGTTTGGCGACCCCAGCAAAAGACATCGCAAAGGGCTCCGCAAGTTCAGAAATACTCAAGGAACCTTTACGAAGCTTAGCTAACATCTGCCTTCGCGAATGATCAGCAAGAGCAGCAAACACCCGATCTAACATCTGTTCTTTTCTACGTAATTCAACCATTTAGTTGAATAAAAACGGAAGAGTTTTTTTAGTCAATTATTAAACCAACTAGTTGAATATTTTTTTTGACAGATCAAAAAACTAGTAAAATACGAGGGGGCCGAATTTCGTAGAATTTTGACAAAATTTAAATCCTTCTTTCTAAAAAATCATCTAACTCAACTACTTAATCAGGAAAGTTAGGATTTATATGAGATTTACAACCCTTGATAGAACTGAAAACCTACATTTTAGGGAGTTAGTATGAACTGGATTTTACTTTTTATTGCAGGGCTATTTGAGGTTATGTTTGCAACTTGTTTAGGTAAGGCAAAGGAAACCGCAGGAAATGAAGCCTACTTATGGTATTTTGGTTTTTTTATATCACTACTAATCAGTATGTTGTTACTCATTAAAGTAACACAGTCCCTACCAATTGGTACAAGTTATGCGGTTTGGACAGGGATTGGTGCTGTAGGAACTGTCCTTATTGGAATTTTTTTATTCAAAGAACCAGCGGATTTTTGGCGGATATTTTTTCTTGTTACACTCATCTTATCCATTGTTGGCCTTAAGTCCGTTTCGCATTAAAACAAGGTAATCACTTCCATA
Organism: Leptospira sp. WS4.C2; assembly: GCF_040833985.1. Taxonomy (NCBI): domain Bacteria; kingdom Pseudomonadati; phylum Spirochaetota; class Leptospiria; order Leptospirales; family Leptospiraceae; genus Leptospira; species Leptospira mgodei. The sequence goes on from NZ_CP162139.1 coordinate 2,420,813, forward strand.
TGCCACAAAATTCTACTAACCTAAAACCATTTCCTTCCTTCTTAACAATTACAAAAGAAAGTTTATTCGATTCACTTGGTTTAGTGATCCAAAACATCCAACTTGAAGTGGAAAGTGCAGAATACAATGCTTGTTATTTTCAGATCCAAAAGAAAAAAATCATATATCGAAAAGCAAAAATTACTCCAAAAAAAATCGGTCAATTTGTAACCTTATGGAAACGTAGTAAAAACGGTCCTATTGAACCATTTAATATCAAGGATGATATTGACATTTATATAGTCGCAACGATTAACAAAAATCATCTAGGGCATTTTCTATTCACAAAACATATATTAAATGAAAAAAGAATTCTTTCTGGAAAACACGAAGGCAAACGAGGATTCCGCGTTTATCCATCCTGGGATAAACCAAACAACAAACAAGGCATGACAACACAAAATTGGCAGTTACCATATTTTGTAGAATCTAAAACTAACAAAAATGATTTGGAGATTATTGGTAAACTTTTGGGAACGAGTCTTAAATAACAAACGGAAGATTTGTGATCGAAATCTCTCTGGAATTCTACTTTACCATTCACTTGTAATGAAGAGAAAGGTGGAATGAGTCAATTTTTTCGTAAAATCTTAACCACACACCACTTTGATTTAGATTGGAATCGCCATGTCACAAGTAGAACGTATGAAAAGTTTGGTTACGATGCAAGATGCGAAGTCTTAAGAGAATTCGGTTATCCCATAGAGCAAATGTTAAGCAAAAATATCAGCTATATCCCCGGATCTACTTATGTCCGGTTTTTAAGCCAACAGTTCGTCAATGCTGAAATTACTGTGGAATCGCAAGTATATCAGATGGATCAGGGAATTCTCTTTTGGAAACAAACGATTGTGGGTGGTGATGGAAAAAAAGCCTGCGAATTAGAAACAACGTCACGATTGGTTCAGGATGGAAAAAATATAATCATTGCTGCCATTCCAGAAATTAATGCCATCATCCCTTATGAATTTACCATCCACCCCAAGCCCACTTTACAAAATACGGTAGAACATGATTATTACATTCCCTTCAGCGACATGAATTGTTTTTGGAATTTACCTTCAGATGCAATATGGAAGGTGTTTGAGGAAGGTCGTTTTTTATTTTTTAAAGAAATTGTAGATCTAAACTTAATTAAAGAAACAGACTCCACCACCTTTTTTATGGGAGGAGAAATTGTAATCTATAAACAACCAGAGCCAGGCTCTCATGTAAAAATCTTAAGTTGGATTGAAAGTTTTGAAAAGATTCGATTTTATTTTAGACAAGATATTGTAGATCTTAATGGAAATTTACTGGTTAGCATGAAGGATGAACAACTATTCGTTTCTCTTTCTAACTCGAGACCTAGACGAGCACCTTCCGCCTTCTTTGATAAAATCGAAAGGTTTATTGAATGATGGGCGCTTTTTGTTTAAGAAGAATTTCTTCCTCCGTTGTTAACTCGCGATAGGCTCCAAGTGCAAGCGCAGGATCCAATTCTAAATTTCCCATTTTCATTCGTTTGAGGTAAGTGACTTCCTTGCCTAAACTTTGGAACATTCTACGAATCTGTCTGTATTTGCCTTCTTTTAACCATACGGTCACTATGTTTGGTTGGTTGGGATCAGGAATGGCCAATCTTGCAGGAAGGGTTTCATAACCATCATCCAAAACAATTCCTGTTTCAAAGGCGAGTATGTCCTCAGGAGTTACTGCGGCAGAAATTTCTGCATAGTATTCTTTTTCAACAAAGTGTTTAGGGGATGTATAATAATGAGCAAGAGGACCATCTGTAGTAAATAACAACAACCCTTCTGTTTCTTTATCCAACCGGCCCACAGGAAACAAATCCATATTCTCATGTCTTTCACTTAAGTAATCCATTACTGTTTTTTCGCGACTGTCTTCTGTGGCTGTGATACAATCAGGGGCCTTGTTCATCATAAAGTAATAAAATTCTTTTCGAACTAGAGTCTCTTCATAATAAGTCACCGTATCAGCAAGAGAAACTTTAAAACTAGGATCCTTGATCACCACACCATTCACTTGGACCTTTCCCTGGTGGATTTCTTTTTTGACATCCGAACGTGAACCCAGTCCGTAATTTCCGAGAACTTTATCTAACCGTTCTTTTGACATATTGTGTTATCATCTTCACAATCCTAAAGGGATATGGCAATCAGGAATTCTACCTGATCAGAATGTTTCGAAGTAAAAAAAGGTATCGAAAACAAAAGCCGAAAACAATCTAACTAGTATGTTTGATACCTTTTTAAGGATTTTGAAAACTTCACGAATCGCCTTTGATTTGGCTTACAAAAGCTCCCCTAGTTTAACCGCACTCATCTCCATCCTGACCATAGCCAATGGTTTATTTCCTTCTACTCTCGTTTGGATTGGAAAACTAATCATCGACTCCATCCTCCAAAGCCAAATAAAATCTGACCAATGGGTGGATTTATTACAATCAGATGCCGCTAGGTTGGTTTATACGGAAGGTGCGTTAACCATTCTCTATTTTGGATCTCAGAAGTTATACAATATCGGTTATACTTTGCTTAGGATTCGTTTAGGCCAGGAAGTAAATGAAAGGATCCTATCCAAAGCCATTCGTTTAGAACTCACCCAATTTGAAGATTCCGAAACCTATGATAAAATGACACAAGCAAGGACAGAGGCTTCTTCCAAACCTTTGTCGATGGTCACAAGATTTTTTACCATCGCTCAATCATCCATTACCATCATTAGTTTTTTTGGACTTCTCATCAAACTCTCTCCATTAGCATCTTTTATTTTAGTCATTGCAGCGATCCCTTCTTTCATTGCAGAAACAAAATTTTCCAATCATAGTTTTCGATTGTTTCGATGGAAAGCAAAAGAAACAAGAGAACAAGTATATTTAGAAACTCTTATGGCAAGAGAAGACAACGCTAAGGAAATTTTACTCTTTAACTTAGGTAAAGAATTTTTAAATAGGTATAAAAACAACTTTCAACGGATTTATATCGAAGATAAAAAACTAACAATCTATAAAGGGATTTTTAGTTTCCTCCTTGGATTACTCAGTCAATTTGCTTTTTATGGTTCCTATATCTGGATTGTATGTTTGGCACTGTTACATAAAATCTCATTAGGTGAAATGACGATGTATCTTGTCATCTTTAGACAAGGACAAAGCACTTTTTCTAATGCACTTTCTGCTTTCGGTGGAATTTATGAAGATCATTTGTATATTGAAAACCTAATGGAATTTCTAGATCTAGCGATTCTAAAACAATATGGAAATCAAAAAGGTAACCACCAAAGACTAGGGATTGTTTTTGATTCTGTTTCCTTTCAATATCCCGGCTCAAAAGAACCTTCGCTTTCTAATGTTAGTTTTGAATTAAAACCGGAAGAAAAACTTGCGATCGTTGGGGAGAATGGATCAGGAAAAACAACTCTTATCAAACTATTAACTCGTTTGTATTCACCCACATCCGGTAAAATTTATTTAGATGGAATAAATTTGGAAGATTGGGATGAAGAAACTTTACGTCGGAGGTTTGGAGTTATCTTCCAAAACTTTGTCCAATACCAATTTAGAGTGGGAGAAAATATTGGAATGGGTGATGTTCAAAAAATCCAATCAGAAGCTGAGTGGATTCCTGCAGCCAAACTAGGAATGGCCCATGACTTTGTAACACGTTTGGAACAAGGTTATTCTACTAGGCTTGGAAAGTGGTTTCAAGATGGACGGGAATTATCTGGTGGACAATGGCAAAAGATAGCACTGGCCCGTGCTTTTATGCGTACGAGTGCCGATATCCTTATCTTGGATGAACCGACCTCTGCGATTGATGCAGAAGCGGAAATGAAAGTATTTGAACATTTTAGAGAACATACACAAGGAAAAACTGTGATTCTGATTTCTCATCGGTTTTCCACAGTAAGAATGGCAGATCAAATTTTAGTACTCGAACAAGGAAAAAAAACAGAATGGGGAAGTCACTCAGAACTCCTCTTAAATAAAGGGAAATACGAAAAACTATTTCGATTGCAGCAAGCAGGTTATCAATAGCTAGATAACAAGATCCGATACTATAAATGAAGCCACAAAACGGACCATACAGGATAGGACATGGAAGACAATTATTCTAATTTAGGAATGAGAAAACTGAAAGACCTTATCGATTCCTTCGGTGAAAGATCCAAAGAAATTGGTTCGGTTGCGGCCTCAATCCAACAGATTGCAAAACAGACCAACTTACTTGCATTAAATGCTTCTATAGAAGCTGCTCGAGCAGGTGAACACGGCAGAGGATTTGAAATTGTCGCAAATGAAGTGACTAAATTGTCATTTCAAACTTCTGAAGCCACAAAAAAAATCTCTGACATCTTATCTCGAATCAATTTAGAAAATACTGCTGCAAATTCTGATGTCATAGAGATGGAAAAACAATCCATTCTTGACTATGCTGAACTTTGGACTAGCAATATCGCAAAAGATCTCGAATCCAAATTCTATATCATGGCCACCTCTTTGTATGGTTTGAAATTTCTAATCCAAAGTTTGGTCCATGCAAATATTGGAATGAAACGAGAACATTTACTTCTCATCTTACAGGAATACTTGATACAAAATGAACAACAACTTGCTTATGCGATCTGTTGTGAACCAAACGTGATTGATTTAATGGATCAAGATTATGTTGGAAAAGAAGGGCACGATTCCCAAGGTCGATTTGTTCCGTATTGCCATAGGCACACAGGAAGGATATCCATCGAACCTTTACAAGGTTATGACACAGCGGGTGAAAATGAATGGTACACCCTTCCCCGTGATTTAGGCGAAGATATTATGATGGAACCTTACGATTATCCAATAGAAGGGAAAACTGTCAAAATGACGAGCCTCATGACCAATTTATTTTTACATTCTAAATTTGCAGGTATCCTTGGTGCAGATTTCTCCTTGGAACAATTGCAGGCTGAGCTCTCTCCGAAACAAATATTTGGCATTGGCAAAACATCTCTTTTAACCTACAATGCAAACTTTGCCTCCCACCCAGACATTGAATCCTTAGGAACTAGAGCAGATATACTGACAGACGAAGCCAAAAAAGCCATCCAAAGAGGAGAAAGTTTTACTTTCATTGATAAATCAAATATCGCAAGAATTCTAAAGCCAGTTCGCATCGGACATAGTAAAAGACCTTGGAGTATCCTAGTAGAATTTAATTTAATTTCTGCTCTTAAAAAATAATCAGTCTAATCTCCGATGGACAATTCACTCGCAGAAAACTTGGAATCTCAAATTGTAGATCTTTATAAAGAAAAAGAAGAGTTAGAATCCCAACTAGGAACTTCCGACACTGATGTGATTCTACATGAGTTTTACCAATTAGAATCAGAACTAAACCGCCTTTACAGATTCAAAGAAAATTTCAAACGAATCGAATCCAAGCAGATTATTATTGAATCCATTCGTTCTGCCTATATCCCAAACCACAGACTATTCAAATAAAACCTAATCACCGGACCTTTATACAATGGAATTAAAAATTATTAAAGATAACCTAAAAAATGAGTCCTTTACAAGATCTGTAATGGAGAACATTGAAGACTGGGGAAAGAGTTTTGAAATGTCAAAAGAGGATGAACACATTACGCAGGTTTGGTTTAATTCCGTTATTAACAATTTTCTGAAAATTTTAGAAGACGTTGAGGATGAAGAGGAATTACGAGTACTTTTATTTTCAAAATACGTCGAATTAAAATGTTTTTGGAAACAACTCAATACACAAGTTCAATACCAAAATTTTAACACAGGAAATACAGATTCAAAGTTAATTATCCAAGCGTCCCTGATTACATATATTTTAATAGCAATAGAGCCATTGATTCACGAGGAAGACTTGGCTGAAATCCAACAATTCTTAACTAAACCTATTCGTGAAATTTTGATCGAAGACCCAAACTCAGATGTCTCGATTCCAAACGAATCGGATTTTATGATACAACAATTGGAGCAACAAATAACATCACTCTATTATGACAAAGAGAAATTGTATCGAGCACTCGGTACTTGCGATACCAAGGATGTGATTTCGATTCTTAAAAACATGCGAGAACAGGTAACAGATTTAAAGTTAGAAATGACAGATAGTTGTATCCTAGACGGGTCGATTCAATTTACAGGAAAACGGAAAATTCGGGTTTTAAAAACTTAAATTTGACTGATAGGACTAGCTTGGTTTAAGATTTACCACTTCCCTCTACTCAGCTTACAGTCCCAAAGATACTTGCTCACCCGTCTCAAATCAAAATTCTGGTTCTATGGACATTGATTCTTTGTTACAGGATTTAAAAACTCTTTTGGAATCTCCCAAGGACCTTGTAACAATATCAGAAGAAAAACGGTTGGAACTGATGATCCTTTGTGGCAAAATATCGCGGCCCGATCGAAATGAGGTTCGCAAAAGAAACCGAACAGTCCGTGTCGAAAAAAAACAAACACTCAAAATTCAGGAAAAACAGAAAACAGCCCTAACTGGCATCAGGCGAGCCAGAGAAACTGCAGTTTTTAAAGCACCTTTACAAATTTCGAATACTGCCGGCTGGTCCTGGGACAAAGCAGAAGAACTTTCCAATCCCAAACCATGTTATATCTGCAAAACACCATTCACCAAACTTCATTTTTTTTATGATTCAATGTGTCCTAACTGTGCGGAGCTCAATTATTCCAAAAGGTTCCAAACAACAGACCTCCGTGGAACCGTGGCAGTCATTACAGGTTCTCGTTTAAAAATAGGGTATCAAGCAACCTTACTTTTGTTACGTGCAGGTGCTCGAGTCATCGCAACCACAAGGTTTCCCAATGATTCTGCAATTCGTTTTGCCAAAGAAACTGATTTCCACTTATGGAAGGATCGTTTACAAATCTTTGGATTAGATCTAAGGCATACACCGAGTGTAGAAATTTTCTGTAAGTTTTTAGAAAATCATTTAGAAAGATTAGACATCCTGATCAATAATGCGGCTCAAACAGTCAGGCGCCCGCCTGGTTTTTATAGCCACCTCCTGGACACAGAAAAACTAAACATTCTTGAATTACCGCCAGAAGCACAAAAGTTACTTAGTTTTTATCAACACTGCAAACAAGAGTTAGATTCTTATCGGTCGGATTCGGAAATGAAAGACGCTGCCACAGCCCTAGCTGTCAGTTGGAATCATAAAACGCCAGGGGTTGGGATTCGCTCGTCAGCTGCTCTTTCTCAAATCCCCTACTCCCACGACAATTCCCATGAATTGGAAGCAGTATTTCCCGACGGTCAATTAGATGCGGATTTACAACAAGTTGATCTTCGCAAAACAAATAGTTGGCGACTAAGGCTTGGGGAAATCAATACATCTGAAATGTTAGAAGTCCAATTGGTAAATGCAGTAGCGCCGTTTGTACTTTGTAACCGCCTTGTTGGGCTTATGCGAAAGGACAATACGGGAAAAAAACACATCATCAATGTTTCCGCCATGGAAGGAAAATTCCATAGATTCAAAAAAGAGGACCGCCACCCCCACACGAATATGGCAAAGGCAGCCCTCAATATGATGACCCATACTTCTGCAGAGGACTTTGCAAAAGATGGAATTTTTATGAATGCTGTGGATACCGGTTGGGTTACAGACGAAGATCCTGTGGAACTTGCCAAAAGAAAACAGGACCTTCATGATTTCCAACCACCCCTAGATATTGTGGACGGTGCTGCCCGAGTCGTTGATCCCCTGTTTGATGGTGTCAACACAGGGAAACATTGGATTGGTAAATTCCTAAAGGACTACTTTCCGATCGATTGGTAAAAGAGCAGATTTTCTAATTCAAGTTAATTAACTTATTCTATTACTTTTGCAAATAAGGTAGCAGGAGAAAATCCAAACCCTTCGGGAACTTCTCCACCATCTAACTTTACCAATATGGAAATGATAGCATAGTGATGCACCGTATGGGAAATAAGAAACATCAATTCCCGTGTGAGATTACTTGTTACGATGGGAATTGGATTTTTTGGATTATAATTTTGAGAAATTGTCAGAGGTTCTAAATTGAAGGTTTCTTCTTGAAACTTAGATGCATAACCCATCATCGAATCCAGCGCGAACAATCGATTGGTTTCGAGTTCTGGATTTCGTTTCCGGTTGTCATAATCAATATGACCTGACTTTAAACCTTCCCAAAACAATTCATAATGTTCCAGGATATGCCGAAAATGTCCTCCAATGGAAGCATCCATATTTTGTTTTTTTTGTTTATACCTATCGTTCGAAATAGATTCCAAAAGATAAATCCCCTGCTCCAAAATCTGATAGTTCTCAGCAAATAAAGGATTCATACAATGGAGTTTAGACTCCGGTTTTCGTGCCATTTCTAGACAAAATTAAAGTTTTTGTTCGAGAATCAGCTGTTTTTCTCCTTATCTCCCCATTTTGTCTCACAAAAAAATCCAATTCACATTTTCAATTTAAACACGTTGACTGACCAGTCAGTATCTTCGTTTATGGAGAAAAGGGGTCATCATGTTTTTTGCTGTTCTTTTGATTCTATCTGCAATTTTCGCTATGACCCTCGGTGTTCCCGATGCGGCCTTCCCACAGGGAGACGAAATCATGCACATCAGATCCATTCGAGAAAGTTTGGATGCTGGAAGTTATACTCTTCCTGTTTTATCGGGCCTTCCCAATCCATACAAACCTCCACTTCTTTTTTGGATGGGAATGTTTTTTGATAAGATTTTTGGTGTGAGTTATTTTTCGGAACGATTGGTTTCTTTTTTATTTGGCCTTGGAACTTTGACTTTGTTCTACAAACTCTACCAATCCATCAGTCAATCGGTAAAAGAAACAAAACTGGCAACCCTGGCATTTGGATTTTCATTTCTTTCTCTCAAGTTCTTTGGGCTTCTTATGATGGAAGGAGCAATGGTTTTTTTTACCTTGCTTTATGTTTTTTTATTCTACCAATCAAAGAAATCAAAAAGTGCCACCTATGTTGCCTGGGGAAGTTTCTTCGTTGGATTCGGGTATCTACTAAAAGGTCCTATCCTTCATATTTATATTCTACTATTTTTACTCAGTTACCTGTACATCAAAATGGTTCGAGTCAGGAGAGGCCATTTCCAAATCACTTTTCGCCCTCTTCGTGAAGAAAGAAAAACGCTATTACTGTTTACTCTTTCCTTCTTAATTCCTATCCTTTGGATCTCCTACTTATATCTATTTACCAGTTCTGGAAAAGAATTGTTACGTTTCTTTTTTATTACTGAAAATATGGGGAAATTTTATGCGGCCAACCAGTCTGGTCTTAGAATTTGGGGAGGTTGGCTCCTCTATACAATTCCATTTACGATCCCTTTGTTCCACATTGTTTGGATTTCTATACGAAAACCTTCGAAGCAAAAAAATCAAATTTGGTCTATCTCGGTTATGGTATTTTTGTTATCTGTTACCATCTTTCATCTAATGCCAAATAGAAAAGATCCTTACTATGTAACTCCCTTTATCGCTTTTCTCTTTTTATTACCTGCCTTAAAAAAAGAAACTTGGGAAACATTGATACTTTCGAAATACAATGGATATTCTATTCCCATCTTTTACTTTCTATTTGTCATCATAGCAATCCTACTGAGACTTCCCGCACTCTTTGCCCTCTCTCTTTTGGGAATCATCATCACTGTGGGAGCCTTACTTGCCTTACAAAATGAAAAATTTCGTTTTTACGGAATCTTTTTACCTCAGCTCATCCTGGTTCCAATCACTATGTTTTTTCTGATCCGACCGATGGCAGATCCTGATACCGCCAAACAACTCATAGACATCGATACAAAAGAGATTTGTGTAATTGCCGAAAACCCATGGACGGCGATGGACATACAAAACAGAATCAAAGATTCGAAAGTGAGTTTTGCACTGCCACTCACTTATAAAGAAACCTGCCCCACGGCAGATACTCTCATCGTCTTTCGAGAGACAGACCTTACAGAGGACTGGAAGAAAGTAACATCTTGGTTTCAGTGGAAACAACATTTGAACTTAGATTCCAATCAAATTTTGCGAGCGCTACTGAAGATGGACAAACGTTCTTTCCAATCGGAAATCACTGTTTGGAAAAGAGGAGAAATAAAATGAAAAAATACGGATTCCTTCTTTTCCTTTTAGTCCTTGTTTCGTTTTGGGACTTCTCTAAAGACAATGCCCCAAAGTTTGGACAAAAGGCCCAATCAGACCAATCCTCGGGTTGTAAACTCCTTTGTGAAAGAGCAAGTCTTTGTTTAAACGAAGACCAAAAGAAGTTACAAGATCCCAAGGTGTATCAATTTGCCTGCGAAATTCTTTGTACCAAACAGTACCAATTGTTTTCCGAATGTTCCAAAGCTATCGCAGATTCCTGTGAAAGTGGAGAGTTATGTATAAAAAATCAAACAAAGGGGCTTTTTTAAAAACAAAAAAAGTTAAATGACCAGTCATGCAAAATAAAACAAGTATTATACTCCCAACTTATAATGAAGCCGGTAATATCAAAAACTGTGCAGAAACAATCTCTAAAATCTTAGAGAAAGAATCTTTGGATTTTGAAATCGTCATTGTGGATGACAACTCCCCTGATGGAACTTTTGAAGTAGCCAAAGTTCTTGCTGAGTATGACAAAAGAATCAAACCCTTTGTTCGAATTACAGAGAGGGGTTTGAGTTCTGCCGTCACATACGGGTATGGAAAGGCAGAAGGTGACAATTTAGTTGTGGTGGACGCTGATTTCCAACATGACTACACAAAAATCCCAGAAGTCATTCGCCTTCTGAAGGATAACGACATTGTCGTTGCTACGAGGAGAAGTTCCGATGGTGGTTATGGAAACTTCCCCATTTTTCGAAAGTTAGCAAGCCAGTTTGCTACAAAAATTTCTGAGTGGTTGTTCCCTGTTCCTATTTCCGATCCGATGAGTGGATTTTTTGGAATTCGAAAATCGGTATATCTAGAAACAAAAGGAAAACTTCATCCTAGAGGATATAAAATTCTTTTTGAAATTTTGGGTTCTGTTCGCACAGAAAAAATTGCAGAAGTTGGTTATACCTTTGGTCTACGGACTTGGGGACAATCAAAACTGGACTCTGGAGTGATTTTTTATTTTATTTGGGACCTAATATCGATTAAATGGAATCAGTGGAGATCCTCTCACTCCTTCCAATTTAGATCCAAAAGAAGAAATTCCCATATCCATCCGTAAATGAAACTTTAGGGTTTGAAAGAAATTCGAAGGAAAATCAATTTTTTTTCTAGTTTATTTTATTCCACAAACCCTAAGGTATTTTTTCTTTTTACCGTTCTTTGTTTTGTGAGGGACAATATGGTCACAAAATCAGTAGAGGAAAATTGTTATCGAATTGAAGCAAATCGATTGGATGTATATTCTGCAGCAGGCCTAGAGGAAGACATGACAAATATCTTCCAGAAAGGAGTTTCCTCTCTTTACTTAGATTTCTCCAATGTAGAAGAAGTATCCTCCGCTGTTATCGGGTTAATTTTATATAAAAAAATGGCCTACCAAAAACAGGGAGTGACACTGCTACTCATCAACGTAAACCCACAGATCCAAAAGATCTTAAAAATTCTGAACCTTAACGGGCATTTACTTCTTTAGTTTCGTTTCAAAAACAGCCCCCGAATGGGATTCCAATTGGAGAAATCCTTCGACTTCTTTGGCCCCACCAAATTGATACAATGACTTAGATCCCTTAGGAACCACCTCTTGGGTCTCCTTCTCCCCAAAGTTTAAATACACGATCACAACTTTATCACCGAGGATTCTTTCAAAACACAATACATCAGGGTTAACAGAGGATTTGGTTCTGATACTTCCCTCTTTCAAAACAAGGGATCCTTTTCTTAAATGGAATAAAGATCTGTAATGGTTCCAAAGGGAATCTTTGTTTGTTTTTTGATGGATCACAGTATCTTCCTCTTGGAATTTACCAACAGGCAACCAAGGACTTCCTTTCGAAAATCCAGCATTGGGACTCATCTCCCATAACATAGGCAGGCGACAGTTGTCTCTATTGATATAAATTCCAAGGAGATTGGATAAAAACAAAGGAATGAACCGATTCATTTTGGCTATCGGATCTTTTCCAAGGGAGTTGGAAATCCTACCCTCCTTTCTTGCAATTTCTTCCCCATAATACACAACGGGAATTCCCCTTGCCAAAAACTGAAATGCAGATAGGACTTTTGCTTTACGAATATCACCACCTAACCGATCAATATAACGCCTTTGGTCGTGGTTTCCCAATACATAAGTAGGAGTGAAAGGAGCCGGAAATTCTCTTTCATTTTTTTCCACAAGCTCCTTGAAGAACTTGGCATGGTAATCAAAGTGGATCAATTCAAATTGAAAGACAAGATTCAGTCCATCAGCCTTTTCCCCTAAAAAGGATTTTAAAACTTTATCCGATCCACTCACCTCACCGATCAGAAATGGTTTTTGTTTGTATTTGGAGATATGTTTACGGACTTCCTTGGCAAATTGGAAGGACTCGGGTAAATTCAAATTGTATTGTTTCTTTTGAAAAAACGCCTCATCATGGTTATCTGGTGTAGGGAAGTATCGAAAACTCGGGGGGTTATCTCGAAAACTTTCATCTTTATAAATCGAATTAAAAATATCGAGCCGAAACCCATCCACTCCTTTCCCCAGCCAAAAATCTAACACTCCCAACATGGCTTTTTTGACTTTTGGATTCCGATAATTTAGATCTGGTTGGAAGGATAAAAAATTACTATAGTAAGATTCATCCGTTGTTTTATCATAATTCCAACCAGAAGTCCCCACCATGGAAATCCAATTGTTCGGAGTTTTTTTTGTTCCCTTTCTCCAAATGTAAAAATCTCTTTTGGGATTTTCTTTTGAGGATTTGGATTCCAAAAACCAAGGATGTTTGTCTGAGGTATGGTTCATCACCATATCGAGAACCACTCGCATCTTTCGTTTGTGGACTTCTTTGATCAGTTTGTCACAGTCTTCCATCGTTCCAAACCGTGGATCAATGGCCGTATAGTCAGAAATATCGTATCCGAAATCTTCTCCGGGGCTTTGATAAAAGGGAGAGAACCAAATGGTTTCCACACCCAAATCTTGGATTTGATCCAAACGACCAAGAATCCCTTGTAAATCGCCAATTCCATCCCCGTTGGAATCCTGAAAGGACCAAGGGTAAATTTGGTAAATTGAAGTTTGTTTCCACCATTCCATTTTGTTTTCCATGACTTTTCTAAAACTTTCTCGTTATTTCAGTTGCCTCTAACCGAAAAGCCGAATTTCTGTTCTTTATACAAGCAGGTAGCAATGGATAAAGAAAAAATCAAACTTTCCGGTTTCAACAATCTGACAAAAGTTTTGAGTTTTAACCTCTACGATTTTTGCATCACTTTGGATGACGAACAAAAAGGTAGATACGTAAGTTATATCCACGACAAATACAACGCTAGCAAAATTACAGAAATTTCTAAGGAGGTTGTCAAACGAATTGATGCCAATATCCTTTCTGTCTCTGCACAAGATTACGATCCTGTAGGTGCTTCTGCTATGGTTCTTATGAGTGATGTGAAAGGTGGCGGTAATCCCATTCCTTCGGCCCAAGTAAGTATGCACTTGGACAAATCGCACATCACAGTCCACACCTATCCTGATGCTGCCGATCCCGATGGGATTTGTTCTTTCCGAGTAGACATTGATATATCCACTTGCGGAGAGATCATTCCCTTGGACTCCATCAATTATTTATTTGAAGCCTTTGAATGCGATGTAGTTTACATTGATTATGTGGTCCGAGGGTACACTCGTTTGGCGGATGGAAGAAAAATTTACAACGACCATCATTTTAATTCTATTTTGGATTTTGTAAAACCAGAACTCAAACGAAACTATACTTTTTTGTCAGACATCAATATGCCTCAAGACAATACTTGGCAAACAAAAATGATGATTAAAGAACTTGGACCAGAAAACTATCTACTGAACCCAGAGGATATTTCTCATCCCGATGTTCCGAACAAAATGAAACTTTTACGTGAGGAAATGAAAGAAGTTTACCATATGATCCATTAAGATCAGTGAATGAATTTCGATTCAATTTCCTTTCGGATTTCGACCCACTCTTCTTCTCCCAATTTCGGCATTAAATACATAAAATCGCGATTGGGTGGGATAAGAAAAAATTGAGTTCCATGTTCATCTCTTTTTTTTAGAGAGGGATGCAGTGGTAAATATGCACCTAACTTCCGATAAAACATAATTTCTTCTTCTGATTTCGGTCGAAGGGCTCTGATCTTTAAACTCTTTTGATAATAAGCTAAGTAGGATTGGATCACCTCTTCTGTTTCACCAGGATCGGTAACTAAAAAATAAAAGGAAGATTGAATTTCTGGAAATCTTTCTTGAAAACGGCGAAGGGACTCTAAGGCCAAAGGGCATTTTTTACCGCAACCCACAAGCCCAGGATAAATCCAAATCCAAGTATCTTTGGGCTCCAACTGGAATCTTTCCTTACAAAAAGGACATTCCACAAACCTAGACTTTTTTGCAAAATAACCAATCCCTAAACTAAGAACAAAAAGTAACGAAAAACCCAAAGACAAAAGTCCAAGGTTTCTGAAGGTTGTTCTATGTTTCGTCATGTTCAATCATGGCTGCCAAGGTTTCCACAGATTCCTTTATGTCATTGAATATCACATTTCCTTTTTCAATAAGAGCAATCATATTGGAACTTGTTCCCAAATTGGATTGAGTTTTAACATTCAAATCCATTACCGAAGTAGAAATTTCTTCCATACTGTTTGATTGTTCCCTACTAGATATCTGCATCTCTTGTGCAATTTGATCCAAAGTTTGCAGTGCTTTTTCTTGTTTTTCAAATGCGGAAAGAGTACTCGTGATTTTTACAGTGAGCTCCCTCATCCCTTCTTCTGATGACAAAATGGATTTCACAAAACTTTGAACTGTTTGGTTGATTTGGTTGGATTGTTTGAAACTAATTTGAATTGCTGATTTGATCTTTCCTGATATAGAAGATATGTTTTTAGTCGCTTCTGCTGTTGAATCTGCTAATTTAGAAATCTCAGAAGCAACGACTGCAAATCCCCGACCGGCATCACCTGCTCGTGCTGCCTCTATCGATGCATTTAACGATAGTAAGTTGACCTTTTCTGCAATATCCGAAATCAGCTCCAAAATTTCTTCCATCTTTTCAGAATCGTCCACAGCTACTTCCATGGACTGGTACAATCCAGTGAATTCCGTTTCTGTTTTTTTTACGCTATCAGCAGACTCTTGGATTTTAGAACGCATCACTTCAAGGGATGTTACAAAGCCTTCACTCAAACTAAATAAATTTCGATTCAATTCCTCTACGGTTTTTACTTCATTGATCTGCCTGTTGGATCCTTCCAAAATCAATTGGCTGGATGCGGTTGTCTCTTCGGTTGCTGCCGAAATTGCTTCGATAGAAGAAGATTGAGTTTGAAATGAACTTTCAAATTCGCGCACTTTTTGCGAAATCAGACTAGAATTTTCCGCAAAAGTTTTTGTTCCAGAAGAAACTTCATCCATTGCAGCCGTAACACCTGCAATTATCGTTTCGAAGTTAGTTTGTGCTTCGATTTGTTTTCTTAGTTCTAAAACAGAGCGAATAGAAAAATAGATTAAAATTCCTGTTTCAAAAACAACAAACAAAGCATGAGTGAAAACAATTTCAAGCCCTGTTCCATAACTGTATACCATTACTTTGGTTCCGAAAATGACAGTACCAAATTCTTGAACATAATTTCCAACAAGGTGATGAATGGCAATCGTCAAAGCAGCTACGAATAAAACTCTCCAATCCTCATAAACAAACAGAATCGCGAGTGCACTGAAGACATGAAAATGCATTTCGATCCGGCCAAATTGGGCCTGAATCAAAAGGGCACTAAACATCATAAGGGTAGCACCATTCCATGCTCTTAATAAAAAGGATCCTCTACCCAATCGATAAAAGACAAAAGAAATAAAGGAAAGTAAAACTGCCGATAGAGTGACGACTAAAGTAGCTCCGTATCCTAACGAGAGAAAAAAAACAAGGGGAGTGTGGGCTAAAATCGCCCAGAGAAAAAAACTATCTACTTTCTTTTGGCGTTCCAAGAGAACAGCTGCCAATCTAATATCCATACTGTTTATAGACGAAAAATTGAGACAGAAGTCTAATCAATAAATTATCCGATTATCATTTTTAAGATATTTTTTATTCTACGTTTGCTTTATGAATGCAATTTTTATAAGAGTGACATTATATAAGTACTTATACAAATTCTAAAACCATTGAATTATGATTCCCTAGATTCACTTTCGGAAAAACACCGAAAAATTTGGCACTTCTTAAGAACCCATTGGATCTCCAAAAGGAATTGAATTTTTAGTTTCCCCTAGAACGGAAGAATCACTCCTCTTAAGACCGGGTCAGGAATTCTCAATTTATGAAGCCCATGAGACCGAAGCTCTCCCGAGACCCAACTTTCTCTCTTGATTTGTCGAAAATAGATTTTGATACTTGTTTGCAGAAGGTATATTTTGGAACAATTCTCGGAACCCACAGATTCAGAAACACCACTCACTGGTGAACAGGCGGATCCTTCCTATTTCATACCGTTGCCTAAAAATATTGCAAGTTACTCAATGACTTCGCAGGCAATTTTGGAAGAACTCCGAGTCCGTCATAGACGATTGGAAATGCATGGCAGTGCCGAAATCACCCCATCTCTTCTTTTGACAGTGGATTCCATTCCAGAGTTACTCTCGAAACAAGTCCAACTCACCGAAGTACATAAGTCGGGTGCGGCAATCGTCGAAGCCTTTAAAGAACTTGCAGGTCTCACCGAACACAATCGAGAAGCAGTTGTCTATTTTTATCCTTTTTTATTGTTAGTAGACCAAAAGCTCACCATGCGCGTGAGTATGATTGCTCCTCAAAACAAAGAAAAGACGGATATCGTTCCCTTTCGTAGGGCATGTTTCAAATACAGTGTTGATTTGATTGACCAACTATTGAAAAACAGAGCAAGCCGGGAATTACTCTTAGAAGAAGAAAATCCTGGAGCGGGCCTCGTTCGTTCCGACCAAAAAGGGAATACTTATTTTTTTCCCACCAAACTCAGCTATGAAAGCGAATTAGAATCGATGATCCGTAAAACGATGGAGTCTTTCGGATACATTCCCATGAAGGATTTTGTATTGGATGTAATCACCCGAGGAAAAGAAACAGCAAAACTTGTGGAGATCATTCCCGGTTACCATCTCATTTTGCCAAATGGTTCGCATCATCCAGAATATGCGCGCCACCTCGCCGTTCAACTGGATGGTCTAAGGACTTTTGCATTTCCGTACCTCAAACGTTATGCATCGGAAAATAAATACACGGGTTTTTTAGAAAAATTGAACGAACTAGAAACGGCTCTCCCCAGAGGAACGGAAGACCTTCTCAAAGCAGGTGTTAGCTTTATTCCGAACCTCACAACACTCCTTCAAGAATTTCCTTATGATAAAATTACAAGCGAAGAAGGAAAACGAGTAGGAAACTCGGTAAGGGAAAGTCTCCTTATTTTAGATAAACTTAGCAAACGCCTAAAAGAGCAGAAAAAAGAAGATGCCGAGGAAGCAGTTACTTCACTTATCAAATTACTGGGAACAAAAATCGAAAACAATACGGCAAACACACTCACACTCACCAAACTTAATTTAAATGCGGAGATTAAATCCCTAGGATTAAAAAGTGAATCAGAATATGCAAAAGCCATTACCCAAATCGTAAGTTCCCTTTCTGAAATTTATGGCTGTTTGGAAATGAAAGAGGACAACTTCCATATTCTCTTTGCCCTAGATCAGAAAAAACTTTCTAAGGTCGAAGCCAATACATTCACACTGGCAAAAACTGATTCCAATTATAGAAACGAACTTCCGATCCTTGACCAGATTCGTGTGATTCTAAAAAACAGATCCGATCAAAATATTGACAAAGAAGAAATTCTAGAAAAAGAAATAGAAGAAGAAACAATTTCGAACCAAAACCTTCCGCATGAATCAAGAATTTCTTTTTCGGCGCTTCAGGAAAAATTTCATGTTCCTGTTGGCGTTTTTACTTTCCTAACATTAGCCTCTGTTACGACAGTAGTTTCGCTTTTACTAGGATCTTTGGAATACATTGCCAGTGGTTTTTTCTTTAGTTTTCTTGTAGGCCTCACACTCGGTTACCTTTATCGCTCTGATGGAAAACAAAAACCAACAGTGGAAAAACAAACTCTATCCACTCCGAAAGAAAACAGGTCACTAGGCATCGCGAAGGTGGCAGAAGGATTTATTTATCCTAAAAAATTCAATAGCATCGCCGAAAAAGTTTATGATTTCAAAAGATTACGAAACCGTATAGAAGATTGTGTGGAAGAAATCAAAATGCACCTTCCAGCGATTGACCAAAAAAAAGATTCTAACAAAATTGTAGCTGAGATTGAACATGCCATCTTACAAATTTCTGTAGTGATGAAGATTCCAGAAGCGATCCAATTAAAAAACAGACCAAGAGAACTCATCCTATGCAAATCGGACTTTCGGACCATCTTATTTAGAACCCAATTGGCTGAGTATTACCGAAAGGAAGCAAGTATCTATAAATCGGATCGTGACCAAATGGACTACATTCAGTTTATCATTCGAGAATTAGAATTTGGCTATAATAAATATTTAAAATGAGAAATCTGGTTTTATGAAGTCTTTTGTTTATCAAACACTTACCATATTTTTTATTACAGCCTTATTTCTCCATTGCAATAAGGAAGTGGTCAATGCAGAGGAATGGTTAGAAAACCATAAGGAAGATCGGGTTCTCAACCTTTCAAACAAAGAAGTGGGAGTTTTACCTGCATCCATTGGCAATTTGACTAAGGTAGAGGAACTGACTCTCCAATACGACTCGCTAAAAGAGATCCCGAAAGAAATCGGAAACCTTAAACAATTGAGAATTTTGAATCTGTTCGGAAACCCTATCAGAACCTTACCAGATGAAATTGGTAATTTAGAAAACTTAGAAATCCTACTTCTTG
Organism: Leptospira sp. WS4.C2; assembly: GCF_040833985.1. Classification (NCBI taxonomy): domain Bacteria; kingdom Pseudomonadati; phylum Spirochaetota; class Leptospiria; order Leptospirales; family Leptospiraceae; genus Leptospira; species Leptospira mgodei. The sequence goes on from NZ_CP162139.1 coordinate 2,439,986, forward strand.
GTAGAACGGAACTAAATGAAATTCCACCGGTGATAGCACGTTTGCAAAAATTAAAAACGCTCGCTTTGGATGAAACGAAAGTCCGTCTAACAGAGGCTGATGTTGAGGTGATTGCGAGTCTTCCGAATTTAGAGATCCTTGATCTAACACTGATGCGAGAATACAAAACTCTCCCGAAAAACCTATCTAAATTGAATTCCCTGAAACATCTTGTTTTACAAAAGACCTTACTCGAAAAATCAGATGTGGTACGACTACGGGACGAACTTCCCAAGGTTCGAGTCAAACTCTAAGAACTAAAGATTTTTTTTCCGTTTTCTCTTTGGCCTAGACCCCAAAAATTGGTCTTAATATGGCCAAACCAGAAACGGAAAATCCTTATTCTAAAACGGTTCTCCTCCCAGAGACCTCCTTCCCCATGAAAGCCGACCTGGCAAATCGGGAACCTGGTCAGATTAAGATTTGGAAGGATAAAAAAGTCTTCCAAACCATGAAGGAGATTCGTAAATCCAAACCTTCGTTTGTATTACACGATGGACCCCCTTACGCCAATGGAAATTTCCATGTAGGCCACTCTCTCAATAAAATTCTAAAAGATATCATTGTTAAATCCAAATCACTTGCGGGCTTTCACGCAGACATGATTCCTGGATGGGATTGCCATGGTCTTCCCATCGAAGTACAGGTGTTAAAGAATCTTGGCAAAGAAGCGAGGAACACAAGTCCGAGCGACCTTAGAAAAAAATGCCGCGAGTATGCAACAGAATTTGTTGGCAAACAAGGGGAAGACCTCAGTCGGTTTTTATGTTTCTGGGAAGAAGATAGAAAGTATCTCACCATGGCTCCGGAATTTGAAGCAAGGATTGTGGAAGTTTTTGGATCTCTTTTTGAAAAAGGATATATCTACAAAGGAAAAAAACCTGTGTATTGGTGTATTGATCTAGCGACAGCTCACGCAGAAGCTGAAATCGAATACCAAAACCATGTTTCACCTTCCATCTATGTAAAGTTTGCTGTGAAGGGCGAAAAAGATACCTATTGCCTGATTTGGACCACAACTCCTTGGACACTTCCTGCAAACCTTGCCATTTGTTTTAATCAAGATTTGGACTACTCTCTTTTCCAGTCGGACACTCATGGTAGGCTCATCCTTGCGGACGGCTTAAAAGAAGCAGTAGAACAAAAAACGGGAATTACACTCACAAAAATTCATTCTTTAACAAGTGCAGATCTGGGAAAGATGACCTTCTTACATCCGTTTATCGAGAGAGACTCCATTCCTCTTTTTGGAAACCATGTCACTCTCGATGCGGGAACGGGTTGTGTCCACACAGCTCCTGGCCACGGAACAGACGACTACCGTGTGGGAACTGCGGCAGGCCTTCCTCCTCTTTCTCCAGTAGATGATTACGGCCGTTATACGGATGAATTTGAAATGATGAAGGGAATCAAAATTTGGGATGCTAATCCTAAAATTGTGGACCTCCTCAGAGAAAAAAATGCACTCGTCCACTATTCTGAATTCACTCACTCCTATCCTCATAGTTGGAGGAGTAAAAAACCTCTGATCTTTCGGGCCACACCACAATGGTTTTTTTCCATCGACCATGCGGGGCTTAGAGAAGAATCATTGAAGGCCATCGACAAAGTTCAGTGGATTCCCGATTGGGGGATCACTCGGATTCGTTCCATGGTGGAATCGAGACCTGACTGGTGTTTGTCGAGACAAAGGAATTGGGGCGTTCCCATTCCCTCTTTTACTTGTAAGTCTTGTGGGTTTACCCATTTAGATGACAAAACCATCCAACATTTCATCCAAATTGTGAAAAAAGAAGGAATCGAAGTTTGGTATGAAAGAGAAGCCAAAGACCTTTTGCCTGAAGGAACCAAATGTTCCAAATGCGGATCGGAAGAACTCAAACAAGACAAAGATATTTTGGATGTTTGGTTTGACTCTGGCGTTTCCAGCTTTGCTGTGTTTGGTGATTCTCTGGATCGCGAACCCGCTGACTTGTATTTGGAAGGTTCCGACCAACATAGAGGTTGGTTCCAATCTTCTCTTTGGCCGTCTATGGCGATCCGAAAAAAACCACCCTATAAATCTGTCCTTACCCACGGTTATGTGTTAGATGAAAAAGGACATGCCATGTCTAAATCCCTTGGGAATGTCATCAATCCCACAACGGATATCATCAACCAATACGGGGCCGATATCCTAAGGCTTTGGGTTTCGACCCAAGACTTTAGAGACGATGTCAAAATCGGTAAAGACTCGATCAAAACGGTAGCCGAAGCCTATCGCAAAATTCGAAACACATTCCGGTATCTGTTAGGCAATACAAATGCAGAAACTCTTACATGGAATCTAAAGAAAGAAGACTTAGAACCTATCGATAGGTATTATCTGCATAAACTGGCAAAACTTAATGAAGATGCCAAAAAACTCTACGAGAACTACCACTTCCACCAAGTGTATCATAAAGTTTTAGTGTTTTGCACAGTGGATCTTTCACAGGACTATTTCGAAATCATCCGGGACAGAATGTACTGTGACGCCAAGGATTCAAAAACAAGAAAGTCTTCTGAATATGCACTGGCTTTGATTTTAGAAACCCTAACAAAAATCTTAGCACCTATCCTATCTTTCACAACAGAAGAGGTATGGAATGAATTTGGAGCCAAGGACTCTGTTTTTTATTCTGACTTTTCCGACTTAACCGCATGGTTGGATTCGGATTTAGAATCCAAATTCGCACCAGTGTTTCAAACCAAGGAAGTCGTACAAAAAGCCTTAGAAGAAGCAAGAAAATTAGGAAAACTAGGAAAGTCTTTGGAAGCGGAAGTTTTGGTATTAGGTGACTCTCTGAAACAAACTGGCTGGAACAAAGAAGACTTAAGTCTCTTCTTTGTGGTATCCGAAGTGACATTAGAAGCTAGTGGCATCAGAGAAGTTTTTTCAGAGTGGAAAGGGGAAAAGGATTCCATCCAAATCCGTAAACCTCTACACCACGAATGCCCACGCTGTTGGCGTCATGTTTCACAAACAGAAGGAACACTTTGTCTTCGGTGCGAAGGAGTGGTTTCTAAACTTTCAACAAAGTAGAAGTAAAACCAAAAACCGGCTAGTTCGCGATTTAAATAATGAAAGAAAGGTCTATCAATGTTTGTTTTGAACCAACAGAGATAGGCCTTTTTATTTGAGACAGATGATTCATCCTAAATGATTAGGATATTATAGACAATTTCCACCAAATTCTAGTTCTGCGAATTTGACACTATAGTGAATTTTTTCGAAACCTACGAAGGAACCTTCCTAAAATGATCTCTGCTTCTGGAAGTTTGGTAAAACCGGCCAAGGCAAAGTAAATGAACACCGCAGGAAGAATGGATACTATAAGACAAATCCGGCTCACATTGGCAAAACCGAGATCCCAACCTTCGGAAAGGTAAGTTACCAAAAAAGGTTTTCCTACCCACTCTGACAAAACAAGCCAAAAGAGAAGTCCAAATAAAGCAGGCACCATTTTCAAAATCCGAAGCCAAACAGTAAGGAAGGGAATTTTTACTTGGTGCGATTTTAAATAAAACAGGAGGAGCGAAGAAGTGACCGATGCACTGAGAGCGGATGCCAAAGCAATGGCCGAATGTTTTAAAAAATACATAAGGCCAATACTTACCACTACACTGAGTCCAAAGGAAACCAGTTGGATCCGCAAAGGAGTTTTTGTATCTGAAAAAGCATAATAAGAAGAAACCAAAACTTTATTGATGCTATAAAACGGAATAGCGAATGAATAAAATACCAAAGGATAGAGAGCAGTGATCGTTGCTAAATGGTCCCAACGCCCCCCATAATAAATAGAATCCAAAACCGTTTCACCAAGGACCGCCAAACCAATGCTTGCTGGTAGAGTTAAAAAGAAAGCAAAAGACAAAACATCGGCAATTTCTTTTGGAACATTTTCTTCACGTCCCTCGCGGAGGTCTTTCAAAAGCGAAGGGAGGATAGTCGTTGCCAAGGCCACTCCAATGATTCCTGTGGGAAGTTGGACAAGCCTTTGAGAATAATCCAAACTCACGACTGCCCCAAGGCCTGGGTTTTGGTTTTGGATGTAGTTGGCAAGGAAGATGTCCACAAGGAGTCCGATTTGATAGAAACTTCCCCCAAGGGCCGCCGGTAACATGAGTTTAAAGATTTTGCGAATTGCCGGATGTTGAAAGTCCAGACGAAAGATGGGACCATATCCAGTTTTATAAACATACCAGCCTTGTACGAGAAGTTGTAAGACACCTCCCGTCACAATTCCATAAGTCAGAACAAACACTTTATCTCGAATCTCATGGTAAAAAGGAAAAACAAAAATAAATACAATCAGATAACTGAAGTTAAGGATGATTGGGGAAAGAGAAGGAACAAAATAGTTATGATGGGAGTTGGAAATCGACATAAATATCGATGACAAACTTGCCGTCATAATCAAAAAAAACAAAACTAACGAAAGTTCTACGACAAGAGCCCCATATTCGGGAGATCCTCCCACAAGAGCCGGTAAAAAACCTGCAGCAAAAAACCAAAAAAGAGCCACAAAGATAGACAAACAAAGAAATAAAAAACTAAGCACAGTTCCCGACATCACCCGCGCTTCCTCTACACCCATCTTTTCATATTCAGAAAAAATCGGCATAAAAGATTGGCTTAAGGTCCCTTCCGCAAGTAGGTTACGAAACATATTGGGAAGTCGGTAAGCAACACTAAAGGCAGAGGCGACCATACCTGTTCCAAAACTAACAGCCATAAAGTGGTCTCGAATAAGACCTAAAATGCGAGATAAAAAGGTATAAAAAGAAAGGGCAAGCGAACGCCTGGTGCTTGACTCACTTCCCTTGGCTTGTTTTGTCATAAGACCAGAATTTAGAGGGGATTCAATTTTTCAAGAAAACGTACAGAACCATTTGGGCTCATTTCAAACTGAGTGGAACAACCTGGGCATTCATGTTTGCCAAATTTATGAAGTCTAAGCCTTGTGCCACAAACTTCGCATTGGATGATCCGTTCGACAGTTTCCAATTGTTTGGTTTTCGATTGGATATAACTCGGAATCGTGACTCGTTTCTCTTCTTTTTCTGGAGAAGTTTTATAAACAGAAAATCTTCTTTCTAATTCATGATTCAAAGTCTCTTTGATTTCCAATCGCAGGCTATTGAGTTTTTCTTCCAAAACCGTTTCCATCGGAGAAGAACTGGTTTTAGCCGTGATAGCCTGTTCTGTTTCTTCCCCATCGGAAATAGATTCTAGTTGGGAGACCGGTTCTTTCGAACCAAGGGAAGAATCCCTATCCTTGGATTTGCCTGTAAAATAAAAACGGATTCGGCTTTCGCTCGTGGCAGTTGGGGATGGGGCGGACTCCGTAGGTGAAGGTTTTGTTTCTTTGGAACCGGTGCGTTTTGGATCCATTTGCAAAAGAAAGGATTCCGCTTGGCTATGGCCACGAAAGATCGGAAGGCGATCAAAAAGTCCGACCAGACTCAAAACATCTTCGACTTCTTGTTTCACTCCATAAATGGCATAAACGGCACCCATCTTTGTGATTTGTTTATGGATTTTTACAAGGATACTGATCCCATTCGATGTGATAAAATCTAAAGCACCAAATTGAAATAAAAACTTTCGATACCCTTTGCCTACTTGGGATTCAAAGTAACGATAGAAATCCTCGGCACTGGCTCCGTCCAAACCACCTTTCAGCTGAATTGAAAAAACTTTATCTTTGGGTTCCATATTCTATCCTAAAAAGATCGCATCGCGGATCGGTGTTTGGTGGGAATCTGAAGAAATAGTAGAAACCAGTGGACCTTCCGATAGGATTTCTACTTCACTAGCTGCCCCATTACTCGCAGGGGTTTCCCTGTTTGGTCCTTCTGTTAAGTCGACAACCGGTTCCATAGGACTTTCTTTTGTTTCAAAAGTTTCTACGGTTTTTTTCTCAAAAAGAGGTAAACCTGTAGATTCTTTTGGAGTTACATTAGAATCTTTGGCAACTAACATGGTATAGGCCACAAAAGCCCCTGTCAAAATCAAACTCACAACAAATGCAAAAAGAATGTAATTAATTACCATCCACTCCACAAGTTTCCATTGATTTTCAAAGAGTAATCCTAAGTTCCCTCGTTCATAAACCAAAATGACAAGACCTGATACATCCAGGGTTCCTGGTTTGTAAAGAGGAGAAGTAAGTCTTACCGTATTCGACTTTGCCAGTGGCAAATAAGAAATGACCCATTCAAAACCAGAACGAACCTTGGGATCTCGTTTGGAATTAAGGATAGGATTTTCTCCATTTTCTGCCTCCGACCATTCCCATTTTTTCATCCGAATTCCTTTTTTAAAGAAAGTAGAATGGAGGAGTGTCTCGTCCGGTTTTCTATTTTTTAGTTCTTCGGGTGTGTAAATGGTATCTGTAGAAACAAGGAGAGTCGCATCCGCAGAATACAAGCTGATCTTTTTGATACGAAACTCTTCGGGATCATTTTTGGATTGTTCCACGTATCGATGGAACATTTTTTCCAACTCCACATAACCTTCGTTCTGTAGTCTTTGTTCCGAACTTTTAGCAAGTGCTAGTGTCAAATCCCGAGCCCTATGGTCAGAAACAAACTGCTCTTGGGTGAGTGCATTTTGTAAAGATTCATAAAAAGTCCAAACCACGGCGCTTAGGGCCAAGGTCTCACAGAGGAAAAAGAAAAGAATAAAGGATAGAAAAAAACGTGAATATTTCATAGATCCCCCTTATACCTTTCGGCCAAACCAATGGATTTACAGAGGAAAATACAAAGGAAATTAAGGAAGTAAGTCTAGAAATGTATTAGCAAAACTCAAAACAAACTGAGTCCGTTTCTTCGGGAAATCCTCATCCTTTCCTAACCGAAGAAGCGAAGTCATATCTTCGGATCTGGCACCACAAGGATTGATGAGGGAAAAGGTCTTCAGGTCATTCACTGCATTCAAAGCAAATCCAAAACTGGTAAAGTAAGACTTCGCATAGATTCCTTCGGAGATGAGTTTTAATTTGGGCTCCTCTACCAAATAAAGGCCTGGGGCTTTTGGATTTTCTTCCACAGTAAGCCCCCAAGTTTCTTTGACAGCCGCCACCAAACTTTGGTTTAAACTCCGTAAAAAATCACCGAGACTTAAGTTTCGTTTTTTCAAATCAATCTGCAGGTATCCCACAATTTGGCCTGGTTCATGTGCAGTAAAATCCCCTCCTCTTTGCAGAGTGATCAGTTCCACACCCAAGGAAGACAAAAGACTTGGGGAAACCAAAAGATTTTCCGCTTTCGCACCTATGCCCCCTGTTAAACATGGACTGTGTTCTAAAAAGAGCATGGATTCCCTTCGATTTTTCCTGGAATTTTCCTGGAATTTCACGTATCTTAAGTACGGAACAATCGAAGGAAACAGGTAAGAAGGAAGTCCTTTTCGATGGAGAAACTTTGTCATGCGATCCTTTGGATCCTCGAAAAATCACCCAATGGTAGAGCCCGCCTCGATTTGGCGAAACTCCTTTACTATTCGGATGGTGTTCATTTCCAAAAACATGCGGAGATGATCACAAGAGGAGACTATATCCACTTAGAAGACTCCCCTTACCCCGTCAAACTGAACGAAGCCCTTTTATTTCTAAAAGAAAGAGGCCATATTGACGCCATTCCCAAAATAGCGGGAAATGGAATCCAAGGGTTTACTTTACGGTTCCTAAAACCTATGGATGGGCTCGTCCTTTCCCGGGAAGACAAACGGGTGATGATGAAGGTTGTGGAAGCTTTCCGTGGCCGTGTGGTCGATGAAAATCGTCACTACCCCAACCTCTACGAAAATTATGTAGTCACCCCCCTCTTCGATTCCATTCCTTTTTCTGTAGATCGGATCAATACGAAAATCCATGTTCTCGTCCAAAAAAGCCTTTTGAATCTATCAGGCAAAATGTTTAGAGTTTTATTTGAGAGGTCAGAATGATCATCACTGTTTGCAAAGGCAAAATCCATAGAGCCGTCGTCACCGAGGCGGAACTCCACTACGAAGGTAGTCTCACCGTTGACCAAGACCTGATGGATCTGGCCGGAATGAAACCTTATGAACAAGTGAGCGTCGTGAACGTCAATAACGGGGCTCGGTTCGAAACCTACCTGATTGTGGGAGAACGGGGTTCGGGAACCATTTGTCTCAACGGAGCTGCCGCAAGGCTCGGGATGAAGGGTGACAAAGTCATCATCATCACTTACGGCCAGGTGGCAGAAAAAGAGCTTCCCACCGATTACCAACCCAAGGTAGTCTTTGTGGACGAGAACAATCGCCCGAAAAAAGCCTAATTTCCCTAATTTTTCTAGGACTTTTCTTCGATACTATCTGTATAAACCAAATTGGTAGTCGGAACATGAACAAAACAATATTCGCCATCTCATTCACCCTACTCACTTGTGCTCTATTCGCACAAGAATCAGGGAATACACAAGGGACACAAAATACCGTTGCCTCAAAAGACAATCGTGATTTGTATCCACTTTCCATGTATGATGCAAGGATTCGCCTAAAAGGTGTAAACTTTGTTAGACGACATGCTGATACAGGAAAAGGCGAATTTTTGGATGTCCAAGTAGAGTTGGAATCCAGAGTCCCAGAAGACAATGAATACTCCATTTACGTTCTTGCAGGATTCGAGGGAGACCGAAGTAACCCAGACGAAAGAAGACTCATCCCATACCCTGCATGGAGAAAGGCAGATCCTGAAAAAGACGAAAGAACTTTATACTTTTCGAATGTAATGCCAACACCAGTGACTGCAAAAGAAATCTGGGGGGAAGAAACATATGCGAAGAAAAAGGCAGAAGTAGAAAAACGTCACTATGCAGGTTTTGAAGCAGAAATGCCAGAACCTACATTCACTGAAGTAGTCGATTACCTATGTAAAAACAATGCGAAGGCTCTCCCCTTCACTCTGTTTGGTGAAACGGGACCATCCAAAGAAAAACAAGTGATTTATAACTATGTTGCCCAAACTCCGGATGAGAAAAAACGCCAAGTGCATGAAACTCTTCCCAAACATACATATACAATTTACAATAACAAGTATCGAGCTACCATCACAAGCCACCACTACACGCAGTACCGACCGAACTTTTTAACTTTCAACAAAGTAGCGGTCCTTGTGTTCGATACAAAGAAACCTACCAATAGCCTTCTTTTTAGAAAGTTCATTGATGTCTCTGACTTAAAAATTACGTATTGATGATAAGATTTCCAAGGCCGAAGTATTGGTCTTGGAAGTTTGGTGTTTGACCTTTAGAAATCCAACCGGATTTTAGTGATCAGCACCTTCCGGGCGGATGGGGGGGAATTGTTCCGAAGCCCTCACCCTCCACTCGTCTTCCGGATGGTTCAAATGCAACCAGCCGTTTGCAAAATCCCAACGACCATCCAAATCCAAAAAATCCCAGAAAATTGCCTGGTTCATGTATTTGTAGGTGTCGAGTAGATCGAGTAGGTCCCGTTGTTTTCGGGGGGAGTTTTCCATTCTATTCCAGTTTCGGTAAGATGCCCCCCTGGTCGATGTTTTTTATGGACAAAACGAATCGATTCTGCCGAAAATGATACCAGACTATGGCAATCACGAAGGAAAAAAAGGCTGACTTCAACGACAAACTGGTAGATTTCAAAAACTACCTAGAAGAACTGAAAAAAGAAGCCAATATCTACAAAGTCCAAGCCAAAAAAAGTAAGGATATGGAACCTTATTTTAATCTTTCCCTTGCCATCAATTCCATCAAAACAATTAACACCTGTATTGTGATCAATGAACTGTCTACTGCCATCTTAGAAATCAATAACAACAACTATCTTGAAACAGCAAGAAAGGAAATTTATAATACGATTTCCTATATTGAAAAAACAGTGGGAAACAACGTTGATGGATCTCTTTCTGAAAACAAAGAACTTCTAGCCAAAATCGAAAGGTTCACTCCCACCCAGAGACTGAACCTAATCAAAGGTCTACTACAAGCGATGAAAAAAACCATCGCGGCCTTTGGAACTAACTCCAAATGGAAATGGTCGTGGCCTGACATCAATTTTCGGATTGCCGCTTGCACGAAAAATCTTTTTGATTTTATTGCTTATGAAAAAGAACAGGATTTGGAAAATCCTTATTACTACATCCGCAAAGAACACTTCAATCTTGTCATAGAACTTGCTAACCAAGCAGCACAGGATTATAGGACAAAATTTGAAATGTCTACACAAGATTCCACAGATTTGAAACATTCTGTTGAAATGTTGGAGATGAACCGCAAAATTTTCCAAATTACTGGCGAAAACGAAGATTTGGAAAAAACAAAAACTCTCATCGAGTCCTTCCAACAAAAAATCGCCGACCTCGAATCCGACGATAAAAAGAAAAAAAAGAAACAATAATCGACGATTTTCCCTAGAATCCCCAGTCTAGTTTATAGAAAGGGCAATACTTTTCAAAAGGAGATTTCGAAATATGGCACTAACGGAAATCACTGACGCCAATTTCAAAGCAGAGACTGCTAAAGGCGTTGTTTTAGTGGATTGTTGGGCGGAATGGTGCGGACCTTGTCGAATGGTGGCTCCCGTTCTAGATGAACTATCACAAGAAATGGCTGATATCAAAATTACAAAGCTAAATGTTGATTTCAATCAGAAGACAGCGCAGGAATTGGGAATCCAGTCCATCCCTACTCTTCTTCTCTATAAAGACGGAGTTTTAGTGGATAAGGCAATTGGTGCTTTACCAAAACCGCAAATTAAAAAATTTATAGAAAATCACAAGTAGGAAATAAATTATCCCCTAATGGTCAGTTCAGAACCGAATGGTTTTACCGCTCTCCCTAGAGGGGGATATTTAGTCGATACTTCGGAAGGGTACATCCAAATTGGATCCCCTCCCGAAACAATTAAAGACACCATGGGGTTAGAAAAAAAAACCCCTCTGGTGTTTGTTCTTCCGAATAAATTCTTCCATGTCGAAAAAGGCATCTCCATTGCGGAGTTAGAATTCCCCATTTACTTTAACTTCTTCTTTCGGGGCGGAAAAAAAACATTTATCGTTTGTTCTCCCGAACAAAAAGAGCAGCTAACTATTGTTCTCGGGGAGTCTCTTATGGGACCACAAGAACTCAACTTAGCTTCTGAGTTTATTGATGGAACGGAAAGTTTTGGTTTTCCCGACATCAAAGCTGAAATGGCACATTTCCGTAGTTACAAAACAATGGAAGAAGTAGTTGAGTTTGTTCTATTTGATGAAAACCACAAAGCACAATTTGGAAAGATCACCATCGAGCAACTTCCCTCCAATGAATTTCTGATCGTTGATGGTGATAAAGAAATCAAAACTCCGGGTGAGGTCGACTTCCATGTGAAGTATGATATCGGAAAGAGATTAGAAGAACCTTTCCAACCTCCTCTCATCGGAATCACTTGCCTTGGACCTTCTCACGGGTTTGATCCCACAGACAACACATCAGGTTTTATCATTTGGCTAAACGGCCAAGGGATTATGGTAGACCCGCCAGTCAACTCCACCGAGTGGTTACGCGAATCCAATGTAAATCCCAAGTTTATCAACTCCATCATTCTTACCCACTGCCATGCAGACCATGATGCGGGAACCTTCCAAAAGATTTTAGAAGAATCCAAAATCACGATTTATGCCACAGCAACCGTGATGGAATCCTTTCTTAAAAAATATTGCAGCCTAACAAAGATTCCGCGAAAAGAAATTACGGATCTATTTGATTTTATCCCGGTCGTCATGGGAAGGCCTACCATCATCAATGGCGGGGAATTTTATTTTCACTATGCCCTGCATTCCATTCCTTCTGTGGGATTTGAATTCTTTTTCCAAGACCAATCCTTCTATTATACTTCCGACCATTTAAATGATCCAGAAGCCTTCGAAGAAATGTATAAAAAAGGTGTGTTTCCGGAATCCAGATACCAGTTTCTCAAAGATTTTCCTTGGGATCGTAAAATCATCTACCATGAAGCGGGAGTCCCTCCCCTCCATACTAAGATCAGTTATCTGGCTTCCTTACCGGAAGAAGTTCAAAAACGTATTACTGTTTATCATATTGCTGCCAAAGATATGCCGGAAGGAAATCACCTAACCCTTGCTAAATTTGGAATTGAAAATACCTTGTATCCGGAAATCACTCCTCCCAAACACCAAGAGGCTTTCCAACTTTTAGAAATTCTTTCCCAAATTGATATTTTCTCTGGATTCCCCATTGAGAAGGCCAAAGAATTTTTACAAATCGTGAAGGAAGAAAGGTTTCGCCGCGGAGAACAAATCATCAAAAAGGGAACTCACGGGGACCGCTTTTTTATCATCGCATCAGGGAACGTTCGTTTCGAAGGACTTTCCGGGGACCATTCGGCGGTCAAACGATACGGAACTTACGAATACTTTGGAGAAGCCTCGCTGATTTTGGATACAGCCCGCCAAGCAGACGTGTATGCGGAAACCGATGTTCTCGCCCTCACCATCGAAAAAACTCGTTTTTTTCAGTTCATCCGAGGATCCAAACTCCACGAAAACCTAATCAAACTCAATAGCATTCGGGAAACCAATACCTGGAAAACACTCACCGAATCCCAAACGTTTCGGGGTCTTACCAGTTACCAAGTCACCCAACTCGAGCTTATCTTAAAACTAGAAACTGTAAAAAAGGAAGCCGCCCTCATTGAAGAAGGTCATACCTTCCACAATGCCTTCATTGTCCGGTCTGGAACCGTGGTGGTCATGCAAAACCACAAAACCATCCGGGAACTGGGTGCTGGGGACTTTGTGGGCGAGATCTATTCCCTGACGAAAAACCTTCCTTCCAATTTTAGTTTCATCGCCTGGCCGGGAACGGAACTCTATGTCCTCTCCGAAGAAGATGCCATTCAGTACATCAAGAAAAATCCCGGTGTGTACATGAAGCTGAACACTGTTTATAATTGACCTCATTTCGCCATTTCTGTAACATTTCCATATCAAGGAGTCACAAATCACATGGAGCGTATCCTCCCCTTTACTGAAGAACACCATCAATTCCGCGAGATGGCTCGGAAATTTTTTGAAACAGAAGTAAAACCACACCACGAAGAATGGGAAAAAAACCATATCGTACCCAAAGAAGTTTGGAGAAAGGCAGGCGACAATGGCCTACTTTGCCCAGATGTTCCTACTGAATATGGTGGGTCTGGTGCTGACTTTCTTTACAATATCATCATCATTGAAGAATCCTCCCGCGTAGGAAATAGTGGATTCTTTATCTCCCTCCACAATGACGTGATTGCCCCTTACATCTCCACTTATGCAAACGACGAACAAAAAAAACGTTGGTTGCCTAAATGTGCGTCGGGGGAATCCATTCTTGCTGTGGCAATGACGGAACCTGGTGCTGGTTCGGATTTAAAATCCCTTCGCACCAGTGCCGTTGATATGGGTGATCACTTCGTGGTGAACGGACAAAAAACGTTTATTTCGAACGGACAACTAGCAGACCTTATCATCACTGCCGTCAAACACGACAATGGAACCATTTCCCTTATAATGATTGAAGAAGGAATGAAGGGTTTTGAAAGAGGCCGTAACCTAGATAAAATTGGTCTCAAAGCCCAAGACACTTCTGAGTTGTATTTTAATGATGTGATTGTCCCAAAAACAAACCTCATCGGCAAACAAGGACAAGGTTTTCGTTACCTCATGCAAAAGTTAGCACAAGAACGTTTAGTACTTTCTGTAGCAGCCGTAGAGGCAACAAGACTCGTTCAAAAAATCACTCTCCAATACATCAAAGAACGGAAAGCTTTCGGTCAAAAGATCGGTTCCTTCCAAAACACCAAATTCAAAATGGCGGAAATGGCAACGGAACTAGAAATGGCTCAAGTATTCTGCGATAAGGTTGTCATGGAACACATGAAAGGCGAAAACACAACTGCGGAAGCCTCTATGTGTAAATGGTATACAACGGAGATGCAAAAACGCCATACAGATGAGTGTTTACAATTCTTTGGTGGTTACGGTTATATGATGGAGTATCCAATTGCAAGAGCTTACCTCGATGCAAGGATCCAAACCATTTATGCAGGAACTACAGAGATTATGAAAGAAATCATTGGTCGCAGTTTAGGATTATAATTTCGATCCGTTAGACAAATCCCATTTTTAAAAAATGGGGAATCAAAAGTTTTCAATGAGAGAACCCGGCGCATTTGGCCGGGTTTTTGCTTTAAGGAGCGTTCTTGTATCTGAAAAGAGCCGACTCAATTCGTATCGAAATCATCGGCAAATATATTTCATACTAAACTTTAGAACTATCTATATTTGCTTCCTCTTCCGCAGTTTCCTTTCGTAGGTCTGTTGTCAATCGCATGGAACAAAAATGAGGGCCGCACATCGAACAAAAATGGGCTTTTTTCATTCCATCTTGTGGGAGGGATTCATCGTGATAGGAACGTGCGAGTTCTGGATCGAGAGATAAGGCAAATTGGTCTTCCCAACGAAATTCAAACCTGGCTTTACTCAGTAAGTCATCTCTTTCTTTGGCACCGGGATGACCTTTCGCAAGATCGGCCGCATGGGCTGCAATTTTATATGCAATCACTCCATCTTTTACATCTTGTTTATTGGGCAGTCCTAAATGTTCTTTGGGTGTCACATAACAAAGCATAGCTGTTCCATACCAAGCAATCATAGCCGCTCCAATTGCCGAGGTGATATGATCGTATCCTGGAGCAATGTCTGTGACAAGGGGCCCGAGGGTATAAAACGGAGCTTCCATACAAATCTCTTCTTGCAGGCGAACATTCTCTTGGATGAGATGCATCGGAACATGCCCCGGTCCTTCTACCATCACTTGGACGTCGTCTGCCCAGGCTCTTTTTGTGAGTTCCCCCAAAGTCTTTAACTCGGCAAACTGAGCTTCATCATTAGCATCGTTGATACAACCTGGTCTTAAACCGTCTCCCAAAGAATACGAAACCCCGTATTTTTGCATGACCTTGGAGATGGCATCGAAATGTTCATAAAGAAAATTTTCCTTTTTATGGTGGTTACACCATTTCGCAAGGATGGATCCTCCCCTAGAAACAATTCCTGTAATTCGTTTGTTTGTGAGATGAATATAATCACGAAGAACCCCTGCATGGATTGTAAAATAATCCACACCTTGTTCTGCCTGTTCTTCCAAGGTTTCTAAAAATACATCAATGTTTAAGTCTTCCACTTTTCCCTTTACCTTTTCTAAGGTTTGGTAGAGGGGAACGGTTCCAATGGGAACAGGAGAATTTCTGATAATCCATTCTCTGGTTTCATGGATATTTTTTCCCGTAGACAAATCCATCACGGTATCGGCTCCCCAGTGCAGTGACCATCTGAGTTTTTCTACTTCATCATCAATTGAGGAAAGAATGGCCGAGTTTCCAATATTGGCGTTAATTTTTACTAAAAACTTTTTACCAATGATCATTGGTTCTAGTTCCGTATGACGTTTGTTTGATGGTATGATAGCGCGACCAATTTTTACTTCATTCAAAACAAACTCAGGTGCCATCCCTTCCCTTTTGGCCACATACATCATCTCTTCAGTAAGAATGTCTCTCTTGGCATAATACAATTGCGAATGGTTTCTATCCCCTCTTGATTCTCTGGTTTGGATCCAAGATTCTCTTAGTTTTGGAATCCCTTTTTTATAATCGTATTCTTCTTCATGAATACAAAACATACCTTCGGTTCTGTAAGATTGGAACTTGGTATTGTCAGAAAGAGTAATTGTGTTTTCTGGAATGGCGATGGGCGCTTCGGAATTGGTTTCCATAGTTTGATTTCCTTGGCCGGAACAGAAACTAGGAAGTGGTCGGAAAAACAAAAGTTACAAACTAAAAAAAATTAAGGATAAACTACCCTAAATTACTTTGGACTTTTTTCGTTTCCCTTCGCAAGCATTACCAGGATCAGGTTCAAAGAGGGTATTTCTCAGCCAAGTTCCCACTCTCAAAAAATCTGAAAGTTTGGGAACCGAGCACCCCTAACGGTTAATTATCAATAGAAGAAAATAGAAAAATTTGACAAGACAATATTAGTAAATAAATCAGATTCAATTGGGTTTCGTTTTATTTGTTCTGGGAAGATACTTGGCTTTCATCTGACTATATTTGACTTTAGATAGAATGTTTTTTTCCCAATCTGCAGGAAATTCATCACCAATAAAAAACCGAAACAATCTCTGAAACAGTGAAACTTGTTTCCAATAAACTGTATTTTTTGCATCTTTATATAAAGATTTGAACTTCCGATTTGTTAGAAAATTTTTTTTCACATTTGGATATTTTTCAATCATGGTCTCAAACATAAACAGGGTGTGATCCCCTTCATAATATTGTTCAATGATTTTTTCCATGACGATATTGGCAGAAACAATGTCTTTTGAGAGGAATACCCAGTAAAATGTAGAATTGAAATAATATTCGCAATGCATTACATCTTCTGTATTTTTAAGTGCTTCGATGACACGGTCTCTGCCTGAATACAAATTCTGACCGATCAATAAAAATCGACTGATGAAATTATCTCCCATCTTCATCATTGTGTACAAGATATCAAAATGTTGTTTAGCTTCCCTTTCTGCTTTTTCTTCGGAAATTTTCTCTGCTTTGAAACAAAGCAAACGATAAATTTTTACGAACTCCAAAATAGGTGCATTTTCTTTATCTATTTGTGATTCGACGGCTTCCATAAATTCAATTTGAGGAAGGTAGGTTTTACTCCTTAGTTCATCAAACTTTGATTCAGAAAGTTTGATCTTCATTGAATCATAAGATACTTTCAGATTTGGTTCTAATTCTAAAAGAAAAGGGATAATCACTTGTTCAAAGAAAGGACCAAACTCTTCTTCTTTTTGAATCGCATCGGTTGTATCAAAGTAAATCCAACCTGCAGAGGGTATGAAATAGTAAATTTCAGAATTTAAAAAACCTTGTTCCAGATATTCGATTAATTCTTCTTTAAATTCTAATTGAATGCCAAAGGGAGTTTGAAATTCATCTAACATTTTGCGGATAATTGAATTAGGTTTTGTATTTAAAAGTTCTCTTGGAATTTGAAAAAAATCCGCAGCTTCCCAATGAAAATTATCAACTAAAAAATTCTGAAGATTTACGAAGGATCTTGAGGCAATTGCACTATAAGCTAGCGCATATTTTTCTTCAAACCGATCTCCCGAATAAGAGACAATTGCCAACTCGACCTGGATAGGTCCAATCATAGGTTGGAATGTAGGAATTTGGTTTGCAGTCTCTACTTCATCAATTCTAGTTAAATAGAAAATCGGCATCGCCAGATGATTGTCTAATAGATTTTGAACGAGCGAAACCATCGCTTTTCCATATACTTTTAATTCATTCTCTTTGATTGTATCTACGTTTAATTGAAATGCGAAATAACTCTGATTCAAATCCGGTACACAAAGTTTTCTTAATGTGGAGAGAATTTTTGATGCTTGGTCGGTGATCATCAATTCTCGTTTATGAGAATCTTCTAAAGTACGCAAAAATATTGGCGCATATATTTTTAGTTGATCTAACCTTGAAACACCCGATAGTCGAAACATTGTCATATAAAATTCCTAGAACATTCATATATGCTAACATTTTGTTTTCACTGTAAACAACTATTATTAGAATAATTCTAACAATAGGCTTGGAAATAAAAAATAGAGTAATAATCAATTATCATTCTGTATTGAATCAATTTTGGATTCTCTGGTTTATTTTACTTCACGGCCTTGTCTCACCATTCGGTTGACATAAACTTGAAGGTCTTGTTTTCCTTTAGGACCAATTTCTGTAAATTGGACACCGTAGACTCCGGTTTCTTTCGATTTTTTGCCAATTTGTTTGATCACGCCCCGAGCCAAAAAATCCTCTAAATCCCCAGGAAGGGCTACAAGAATTTCAACCGTTTCATTCATATCCCATTCATCAAAATGGTTCGGAGCGATGACCCCGATTCCACCCAAACTTATGTCGCTTGCCTTTAAAACATCCAATAAGGCTGTTCCCATAAGGTGGATTTCAACCGGTTCTTTTTCCTGTGGTTGTACTCGTACATGTTTCCGTTTTTCTTGCATGGGTGCCATCCTTTCATTTTCTAAGGAAAAACTAGATTGTAAACTAGGAAATAGAACCATCTTCATTTGTTAAGAAAGCATAGACCAATCTCCGATATTTGGTATAATAGGGGCGACATGAAATTCCGTATTGGTTTCGTTTTATTTACAATCAGTTCAAGCCTCCTTATGAATGCTTCCCTGCTGGCAAAAGTGACTTGTACGGGTGATGCTTGTACCATTTTACCCACTACCATCCAGTCACAAATTAATAGTGCGGACACGGCACTTCAGCTTCAATACACAGACAAAGTTCTTGCAACTATGTCTGAGGCAGCGGTAATTTCTAATATCAACTCCTCTCTCATGGGGCCAGGAATTGTAAACAGATTCCAGGTCGGCGCAGGGTTGGCAATAGCCGGCCAACAAAAAGAAGATATCAATGTGGCTTACCAAAGTTTGAGTTTCCAAAAACTTCCCAACGTAGGAGCTTCCCTAGCACCTAACTTTGTTGTGGCGGTAAACCTGGGTTGGCTTATGGGAGGAGGACCTTCCGATACGGAACCAGAACTAAAAACCTTCCTCCATAGGTTCAATTTGTATCTTCATGGATTCAAATTTAACTTTGCTCAAGGGGATGTACAAAAAGCCATCGAAGCGCAAAATAAAAACGTTGAGCTTGGTGGTGACATTACCACGGGAGGATTCACCTTACGATTCCATATCATAGAAAACTATTCTGATGGGATTGGACTTTTTGAATTCTCAGGAATCTCTATGGGGCTTGGCCTTCACTACCAAAGGCAAGTGATCGATGTTACCTATAACGACAATAAAACACAAACCCTAACTCTCGGACCTGCGATCGGAACCTGGGGTGGTGCGACTACATTCAACTACTCTAGCACAGTTACCAGTGTCCCTTTGGACATTCGTACAGGATTTAGAATGTTTTATTTTTTCACAATCTTTGCCGGTGCCGGTGCTTCGATGAACTTTGGAAGTTCAAGCCTCAATCTTTCCCGCTCTGGCCCTCTCACATTAGCTTTGGATTCTGCTGCGATTACTGCTTCTCTCTCTCCTGAGATTGCAGCTCTGATCCCGTCTTCGGCTCTCGGCCAAACGAAAACTGGTACACTCACCATGGATCTCAGCGGAAAGGCGCAAGCACCGAACACCACAAACTTTCTCATCGCAGGGATCGAAATCAATGCTCTCATTACAAAACTCACCGTGGAAGCCATAGTGGCACAAAATGTCCAATCGGTAATGTTAGGAGCAAAATTTTCCTTCTAACGGTCATTTGGCACCCTTTTTGCAATTTAGATAAGGAACGGCTTTTTTAGAACCGGTCTGGCAGATCCAGGCACCGATTGTTTATGTTCTAAGCAGAATGCCGATTTTAAGGGAGAGTTCTATGGCGCAAACTATGCAAGAAATTAAAAAACCGATCCTACATGTTTCTTGTGTCCCAAGAAAAGATACCACCCTACTCAAAATTTCACTTTCGCAAGATGATCTAGGGATTCTCTACCGTGTCACCTCTGTGCTCTACAATCATGGCTGGGATATTTTAGAAGCAGTGGCGGAAACCGCAAGCGACGGACATGTACAAGATCTATTTGTGATTCGTAGTTGGGACGGGGGAGAAATGACGGAAGAACTTTTGTCACAAATCCGAACCGACCTCTATTCCCTATTTTACGAAGGAAAAACTGTGGCCATGTATTTACGAGAAAATGCGAAAGAAGAGGTTTTAGTGCGTAAAATTGGAGACTCCGAGGCCACACTCAAACTCTACAACCCCATCTCTTCTGACTTTACCGTCATGGACTTGCGGATGAAAGACACTCCGGGAATTCTTTTTCAGATTACCGAGTCTCTCTTTCACTTAGGAATTGATATCATTAGTTTTACCGCCAATAGTTTTGACGGCAAAATTCGAGATAGTTTTCTTGTGCGGACTTCCCTCACAGGAGAGAAGTTGGATGAAAAGGTAATGTTTCCTATGCTTCGCGCAAAGTTAGAATCTTTTCTTTAGGTTGTTCTTTCTTTTTGAGTATAAAGTAAAATTCCAAATCCAAAAAGAAGGATAAAGGAAACAAAGAAGGCCAAACTAGGCCCCTGTTGAAAATATAACAAAGAAAAAACGACAGGGGAAACCGCTCTTCCGAGGGATCCAAAACTTCTAAAAAGGCCAAGAGATTTTCCCAAATCCCCTTTCCCACTTTCCAGCGAAGCAAAAGAGGAAAGCCCTGGATTGACAAGTGCGCTACCAAAGGCTAAAAAGAATAAGGATATAAAAAGTCCGGAAAAACTGGTTCCTAAACTCACCAGTAGTCCCATCCCAATCACTACTAATACAGCTCCATAAAGCGAGATCCGTTTTTCTGAAACTTTCCCAGACAATCGACGAACTACACCACCTTGCACTAGTATGATGATGATCCCTATGTATAAAAAAGTGAATCCAATTTCTTTGGGTGAAAATTGAAAACGATCCGATAAGAAAAAATTCACAACAAATTCAAAGCCAGAAAAACTGAGAACAAATAGTAAGTTCAAAAGAGAAATACGAACCAAATTACGAGATTCAATTTTCTTTAGAGAAAGAAAGGGATGGATCTCTTTTTCGGGAACTACGTCTGGTTTGGTTTTTGGTAAAAATACAAAAACCAAAATAACTGTCAGTAGAGAGACCAAAATGGCAAAAAGAGCCGAAGCAGGAAAAACAACAGCGTTACCCTTTTCGTATAAAAAATCTAAAAATGTCCACTGAGAACTGATTCCCCCAAGGAGTGGTCCCATCACAAACCCAAGGCCAATCCCCGCACCGAGAAATCCCATCCCCGCTGCTCTTGATTTTTCATCGGTCTCGTCGGCCATAGCGGCGGAAGCCACAGATAAGTTGCCACCCATCATACCGGTGATCACTCGACTGAGAACAAACATCCAGAACTGAGAAGAAAACAACCAAAGGATGTAGCCAATTGTGTTTCCAAGTGTGGTAAAAAGTAAAATGGCCCGCCTTCCCGAATGATCAGAAAGCCTTCCCCAAACAGGGGCAGCTATAAATTGTAAAAAGCTATAAATGCTGCCAAGAATTCCACCAAACAATACAAAGGTATACTTTGTATCTCCACCAAAGGATAAAATGTTTGCAGAAGAATAGAACATTCGGAACAGAACATCATCACCTTTTAACAAGAAGAATTCTAAAGTTTTGGGAAACAACGGAAACAAAAGGGAAAAACCCATCATGTCTGTAAAAACAATGAGAAATAGTATGAATTTGATTCGTTTTGGGGACGTACTCATCTAGGCTAATCTCTAGGGACAAATAAAAAAAGCCACAGAAAACTCTGTGGCTTTTTCTTAAATTTCACTGGGAAAATCTGAACTTATTTTGATTTTGCTTTATCAATCAAAACTTTCAATTCATCTAACGTTTGTTTTAACTTTTCCTTTACTTGAGGAGGAATCGCCGTATCAATTTGTTGGTAAATTGATTGGTAATTTGCCTGAAGTTTTGCGAGCACTTCATCATAACTTGCGTTAGTTTTTCCGATAGCACCTTGAGCGTCTGCGATTGTTTTGCTTAAAAGGTCACGAATCTTTTGAGACTCGGCCGATTTGTCCAATTCCCCTTTTGACTTCAGGTCATTATAAACTTTTTCTAAATCAACAACAGCGGTTTTTAACTTTTCTTCGCCGGAACGAAACAGTGCGATTCCAGCATTGACAACATCCATAACCAATTTTTCCATACAACATTCCTATAAAGGGAAAAGACCCTATTTTTGGATTCCAAGTCTATGAAAGAAAAGGTGGGATTACAATTAAAAAATTCTAATGTATCGATTTTCTATGAGACATAGTTAAGCCCAGGTTCGGTCCTAACTGTTCTCGATAAGCTTTTTGATTTGGTCTCTGATTTTGGCAGCAGTTTCGTAGTCTTCGGTTTTTAATGCGTTTTCTAAAGTCTCTTCTAAAATTTGAAGATTCGATTTTGGCAATGCTTGGATTTTTTTCTCTGAGGAAACACTCTCCCCTTGGACTTCATCTTCTTTCATAATGATCCCTGTTTCATCTAACACGGATTTAGCGATAAATATGGGGGCATTGGCACGTAAAGCAAGAGCAATAGAATCGGAAGGTCTTGCATCGAGAGTAATGATCTCTTCGTCCTTCTGAAGTTGGATCTTTGCATAGAAGGTACTGTCGATAATTTCTTCGATTGTGATTTTGAGAACTGTAGCTCCAAGGGACGTTAACATGTACAACATGAGGTCATGAGTCATGGGTCTAGGCGGTTTTGTTCCATCAATGACAGTAGTAATGGAATGAGTTTCCAGTGGTCCAATGAAGATGGGAACCACTCGTTTGTCCTCTGAATCCTTGGGCCGTAGGAAAACAGCAAAACCTACATTGGTCAGGCTGATATCAGAGATTTTTACTTCATAAAACTCCATAGAATATCGATTCCTTTCCTATTTTGTGGGCCCAGAAGGGCTCGAACCTTCGACCCGCAGATTATGAGTCTGCTGCTCTAACCAACTGAGCTATAGGCCCCACTGACTTCCAATCTTTCGGGGAAATAAGTGGAGACAAGCATAAAACTCAAGAGACTACCATTAAAGCGAAAGAAAGCGGTTGGATTCAAAGAATTCGTTGAGGTCTTTACGATCACTCTTCCATTGGATCCAGATCCATAAGGCGGGTTTTGAATCCAAACCAATCCACACTTGGTTTCGAAGGGCATTTTGGTTTCGGATTTGGTCTGCCTGGAATACTTGAAAGTTTAGATTTCCTAGGGTCTTCGGGAATTCATTAGGTTCGATTCCTCTTGTAAATACCGAATCCATCCACAGTGTTTTATCAATCAATGGTTCATTCCAAGGAAGAGTCCGCACGACCATAAAAAATCCATCTCGTTTTGCAGGATAAACGGTAAGTTTTTTACTCATTGTGGATTCGATTTTGACTACGACTTGTTCTGGAAAGACAAAAGAAAATGTTTCCCAAACAAAGTTTTGGTTTGGTTCTACAAGTGTCTGTGAAAGGATCGGAGAGGTAGAGATTCCTAAAAAAAACAGAGTCGATACAAACCCTTTCATACTCATGGAACTATTAGACAAACAATCTATCTGGCAAGTCCGAAATTCTTATTTGGGTGTCTATGTCCACTTTCCCTATTGTTTCAAAAAATGCGATTATTGTGATTTTTATTCCGAGGGAATTGGCGCACCACCAGCTAACGATGAAAAGTCGCTATTCCAATCTTACCAAAAGGAAATTTTAGAAAGGACAACCCATTTTCCCGAAATCAAAAACCGAACCATCGACACTGTATTTTTTGGAGGTGGAACTCCATCCAAGGCATCTTCTCAAAGTTGGAAAGACTTCTTAAATTTTTTACGTTCGGAGTTTTCATTTGCCGACAATACAGAAATTTCTATTGAAGTGAATCCAGAAGACTTAAAAGCGGAGCTTTTAGAAGAATACCATTCGATAGGAATCAACCGTGTGAATGTGGGAGTCCAAACTTTTGAACCAAAGGGTTTGGAATTTCTCGGTCGCCATTATGATAGTGAGCGTTACGGAGCCCTTCTCGATGTTCTCATTCATTCTCCGATAAAACGCGTGGGAATTGATTTGATGTATGGAATTCCTGGAGTTTCGAAAGAATCTTTTTATAGAGATTTAAACCTGTTTATAGAGGCAGGTCTTCCCCATTTGAGTTTGTATTCTTTAACTTTAGAGAAAGGCACACAGTATTCAAGAGATGTTACAGATCATAAAAAGAGAGAACCGGAAGAAAACATCCAATCGGAAATTCTGACCAACTTACCTTTGTTACTACAAAAACATGGTTACCTTTGGTATGAAGTTTCCAATTATGCAAAACCAGGATTTGAATCTAGACACAACTTGAAATATTGGACCTATGAACCTTACTTAGGCATTGGGCCTGGGGCACATGGAATGATCGAAGGGCAAAGGTATGGTAATCCCAGAAATTCTAGTTTGTACCAGAGAAAACCAAGTAATACAAAGTATGAAGCCGCAGATCCAAAAACAGAACTAAGTCTTACCTTATTTCGATTGTTTTCCCCTTTTCGCTATGTAGATTTTATCGAAACCTATTTGGATTCAGAATCCAAAATCAAATATTTAAGAACGATCGAAGGTTGGGAGAAAAAGGGACTCTGTTCGATAGATGCGGGAGTGTTTCAATGGAAACCTGCGGCATTACTCTTGTTAGATGATCTAATCTTAGAAATTTCGCTCTAATTTTTCTAGAATACTTTCTTAAAATAATCGTAAAAAAAGATTGCCCACAGACCCCTGTCGAAAAATACTGTTCGTATCCCGGGCCTGTAGCTCAGTTGGTTAGAGCACTCGCTTGATAAGCGAGGGGTCACAAGTTCAAATCTTGTCAGGCCCATAAAGATACGGGGCGTTAGCTCAGCTGGGAGAGCATCTGATTTGCATTCAGAAGGTCATCGGTTCGATCCCGATACGCTCCAAAAACCCGTTTCTGCCACGTAATCCTCCTAAAAATTTCTTGCTATCTCTCCCAATTCCTATAAACCGATAGGAGTCATGTCCGTAAAAGATATTCTAAAAGACAAAGCCTCCTCCGTTCTTTCCATCGAAGAAGATAGAAATGTATTGGAAGCCACCCAGATGATGGTTGGTGCCAAAGTAGGATCTCTCATTGTTACCTTCCAAGGGAAACTTGTGGGAATTTTTACGGAACGAGATTTGATGAGAGTGGTTGCTAAAGACTACGCCAACTTAGACAAAATCAAATTAAAGGACGTGATGACCACACAACTCACTGTGGCCGGTCCTGATGAAGACGTGGATGACATTCTCAACAACATGATTACCAAAAGGTTTCGACACATGCCTGTTCTTGATGGTGATAAAATCATTGGACTTATCTCCATCGGAGATGCAGTGAAAACAAAACTAACCAGAACCCAAGCAGAAATGAGTATACTCAGAGAGTATATGTACGGACCACACTAAAACAAACGATTTTCTGTTAGCCGGTCGATTGTTTTTTCTAAAACAATTTCTAGATTTTTTGTATCTTCTCTATTATAGGCAATGAGTTTATCCAAGGCTTCTATGTTGTTGGTTCTTTGGTATTCAAACCAAAGAAGTGGAGCCTGCCTTCCATCCATTCCAGCAATCTCATCCGGACGAACAAGCCCCAGTTGCACTTCTGATTTTTTGAGGCCCCCTTTGATTCCTATCGAATGTAAAAGATTCATCAAATCCAGTTGTGGGTTTTTCATTCGGTAACGAAATTCCCTTTCTAAAAAAGGAACATCGAATCGTTTCCCGTTGTAAGTGACAAGGATGTCATCAGGAGAGATGGAATCAAAAAGAAATTCAAGATCCTTTCCTCTTTCAAAGGTTAGCATCCTATGATTTTGGTAAATACTCACGACCGTGGTGACGGAAGATTCAGAGATTCCCGTGGTTTCTATATCCAAAAAACAAAATCGTTCGGGGAAGTTTTGCCATAACCTCCAATACTCAAGACTCGGAAGTTCCTTGGTAAAAAAACTAAAGTTGGCTTCGGAGAGTTGGCCTTCCAATTCTTCAAGTCGTTCTAATAAAATAGAAACAGAAGGAAGGAGAGGATCGTTTTTTTGTTTTTGGTATTGGAGGAGAGACTCCCAATTGTATACACCAACACCAAACAGTTGTTTCTCTTTTTTTTCTCCAATGCCAGGAAATAGTTGGAGGCTTGACTTTAAATGAGATCCGTACATTCTCTCCACCTAGAAAGGCCTTCTTTCATTTTGTCTTCTCTCTCTCCAAAACCAATTCGCAAAAAGCCTTCTTCTTCAAAATTAATCCCCGGCAAAACAAAAACACCAGTTTTTTCGAACAGTTTGTCCGCATACTCTTCGGAAGAGATTCCTTGCTCTAACTGCAACCAACCCACAAGTCCCCCTTCAGGTGGCGTAAACGATTGGGTATGAGGTAGGTCTTTCCAAATCGAATCGAAGGTTCTGATATTTTCTCGCACTCGATTTTGGATTTTCGGAAGGAAGCTCTCTTTGGAATTTAACAGTCCGATTGCAATTCGCTCCGAGATGGGCGAAACTGTATGTGTTAAGTAATCTTTAAAAGAACGAGCCCGTTTGAGAAAGGATTCCTCTGCCACAATCCAACCTACTCTAAGCCCTGTGACTCCAAAACATTTCGTAAAAGAACCCGTTCCATAAAACGAAAGTTTGGGATCCAC
The DNA here is from genome assembly GCF_040833985.1 of Leptospira sp. WS4.C2. Taxonomy (NCBI): domain Bacteria; kingdom Pseudomonadati; phylum Spirochaetota; class Leptospiria; order Leptospirales; family Leptospiraceae; genus Leptospira; species Leptospira mgodei. The sequence continues at coordinate 2,466,429 of NZ_CP162139.1, forward strand.
TCCGGTCTTCCCCATCTTGCCACTTCCCGGTAAAAACCGGTAGTGTTCATCAAAGAGAACTTTTTTCTTTTGTCCTTTAAAGTGAGTCAAAAGCACTTCCCATTCGGAATCAGAAAAGGTTTTCCCTGTTGGATTGTGCGGGTGGTTGATGATGTATAAATCAGCTTGGGTCTCCTTCCAAGTGGAAGCAAGGAAAGCCCTGTCGTGCGGAACTTTGATGACCTCTGCCCCGAGCATTTTTGGAATTTCATAGAGAGCTTGGAAGGCCGGCCAAATCAGGGCCACTTTCGCTTTTGGTGGCAAGGCGATATGGAAGGCTAAGTACAAAGCCTCACCCGTTCCCGTTGTGACGAGTACCTGTTCGGGAGAAACACCGGGATACAGTGCAGCGATGGCCTGGCGTAGGGCAAAGGAACCTTGGTTTGGCGAATCGTTCATTGGAATTTCGGCAAGATCTTTCCAAGAAATTTGTCCCATATCCATCACCTCTTCCAAAAGGAAATGACCAAGCCCACTCTCTCCTAAATTGCAAAATGCTTTCAGGCGGAATCGTTCCAACCTGTCTTCTATGAAAAATTCTCTAGGTTCCAAAATTGATTTCCAGACTGCTTAGCTTCAAAAGATTAGTATGTAAGCTATGTTGAAACCAGAAGACAATATCCTATCTTGGACGAAATCACCTTTTTCATCGGAAATCCAGAATGAAGCCAAAAAGGCTTACGAAGATTGGAAGGCTGGTATCAGTTCCGAACTAGTCGATGCCTTTGCCGTCCCACTGACATTTGGAACTGGGGGAATTCGGGGAAAGATTGGAAATGGGATTGGCAAGATGAACCTCTATACTGTGGGTCGTGCCGCACTCGGTTTTATCAGTTATTTAAAAGATACAAAAAAAGATGCCTCCATTGTCATTGCTTACGATTCAAGAAGGCTTTCCAAAGAATTTGCAGAACTTTCTGCAGGCATTGCCGCCAAACTTGGAGTTAAGGTTTACATTTTTCCTAAGGTAACACCTACACCCCTCCTCTCTTATGCCATTCGTTATTACAAAGCAAGCGGTGGGATTGTCATCACTGCTTCCCACAACCCACCAGAATACAATGGATTCAAAGCCTATCTTGCGGATGGAGGACAACTTGTTCCCCCTGATGATTCCCTCATCATCGGAAGAATTAGTAACATCCATGATTGGACTTCGATCCCACTCGTAAAAAAGACAGACAAAGACTATAAAAAATTTGTGAAACCGGTGGGACCGATTGTTTTTAAAACCTACTTAAAGGAACTAAAACAAGCCGGCATTCTTTCTGCAGTAAAACCAAAAATAAGGAACAATTTAGGAATCGTATACTCTCCGTTACATGGAACTGGTGGAGACTATATGAAAGAAATGTTAAATTTCTTTGGATACAAATCTGTGTTTCTTGTGCCCGAACAAAAAAAACCAGATGGGGAATTTCCGACGGTTAAGTATCCAAACCCAGAAGAAAAGGAAGCCCTCGCCTTATGTGAGTTTTACGCCAAAAAGAAAAAAGCCGCTACTTTCATTGCAACAGACCCAGATGCCGATAGACTCGGTGTAGGAGTTCGTCGTGCGGACGGCGAGTATGAATACCTAAATGGAAACCAAATTGGATCCATAATGGCAGCTTACCTTTCCGAAAGAAAAAAATCGAAAACCAAAACCTATCATTTGGTAAAGACAATTGTCACGACTGACCTACAAGAAACGATTGCCAAAAAAAATGGAATCAAAATCAAAAACGTTCTGACGGGATTCAAATACATCGCGGAAGAGATGAAACAAATTGAATCCAAGAAAAACAATATATTTTTGTTTGGTGGCGAAGAGTCCTACGGATACTTACCTGTTCCTTTTGTGCGGGACAAAGACTCCCTCTCTAGTGCCTTACTATTTGTGGAGATTTTGGCAGAAAAAGGAGATTTACTTTCTTATTTAGAATCCATCTATTTAAAATACGGATTGTATCGTGAAAGTTTGTATTCCCTAACTCTCGAAGGAAGTTCAGGACAGGAAAAAATCAAAAAGTCTATCGAAACACTACGTACAGAAAACCTAATCGGAAAAACAATCGGTGGGCGTAAAGTAGTCGGAGTTCTTGATTACGAAACCCAAAAAGCACAAGGGAAATCCAAGGTTTCTGTTTTTAAAGGAATGCCTAAATCCAATGTCATCCAAGTGGAGTTGGAAGGAAATGCCAAACTCACCATTCGACCTTCAGGAACAGAACCTAAGGTAAAGGTATATTCTAGCTTTGCCTCTCTTAAAAAACTAAAAAAAACATCCGAGATCCCTGAGCTTTGGGAATCACTTGGGAAAGAAATTTCCCAATCAGAAACAGAATTTTTACAACTGGCAGGACTAAAATGAGTAACGAAACCAAAACCAAATTTGAAGAAATCAAAAAACTTTCCGATAAATTCTTATTAAACACTTACAACAGATACCCCATCGCTTTTACCTATGGTGTAGGTGAGATGATTTTCGACCAAGATAACAAAGGTTATATCGATTTCCTTGCAGGAATCGCCGTATCCAATTTGGGTCATGGAGAAGCGGATTTAATTGAAGCGATGCGTAACCAAATGGATAAAATCCTTCATTCGTCTAACCTCTATTACTCAGAAGAACAAGCAAAACTTGCCGAAGTCATTATCGAAAATAGCATACCTGGAAAAGTATTTTTATGTAATTCGGGCACGGAAGCAAACGAAGCTGCTTTCAAACTCATGCGTAGGCATGGTGTTAAAAAAAATATCGATAAACCAGTGATCCTTGCCCTCCACTCCAGCTTTCATGGCAGAACTCTTGCTGCGATGACAATGACAGGAAATGATGCGGTTCGCAATGGGTTTGGAGAACTTGCGGCAGATGTTTACTTTGTAGAAGCCAATAACGAAGATTCCCTGATCCAGGCCTTTGACCAATACGGCGAATCCATTGCTGGGATCATTATGGAGCTCATCATTGGAGAAGGTGGAGTGATCCCTCTTAGCCAATCCTTTGTGAACTTAGCGCGTAAACTCACAGAAGAAACAGACTCACTCCTAGTTTTCGATGAAATCCAAACAGGTATGGGACGAACAGGAAAAATGTTTTGTTTTGAACATTACGGGATGTATCCCGATGCCTTCACTCTCGCAAAAGCACTCGGTTCAGGATTTCCGATCGGGGCTCTCGTTGTTGCCAAAGAATACGAGACCGTTCTCGAACGAGGAATGCATGGATCCACATTTGGTGGAAACCATTTGGCTTGTGTTGCGGCTTACGAAACTTTTAAAATCATTTTATCCCGGAATCTACTGGATCATGTCTCCACAATTTCTGAACAAATGTTTGCCCGATTGAAAACCATGATGGAATCCACTGGCAAAATCAAACAAGTGAGAGGACGTGGGTTACACATTGGAGTGGAATTGTATTCCGAATCAAGACCCGTTGTTGAAGAATGTTTGAAACGCGGTCTTGTTGTGAATAGCACAGCAGGAAATGTAATTAGAATTATACCTCCACTCATCTTAAGCATAGAAAAAGCATCAGAAGGATTGGATATTTTAGAATCAGTATTAAGGGATATGAAATGAAAAAAGTAGCAGTACTTGCCGGAGACGGGATAGGTCCCGAAGTAATGGATGTGGCCCTCCAAGTGGTCAAAAAAGCATTAGGGAATCAATCATCCGAATTCACCTTCGAACACGCATTAGTTGGTGGAGCCGCGATTGATGCCACAGGATTTCCACTTCCCGAAGAAACTTTGAAACATTGTGAATCAGCTAGTGCCATATTTTTCGGATCCGTAGGAGGACCAAAATGGGAAACACTTCCCCCCGATAGACAACCAGAACGCGGTGCCCTTCTCCCACTCCGTAAACATTTTGATTTATTTGCAAACCTAAGGCCCGCGATCATTTATCCAGAACTAAAAAAAGCAAGTCCCATCCGAGGGGACATCATCGGTGATGGACTCGATATTTTAATCCTAAGAGAACTCACTTCTGGAATCTACTTTGGAAAACCCAAAGGGAGAGAAGGAAGTGGACCAGAAGAATTTGCTTTCGACACAATGAGATACTCTCGTCGCGAGATCGAACGAATCGCACGTACGGCTTTTGATGCCGCAAGAAAACGAAATAAAAAAGTCACAAGTATCGACAAAGCTAACGTTCTCACCACTTCTGTATTGTGGCGAGAAGTGGTTGTGGCCCTTCACAAAGCAGAATACTCGGATTGTATTTTGGAACACCTCTACGTAGACAATGCAGCTATGCAACTTATCGTAAAACCAAAACAATTTGATGTGATGCTCTGCGAAAATATGTTCGGAGATATCCTATCTGATGAAGCGTCCATCATCACAGGATCCATTGGAATGTTACCATCCGCTTCGCTCTCCGAATCCGGATTTGGTCTCTATGAACCATCAGGCGGATCTGCTCCTGACATTGCAGGCAAAGGAATTGCAAACCCTATTGCACAAATCTTGTCGGGAGCCCTCATGCTCCGATACTCTTTTGGATTGGAATCAGAGGCCGTGGCTATTGAAAATGCCATTCGAACGGTTCTAAAGAAGGGATTTCGTACGAGAGATATTGCCGAAGAAGGCACAACCGTCCTCGGTACAAAAGAAATTGGTGTTGAAATCGAAAAGGCACTTGGATAAACTACGGAGAACATCATGCAAGCAGGCATCGGACCGACAGGCAGACCTTATCAAATTCTCATAGCAGAGAATTCCAAATTCCAATCCAAACAACTCCAACAGATTTTGGAATCAGAGGGTTTCAAAATCATCGGAGTTGCCGAAACAGGAAAAGAACTTTTACAAATGTACAGGGACAACCGCCAACAGATTGATCTTGTTACCATTGAAATTTTTCTTCCTGAGGTAGATGGATATGCTGCATTCTGGGATATGAAAGAAATGGGTGTACTTCCAAGAATCCTTTTCATCTCGGAAGAAAATACTCCTTCGGTGATCAAAGCCCTTCTGGAAAACGGAGCGATGGACTATATCGTAAAGCCCATCAAACGAGAAAAAATCCTAGAAAAGATCAAAGAAACTCTACTTAAGATTCCCAGAGTATAAAGTTTAAATTACGACCCTCTTCTTTGGCTCTATGGCTAAAGTAAAGAGGGCTTCGAAATACATTGATATGGGAATTTTTGATTTCACTTAAATTTCGAAACCGCTCCCGTACTTTCACTTCAATCGCAAGCCCCACATCCAATAGATACTTTCCATTTCCTTTCGGAAAACAGACAGCTTCTCCTAAAGAAAGAAAATGGCCAGCCACATCTTCCTCCACTTCATAATCAGGTCCTTGGATATAAGGTCCAATTTCCATTTGGATCTCATCCAAATCATAACCCATACTTACAACTTCATCCAACAGTCTTTCTGTAATGCCTAAACTAGTCCCTTTCCAACCAGAATGGACAACCACAACAAATGGCCGTTTGTTGGAATAGAGAAATACAGGAACACAATCCGCTGTGCGAACGACAAGTAAGGTATTTGCTGTTTCCGTATATAATCCATCTCCTTCGGAAATTCTGTCACCATCGTTTGTCTTTGAATCAGGAGGAATCAAATGGATGGTATCCCCATGCACTTGGTTGAGTGTCGCGATCTTATGTGAAGAATCATTCCATTTCCCTTTTGCCCAGTCTTTTGTATATTCCTTCCACACTTCTGGAGTATTAGGATAGATCGGATATTTTTCTTTCAAATCATCTAAGCCTTGTTTGCCTGCAGTTCCGTAGATGACTTTACCATAGATGGTGGAAATGACTTTCGAAAATTCCATTAGTTCTGCCCAAAAGATTTTGATTGGTTGGGATCCCAATGGTTGGACTGGAAAGTAACAAACAAATCATCACAATTCCAATCACCTCGAATACAGAGGCGTTTGAATTTAATAGGATCATAATTCCAAACATATAAGCGAATCGGAAAACCTCTCCAAGTGTATTGGATATGTGGCAAAGTAACTCCGTGAAGGCGATTGTCGAGAAGGATATCTATCTTACGATCAATTAAATCTTTTTTCTCTAGTTCACTCTCATGACCGATCCTACCGCGTATTTCAATTTTTTTCTTTGCAAACTCACGATCGGTAAGACCAGATTCGGCTTCAAAGGCAAAGGCTGGTCGCAAAAAATAAATAAAATGTGCCTGGGCACCAAAGAAGGCAATTCGGAAATCAGAAAGTGCATCCAGATCATAACCATCAGCTCGGATCAAATGATCTTCATAAAACATCCGTTCTTCCCCAATCCCATGCCAATCGGGAATCCGAGTTCCCTTTATTTTTAAAGGATCAGTATACACCGCAGTGGCTAAAATAAAGAAAAAAGAAACAAGAAGTCGATTCTTCGTATACAAAGATAAAAATACGGATTTTTGTTTGGAATCAATTTGAGAATCCATATCCCATTCAATGATTTGAACAAAACCTAAATAAGAGAGATACGGCAAAATGGGAATCCAAAACCGATTTCCCATAAAATCTCCACCTACATAAAAAACATAAAGAATATAAAATAGAACCGAGGATAGTAGAAATCGAGATTCCTTTTTATACCGAATGGATTTATAAATTTGAATCCCAACAATCAAAAGAATCAAAAGATATAAAGGGTAGGACTTAATGAAATATAGAAAATAATAAATTCCCTGTAAAAAGTAAGCACCTTTATTTCCTTTGGCATAGAAGGTATTCGGAAGGAAGTCATGATAATAATAATAACGAAACCCCAGAAAACATAAAAATAAAAATCCAAATAAAAAAGGTTTCCAATACTTTTTACGAAAAATCCAGTCCAAAGAAACAAAAAATAAAAAGAGTGCCCCTTCTGGTCGAACTAGTGCAGAGAGGAAAAAGATGGGGAAAAGAAAATCACTTTCCTTTTCCCATAACAGCAATCCGAAACAAATGAAAAATGTAAAAACAGAAGTTTCCAAACCAGAAGTGGCAAAAATATAAAGATGATAGAACAGTGCTAAATGAACAACCAAAAGAGGGTAAACTTTCCCGAGTGAAACTCGGTTCTCTTCTTTAAAAAATACAAACAATGTAGACAGATAAAAGAAAATCCCAACACCTATCGAGAGGGTTTGTGGTTTGATTCCAATCGCAAATCCAGAGGATAGGAGAAGTGTCCAAAGGAAATTTGTATATCCTTCCACTCTTTCGCCGGAATTAAATACAAAACCCGAACCTTCATAAAAATTTCTTGAATAGACGAAACTAATATAAGCATCATCGCAAATCCACTTCCACTTGTAGGCTTGGTAAAAACCAAAAATGAAAAACACTAATGTAAGAATGTAAAAGGAAGGGAGATTTCGTTTAAAAAACAGCATAACTTCAGTCCAATTCAAATGATTTGATAAACTCTTCTATGATGAGTATATGATCCATCTCTGGTGTTGGATTCTCTTCTGAAGGTTCATATAAGTAGTCGTCAAAAACGTGGAAGTCAAAAATTTTTAATTCAAAATCGGGCAAAGTGATGATTATATTTTCTGCATGAATATCAAAGATCAGTTTCTCTTCTTCTGCTAAAAATTTGGTAACTTCAATCACTCGATTGAAATCAACAGCAATTTTTTTAAGTTTGGATTTTGAGATCACACCAAACCGATGAGAATCAAAATTCAATTTCCACTTGGGAAAAAGTTTATTTAAAATAGGATTTTGTTCTAATTTTTCGTTACGTATTGTAAATTCTTTTAGATGTTTGCCTGCTAAGAGAGGTTGTTGGTCACAAGGAGTGAGAGTGACATTGGGAACTCCGAATGGATTGTTTCTAACTCGTAGTCCCATAAAAAAACGGGTGGGCACCACCAAATCTGGAATGAGAGATTTTAGCTTCCAATAATGTAATCTTTCCAAACCCATACGTTTGAATTTAAAATCAATTTCATCTTTTTTGGAATCGCGAGAAGTTTGTGCTTTTAAAAATTCTCTTAACTCAATCTCCTCTGGTTTTAAAAAGCGAGTGATGTCTCTACCCACTTCTTTGAAAAGAGATCCAAAGATTACATCAGAAGGTAACTTAGACTTTCCAATTTTAACAACTTGGTTCCAAGGAAGTTTGTAAACAAATTTGTAAGAACCTCGACCAATATACCCGTCCCGAGAGAGTGGCATAAAGTTATCCAAAAACTCCCTATCATAACGATAGGTAATTCGGAATACATGGGAAACAGGAAAAAGTCTTTCGTAAAGATTACGAAAAAAACCAGATTTCCGTAAAACTTCATCAACAGGAAGATCTTCCAGCGGAATTGGAATTTCTTTTTTATCGGGATCAACAAACAGCTCTTTGTCGAGGCCTTTTTCCAATAACTCTAAAAACTGGGGAATTTTCCCCCAGTTTGGGTATTGGCTCCAGAGTTGGGTGATCTTGTCTCGGATCCCCTTTATTGGACCTTTTTTCTCTTGCACTACTTAATTTCTACTTCCAACGAACCACAGCTTCATAATCTGTAAATTTTTCTTTCTTGGATAATGCATCGGATAACTTTTTATCCTTTTCCTCATCATACCACCAGTAGTCAGAAGAAAAACTTTCATCTCCATACTTGCCGAGAGGAAGACTAGGCACTCCATATTTTTGCCAATACAATAGTCTTGTGCTAGGTAAATGCCATAACAAAACATACGGATACTCTTTATAAACAATCCGATCGATTTGTTTTAAGATTTCATTTCTTTTGGCGACAGAAAATTCTGTTTTTTGTTTTTCGATGAGTTTGTCCACTTCCGCCATTTTAAGACCAGGTAAGTTTGGTTGTCCGGCTTCATCTGCATATTTGGATAACCATTGTGATTCTGGATCTTTAAAAATTCCCGATCCCCAAGCAGCCCAGGTCATATCAAAATCATACTTATCGACTCTCTCACTCCAAGCAGCCAAATCTAAAGTATCAATAGACGCTCGAATTCCCACTTCCTTTGCTTTTTCCAAAAAAACAGTGAAATACTTTTCTGTTTTTTTATCACGATCTAAAATAGAGAACTGAAATGGTTTTCCATCCTTTTCCAAAATTCCTTCGGCGTTTGGTTTCCAACCCGCTTCTGCAAGTAGTTTCCTTGCTTTCTCAATATTAAACTCAGTAGGTTGGTTTGGATTTTTTTCCCCACCTAAATAGAAGTCTGGATAATAACTATTTGTGGGATCATACTCACCATACGCAAGTTTGTCGATCATGAGTTTGCGATCCACAAGTAGGTTCATCGCTTCTCTCACACGTTTATCAGCGAATATGGATCGTCTTCCATTCATGGCCCAACCTTGGAATCCAATAGGTTTTAAATTGAAGATCCTTTGTTTTGCGATCCAATTTTTATCAAATGGTTCACCTTTCGCTTCTTCTACCCAAACAAAAGCGGAATAAACGGGATAGATATCAATGTCTCCTTTTTTAAATGCTTGGAGTGCCACGGCTTCTTCGTTATACACTTTATAGACTATTTGATCGAAGTTATTACGACCTTCATTGAAAGGATAGGCTCTTTGCCACCAGTCCCCTCTTCTTTCGAGTTTGATATAACGATTCTTTTTTACTTCCGTGATTTTGTAAGGACCAGATACTACAGGAAATTCCATATTCTCTTTGTTGAAATCTTTTCCCTCAAAATGATGTTTTGGAAGGATAAAAATAGAAGAAGCCACATCATTAAAGTTATTCCAATGAACCTCTTTTGCTTCGAATACGACTGTTAGATCATCTAACTTTACCGGTTTTAAAAATCGCGATAAGGATACACGAAATACTGCGGTTCCATTTTTTGGATTCATGATGGTGTCATAAGTAAAGATAACATCATCTGCAGTTACAGATTTTCCATCGGACCAACGAGCATTCGGATCCAGATAGAATGTAAATTTCTTTTTGTCAGGTGAAATCTTCCAATCCCTAGCTAAATGGGGAATGGTTTCTAAGGTGAGGGGATGATAACCAGTGAGAGGTTCATACAAACTTGTAAAAATACGAGCCGTGGTTGTAAACTGATCCAGATAATAATTTAAAGATTTAGGAAACTGGTGAGAATAAACTCGGATCTTTCCTCCTTTCTTGGCTTTTGGATCCGCCACAGGATTTTTCACGCGAAGGGCATTCGGGATAGAATCCAAATCTCCCTGCCAAGGAAGGTCATTTACCTTGGACAATGATTCTTTTGTATCTTCTTCAGAACAATTTAAGGTAAGGAGCATTGACAAAAGTCCTGTCAAACCAACCAAAAGAAACTTGCGTAAGGAGGAACTATGCTTTAGTAATTGAACTTTGTTATGAAACATCCCTTCCATCAAATCCATTTGTACGAGATAGGCTCAAGGCTTTTTTGTGCGAAAATGAAGGAACCTTTAGATTCTCTGATCCTTGAACTAGAAAAATCGCCATCCTTTGTTTGGGCCGATGAAATTTGGTTCATGGGAGTCTGGAAAAATAGCCCCAAATCTAGGTCAATTGCACAAACCATGCCGGAACTCCAACCCAACTACCAATCCGTAAAACAAAACCTAGAGTTAGAAGATATTTACGGATCACCCTATTCCATTTTCGAATATTTACCTGACTCCCTTGTTTCGAAAGAGAAGGACTTAATAAACCTTCATACAAACCTAAAACAATTGGGAAAAAAACTTATTTTAGACTTTGTGCCAAATCATATGGCCATTGATTCCCCTATTGTTGATTCCAATCCTGATCTTTTTTTAATCGCAAGTGAATCAGTTTCCATTAAAAATTCTTTTTTACACCAAAACGGGAACGTCTATGTACATGGCAGAGATCCTTATTTTGATGGTTGGACTGATACCATCCAATGGGATTTTTCAAATCCAAATGTAGAGAAAAAACATATCGAAATCTTAAAAAGTATCGCCAAACAGAGTGATGGCGTTCGCTGCGATATGGCAATGTTACTTCTTCCTGATGTTTTTGAAAAAACTCATGGAAAAAAATCTTTTTATGATTGGAGCCGTGTGATCCAATCCGTTCGAGAAGAATTTCCCCATTTTAAATTTTATGCGGAAGTTTACTGGGGAATGGAGGATAGACTCCTCAGTTTAGGATTTGATGCCAGCTATGATAAATCTATATACGATGCCTTCAAAAATCAAAACCTCGATTTTATTTCCCAAGACTTAAAAGAAAACTCTGGCATAAAAAATATTCGATTTTTAGAAAACCATGACGAAGAAAGAGCCAAACATCAATTTGGTGAAAGCTCCCGAACTTATTTTAGCCTTCTTTGTGCTGACGAATGTATTTTGTTATTCCATGCTGGCCAAGAGATGGGTTTGTCCAAAAAAATTCCAGTCCAAATGATCCGCACAGACAACGAAGTAACGGATCTCAGTTCTAAAGAGTTTTACGATCGGGCGTTTGTCGTAACCGCCAAACGACAAGAGAATAGTTTGGTATTCTGGCCAGATTACAAAGAATACAATGGCCGTTCTGTTTTTGCTAAATCCATCGAAACAGAAAACATTACAGAGCTTTTTCTTTGGAATGAACAAACTACGGAAGTATCAGGTTGGATTCCCTTCCAAGAAGGAATTCAATTCCAAGAGAATTTAACAGATATAGTGACAGGGAAAACTTATCCGCAAACTAAGTCGGAACAAGGAATATACTTCAAATTAGCACCCAACCAAGTGCAATGGTTTATTTTTTAACTCTCTCAGCAAAAACCACACCCTGGATCATCCTTAAGTTTTCCAAAATTTCCTTCAACTGGTCTAAATGATCTACCTCTAACATAAATTTTGCGGTTAGAGTCCCATTGGGATGAGAAGAAGCCCCAGCTTCCAAAATATTTGTTTCTGTGCTAGAAATGGATTCCACCATTGATAAATAGATTCCTTGCACATCTTTGGCTCGCACTTCAATTTGAATGGGGATCGGTTCCCCAGGTCCTTCCCAACGAACAGGAATGGTTTTCATCCACTCGAGTTGTTTGGTGGCAGTGGAACAATCCTTTTTATGGACACTGACACCCCTACCTCTTGTAATAAATCCAATGATTTCGTCCCCAGGAATTGGCGTACAACAAGAAGCAACCCTCACTGGCACATCGTTCCAGCCCGCAACAGAGATACCAAACTCTTTGGACTCTTCTTGGTGTGGGTGCGCCTTGTGAGGTTTTTTGATTTTTACTTTTTTGATTTCCTTGATTGTATTTTCATCTATCGCATGTGTCGATGCTTCCAATACAGAACCAATCGTTTCTCTTTGTGAGTCTTCCTGTAATTTTCTAAAATAAGCACGTAACTTTTGTCTTGCGCCCGAAGTTTTGACAATTCGTAACCAAATAGGGGAGGGTTTAGAACTTTTTTCAGTGATGATCTCAACCTGGTCACCAGACTTCAGCTCCGTACGAAGTGTAACCATTCGTCCATTCACCTTCCCACCTCGAGCATGAAGTCCCACATCCGTATGGATTCGGAAAGCATAATCGAGTACAGTGGCACCTTTTGGCATCTCGATGATCTCCCCCTTGGGGGTAAAAACAAAAACCTCATCTTCATGGAGATCATATTGAAGTTCTTCCATAAACTCTTTTGAATCGAGACTTGGGTCTTGCCAAGATTTCAAGATCTCCAACCATTTCATTCGGAAGGCATTTTCAACACCGTTCTGTAGAATGACGGAAGTCTTCGATAAGTTTGTGGATTCTTTATAGGCCCAGTGAGCTGCCACACCGTTTTCGGCAATGGCATTCATATCTTTGGTTCGAATCTGTACTTCCATAGGACGACCATCGGGACCAAAGACGGTTGTATGTAAGGATTGGTATAAATTTGTTTTGGGTGTTGCGATATAATCTTTGAAGCGACCAGGAATCGGTGTCCAAAGTGTATGAACAATCCCAAGAACCCCATAACAATCCTTAATTTCGTTTGTAATGATCCGAAGAGCACGAAGGTCAAAGATCTCTGAAAAAGATTTTTCCTTAGTCACCATCTTTCGATAAATGGAATAAAAATGTTTTGCCCGACCATCAAGACGAGCATCAATGCTAATTTCGGCTAACCTTTGTTTAAGGATAATTTTAATTTTTTCAATGTATTCATCACGCTCTGATTTTTTAGCAGAGACACGTTTTTTAATTTCCTGGTATTCTTCAGGGTGTAGAGCTTGGAAAGCCAAATCTTCCAATTCAAACTTTACTTTATAAACACCAAGCCTTCCTGCAATGGGTGCGTACAACGATAAAACTTCTTTAGCAATTCGTTTTTGTTTTTCTTCTGGTTGGAATTTTAAGGTTCGGACATTATGCGTTTTATCAGCTAATTTAATTAACATCACCCGCACATCTTTGATCGTAGCCAGTAACATCTTACGGATATTTTCTGCGGCTTCTGTTTCTTTCGATTGCGATTTGATTTCAGAAATTTTAGTCACACCTTCAACAAGTGCTGCTATATCTTCACCAAACTCACGAGCCATGTCTTCTTTGCTATAACTAGTATCTTCTACCACATCGTGCAAAAGGCCGGCCGCAATTGCTCTTTCATCCAAACCAAGTTCGTCGAGCACGGAAGCAACATTCATTGGATGAATGATATAAGGTTCCCCAGACAAACGTTTTTGTCCAGTATGCATTTTGTCTGCAATATTGTAAGCTTTCTCAATAAAACTGGCCTTCTCTCGCCCCAGTCTTTTATGGACAGCATCGAATAACTCCTGTTTATCCTTAATGTCTTGATATAAACCCATTATTTAATATCCAAACTTATATCTAAAAACTTTACCGTATGTGTTAAATAACCCATACTCACACCGATATCTTGAAACCTAGAAAGAAATTTCAACTTTTCAGGAGTGATCCCACCGGAACATTCAATACGAATCTGAGGAGAATTTCCTTTGATTCTTAGAATCGCTTTTTCCGTATCAGAATCAGAAAAATTATCTAACAAAATAATATCAGGATTTGAGTTCATAGCTTCATCAAGTTGTGATAAAACATCGATTTCTAGTTCTATTTTTTTTCCCGGATTAGCATTTCGAACAATCTGTACAGCTGATTGGATGGAACCAGCTTTTGCGACATGATTGTCCTTTAACATAGCCATTTCTGATAGATTCAACCTGTGATTGGCTCCGCCACCTGTATACACTGCATACTTAGCAAGTTTCCTATAACCAGGTAATGTTTTTCTTGTATCTAAAATTAAAAGGTTTGGAAACTCTTTAGCCACCTTACTCGCATTTGTTGCAATTCCCGAAAGGTATTGGATGAAGTTCAGTAGAATCCTTTCCATTTTCAAAACAGAGACCAGAGAACCCTCTAAAGAACCAATGGTTGTCCCCTTCGAGAGGGAGGCCCCATCGGAAAGAATCGGTTTCCATACCACATTGGCATTTGTTTTTTGTATGAGGCAGTTTATCACAGCCAGGCCACACAAAACGCCTTCTTCTTTTGCAAGTAAGTCTGCCTTACAAAGATCTTCCGAACGGAAAAGAGAATCGGTTGTGATATCTCCAGCAGGCAAATCTTCTTCTAAAGCAAGTGTTACCAATGCTTCAAAGTCTTTGTCTGAAATTTCGGTGACAGGTGTCGTATATCCTCGAATCATGTTATCCTATTCTTTAGACAAAAAAAAAGCTGTCCTTACGACAGCTTTTTCTTCAATCACCTAAACATTGTTTATTGCTTAGGAGCTTTTCCTATTTTCCCTGTTTTAGGAGGAATATTCAGTTTTTGTTTTGGATAGATCAAATTTTTGTTACGAATCGATTTACGATTGGCTTCAAAAATTCTAGGCCAAAGTTTTGCGTCATTATAGATATCTTCTCTATCCGCAATTCTCCAAAGGCAATCTGCAGGGTTTGACTTTTCTACAGTATATCTTTTCCAACCACCAGAAAGTTCTTCTACTTGAGAGGAAGCAGCTTTGTCACTGTCCGTCTCAGTTGTTGCTGTAGTGGTTTTTGTGGTATCAGTTTCTACTGCTGTGCGGTCTTTTTTCGCAACAGTCGTTTTTCCCTTCAAGGTCTCTACTTGGTCAATGGAGATCTCCGCCAAACGAATGGCTTCCTCTGATTGGCCGATCGAATCATCATACTTTTCTTGTTCTAAAAGGTTTCCCGAAGCTTGGAGAGATTCGTTTGATGCACCAAGGTTTTCTTGAGTGCTTGCATACGATTCTTTTGCGTTCGATTTCAAATAGGTTTCGGCATTCAATTCACCAAAACGAGCATTCGCATCTTCTACAACTTCCCGAGCCTGCACGTTACGATTTTTTGCATGTTCTTTTACAGAAGACTGTAATAAAGCCGCTGAAGCCAAACGAGCAGCTTTGATCTTTTCATCCGCCGTTTTCAAACGACCAGCGGCAATGTCTTCACGAGCCGATGCGACACGTGCTTTTTCTTCATCAATTGCGGGGTTTCCACCTTTAGAATAAGTATAAGCTTTTTCTAATACGGCATCCACTTCGTCTGCAGATTGCTTAACTGCACCAGATCTGTCTAGGGCAACCTTCTTCGCATCTTGGCTAATTTTTGCGGCTTCTACAAAATTGTTGTGAGCATCTTCGTATTCTTGTAAGGCAACAGTACGTTTTAATTCTTTTGCTGTTTCGTCTTTGTCTTCACGTAAGTAGGAAGCAAGACTTGCATCCGCTTGCGCTAATTTAGTTTCACCGGCATCGCGCGCAGTGACAGCTTTCTTAAATTCTTCAGGTGTATATTCAGAAGCATATGCTTCGTCTGCAGCATCAATCGCCGCTACAGCTTCTTCACGAGATTTTGCTGCAAGTTTCGGTAAAGTTTTTTCCAATGCATCGTAAGCTTTGGAAATCGCATAGTCTGCGCTCTTTTTGGAATCGGATGCTTTTTCTTCCGCAGCAAACTCATTTGCAGAAACCAGGCTTTTCTTCGCTTCTGAGTATTCTTCTGGCGCATACTCTTCTGCAGAAAGTTTTTCCGCTCTTTCTACTTGTGATTTAGCGAGTGCAAGTTCTTTTACTGGAAGTTCTTGTGCACAATTAACCAAACCAATAGAGAACAATACCAAACCAGAGAGAAAGACTGCTGTCTTTTCCTTTCTTAACATAACAAACTCCTTAATATTTCTTCGGGGGGTTTTGTAAAAGAGAAAGCGCAAATACGCTTCCCCTTTTACTTGAAAGCAGTGACGGCTTCGTCTTCGCTATCGAAAATTTCAAAAAATGAAGTCAACTTTGTTAGTTCAAAAACTTTACGAACTGAACCTGCTACGTTGATAATTTTAAGCCCACCTTGGTATTTCTTCAAGTTGGACAAACTTGAAATTAAAGCTCCAATTCCGGAAGAGTCGATGTAGGATACCTTCTCGAGATTGATGACGATGCAATACTTTTGTTCTTCGATCAATTTGGCAATTACATCCTTGATCTCAGGCGCGTTATAAAGGTCGATTTCCCCGTTAATATCGAGGACTACGATTTTATCTTTTTCCCTTCTGGTGATTTCCATGTGTGTCTAGAGACTCCTCAATGAAGCTACAATCAATGTAGAAATGACGGTACAATTGCATTCAAAAAAAAGAGATACGTCAACCTAATAATTTTAGCTACCAAACAAATTTTTCCAATGGTCATAAAAACCCTGAAAATTGCCTATTTCTATGGACTTTCGCATCCTTTCCATGAAGCTTTGCATAAAATATAAGTTGTGATACGTTGAGAGCGAAAAAGCAGTCAATTCCTTCACCTTATGTAAGTGACGAATGTAGCCAAGGCTATATGTTTTGCATACCTTACATCCACATTCAGGGTCAATGGGACCGTCTGCCAGTCGATGGATTTCATTCCTTAAATTGAGCTTTCCCTTAGAGGTAAACACTTGGCCATTTCTAGCATTCCTCGTTGGTAATACGCAGTCAAACATGTCGATTCCATTCTTAACACCTTCCAGGATGTCTACAACGGTTCCTACACCCATAAGATAACGGGGACGCGCCTGGTCAAAATAAGGTGCCATACATTCCAAAATTCGAATGTATTCTGGTCTCGGTTCCCCCACACTGAGTCCCCCGATGGCAATCCCGGGAAAGTTTATATTTTGTAATGTATCTAAGCTTCTTTTTCGAAGGGATTCATTCACTCCGCCCTGGACAATAGGAAATACATTTTGGCCCCCAGGCCTTTCCATCCAATACTCATATGATTCCTTAGCCCAGCGGTGTGTTCTGTCAAGGGCCAATTCCAATCGTTTGAGGTCACTTCCATAAGGCGCACAATCGTCAAGGACCATCATAATATCGGATCCGATGGAACGTTGCATATCAATCACAGAGGCAGGAGTAAATTTATGATGGCTTCCATCGATATGGGATTGAAATCGAACTCCATCTTCTTCGAACTTAAAAAGACTAGCTAGACTAAAGACCTGAAATCCACCAGAATCAGTGAGTAATGCACGTTTGTAAGACATGAAATTTTTTAGACCATGAAAATGATCTAATACTTCTTTGCCGGGTTTTAGATATAAATGATAAGTATTCGCAAGGATTAAATGATAACCTAATTCATCAATATCCGAGGAAGAGAGAGATTTGATACTCCCTCTTGTCCCCACAGGCATAAAGATAGGAGTTTCAATTTGAATTCCGTTTAGGAACAATGTTCCGGTCCTTGCATAGGATCCGGAGTCTTTCGATCTTTCTTTAAAAATAGAAGGCACTATTTTTTGATTTTATGTTCACAATTTGCAAAATTCAAACAATTACCAAAAATATTCAAACTATGGCCAGTGATGGTAAATCCATTTTCCGAAGCAGCTTTGTTTTGTAGTTCTTCAATTCGTTCATCGATAAACTCTACAATTCGACCACATTGCATACAAATGATATGGTCATGGTGTTCATGACCAATGATATGTTCGTAATATTTGTAATCTTTTCCAAAATCATGTTCCTCGAGTAGGCCGGCTTCCACCATAATCGCAAGGATTCTGTAGATAGTCGCTTTGGAGATTCGATCCTTATTGTCCTTTAGTTCATCCAAAAGACCTTCGGCAGTAAAATGATTGTGTGAAGAAAAAATCTTTTGAGCAACTAACAAACGTTGGTTGGTAATTTTAAGTCCCTTTTCTTTCAGATACTCCTCGAAGGCGAGCATTTCTTTTTTTGTGTCGTCTGTGGAAATAGGATCGTTTTGCAAGGTTTATCTCCTGATGATTCAACTTAATTTAAAATTCCAGAAAGAGAATAATACCATGCTCTTTCTGATTCTTCAGCGATTCGAAGCGCCATCACCCGAAGTAGGCGATTCTGAGCTTCCAACTCTGACTCCCGAAATCCAACCTGAGTAGAAAAATGGACCCGTCCAGGAATTTCGCTGCGTTCCATGGGGATTTTATTTCCCGTCTCCGCCTCAATGATTTCCACTCGGGTGACTACAAATAGTTCCGAGGTAATTTGTCTGTCAGCAAGATCCATAAGATCTCCGACCTGTTGGTAGTGGACAATCTCCGCGTACAACCGGTATTTCGCGAGAGTTTTTTCTCTTGTTGTGATAAACCTACCCCGCCTGTCAATTTCTTCCATAATCATTTGCGTGAGGCGGGTGTGCATTCCTGGAGAATAAGTATTGTTTCTTACGTTTTGAATATAGATAAGACGTTTGGAATCGGGCACAGGAACCCCGTCAATTTTGGGAGGTCGGCCTGGTTCCTTTGATAGAAAGGCACAGCCAGAAATGGCAAAAAGGAAAAAGTATACAATGCCTTGTTTCATACAGAAATCTTCCCTGTCATCTTAGGCCCCAAGTCTAGTTTGTCAAGGGAATCGAAACGAAGGGAAATTCTCTGGATTTCAGGAAAGGCATGACAAAGGAAGCGGGAGGAATCTTATTTTCCCATGGAGATCTCTTCTCTTCGTAGCCTAAAATTCCTACTTTGTCTTTCTCCCATGGTTCTTTGGGGACAATCCAAAATTCCAGAGATTCCGCCGAGTGAAGTGGGATTCCCTCTCCCTTACTACTCTCCTGTTTCTGGAACCTTTGCTGAAATTCGTAATCACAACTTACATTTAGGATCGGATTTCAAATCTTATGGTCTCAACGGTCACAGCATCTTAGCTACGTTTGATGGTTATATTGAAGAAATCAGTTACTCTAAAACAGGATATGGACTTTCACTTAATCTTTATAGTCCGAAATACAAACTTAAGTCCAAATATGCCCACTTACATTCCTTTGGTGGTAGTTTGTATGATTTAGAACTTTTAAGGCAAGCAATTCTACTTATGGGAGACCCGAACGGCTTCCAATTGAAACTCCCGCCGGGGTTATTTACGGCAAAAAAAGGAAACTCTCTAGGGAAAACAGGAGAATCTGGATCGGGAATTTCCCATTTGCACTTAGAATTTCGTTCTGAAAAGGGAAATATCAACCCACTCTACTTCCCAGAAATCCACCAAAAAGATACCACTCCTCCCACTATCCTTTCGATGTATTTGGAGAGCGAGAGTTTAGAGAAACCTATCCTGCTTACGGCAAAAGAAAAGTCCAAAGGTAAGTATGATTTAGTTACCGATACAGGAGATCTTTTTGAATCCATCTCTCTCACTGGTAAGGTTCGTATTCGTTTGAGTGGTTATGATTTGATTCGCTCACGAAACAAAAACAATGTATATGGAATGGATCTGTTTGTGGATGGAAAATCTATCTTCAGCCGTGATTTCGACTTTTTAGCTTACGAAGATGGTTCCAAAAAACACCAGTTCTACGACATCAACCGGTCCTCTTTATCACCACCCGTATATTTTTATCATATGTATGAACAGTCCAAAAACTTTAAAGAAGAAGGTTTCTCTTTAGATATGGATGGTTACAAACCAAAAACAAGGTTACAAGTGGAAGCTTCACTTCGTGATGCGACCGGAAATAAATCATCCGTTCTTTTTACATTGATCCATGAGAAAAACGAATCAGATGCAAAGCAGTCTTTCAAAAACCAAAAGAACGGAAACAAATACAGCTCTTTGGATGGAAAGTTAAGTTTGGATCTTTCCAAATCTGAAGTATCTGGTGAGGGAACTCTTGTCATCACCGAGATAAACGAAAAAGATATCCCTTTTAAAATTCCAGCAGGTCTTCCCCTGAAAGGTAAAATCTATCAAATAGAAACAAAAAAAATGAGTTGGAAGGGGGAAACATTAGGGGAATGGAACCTAGGTTCGGCAGTGAATGCAAAAGACTCCCTCTACTTTTATGATTCATCTATCCGTAAATTCCAATCGGTAAGCCCAAAAAGAAAATCAACTGGATTTAGTTTTAAACTAACGAAAGTGGGTTATCTAATGGTTTTGTCAGATGAATCACCGCCAACCATCTTCCCCATGACTTCTATCGCACGTTATATAGAACTTCCTGATGTTCGAAACAAATGTATGGAAGAACGCTATTATGTGTTAGGTGACACTGGGAGTGGATTCCGGACAAATGTGGAATTACTGATTGATGGACAACCCTACCCTTATGAATACGATCCAGACCGAAGTGCCATTCGAGTCCTCATTCCAAAGAGTCTACAAAAAGAAAGGCCTTACCTTCTTTTAGAAGCTAAGGCCTTCGATTACGCCGGAAATGTTTCCGAACCGTTTGTGGATTTAATTTCTACACGCGGTTGGTCAGAAGAACTTCAGGCCTCTTGCCCAGTCATGGAGTAACGAGCAATATCCAATACTTCGTAAACAGTTTCAGTGGATCCGAACACAAGAGTCGCTTCGTTTCCAGTATGTTTTCCAAGTAAGGATTTTGCTAAAGGTGACTGATAAGAAATGATATTCTTTTCTGTATCAGCATCCCAAGCACCTAGGATCGAGTAAGTCACCACTTCACCACTTTGTTTGTTTTTCAAACGAACTGTGGTTCCGATGCCTACTTTGTCAGATTTGACATCACTTAGGTCGAGAATCCTTGCACTTTTCAGTTCTGCTTCCAAACGTTTGATGGCCGCCTGTAACTGAGATTGTTTTTCCATGGCCGCTTTGTATTCTGCGTTTTCTCTTAAGTCCCCTTTCTCTTGGGCCTCTCCGATATCACGCGAGTTTTCAGCCATCTCCACGTTCACAAGATGTTCAAACTCTAATTTTTTCGCGTTGAAGGCACGACGTGTGACTAAAACTACATCGTTTGGAAGGTTTGCTAAAGGATCATCGTCAGCATCTTCTTCTGAATCGTATTCATCCCAAACAATGTTTGGTTTGAGTTCATTGATAAGAACATACAGTTGGTCTTTTTCTAAATCAGTTACATATGGAACTTCTTTGAAAAGAGCAAAAAGTTTTCGAACATACTCATCATCTGCATTGGTCAAAATGTCTCTGAGAAGGCTATTGTCCTTTCCAAAGAGAATGTCCATGGCCTGGTTTTTGAGTTTGGTTCCTTTGTCTTCAATCTTCGCAAGGGGCTTTAAGATACGGAACACACGAAGAACCAAATCTTCTTCGCTGACTTTCAACCAATCAAACTTCCACGTATGCGAGAGGATCGACTTTGCTACCCAAAGGAATACTTCTGGATTTTCTTTAGATTTGTTAGAAACTGTTTCTACAAACAAATTGAGTTCTGCAAACTTTTCATCCGCCACCAAGTTTTGGAAGACCGAACGGTTTACTTTTACAGGAACTTCAAATAATAGTCCAATAAGGATATTGATCGCTTCTGGATGAAAAGAACGAATTAGATCCTTAAATCCTTTTTTAATATCCGTATTTTCCAATGCTTTGGAAATTTTGAGAGCTTCTTCTTTGGATAGGGACTGAATCAGAGCCGTTAGTTCTTGTTCACGGATTTTATGGGAAAACTCTTCTGTCGGCCAAGCTTTACTTGCTTCCTCTAAGTAGAGATAAGCAGAGAGTTTACGAACAGAGTCTCTTGCCAATTCTTCTTCGCCGTAATGCGAGATGAAAAAATCACCGGCTTCTGCGGCTTCATCTGCATCGCGAACTGCTTCCATAGCAATTTCTAATTTTTTATTACTGTCAGCGGTTGCTTGGAATTTCTGAGTTAAGGTTTCGGAGTGAGTGATCGGTTTTTCATGATACACCACTTCATCCTTTTTCTTAGGATTCATTCCGATATTG
The DNA here is from genome assembly GCF_040833985.1 of Leptospira sp. WS4.C2. Lineage (NCBI taxonomy): Bacteria > Pseudomonadati > Spirochaetota > Leptospiria > Leptospirales > Leptospiraceae > Leptospira > Leptospira mgodei. The sequence continues at coordinate 2,488,551 of NZ_CP162139.1, forward strand.
GCTTCTTTTTTAAGAACCGACTTCACCTTTGCCCACCACTTGGACCACTCATCTGCTTTGAGAAAAGTTCCGATGAGTTCGTTCTTCATATCGCCAATGATCATTCTGTTGTCATATGATTTCAGAAGTTGTTTTAAGAACTCAGGTAAGTTCTCAGCAAACATGGTGTTGATACCATTTTTATCTTCATAATGTTGAACCCAAATATGATCTTTCTTTAAAGGTTTTAAGGAAGTGATGGCCATTTGGATCGAAAGTTTATGGTCTTTCTTTTCTTCAAAATCAACAAAGATAGAATCTCCGGTTTGGGAGATGGATGTGATTTTACCTACTCCCCAGTTTCTATGCATTACATAGTTACCAGTATCAAATACGATATTTCTTTCAAAGTTAGTGATACAAAGTTTAACCGGTTTACGGTTGTTACCTAGTTCACTCATCTTGAGGAAATCTTCTAGTAGTGAGTGAGCAGTGTATTTTTGTTTGTAAGAACGAATGAGTTCGTTTCTTGCTTTTTGTGAACCAGCTTCATGTTCTAAAATCTTTTTTAAGAAATAGATCACATGATCCCAATCTTCCATCGCCTTAAAAGGTTCAACGATTGGATAAAGAAGCCCGACAAGCCGAGTTTTTTCTCTTTGCCCAAGAAGGATACGTTCAATTTTATCGAAGAAAGAAACATCCTCATAGTTATTTTGAACGATGGTAGGCCAAATTTCCTCCATCTGAACGTATTCTTTATTCTTTGCATACATCTCAACAGCAAGTTTGAGATAGGAAATTGCTTTCGGTTTGTCCTCTTCCATAATGGAAAAGCCATACTTCTTTGCAATCTCTGGATTTTTACGATCTTGTTTGGCAAGTTTCTCAAGAACTACTTTGAGTTCTTTGTTTTTCTTGAGTTTGTCAAGTGCCTCTGCCTTAACGCGCAGAGCCAATCTATGATCACCAAATCGTAAAATTGAATCAGTAATGTATTCTATGATAGTCCATTTTGCGTGAGCTTTGAAAGAATCCAAAATGCTCTTCACCAAATTTGCATCTCCCATGGAATCTTCCATGAAAGAGATGATCATTAACATATATTTGGCGGAGATAGACTCAGGATGTTCTTTGAAATGGTCTTCAATTTTTTGTTTAGCTTCCGCTAAACGATCTTCTGCCTTATATGCATCAATGACATCGTCAAAGATTTTGAATTTGGAAACGGGGACCGTTCCAGCATCAGCACGTACATAAATTTCCTCATTAAAGAGAGGTGTTAGTTTGTCGTTGTCGGCGATTTTGTTTGATTTGTCTTCGGTAATAGTATCAGGCATGAAAAGAATCTCCCTCTTCGTATTTCCAATAAAGGGTGTTCAAAGTTCCTATAAAGTTGTTACGGTAAATTTAGCGATGAATCCGCGAAAAGAACAGTCCTAGAGTTCATTTTCTAGGTCCGTTCGATTCTGTAAAGCCAAAAAACCCAGCCGATTGGCTAGGTTTTCCTTTGGTCCCCAAGGAATACCCCCAGGAGTGAGTAGGGAATTACTTATTTTGGGAAGAACCGTTACTTCCACCACAATCACGAATTTTCGCACCTGTGGAGATAGCACCAGACTTCTGAAGCATTTGTTCCATTCTGACTTTGCTCTTACAATCTTCTTCATCAAAGTCTAAGTTTGCTCCATCGAAGTGAACTTCGAAAGTGTCCGCAAGGACTCGGAGTTCATCAAAGAAAAGATAAACAGTTTCTGGTCCAGTACTCGGTCTGGAACGAATCTTAAATTGTTTGAAGATCAAATTTCTTGTCGCAGGGAAGGCATTTGCCTCTTGCGGAATTCCTGGAGGGATGGTGATATGAAGAGGTCTCCAACCAACAAAGTCCAAAGATCCGAAAGGAAAAATATGGCTATTGCCATTGTAATCCTCAATCCAACCTTCTAAATCGTATTCGTTTCCACGGCCAAGAACCCAAACCGAAATGGCTTTTACATTCCCAGGAGCTTCGATTCCGTAAATTTTCTCAAACTTCTTCTGGTTATCGTCACCAATGTAAGGTCGTGCACGAGTCACTTCATATTCTGGAGCACGCGGAGGACGAACCGTCACAACGTTGTTTCCAGGAAAAGTGAATTGGAATTTGACTGCTAAAACTTTAGCATTTCCAGCATCCACGTTTTTCACATCACCGGGTTTACCTGGAACCAGTTTCACTTCTCTCATCACAAGAGGAGATTTTGCTGGGTCATTGAGAACAGGTGAATATTTATTGTTCTCATCGTATTTCATATCACCCGTGCCGTCTTTGTTCACACCGTCTTTGTCTGTGAACACTTCCCATCCATAGGGAGCAGTCGAAGTGGGAGTGTCCCAAGATTCGATTGTGATGGCTTTTAGTTCCATGGCTCCAATATCATTTCCGATCGGTGTCGCCACCCCATTGGATACTTTATATTGAGCTTGTGCAAAACCAATAAGAGCTAGGGACGTTAGGGCTACTAAAGTTAGGATTTTTGTTTTTTTGTTTTCCATTGTTCCTTTCTCCCGCTTACCAATTGTCCTTAATTTCAGATCCAGGGTATTTCGCTTCGGATCTGTCAGTTCTCACTTGGAGATCATCAACATAGAAGTAAAAGTCCCCTGCTACTTCATGAACATCAGATGTTATGAAGAGAGAAACAAAATGAAGGTTTTTATCTAAAAGTGCAAATCTTGTACTTTGTGGAATAAATCCCGGAATTGTAGCCGTAAGTTTTCTCCATCCGAAGAAATCCAATCGACCCAAACGGATATTATGCGTTACGTCTTTATAATCTCTAAATTTTGCAAATAAAGTATGTCTGTACTTTCTACCAAGAACCCAAACAGAGATTTGTCTTACTTTCCCTTTGATGATGTACTCATGTGGTGGGTACAATTCAACACGATCCAATCCTTTAGCAGCAAAATATGTTTTGACTCCTAAAATATGGTTTTTTTCGACTTTGTCCCCGCCATCTTCTGGAACGGTTTTTTCATCGAATACATCTTTGATGAGCCCGCGTTGAACGAGTTTCAAAGTCCTTGTTTCTCCGAGCGGAGTGGTAGCTTTTACTCTCCAGTCCTCAGCCTCTTCGAAATCGTCTAAAACGATTTTTCTAAGAGGGCTATCCTCATCATTTGCAGTGTTAGCTGTATTTTGTCCGCCAGTATCTGCCTGTGCGTACAACATTCCTATTGAAAGGAAGAGGCCTAACAACAGTTTGGTCATTCCTAATTTCCCCATGAAACTCACTCCTAAAAGGCTCCTAACTCCGGGTCTTTCGTATTCTCATTATCGGATATCCGGCTTTTAAATTGATTCAAGATTTCGATCATTCGATCGATTCCTTCTGCCGGTAGAAAGATCGAGGACTTTTTACTATTCGACCACTCCGATACTTTCAGGTAGAATCCCGCCTGGTTCTTCTTCAAATCCACCAAGAAAGTCTTATTTTGTGTTACGATCTTCTCGGTTAGGATTTCGGGGTCCACCATGCATTCCTTCTCCCTGCCTACGTAAATAGTATCGGAATCCGAAACCCATTCCTTAGCTGTAATAGGAAGAAACTGAGGAATGGAAAAGGTTTTTTCGAAAGAGATCGATAAAAAATCCAGATTTGTATGAATTTTGTCTCTTTCTTACGATTATGCGAATCGTTTCCTTAATTCCCGCGCATAAGCCAAGTCATGAGTCAGCTTTCTCATACGGCGGATGTAATAATGGGTCACTTCCTTGTAGAATTTAAGCTCCATTTCTTTGTTTTTGGAAAACATATCGTGCAGATCAGCATAGCGAAGTTCGTATAATTCAGAATTCTCTTTGGCTTCCACTTTCGCAGAGCGTTTTTCATCATCGAAAAAAGGCAATTCCCCAAAATGGTCCCCTTCTCCGAGAGTGATGAGGTTCACATCGTCCCCGTGGCTAGTGGAAGTGGAAATTTGTAAGGTTCCATACTTCACAATGTACATGGATTCGGCCTCTTCCCCCATATCATACAAAACGTTTCTAGGAGGTAGGTGGACTTCCCTGATCTTTTCAGCAATGTGTAACAGTTCGTCTTGGTTTAACTTTTGGAAGAGATATATTTTTTTGAGACTCTCTACTTTACTATTCATAATTCTCCTAGGATTTCTCTGAAAATGGGGGAATTTAGCGAATTTGCAAGAGAAAATTAACTAGATAAACCCATGATTTTTTATGGACAAACGGAACGGAATAGTACTAATATTTGCAATTCCCTTCGTCTACTAGGGAGAAACGCTAGGAACAAAAGGTTCCTGATTCCAAAAAAAAAAGGGATATATATGACACCTAAAAAGAAGGTATTACTCGTTGAAGACCACGCTGTGACCCGCGTCGGAGTAAAACATGTAGTGAACTCCTCAGCAGATTTCGAAGTTGTGGGAGAGGCGGAACATTCCTCTCAAATTTTTGCCCTCTTAAACGAAACAAAACCAGACTTCGTCCTACTTGATTTGCGGATTCCGGGAGAGAATGTTTTGAATATGGTGAAGGATTGGAAAAAAGAGCACCCAAACCTAAAAGTAGTCACTCTCACAATGCTTGATGAACAACCGATTGTTCATTCTGCCATTGAAGCGGGTGTAGATGGGTATCTTTTAAAAAGTGATGACCTAAGCAGTTTAACGAAAAACCTGAATGAAATTGCAGCGGGAAAAACCGTTTATTCCAAGAACTTAAAACTAAGTTTCAACCGAAAACCACAAGACGGTAAAGTTGCCAACAAAAAGGAAAAACAAATTTTGACTCTCCTCGGACATGGAAAAACCTACCAAGAAATTGGAACAGAAATTGGCCTATCCAAAAGAACAGTAGAATACCATGTCGGTAGGCTTAAAGACCGATTCAATGCAAAAACCGTTGCCGAACTTATAGGTCGCGCCAAAGAACAAATGTTAATCTAGGTTTCTAGATCTAACAATCGTTTCACTAGCTCTATCAACTTTTCATCTGGAGATGTTTTTGTAAGGAAAGCATCTCCACCAATTTCAATCACAGTAGCTTCTAGTTTATAGCCAGTGTTTGGATCCGTATGGGAGCTAGAAACAAGGATGGAACGAATTTCTTCCATCTCGGAATTGGAATACAAGTCGCGTAAAAAATCCACACCCGTTTTATCCGGCATAGAAAAATCTACGATAATAAGGTCTGGTTTCAAACGGCCCACAGAAAGAAGAGCATGGTCGGGGTATTCTTCTTCCCAAAGGATACAAGGTAAATCTTTTAAAACTTTGCGAATTTGTTTTCTGTATCCTGGATTGTCATCTAATACCAATACAATCTTTTCATAATTCGGAAGTAACAACTCAACAGAGGTTCCCGTATCTTCTTCGGACTTAACAACAAGTTCCGCTCCATGACGTTCTGCCACTTCTTTACAAAAAGCAAGACCAACACCGGCTCCCATTTCATCGGCTGTACCTTTTCTAACGAAAAGAAAACCCTCTTCTAAAATATGGTCTGCCCAGTAAGTTGACATACCGATTCCCGTATCTATGACTTTTAAACTCCAATGTTTATTGGATTCCGTGAGTGAGATTTCGACTGTCCCTGATTCTTTGGTAAACTTAACCGCATTAGTCAGTAGGTTCCAAATCAAATGTTCGATTAAGTTGGGATCCCCAATGCCAATGGAAGATTCTTCCATATGAGTGATGATGGAAATGTTTTTAGGTTTGGCCATATCTTGGACACGATCTATGAGTTGGTCTGTGATTTGGCGAAAATCAAAAAGTTGATAATCAGGAAAAACGGAAGCATTTTGAAAACGTGAGTATTTGATGAGTTCCTCAACCATACTCAAAATATTTTTGAGTCCTGTAGATGCTTCCCCTAATACCTGTTTTGCCCTTTCAGGAGAAAGAGAGGGGGGGGATTCAGTGAGTAAATTGAATACAGAAGAAATTCCGAAAAGTGGAGACCTTATATCGTGAGACACAATGGAGATAAACTTATCCTTGAGTTCCCCTGTTTTTTCGGCTTTTTCTTTTTCTTTACGGAGTTCTATGGTTTTCCACTCCACTTCTTTTCGTAAGTTAAGTGTTAGGTATTCGGCGGTTTCCCAAGTATGCGCATTTTGTTTGGAAATCACAATGGCAAGGCACATACAAAAGATAGCAAATCCGAGTTCGGTGAGCATTGGCAAATCCCAACGTTTGAAAAACACAATGGAATCATAAACAGTCGCAGAGAGCATAATTATGGTTCCAAATAAAATGAAACTTCCTATGTATCGGGTTTCTCTTTGGAAAGTGGAGCGAAAAGCCGCAACCATGGCAATCACTAGAATGATTGCCATATACGCCTGACTGAAAATCAGAAGTTTTGTGTACACAGCGTACGGTGTCGTTGCGATGATTAAAAATTCCACGAGGATGGGCAGTAAAAAATATCGTTTGTACTTTTGTGGAAGGAAGTTGGCTTGGTTTTGAAAGAAAAACAAAAGACTAAAAACTTGGATTCCGCAAAAAGCAATGTATTCCACTCGAATCTGCAACATCTCTAGCCAATCGGAGGCTTGGAACCAATCTCTCGAAACTCGATCAAAAAGCAAAATACGGATGAGCCAAGAGATACAAAGCAAAGAAAACCAGAGAGGAGATTTGTCTTTTCTGCGATGGATGTATAAAAACAAATGAGAGATCGCAAGGACAAAAAAACTAGCAAAGAAAAATGCTTTTTTCCGTTCTTTAAATCGTAAGTACAAAACGGTTTTGCCCACTTCTCCTAAAACTGGGGAATAGTAAGGACCACCGCGCGAATAGAGATAGTTAGAAATTTGTAGATACAAAACAGTTGAAGGTGTGGCACGAAAGGAGCGGGCCGTTTCTAAATAATACCCGATGGAACCATCTTTGGTTTTGGAAACTTTCCCGGCAGAACCGAGAAGGACAAGTCCCCTTTCCGCGTTGTGGTAATACGCTCTATAGGCCGATGAGGTTTCCCTTAGGTAGAACATTAGGTTCATAGGTTCGTTTACTTTTAGTTTCAAACGATAAGTTACAAATCCGTGCGCAGGAAGGTTTTGGTTCACCCAATACGCAGGGACAGCAAGCCGGATGGGTTCTTTTTTTTCCAGGGCTTTAAACTCTTCTTCAGTTTCGGGAAGTTCTCCCGGAAATGCTTCCCATTCACCTGCCAAAGGGAAGGGATCCAAAGTTTTTGGGTCTTCCACACTTAGGTCAAGGACACCGGCCTGGATGGTTTTTGCCGGGGCCAAGGAAGGAATGGAGCGATTGCATTGGACAAAAACAGAAATAATGAGAGAAAATAAGACGTATTTAGAAAGGGACAAAAATTGTAAACGTGCCACATTCTAACCTTAAAATGAATTTCGAAAAACTCAAACCATATTAGTACGTGTACGAGATTTTTATTCCTTTGTTTTTACTCGAATCCAAGGGAATCCGATTCCTAGTTTTTGATTTCGATAGAAAACATTGACTGTGATTCTAAATCAAAAGAAGTATAGGTTTTAAGAGGGAAGTAATGGCAAAAAAATCAGACGCATTTGTTTCAAAAATAAACGAAGGATACCCATCCAAAGGTTCTCTCTATTTGGGTGCAGGGATCTTCGATGGAGAAACACATAAGGAAGCTACCGTTTCCATCCCCCTCTCCACCCTGAACCGTCATGGCCTGATTGCCGGGGCCACTGGAACTGGGAAAACCAAAACCCTCCAACTCTTAACGGAAGGTTTATCCGAGGCGGGAGTTCCCGTGGTCCTTATGGACATCAAGGGAGACCTTTCGGGACTTGCAGAGGCTGGGGAAGAAAATGACAAAATCAAAGAACGAACCAAGGCCCTAGGAATGGATTGGAAACCATCTGCCTATCCCGTTGAATTTTTGTCTCTATCGAAAGAACCGGGAGTTCGCCTTCGTGCGACCATTGCCGAATTTGGACCAGTGCTTATCTCTCGGATTTTAGAACTAAATGATACTCAAAGTAGTGTAGTCTCTTTAGTATTTAAATACTGTGATGATTTAGGCCTTCCTATATTAGATATTAAAGATTTTAAAAAAGCCCTCCAATACATCAATGATGCCGGCAAAGAAGAACTGGAAAAAGAATACGGAACTGTTTCTTCTCAAAGTATCTCTATCATTTTACGTAAACTCATCGAACTGGAAGGCCAAGGGGGAGAAGATTTTTTTGGAGAACCTTCTTTTGATGTCAATGATCTGATGCAAACTGAATCCAAAAAAGCAAAAGTATCGATCATTCGTCTGACCGATATCCAAACCAAACCTCGCCTCTTTTCTACTTTTATGTTGTCACTGCTTACAGAAATATATGCAAGTTTTCCTGAGGAAGGTGATTTAGAAAAACCGAAACTTGTACTCTTCATTGATGAAGCCCACTTGGTTTTTGATGAAGCTTCGAGTGACCTACTCAAACAATTGGAAACGATGGTGCGCCTCATTCGTTCGAAAGGTGTGGGAATTATTTTTTGCACCCAATCTCCCACAGACTTACCCAAAGAAATTTTGGGCCAACTGGGTCTCAAAGTCCAACATGCTCTCCGTGCGTTTACAGCAAACGACCGCAAGGCTATAAAAACTGCTTCCGAAAACTATCCTGAAACCGAATTTTATGATACCAAAGAAGTGATCACCGAACTAGGTATAGGTGAGGCATTCATTACGGCTCTCAGTCCCAAGGGAAGCCCTACTCCACTCGTTCGCACACTCCTTGCCCCTCCCGCTTCACGGATGGGAATTTTAAGTCCAGAGGAACTAAATTCCAAAATTGCAAAATCAGATTTGGTGAAAAAATACCAAACCACATTGGACCGCGAAAGTGCTCACGAAATGCTTTCCAAAAAAATGGAAACCATTGCCGACGAAACCGAAGCCGCCGAAGAAGAGTCCGGTGAAAAAAGAACCAAATCCAAACGGGCCAAAGAAAAGGAAGATCCTAGTTTTGTAGAAACCCTTTCCAAAAACCCGCTTGCCCGGGAAGTGGGACGTACTGTTGCCAAAGAAGTCACTCGGGGTCTCCTCGGAATGCTCGGTGTCACACCCAAACGCGGGTCAAAACGCAAAAAAACAGGGCTTTTCGGGTTCTAATTCCATTTTAGCACTCTTTGCTTGAAAGTGCTTGACGCATCCTTCCCCCAATCGTTTTATGGTACTTGAGTTTAGCACTCTTTTCAAAATGGTGCTAAACTCGGAATCATCAACAGATTGCATACAAGGAGCTACTCATGGCATCAATCAAACCTTTAGGCGACCGAGTGGTCGTAGAGCCAAAGAATGAGTCGGAAGAAAAAATCGGATCCATCATCGTACCAGACACAGCAAAAGAAAAACCACAAGAAGGGAAAATCATAGCTGTTGGACAAGGACGTTATGAAGACGGAAAACTCATTCCTTTAGAAGTAAAGGTAGGAGATACAGTTCTATACGGGAAGTATTCTGGAACTGAAATCAAACAAGGCGGACGTGATTTACTCATTATCCGTGAAAGCGACATCCTCGGTGTTGTTACAAACTAATTATAGAAGGAAATAATCAATTATGGCTAAAACAATTGAATTTGATGAAACAGCACGTAGAAAACTTCTTAGCGGAGTGAACAAACTTGCTAACGCAGTAAAAGTAACTCTTGGACCAAAAGGTCGCAACGTAGTGATCGATAAAAAATTTGGATCCCCTACGATCACTAAAGATGGTGTGACTGTTGCAAAAGAAATCGAACTAGAAGATCCAATCGAAAACATGGGCGCTCAAATGGTGAAGGAAGTTTCTACAAGAACTAACGACATCGCTGGAGACGGAACAACTACTGCAACGATCCTTGCACAAGCGATCATTAACGAAGGTTTGAAAAACGTAACTGCGGGTGCAAACCCAATGGCACTCAAACACGGAATTGACAAAGCAGTTGTTGTCGCTGTGGAAGAAATCAAAAAACACGCAATTAAAATCAACAGCAAAGCAGAATATGCAAACGTTGCGACTATCTCTGCAAACAACGATCCAGAAATCGGTAACCTAATTGCACAAGCTTTTGACAAAGTAGGTAAAGAAGGTGTGATCACTGTTGATGAAGCAAAATCAATCGAAACAACACTTGATATCGTAGAAGGTATGCAATTTGATCGTGGATACATTTCACCTTACATGGTGACTGATCCAGAAGCAATGGTCGCAACTTTTAACGATCCATTCATCTTAATTTATGACAAAAAAATTGCGTCTATGAAAGACCTTCTTCCTGTGCTCGAAAAAATTGCACAAGCGGGACGACCACTGGTCATCATCGCAGAAGAAGTGGAAGGGGAAGCTCTTGCAACAATCGTAGTCAACACTCTTCGTAAAACCATTCAATGTGTGGCTGTGAAAGCTCCTGGTTTTGGTGATAGAAGAAAAGCTATGCTCGAAGACATCGCTGTTCTTACTGCTGGCCAAGTAATTTCTGAAGACCTCGGAATGAAATTGGAAAATGCTGAAGTGAAGATGCTCGGTCGCGCTAAAAAAGTGGTCGTGGACAAAGAAAATACTACCATCATCGAAGGTGCTGGTGCTTCTAAAGACATCCAAGGTCGCGTAAACCAAATCAAAAAACAAATCGAAGATACAACTTCTGATTACGATCGTGAAAAACTCCAAGAACGCCTTGCAAAACTTGCTGGTGGTGTTGCTGTCATTCACGTGGGTGCTGCTACTGAAGTAGAAATGAAAGAGAAAAAAGCTCGTGTGGAAGATGCACTTTCTGCAACTCGCGCAGCAGTAGAAGAAGGAATCGTACCTGGTGGTGGACTGACTTTACTTCGTGCACAAGATGCAGTGAGAGCACTGAAACTTGTAGGTGACGAACAAACTGGTGTCAACATCATCTTACGTGCATTAGAAGAACCAATACGTATGATCACTGCGAATGCAGGTCTTGAAGGATCTGTGATTGTAGAACAAGCTCGTGCTAAAAAAGGAAACGAAGGATTCAACGCACTGACTATGGTTTGGGAAGACCTAATCAAAGCAGGTGTGGTTGACCCAGCTAAAGTGGTTCGTTCTGCTCTTCAAAACGCAGCGTCCATTGGAGCGATGATCCTCACTACCGAAGTTACCATTACTGACAAACCAGAATCGAAAGACTCAGGTGCTGGCATGGCCGGTATGGGAGGAATGGGTGGTATGGGAGGAATGGGCGGCATGATGTAAATCATGCCCCTATTTCTTTTGCGATGAGATGGTGTTTCCATCCTATCGCACACCAAAGCCTTGGAGTCAAATCCAAGGCTTTTTTTATACCTTCACCTGCAGATGGATGATGGTGATGTCATCGTGAGGTGCACCCGAAAGTCCAGTAAAGTAATGAAAGTCATCTAACATGTTTGCCATAGGATCGATTGATTCTTTGGCGATGGTTTCTAAAAAAGATTTGGCAAGGCGTTTTTCACCGTATTCCAATTGGTCCGCATTTTCCTCTTCCGTCAGTCCATCGGTATAAAACAAAAATTGGTCCCCTGGTTGAAAATTATATTCTTCTTCTCCGTAAGTGAGTCCAGAGAGAATGCCCAGTGGTTTTCCTTTGGGTTTGATTTCGACCAGTTCCTTTGACTCTGATTTCCAATGAAAAAAAGAAGGATGGCCTGCACTCGATACCATAAATTTTCCTTTTTCCATATCGATATGAAAGTAAGTGGCTGTTGTGAAACGTCCAAATGATTTTTTCACCAAATCTTCGTTCATGGCAGAAAGTAAAAAGGATGGGTTTGACCAATGTTTGTAGTGTTGAAAAAAAGCAAACTTAGAAAGAGAGGCAATGATAGATGCCCCAAGGCCATGTCCCACAACATCAGCGATAAGGATTCCAAATTTTTTTCCACCTAATGCTTGGAAGTCGTAAAAATCTCCCCCTACTTCATGGGATGGTTGGTAATAAACACTGATATTCATTTGTTCCCAACGAGGTGGCGAAGGAGGAAGGATGGCATTTTGAATTCTTGCGGCAGTGACAATTTCTTTTTGTAAAGTTCCATACTTCACTTCGGAAATACGAAAAAGATTTTCGCCATAAAGAGTGAGACAAACGACAAAGATAAAAAATCCCCAGTGGGAAGAACGCGGAACTGAATCCAAAATTCCAAGAGACGAAAGAATGTCGTGTGCATTGAAGATAAAAAGGGCAGAGGCACCAATCACAAGTAAAATGGCCTTTGGTTTTTTGGCCACCACCTGGCTCCAAGCAACAATGATTTGGATGACAAGTGTTGGTAAACACAACCAAATAAAAGTTAAAATGGCAACGGACATCGAAATAGTTTCGGTAAACGCTAATGTCAAAATGATAATGGAAAACAAAACATGGAACTGCCACATCATCCGAATGACATTCCAACGCCCAGACCCAATCAACTGATCAAAAAAATACAAACAACTTATGGGAATCAAAAACAAAGTCAAAATAAAAATAATAAAACTAGGAAGGACGCTGTCGTAATAGAAAAGTCCAAAAAATCCTGACTGTGATAAAAAATGAATTCCGGAAATGGAAGAAAACCAAGTAAAGGCAAGGAGTTGTTTTTTCTTTCGCCTTTCAAAAAGATAAAAAGAAAAAAGCCCTAAGATCAAAAAGAAAAATCCAAGGGAAGCAAAGGATTGGCTTCGGTTCGCAATTGCTTTGTAATGATCCGTGGGATCCCCATAAAGAGGTGGTTCTGAAAAACCAAGAGGAAGGATTCCCTCTGAAAAAAATACGATATAAACATAACTCCCCAAACAATCTTCAGGTAATAACAAAACAGGAACAAAACTTCGATTGTATATGACTGTTTCTCTGGGATACAAAGGATCAGAAATCGCAGATCGAAAAAACTCTGATTGTAATTTGATTTCTCCGCAATAGGCATCCAAATAAGTAACAAGCCCTCGGAGGAGTAACGATGGTTTTGGATAATCCAACGAATCTCGAAACCGAAATCGCGCAGACAAATATTTGGGAGTTGGTTTCTCTAAACTCACATAAGGAATATGATAAGGTTGGTAATCTAACGATAGGTCTTCGATGGCTGGTTGGAAATAAGCCAATTCTTCTTCTGCGAGAAATCGGTATTCCCATCCGTTAGACCACTTCACGGATTTGTAAGGAAGGAGTGAATCAAAACAAGAGACAAAACAAAATAGAGGAAAGATGATGATGAAGAAGAAATGTTTTACATAGGCTCGTTCCATTCCAGTTTCTCTTTCTCCAATCTCTTCTTCAACGATTTACGATGTTTGTCCTGTTTTTTCTTTCGCAGTTTTTGTAAATTAGAGTTGGATTTGGAAGGATCCAATTCTCTTTCTAATTCTAAACACAACAAATCTCTTGCTTTATAACGATTGAGACCTTGGGTTCTGTAGACAGAACATTTGATTTGTTTCCCCGAAGGTTTGTGAACCAATTGTACTGCCGTTGATACCTTGTTTACGTTTTGTCCGCCTTTACCGCCGGACTTTACGAATCGTTCGTTTAGATCTGCTTCAGAAATTCCTAGTACTTCCATCCGTCTCTGTAGCGAATGATTCTTTTCAACAGAAACAGGAAAGGTTAAGGGCATTTGAGAATAGACTTTAGATAGAATTGGTCAAGAAATTTTTTTCCTAAACTTAATGAGTAGATGCTTCAATTTCTAAAATACGTTTTCTTAGATCAGAAGCTGTTTCATAGTTTTCGATTTGAATGGCATTGAACTTTTGGATGTACAATCCGATGAGTTCATCTCCCATCTTTCCTGGAACAGAGAGGGCTTTTTTAAAATTATCAATGTCAAGAGTTGGATGGTTGTTGTGGAAGTAGTCCACAATTCGTTCCATTTTGAGTCTAGTGGCTTCACGAGCAATTCCTGAAGTGTTACGGAATTCTAAGGAAAGACTCGCAAGAGTCTCTAAGGGTTCACTCACTTGTTCTAAATGCTCAGTTAGGCTTGTAGTTTGAGTTTTCTTTTCTTTTGCCTTACAAAATTCCACATAACGCATGACCATCGAATTGAACTGCTCCATCCTTTCTTGGATGTATTGGTTTGCCGATTCTTTGTTCTCCGGCATCTGAAAGTCTGGGAGTTGTACTACATCATAAAGATGGATATTGTCTGAAAGAATCTTCATGAGCTCTTCTTTGGAAGGAAGAGCCACCGGAGGAAAGGTGACTACTGGGTAGTTATCCCCAATTTTTAAGAAACTGACCACTACATTGGATGCTATGATTTTACCACCAGGAGCAATCGGATTTTCTCCGAATACATGGCAGTATGCGATTAAGTTACCGGTAGGGTTTGGTTTGGAACCGCGTTCAAAATTCATAGTGTATCCTTTAGACTAAGAAAAAGCTCATAAGAAACAAGTGATTTTTAATCTTCCCACTGACTGATTTGGTCTTCTAAATTTTTTGCAATGCGAAAATAGGCTTCTTTTAGAGGCGACTCACCCAGGTCAAGTAAGGCTGGTTTTCCCGACTCCCCGGAACTCATCATATCCAAAGTAAGTGGAACCGACCCCAGTTCTGGGACACCCACTTGTTTAGAGAGTTTTTCCCCTCCCCCTTTCGAAAAAACATCTGTTACATGGCCACATTTGGGGCAAGCAAACCCAGACATATTTTCCACAATCCCAAGAATCGGTACTTTTACTTGTTTGAACATGGCCGCAGCCCTTCCTGCATCCAGGACTGCCACTTCTTGGGGAGTAGTGACAATCACAGCACCATCCAAGTCAATGAGTTGGGCAAGTGAAAGTTGGACGTCTCCTGTGCCTGGAGGTAAATCAATGAAAAGATAGTCTAACTCTCCCCAAACAACATCGTATAAGAACTGTTCAATGGCCTTGCCGAGCATGGGCCCTCGCCAAACAACGGGTTGGTCTTCGGATACCAAAAAAGAAAAGGAAATCAGTTTGATTCCATGTTTTTCGATCGGATAAATTTTATCTTCTTCGGATTTTAATGCGACACGGCCATTGATTCCAAACATCTTTCCAAGGGAAGGTCCGTAGATATCAGCATCAAGTATCCCCACCTTCTTTCCGTTACGTGCGAGAGTGGCCGCAAGGTTTGCCGTAACAGTAGACTTACCCACACCACCCTTTCCCGATCCAACTGCGATGACTTTTTTAACACCAAAGATTCTGTTCCCATCTTCCATCTTTAGGTTTTGGTCTACTTCAAATTTGATTTTGACCTTACCTGCACCTTCGATTTTGGAAATGAGCTGTCTTGTTTGTGCTTCCAGTCCAATTTGTAATCGTCTATCGGCATTGGGAGTTTTGATTAAAATTTCAATTCCATCCTCTGTGGGAGTGACTGCAGCAACCATTCCCAAACTCACGATGTCTTTTTTTAACTCAGGATGTTTTACCTGCATGAGTTGTCTTTGGATGCTTGTTAAATCTACTTTTGAATTTGCCATGGTTTGTCCTTTTAGATGACACCTTCCGACTCTTCATAAAAAATCGGATTCGTCTCGATGAATTTGTCTTCTGAATAAATAAAACGTCGGTATTTGGTAGAGTTTTCTATCTCAATCAAATGAAATCCACATTCATGATTTCTGTCCGATAACCTTGTGCTTGATGCAGAATTTACAATCGCAAAAGGAGCATTGGGGCCAGGAAGTTTGACCCAGTTGGTATGGGTATGTCCATGTAAGTACAGTAGCGGTGGATTAGATTTTAATTTTTCTACTACTTCTCCACGGTTTGTCATCCGGTGTGCTTTGGATTCAATTTCACTTGTTGGATTCCAAAGGGGATGATGGCAGACAAGAACATAAGGTTCTTTGACTAAACTAAGAGTTTTTTGAATTACTTCTGGAGCAACATATCCATTGGCAGTAATCCTAGGAATTGCAAAGTTGGAATCCCAACCAATAAAAAGTTTTCCACCAATTTTTTTAGAACGTATGTAGAGTTCTGGATCAAGAGAGGTTCCAGCCCACTCCCCAAATGTTTTTTCAAATAATGGATTTGGACCTATCGCTCTTTTTTGATAACGATCATGGTTACCAGGAATCAGAAATGTTTTGTCCGTAAGTAAAGGGGCCAAAATTTCTTTAGCGTTTTCAAATTCGCGAGGATGAGAAACATTTGTCAAATCACCCGAAATAATAAGAGCATCATATTCTAATTTACTAATGGCCTCAACCATAGCCGAAACCAATACCAATGGATGTTTTGATTTACGTCTCAACCTATAATTGAGATAACCGACAATTGCTTTTCCTCGAAGTGAAAACAAAGAAAGTTTCTTCGGGAAATGTAAGTCGGAAATATGTAGGATTTTCATTCGTTAATATCCATGATTCCAAGGATATCCCCTTTTTTCACTACAGATCCTTCTTCCATTATGATTTTTTTTAAGGTACCAGAATAGGGAGATTCCACGGGAAACGCCGCTTTATCCGTTACGAGTTCGATCAATTCGTCCCCAACAGTAACGGAATCACCCACGTTTCGGAGCCAACGAACTAATTCGATCTTTTCTGTATCACCCAAATCAGGAGTTTTTAAAAGGAATTCTTTCATGGACACAATCCTTTGTCACGGGAATGAAAACTGGTTTACAAAACCATGTTTTCCCGTTTTTTTAACATAAAAGTTTAGCGAACCTCAATGGGAAACGAGAAAATCAAATACAAAGGCACGGAAATCATCGAAAACTTGGACCAATTGATTCAAAAGGACTATTTCCATTTTGAATTAAAAGGACTCACCAAGTCAACACGAGATATAGTCAATGAAGTAGTTCAGGGAATTTTAAACCGCGTTGGGGCAAACCCACTGACTTCCTTTCATTTGTTTAGCGGTCTTATGGAAGCCCTCTTAAATGCTGTAAAAGCGAACACTCGTTTTGTGATCTTTCAAGATGAACTTTTGAATAAACTCACAGCACAGGGACAAACTCCAGAAGAAGAAGCAGAAGAGTTATTAGATATTATTTTAGAAACAGAACCTTTACGTGATGCAATGCAACGTTACATTGTACCAAATAAAATCAAAAAAGTGGTTCAAAAAATTCTGACTTTATCTGACAAAAAAAGATCAAAAAAACACAACCTATCTATCGATGAAAAAGAATTCTTAACTATCGTTAGAGAAAAAGTAAAAAAGTATGATCTTAAAATTTCAATGAAAATTGAAATTAGACCAACATCAGTTTACATTCGAATTAGGAACGATTCTCCCATCATGGGAATGGATTTAACTCGGATTCGCAAAAGTAGAGAAAGGCATGCAGAACTTGCCAAACAAGGAAACTCAGCAGAGTTTTTTAGACCAGACTTTTTGGATGAAAAAGAAAGTGCTGGGTTTGGGATTGCGATGATTGACGAAGGTTTTTATAATTTAGGCCTTGATCCATTGGATTGTTTTGATATCCAAACCAGTAAAAAAACAACAACGGTTTACCTCAACTATCCGTTAGAGGCTCTCCAAAAGATGGAGTTTTGATACAGACAGTTCCAATGACTTGGGAATCTTTCGAAGAAGAATACCGGAAAACCGGTGGCCTTCTTTTCGAAGATTCTCTCAGCCGTCCCGGTTTCACAATTTGCGATTGGTATTTTGATCCCAAAGAAGAAGTCCAAATCTTCTATACAAAGAACAAACCAATTGCAGAAACAATCAAAACCAGCTTATCGAAGTTAGATGAGTCTCGAAATAAAGGTGATTATCCTTGTGGAACATTTTTTTTTGAACTAGGATATTTTTTTATCGAAGGGATGGATCTAAATTCCTCTGGACTCACGGAAGGAACTCCCCTCCTCCAGTATACAATCTATAAACAAAAAAAGAAAATCAGATATCCAAACCCAACGCCTAGCCAACTTCAGGCCACCAATTTAAAGAAGATGGAAGTCCATTGGGACAAAGAAACTTATACCAAAAAATGGGAAAAAACAAGAGAGGCGCTCCTACTCGGCGAAAGTTATGAATTGAATCTATGTTTTCCTGTATCCTTATCAATCGAAGGAGATTTGTTTTTATACTACCAATCCTTAAAGGCAAAACAAAAAACAAAATACTCAGCTTACTTTCCGAACAAAGATTCTAGAATTTTATCCTTCTCTCCCGAATTATTCTTTGAAGTAAATGGAGATCAAATCCAAACAGAACCGATGAAAGGAACGATTCTTCGCGGTAATACATCGAAAGAAGATGCGGAAAACAAATCCATTCTCCAAACGTCTGCGAAAGAAAGAGCAGAAAATGTGATGATTACCGATCTCTACAGAAATGATTTGGGAAGAATTGCCAAACAAGGAACTGTGCAAGTGACTGATCTATTTTTAGTGAAGGGCCTTTCTACTGTTTGGCAAATGGTATCCAAAGTCGAAGCCAAACTAAAAGAACCATTTACTTGGTTACCTGTATTAAAAGCTCTCTTTCCCTCGGGCTCTGTGATTGGAGCGCCAAAACGTAAGTCCTTTGAAATTCTGCGAAATTTGGAGGATCATGATAGAGGATTATACACCGGATCTTTATTCGTATCAGAACTGTTAGATGGTAAACCTTGGATTCGATCCAGTGTTACCATCCGCACCATGCACTTAAAACCAGATGGAGATCTTTGGTTTGGTTCCTATGGAGTGGGTAGCGGGATCACGGTTCTCTCAGACGCTCCTGCAGAATATGACGAATGCCTTTCAAAATTAAAGTTTATCAAAAATCCCCATCTTCCCCCATTTGAAATCTTAGAAACATTACGATTCTATAATGGACATTATTTCTTAAAAAACCTCCATTTGGAGCGAATGGAAAAAGCGGCAAATCGCTTCGGTTTTCCATTTTCAAAATCCAATGCAGAAGCCACTCTAAAGACCTTAGCCGATGTATCCAAAGGACTTTTACGTGTTCGATTGTTACTCAGCGAAAGAGGAGAATTTCGTGGAGAAACTTTTGCATTAACGAAACAAAAAAAAAGACCAACAATTCGCCTTGGTTTTGCAAACCAACCGGTAGATTCAAAAGATATTTTTCTATACCACAAAACCACAGAGAGAACCTACTACAATGAACAATTGGAAGATTGTAAATCCAGAGGAATGGATGACTGTATTTTGTTTGATACAAACGGGCAGGTATTAGAAACCAATATTCGGAATCTTTTCCTACGCAAAGGTAATGTTTGGATGACACCCACACTCGTTACAGGAGGCCTTCCCGGAGTTTTTCGAGAGGCCCTGATACAGAAGGGTTGGGTAAAAGAAAAAGCCCTCTACAAAAGTGATGTAGAAACTGCAGATCAAATCCTTGTGGGAAATTCTTTACGTGGATTCGAAAGAGTCGAGTTCATTTCGAATCATTCACCAGCTGAAAATCTTCATTCCTTATAGGGAAGATTCCCTTCCACCCGGAATTCGATTATAAAATAAACCGACTTAAATCCTTATCTTCAATGATTCCTTTGAGTTTTGCAGACACATAACTTTCGTTAATTACCACTTGTTTCTGGTCTTCTGGAAGATCGGGTGCATCAAAACTCGTATCTTCCAAAAGTTTTTCCATGATGGTGTTTAGTCTTCTTGCCCCAATGTTTTCATTTTTTTCATTCATCTGAAACGCTAACTTAGCGATCTCTGCAATCCCATCGGTTGTGTATTCAATCTTTACCCCTTCTGTGGCGAGAAGTGCTTCATATTGTTTGGTGAGAGAAGATTTGGGCGTTGTGAGAATTTTGATAAAATCAGATTCTGTGAGAGTTTCTAGTTCCACACGAATGGGGAAACGGCCTTGGAGTTCTGGAATGAGATCCGATGGTTTTGTCATGTGGAAGGCACCGGCAGCGATAAAAAGAATATGGTCAGTTTTGATCGGCCCAATCTTTGTGTTTACTGTGGATCCTTCTACAATCGGTAAAAGGTCTCTTTGAACCCCTTCTCGAGATACATCTGCCCCTTGGCGTCCTTCTCTACCGGCAATTTTATCAATTTCATCTAAAAAAATAATTCCCATCTCTTCCACACGTCTCACGGCTTCCGATTGGATTTTGTCTGTGTCGATGAGTTTTTCTGCTTCCGATTCCGTAAGCAGTTTTTGTGCATCAGATACTTTTACCTTTCGTTTGCCTGATTTTTTAGGCATCAAATCCCCAAGTAAACTCTGGAGTTGGTTGTCCATATCTTCCATATTACCAGCACCAAATACTTGCAACATGGGCATTCCGGTCGGTGCCGAAGGTTTTGGAATATCAATTTCAATTTCTTGGTCGCCGAGGATTCCTTTACGTAGTTTTTCTCGAAACTTTTCTCTGGATTCTTTGTAACTAGTTTGTCTTTCTTTTTCTTCTGGATTTAGATCTTCTTCTTTTTTATGAAAGATAGGAGGTAAAATCGCATCGAGAACTATCTCTTCTGCTTTTTCAATGGCTTTGTCTTTGACTCGGTCCCGAAACTCTGCTTTGACTAAATTGAGAGCACCCATGGCCAAATCACGAATCATGGATTCCACATCACGACCCACATAACCTACTTCTGTATACTTGGTAGCTTCCACTTTTAAAAAAGGAGCACCACATAACTTAGACAAACGGCGAGCAATTTCAGTTTTCCCCACACCTGTGGGGCCAATCATAATGATATTTTTTGGATAAATTTCTTCCCGGAGGGATTCATCCAACTTACGACGTCTGGAACGATTCCGTAAAGCTACTGCCACAGCACGTTTTGCTTTGGTTTGGCCAATGATATGTTCGTCCAAACGTTCTACAATTTGGCGTGGAGTTAATTCTTCTGCCGGATTTTCGGATCCGACAACTTCAGCGAGAATGGTTGGGTATGTCATTTTATAATTCCTCAATCACCAAATTATGGTTCGTATAGATACAAATATCTGCGGTGATTTGCATGGCTTTTGTAATGATCTCCCTCGGATCCATATCTGTATTTTGGACTAGGGCACGGGCCGCAGAAAGAGCAAAATTTCCCCCAGATCCAATGGCAAGCACGCCGTCATCAGGTGAGATCACATCGCCAGTTCCCGAAATTAAAAAAGATTCATTGGCATCACAAACAATCAGGAGGGCTTCGAGTCTACGTAACATTCGGTCCATCCTCCACTCACGAGCTAGTTCGACCGCTGCACGAGACACAGACCCACCATGTTCATTTAATTTTTTTTCAAAGAGTTCAAAAAGAGTAAATGCATCGGCAGCACTGCCAGCAAATCCAGCGATCACCTTACCGTTGTAAAGTCGTCTGACTTTTTTTGCGGTATGTTTCATCACGGTGCTTCCCATGGATACTTGACCGTCTCCCCCTACGGCAATTTTACCGTTTTTACGAACAGAAAGGATGGTCGTTGCATGAATTGTTTCCATACGGATAAAATTCCAAATCGAGGAGAGTTGTCGAGAAAAATGAAGGTTACTTTCTTTTGATTAGAACCATTTGGTTCCCTAGTTCAAAAGACTGGTCTAAAAAATAATAGTCGGTGAGTTCTTTGATCATAAAAAGCCCAATCCCGTGTTCACGGTAATCACTCAAATCAAAACTACGAAGTTCCCCCGGTTCTACTTTTTTTCCATAGTCCCTAAGTTTGATTTCGACTCTGTCCTTATCAAATTGTAATTCAATAAAGATGGGTTTGTTTGTTTGCCCAGAATAGGCATGACGAATGATATTCACGATGGCTTCCCCAATCACAAGTTTTAAGTCCATGGAATCGAATAGAGAAAATCCATGTTCTAAACATAGATTAAAAAAGTAATTACGTGTGTGAGAAACAAAACGGGGGTTGGATGGAATTTGGATACGGACTACTTTTGAGTAGTCCGTGGGTTTCTTTTGATTCGACATTATCCTCTTGGATGGAATTTCTTATGAACTTCCTTCAGAGTTTTATTTGCCATATGCGTATAAATCTGAGTCGTTGAAATATCGATATGACCCAAAAGTTCCTGAACCGATTTGAGGTCCGCATGGTTCTCTAGTAGGTGGGTAGCAAAAGAGTGACGAAGTGTGTGTGGTGTTACTTTTTTCTTTATTTTTGTGCGTTTGATGTAATGATTTAAAAGACGCCATACCGACTTACGGTTGATATACGATCCTTTTTTTGAAACAAAAACAAATTCACAGGTTCTTTTTTTCAAAATTTCTGTACGGCTTTCCACGAGATATTTTTTCAAAATCTCCAATGACTTTTCACCAAAAGGAACAAGGCGTTGTCTTCCACCCTTTCCTTCCACAGTGATCGTCATGTTTTCCATGTCGATGTCTGTCATCCTTAAGTTACATGCTTCAGAGATACGAAGGCCAGAGGAATAAAGAAGTTCAAAGATACATTTGTCACGAAGTTCGTACAAATTGTCCTCTTTGATATTACGAAAGAGTTCTTCAATTTCTACTTGAGTGAGGTAATCAGGGATGGTTCTTGCGACTTCTGGAGTTTCAATTTTTTCGGTTGGATTGGAATCCAAACGTTTTTCATCCCGAAGGTATTTGTAAAATTGGCGGATGGCGACCACTTCTCGTGCCAGAGTTTTAGCTGAGATTTTACGTTCTCTTTCACCCTCTAGAAAACGCATAATATCGTTTGCTTTTACTTCTAAGAAGTTGATATGTTCCTTTTCCAAGAAGATCGCAAACTTGTTGAGATCGTATCCGTAGGAATATATTGAATTATCGCTCAGTCCTTTTTCTACGGACAGGTATTCTTGGAATGTTTGTAAAAGCTGATTTTGAGAAACTGGCAATTTGGAACCCATCTTTACTCTCTTATGTTACTTAAAGGGTCGGACAAAAAGCTTAAAGAGACTTATTATTTTTTTTGCCACAAATGGCTATGTCAGGAAAAAAGGAGATGTGGTTCATAGAAACTCCCTCTTTTTTTTGCTCATCCTTTCTTTACTGTTAGTCGTTAATTGCGGCCGAAAAGAACGGTCCCTATTTGAAGAAGGAAAAAAATGGGAAATGGTAGGAGAAAAAACAAAAGCTCTTTATTACTACGAACTTTCCCTTCGGGAGAATCCCGACTACGATCCAGTACTCAAACGGATGGGACTTCTCCTTGCTGAGAGTAACCAGTCCATCGCCACTGCTATCTTTTATTTGGAAAAATACCACAAACAGAAAAAAGACGACACAGAAGTACAACGTGAACTCTTTCGACTCTATCTTACCACAGGATATGAAAAAGAAGCACTGGAAATTTTGGAGGAAATCCGGTTCCAAGGAAAAAAAGAAACTTTGGAATTTTTTGAAACTACCTACCTTTGCCTTACCAGAGGGTTCAAACAGAAGGATTACTTACTGACTTTAGAAAAAAGCCCTCTCGCAGGGGACCCCTACTATGCACCATGGGTCCGGGCTTGTGAAACAAAATAGACAGAGAAACCCTGAAATCCTGTCTAAACAATAAAGAACAAGATACAGAATAGGAGAAATTATGAACCATAAAGTTGTCATCATCGGATCGGGTCCCGCAGGACATACAGCAGCCATTTACGCAGCCAGAGCCAATTTAAACCCGGTGATGTATGAAGGATTTATGGCAGGGGGAGTTGCCGCAGGCGGACAACTGACCACCACAACCGAAGTGGAAAACTTTCCCGGTTTCCCAGAAGGAATCGATGGAACAAAACTCACCCAACTTTTCCGGGAACAATCCGTAAAATACGGAACCACCATCCACACCCAAACCATCACCAAGGTGGATTTTTCCAAACGCCCTTTTACCATCTGGTCTGATGATGAAGAAATCAAAGCCGATTCCATCATCATTGCGACAGGTGCCACAGCCAAACGAATGTTTGTCCCAGGCGAAGAAACATTCTGGCAACGCGGGATCTCCGCCTGTGCTGTTTGTGACGGTGCCCTCCCTATCTACCGAAACAAGGCCCTTGCGGTTGTTGGTGGTGGTGACTCTGCTGTGGAAGAAGCAAACCACCTGACTAAATTTGCATCCAAAGTGTACTTAATAGTCAGACGGGACCAACTCCGTGCTTCTCAAATTATGCAAAAACGTGCCATGGAACATCCAAAAATTGAAATCCTTTGGAACCAAACTGTCGTGGAAGCCAAAGGTGGGGCCACGGGCCTTAGTTCCATTGTCCTCGAAAGCACAATCGACAAAGCAAAAAAGGACCTAGAAGTGGGTGGACTTTTTTATGCGATTGGGCATGTTCCCAATACCCAAGTGTTCCAAGGCCAGTTGGATTTAGATGAAACAGGTTATATCCTGACAAAACCGGGAACCACACAAACAAATGTGGAGGGGGTTTTTGCGGCAGGGGATGTCCAGGACAAAGTGTACCGACAAGCGATTACCGCAGCAGGTAGTGGTTGTATGGCGGCCCTCGAAGCGGAACGTTGGTTAGAAGGTCACTAAGGAGTGACCGACTTTCCCTCGGCATCTTTGTAGGTTTTTGATTCCAAATTAAAAAATATCACCGAATCTCCCTTCGGTGATATGTATTGTTTTTTTCCATCTTCCCACTCGATCAATGTAAAATTAGAACCCCTAAAAAGGATTTGGTCTCCAGGAAACACATTCGCTTCCCAAGAGTCTCCATACCAACGGTAATTCCCTTTTTTCCAAAGATATAAATAACTCCCGCCCGGTCCAAGAAAGTCTCCTTCCAACTTACCAGAAAAAGATTCCACAGGAGCTAGAAAGATTTTTTGCAAACTTGGTAATTGCGTGTAGGACTTGATCTCCAATGCTGATTCCGGAAGTGGAAATCCATTTTCTAAAAAGGACTTGTATTCCGTTGGAAATTTAGAATTCATTCGTGTATATCCAGCTAACTGGAGTTTTTTGCCATCTCGAAGCACAGAGTCTTTCTCTTTTTCGAAACGGGACAAACTATCTTTCAAAATTTGATCAGGGGAAACACCGGTAGCATTTTGTAAAGCCAGAGCCGGCGCGGTTCCTAAACAGGTTTCTTTTTGGTAGGATACAATGGCTTCTTTTCCATAGGTTTCATGAATATGTTTGATCATAAGTGGACCAATAGAATAAGGAAGTAAATCTTTATACTTTGCATCTAACAACGATTTAAAGGTTTTAGGAACTTTGTTTTCACGAATCAACTTCTCTGCATCATTATAAATATGAAATTGTTTTCGTTCGTAAAATTTTGCTTCTACATAATTGGCAATTCCTTCTTCAAACCAAGGATCCAAAATATCGGCAGGTGGAATTTTACCAGTTTCCGATTGAATTTTTAAACAGGAAATTTGTTCTAAATTATGAACTGCTTCGTGGTAGAAAACTCCGAAAAAAACACGGCGAAGTGCATCAGAATCAAATTCTGGATTTCCTGTGGCCTGCGGCATTTTTTCCCCGCAGCATAAACTAATGGAATCCCTTCCTCCAAAGCCGCCCTCTTCTGTTCCGCCGGGGAGATCAGCTCCAATGAAATCTTTTATTTCTGGATATTTGTCGAATAACAAAACAGGGATTTTTCCTCGATTCTCCAATTGAAATTCGGATTTCATATATTGAAGAAAAGGTTTCATTTTGAAATTTTCACCAAACACACGTAAGTATTCTAGCCACCGTTCAGAGCCGTAAAATACATAGTTTCCAAATTCCAATTTTGGTTTTCCAAACTTATTTTCGCTTACAAGAAGATAGTTTTCAAAATTCAAAGGTTTTTGGTGGATGTAATCGTATTCCTTTCTATGGGAAATCCAATACTTTGTGATTTTGGTTAAGTCGGGATAACTCCAAACCAGGGTCGGCAAACATCCGTTACAAGGAACAGGTGCAGAAATAAAACCAATCCCTGAAGGGAAATCGAGTTTAAACGTTCCATTCGCCCATTCCGTATAAACACTTCCATCCGCTCGTTTCCATTGGTAATGGTTTTTGGCCCATTGGTAGACCTCACCACCATCGGGACCATTGTAATAACCAGGTGTCGGTTCTAAAAATCCCAATTTTAAGTCTTCTAGTTTTGGTTCTTGGAGTCTTTCTACAGAGAGATAAGAAGTGGGGGCAGTTTCCCCAAAATCAAAATACAATACATCGAAGCTAGGACCACGTTTGAGAGGAATGGTGGCACGATCCGTATCAGAATAGATAACGGTAGTTAGGAGGAAAAGTGCAAATACAATTGGCTTACGGATCATGGGGCAGAGATGAACTCACTTGACGCCCCAATGGTCTCCGAAAATCAATGCTCTGTCAAGTGGATTCTAAACGGAGTTTTGGTTCCGATAGGCAATGGCAATTTGACCTGTGCGAGAAATCTCACGAATTCCGAAAGGTTTAAGAACAGAAATCACATTGGTGACTTGTCTAGAATTTCCAGAAAATTCAATGAGAAGAGAATCTTCTGTCATTTCTAGAATTTTGACATCGAAACCGTTACAAATGGTAAGGGCTTCACTTCGATTGACTTCCGTAATCGAAAAAGAGATAAGAACTAGTTCCCTTTGTACAGAACCAGCATACGTCATGTCTTGGACTTTTAAAACATCTGGAAGTTTGAGGAGTTGGTTTTTGACTTGGCCTACTAAAAAATCATCCCCATTCAAAACGATTGTCATGGAAGAAACTTCCGCGTTGTCCGTCACACCCACAGCAATCGAATCGATATTGTATCCGCGGCGAGTAAATAGACCAGAAACATGGCTCATTACGCCCGGGTGGTTATTGACTAAAATACTTAGAGTGTGTTTCATTTTTTCAATTTCCCCAAGTCTTTGAATTCGATTAGATCTTGTTGTGATTTTCCTGCAGGGATCATTGGGAAGACTTTTTCTTCCGCTGGGATCATCACTTCAATCAGGGCTGATCCACTATCTTTTAGGAAAAAATCCACTCCCTTTTCAATTTCAGATTTGTGTTCAATCTTCATCGCCGGAATCCCGTAGGCTTCTGCAAGTTTGACGAAGTTTGGATTATAAGTCCACTGCGACTCACTAAATCTTTCTTCATAAAATAGTTCCTGCCACTGGCGCACCATTCCGAGAAAGTTATTATTGAATAATAAAATTTTGACACCTAACTTAGATTGTGCGATGGTAGCAAGTTCTTGAATACACATCTGAAAAGATCCGTCTCCCGTCACACAAATCACTGTTTTGTCAGGGTTTCCAAATTTGGCACCAATAGCAGCTGGAAGTCCATACCCCATTGTACCAAGTCCCCCTGAAGTTAACCAAGTATTGGGCCTGTCAAAAAGATAATACTGAGCTGCCCACATTTGGTGTTGGCCTACATCAGTCGAAACAATGGCTTCGCCTTTGGTTTTAGCATACACCCGTTGTAAGAAGTCTTGTGGTTTGATGTTATCCCCACTGTTATCAAAATCGAGTGGATGATTTTTCTTTAAGGTTTGAATATGTTCAATCCAAGAAGTGCGGTCTCCTCCTTTGACAAAAGGAAGGATTTCGCGAATGGCATCTTTTAGGTCTCCATGAAGGATATGATCTACATTGATACGTTTGTTAAACTCAGCCGCATCAATGTCCACATGAGCACGAATGGCATTCGGGGCAAAGTCTTGGTATTTGGCAACACGGTCATCAAACCTGGCACCCAAATTTAAAATATAATCACACTCTAACACTGCTTTGTTGGCATAAGCCGTTCCATGCATTCCAAGCATTCCCACCGATAAAGGATGCGTCCCTGGAAAAGCACCAAGACCCATAAGAGTTGTAGTCACAGGAGCATTTGCTTTTTCTGCTAAAGCCTTAATTTCAGCGGAAGCAAAAGAATTGATGGCACCACCCCCCACATACAGTAACGGGCGTTTGGCTTGGTTTAGAACTTCCGCAAATTCTTGCGGATCCCCTTTGACCTTTGGTCTTTCATAATGATGAGGAGCAATTTTGAGTGAAGATGCCTTTCTTACTGTTGTTTTTTGGGTTTGTACATCTTTTGGAAAATCAAGTAAAACTGGTCCTGGTCTTCCTCCCATGGCTATTTTGATCGCTTCTTCAAAATGACGAGCGAGATCATCTGCTTTTTTGATGAGAGCATTGTATTTGGTAATAGGAATGGTGATTCCAAAAATATCTGCCTCTTGGAAGGCATCGGTTCCGATGGCATCTGTAGCAACTTGTCCAGTGATGGCAAGGATGGGAATGGAATCCAATTTGGCGTCGGTAAGACCAGTGATTAAATTGGTAGCACCAGGACCAGATGTGGCGATACAAACACCTAACTTTCCCGTAGATCTTGCATAACCTTCTGCCATATGGACGGCACCTTGTTCATGACGAACCAGGATATGTTTAATTTTTTTACTATGATAGAGTTCGTCGTAAAATGGGAGGATGGCACCACCAGGGTATCCAAAGACAATCTCCACACCAGCTTCTTCCAATAATTCGACCATCAGTCGGCCGCCTGTAATTGCTTCGGTTGTAGATGACATACGTTCCCCCCTATTGTCATTTCTGCAAAAAAGAGCCTGTTGTCAATGTTCTCACGTTTTTGAGTCGATTTTTACTGTCTAAAAAAGAATGCTGAAAATTGGACCGAGGATATGGAAAACACAGATACTGAAAAGCCACAAGAAGATGAAAAGTTTACAAAAATAAAAGCTCTTGCAAAAGAGGCATATCGTTTTCTTGATCAAGGTCGTTTTAAAGAAGCCAAGGAACGATTAGACATATTACTGGATGAAGATCCCACCAACACCTATGGCCTAGTAGGTCTTGGCGACTATTACGCCAAAACAAAACAACCAGAACAAGCCATCCAATACTATCGAAAATGTTTGGCCGGTGACACAACCAATAAGTTTTCACTTATGGGACTTATGAATGCTTACAGAGATTTAAATAGTCTCAAACGTATCATCGAAGTGGCAGAAGAATTCCACCACATAACAATTACAGATGCAAGTATCCTTTCTCGAGTTGCCGATGCCCATAGGAAACTAAAGAACTTCAAAGAATCAGAAGTTTATTATATGGAAGCTCTCCAAATCAATCCCAATGACCAATATGTGATTGTGGGGCTCGGACATTTATACTTTGCCTGCCAGAGGTATGTGGATGCCATCCAGTGGTGGGAAAAACTACTTTCTAGCCAACCAAACAATATTAAAATCCTTACAGAGATCGGAAACAGCTACCGCAAAATCAAGGACTTTGATAAAGCCATTCTTTACTACGACCGCGCCAAAGAACTAGATCCCAAAAACTTCTTTGCTCTCTACGGTCTTGCCGAATCCTATCGTGGTAAAAAAGATTTTAAAACTGCCATTACCTTTTGGGAAAAAATTCTCGAATCCGATCCAGACAACAAACTCATCATCAATCGTTATGCGGATTCACTTCGTGGTCTTGGGAATTACGACAAAGCACTCGAATGTTTTAATAAAATTCTCGCAAGCGGTGACGACTACTTTGCCTTACTGGGAAAAGCGGCCGCCTTACGCCTCATTGGTGACTTAGAAAAAGCAGAAGAAATTTATTTAGGCCTACTTTCCAAGTCTCCGAGTGATCCAAGACCGGCACTGGAACTTTCTGACCTTTGGGACATTATGGGAAAAAAACCTGAGGCCATCAAACTTTTGGAAGATTTAGCAAAGAAAAATCCTTCCAATGAATCCATTCGAGAAAGGATTGAATACTTAAAGGATTAAACTGTTATTTCTTCTGTGATTGTTACCTTGAGAAAGTAAAGAAAAACAAAAACGACTACAACTCCAGTGACAACAAAAGTAACTGGAGCTCCAAAAAGAAACCATAACGAACCCGCAATGAAACTTGCAAAGAACGCTGAAATACTTTGCAGTCCAGTATACATACCAATCCCTGTTGCTGTTTCATTACTTGGAATGACATTACTAATCCAAGCCTTGGAAATCCCTTCTGTTGCTGCAGCATAGACACCATACAAAAAGAAAGCAAGTAAAATCAAAATTGGATTTTGAACCAATCCCATAAGTAAGTATACAATGGCATAAATTCCAAGACCTAACAAAAACATTTTTTTTAATCCAATTTTATCGGCAAAAACTCCGAGTGGATAAGAAAAGACTGCATAAACTAAATTATAGAAAATATAAATCCCGATAACTTGATGGTCATCAAGTCCGACTTCTTTCGATCTTAATATCAAAAACACATCAGAACTATTCCAAAAGGCAAACACGAGCAGCCCAGCAACTAACTTTCTATAGTTGGAATTTGATTTTTTCCAATAAGAAAGAAAAGAAAAGAGAGAATGATTCCCTTTCGTTAAATTCTTTTGAAGGGATTGTTTCGGTTTCTCCTTTAAAAGGAAAGTAAATCCAATCGCAATGATACCGGGCAAAAATGCGAAATAAAATAGAAATATATAATCTTGAGGGTGGAAATACAAGTAGGCTAAGGCTAGGCTTGGTCCAATGACTGCTCCCAAAGTATCCATAGCACGATGAAATCCAAACACTCTGGCCTTGGTTTTATTTGTGGCTTCGGAGGATAAAATAGCATCCCTTGCTCCTGTTCGGACTCCTTTTCCAATTCGATCCAAAATACGAGAGGATAAGACAACAAAAGGAACTTGGCCTATGCTTAATAAAGGTTTTGAAATGGCACTTAAGGTATATCCCAATCTGACAAAGGGAACACGTTTGCCAGTAACATCTGATAGTTGTCCAAAGTATCCCTTGCCGTAGCCGGCGACTACCTCCGTGATTCCTTCCAGGATCCCAATAAAGAGGATAGAGTATCCAATAGATTTCAGGTAAATAGGAAGAATGGGATATAACATCTCGCTTGCGATGTCTGTAAAAAGACTCACAAGCGATAAAACCCAAACGGTTTTAGAAATGTATTTCAAAAACGAGAACCCATCCTCCTTACGGAGCGATGGTTTTGAGTAGGCTTAAATCTTCTTTTTTAAAGACTTTAATGGTAGTTTTGTCACCTTCTTTCGGTTTACCGGTCACGTAGATTTTATCCCCAAAAAAAGTAAGTTCAGAGTTTTCTTCTACCGGCTCTTCTGTCCTTTTTTCAAAGGATAAGTCTGATTTAAATCTGGCGACATGGTATTTGTCTTTTACCTTTTCAATTACGTAGATTTTATCTTCTCGATTGATCATAGGTGTTCTCCAGAAAATATCTGCAGATTCGCTTGTTTTTTTGACACCTAACTTGTCTGGATCCAGTAACACAAGTTTGTGTTTACGTGTTTCTACTTTTTCGCCGTCATACCCTAGAACAAGAACTCCCTGATTAGCGATTTCTTTAAATTCCTTAGAACAGATATTATTATAAGAACTTTTATAAAGAGCATCGTCTTTGGCAGGATCAATGGCCCAAAGTTCATTGGAGTAATGACCATCTGTATCGTATTTGATAAACTTCATAAAAAGAATTTTATTATTCACAACATTGTCGCTTTGTTCTTCTTTTTTCTTCAGTTCGTCTTTGGTTTGTGCAAGCTCCGTTTTTAGTTCTTCCACTTTGGCTTCGACTTTTTGGACAGTGTCCTCTTTTTTCGCCGTGTCCCCACCCGTGCGAGCTTCTTCTTTTTTAGCGACTTGTTCTTCTTTTTTACTGAGTTCTTCCTTCTTTGCTTCTACAGCTTCGGATTTTTTCTCAGTGTCTTTTTTCTCTTGTTCAATTTTTTTGATGTCTTCGGTTTTCTTTTCAATCTCTGTTTTGTTTTTCACAGGATCTTTTTTTAACTCATTGAGGCTTGCAACCGTTTCCGCTTCCTGTTTTTTCAGAGCGTCTTTTTTGTCTTGGATTTGTTTTTGTTCATCAGCCACTTCTTGTTTTTTATCTTGCAAAACCTTCTTTTCATCTTTCAGTTTATCGGTTTGCAACTTGTCCATTTTTTTGGCTTCATCTTCCATCTTCTGTTTGGTGGCTGGATCTTTTTCT
Source organism: Leptospira sp. WS4.C2 (assembly GCF_040833985.1). Classification (NCBI taxonomy): domain Bacteria; kingdom Pseudomonadati; phylum Spirochaetota; class Leptospiria; order Leptospirales; family Leptospiraceae; genus Leptospira; species Leptospira mgodei. The sequence continues at coordinate 2,520,339 of NZ_CP162139.1, forward strand.
TTATCCTTTACCATTTTGTTGACGTCTTTTTCTAACTCATCTGTTGTGAGATCTTTCCCACTGTCTTTTAAGATATTCCCTTCAATCGGAATGATGATTTGTGTTTTACCGGGCCAATTTTTATAAACCGTATCGATTCCTAATTTGTCACTTGCAGTTGCAGAGATGACACCTTCTGTATATTTTTTGGTAAAAAACTTAGAGTCTTTTCTGTGAGTGGCATTGTAATACAAAATGTACTGAGCGAGTGTTTCTGCATTCCCCACTTTGTATTGAAAGGATTTTTCCACATACGAGGCAATGATCCGAGCAATCGAATTGACATGGTCAAAACTTTGAGTCTCCGAAAGAGAAAGGATGTCCGCTCCGAGTTTTCCATCAGCTCCTGGGAGGATTCTTTGGATTTTCACTCCATCCACGGTGGCCGTATTTTCTTTGGCCAAGGTTTCGGCGAGTTTACGACCAATTTCGGTATTTTCTTGGATCATGTCATCAGAAGCCTTACGTAAGGAACGATTGATGAATTCAATTTTTTTGGATCCCTTGATTTCGGATTCACCGAGAGGGGCTTTGGACTGTGCGGTCAGGGAAAGACCGACTACAAATAGGCAAATGATGATGGAACGAGAAATTCTCATTGTTTCCTCACGAAAATTGGGGTAAAGATGCCCACAAGATTAACAACCTTTCCGATTCTGCAAAGCAAGTTTTAGAATAAAAATCTATTTACCGGCGGGTGGATATTCAAAATTCTGTGGGAGGATGCCAACGTTTACACACAGAATCTTCAATTTTAATGCCGGTCCTGCCATGTTACCTACGGAAGTCATGGAAGAAGCAAAGTCGGAGTTCCTAAACTACAAAGGAACTGGAATGTCCGTGATGGAAATGAGCCATAGAGAGAAACATTTCCTAAATATCCTTAACGAATCACTTGCTGATTTACGAGATCTTTTGGAACTACCTTCTCGTTATGCGGTGGTCTACTTTCCTGGAGGAGCCACTTTACAATTCTCTGCCATTCCCTTTAATTATTTGGCAGCGGGGGAATCTGCAGATTTTGCTTTAACGGGAGTTTGGGCAAAAAAAGCCTTTGAAGAAGCAAAAAAATTCTACCCAAACGTAAAATCTATTTTTAATGGGGCAGATTCTAAATATATGGAACTGCCAACCATTACCGATGACATTGTAAATGATGGAGCCAAGTATGTTTATATCACTTCCAACAATACCATTTACGGATCTCGTTATAAAATCTTTCCTAAACTAAAAAAGGCACCTCTTTTTGCCGACATGACAAGCGAACTCCTGAGTCGTAAACTTCCCATAGAAGACTTCTCTGTGATCTTTGCAGGAGCCCAAAAAAACATAGGGCCCTCTGGGCTCACTCTTGTGATCTATGACAAAGAAAAACTGCCCGAACAAACTCATCCCATTCCCAATCTGATGAACTATGCGCTCATGGAAAAAAATGGCTCTAATTACAATACCCCTCCCACCTACTCTATTTATATAGCCAGTCTTGTTTTCAAATATTTGAAACGTAAAGGTGGGATTTCTGTGATGGAAGCCACAAATGAGAGAAAGGCAAAAAAACTCTATGATGCCCTAGATGTTTCTTCTTTATTTTACGCACCGGTTCCAGAAGCCTTTCGTTCCGCAATGAATGTTGTATTTAGAAGCCATAACGATAGTTTGGATTCAAAATTTTTAACTCTTGCCGAAGAACAAGGGTTTGCTGGTCTCAAAGGATATCGTGATGTAGGTGGTTTTCGAGCTAGCATTTACAACGCAATGCCAGAAGAAGGAGTGGATTCCCTCATTTCTTTTATCAAAGAATTTGAAAGAACCCATGGGTAATATTCTAAAAACCAACGTTAGTTTCCTTTTTATATTCGTTGGATCGCTTTCAGCACATTCTCTTTGGATTCCGGAAGGGGTATTTGGTTGGGAAGCAGCTAAGTCCTGTTATTTGCCCTTAAAAAAAGAAATTCCTCCGGGGGCAATCAGTCCCAATATTCTCAATTTGGATCGCTTAAAAATGGGGGAGTATGCCAGAGAATCGGCCGAACTCCGCCTGGCCTCTCTCGATTGTTTTCGAGATACCGTGCTAAAAGATCTTCCTAAAGAAGATCCTCTTACTGAAGATTTGGGTGAGTATTTCAAAACTTCGTTACTTGCAGGAAAGGAGAAGGAAGAGGAATTCTTTTCTTACGAATGGAGAATTTTACTTTTGGATCATCGTCCCTATCCACTCACACCAGGTGAAATTTCTCTCGCCAAACAATGGTTTGAATCTCATTCAGAAATCAAAAATGAAATCACAAACCTCTCCATGGAATTCCTATCAGAAAAGGATCCAAAGGGAAAATACTCACGTTATTTAGATTTATTGACTGGTTACTATGGAAGTCTACTCCGAGAACGAGATAAATTTTTACTCTCGATCTCCATAGAATCCTATAAGTCCTACACCGATGCCCTAAAACATAGAAAGGAAAAAGCCGAATGAAAGAAAAAATTGGAATTGCTTCTGACCACGGAGGATTTGCTCTCAAAGAATTCCTCAGGAAAAGTCTCGAGGAAACCTATGAAATTGTCGATTACGGTACTAAGAGCGAAGAGTCCGTCGACTACCCTACCATCATTGGAGATGCCTGCCGAAAGGTTCTTTCTGGTGAAGTTCCTAGGCTCATCGCACTTTGCGGAACAGGCATTGGAGCCTCCATTGCTGCCAACCGTTTCAAAGGCATTCGAGCGGCCCTTTGCCATGATGAGTTTACGGCGGAAATGTCCAAACGCCATAACAATGCCAATGTATTGGTTTTAGGGGGAAGAGTTCTCGGAACGGATTTAGCACAGAGAATCGTAAAAAAATGGATAGAAACAGAATTCGAAGGTGGACGGCACCAAAAACGATTGGGACTGATCGAAGAACAGTCATAATCCTATTCTTAATTTGGGGCCTACCCGTGTTCGGATGGGAAGTCCCCAAAAAAGAAATTCTAAACCTAAACCTCTGGAAAAAAACCGGTGTGGTTCAAAATTCGGAACCCGGAAAAAAGAACTTTCTCAAACCGAAAGAAAACACTCCGAAACATGGGGAACTCTTTTTCGATTTTGAAGGAGAAGTGAGAGAACCACAAACTTCGGAAGGTGGATCCACTTTTAAATCCAAATCCATATCTGTTGTTTCTGCTTCCTATTTAACAGACGACCAAACCTTTTTCTTTGGCAGAAGATCTGCTTATTTTTCGGGACGAAGAAATCAAATTCACTTATCTGTTTCTGGAAATTCACTCTTCGGAACCCATCCCGATCCATTTACCATTACCATCCCGATTCGATTAAACGAACAAGGGGCAGGTTCTGTAATTTTGGACAGAACTGTATTTGTGAAGGGAAAAAAATACGGCATCTCACTCGAGTTAAACGAAAATAAACCCACTCTTTACGTTAACAACCTACTCCAAAAATCCGATGGCCGGACCACAAGTTTTACTTTAGAATCACCAGTAAAAATCAAACGCAAAACTTGGGAAGTGATCTCTATTTACTTTGATACTTTGAACCATAGATTTGTATTATACCAAAATGGAACAGAAACTGCAGAGTATGAAAACAACCAAGCTGATACCTTAGGATTCGCTTTTCCCGAAAACGATTCCACCCCTCTGGTCCTCGGAAAATCTTTTTATGGTAACATGGATGGATTCCATATCCATAAGGGAGAACCTCTATTTGAATATACTAAGTTTGAATCAGTTCGGTATGATGATGAAACTAAAATTGGTTATATGGAAGGAAGTACAGCCCTATCTCCTATTTTAGAAACCAAATATAGTAACTCTATTCTCACCAGGATCCATTGGAATATAGAACAACCGAAAGACACAATGCTTGAACTTTACTTCCGAGGTTCGAACCAAAAGTTTTTAGAATCAAATACAAATCTTTCTTGGACAAGAATCAAATCTTTTGATAAGGAACTTCCCAAAAACAAATTTAAATACTACCAATGGAAATTATGGTTTCGCCCAGATCCAATGGGCAAATCGGTCCCTAATGTACAGGCCTTATCCTTTGAATACACGGAACAAACTCCTCCTGACCTTCCTACACGATTTCGATTGGAGGAAAACACAAACATAGGACAACCACTTTGTTTTTTATGGAATTCTAATCACGAAAAAGAAGTTCAAAATGGTGGTGGTTATATCATACATTATGGTCTGCTCCCCAATCGAATGTTAGGTTCTATATTTGTAAAAAAGGATAAAAATGGGAATCTAAGCAAAATTGACGGTAACGAAGAAGATAGTGGTTTTCGAAATAAACGTTTCTGTATAAACGAAGAAACCATGGTCAATAATATTTATATTCCCGAAGGGGAACTGACTAACGAGGAATACCGGCCTCTTGCTGACCAAGTGGATACATCTAGAAAGGAAAAAAGAGGGCTTCTCTTCCAACCAGGTTTAACATATTATTTCAAAATCTCAGCTTACAATCGCTATTTGAACGAATGGGATTCCAAAGACCAACGAAGTCCACTTTCGCCTCCGATTTCATTTAGTTTCCCCAAAGAAGTTTCGAACTAAAAGCAAAGGAAGGGAGGCCACCTCCCTTTCCGAGTCCACAATCACTACATCCATTCCCTCTTTTAAAGCAATCGCCATTTCGATATCACATGTTTCAGACATAAAAATTTGTGTTCTGACCCCTTCTGTATCCAAATCAAAAATAGAATCAGTAAGATCTTCTAGGTAACGAAGGATTTGTTTTTTTTTCTCTAGATCAAGGGGATCTAAAAGTTGGAATAATAAAAAAACAGAAAGTGAAGAAGTAAAAAATCTTTCATGGTCATCCAAAGATTCTAACAATAATTTTTGGATCTTTCTCTTACGGGAAGAACGAAGTAATGCAAAAAGAAGGGAAGCAGTTAGATAAACTTTCAATCGAGTAACTCCGTTAGAGCCGTAAGTGCCTGTCTTTTCAAAAGTTCTGATTTTTGGATGATTTCGTTTTTAAGAGCCATACGGATGAGTTCTCCTTGTGAGACCCCTCTTCTGGATGCTTCATTTTTTAACAAAATTTGTTCCTCTTCTGAAAGTAGGATTTGAAACCGTTTATCAATTTTTGCCATTAGTCTTCTTCTTCCAATTCTTTCTCAGCCTTTTCAAATTTACGCCAATACAAACTGGCATCCTGCCACTGCCCTAGTGATTCATAAAGAGAAGCAATGTTATAATAGGATTCAGTTAAACGATAGTCTAATTTCACAGCCTTTTGAAATAGTTTTATCGACTTCTCTTTGTTATCCGAAAACCATTCACTGAATGCCCAGAGATAATACCAACGACCTAAATTCGGATCCCTCGGTCTTACTTTTTCTAAATGCAAAACATTTTCCTGGAAAAGTTTGGAGGAGAGATTATAATTTTTTTGAATTAATTTTGCTTTATTGATTCTGTCTTCTGCAGGTTCATCTGGTCTTGGGACCGCCAAATCATTTCTATAAAGGAGTGACTTTGCATAAAGCAGTTTGAAATAGAGCTCATTTTGGCTGAGGTCAAGATAACGTTCCAAATAAGGAATGGACGAGGTTTCTTCATCTACTTTGTGGAGATTGTAAATTTGTTTTTTTAGAGCGGTTGTTTCTTCTTTTTTTTTGCTACCACCGGCCCAGAGAGTTTGGGTGGATAAGAGAAAAATACAAACAAATTTAAAAGTATAGGTAGTAGTTTTGTCCATCGTCAGGGAATTTCATAGATTTGATTTCATGGCGAAATGGTAGTTCCTGTAATTTTTGAATCACAGAAAGATATAAATCTTTTGCCGTTACAATCAACATAGAATTGGGTGAGGTTTCAATCAATCGATCTTTGCTTTCCAAAAAGGTTTGAATGGAATCTACAAAATGTTTTTTGGAACGTTCCCATTCAGGAGACGGATTGTATTCAGGCCACTGGATGCGAAGCACCGAGGTTGCCCTCTTTCCACCAAAAGTGGCTTGCATAAAGGAACGAATCATCCAAGACAAACTATCCTTCAAAAACTCAGGTTTTCTTTCTTCTTTTTCCACAAGAACATGCAGAGCAGGAATCACTTGGCGGAGTTTATCCTGAATCATTCGTTTGTGAGAGTCGAGAAACTTACTTCTTTCTTCTTTATTCAAGAGAACAAGAAAGATTCCAGGAAATCCAAGAGATTCCATGTGGAAGGCGATGATAGCCTCTGTTTGCAAAAGAATTTCCCAAGAAAATTTCTTAGCAATAAAACGATCGAGCCTGACCGCATCATCCACATCAAACATTGCGAACCCCGTTTCATCAAAAGGCAAATAAGGATCATGGTGTAAAAAAATTAAATTGGAACGCGTGTTATAATCTAACCCTGAAGAAATTTGGTTATGAAAAGAACCAAGAGAATCATTTAAAAATAAATAAGAAAACCGAGGGGAACCGAGTCTTGAAATAAAGTTTTTCGTATAACCCACAATTCCATCATAAGAAATCTCATTTTCCCTATAGATTTTATCAAGCAAACTATACTCGACTCTTTTTTCTTCTGGAACTATGGTTAGGAAATTTTCTGCGACTGGTTTTGTATCTTGGGATTCACCCTTTTTTGTAACCGAGTTTACAAGTTTTTCTAACTCAGGATTAAAAATAGTTTCTCGTTTTTTTTGTACTGCATCTAAAATTGCAACTCGTCTCCAAGTAGCAGGTGGAAGTATTTTGAAACTCGTTTTTTTCACAGGATTTGAGTATTGTACAATAGGTTCCATTTTTGTTTCAATTCCTTCTTTGTGAATTGGAGTTTTTTTTATCTCTACTATTTTTTCAGATGACTCATCACTCACGAAAGGGGATTCCCCTAACACCATCGGATGATTGTGGTCCCACTTACGTTTGATAGTGGCCCATATTACAAAAAATATCCAAGGGCCTATAAACAAATACCCAAAGCTAAATAGATACGGAGGAAAGGAAGAGTATCGATAAACCGATAACCCAGATAAAAACCCTGGTTTTCCCTGTTCTTTAGAAGTATAATAAGAATGAAATTTATGGTGTAAAAAACCTACTGATTGTTTTTTAGAATCCAAATGGACGAACTTAGAATTATCGACCCCCTGCCAAGTTCTTGGATTAAACAAAACTTGTTCCTTACTTTTGTTATCTGATAATTTTGCAGAAACCAAAGGAAAGTAAAACTCATCCCGGTCTTTTTCTTTTTTTGCCTGCAATAAATTAGAATCGATTACTGCCACTAGAATGACAATGGAACCATCTTCAAGATTTCTTTTTGGAATTAAATAGACTAAATCAAATTCAGATTCGAGTAAGGTGGTGATGGGATGGTTTTTGATTCTTTCAAACAATCCAAAGATTTCAGTTCCAAAACGATTTTGGATGGTTTTATTTTCACTAGATCCCTCTTTCCAAAGATAAAGTTCGGAAACAATTCTTTCTGTTTCACCTTGCCCTCCACCTTCTCCCAAACCTTCTCTGAGTAAATTTTTTTCAAGAACAGAAAGAGTCTCTTCAAATTGAATTAATCTATGTTTGGTCCAAGGTTTATAATATCGATAGTCAGGGAAAAGCTCCCAACTTTTTTGATAGAACAATAGTAAAATGAGATAAACAATTACTGGTAGCAGTATTCTCCGTTTGAATTGAAATCCATGTGAATGAATGACCATCCAAATAAAACGGATGTAAAAAAGGCCGGTAAAGGTAATCAGGAAAAGTATAAAACAACCAAACCTGATTTCATCGGTTTCTGAATCAGACTGACGAAGTAAATATATAGAAAAATGATCCGTAGTTTCTAAGATTAGTTTTGAATTTTCACCATCTAACTGCCATGTTATGGTCTGACCTTCTTTCCCAGAAAAAAGTCCAAGGAGTTGGTTACTCTCGCGGTCTCCTGTCAGAATTGATTCGTCATTAGTATACAATATCTTTTGTGCCTTAGGATCGAATGCCCAGTAAAGATATCCATATTCTAAGTTGGCATTTTGAATTTGCCTAGGTAGGGCAGGTCCAGGAGGAAATACTACAAAAAACTTTCCCGATAAGTCCCGATACACATAATCGCCATTTGCCAAGGTTCGGAGTTTTCCATTCAAAAGCCCGGATGGGTCTTGGCGGAGTTCTTCCTGAAAGATTTCACTCGTTTCATTTGTACTATGAATGAGACGAAGAGAGTCATCATACAATCTTACATAGTTTAGCCCCAAAGTTTGTTTGATACGAGTGGTTACTTGTGAGGCACGGTAAGGTAATGCAGATTCTCGAAAAAAGAACTCGAGTGTATTTAAATACTCTTTTGTTCTGTCTTCGTCAAAACGTTTTAGAGCGGAAACCAAATTGGATTTCATACGAAGAGGTCGAATCCATTCGAAATACCCGAAAAGTAGTGAGCTAACAAGAAGGGAAACGAGCAAGTATCCAAAAAGAATAGACAGGTTTCCTAAATTCCGTTTCATCATTCTAATTATCGGGTTGTCATTGGCAAAAACCAATCAGTCCAAGGAAAGGAATGATTTTTTATGTATTTTTGGACGGAGTGGGAATCGCAAACTACGACCCAAAATCCAATCCATTCAGTCGTTTTGCCAAAGGATTTTTAGCACCCGTCGGAGGGATTCCGAAATCTGATGCTGACCTACCGGTTTTGCCATCTAGATTACATTATATCAAAACAGATGCTCATATGGGAGTTCCTGGCCTTCCTCAGTCTGCCACTGGCCAAACAGCACTTTGGACGGGAATCCCCGGCCCAAAAGTCCTCGAACGCCATGTGAGTGGATTTCCCACCATCACCCTTCGCAAAATCATAGCCCAATATTCCATGATCAAAGTCCTAAATGAACACGGGCATCTCAGTGATTTTCTAAATTGTTTTTCTCCACCTTACCTAAAACATGTAGAAGAAAAACCGAAACTCGTTTCTGCCTCCACCTTAGTTCAGTTAGCTAGTGGTCGCCCCTTAAAGAACTTCGATGACCTAAGAAATGAAAGAGGTCTCTATATGGATTTAACTCATGAAATTATGGGAACCTTGGGGATCGATATGTTAAAACAAGGGGACCCACTCTTAGAAAGGCGAGATCCCTACTTACTTGGCAAACAATCCATGTCTCGATTTGCCAACTATCAATTGGCATTGTATGAATACTTTCTCACTGACAAAGTGGGACACGCTATGGATTGGGAAAAGGCGGAATATGTGATCAAAAATCTGGAAGATTTTTTTCGCGGGATCATTGAGACTCTCGATCCTGAAAAAGATTTACTCATTGTTTCCAGTGATCATGGAAACATGGAAGACTTAAGTCAAAAAAATCATACGGAAAACCCGGCGGCCACCATCCTCTATGGGAAGAATGCTGACCGCTTCGCAGAAAATATACATTCGCTTGCAGACATTGTTCCGGAAATTTATAAAACTTTCGGAATGGAGGAAGCCCTCCAGAATACAAAAACGAATGAATTTCTAATTAAGTCCGACTAAAACTCTAAATCACTTCCCGAATCAGGTCGGTTAGAGACCGAACCCGGTTTAGATGAAATAGAATCAGACGATACATCTGTACCATCTAGATCGTTGTGGTCAGTAAACTGATCTAGTGATTCTTTTTTCCATGCAATCGCCTTGTCGGTAATCTGGTTTTTAGGGTATTTATCTACAATCGTTTGAAATATACCGGCAGCTTTTTCAAACTTACCTTGTCTGAAATAAATGGTTCCTTTTTTGTACAATGCAGCTTGGTCGAGCGAATAGTCACTGTTATTCAAAACTTTATTGATATAAGTGAGGGATTCAACTTGTTTCCCCATGGCATCGTAAGACAAAGCAATGTAATACAAAGCTTCCTCTTCTTTTTTAGGAGCCGGATTGACTGAAATTACTTTTTGGAAAAGTTCTATAGCTTTCGCATAATTTTTTTTAGTATAATTTTCTTTCGCATCTTTTAAAACAGAATCTTTATACTCTCCAACTACCTTTTCATCCGCACCAGCCAACTGGTCAGCGGTTTCAATGTATTCGTCAAATACATCAAAGGACGCCCAGTCTTTTCCGAGTTTACGTAGTGACCTTCCCCAACCAATTCTGGATTCTGTATTGTTCGGATCTTCCTGTAAGGCCAAAGTATAATTTTTACGAGCGGTTTCAAAATTTCCAGTTTTATAGAAATGATCGCCAAGGGAAAGAAACGATTTAGATCTTAGTTTATTATCAGAACTTGATTGCAAAACTGATTCTAAATGAGCCTTTCCTTCTGACTCATTTCCAATCTTTAAAAGTATGTTCCCTAGAGAGTAACTTAATCGCTCTTTCTCTTCTGGTTTTGCATTTGGATTCTTTTTTAGATCTTTGTAAATATCAAGTGCTGGATAAAAATCAGAATTTTTCTCCAGAGCTCTTGCTTGATTGTATTTGATTTGGAATTCATATTTTTCAGTACCACGTTTCCCTGCTAACTCAGAAAAGATGGCTATTGCTTTTTCTTTACTTTGTGGGTTAGATTGTTTTAGGTATTCTTCTCCTTCTGCAATTTTTTCTAAAATTACTTGAGATTGATCTTCTTTTGCAGAAATATTGGTTTGATAGTAAGCAGTGGAAAGGCCTGCAACAATAAATAAAAACCCTGCTAAAGTTACAATAATTCGATTCATAAATTCCCTCTACCCGCCTGACTCAAGGTCTGATTCGTCCAAAATTCAACTCGAGATGGTGAATAGGATTTAGTTTCCCTTTTCAAAAAACATTTGAGTGCTTTTTTTGTATCACCAGTTTTCAAAGCACTCACCCCAAGAAAAAACATAGCCTTTCCTCTTAAGTATGCATTTGATTCATTCTTTAAATATTCTTCCAACCGATACACAGCTGTTTCATATTTTTTTCTAATCACCGTTTCTTTGATGATTTGATTTAGATCCGTTTGACCCAAATCATAATTCACAGTAGCCGATGTTTCTTCCTTAAAATCATTCACCGGTTCCGAATTTTCTTTCGGAGGAATGCTATCTGCAGGAGTTACGGCATGTTCATTTTTATAAAGTTCAGATTTTTCTGGTTCTTTTTTCGGATGCGACTCAGCAACTACGTTCGGTTCTTCTGGGGGAGCTATGTCCTTTGAAAAATCATATTTAAAGTAAGATACATTTTCTTTTAAGTGATAATCTTCTGGAATTCCATTAGATTTTGCTGTTACACCAAAATAGAGTTCGTCGATTTCTTTTAATTCTTTGATAAAAAAATTAGTTTTGGGATGAACCACTGTTGCTACTTTCACAACAGAACCTTGGCCAAAAGAAGCAGCTCCTTGGTTTAGTGGTTTCACCGATGCATACAAACTATATACAGTGGTTTCGTCTGCAGCTTCTGGACTGATCCAACTAATCACAGCACCTTTCCCCACTCTTTCATAACCAAGTCCCCTAACATGCATTGTACCGCCGAAATCAGAGTGTGTATCATTTGATGCAACTTCCTGTTTTGGTTTTTTGGGAGATTCTTCCACAATCACTTCTGCGTTGGTTTTGTCCGTTTGTTTAATATAGAACACTCGCAAGGTGGACTTTTTATCCTCCAGGGGTAATGTTTCTTCGCCCCCCACTTGTTTTACGGAAACCCCGTAATAAAGAGTTTGGGATTTATCCAAATCTTGGTCCAAAAAAGAATTCACTGGATGAGTGAGTTCCGCCAATTTTTCAGCTTTTTGCATCAACGGTAAACTTGTAAGCGGCGAATTGGATCTATAAACAGTGTATAAGGTTCTTCCCGCGATAGCACCGTTTGGTGGTGTCCAATTCAAACGTATAAATCTTTTCTCGATACTGGCAGTAATTCCTGATACGCCTCCCACCATCGATTGGATTCCTGCATCAGCAGGAAAAGCTGGGAAATCAGGATTTTGCCCAACAACAGGAGTTCCATTTTCTTCTGCTATATGGACGGGAATCACCGTATAATTCTGATTCGAAAAGAGTTTTACTTCACGACGACGAACGTCCGCTACCATGACAATTGCGTAATAATATGTGCCAGGTTTTAGATTATAATCAAAAAAAACTCGAGTTGCATTCGCACCTGATGCTTTGTATCTTCCAAGAGAATCGGCAATGTATAATTTTTCTGGACTATCAATCATTACTGTGGACCGAGCCACAATGATTTCTCCTTCCTGTTTCGGTGGATCCCAATCCAAACGAATCGATTTTTTATCAGGTAGGAGGCTTGCATGAATTGCCTTCGCTATAGTTGGATAACGACTTTCTTCAAATCCAGAGTCTGCCGAAACCGGAATGAGTGAGAGTAGCAGTACAGCTGTCCAGAGTTGAATCGAGAACTTCATACTTAGATTTTCGGTGGGAAAGGTCTCCTAATTGAATTTTTCGTTTGTACTTTCCTAGCTTTTCTCTGAGAATTGTCATTATGTCCGAAACGGAATACTACCGTTCCCAAAGGTACCAGGAATATTTACTCTCGAGCCATAGAAGAGAGGTCTGTCCCCCGGAAGATGTGTATGCATTTTTTAATTGGAAGGGCCTAAACAACCTAGTGGATTTTGGGAGTGGGCTTGGGTTCTACTTCCAGGAATTTCGAAAGTGGTTTCCCCATGTTTGGATCTGGGCTGCCGAATGCCAACAAGAGATCATCGATATGATCTTACGCCGTAAACTCCTGGAAGGAATCGAACAACTCACCCCTTTCCATATGGACCAATCCGACCACCCCCTCCTCCCGGAATGGGTTCCCGTTCCCGAAATTATTTTTGCATCCCTAACTCTATCCACATTCCCAAACCCTGGTTTGGCGATGGATGGCCTCATCCGCTCCATGAAATCGGGAGGCCGGTTATTTATTATCGATTGGTCTAAAACCGAATCTGGTTTTGGTCCCAAAATCAATGAAAAGATATCCATGGACAAAATGAAATTCTTGGCAGAAGAATACAAATTGGAAGTCACCAAATCTGGCCGGATCTCCGAACATTTTTATGGAATGGAAGTAAAGGCAAGTTCCAACTTCATTTATGGATACTACGACCTCAAAGAAGAAGAGGACGAAGATACGGCAGTCTTCAAACAATAATCTAAAAAAATAGGGCCAATTCCTTTGTTCTTCCCGCTCACTTACTATGTGGAGTGACGAACAAAAGGAAATTATTCTTTCAAATCATCCCATCAAACAAGTGATTGCTGGTGCTGGGTCTGGAAAAACTGCCACGATGGTAGGACTTTTGGAAGAAAGGGAAAAAGAAAAAACCATCCCTCCCGAAAATACCCTCATAGTCACTTTTACCAAAAAAGCCACAAAGGAATTTAAAGAACGGTGTCATAAAAAAAATCTCTCATCAAAGTATCATATTTCCACCTTTCACGCGTTTTGCTATTTTGCATTAAAACACTATGATAGTTCCAAAAATTGGTCTCGTTACAAACTCCTTAGTGATTCAAAAAAATGGGAAATCACAAAGGAATTTCTTTCTCCTCTCCAATTTGCGATTGGTGGGATTCCCTTTCCCATCCTTTTCAAAAATCAGGGAAAAGTTTTCCGGGAACTATCCTTGGATGGATATGAAACCTTCCAGTCTACTTTCCAACTCTGGAAAGAAAAAAATCATTACTTCGAATTTGATGATTTAATCTTTTCTTTCCTTCGATTTTTGGACACAAAATCTGCGGATGCTGTGAAAGAAAGATGGAAGGCACTGATCATTGATGAGTTCCAAGATACAGATGAAGTGCAACTGCAGATCATACAAAAAATGAATTTTGGGTCCATCACTGTTGTGGGTGATGATTGGCAGGCAATTTACGGATTTCGCGGAGCCACTCCCAAACCATTTTTAGAATTTCCAAATCATTTCCCAGGTGTAGTTCAATATTTTCTTTCCACTAACTATCGTTCTAAGGAATCCATCATTCGTTCTTCTCTCCTTCCCTTAAAACACAACAAAGACAAAATCGAGAAACAAGTCCAAACTTTCCGCAAAGAAAAAGGAACCTTTCGAGTGGAGCGCATCAAAGATACAGAATCAAGGCCCATGGAGATTTGGAGGGAATGGTGTGGAAAAGATCCAAAATCAATCATCCTCACTCGAAGCAATTTTAGGAAACAAGAATGGATCGAAAGGGGAGTTCCACAAAACCAGGTGATGACGATCCATAGCGCCAAAGGTTTGGAATTCGAAACCGTCCTCCTTGACTTGGTCCTTGGTTGGAGCGAAGGCGAAACGGAAATCAACGAAGCAGAAGAACGAAGAATACTCTACGTGGGTCTTTCCAGAGCAAAAGACAATTTGGTTCTCTTAATCGCAGATTCCTCAAAGCCCAAACGACTCGCTGATCGAATGAGTGGGGATTTTTCATTCAGGAACCGATTGAGAAATCGTACTTTACGGTGGGTTCGGCTCTGGTGAAGTGGTTTTACCTTGGGGGATTAGCTCAGTTGGTTAGAGCGCTACCTTGACATGGTAGAGGTCACTGGTTCGAACCCAGTATCTCCCAAGTATCCTCAACTCTCGCATCTTTTCATTTTTTACACCCACTCTCTTTCAGTTTCGACTTGCATCCTGATGCTGAATCGTTAAAGTTCGAACCGATGAAACCTAAGTTCCTAGCAGAAGAATTCCTATTGGCTTTGTATTTTTCGGTGTTTAGTATTGTTTCTGGACTTGTTCTGTATTTGGGACAGGCGCAAGCGGGAATCAAACTTGCCTCACTCACCCTTCTATTCCATATCAGTTTTGCTGGCTTATGTTTGGTATTACGCTGGCACACCCCTTTTCGCATTTGGAAATTTCTCGTTCCTTTATCGATTCTTATGGTATTTCCCGATTGGTTTCTTTCTGCCGTCTTACAGATATTAGTATTTCCTGAAGATGGTTTTTTAAAGATTGGAACTGTTTCTGGTTATATGGCGGGACTTTGGGCCATTCCCCTTTTTATCTGCGTTTATACAGGAATCAAACTAGAAGAAATGTCGGTATCCATTGTAGGAACCTGCCTTTGGGTTGGAATCTGTGCTTTAGTGATCTTTGGGGCTTCGGAAGCCACTATGTGGGTTTTAGGTTCTTGGTATGCCCAGGATGTAAAGATGTGGGGAAAAGTCGCTTACTATGTGTTAGTTCCTGAAATGATTTTAGGAATCACCACCTACCTAGCCTACCAAGGTTTTTCGTATTCTGCTTATATTATCCAAGCGGCAATTGGATTTTTAGTGATGATTCTCTATATTGGGAATCTTTCTTTCTTTTATCTCCTCATTGAAAAAATTCTATAAAATTTTTCTAATCATTGTTCTATCGACTCTCCTAGTTTTTTTTCTGGGAGAGGTGCTCTTGAGGATTCAATCAGAAGGAGATTCTGAAGAAATTCGGTATAAAAAAATTCATTGTTTGTATGGATTTTCTGAAATTCGCCTTTGTCCCAATGTAAAGGATCAGTTTACCCGTAAAGATGGAAAAACTTGGGACATCCAAACCAATGTTTTGGGAGAAAGGATCCTCTCTGACAAACCGGAGACCGCCAATTTATGGTTAATTGGTGATTCCATGGCCATGGGTTATGGTTTGCCATCAAAAGAAACTCCAGCCTACTATCTAAAATCCAAATACAATTTAGAGACCCGAGTCATTGCTGTGGATGCCATTGGAACGAATGGAATATTGAAACTTCTAAAAGAAACTTTGGCCTCCACAAAAAAAGAAGACCTTCCAAAACAAATCTATTGGATTTGGAATCCATCTGACTTTATTGATGATACAGTAGAAAAAACAGGACTAAAACGTTATCTTTATCCGATCCATTTTTTACTCACAAGAATTTCCTATCTCTACCGGAATCTACTTCCCTCACCTCCCACCAACGTGTACACTTCATACGGTGAGCCTTTTCTTTATCCCAAGAACCATATCACTTATATCAATTTAAAAAAGTTTTTCACTGATCCTTCCCTTCCGCAGGATAAAATTTCTGTCCTCTTCAGTTGGGGAATGTCGAAAGAGGGAATCCCTGATACCAAAGATCCCAATTATACATTGGCAAAAACATTCTTGCAAGAACAGGGTGTGAAAACAATCGACCTAAGGCATAGGACAGAAGGATTGTTTCAAGAACAAAAACAAGTTTATATCCCGAATGATGGCCACCCGGGCCCAGCACTTGCAGAACTTTTTGCTGATGCCATTGCGAAGGCCTTCCTAAATTTGCCTTAGAAATGCTTGATTCCCAGCCCGAATTCTAAAGTTTAGAGGGATATGATTCAAAACTGGAAACGATGGGGAGCCATTGTCCTATTTTTCCCGTTCGTCTTGCTGTCTTTGGAATTGATTTTGCGCCTTTCCAATCCGCCTGCCTTACGTTACTACCGCGATGTCAAACTCCTTCATGCTTACCATCCTGAATACGGGGTGGCCTTAGAGCCCAATGAAAGTCGCTTTGTCCGCCACTATGCTGACTTATGGCAGGGCCAGTTCACAACCAATTCGCTTGGCCTTCGAGGACTCGAAGAACCAATTCCTGGAAAACCCAAACTCCTTTGCCTAGGTGATAGTTTGGTGATGGGATTTGGTGTTTCGGATGCAGATACTTTTTGTTCTCTGCTCGGCGGATTTGAAGAGAAAGGTATGGTTTACCAAAGTCTCAATTTGGGTGTGGATGCTTACGGATCTCTCGGGTCTTACAAAAGGCTAAAAGACATGTCTACAAAAATTGACAACATCCAAACCGTTTTATTTTTTATCTCACCCAATGACTTCACGATGCCAGAAGAACTTCGTGCCCAAGGCGTTCTACCCGATGACGAAAACGATGCACTCCACGAAAATGATCCCGTATGGAAAAAAAACTTCCGACTTCAATTTGAACTGACTAGGGTTTCTTATTTATTACAAGCTCTGAAACTTGCTTATGAACAAACAAAAGTTAAGGTAGCACAAACCAAGTATTTAGTTTCTGCAGATACAGAACAACTTTCGACCTCTCCTTTGGTTTACTTACGAGAAACTTTTTTTCTTCCCGTCAAACAACAAAAATGCGACGACGCAGCTGAATTTATTTGTCCCACCCCTTTACAAAACTTAAATGTAGTTTGTTCGGATACTCCCATTGATCCAAATTCCCTAGAACCACTTCCGGAAACCACGACTAGGGCTTATGATTTAATGGTTCACCTATCGAAAGAGAAAGGTTATCAGTTTGTTCCCGTTATCCTTCCCATGCAGATAGAAGAAGTGTATTGTAGGCAACTGGGAAAATTCAACTCTCTAGGAACCTATGCTATGCGTGCCAAACGTTATCTGGAATCCAAAGGTGTGAAAACACTCGATATCCTTCCTTATACGGACAAAATGTGCGGTCGCGAATTTACCTACCATGGACAAACAAAAAAAGCGGGGATCCAAGACTATTACATCCCTGGTGATGGCCACCTAACTAAGTTAGGGAATTTATGGGCTGCTGAATCCATCAGTCATGCCTTAAAGGAAAGAAAATAAGATGCTTTTTAATTCCGTTCACTATTTAATTTTTGCACCCGTAGTCATCCTGGTTTATTTCCTTATCCCCAAACGATTCCAAGGGCTTTGGTTATTCATTGTTAGTCTGTACTTTTATGCCATTTTTAGGATTCCTTTTCTTATCCTTTTGGTTTTTTCTTTTGTCATCACTAAACTTGCTGTCGACTATATGGAGTTCGCTTCTTCAAAAGCAAAAAAACTCTTTTGGTTGAATGTTGCCGTCTGGAGCAATTTAAGTTTACTTTTTGTTTTTAAGTATTTGGATTTTTCTATCACAGTTTGGAACCAAACTTTTTCTCTGACTCCTTGTGATCCCGAATTTGTGCAAAAGTCTGGGATTTTACTTCCCATGGGGATTAGTTTTTTCACCTTACAAGCAGTATCTTATGCTGTGGATGTTTACAAAGGTGTGGTGGTTAGGGCCAAGTCCATTTTTCATTTCGGCCTCTTCCTCGCATTTTTTCCCCAACTTGTGGCAGGTCCCATCTTACGTGCGAGTGATGTCCTCCATCAGTTTTTAGATTCCAAAGATTTCACAAAAGAAAACCTCAAACAAGGTTTAAAACAACTCTTTTGGGGAATCTTCAAAAAGACCTTCATTGCCGATCCCGTATCTTATGTGATCGATCCCATGTATGCCAATCCCACGGAATACAATTGGATTGCGATGTGGATGGCCGCCTCACTATTTGCAGTACAAATCTATTGTGATTTTTCCGGATACTCTGACATTGCAATTGGTACGGCAAGGATCCTTGGATTTCATATTCCGAAGAACTTTGATCGGCCCTTTTTATCAGGAACACTCAGTGAACTTTGGAGGCGTTGGCATATTTCCTTTAGTTCTTGGTTACGAGACTATGTATACATCACTCTCGGTGGAAACAGAAGGGGTGAAATTATGGCCTATGTGAATCTTTTTCTCACAACCTTTGTTTCGGGAATTTGGCATGGTGCCGATTGGACTTTTGTTTTTTGGGGAACTCTCCATTCGACAATGATGGTGGTCGAAAAGTTTGTTTTCAAATTTGAAACCATGCGGACTGCCTGGAATCGGGTTCCAAGAAGCATTCAACCCATATATCCAGTCGGTGTTTTTGTATTGTCTTGTTTTTTCTTTCGAGCCAAGGCGACTCCAGAAGTTCCGACAGGAATGGGGATCACCAAAATTATGTTAGAACGTGCTTTTACTGGAGCAAACGGGTCTTTTCCACAAATGAGTGTTAGTTTGGTGATCTTAGTTGGATTTTTGTTTTTAGTGGACATCCTTCAAGACAGAAACGAAGACCGGTTTGCCTTTATCACAGACAATCTCTACTTTCTAATTCCTACTTGTATATTACTCTATATCACTTCGTTTATTATTTATAGTGTAACCGTATCAAGCCCTTTCCTCTACTTCCAATTCTAAATAAAAAGCCGACAATTTTGCCGGCTTCCATTGAAAGATTCAGTGATTCGTTTCGGAATAGATCTTAATTAAGATCTAATTTACAAGACAATTTGAATTTCAAATATGATTATCTTCTATCTATTTAGAATTCTACTTTTGGCGCATTCTCAATTGTTTTTTGGTCTTCTACTGTAAAGGTTGCTTTGGAAGCATAACCAAATGCTTTAGCAGTGAGAACCGCAGGGAATTGGCGAATGTATATATTGTATTCTTTGGTTGATTTGATAAATCGATTCCTTGCTACAGTGATTCTGTTTTCTGTTCCTTCCAACTGTGCCATCAAATCAGAAAAGTGTTGGTCTGATTTTAATTGTGGGTAGTTTTCTTGGATCATTAGAAGTCTAGACAATGCGGAACCCAACTGGCCTTGTGCTTGGTCAAATTGTTTTAAACTTTCTGGATTGTTTACAAGTTCCGGAGTTGCTTGGATAGAACCAATTCTGGCTCTCGCATCAGCAATCCCTTTCATAATATCTTTTTCTTGATTTGCAAATCCTTTGACTGCAGAGACCAAATTGGGAACTAAGTCAGCTCTTCTTTTGTATTGGTTGAGAACTTCTGCCCAAGAAGCAGTGACTTCTTCATCCAATTCTTGGATACGGTTGTACCCACAGTTGGTAAGTAGTATTGCCATAAGGGAAACTAGAAAAACGGTTCGAAACATTCTTGTCATGGTGATTGTATACCTACGCATTAGTCGGTCTGCAACACCAATTTGTTAAAAAAATTAGTAACGAAAGGGTTTTATCGCTTTCGCCCAACGTTTTTCTGATTCCTTTAAATAGATTTCCAGGTCAGAATCGGAATGTTTTCCGTTCAAATAGTCTAAAAGAGTGACATCCCCCGCAAGAAGTTCGATGGCAGGCCTGTCCGAACGGAATTCATACACTCCTTTCAAATATTCAAAATCGCTTGGAAACAATTCCGCCAGTTGTTTTAAAAAATATAAAACAAAATAAAGGGAGTGGAACTGTTTTGGTTTCAAAACCATCAATTGGTATCCTTCACAAATCGAACCAACATATTTATGAAAGGTGGGCAAAAAACGTAAGTTCCGCAAAAGATAGGTTCCCGGTTGGTGGGACAACATTCGTTTGTCTAATTCGTCTTTTGATTTACCGACTAAGTATGGAGCACCGAAGGTTTCAAAGGGTTTTGTAGTTCCCCTTCCTTCCGAAAGATTCGTCCCTTCTAACAAACACATTCCCGGATACACCAAACAAGTATTTTGTGTAGGAATATTGGGGGATGGAGGAACCCACTCCAAGTGCGATAATGATTTTGGATGGATCACACCTACAGGTACAACCACTACATCCACTTTCAACTGAAAAGCCTCATTATAATAGGATAACAGTCCCCCAGGAGTCAGTCCATGTCTATGTAGGACAGCTGGTACTCCCACAAAGGACTCAAACTCTTTTTGTAGGGGTGTGCCTTCTAGTTTTTTACCGATGGGATTGGGAGAATCCACCACCAAAAATAATGGGGCCTTTCCCGTTTCTTTTTTTAACCGCGAAAGCTCACCTAATATATAATAAGCGGTAGTTAAAAAAGTATAATAACGAGAACCCACGTCTTTGATATCAATAATGACTACATCAACATTGATCAACGTATCCCGAGGCGGAATTAGACTTTTCTCTTCCTTTCCATACAGGTTTACAATCTGCATACCACCGAATAGGTAATGCAGTTCATCCCCGCTGACCTGGTCTTGTAACTCAGCAAAAAGTCCATGTTCCGGTAAAAAAATGGTTTTTAGATCAAAAATTTCCGCATAGGTTTGGAAGTGATACTTTCCATGAAAACCAAAAGCACTTTGGTTGGTAAGAATGGCCGCCTTACAGCCGCTTAGCTTATTTATGTTTTTTAAAAACTTCATTTTGACTTTCGAATCTGTTCTTTGTTTAACAATGCCAATTCCCAAAGTTTTCGAATTTTTTCTTCATCAAAAGGATGATCAGGTTTCAACAAATCACGAAACTCAGTCAATTGGTGAATGAAATCATCAATCGACTGGTACAAAAAATCTTTATTTTCTTTGAAAATGGAAATCCACATATCGGGATTGGATCCAGCAATCCTTGACATATCCCGAAACCCACCACCTGTGATTGGTTTTGGAATTCCCATCACCTCTCTCATGGTTGTGGCATTGGAACCCGCCACATTCACAAGAATGGTGGAGATCACATGCGGAAGATGGGACAAATTTGCCAAGGTTTCATCGTGAGATTTTGAATCCATCTCCATAGTCCAAGAGCCTATCGATTCCCAAAATACACGCACCCACTCCAAACTAGCGTTAGATGCTGATTTTGGACTGGTAAGAATACAGAGTTTATCTACATAAAGATCAGGGACTGCTGCCTCTGGGCCCGCCTGTTCCGACCCGCACATGGGATGGGTCGAAATATAATGATGTGTTTCGTTCCCGAAATATCTCTCTACCGCAGACACAATGGTTTCTTTGGTGGATCCTAAATCCATAAAGATGGTGTTTCCCGATTTGGGTAAAGTGGGAATGATTTGCAGAATGGATTCCACAGGGGTGCTAAAGACCACCAAATCGTAGTTCGTCCAATCAGGTGACAAAAACTCCGATAACAAATAAACTTCGTGTGCAAGGTCTTTGGATAGAATCGTGGTTTTACTTTTTTCAGAACGGACTACGGCCGTGATGTGAACATCTGGAAATTTTTTGCGTAACGAAAGGGCAAGAGAGCCACCCATAAGCCCCATGCCATAAATCAAAACTCTAGTAAGGTTCATGTAGGAAAAGATCCAGCTGTTGGATAAGAACCGAGAAGTTTAAATAAGGTACATTGTGATTTCACTTTTTCTAGAAGTTCTGCAATTTTTGGATCTTCTTTGTGACCAATAAAATCGACAAAAAAATGGTATTCCCATAAGTTTCGTTTTAATGGTCTCGATTCAATTTTGGTTAAGTTGACCGAACCATCATTGAAAGTTCTTAAAATCGCAAACAGAGAACCCGTTTGGTTTGGAATCGAAAAAACAATGGAAGTTTTATCTTCTTTTGTTTTCGGTGATTCTGTTTTTCCTATCACCAAAAACCGAGTGGTGTTTCCCGAATAGTCTTCGATTCCTTCGGCAATGATATTTAAATTATAAATTTCACCGGCAATTTTAGAGGCGATGGCAAGTCCGTCTTTTCTTTCGGAAACTAATTTTGCCGCCATCGCTGTGGATGAGGTTTCCACAACTTCTGCATTGGGAAGGTTTGCAGAAATCCAATTGCGGCATTGTTCGTTCCCAATACGAATTCCATAGATTTTTTTAACGGCTGCAAGATCAGTTTCAAAACCGAGCAAAGAAAAGGAAATCTTTTGGTATAACTCAGAGTATACGATGAGGTCTGTTTCTAAAAACATATCGAGAGTGGAACTTACCTGGCCCTCAGTAGAATTTTCTACAGGAACCACTCCGTAATCTAACTTCCCCTCTTCTACCATTCGAAATACATCTGGGATGGATGTTTGTGGAGCAGCATCGATAGAGGTTCCAAATTTGGAACGCATGGCGGAATGAGAAAAACTTCCTTCAGGTCCCAGAAATCCAATCTTTAACGGGTGTTCTAAGGCAATGGTTCCAGACATCATCTCCCGGTAGATTGCACGAATCACCGATGCGGGGAGTGGCCCGCCAGATAACTTGGTTACTTTTTCATACACATCTTTTTCACGATCCGGTCGGTAGATGGGACCACCCGATTCTTTTTTGACACGTCCAATCTCTTGTGCGAATCCAGCACGTTTTTGAATCAAACCAATAATTTCAGTATCAAGTGAATCGATCCCAGCGCGGAGTTTTTTTAATTCTTCTTCTGCACTACTCATTTAGGCCTCTTCTTGTAATTCTTCCGGCAGTGTGCTCAAATCAAAATCGGGATTCATTTCCGTTTCATCGGTGACAATGATGGATTCGGGAGAAAATTCTTCAAACTTAAGTTCCTTCACCTCTACCGGTGTAGGTAGGTCTGTGAGTTTACTCAGACCAAAGTGTAACAAAAATTCGTTGGTCGTTCCGTACAATGTGGGTCTTCCAGGAACTTCTTTTTGTCCCACAGCCTTCACCAATTTTTTGGACATGAGGCTTGCAACCATTGCCCGAGAAGAGACCCCACGAATTTCATCTAGTTCTGTCAACGTGATGGGTTGTTTATAAGCAATGATGGCAAGGGTGTCTAAAGTTCCACGAGAGAGAGTTTCTCTTTTTTTATCTTTAAAGATATGGGCAAGAACTTCGCTATATTTTTGATTTGTGATGAATTGGTAACCACCGGCGATTTCTCTGAGTAAAAACCCGCCTTCTTTTTCTTGGTAATCGAGGATGAGTTCGTCTAGGAGTTCTCGGGCTTCAGTTTTTTCTATCCCGGCGGACTTTGCAAGTGCAGACAATTTGATCGGATCCGAAGACAAAAAGAGAAGCGCCTCAAGAAGGCCCTTGGTATAAGTTCTTTCTTCCAAATTGATCTAAACCTTGACTATTTTGATTTCACCGAAAACTGCATGTTGGAGAACTTTGCAAACTCGGATTTTAACAACTTCTAATACGGCAAGGAAGGCAGCGACGATTTCTTTTTTTTCCGGTTTTTCTGATTCAAACAAATCCATAAAATGGATTTCCCCGTTTTTCTCTAAAAGATTTCGTAAATACTCCATTTTGTCCTCTACGGAGTATTGGGCCACACCCTCGTAGATCGGTAGTAGGTCCTCTACCTCATTGGAACTTTCTTGTTCCAAAATGGAATTAAATGCAGAGATAAGGTCCACAAGGCTTACATCCAACCAAACTTCCGTTTCATCCAAAACTTGGTTGGTTTCCCGAGTGAACATTCCCGCAGTCAACCGGTCCAATTCCGCTAAACGTTGTCCGGCCATTTGGAATTTTTTGTGTTCTAATAGTTTATCGACTAGTTCTTTGGGTAGAGGTGGGTCATAATCCTCTTCCTCAAAGCCAGGGTCTGGCAATAAGGCTTTGGATTTTAAATATACCAAATGAGCCGCCATCACGGCAAACTCAGATGTAAGTTCAATCGTCAAAGACTGACTCGTTCTCAGAAATTGAATGAAATCAGATGTGATACGCGAAAGGGAGACTTCAAAAATATCAACCTTATAACTATCAATCAGAGACCATAGAACCGTTAACGGTCCTTCTGTCAATCCTCCGTCCTGGTTCTGCCACCGGACGATAAACTCCGGGGTTTGGGACACGGTTTATAAACCCAGTGCTTTTGCTGCTGCTTGTTGCAATCTTTCTGGAGGGAAAGGTTTTACTACAAAATCCTTTACACCCATCTTAATTGCTTTTGCAAGTAAGTCTTCTTGACCGAGCGCAGTTACCATAATGATTTTTGCAGAGGCATCAAATTTAATAATTTCCTTTGTCGCCTCAATTCCATCTTTTTCACGCATGGTAATGTCCATTGTCACTAAGTCCGGTTTGAGGTTTTTGTATTGTTCCACCGCAATATTACCGTTCTCTGCTTCACCTACGATCTCGTGACCCGCTCCAACTAACGCATCTTTTACGAGCGTTCTCATGAATTTTGCATCATCTACAACCAAAATTCTTGCCATGTTAATTCCCTCTCGACTTTAATAATTCAATCATCTTTGGTACTAATTCATCCACAGGAAGAACAAAATCAATTCCCCCCAGTTCCACTGCAACACGGTTCATTCCGTATACAACCGATGTTGCTTCATTCTGCGCCAGAGTAATACCTCCCTTGGCGTGAATGTTGTTGATTGCGTGTGACCCATCTTTTCCCATACCTGTCATGATCATGGACAAAAGATGATCTCCACCGTAAGCATCAACTAGACTATCAAACAAAACTTCAATCGATGGCCTGTGTCCATTAACTTGCCCTGTGTGGGTGAGTTCAATGACATGGTCCTTTCCCTTTGTGACTACTTTCATTTGGTAATCACCGGGAGCAATGTATGCGGTTCCCGATTGTACAATATCACCATCTTCCGCTTCTTTCACTTGTATTTTCGACAAGGAATTCAATCTGTCTGCAAATGCCTTCGTAAACCCTGCAGGCATATGTTGAACTACAAAGATTGGTTTTGCAAAGTCTTCCGGAATACTTGCAAAAACAGTCTGTAAAGCTTTTGGTCCTCCTGTGGAGGTTCCAATTCCGATAGCCTCTACTTTGATTGGTTTTTGAAAACTTTTATTTAATTGGCGTTCGGTTCGTTCTGGTCGAACCAATGTTTCGATGCTAGGTAGCCTAGAATCGGAAAAACCTTTGATTTTTGCGGACAATACCGCAGCAATATCTTCCGGCGAAAACTGATTCCCACTGGATGGCTTCGGAATGAAATCCACTGCACCGAGCTCTAATGCTTTAAACGTGGCATCAGCACCATGTTGGGTGAGTACAGAAAGCATAATCACGTGGCTTGGCAGCTTTAGTTTTTTGATTTCCGCAAGTGCAGTGAGACCATCCATAATGGGCATCTCAATGTCCAAAACGATAAAGTCGGGTTTTAGTTTTCCAGCTAAATCAATACAATCCATTCCGGTTTTACCGGTAGCGATTACCTGCACTTCATCCTTTTTGGTGAGGGCATCACTTAATATATTCCTCACAAGAAGTGAGTCGTCTATGATGGCAACGGTTGGTTTTTTATTCATGATTTATGGATTAAATCTACCAGTTCGTCAAAATCAGGTAGGAATACCAAAACACCAATTAGGTTACTACCTTGGTGATTAAATTCCGTATGCATGGACAAAAATTTTGTTCGTTCCGGTTTTACAATGTCGATTACATCCATAAAACTACCGGTAATCATTTCAGGAACCGAAGGCAAAATTTCTTTTTTCAATTTATTGGAAAGAGAGTTCATCACACTCGAACAAACAATATTGGAAATTTCCGATAATACAGAAACCATATCCTCGGATAGTTTATGAAGACTACCTTCTGCATATTTTGCATCTTCGGAACCAAGAAGTTCTTTCGCAATTTCAGATCCGTTTTCTTCAGAAAACATCATAAGAAGATTTCCATTTAGGTCACCTGTCATACGAATTTTCATTCCAAAAAACTGATCCATAGAGTATCTAAACTCTTTTGCCAGTCCCTCACGATCAGTAAGTTTGATCTCAGGAATAAATAGCTCTACTTCTTTACCGACTAACTGAGAAAGCACGACACCGGCATTCATCATACCTGTATTGACAATGTTTTCTAGTTTTTTGATATCTTTTGAAGACATGATCTCGTTGATTGCATCCGAATTTAACGCAGCCACCTGGTTCAATCGTTCTTCTTTTTGTTCCACAAAACCTTTGATGATTTCTGCGGCCTGTTCTCTTTCTGTCAATTTGACATTTTCAATTTTTGCAACGTCTGCCAACCGATGGATCTCATCTGTTTTGTGATCAATGACAAGAGTGGCTGTAGAGCTGTGCGAAGACTCAGCGGTATCTCCATTCACAACAGTTTCAGTTTTAATCACTTCGGTTGTAATTTTGAGATTAGTAGCAGGTTCTTCTGCAAACACCTCTTCTTTCGGAACAATGATATGTTTTTCGATTTTATGTTTATCTTTTTTGACTCGTGATTTGTCTTTCGCACGTAACTCAATTAACTTCGCGTTGTAACGATTGGTAGGGTGATTGGATTTGAACATAAATTCAGAATCCGACATCTCGAGAGAACGAATCGTAGAGGCCCGTTTCATCATCTCACCGGCAACCAACTGGTCAGTCCAATCCACTTTGTCAGCAGCAATCTCCACAAGACCAGGAATGTCTAATACCAGAATGATGGTTCCATCACCCATGATGGTGGCACCTGTTAGGCCTTGGATGTCTTTAAAGTTTTTGCCAAGAGATTTGATTACGGTTTCATGTTTTCCAATTAGGTCATCTACCATAAATCCCAGTTTTCTCGTTTTATAATTCACGATGACCACAGGAACTTCCACCATTTCTTGTTTGTCGGCAAGTCCAAGAATACGATTCAAACGGTAGATAGGCAATACCTCTCCGCGTAAGTTGATGATCTCGTGACCTTCCAGAGTGGTAATTTGATCCAAATTGACTTTGATCGTTTCAGAAACTTCTGATAAAGGAAACGCATACACTTCTTCTTCCATAATCACGAGGATAGATGGAATGATAGCAAGGGCTTGTGGGAAAGAGAGAGTAAAAGAAGAACCCTTGCCTTCTTCGGAATGGATAATGATTTTGCCCTTAAACTCTTCAATGAGTTTGTTGACAACGTTCATCCCCACACCACGTCCCGAAATATCGGAAATTTTATCCGCAGTGGAAAAACCAGGAGCAAAGATAAATTGGAATATATCTGATTCCGAAAGGTTTTGGGCATCGGACTCATTCACAAGCCCACGTTCGATGGCTTTTTTCAGAATTTTATCTTTGTTTAAACCTTTTCCATCATCACGGATTTCCACAAGGATATTGGACCCGCCTTGGTAAGCATTGAGTTCCACCGTTCCTTCTTCCGGTTTGCCAGAAGACCTTCTTTCCGAAGGGGATTCGATTCCATGATCCACCGAGTTACGAATGAGATGGATGAGTGGTTCGCCAATGGCATCGATTACTTTTTTATCGAGTTCAGTATTTTCCCCGCGTAACACGAGATTTACTTGTTTACCCGTTTCTAAAGAGAGATCCCGAATGAGTCTAGTGAACCTGTTGAATACAGATCCAATTGGTACCATTCGAATGTTCATAATACCAGTTTGTAAGTCTTTGGAAATTCGATTGATTTGATCGATTTTGCCTTTGAGTTCATTGAATAATGAGTCTTCACCAAACTGTGCCACCAAATCATCGTAGATCTTTTGGAATCCAGAGTTTGTAATCACAAGTTCACCAACGTTATTCATTAGTTGGTCCAGTTTATCAGAAGAAACTTTAATGGTTCTCATCACCACTTTGGAATCAGTTACCGCCTTATCAAAATTAGCGGAACCTCTAGCTGCATGTTTATCTTCTAAATCGGACTGGCCTGATGGATGATTTGCCGATTCTCTAGAAGCTGAATCAGACCTTTTTTCAAGGGCCTCCATTTCTGTTTCTTGGAGTTTGATTTCTTCCACAGAAAGTGAGTCCACCATATCAATATTACACTGAACATGTAACTCGTGCCGATTCAGTTTTGTAACAGTCACAAAGGAAAGGGCAAAACTTCCCTGGCCGTTATCTAAAGCATCTTCGGAAGGATTACATTTGATGATCCCACCGGATTGTTTGACCGATTGCAAAATAAGGAGAAGGCGAAGGTTTTGCATCGGAGTGTCATTTTTCAACTTCAAATTGACGGCGAATGCAGTAAGGTCACTATCCTCTTTTAAAGATTGGCGAATTTCGGAAATTTCTTCTTCTGTGAGAGTGATGGAAGGATCAGAATTTTCTGTAGATTTTCCAGAACCACTTGATTTAGGAGAACCAGAGCCAACACCAGTTTGGGTAGGAGAGGCCTCGTAGTCCTGGAGTTTTTTAATCATATCCGTAAAAGGTGTCTCCACCTTAACTCCATTGGCAACACCTTCGATCACTTGTTTGATGAGATCAAAACATTCAAATAATAAATTCACCAACTTAACGTTGATTTCTAAACTCCCTTCTCTAATTTTTTGGAGAAGGTTTTCCATCGTGTGAGACAAATCGGATAAATTATACAACCCAACGAAGGCAGAGGAACTTTTTAAAGAGTGTGCCGCACGAAAGATGTCATTGATGATTTCTGGGTTTTCATGATCTTTTTCGAGTTTCACCAAATTAGAGTTTAATTCCTCAATTTGATCCTCGGATTCTTCCAGGAAAACTTCTGTGTATTCGCCTAAAATTCCAGCCAATGTCGTATCCCTTTCTCTTTACTTTGCGGAAGAAACAAAATCAACGATTTGTTCCAAATCCAAATTCAAAATCAAATGGTCTTCGTATCTAGATACGGACTCAACCATCTTACTATAGTTTAACGACAAGTCATCAGTTGTATAACTGATAAAATCTTTTTGGATTTTAACAACCTGTTTGACTTCATCAACGAGAACACCAATTCGCTTTTCATCTAACATAATAACGATGATACGTGATATTGGAAAAATTTCAGAATCAGTTCCGTGGAATCTTTTTTTCAAATCCACGATGGGAATGATCTCTCCGCGAAGGTTGATTACACCTAAAATGTAATCATCTACGTTGGGAATCCGAGTGATTAAAACGGGTTTTAAAATTTCATGAACCAAGAGCAATCGAATTCCAAAGAATTCTTTATCAATGGTAAATGTGAGAAACTGTTCCAAGTCTCCCAGATCGGACTCTTGTTCCATTTTGGTTTTTTCCGCCAGGGATGTGAGTAATGTTTCTTGGTCCATATGCTTCCTGGAATCCTGTCAGAATCCTACATGGATTCAATCTAAAAACGAATGAATCTGGATTTCCGTAATCATTTTTCCTATTTTTAAATCGTGGTTATCTGCAAGAAATGGGACGGGGAAAAGTTTAGAAAAACTGAGTCCCACTGTTTTCTTTTGGAGTGATTCTGAATTTAATATGCGATCATAATATCCGCCACCCCGGCCCAATCGGTAGCCTTGTTCATTGAAACCCAAAGCGGGAACGAGAATCAAATCCGCTTCTTCTACGGAGATCTCCTCATCTCCTATCGGCTCAAATAACCCAATAGAATTCTTTTCAAAGGAACGTGGGCGAAGGAACCGTAAACTTTTTCCCTCCTCCATACGTGGAAAGTACCACTCAGCAGAATGTCTGGCCTCAATAAAACCTGTGGGCCTTGGAAGAGGACAGGATTCGATCACAGGAAGTACATCCACTTCATAAAGAAGGTCGGGAGAGTATGTAATGATTTTTGTTTTTCCCTGCAAAAGCGGAAACAACCTGCGTAAGATGGCCGCTTCATGATCTTCCCTTTCCGGTAGGTTCGGAAGATTTTTTTTTAGAATTCCTCTAGCATCTTTTTTTGAAATGGGATTCAAAAATTGTCCCCAATGATCCCCTCTTCTAATAGAGAAATGATCTTCTTTGTTCGTTCTTCTAGTTCAGGAATTTCGTTTGCCTTGGCCGAAACTTCTTTCATTTGGAAAAGTTCGTCCGCCAAGTTCAAGGCACATAAAACTGCTAATTTGGTTTTGGATGCCGTGGGAAGTGCCTTAGCTAAATCCATTAAACGAAGTTCCACATAATCAGCAACCTCAGAGATATACCCGGAGGATGCTTCACCAACAATGGTATAGGTTTCACCAAAGATTTGTTTGGTTATTTTTTGAGGTTGCGGGGCAGACTCTGCCATAAAAATTACTTAGGATCGTCTTCGATAATTAAAAAATCATCGTCGTCGTCAGCATCAAAGACACTGATTGCTTCGTCGTCATCGTCAATGATGATGTCATCATCTTCGTCGATGTCAACTGTTGGAACATCTTCTTCCTGTTCCACAACAAGCTCTTCTTTTTCAAAGGAAGCAGAGGCAGGAGGTTTTTCCAAAACATCTTCTGTTTGGAACTCGGATTCATCTTCATCGAGTAAGATGATCTCATCATCTTCGTCCGTCGCCAAACTAGGAAGAGCGGCAGCGGCTGCCACAGGTACTACGGGAGAAGAATCTGAGCTAGGTGCTTTGGGAGCCGAACTTCCTGTTGTAGGAAGTCCATCCAAACGACCGAGGAGTTGGTGGACTTTGGATTCCAAAAGTCCTTCTCTTTCGCGGAGTTGGTTTAACTCGTCCGTTGCTTCTTGGAGCTGAGTGCGAAGTGTTTTTAGTTCGCGCTCTTTCTCCTCCATTGCGAGCTTCATTTGGTCATTTTCCGCGCGGAGGGATTCGTTTTCCGTTTCCAGGCGTGCGTTTTCTGTTCTTAGGTCTTGGATTAACTCCAAAGCCTTAACAACTTTACTTTCTAGCTCTTCAATGGTTTCGATTTTTAACATGATAACAATCCGATGGAATAGAATAGACGAGCTATTCCATTCCAATCAAGCACTAATTTACTTAGCGACTTTGGTTTTTTCAACGATGGCGTTGAATACTTCTTTGTGGTTGTAAGCAAGGTCAGCCAAAGTCTTACGATCTAAGTTGATTCCGTGTGTTTTGAGTGCATGGATGAATTTTGAATAAGACATTCCATTTTCTCTCACTGCGGCGTTGATTCTCGTAATCCAAAGTTTACGGAATTCGGACTTTTTCTTTCTACGGTCACGGTATGCCCATTGACCCGCTTTCATTACAGCAGATTTTGCTGTTCTGAAAAGTTTAGAACGTCCGCCCCTAAAACCTTTAGCTTTAGCGAGTACTTTCTTTCTACGATTTTTATGAATGGTTCCGTTGACTGCGCGTGGCATCGTTTAACCTCCGTAAGGTAGAAGTTTTTCTACACGGTTATAATCGGTTTCATGGATGACGTGCATTCCACGGCTTTGGTGTTTCATCTTAGGAGATTTTTTCTCCAAGATATGTCTTCGGAACGCACAACCGCGTTTAATTTTACCAGATTTGGTAAACTTAAAACGTTTGGCTGCTGCCCTATTTGTCTTCAGCTTATACATAGTTGTTTTATCCTTTAGGTTTTTCACCAATTGGGTTCATCACGACCACTATCGTCTTTCCGTCGTGTACCGGCATTTTTTCGGGAGAGGCATGCTCTTTTAGGTCCTCGACAAACCGGTTAACAATATTCATTCCAATTTCAGAGTGAACCATCTCTCTGCCTCGGAATCGAAGAGTCACTTTTACCTTATCACCCTTTTGCAAGAATTCTAAAGCATGACGCTTCTTAATCTCGAAGTCATGGTTATCAATCCGCGGGCGGATTTTAATTTCTTTCACCGTGACAACGTGTTGTTTCTTTTTCGCTTCTTTCGTTTTTTTAAGAAGTTCGAATTTGTATTTTCCAAAATCGATCAGCTTACAGACGTGAACATCTTGGTCTCCCGAGACTTCCACCAAATCAAGGTTAGCTTCTTTAGCTCTCTTCAGAGCTTCTTCCAGAGTAACGATGTCAGATCCTTCGTCAGAGACGAGACGGATTGATGCTACATTGGTAATTTGTTCGTTAATTCTGATGTGGGCGAATTTATCTTGGTTTGGGTTCCCTCTAGGGTTGGGCCGTTTCTGCATTCAGTCTCCGAAATTTCTTTCAATTTCCAATTTCGGCACAAAATCCAGGCGAGCAAGTACATTTCTTTACAAATTGCCCGGGGACAGGCTAAAGAGATCCGGAGGGGCCTTCCCAAACAACAAGCTCTAAATACAAACAAGTGGAATCTAAAATTTCGGGCAAAATGGGAGCCAGAGAGACTAAATCCCCGTGATTCCCCATTCCCATACAAGAACCTCCATGACAAAGTTGGCCCTCTTCGTTGTATACGGCGTATTGGATCAAATGATCGAAGGCTTTTGTACTTTGTCTGGGAGATTGAGATTGGACTAAAGCAAGATAGGTCAATCCTTCGCTTTGTCTCCGTTCCAGCCGGATGCGAACTCGGTTTTCTTTGGTGAGGGGCTCTGTGGCCAAAAGGAGATCCCCTTTTCCGGGATTCCATTTTTGAAAACTATAGGATCCGACCAAACCGCCGTCCCGCTTCCATTCATATTTGGTTTCTGTTTTCGGCTTTTGTTTGGATAAAACCATAGCTTCTTTCGGCCTCGGGTCTTCCCATCCATAAGAAGTGATCCAAACAGAAGCACGCGCAATTTCTGAAATAGGAAAAGGAAAACGGCTCCAAAGACCTGGAACATCGTAACTCTCCCAAGGTTGGATGATGTGTTCGCAAGTTTGGCTGGAGAGAAGTCGGTTTCTGGCATCATAAAAGGCTGCAACCACATAGAGAACCACTGGCGAACCGCCTAGGTTTTGTCCTCCAGTGATGACGATGCTCGGACAATCAAACTTTAGGTCCCGACCAAGCCCATCTACAAATTGCATGGGGCTTACCTTCCAACCAACCGTCAAACCTTCCGCAAAAGGAAGAAGTTGCATCGGAATGGCGTCGAACGCATCACGGGCGTCATACGGTGGATGGATGGGTAAATCCAAGTAGTATGCAACCGGTTCGGCTTGTTTGGCGGTGATCAGGTTTTGGGACACTGGAGGGATCGTAACTCTCCCCCAGGTGTTAGTCAAGAAATTTCTTTCTTTAGAGATCGCCCTTTAAAAGAGAAAGGAATCCATCACGAGAAACGGTTTCTGTTTTTTCTTCACCCATACGTCGGAAAGAAATGGATCCTGCTTCTCTTTCTTTATCCCCTAAAATCAAAGTGTAACTGCTTCGTTTTAGGATGGAATCCCTAATTTTACTACCGATCTTTTCGTTTCGAATATCCAGTTCGACTCGAAAACCCTGCATTACCAAATCCTGATGTACTTCTTTAGCATAATCACTATGAATTTCTGCCACAGTTAAGACACGGATTTGTGTCGGATTGAGCCAGAGTGGAAACTTTCCTTCGAAGTGTTCGATAAGAATTCCAATAAACCTTTCGAGGGATCCATAGATGGCCCTGTGGATCATCACAGGTGCATGTTTTTTTCCATCAGAACCTGTGAAATCGAGCTCAAAGCGACTCGGCATAGAAAAGTCAATTTGAACCGTTCCGCATTGCCAAAGTCTTCCCAGTGAATCCTTAATATTGAATTCAATTTTTGGGCCATAAAAAGCTCCGTCCCCTTCCTTGATTCCGTATTCGATTCCTTTTTTCTTTAAGGCATCGTGTAACGCTTGTGTCGCGAGGTTCCAATCTTCATCGCTTCCTTGAGACTTTTCTGGTCTTGTCGCAATAAAAGTTTTGAATTCAGTAAATCCAAATTTTTTATACACATCAAAAGTAAAGTCGATGATGTCTTCTACTTCGGATTCTACTTTTTCGAGGGGTGCATATATATGGGCATCATCTTGGGTGAAGGCACGGACACGAAAGAGTCCATGTAAAACACCGGACATTTCATGCCTATGGACATTTCCCAGCTCCATAAACCTGAGAGGGAGTTCTCTATAGGAATGCATATGGTATTTATAAATCAAACAACATCCAGGACAGTTCATGGGTTTGACTGCAAATTCACTTTCATCGATGTCAGTGAAATACATGTTTTCCTTAAAATTGTCCCAGTGGCCCGACTTCTTCCAAAGGCTGGAATTTAAGATGGCAGGAGTTTTAATTTCCTGATACCCACGACGAAAACATTCTTCCCGGATGTAGGAAGCAAGGGTATTCCAAAGAACAGTTCCTTTCGGATGCCAAAAAGGAAATCCAGGAGCTTCGTCTTGGAAACTAAATAGATCGAGTTCTTTTCCAAGTTTTCTGTGGTCTCTTTTTTTTGCTTCCTCAATGAGAAAGATATATTCGTCTAACTGCTTTTTGGTGGGGAAAGACACACCATAAATACGAGTGAGTTGTTTGTTTTTGGAGTCACCCTTCCAATAGGCACCCGAGATGGCGGTGAGTTTGAAGGCTTTGAGTTGGCCAGTTCTTGCCACATGGGGTCCGCGACAAAGGTCGTACCACTCACCTTGTCCATATAACGAAACCGATGCGGAATCGAATCCTTGGATGAGTTCTACTTTATAAGGTTCATTTTCATTTTGGAATTTTTTTATGGCTTCTTCTTTAGAAAGTTCCCATCTTTTGACAACGAGGTCTTCCTTAACTATCTTTGCCATTTCGGCTTCGATTTTGGGAAGGTCTTCTTGTGTTAAAACTGTATCCCCAAAGTCGATATCATAAAAGAAAAAACCAGGACCGTTGTCGATCACAGGGCCTACCGTTAGGCGTGCCTCTGGCCAAAGGCGTTGGGCCGCCATACCGAGTAAATGGGCAGAAGAATGGTGGAAAACTTCTTTTCCTTCTGTGTCATCAAAGGTGAGAAATTTTACCGTAGTGTTTGTCTCAGGGACAAAAGATAGGTCTACTGTGCGACCATCGGACAATACAACGGCAAGAGCTTTCTCTTTCAAGAAAGGCAGTTGGGTCTGGATGAAATCAGAAAAGGATTTACCAGACTCTAGTTCTTTGGAACTTCCATCAGGTAGTGTGATTGTAAGTGCTGCCATAATTCTATACCCAAGTTTTCGCACGCACCCTCTCTCGAAAAGTAAAGTTTTACCAAAGTCTACCGGATTCCAATGATTCTATTATTTTCCGAAAACTATCTTCCACCGATTCTTTCCGACCAAATCCTCCCGCTTCCTCCAGGACAATAAATCCATGCAGAAGGGAACGTAAAATCCGTATCTTATGAACTGCCGATTCGTCCAAAACCGGAAACCGGAAGACCTCCAAACATAGATCCAAAAAACGATCTCCGAGTGGTTTTAGTTCTGGATCTAACTCTGTGGATTCAATGGTGAGTGGATAAAACTCTGGATGGGTCTTCGCAAAATTTCTATAAACATTCAAAAAATCAGGAATTCGATTTTCGACAGAATTTTGATTTTTAATTTTAAGATACAGCCTGTCCCCTAACAACTGCATGGACCTGCGTTTCATTTCACGGCGTATTTCCTCCATATCTTGGATATGGTTGTAAAGAGAGGGGGTTCGAATTCCCAAGATTTCCGCAAGTTTTGCTAACCGAAATTCGCTCCATCCCTCTTCTGCAATCAAATCCCAGGCTCTGTCCAAAACCAAATCACGAGTGATCTGTGTTTGGCCTTTTTTGGGACGGCCCGGTTTGTGTTTTATTTTTTTTGCCATAACTTTTGTATGTCGGAATGAAACCGAGTAGGATCTTCCACAAAAGGATAATGCCCTGCTCCTTCATACATTTGTTTTTCACCACCGAGAGTTTTGGCAATCCATTCGGCCTCTTCTTCAGGAGAATCAAAGTCGGGATCTTTTGTTCCCATCACTACGATTACATTTCCCGAAACTATAGTTAAAGCCGCCTCACATTCGTTTTTTGAGGCTAGTAACATAGACCTAACAGCAGCCATACGGCCATCTTCCGACAAATTGTTTTTAAGTTTTTCTGAACGTTCCTTTAAATCTTTCGGAGGATAAACTGGAAAAAGAGATTCATAAAACGAAACCCAAGCACTTGGACCCCAGGGACCACGAAAAGCCAGTTGGATTAATGTTTTCATTCCGAAAGACAAAGGTGATTTGTCTCGAACAAAGGGACCGGACAATACAAGGCCAAGAACTCTCGTTTTTTCCATAGAACGAATGTACACGGCCGATGCTGCCGTCATCGAATTGGCAATGATATATACGTTTTGTAAGTCTTTCTCTCGAATAAAAGCGAGAATGTCTTCTGCAGTTTCTTTGGGGCCATAGGAAGAAAAACTAACATCGGATTCTCCAAGCCCTCGTAAATCAAAACTATATACAGAATTTTCTTTTGCTAAAAGTAAACTCAATTCAAAGTAACTTTCTTTTCTGTCACCAATTCCTGGTAATAAGATCAGGTTTCGTTTTCCATCTCCAGTTTTCGAATAAGCAACTTTACCTTCTTTTGTCTGAAAATAAGAAGTTGTGATTGGAGATCCGAGTAGTGAACCATTCATCCAAAAAAGGTAAGGAAACAAAATTAGGTAGAAGAGGCCAAGTTTGTGGTAGATTTCTTTCATAAAACTAATGATATTAGTTTATTTAACTAATGCAATTAGTTTTTTACTTGTTTTGACAAAAATCAGGTCAATTTTCCCAAAACCCTAACTTTTCTGACTTGCCCTGACCTTAGAGAGATTGGATTCTTAAATTACCTAAAAAGTGCGGTGATTCATGTCCATTGTTACCTTCGAAGACAAAGAAAATTTTTCCTTAGAAACAAACAAACCGGGAGCCACGATTCTTGAGACGGCCCTCAAACACGATTACCCACTCTACCACCTCTGCGGAGGAAATGCTAAATGTACAACCTGTCGGGTGTTTATCACAGAAGGTCTAGACCATCTGAGTCATCGAAATGACAGAGAACAAACACTAGCAGATCGGAAGGGTTGGCCTTCGGAGATTCGGCTCGCATGCCAAACAGAAGTTTTTGGTGATGTATCGCTCAGACGGATCATCAAAGACAATAAAGATTTAAAAACAGTAACCAGTGAATCCAAATCTTCAAAAACAGGGGAAGAGTGTTATGCGGTAATTCTTTTTCTTGATATCAAAGGGTTCACTGCATTTACCGAAGCAAGCCTTCCTTATGATGTTGTTTTTGTTCTCAACCGTTTCTTTCAAGAAATGAGTGAACCAATTCTGAACAATGGAGGGGGAATCGATAAATTTATCGGAGATGGAATTTTGGCTTTTTTCCAAATCAAAAACAAAGACCAACTAAAAACGGCAAACGAACAAAGTCTCAAAGAAGCAAAACGTGAGACCATTCATTCCGCAATCCGAGCATGTCTACGTATGTTTGACCAATTAAAAAAATTCAATTTAGAAATGAAGGATAGGTTTAATTTTACTTTTGACATCCGCATTGGTCTTCATGCAGGAAATGTAATTTACGGGGACATTGGACATTCGGAATACAAAAGCCAAACGGTTCTTGGCGATACTGTGAATGTGGCAAGCCGTCTCGAAGCATTGAATAAAAAAACAAATACTCAGTTTTTAGTCTCAGATGAAATTTACAATTTGATTGGTTCTTCCCTTTCTGTGAATAAAAAAGTAATCACAAGGTTACGGGGAAAGTCAGAGAAGATGACTGCCTATTCTGTACTTGGATTTAGGAAACCTGATCCCATCTTAGAAATTCAAAAATCTTTTGATCATGTTTTAGAATACAATCCTCATTGGATCGAAAGTTATCTTCAAAAATTGGAAAACTTCACCAAGGAAAATACAACGCCAAACCAGATTGCAGATGAAGGAAAATCTCCCATTTCGCAAGCCGAGTTTTTAAACTCCATCGAATCCATTATTGAAAAGTTAGGGAATCCCATCTCTTTAAAAAAAGAAGTTTCAAAACTTGCGGACATTTACGAATCCATTGGCATCACCAAGAAAGAATTTCCAAAACTGGTTCCTATTCTTCTATCAACTCTCCGAGAAAACCTTCCTTCGGAGTGGAACCCAAGTTTAGAAGCCATTTGGACCCAAGTCATCACGGATTTGACCATAGAAACCATTGAATCTTAAAATGACCTTGCCTTGGGAAAGGAACAATGCCTTTTAATTAGATAAGTATCAATGCCTTCCAAATCAAAAAATCCATCCCAAAACTGGTTACGGCTATCAAATATCATTCGGCAACTGATTCAGTCCAAACAAGGACCAACGGCCGTTCGTTATGGGATTACACTCGTGATCCTTGTGATTTTGTTTAATGTTTTTAATGTGATCAATAGTTATGTGGGAAGAGACTTTATATCTTCTATTGAACAAAAAAATACCAATGGATTTTATACCAACGCACTACTGTATGCATTGGTATTTTTAATTTCTTCCGCCATCGGGTCTGTCTATCGGTATGCAGAAGAAAGGCTTGGTATCCTTTGGCGTGAACAACTCACATGGCGATTGACAGAAAATTATCTGACAGAGCGAACTTACCACCAAATCATTGGTAAACCAGGAATTGAAAATCCCGACCAGAGGATCACAGATGATGTCAAATCCTTTACCACAACTACAATCTCTTTCACCTTACTCTTTATAGGTGGAGTATTTTCAGCAATTTCCTTTTCGGGAGTTCTATGGAGTATAAACCCGGTTCTTTTTCTTGTCGCAGTTGCTTATGCTGTGGCCGGAACTATCTCCACTATCTTTCTTGGGAAATCACTCATTCGTATCAACTATGATCAATTGGATATGGAAGCAAGTTACCGAGCAGACCTACTCCATATTCGCCAACATGCGGAATCTATTGCCGTCACCCATAGGGAAGCAAGGATGTCTGTTCGATTGAAATCAAGGCTTCGAAAGTTAGTCAATAACTTCAGAAAACTGATCTCTGTAAACCTGAGACTCAGTCTATTCACGAATAATTATAATTATTTCATTCAGATCATACCCATGTTTATCATAGCTCCGAGTTATATGAGAGGGGAAATTGAATTTGGTGTCATTACGCAAGCAGCTCTTGCATTTACCACCTTACTTAATGCTTTTTCTCTAATTGTCACGCAGTTCCAATCTATCTCTGCTTTCTCAGCTGTTGTTAAACGTTTGCATTCCCTGGATACAGCTATGTTACATGCTGAAACAGAATCTAAAACAATAAGACAATCAAACTACAAAGCCGATGAAATTGATTTTGAAAATTTCACATTGTATTCCAATGACAAATCGAAACTCCTCGTAGACAACCTAAAGCTAACTATTCGTAGACATGAACGTTGGCTTGTCACTTCCCTGGATGAAACGGTGAAACTCAGTTTATTTCGTTCGATTGCCGGTATCAGTAATCACTCCGAAGGAAGGATTAAAAAACCTAATTGGGAAGAGATCCTTTTTCTTCCCGAAC
Source organism: Leptospira sp. WS4.C2 (assembly GCF_040833985.1). Taxonomy (NCBI): domain Bacteria; kingdom Pseudomonadati; phylum Spirochaetota; class Leptospiria; order Leptospirales; family Leptospiraceae; genus Leptospira; species Leptospira mgodei. The sequence continues at coordinate 2,559,781 of NZ_CP162139.1, forward strand.
AACCTTACCTGCCTCCGGGAAGACTTCGTAACGTCATTGTACCGGCCTATTTGAATTTAGAAGTATCGGATGCAGAGGTTCTGAAGGAACTAAAATATATGGGGCTTGAATCTTTGGTGCGTAGATTTGGTGGCCTAAGAGCCTTAAAAGAATGGGACGAAGAACTTTCGTTAGCTGAAAAATACAAAATTGCAATCATCCGCATACTTTTTGTGAAACCAAAATTTCTCATTCTCGACAGACCGGGTTCTAGTTTGGGTAAATTTGAAATTTCAAAACTCTTAAAATTATTCCACAGACTGGGAGTGGCCACAGTGCTGATCGCAAAAGACGAAGAAACTGTTTTGGAATACGATTACCATCTAAACATTGCACACTTCGGGAAATGGACTCTTTCCCCTCTCCATCCAACCCACGCAAACCAATGATCCAAACCATCCAAAACCAATCCGGGTTGAAATTTCAATTTTTATCCAATGGAAACGTACATTCCATTCGTTTGCATGAATTACTGGTAAACTTATATCTCGGCAATGAGATGGAACCCAGTGTGAGTAACATTTATTTAAGGATTCATACAAAAAACGAATTTTTAGTTTTCCCTTTACTTGGACCAAAATCAAATTCCGAATTCCAAATTTCTGAATCAACTTATCTTTCCAGAGGAACATACCATAATATTGATTATACATTACATTTAGATCTCCATCCAAACGAACCTATCTGGAGATACCGAGTAAAACTCACAAACCAAAATGATCACTCGCTACTTTGTGATTTGGTTTATGTGCAGGATATTGGAATCTGCGAATACGCTGCCTCAAGACTCAATGAATATTTTGTCTGTCATTACCTCCATCACGAACCCGTTTTTTCAAAAGATTTCGGTTATGGAATCCTATCTAGACAAAATGAATTGGTATCAGGAAAGCATCCTGCCAGTTTTTTATTTAGTTCCGAACGCGTTGGGTCTTACGTTACCGATGCCCTTGATTTATATCCCAAGGGCCTATACCATCCTTTACTCGGCAAACGAAGGCAAGGCGAACATTCTATACTAGGATTAGAAAAAGAAACCTTCACTCTAAAACCCAAGGAGACACAAATTTCTTCTTTTTATGGAGTTCTCTTTTCAAATCTTGAAACCCTTAAATCATTTACCGACGTAGAGGGATTCATTCAAAAAACCATAAGGGGATGGAACGAAACTCGGGAAATGGAGAATCTCCTTTCAAAACCAATGCCAAGTTTTTTCTCTTCCGCCAAACAAAAAGAAGGTGAATTAATTACTGAACTGGATTTAAGATCCTATTTCCCGAATCCTTGGCGAGATGTAGAAAAAAGTGATACTGGATCTATCCTATCTTTTTTCACTGAAGAATCTACCCATGTAGTCCTAAAGGAAAAGGAATCCCTTTGTTTACGTCCCCATGGCCAAATCCTTCGGACAGGACTATCCATTGAGCCTGACGAATCCTCTCTAACCGCAACTTGTTATTTTAAAGGAATTTTTTTATCCCAACTCACAGAGGGCCATACCAGTATCAACCAATATCTATCACGAAATCATAGTTATATTGGTCTATTTCAATCTTACGGATTTCGTATTTTTAAAGAGGAGGAATCTGGATTGATACTACTAGATTCTCCTTCTTTCTTAATCATGAAACCGCACCAGATGGAGTGGGTTTACCAATGGGATAAAGAAATCTTACACATCCAAGTCGAAACCACAGAAGATCATAAAATCAACTTTCGATTAAAAACAACGGAAAAGAAATCGATAAACTACCTTCTCTCCTTTCATATAGCCCTCGACGGTGATAACGGTACCTTGGAACAACCGCCAAACATAATTAAAAACAAAACAAAGATTCAAATCCAACCAGATCAAGAATCTACAAACTATCAAAGATTAGGTGGAAAAGGATTTCAGATCGAATCGGAGACACTGCACACTTGGGAAATATCTGATGATCGATTTTTATTCCCCGATGCAAAGTCAAAAAATCAGTCCTATCTTACAGCAAGGGTATCTGTGAATTCCGATTTACAATTTACCATCCAAGGAAATTTGGAAACTTCACTTCAGAAGCACCAAGAAGTCCAAAAACGAAATGTTTCCTTTTCCTTACATTCACCTAATAATAAAATACAAAATAAGGAATTTCAATCCTTACAACAAATCAAGGAAATTCTCCCTTGGTTCGAACAAAATGCACGCATTCACTATTTGAATCCAAGAGGACTCGAACAATACTCGGGAGGGGGATGGGGCACAAGAGATGTATGCCAAGGGGCTTTCGAATTTTTACTTTCTATGGGAGAGGTGGGATCTTGCCGTAGTTTACTTTATCATGTATTCCAAGAACAAAATGAAGATGGAGATTGGCCACAATGGTTTATGCTCTATCCACGTGATCAAAAGATTCGAGCCAGTGATTCCCATGGAGATATTCTTTATTGGCCGATACTTGCACTTGCATCTTACTTAGAGCGAACTAGTGACTTAGACTTTCTAAAAGAAACAACAACTGGACCCCACCGCCTCGAACCAAGGACGATCCTTCAGGCCATTGACAAAACGATTTTTCTGATGAACAATCGTTTTGTTCCCGAAACAAAACTTCCTACCTATGGAAACGGAGATTGGAATGATTCGTTACAGCCGGTTCATACTGAGTTTCGAACCCAAGCTGTAAGCACTTGGACTGCGGAATTACAATCGATTACCTACAAAGCCCTGTGTAAGATTTTCCACCTAACAAAGGATTTCGGAAAACAAAAAGACTTCCAAACGGCACGTGTCAAATTAGAAGAAAATATCAAAGGCCTTTGTATGGAAGAAGGTATTCTTGCAGGTTTAAGATACTTTCCAGACGATGGTTCGCAAAAATTCTACCTACATCCATCCGATACAAAAACGGGAATTCGCTATAGTGTCCTTCCTATGATTTACGGAATTTTGTCCGAAGTTTTAGACGAAAAAGAAATAGATACTCATCTTTCTATTATCAAGAGTTCTCTTATGGGACCTGACGGAGTCCGTCTTTTCGATTCTCCCGTTCCCTATTCTGACGGAGAAAACAAAGAATTCAAACGGGCAGAGACCGCAAGTTATTTCGGAAGGGAAATTGGACTGATGTACACACATGCCCATTTGCGTTACTGTGAAGCGTTGGCCCATCTGGGTAGGGCAGATGATTTCATTTATTATCTGAATTTAGTAAACCCTATCGGAATCCAAAATAAAATTCCTACCGCAAAAAGAAGGCAATCTAACTGTTATTATTCGAGCTCGGATGCTATATTTTTAGATCGTTATGAAGCAAGTAAAAATTACAAAGAATTATTATCCGGCAATGTTCCTCTAGAAGGAGGTTGGCGGGTATATTCTAGTGGGCCAGGGATTTATATCAAACTGGTCTATGAATGTTTGTTCGGAATCAAAGTGTATTCTGATGGAATCGAATTCGATCCCACTCTACCAAAGGGTTTGGATGGATTTAAATTTGATCTGCAACTCCTGGATAAAAAAATCTCAGTTACCTACAGAGTGGAATCAGCAAATTCAACCATCGAATCGGTAAACTTAAACCAAAAATCCATTCCTTTTGTTAGGAAAGATAATCGTTATCGTAGAGGTGGTGTTAGGATTCAATTTTCTGATTTGGAAATTTGTCTAAATGAAGATCATAACCAATTAACACTATTGTTACGATAAAAATAAAAAACGTGCAAGGGAATATTCCCCGGCACGTTTTCCGATTTTTCCTTTTACTAAAGGAAGTTAGATGGCGCTTTTTCCTTTCTCGCCGGTTCTGATTCGAATCACTTCTTCTAGTGGAGTGATAAAAATCTTTCCATCGCCGATTTTTCCATCACCACTTTTTGCTGCTTTTAAGATAGCGTCAACAGTTGGTTTTACGAATTCATCGTTTACGGCAATTTCTAAACGAACTTTTCTGAGTAAATTAACAGTGTATTCGTGTCCACGAAATACTTCTGTTTTCCCTTTTTGTTGTCCGTAACCTTGAACGTCAGAAACTGTTAGACGATAGATTTCGTTTTTAGTTAACTCTGCTTTAACTTCTTCCAACTTATGTGGTTGGATGATTGCAATGATCATTTTCATAATGTTATACTCCTATTCCCTTAACCACGAGCTCGGATATTGAAATCAGGGTAAGCTTCTGCTCCATGTTCCCCAAGGTCCAATCCACTAAGTTCTTCTTCTTCACCCACTCGGATTCCACCAGCAAGTTTTAACACAAACCACAATACTAAAGATATTGCGAAAGTGAATCCACCGATAGCGAGGATTCCGTAAAGTTGAGTCAGAATTGAAGGAACTTCTACTCCTGCAGGTGAACCTTCGTAACCAAAGATTGCAACTGCTAATGTTCCCCAAATACCACATACTAAGTGAACAGAAGTTGCACCTACCGGGTCATCAATTTTGATTTTGTCAAAGAAAAGAACAGACAATACTACGAGGATTCCAGACACAGCACCAATGATGGCAGCAGATGTTGGGCTAACAATCGCACATGGTGCAGTGATACCAACAAGACCTGCGAGTGTTCCGTTTAGAATCATACCAAGATCAGGTTTTTTTAAGATAATCCAAGCGGTAACCGTTGATGCAAGTGCACCAAGAGCAGCAGAGATGTTAGTTGTCACAATTACATGAGACATCACACTTCCATCACCTACACCCATCGTAGAACCAGGGTTAAATCCAAACCAACCGAGCCAAAGGATGAGTGTTCCAAGAGCTGCGGAAGTCATGTTGTGACCAAGAATTGGTTTGATTCGACCATCGGGTAAAAATTTTCCCTTTCTAGCACCAAGAACGATGGCACCAGCAAGAGCGGCCCATCCACCTACAGAGTGTACTACGGTTGATCCTGCAAAGTCATGAAAACCAAGACCTGCAATCCATCCACCACCCCATACCCAGTGACCTGTGAATGGATACATGACTGCTACAAGAATAAAGGAGAAGATAAGGAAGGAATGAAATTTAATTCGTTCAGCCACAGCTCCAGACACGATAGTTGCTGCTGTTGCTGCAAAGACCAATTGGAAGAAAAATTTTGCAAGAAGAGGAACACCGGTCCAATTCATAGAAGAATACACACCTTTGTATGCATCACCGATTGCAGGTGAGTTATCAGCTCCACCTAAGAAAAAAAGACCTTCGGTTGCCATAAAAGGAGATCCGTCACCAAACATCAAACCCCAACCAATTGCCCAGTAGGAGAAAGTTGCAGCTGCAAAAACGATGAAGTTTTTAGCTAGGATGTTTACGGTGTTCTTCGATTGAGCGAATCCCGATTCAACGAGAGCAAATCCGGCATTCATAAAGAATACCAACATACCAGCGACTAGCACCCATAAGGTGTCTAGACCAACGGTTAAAGTTTGGATTGCATTTGCGGTTTCTTGCGCCGGGTTCGCGACGGTTGCAGCATCATCTGCAAAAAGGAACATCGGAACAACCAGGAGCAGGAAGGCGATTGATTTGAAATACTGTTTCATATTGCCATGTTTCCTTTCCATGTTATTTGCTTAGTAACAGTGCAAGATTGGTACCCGATTTAGATCAAAGGGACCAAGGCATTGAAAAAAATGAATTAATGCCTAGAAACCCTCCATTTTGTTTAGATTTCTTGATAAATGGGGTCGTACGCAAGAAAAGAGCTGTTACAAACCCATAACACTTTGCTATTATTGGTATCATATAGTACGTTTTTTAAGCAAATATTCCACGACATCTATCCCTCCTAGTTCGAAAAAACGATGAACGAATCCCCCCGTCTCCCCTCTAATAGAAGTGACCCAGGAACGAATCCGGCTTTGTAATCAAAAACCTATGCTTCCTCGCGGCAAATACATCCTTTATTGGATGCAGGCCTACCGTCGGTTCGACTCAAATCATGCCTTTGCCTATGCGGTCTCACTTGCCAAAGAACAAAACAAAGAACTCATTGTGTATGAGGGATTACGCTGCGACTATCCCTGGAATTCAGAAAGGATCCACAAATTTATTTTGGAAGGGATGTATGACAACCAAACAAGAGCAGATGAACTAGACATCAACTATTGGCCTTTTGTAGAATCCAAAACAAATCCCGCACGGGGAATCTTAAAAGAAATTGCTAAAGATGCAGTTGCCATTGTTACCGATGACTTCCCTTGTTTTATTATCCCAGAACAAACAAGTAAACTTGCAAGAAAAATCGATTGTCCACTCATCGCTGTGGATAGCAATTCTCTCCTTCCCCTCTCCCGTTTTGAAAGAGCGGCGAGTGCTGCAAGGATTCTAAGAATTTGGATTCATAAAGAATTTTTAAAAGGGATGCCAAAGTTCACAAAACCAAAATGGAGAATAGAAGACCTACTTGGGCTGAATGGAAACACAAAACCTCCTGTTGGGTTTGGACTCCCCAAAGACTTAAACTCATTTTTACAATCGTTTGATTTTAAAAAAGAAGTCCCTCCCGCCAAAGGAGTGAAAGGTGGTCGTAACGAAGCGTTAAAAATTCTAAGATCCTTTGTCACAAAAAAATTACAAAACTATGAAACAGGTCACTCCGAGCCAAATCCCCCAGAGATCACTGCTACAAGTGGCCTCTCTCCCTACCTCCACTTCGGTCATATTGGAATTGAAGAAATTTTTCAGTCAGTATTAGAGGTTACATCTAAGGGAAAATGGAATCCAGAACGAATGAGCCACCAAAAACCAGGAGACCGCGAACATTTTTATTCGGAATCCTCTTCCACCAATCACTTCTTAGACGAACTCATCACCTGGCGAGACATTGGTTATCTTTTCTTTTGGAAAGACAAACCAAACTATATTAATTTAGAAAATCTTCCGGATTGGGTGAAAGCGAATTTTAAAAAACATAAATCCGATACCAGAGAATATCTCTATACTTTAGAACAGTTTGAATCTGCAAACACCCATGATGAACTTTGGAATGCTGCCCAAACAGAACTTGTGAAAACAGGAAGGATGCATAACTATATGCGAATGTTATGGGGAAAAAAAGTAATCGAATGGACAAAAACTTATGAAGAAGCATTTCAAATTTTAGAACATTTAAATAACAAATATGCATACGATGGACGAAATCCGAATTCCTATACAGGGATTTTGTGGTGTTTTGGCCTTTTTGATAGGCCCTGGTTTCCCGAACGAAATGTATTCGGAAATGTTCGGTTTATGTCCTCCGATTCCACAAAAAAGAAGTTTAAAATGAAATCCTATTTGGAGTATATTGGTGAACTGAGCGGAAACTCCGACTCATTGTTTCCATGACAGAACAGAACCAACCTTCTACATTTGAAGAAATCAAAACCCATTTTGATTCTGTATACTTTTACTTTGTCATTCTGTTCAATGATTCGATTCATGAATTTTCTTATGTAGAAGATTGTCTCATGAAACTTTGTTTCAAAACTAAAAAGGATGCCAAAAAAATTGCCATGGAAGCTCATACCAATGGCAAAGCAGTTTGTTTTCAAGGCAGTATGGAAGAATGTGAAACCGTTGCAGAAAATATGACAACCGCCAACTTAACCGTCATTTTAGGTGTATAAAATCCATATAAAGAATCCATTTTTTTAGGCTTAAACTACAGGCCTTGACTTTACCTTCGTTACAAAGTACACTTTGACCGGTTCAGCTTTTCCTTTGAGTGTGAGTTCTTTGGTATCTTCATATTCAATGTATTCACTCCCACCCGCCGCAAGAAATGCTGCCTCAGAAACGGCAACCTTCCCTGGAATTCCATGACTTTCTAAGCGAGCAGCCGTATTGACGGCATCCCCAATGACAGTATAGTCCATACGTTTGACAGAACCAATGTTACCCACGATGGCTTCTCCAAAATTGACACCAATCCGCAAACGGAAGGTGCCAGGTGGGACTCCCAATTCACGATTGATCTCTTCCATTTTTTTCTGCATATCCACGGCACAAGCTATGGCATGATAGGCATCCAGTTCTGTTTGTTTGGGGGCACCCCAAAACGCCATGATGGCATCTCCGATAAACTTATCTAAGGTGGCAGAATAATGAAATATCAATTCTGACAAGGATTCAAAAATTGTATTTAAACTTTGGAGCACAACTCCTGGAGGATTTTTTTCAGCAAAGGTTGTAAACCCAACAATATCAGAGAACAAAGTAGCGATATTTTTCTCTTCACCACCTAACTTAATACTGTCGGCAACAATTGTTTCCATCACGGCTGGTGAGAAGTATCTAGAGAGCCTATCTTTCTCTTCTCGTTGTTTTTCCACAAGTCGTCGTGAATCGATCATATTTTTAACAATCGACAAGGCAACAGATACAGAAAAGGCAGCAAAGGCATAGTCCTTTAGATAAGTATGGCTCGGATACCATTCCCATTGCATTTCCACAAAGATATCATTGAGAATGAGAGTGACAAAGGCAAAAAATCCGAGGGACACCGTTCCCATGGAAGGGACTTTTCTGCCGAGAAAGATAATATAAAACAAGGCTCCCCCGAGTAGGATCGTTACAAAACTCCAACTGAAGAAAAACTTAGATAGAAAAAAGAAATTGGGAGAAACCAAAACCACAAGTAGCGAAACGATTCCGGCGATATCAATGTACCTGTTAGTGATTTTGATCCAACCTTGTCTTACATGAGCAAATCGAACGATGAAGTTAAACAACAAATGGACAAGGCCTATCCAAGCAAAATATTCGATTTTTTTGATCCAGAATCCATCTCCAATGATGGAATAGATAATTTGGCTTTGAAACAAAGTATTAAATGCCATGAAGATGGAACCTAATGCAAAGTATATGGTTGCATCATCTTCGTTTCGGAATAAAAATTGCCAGTATAAATAAAAACTACCAAGTAACAAGGTAAGTACGATCACAAATATCTTTTTAAAATCGTTCCAATACTCGGCTCGCTCTGAATACTTTACAGAGGACAGGTAAAATTTATCATGAGATAGTCCTGGACTCAAAGGATACTTGGCATACACTCTTACAGCAAGGACATTGGGTTCATCTGTTTTTAATTGGTCTATTGGGATTTGGTAGAACCTAATTTTATCACTATAAAGGGATTTATCATCCAACTCGGCTCCTTCTTCTGTATCCAAATGAAGGCCCGTTCCTCCAATGAATTTCCCGTTCCAATAAACGGCATCGGCTTGGCTGATTTGGCCCAACCGAACGGTTAAGTTCCTTGATTTGAATTTAGAACGAATGTCTTCCTCTGTAATTTGGATTTCTGTTCTATACCAAGCGTATCCCTTATAAGTTTCTTGAAATTGTTTGAAGTCAGGAAAATACAATTCCCCATCCCCATCTCTCACTTTGTCCCAAGCGGTTTGGATTTGGAATCCAGAAATCCACCCATTTCTTACCGATTCTTCCAAAGTTGGTTGGGCATGAGCAAAACGTAGGGCTCTCGTTTGTCCGTTTTCTTCATCTAAATAGAGATCATCTTCCTTCTCTTCTGTGACTAGGGGTGAGTCTCCTGGTTTGAAACTCCATTTATGAACGGATTGACCAAAAGAAGTCTCAGACCTCAGATCCAAAATTTGATTGGTGAGGAGGACTTGGGCAGACAGGTTTGAGAGTAATCCCGCAAAAGTAAGGAAGCCGAGAAGGATAGAAAAGAGTCTTTTCGAAAAAACCATGTCGGAAATCCTATAAAAATCAAAAGGAACTGGCAAGTAGAAAACATTGGACAAAGTCATTGTGGAAAGTTTAGATTCCGATTTTTCAGGAATCGTCACAGCACCTAACGGAAAAAAGGTGAATATTTTCTTTGTTTATCCTGGTGACGAACTCCAAGTTGAGTATGTCAAACGTAGGCCAAGGCAAAGGTCCTTACGGATTAAGGAAACCGTCCGTAACCATGATTGGAAATTGGTGAAATGTGATGTGTTTGGTGAATGCGGTGGGTGTACGGGCCAACACATAAGCTACAAAGAACAATTAGAACTTAAATTTTCACCCATCCTAAATACATTCCAAAAAGACTTAGGAATCTCCATCACACCCATTCCTTCTGAACAAATTTACGAGTACCGATCTCGTATGGATTTTTCTGTATTCCCTGGACCGATCATTGGACAAAGGCAAAGAGGAAATTTTCGCAAAGTTGTTCCCATCACCAATTGTTCCATCCAATCAAGCTGGGCCAACGAGGCACTAAAAAACGTACAATCTGTACTCAACCAAAAACCGGAAGTCATTTGGGATCGAAGATCAGAAGAAGGCGGATTAAAATATCTTACCATTAGAAAAGCACAAAACACAGAGGATGGAATTTTAATTTTTACTTTTACCGATGGATATGAATCACATCCATCCATGGAAAGTTTTCGTAAACTTTGTTTGGAAACTTTATCACAAGAGTCCCTACTCTTTTGTTACAACAGACCAAAATCAGAGGTTTCTGCTTTTGGACGACCGGAAGTGTTACGAGGAAAATCTACATTTACTGAAATTGTCCTCGGACAAAGCTTTCAGATTCCCTTTGATTCCTTTTTCCAACCGAACCCCAAGGGTTTTTTACCAATCTTATCTTTTATCAAAGAACGACTACCTACGGATTGTGAAAATCTAATCGATTTGTTTTGTGGGAACGGTTTCTTTTCTTTGTTATACGGTGATTCCTTTCAAAATGTGGATGGATACGAACTTACGGAATCGTCCATTGAAATTGCCTCCAAAACCTTTTTGGAAAAATATTCGAACAAATCTTTTTCCTTCCAAATTGCTAATTTGTTTATGTCCACAGAACTTTTAAAACAGAAAGAAAATGCCACTTTGATTTTGGATCCCCCGAGGGCCGGTGCCGGTAAATTGGTAAACCAATGGATTCGCGATTTTGGACCTGAGTATGTGTTCTATGTCTCTTGTAATCCTTATTCGCAAAAGGAAGATGTATCGATCTTTCTTTCACAATATGATTTTGTGGATGGAATACTGATTGATCCCTACCCTCACACTCCTCACACAGAATCTGTTTTATTCTTTCGCAGAAAGTCTTCATAATTCCCTTCACCAATTTTGAATTTCCACCGAAAATAGAATCGAGGGTACTATGAAGATTCAAAAATCGATTCTATTTATCTGCGTCGCTATCTTAGGGCAAATCGGTTGTGCGAGTGTGATGGTGACCAACTGGACACCAGAAGAATCCAATTTCAAATCCAAACCGGTTCGAGTATTTCTTGGGTATGCTACCGACGAGGAAACATTTAAATCTTCAGGGGAAATCATTGTGCGTGATGCCAATGACCTTACGATTAAAAAAGCCTATGATTTTTTATCCTTAAATCCTACGGCACTCAAAGCTCCTATCTCCATTCAGAGTGGTTCCCAATTTTTGGAGTACAAGGGAGTGAGTTATAGAGGATCAGTTCTACTCAAACCGGTGGATGGAAAAGTCTATATTATTAATTTAGTTCCTATCGAAGAATACCTGTTGAGTGTAGTTCCTTCTGAAGTCAGTGCCTCTTGGCCGAAAGAAGCACTCAAAGCCCAAGCAGTTTGTGCAAGGACTTACGTAGTGCGTGAAATGTTAAATCGCAAAAAACAAGAGTTTGATGTTGATACGTCCACAAACACTCAAGTATACAAAGGAAAAAATAAAGAACATAGAAATACAACGGAAGCTGTATTTGAAACAGAAGGCCTTATCCTCATTCATAAAGGACAACCCATCCAAAGTTTTTTCCATTCCAATGCAGGTGGATATACCGAAGATCCAATTAATGTTTGGGGTAGCCCTGTAGAATACTTAAAACCGGTTCCATCCGAATATGATAAAGATGGGGAACAGTATTCTTGGGAAGAAAAATGGAAACCAGATTACGTAAATACCAACTTACAATATTTAGGTGTCGGTGAAATCCAGGATATCATTGTATCAAGTCGTTTTCCCTCTTCTCGAGTAAATGAAATGGAAATTATTGGAAGTTCTGGATCCAAAAAAATCAAAGCTACCGAGTTCCGAAAAAAAATCGGTGCGACGAAACTCAAATCCACACGATTTGGAATTCGTAAAGAAGAGTCAGGAGATTTTTTTGTAAAGGGACTCGGTTCTGGACACGGTGTTGGAATGTCCCAATGGGGAAGTTTTGCTATGGCAAAAAGCCAATTCAATCACAGGGAAATCCTACAACACTATTTTAAAGGAATCGAATTCGCAAGAATAGTTGCCAGGTAGTTGGGAGTTTTTAGTTTCCTTAGTCTCATCTTTCTAGATCCTGACTTTAGGTCCCTATCCGAATGGCAACTGTAGAAGAATATCTTTCCCAAATCAAAGACCTGACGATTGTACCGCCAGTCTTACTCTCCGTACTTTCCCTAGATGACGACAACGAACTCTCCTTTGGAGAGTTAGAAAAAAAAGTCCAATCCGACCAAGTGTTAGTGGCAAGACTTCTCAAACTTGCCAACTCTCCCTTTTTCTCACGAGGCAACCCAGTCGCCAATATGAAACAGGTCATCACTCGTTTGGGATTCAAAACGGTTCGGAGTATGGTGGCGATGTCTATGACAGACTCGCTCTTTAGCCAAGGAAATTATAAAAAATTTAGAGATGAAGTTTGGGACCATTCGGTTGCCAAAGGAATTTTCGCACAAATTCTCTGTGAAGAAAAGAAATTCAAAAAAGAGGCAGAACTTGCCATCACTTGTGGTCTGATGCAAGACCTCGGACGAATTGTACTCAATACGATTGATAGAAAAAAATATGTGGATGTGCTTACCGAATTCCAAACATCGGATGCGACTCTAATTTCCCTCGAAAAAAAATCCTTTGGCGTGGATTCTTATGAAATAGGAAGTGCTGCCGCCAAACTTTGGAAGATGCCAAACATTATCATTACTTCCATTGAAGACCTTTCCAAACCAGTAAACGAACAGTCAACTCTTGGACAAATCATTGGATTTGCCGGAGTGATCGCAAAGTTTACAGGCCACGGCAAAAAGGAGCCAGGCCTTGAGGAAAAGTTTGAAGAATACAAATCAACTTTAAATCTTGAGATCGAAGACAGAAAGACATTTCTTACCCTCAAAGATGAAAAACTGAAATCAAACGAATTGTATCAGTTTTGCAGTACTCTTTAGAGAAAAAATTCCAACAAAATTAAACACCGATTAGATGGGCTTTACACTGAGAATTCGGTGTAACCCTTCTTTTCCTTTGATTTTCACAGGTTCCAATTCTTCATACTTGTACTTATTGGCATACTCCTCTGGAAGAAAATTATATAGTCCTTCTGACATATACACTTCCATTGGTTTTGCAATCGATTCCAATCTGCTTGCCATGTTAACAGTATCGCCAACGGCTGTATAAGAAAGTTTTTGGAAGGATCCTACGTTCCCCACAATGGCTTTCCCTGAGGCCAAACCAATGCCAATTTGTGGAGTAAATCCATAGATTTGTTGCCATTTGGGTTGCCAAAGTTCAAAAACTTGCACCATTTCCACGGCACAGTCCAAAGCATTTTGTCTATGGTCCTCTTGGAAAACTGGAGCACCAAACAAACACATGATGGAATCACCTATGTATTTATCGATCATTCCCCCATAACCCAAAATCACTTCTGTCATAGCCGTAAAGTATTCGTTTAAAAATGAAATTACTTGTTCTGGTTTCATTTTTTCTGACAAGGTCGTATAACCACGAATATCCGAAAATAAGACAGATACTTCTTGTTCCTTTCCTTTTTGGTCAAGGGAAAGTGTGTTGTTCATCAAACTTTCAACAATGATGGGATCAACATACATACCGAAAACATTTTGCATTTTCTTTTTTTCGGTTTCTAAGTTCAATTTTTCTTCGTATTCTTTTTCCAATTCTTTTTTAAATTTTTTCACCATCGTATTCAAATCTTGAATCTCTGATTGGTTCATACCGTAAAGATCTTGGAATCGTTTTAGGCTGTCGTCCATTTGGATGGAGACTACTTTTTTGCGGTAAATTTCTCGGAACAAATTTCTAAACCTATGTTCCAATACATTTTTCTTTAACCTTCGTTTGCCGAAGTATTCGTTGATTCCTAATTGGAAAGCGTGGATGGGAAGTTGTTTTCCTTCGGCTTTCGTAAACACAACCACGGGAAGTTCGGAGGGACCGGCTAAATCCATAATTGATTCTAATATAGATTCGGGAGATTCTTCTAGTTCAGGGAATTGGATTTCTGTAATTAAAAGATCATACTGAGCTTTTTTGATTTCCTCGGCTCCGTTTTCAAAAACGGACCGCCAAGTCAGTTCGATGTAATCTCCAAACCACTCACTGAGTAATTGGGAGATGGTATCATACGATTTCTTTTGGGGTTCTAGGACAAGGACACGAACGATTTCTTCTTTTTCTAAATCCACGCACCTTATTTTGCATTCTCTAAAATTTTGTGAAGCTCCTCTTGAAACCGGAAGGAAAATCTTCCCATTAAAAGACGAAAACCTTGCAGAATGACATCTGGCCTTGGGGGATCTCCTGAAATATAAAGATCTGGTTCTTTGGGAAGTTTACCCAAAGGATACAACCCACCACTCACCGCTTCTGTCCCGCAGGCAATGAGGGCTTTGGGTTCGCTTATGACATCCCAAGCGGTTTCCAGTGGACCTGCCATCCTTTCACCGACAGGACCAGAAAAGACAATGGCATCCGCATGTTTGGGACTGGCAACACAACGAACCCCTTCTCTTTCCGAGTCAAAAACCGAATTAAAAGAAGCATTCAACTCTGATTCCACAGTGTTGTTTCCCGCAGCGGCAACCTCTCTATAAAGAAATCCCCGTTTCTTTGTCAATGCACGAAACTGTTCTTGGTTTGGTGTTAGTGGGTGGGGTAAGTCACTTACTTTTGCCATTTGCCCAGAAACGTAAGTGACTTTGAATTCCTCACGACTTAAGGCAAAAGTATAAATAAAACCCGAATCACGAAGTTTGCCATCCGAAGATTCTGTACAAAGTCCACATTGCAGGCATTTCCCATAATCAAACTGAACTTCCGAATCAGAAACTATTCGGATTGCTTTCGTCGGACAAACCGCTGCTGATTGGCTCAAGGAACCAGATCCCTCCCGCATCTTTGTTGTCGGTATGGGAATGCCGCGACTTGTCGGATGAACCGGAGAGGCAGTAGCAAAATTTAATACATTCTTAGGGAAAATAAAACTCTTTAACTCATATAAGAAATTCATAGATCAAACCCAACATAACTAAGATTAAATGATTTATTGTTCAAAGGAAAATCGCCGACTTGTTCTCCACGAACTGCCAATTCCAATGCATGCCAATTTAAGACTGATGGATCACGAATATAAGAATTTTTCACGAGGCCTTCGTGATCCAAATCCAAAGATACAAGTAAAGGACCACGCCATGCTTCCACCGCAGCCGTATAAATTCCAGATTTTGGTTTCCATTCTTTCTCGTATTGAGTTCCTTTCATTTTATCATTTTCTAACCATAAGGATTCCCAATCCAAATCTTCCAAATGTGATTCCATCCATTTTAAAGATTGTTCAATTTCCGTGTAACGAATGTACATACGAGCCCAAACATCGCCATTATAATGATGGTGTTCTTCTTGTAGTGGCAAAACAGTCCAATCTGGATAATCAGGGTTACCAATTCTTAAGTCATCAGAGACCCCCGCCATACGAGCCACCATTCCCAAAAATCCATTTTTTTGCACATCAAGTTCAGAAATAAAACCACAACCCTGCATTCTTTCCTTTAAAGTGGAAACAGAAAGGGCTCTTAAGATCTGTGGACGAACTCGTTTGAAATAAACTTTTTTTAGATTAAAAAAAGCATCTTTTGCTTGTTTTGCGGTAATGCGCTGGTTCACCCGAACACGTCCTGGACGAACGGCTCCTTTCCCAAAACGATTTCCAGTCCATGTTTCCATAAGACCAAGGGCAGCCCCTCTATCAGTGACGCAGACCCCGTATAGTGGGTAATAACCTATATCTTCCGAAATTCCACCTAAATCCCCAATATGAACCGCAATTCGTTCCAACTCAACTAAAAAGGAACGAAACAAAGCAATATGATTAGAAACCTTGATCCCATACATTTCTTCATAAATTTTGCTAAAAGAGACCGCATAACCAACGCTTGTATCCCCAGAAATGGTTTCAGAGAAAGGCATAACCGCTGACATCGATTTCCCTTGAATTTTTTCGCGGATCCCTCGATATTGGAAACCCAAACGAATGGTTAGGTGACGGATTTCTTCTCCCTCTACAATAAAACGGAAGTGACCTGGTTCAATGATCCCTGCGTGAATCGGACCCACCGCATGAGAATAAGTACCTTCATGAAAGGGAACATGTAATCCATGATAAGCCAAATCTCTGACAATTCCTGTTTTTTGATGTAGTGAAAGGTTTTTCCCACGATTGTCAGATAAATAATCTTCTTCCTTTAGATCTGAATAATCTTCAACACCCATATCCTGTCCAAAGGCATGACGAACAAGCCAAACCGGATATTGAGGATCTAAAAGAAAATCAATATTACTTTTTTTGGAAACTACTTCTTCCCGAATCATTTTTTGATCACGGATTACATACTGGTGATAGACACCATTGAAATTAGTAATGCCTGTTATCTTTTCCATATATGTTCTGCCATTAGATAAGTTAAACCGTATGTACCAACGAATACGGTGAATAAAAAACTAAACCAAAAGAATACTAACCTAGTTTGTAGTATTCCGTAAACTCCAGGTTCAAAATTTCGATTGGGCAACCGAACCAACGGTAGTACTTTGTTAAGTGCAATAAAGAAAAATATCGCTCCCGTAATGGGGAACAAAAATAATAAAAACATTTTTTGTTTGATAGCAATTTCTATGACTTTTAAATCTAAAACAAAAACTGGAGATAAAGGAAAAACAAACGCTACAAGAAGTGCTAATAAATACATATACAATGCTTTATGACTTAGAGAAGATTTTTCTAGAATCTGAGAGATATTTCTTTTCCCTGCATCCATTCGTAAAATTCCCATTGATAGAAAAACCAATAGTTTTACGAGAACAGTTGTTGTTAACAAAAAGTAAAATACATCATCAGATACATCTAACCACAAAAATAAAGTTAACATGCCTGTATGGAAAAGTGCTACCTTCGCTGAAATCCTACGAATGTCTTCCCTTGAAAAAAGAATTAAAGTAGAATACAGAATGGTCAAAACACCGATAAAAAGAATTCCATTGGCTGCGTTAATCATATGTGGATTGATTTCACGTTCCAACTGTATCAGGGGACGTAAGGCAAGAACTACACTGACTGGCACAAAAGATGCGATCAGCGAAGAAATTTGACTTGGACTCTCCGCATAGGTATCTCCCACCCAAAAGTGATTAGGAACAAGCCCCAACTTTCCACTATATCCGTAAACAGTCAGAAGGATTCCTGTTTCAATTAAAAGTCCACTTTGGCCAACTAACCCTTGCTTTAAGGAAACAAAATCTAAATTTTCTAGTGGAGTGGAGGCAAACAAAAGAATTACTATTCCTAAAAAGGCAAGTCCAAGCGCATAGGAATTGATTAATAAAAATTTCCAACCCACATGAAAGGAACGTTCCGTACCACTAGAGGAAATGAGCAGTGCCCCAAAAAGTGTGGAGGCTTCAATTAAGATCCACTTAAGAACAATATTATCAGTAAACCAGGAGTAAAACAAAGAACCAAAAAAACAAATCTTCAGAATGCTCCATAACCAAATGCGAGTTTGTCCTTTTGTTGGTGCCAAAACAGAAACCAAAAAAATAACAACAAAGGCCAAAACTCCAGAAAGATAAAACAATTGTGCCATCATAGTTTTCTCTCCTTCGTATGCATATGGGGAGAGAGTTGCAAAATTCCACCTGAAACAATGACAAGGATGGCATCCAAAAAGGATCCAAACTCAAGGCCCACAGGAAGTCCTTTGTCTAATACCATAGTCAAAACAAAAATTCCATTTTCAAAAACACAAAACCCAGCAATGAGAGCAAGCCAGTTTCGCCTAACAACAAAACAAAGAATACCCACATACACGAGTAAAATTACATAAATGAGTCCAATTTTATGAACTGGAATGGAAAGAACAGAAACTCCTTCCGTAATCTTGACTGCTAGAACCAAACCGAGTACCATGAATAACAAAGTTGCAAGGTATCCGAAACGAGGAGCAGTGCTCTCATTCATCTTAGATTTGTTCGCTGTCCAATTCAAAACCCAAGGAGTTAGAATTCCCTTAAACAAAACAACCATTACAATTAGTGAGATAGCATGTTTCCAATCTCCTTCATGTGTTTGCAAAACAGGGAATACTAAAAGGAACCCTTGTACACTTAGAAAAAAAATAATCCGACTCAAGCGATTTTCTACCAAAACCACAACACCGGTGAGTAACAATAATAAGTATATAAAATCGTATATCATGATAACCCTTAAGACAACTTAACCAAAGTGCCTAATATTAAAATCGCAATGAATGTTAAACCCATAAATTCAGGTATCCAAGTCCATTTCCTACGAACACTATTCGATTCCCAAAATCCGAGGATGATCGCAAGTAGTATGACCATAGGTGCAATCATTAGCTCTCTTGCAAAACTATCCAAAACTTCATTTTTAAATAACTTGGAGTGTTCGAGTGCCAACTTCACAAGGAAAACTAATAGCGTAGATAATTTGATGGAACTTGCCAAATCAAAGATTCCCAATTGTTTTCCAGAAGCTTCTAAAATCATCGCCTCATGAACCATCGTTAGCTCTAAATGAGTCCTTGGATCATCAAACGGTGGTTTTGCGAGTTCTGCAAGGATTGCAATAAAGGACAAAGAAAGAAAGAGTAAACCAATAAGGGCCCCTTGAGGACTCACTGAAATTTCAATATGGGACTGAGCCGCAAGGATCATTAAAATAAAAGTTGGTTCGGCCATTACTGAAAGTAAAATCTCTCTTCCCGAAGCCATCCCTCCAAAAGAAGAAGCCCCTTCCATCGCAAAACTTACGTATGCGAATCGGTAAAGAGCAAGGAAAAACGGGATGAGAATGAATGGAGCCCATTCGAACAAAACCACACTCCAAATCATCAAAGCCGAAAACAATGCTACCCTAGGTGCCAAATGTGAAAAATCCGAAATGTTTGTATGCGAAATTGGATTTTTTCTTAGCGATTTGTCCACTTCCCAAAAAAACTGAAGAAGTTTTGGGCCACGTCGCCCTTGAGCATAAGCACGAACTTTCCGTATAATCCCCGTTAATAGAAATGGCATTACAACAAAAAGAAGAAGCAGATAAGAATAATACAAAAAAGAATTCACCTACAAACCTCCGAAGTCACCCAAAATGAGCAGTGAAAAAATGAAGATCAGAAACATAGAAGAGATCGCCAGGTATTTACTGACGTCTTCTTCTTTGGGATGATTTGTCGCTGACATAAATCTCGTACCCAACCTAAAAACGGAAGTAATTCCCCTGATGAGAAAGGAATCGACTTTTGATTCGCCGGTTTTATTTAAAAAATAGCGACCAAGCGAATTCCTTAATGGCAGAGAAAATACAGAGGTCGGTATGGAAAGTTCATGACCGCTGTAACCTCCTCCACAATCCCAGTTTTTGGTCTTTGGTTTTCCGTATCTTTTTAATTGATAATGATCATACAAACGGAATATAAATACAGCCCCAATCGTCACATAGGATACGAATGCTAAAGTCCAAAACCAATCCACAAGTTGCGGATCAACAAAAGGACTCAACATTGGTAAACGAACAAAGTAAGGCAAAACTAAAGGAAAGATAAAAATCACTAAAGCTAAACTAAACAAAGAAATGGTGACCCATCTTCTCTTTTGCAAGCTAAACGGTTGGATATTGATGTCTTTACCTGGTGTAGACAAAAACAAACTCATAAACAATTTGATATGAGTGAATCCACCGAGAACAATTCCAAAGAAGATGAAGATCATGGAAGGCAAAAGAAAAACCGAACGACCAATGGGCATATCCAAGATGCGAGCATTCAGATAAAAGTATGTTGCTTCGGAAACAAATCCAAGAGTCCCAGGAAGGACCGCATAACTAAAAGTACCTGCTCCAACTAACAGGGGAGAGATCCCGAGTAATCTACCAATCCCTTTTAGCTCATCACTGGAACTTGAATTTTTGAGCCTTGCCACCATGCCAATTGAGAACAATTGAAATGTTTTTGAGAAGGAATGATGAAATAAACTTAGGAAAAATAAAATTCGGAATGAATTACTGAGATTCATGAGTTCATAGTCAACGGAAAATTGGAACATACCTGCTATGATTAAACATAACCAGAGAAAGTTAATTGATTCAACGGAACTATAAGCCAATGATATTTTTGGATCTTTGTGAAAAAAACTGGTGATGCCACCAAAGAAAATTCCAAGCGCAGCCAGAGGAAACAAAACCTGATAAATGATAGGATCCAATTGGTTTGGAAGGACATATCTATAAAAAAGTAATAATGGAAATACTTCCAAAACTCCGGCAAAGGCACCAAGAGCATGGGATGGCCCTCCTTCATTTACTTTCGGGATCCACAAATGAAAGCCGGAAAATCCTGATTTAATTAGCAGACCCACAAGAAGTAAAATGATACCCACATTGTCGCCATCGGGTAACATCACCCAGGCGGACAAAAATAAGGCAGAAATTCCAGATGCCAAAAGTAAGGAACCCAAACTTTCAATTTGTTTTTTCCCAAACTCTGTTCCAGAATAAATCAGAATGGTGGAAAAGGATGTCACCTCCAAAGCTATCGGAAGGATAAGCGACTTACCGGACAAATAACAAACACCAAGAGCAGACCAAAAGATGATATAACCAATGGTGACTTTGTTTTTTTCCTTTGGTTCATAGGACTGAACCAACATAAAGGATGAAAAACCGATATATGCCTGAATGACAAGACCAACCAAAATGGGAAAATCCACAGACAAAACATCATAATTAGAAAATAAGAATATAGCAAGCGGCGAAAGCGCAGATATACCAACTAAAATCGATCTGAAGATTGAAATTCTTTCATCTTCTAACATAACTACCTCAAAAATTAAATTTTAAAGAAATAAGTGTGTTATGTAAGGTTGGGTGGTCCCCGACGATCCGGGAATTTAATGGAAATGATCGTAGGAGCAAGGGATGCTGAGATGAGAAAAGAATAAGATTGAAAGACGGAGATATATACTGGTAGAGAAGGAATATAAAGAAAGTTCTCTTCTTCCCCCGGAGGTTCTTCGAAATTTTTCTCGCAAGTGAAAATTTCTCCAGACTCGGTAAACTCCGCAACCGACGACCACGATTGTGACTTGCCGATGACTAAAACTGACATGAGTAGGATGAAAAATATACGTGCTATCAATCAGTTTTACCTTAATCTTGATGTTCTCGACTGTCTTATATATGGGAAGTTATTTTTCGTGAGCAATGAAAAAAAAGAATCAGTCTCAAAATCTGTCATCCAAGTGCAACATATAAACAAAACCTTTCACCAAGGTGAGATCACCTTCCCTGTTTTGAATGACATCTCATTTGAAATCGCAGAGAAACAACTTGTGACCTTGATGGGACCTTCAGGTAGCGGGAAATCAACGTTACTCAACATTCTCTCAGCAATTGAATCAGCAGATTCAGGACAAATCAATGTATTTGGACACCGACTCTCTGGCGCCAGTGAAAAAGAACTTACTATTTACAGACGAAAAACAATTGGGATCGTCTTCCAATTTTTTCACCTTTTCCCCTATCTTTCCGCGATGGAGAATGTTTCTTTACCTTTATATCTTTCCGGTATCTCAAAATCCATTGCGCAATCCAAGGCCAAGGAAGCACTTTCTCTCGTTGGCTTAAATCACAGACTGGAATTTACTCCCAAAGAAATGTCTGGAGGAGAAAAACAACGAGTTTCGATTGCAAGAGCTATCGTTCACCAACCGAAATTAATACTTGCTGATGAACCAACGGGAAACCTAGATTCAGGGTCTTCCGAAATGATCATGAATTTATTCAAACGATGTGTCAGTGACTTGGATATATCTGTATTTCTTGTTACCCACAACGAACAAATTGGAGAATCCGGAGACATTAACTTACGAATGTTAGATGGTAAAATTCAGACTATATGAAATTTGTTTATTATTTCTTTATATTCGGATATTTCAAAGATCATCTTCCTAAAATACTTTTCTCAGTTTTTGGGATTAGCTTAGGAATTGCCTTATTCATAAGCACACAGATCAATGCCTGGAGGGCCGAACAAAGTGTTCTCGACCAAATGATAGGTTATTCTTCTGAAAAATTTATTGGACGGTATGTAACAAACAATCAAAACCAAGGTGCAAATGACAGTTTTCTAAAAACCGTTGAAGACAATACATCGGAAAACATTAGATTAGAACCGGAACTTCAAACCACAGGCACTTTTAGCTTAACCAAAAATCAAATACAAAGCATTCCCATTATCGGAAAAGATATTCTATTATCTTCACAGAGATTACCACAACCTAATCGTGGAGAAATCGCAAAAAAGAGGATCCCAAAATATTTTATAAGCCAAGCTCTTGCTGACAAACTGCAAATAGAAAAAAATAACCAGTCTTTATCAATCTGCGAAAAAGATATTTTGATACGACAAGAAGAGTTTCATATTTTACCAGTAGAAGGAATCTTTCTGGTAATGGATCTTATAAGACTTCAAACCATTTGTAATCAACAAAATCAAATTACTTCGATATGGTTAATCCAGGATGAAAACTCTAACACACACCTGACAATAAATAATATCCAGTCTGAGGAATGGACTTACGAATCAAAAAATCAAATTTCAGAACGAGCCGGAGTAACCCTAGGTTCTTTAAAGATAAACCTAACTATTGTTTCCCTAGTCTCCGTACTAATTTCATTTTTTATGGTCTCCAATATGTTCACGGGATTGTATCTATCGAGAAAACGTGAATTTGGAATTCTGCTGTCGATCGGATCCAGCAAAATCAATAATTTCATGTTATTTTTAACCCAGGCGATCGTCATTGGAGCGTTGGGAGGAGTTGTTGGCATAATATTTGGTGTATTCATTGCCAACACAAACTCTCTAACAACCGTTAACACAATTACTGACATCAACCAAATACGCGCTTACCGTTACATTCCAGTATCCATTATAGTTTCAGGATTTTTTATATCCGTTCTTGGATCCATATTAGCATCGATTTATAATTCCTATAAAACCTTCAAAATACTTCCGATTGATCTGATAAGAGAAAGGGATGCGGCAGTGGAAGATTCTTTTCTTGGATTTTCTTATCGAAAAACCTTTATTCTTTCAATTCTATTTATAATCACGGGAATTGTTATTGGTCTTATTAGTCTTGCTAAACAAATATTACCGGGCATGTTAGGCGTTGGATTTGTCATTATGGGATTTGTTGTATTCAATTTTTTAAGTATCCCTTATTTGGTTCACTTAGTTTACAAAATCATATCGAAATTTCATACTTCTCCGACTGTCGAAATAGGATTAAAAGAAATACAAATCGAACCCTGGAAACACGGACTGACTGCTTCAACAATCATGTTATCGACATCTCTTGTTCTCACTTTAACAAGTTTAACCGATAGTTACGAAAGATCGTTAATCGGATGGGTAGACGAAGAAAATAAATCGGACTACTCCCTGATTAACGAAAAAAAGTTAAACTCAGGAGAACCTGGTGTTCCGGTTTCACTTTTTCAAACCATGGCCTTGGATCCAAATTTTTCCTCGGTCGAGCCCTTTTATATAGATTCCAAATTTATTGTGAATGGGAGATACTACACCTTACATGTATTTAACTTTCCAAGTAAGTATAACAAAAACGAATTAATCGTTTCGAAGAATTTATGTTTCTTAGATCAGATTTGTAAAGGAGATGGAATCACCATCAATACAGAATTAAACTCCCATGTTTCAATAAGAATTCAGGACGAAAAAGACCATTTTTTCTCAGAAAGAGGGACTATCATGATGGATTATTCCTACTTCCAGAAAAATTTTAAAGTTAAATATTTAAATTCGATAAGAATATCCAAAAATAAAAACATTTCAGAATCAGAAACGATAAATCTACTACAAACAATAACAAAGAAATTTGATTTAAAGTATATAAATCAAGTCGAGTTAAAGAAATTGTATTTAGATGGAATGAACCAAGTGTTTTCTATATTAGATACACTAAAAGTTTCGGCACTGATCATTTCCATCCTCGCCCTTACCACATCCTTAGTATACTTCATAAGAGAAAAAGCGCAGCTTCTAGCGGGACTAAAAGCGATAGGAATGGATTCTTTACAAATGTTCCAAATGGTTTATAGTCAGGCATTGTTTCTTGTTTCGTTTGGCATTGTTTCTGGAATCCTAAACAGCCTTATATTATCACCAATTGTTATTTTTGGAATCAATCGAAATGCTTTTGGGTGGATACTTAATTTCCAATATCCGATCGCTCTTGTAGTAAAACTCCCGATAATCATCCCGGTAATTACATTTTTTATTTGTCTTATCCCATTCTATTCCCTAAAACAAATGAAAATTTCGAAAGAATTGAAATATGAATAATTCTTTACCGAAAAAGTGCCACCGGTAACTTCTATACATGGCCGGAAGTATCAAAGTTTGTTTGGAACTTGCAGATATGATTCGAAAAGAAAATCTCGAATCTAGAGAAAAAATCCCTACTTCAGATACGCATTTACGGATATGGTCCTCACAACTTTCAAGATCAGAAGAAGATCTCAGAAAGCTGCTTGTAGCCCTTAGAGATAGCCATTACATTTTTATTGTATCGGTAGTTGCACCAGATCAAAATTTATTTGTTTATGGTGAGGATGCTTACGTTTTTGCTGAACCGTTCATTTTGAATGAATTGAAAAAAAATTCAGAAGAAACATTGGAAAAACTTTACGAAGCCAGTAACTATAAAAGAAAATCTGCATTTCAAATTACAAGAGAATTGTTTCCAAAAATAAAGGAATTCAACAACACACCGCTAGGCCGCTCTATCAATGTCTCTGTAATGCTTGAAGAATTTCAGAGAATGTTGACAGCCCAAAGTTACGAATATACTGACCAATGGCGAAGAAACAAACTCCAGGAAATTTTTAAAGACGAAGTAAATGCGGCGGAAGAATTAGCGAATGCAGCGTCGGTTCGAGAACTAGATCCTACTAAACGTGCTGTAGACCAATTAAAAGAACAAGGCCCGAAAGAAAAGGTCGATCAAAATTGGGTTAAGGCAAAGGAAAATTTTTCCACTGAGTTCTTATTACGTGTCCATTTTAGAAAATATGAATTTGATGTTGTAAAAAAATTAATCCAATCGGGCAAACTGAAAGAAGAAAAAGATATTAAATATGTTCGCGACACTCTCCAGTTAATGGAGAATAGAATGGAACAAGATAATCTCTTAAAAAGATATTCAACGGAGATGATAGAACTTAGAAGATATGCCCAAGCAAAACTTAATTTGCTCAGACAAAGTGTCGGATCAAAACAAGAATATTAAATTTAGTTTTTAAGCCAACCAGACTTATCTAACTGAATATAAACCTGAAAGAAAAACACCACCAAACTGATAAAAATCATTCTCCTTTTCAGGGAAAACTGGCTTATCGTATGGTTCTGCTTTTCTGGTAAATACAGAAGATAAATGATTAAATTTATATTAAAAAACAAACCTAAAAATTCATTAGATAGGATTGGAAATTTTTCTCTGATTGCAGGTGTATAGGTTGCAACTAAAACCAAAATACTAGGAAAAAAGTAAATTGGTGTTTTCAAAGTCCATAATCTATCCTCAGTGAGATCGGTGATTCTTTTAAGTCCCGTTTCTTTTTCCAGAAATGCAACAAGTTCTTCCTGCAATTCAATGTTCACAATGGGATGAATCTTTTCTTTTGTTTCCAACACAACGCGATCGTATCCGCGAAATTTATCAGCAGTGATTTGTTCTAAGTCTTTAATGCGGATGGTTGCACAATTTCCATTGGAGTCAAATTGTTTGAGTGATCCACCTTCAATTTCAATTCTTCCCGATGATAAAATTTCTATTTGTTTTAGATAATTTTTTCTTAAAAACCAAAAAAACAAAGCTAACAATGGGAGAAAAATTGTAAAAAACTGCATCCTTCCTGCTTGGGGGATCTGCAAACTGTTATACACAACAAAAACAATAAACAGCGAAATGACTGCCCAGGTTCTTTTTAATAATTTATTCCTAAATAAACTTACATCATATAGAAATGTTTTTTTTATACTCATCAAAAAAACTCACTTTTGCGAAATATAGATTCCATCTGGATACCTGACTTTTCTAAGTTCTCTGCACCACCCTCTTCCCGATTCAAAATGCAGATTCCTTTAGTAACAGAAATACCAGCCTCTCTTAAAACTTGGACTGCCTTTAGAGTGGATCCACCGGTAGTAATTACGTCATCTACAACCAAACAAGATTTTATCTCTTTCCAAAAACCCTCAATTTGTTGGCCAGTCCCATGTCCTTTTGCTTCCTTTCTGACAACTAACGGATAAATGAGTTTCCCTTTTCTTTGGTAAGACAATGCAATCGAGTAAGCTAAAGGATCGGCTCCCAGTGTGAGTCCTCCCACTGCTTGGAATTCGATTCCCATCTTAGGAATGATTTCTTCTACAAAACACTCCGCAAGGACAGCAAGCCTTTCCGGATGCAGTGTGATCTCTTTACAATTAAAATAGTGATGGGATTCGAGTCCACTTGCCAATCGGAAGGGGGCTTCTGAATAGCGGTAGACATAAGATTTCATCCAGTTGAATAGTTGGTCGCGGTAAGTTTGGGACATAGTCTAATTCTTCTGTCAATTGCGACCCGGAAAGTATATTTTTATCTTGTAGGGATTAATTGAACCACACTTGAGTTCGTGTGGTGGGACTCCTTGGATCGCCAAAGTTTCAGACAGGATCCAAGGATATTCTAAATTAAGAGAAGAGCGTTAATCTACTCGAGTTTTGTCTGATAAACTGCCAAGGAAGAGAACAATTTTATTTGTTTCTTCATCGGAAAGATTCATACCTAACTGGTGATACGCCATCTTTTTTACGGCTTCGTCCAAAGTTTTTACTTGGCCATCATGGAAGTATGGTCCAGTTAAAGCGATGTTTCTTAGGCTCGGTACTTTAAAGGAAAATTTATCTTCTGCTTTTTTTGTTACATTATACAACCCAAGATCAGAGGTTTTATATTCATTTACCACGCCAATCTTTCTGAAAGAATTTCCGCCAAGTAAATTACCTGAATGGCAAGAAGTACAACCTGCTGAAATAAAACTTTTAAAACCTTCTTGTTCTTCTTTCGAAATGGCTTTGTAATCCCCATTGATAAAATCATCAAAACGAGAGGAAGTCACAAGTGTTCTTTCAAATGCTGCAATGGCTCCCGCTAAGTTCTCGTAAGTCACTGGAGTTTTGTCATTCGGATAGGCTTCTGCAAATAATGCAGGATAGTTGGTATCCTCGTTGATCCGTTTTAGAACTTCTTTCTCTGATGGCATGGCCATCTCCACTGGATTGAGAATTGGTCCTTTTGCTTGTGCTTTTAAATCAGCAGCACGTCCGTCCCAAAATTGAACAAAATGAAATCCCGCATTAAGAACAGTTGGTGAATTTCTATCACCATTTTTACCGAATGCACCTGGTGAAGTCGGAAGATTGTCCACACCACCGCCTTTCCCTTCCACATTGTGGCAGGAATTGCATGATTGTGTTTCATTTAGAGAAAGTTTTTTCTCGAAATAGAGCTTTTTACCAAGGGAAATAAGATCCTGAGTGTCGTTTTCGGAACCAGGCATTTTCGCAGGTAAGGCACCAATGATTTGTTTTGCTTTCAATTGCAAATCTTTGGTCTCCGCAGTGGGTCCACAATTGGCAAGAAACAAGAATAGAATTGAGAGGAGAAAAGGTGTAAATATTTGTTTGAGCATACCAATCGAATACTTCTAAAATTCATCTGAAATCTGCAAGTTGGAAAAAAATATAATTAGTCTAAGCTTAGAATCAATTTCATTGTATCTAAACTAATCAATTTGAACGGTTCTAAACCGATTCCTAGAAACGGATCGATTCGTGAATCAACAATTTGGGGCAAATGCATGTCTTCCCCATTTTATGCAAGTGACAAACTCAGAAAACTAACCCAATAGCAGTATTGGCACGATTTATGCTTATAGATCCTGTAGACCTTTAGGAGTTGTATATGTTGAATACAAGAAGAACGGATCGAATTGAATCTTTGGATTGGGACGATTTGGTTTTAAAACTTTTTTCAATCAATGAGAACCCCGAATTCCTGTTAGCAAAGATTGGAAACATTTCAGAATTGGGAGTTAGCGGAAGTTTGAACAAGGACATCCCATTGAATGACCGCGACCTTGTCACCGGAGTCATTGAAAGTGACTTAACAAGATCTCGCATTTCCTTCAAAGGGAAAATTGCTTGGACCAAAGAAACGGACCACGGTCCCCTCTTTGGGATCAAGTTTTCCGAGGAATTGATCCTACCCAATTTTATCATCGCAAGATCTATGGCGGAATCGGCAGCATAAAGATCAAAAAAATCAGGATTCTGACTCAGTTTCTGCTGAGAATCTCTCGATTTGGATTCAATTCGATCCGATATTATTGGGGAAGCTATGTCCCAAGTCAAACATTTGATATCTTGGCAAGATTGGAGTGATGGAGAAATCCGGGAACTTCTTGAGTTTGCTGTTTATGTAAAGAAAAATCGAGTCTATTTTTCAGGACATATGGCAGGCCGTTCCCTTGCTATGTTATTTCAGAAAACTTCTACAAGGACCAGGGTTTCTTTCGAAGCCGGAATGACGGAACTTGGGGGACATGCGATTTTTCTGGATTGGATGGCGTCCAATTTCCTTCTTTCTGATATCGATTTTGAAGGGAAATACCTTTCGAGTAACGTAGCCATCATCATGGCTAGACTGAAACGACACGAAGACCTACTCGTCTTAAAATCTGGATCAACGGTTCCCGTCATCAATGGATGTTGCAATTTATTCCATCCATGCCAATCTCTTGCAGATATACTAACTATCGTTATGGATTCACCTAATGATTGGCAAAAGAAAAGTTTATGTTATATTGGCGTTCACAATAACGTCGCAAACTCGCTGATTGAAATTACGGCGGCACTCGGAATTCATTTAACACTTGTGACCCCCATTGCATCGGAAGAATCTATCGTTAAAGAATCTATTGAACGAGCTAAGAAAAAAGGGACAATCTCCTGGGAAACGGATGTGAAAAAGGCCGTATCTACCTCAGATTATGTTTATACAGACACTTGGGTGGATATGGAATACTTCAATGATCCGAAGTTCCAAAAAGAAAAAGAAGAAAGAATTCAATTGATGATGCCCTACCAAGTGAATGCAGAACTACTCAAAAATACAAAAGCAAAAGTTATGCATGACATGCCAATCCACGCAGGTTACGAAATCACAAGAGAGATGGTAGAAAGTGATCGTTCGATTATTTTCACACAGGCTGAAAACCGCTTGGATGCACAAAAAGCGGTAATGCTCAAACTATTAGAAAATCCGAATTAACTTTTAATCTCGAACAAAAATAGAAAACCCAAGTTCCACATTGAGGTCTCCGGCTTTTAAAAACTAAGGGAAGGTTCCCTAAAGATTCAATTAGCACCGGTTAAAGGATTTATTCTTTAACAGAATCTTTGCGATTGACCATCCATCCGCTAAATCCATCCAGAAAATATAAAAAATCAATTTTGTCATCATGTTCAAAATCAAATTTTTGTAAGGCTTCGTCATAACAACGAAACCAAACGGCTCTTTCCTTTTCTGAAATAGGAAAAACAAAATGACGCATCCGCATCCTGGCAGGTCCCCATTTTTCAATGTAATAACTTGGACCACCTAACACTTGGATCATAAAATCTGCCTGTTTTTCTTTTGCAAGATCCCAGTCTCCTTGAAACATCCATTGGATTTCTGATGTGGCAACTAGATCATAAAAGTCAGAGACGAGTTTTCGAATGTTTCCTTCCCCCCATTTTGCATAGAGAAATTTTACATTCGGATTTGCGGGAGGGGGACCACCGGCAGGTGTATAAATATCGTTCGGATCCAAATCGATAGTCAGTTTTGCGAAAGGGACAGGAAGGGGAAGTCGAATTTTCGACCGGAGCCGAAGGCGTAGCCCGGACTGGCCCGGCCCCGAGGAACGAGAGGGTTCGCCCAAACTCCCCATTCGGATTTTGGTATTATTTCCTGGACGATAGGCAAAATTCACAAAACTTGGTAAAAAAATCCGAAAAAGGTATATTAAATGGCACTGACTCACCCGCAATCAGCTCTCTTTGCAGGAGAAAAACCTTTCCCTATCATCCCTGCTTGTGAACACTTCGCTGGATCTGAAAAACTCATCACAAAAGCTCTCGAGTTACAAAATAAACTCGGTGGACTTTTTGATATCACGATGGACTGCGAAGACGGTGCCCAAACAGGAAAGGAAAAAGAACATGCAGAGATGATTGTTCGCATACAAAACTCTGAACTGAACAAACACAAAATGAGTGGTGTTCGTATTCATGATTATACCAACGAACATTGGCGAGGTGATGTGGATATTCTGGTTCCAGGAGCTGGAAATGTACTCGCATACATCACAATCCCAAAACCGACTAAAGCAAGTCAGGTGAAAGAACAAATTACTTACATCCAAGATGCTTGTAAAAAAGCAGGAATCAAAAGAGAAATTCCCATCCACGTTTTAATTGAAACTCACGGTGCACTAAATGATGTATTCGAAATTGCGGCACTTCCTTGGTTGCAAGTTTTGGATTTCGGACTTATGGATTTTATCTCCGGCCACCATGGTGCGATTCCGGCATCTTGTATGAAATCTCCTGGTCAATTTGATCACGAACTTCTTCGTCGTGGTAAAGCAAACCTAGTCGCAGCCGCCCTTATGAATGGTGTGATTCCAGCTCATAACGTAACTTTAGATCTTAAAAATATCTACCAAACGTATGCCGATGCAAAACGTTCCCATGATGAATTTGGTTTCTTACGTATGTGGTCGATCTATCCTGCACAAATCCAATCCATTTTGGATGCGATGGCTCCGAACTTTGCGGAAACACAAACAGCTTGTGACATTCTCATCAAAGCACAAGACGCAGAATGGGGACCGATCCAACATGACGGCGACTTACATGACCGTGCGACTTACCGCTATTTCTGGGAACTAGTTCAAAGAGCAAAACTCACAGGACAAAAACTTCCAGACGAAGTGGAGAAGAGATTCTTTTCTTAAACTAAAAAAACATGTAAGATTAGGATTGGGTAAGTTAGTTTCCCCTGACGGACTTACCGCACCGGGGAAAATGGTTTCCCTACTAACACCTAATGATGCAGAGGCTCACATTTGTGGGCCTTTTTTTATGCCTTATGGTAATTGGTTTTTTAACATAGCTAAAAATCGCAAAGAGGGTGCGTTGCAAGGAAGGGGAAGGGAGGCGCTATTTACAAAAACAGATGAGTTCTCGAGATTCAGCAGCTCGGACTTGCTCCATTTTTCTGTTTTAATAGACTTTTTATCTGCTATAATGATTTTTTGTTTGAAATCTAGGACAAGTCATTGGCTACTGGCCTAACTTATGAGCCATCTAATCCCAAAATCCAACCCCTTCTCCTTCCTATTTGTCCTCCTAATGATTGCCATGATTGGACCGGCGATTTATGGTCAGGCAGAACCCACGGCGCCTCCCAAAGGGGAAGTGGTTACCGAACCACAACCTAAAGAAGAAAAAAAGGAAGGGTATGTGAGTCCGCAGATTGGAAATCTTTCTTCGGAATACTTACGATCTTTGCAAGTCACAGGCAAACAAAGAAAAACTCTCCAGGAAAACAAAGGACTTTGGTTTGCAGATAAGTTTCGTGTGGGTTTTGGAATTCGGCCGAAAGTGGATTCACTGAATAACACGGACTTCGATAAGTCAACTGCAGATAACAGAAATAATGCGCTAACCCAAACTCAGTTTTATATCTTAGGGGATATCAATGAAAATGTTTTATTTAAAATAACCTTACAAGACGTACGCCTTTGGGGAGGAGAGGTAGTCTCTAGTGGAAATGCAGAACAAAAATACGCAGCCATCGCCAATGCAGGAACCACTGTTGATACAACAAGACAACGCGAATTTGCTCTTAACAATTTTACTGGCCTACGGGAGGCATTTTTAGATTTAAAAACAACAAACCAAAACTTTAGACTCCGTACGGGTAGGCAGATTTTAGAATTTGGAGACGGTCGCATCCTTGGATCCAGAAATGATAGTTTGAACGGTAACTCTTTTGATGCCCTCAGATTTACCGGTAAACTGAGTAGCCATACTCTCGATGTATTTGGATCTGTTGTCGGAGCTGAAAACAATTCCAATAGTATTGTCTCAAACAACTCAACTAAACTCGGTGGTGTGGGTGACTCATACTACGGCGGTGTTCATTACAATTGGAAAGTTGCTGACTGGTTAGGATTAGATTTATACAACTACAGCCTATTCAAACAACAAAGAAAGGCCAGCGCTCCACCGGCACTATCGGATACGAGAAACTACCGTGGGGATGACCAATTGAATACTTCTGGATTTCGCCTCACCAATCGAACCAAAAACAATGCTCTCCCCGACACAACAGGAATCGATTGGATGGTGGAGGCCGCTTGGCAAACAGGATTTAATGGAGAAAGAGTCACACCCGACTGGTTAAACCAAAATGGAGCTTACACAACCAATCAGAAAACGGGAGAATCTCCTCCGTTATCAGAAGCTGTGCGCTACAAAGCAAACATTGTCGCAATACAACTTGGATACACTCCTGTGAAAGAATTTCGGATCGGAGTTCAATATGTGCAAGGCTCAGGTGATCCCAATCGTAATGATTCGAGTGTGGCCACTTACAATCCCCTATTTGCAACAAGACGAATGGCCGGGGGTTCATTGCCTTTTGCCGGAAACGGAAACTCAGGCCTTGTTTTCTGGCAAAATAGTAAAGACTATTCCTTACATTTAAAATATGAAACTTCTAACTACGGAACATTCATCTTCAATCCCCACTGGTATTATAAAGTGAAATTACAAGACGGGTATTATGATAATAATAACTATGTAACTGGTAGTAAAGCTACAGGAGAAACCGCATCCACAGAAGATTACTTCAATACTGAAGCTTATAATCCAACCAAACCGACATTAGGTAAACTAGTGGCAACGGAACTTAACTTTATTTATATCATCACTCCCTTTGAAAATGTATCTTTCTGGTTTGGAGCGACTGTGATTCGTGCGGGAGATGCCATCAGAAACCAAAAGAACAATCCGAATGAACCAGACCCACTTCATAGATATGACCTGAGTCCCACTGCGACAATGGCAACATTCCAAACTGTATTTGCGATTTAATGGAAGATAATTGGTTTAATGAAAAACAATCCAAACGAAATGGGAACCTAAAGATCAGGCTCCCATTCCAAAAGATAGACTTTATTTCAACTTAAACCTTTCTACTTGAGTGGAAAGGTATGATGCTTGGGAGGCAATTTCCGCTGCAACGATTGTCAATTGGTCTGAGCCCGTGGCAACATCTTGCGTTCCATTAGAGATACTAATAATGGTTTTGGAAATTTCTTCCGTTGCTCTTTTCTGTTCGAAGACCGCATCCTCAATTTGTAAGTTCAAATTGGTAAGTAAGTTTGAATTCTCGGCGATATCTTTTGCATTATTTTCCTGCAACAATACGGAACCTAAAACTCTTGTTGCAGAGGTTTCAAATTCTTTCACTCGGTTATTGAGTAGATTCAAAACTTGTGCAGCTTCGGTCACTTTTTTGTTTCCATTTTCCACGGCAGAGTTGGTTGAAATCACAAGATCTCCAATCTCTTTTACGGAAGCACCAGTTTGTAAGGCAAGTTTTCCTATCTCCTCTGCAACCACCGCAAAACCGCGCCCAGCGTCCCCTGCCCTTGCCGCTTCAATCGCAGCATTCAGAGCCAATAGATTGGTTTTTTCGGATATCTCGGTAATGATATCCAGGACTTCACTGATCCGTTCCGCTTTTTCACCTATGTCTTCCATTGCACGAGTGGATTCATTCATTGCAGTTTCACCAACAACCGCATGTTCTCTCGATTCTGATGCGAACTTCGCAAGGTATTCCATTTCTTTATTAATGTTTTGTACTTCTTCCCGCAAAGTTAACACGGATCTGTCGATTTCCTTCATTTTGACAACCGCTTCTTCCATTGACTTACCAACATTTTCAGCTGATGCAGACAACTCTTCCACCGCAGCAGAAGATTCTTCCGCAGCAGATGCTTGTGTCTGTGAAGTATCTGATAAATTTCGGGATGTGGATGCCATGGTATTAGATTGGTTTCCCAATTTTTCTACAGTTTGTTTGATATCTCCAATAATAGAAACCAAACTATTTTTCATTCGATTCATAGAGTGTAGAAGGCTTCCAATTTCGTCCTGATTGATTTCTTCGGCGTCCGTTGCTAAATTTCCATTCGCAATCTGGGAAGAAAAATCCATTGCTTTCTGCAATCGAACACTGATTTGTTTTTTAAATACAAAGTTAAGGAAAAATAAAACGACAATCAAAATGGCAATTGATATAAAAGTGGAACTAAGAATCACTTTAGTGATTTGTTCACTAAATATGGAATCGGGAATACTAACTTGCAATGCCCAAAATTGGGGATCTTTTCCAATATGGAACGGGGAAAAATAATGCGTATAACCGTTATCTTGAATCGTAAACATTTTACCGAGTTTTAGATTTTCTAAATAAACTTTTAGGTGTTCGGTATTCTCCATTTTTTTTCCGAGTTTGGTTTGGTCTTGGCCATACATTACATAAATACCTTTATCTGATAAAAATGCAATATGGCCTTGACCACGAAAAGGACGACTATCTCCAATTTTTTCCTGTAAAGTTCCCACATCCAAATCGATTCCAGCGGCACCTTTGAATTTGCCTTTAGGATAAATAGGAACCACAAGAGATATCATTTGGATTTTTTTCCCACCTGCTAAATATTCGTAAGGTCCAAATACTTTTGCTTTATTGGTTTTTTTGACTTGGAGATAATAATCACCGGCTCCGTTCGGATTATCGTAATCGACAAGATGTTCTAAGTTGATTTTGCCATCGGGAGTATGATGTAGATAAGGAATGAATCTGCCCGTTTTGTCATGACCAGGTTTTCCTATAAATGCAGAATCTCTTCCTTCATAAGCGTTTGGTTCATAACAAAGCCAAATGGCAAAAATATCGTCGTTACGTTCCAAAATTTCTCTCATACTGCTAATCATTGAATCACGAGGTGGTGATGTATAAAACAGAGCGAAACGGTATCCACGAATCACACCCATCATCGCATTTAGGTGTTCTTGAATTTCAAAGGACCATTTTTCAGAAGTTATTTTTGCATTTTCTTTGATTTCAGTTTTGAGGTCTGTGATTGTTCTGTACATCTGAAACGAAGTTAAAACAACAAATCCTATAAATAAAATACCCGCGATGGATAAAGAGACCCTTTGACGTATACTCATAAGGATCGATCTTAAGTGCCTTAAATTTTTTGTAAATATATTACCATTTCTAATGGTTCGAAATCTGAATTTAAGATGCAAAAGGAACTTTCACAAATCAAAACCAATCCCTCTCTTGGGTAGATTTACTAATTCCAGGCCTCAGAGTGCCAGCATCTAACGGATGGAACCCGATTCTGTCCCAATAACTCAGAGTTAAAAAACCTATCAGCAAATCTGGGTAGAATTTAGTAAGAGCCAAAATTCAATCCCCAACTTCATGATCGCTGTTACTTTTTAAGAAGGAAAGCTAGGTATTGGTTTAAAGATTTGCCTTCACAAATCCTTAAACCTCATCCGAGTTGGTACTGATACTTCGAGAGTAGATATAAACTATGAAGATTTCAGATCTTATTTATTTTTTACCTTTGTTTTAACTTTGAAATTTTTATACTCAACATATTCGATATCATCAACTGATAGCTGAAATACTCCTTTGGTTGAGTGAATAATAAAAATATCACCTAACTGAGCTACCACTGCACCAGAAAGCACATCCCCATTTGATTTATGAATTGTCTCTAAAACACTGTAATGGTTGTGAATTTCTTCCTCGTCGTCCAGACCCGTTTTCGATGCGTCAGATGCAATTTTGTTTAATGCCTCTGCTCGTTTCTCTTCGTGTTCTTTTTCGATTATGGCAATGGCACTCTCTGATCCTTTAAAGTTTTGAGAGTCTATTTGTTTTTGGATGGTTTCTGGAGCAATGGAAACAAGAGTGTCCGCTTCCGCTTTTTCTTGCGGAGATACTACACTTTCTGCTTTGGATAGTCCACTATCAAAATCCGTAAACCCAGCTAATTGTTCATTTGTCAGTGCATTGGCCGCAACCTTAGCATTGATCAAATACACAAGTTCATTTAAATTAGGATTTACTTCCAAACGTTCACCTGGTTCCAAAACAACTTCGTTTTCTTCCAATGTCTTCACCAAACGATTGTAATTTTCTATAGAAAGACCTTCGTTGATTTCAACTAACTTAGGAGAAGTTTTAAAAGCTACCGACACAGCCCCTTCATAAACTTTTACTTTTGGCACAGATCCTTTTTCTAACTCAAAAGAAAATATGGTTCCACGAACCCCCGCCACCATTGTTGGGGAAGTGACGGAAAGATTTTGTCCCGATTTTAATTTTACCGATTTTACTAAAAGATTCCCTGCCCACAAATGAAGGTCTGTATTGGGACGATTTTCCCCAGCAATGTCTCGAAACAATACATCAGAATTGTCTTTGATTCGGATCACTTCCCCTCTGTAGGTCTGTAAATCCACCCTTCCTAATTTAGTAAGGATACGATCTCCGGGACGAACCACGTCACCGAGTTTTGCCTTGGCTTCTTTTCCCTGTGAGGTGATACTGATGTTACCTTGTAAAAAGGTGATTACAGCACCAGCAGTTTGGTCGTTTGTTTGATTCGATCCAAATTGGAAACGATTGCATTGTAATGATAAAAGGAAGATAGTGAGAAGCGTAATGATAGTTTTCATATTTTTTTTCCAATTAATCCCTGTAATAGGGAAAACAATTCAGTTTAACTCCATTCTCAATTTTGTAAAAACAAAATTAGAATTTTAGAAAATTAAATAAGATTTTGACCAATTCCAGAGAAACAGATACTTGAATGTCAGAAAAGGTAAGGACTTTTTTTCGTCTTTCAAATAGATTTCTAAATCAGCTCCTGGATCAACAATGGAACTAACACCTGTCCGCTGGGTGTTGGCACTGAAAATCCCCCAAAAAACACTAAAAGTAAGCAGAATCTAAACCTATTTAATTAAATCTGAAATTTTTTTACCAATATCAGAAGAAGAACTAAAAACTTTTGCCCTTCCAATCCTTTGCGATTGATAAATACTGCTATGGCCGGAAAAGATATAGGCAATTTGGGCAGCGATAAGGAAAAAAATTCCCGATTCCCAGCCAAACAATTCCATCCCCATCACGGCACAAGCGAGTGGGGTATTACTGGCCCCAGCGAATACAGAAATAAAACCAATCCCAACGAAAAGCGTTAGGTGAGCGAGGTCAAAATACCCAAAAATATTTCCTAAACTAGCACCAATAAAAAACAGAGGTGTGACTTCACCTCCTTTAAAACCAGAACCAATCGTAATGGCAGTTAGGAGTAACTTCAAGAGAAACGACTCCCAAGGCAATGGGTTTACAAAAGCAGTTTGGATGGTCTTAAGTCCTAAACCAAAGTAAACAGGGTTAAGTCCAATCATAAATAACACAACGAGAATAATACCACCAAACAAAGGCCTGAGCGGTGGGTATTCAATCCATACGGAAAATAATTCCGATAGTCTATGGATAAACCAACTAAATAATTTAGCAGTCCATCCAGAAAAAATAGCAATCACCACCAAACAAATAATAGATACTCCTGTAACATCGAAAGGAATTTTTGGATAATGAGTATGACTGACTCCCCACAATAAACAAACGGAGTGGGATAAATAGGCGGTAACCAAGGAAGGAAAAATGAGTTTCCATCGATACGTTCCAACCCGAATCACTTCAATAGAAAAAATTGCTGCTGCAAAGGGAGTTCCAAACACAGAAGCAAATCCAGCACTAATCCCAAGTATAATCAATGTTTGCTGGTGTTTTTGGCTCATTGGAATCAAACGAACCAATTGGTGGGCAATGGATCCCCCCATCTGAACCGCAGTGCCTTCCCTTCCCGCAGATCCACCAAAAAGATGAGTGAGGAGTGTTCCGAAAAAAACAAAGGGGGCCATCCGAATGGGAATGATGGAAGTGGGAGAATGGATTTCCTCTAATAACAAATTATTTCCCTTATGAACATTTTTTCCATAATGAAAATAAAACCATCCAATCCCAAAGCCGGCGAGAGGAAGGAAATATACAATCCATGGTTTGAATTCTCGGACTTCGGTCACTACTTCCAAAGCCATTAAAAAAAGTGCAGAGGCAGATCCAACAAAAAGAGCAATCAATACTATGATGGCGGTCCATTGGAGAAAAAATCGTAGAGGAAAAATTCCAAAAGAACTAGATCCTATTTCCTTGTTTGGTGAATTCTCTCTCGCCATCTAGCTTTCCATTAAATGGAATCGATTCTCTTGCGAAAACCAACTTTTCAAAATCACTAAAAACCGATACTTAGGTGTTGACCTAAGTATTGAAATCTGATATAATGCCTATATGGTCAAAAGATCCTACAATATTGATGTTGTTTTGCATGCCTTGTCCGATCCAACAAGGCGGCAAGTCATCGAGAGGCTCGGTATGGGTCCAGCCAGTGTCAGCGATTTGGCCGCACCCTTTTCTATGGCGATGCCTTCCTTTATGCAACATCTAGATATTTTGGAATCTGCTCAATTGATCTATACAGAAAAGGTAGGAAGGGTGCGGATCTGTTATCTAAATCAAAATCCATTTTCAGTCATGGTATCTTGGTTACAGGTTCAAAAATCTTTATGGGAAACAAGACTGAACCAATTGGACTCATTCTTATTAAAAACAAAGGGGAAAAAATATGAGTAAAGAATCGGAAGAAACATTCAATCCCGAATTGGACTTAGTGCTCGAGAGAATTGTCGAAGTACCAGTGGAATTGGTTTGGAATGCGTGGACCAAGCCAGAACAAATCATACATTGGTTTACACCAGCTCCCTGGAAAACCATTGATTGTAGAATCGATTTACGACCCGGTGGAGAGTTTTACACAATGATGGAATCGCCAGAAGGTAAACATTTTCCAAATAACGGATGTTTTCTGGAGGTTATTCCTTTAAAGAAACTTGTGTTTACCGATAGTTTACTTCCGGGTTATAGGCCATCAGGAAGTAGCTTTATGACCGCATTTGTCACAATGGAATCAGTAGGAACTGCGACCAAATACAAAGCGATTGCAAAACACAAAGATCTAGAAACAAAAAAACAACATGAAGATATGGGATTTATGGACGGATGGGGTACTGCCCTCGACCAACTTGTGGCCTATACAAAAACCTTACCTAGATAAGTACAACCAAACTAGGGTTCGCTGCTACACAGGAACAGCGGACCTTTCCATTGCCTCAATTTCTCTTTTTTTCTCTTTCATGAGAGTTTCTGCAGCTGCTAAATAGGTTTCAAAAGTAGAGTAGTCTTTTGCTTTGATTGATCCGCAAAAATGGAAGTATACGGTTTTGGACTTTTTTAAATGGGAATATTCTTCAAGGTCAGAATAACCCATCATCCCACTCACAACAAAAACATCCAAATCCACCTGAAATTTATAGGCAATTTTCATCACTCCTGTTTGGAAAGGTTTGATATCTTCGGTAAAAGTTCTCTCCCCTTCAGGATATAAAAATATAGATCTTGTTTTTAATACCTTTAGCACATCTGTTTTGAAGTTTCTGAAATTTGGTTTTTTCTCAGAATAAATCACAGCCTCCACTATGGTTTTGTGCATCATCAAGGGAATGATTTTATACCTTTGGATGATATCCCCACCTAAGTAAGATAATTTTACATTTTTAGATTTGGACAAATAAGGAAGCGCCACGATGAGGGGAACTTCCATTGCATTGGTATGATTACAAATTAAAAAACGATTATTGCCATTGGGATCCCAGTTTCCTTGTTCAAAATGCAACGTTCTACCAGTGAGTAGGAAAAAAGAACGATACCAAAAATAACCAAGATAATTATTGATACGATTGGACCATTTGTCGAGACCAGTAATTTTAAAAATGTAAGAGAAAGAGAGTCCGATAGGAAATAGAATTACAAGGACTGGAATTGCATAACACAATACCACATAGAATTGGAGTTGGCCCATGTGAGAATAGGAACCGACACCTGAGTCAGGTAAACAAGAATTCCATTGAACCGTCTTAAAATCTAAATATTTTTAAAGATACCTTGGAATGGATCAAAGAGTCAGTTCTAAAAGAAACTTAGTTAACTGATTTCTAACGATGCTAATTTTACCTTCGATTTGATCCATAAGCATCCCAATCAGTTGTAAACCAAACCCAGGTGAGTGTTCCAAAGAAATGGATTCTGGAATTCCCACTCCATTGTCAGAATATTCTAAATACAATTTTTTTCCATCTCGAAAGATCTTTAATCCAATTTCGGCATTTGAACTTTCGTTGAAAGCATGTTTCATTGAATTGGTGATGAGTTCGTTCAGAATGATTCCTAAAGAAGATAGAAGTTTTGCATTTAACTCAATTGGCTCTTCCAGAATGTCCATCTTCACTTCTACATTTTTCGGAAAGATGCTGACAATCTCATTAAAGATAGCAGGGAAATAATCTTGTAAAGAAACCGTATTGTCTGTTTCGGAATGATATAGTTTATCATACAATACAATCATACTTTTAACTCGTCCTGCCGCCTCATAGAGAATGGTTTGAATAGAAGTATCGGCTTGGGACCTTGCCTGAAGGGTTAACAAGGTAAAGATGGAACTCATATTGTTTTTTACGCGGTGGTGGATCTCTTTGAGTATATTTTCTTTTTCATGTAATAACTTTTGAATTTTGGATTCGGAAAGATTACGAACGCTTACATCTCTTAAAATTACAGTATATAATTTTTCGCCCTTCACTGAAATCTGAGAAATAGAAGCTTCGATGGGGAACTCTTCTCCATTGGCACGAAGACCTCTGATTTCGCCAAGAGCACCCATGGCTCTACGACTCACTCCCGTTTTAGAAAACGAATCAATATGGCTGTCATGTTGGCTACGGAAATCCATTGGGATCAAACGATCCAAACCTTGGCCTATAACTTCCGTGGATTGGTATCCAAACATTTTTTCGGCAGCTCCATTGAAGAGAATGATTTTTTTGGATTGGTCGATGCTGATGATGGCATCCATTGCCGATTCTATGATTTGTGTGAGTTTAGCCTCCGATTCACGAATGCGATTCATAGCGTTCAAACGTTCAGATATATCTCTGCCAACCGTAATATAACCAATAGGTAAATCACTTTCATCGTTTAAAAGTACTTGGTTGATTTCAATGTTTCGGAGACTTCCATCTTTTGCAAACTTAACCACTTCTCCGATAAAACTACCTTCCAAATTCACTTTTTCAATCACTTCGTCGCTAGTCAGCTGTAGATAGTCTGTTTTTAAAACCTCTAAAACGGACTTACCGATCACTTCCTCTGCTTTCCAGATATAAATTTTTTCGGCAGCTTTGTTCCAATAATTGATTATATGGTTAAAATCAGTTCCGATAACGGCATCAAGTACATTGTTTAACATATTAGCTTGTTTTGCAATTTGACTTTGAACATTGTATTCTGCTGTGATATCTCGAAAAACTAGGACCACTCCCCTGGTATCACCATTCAAATCTTTTATAGGAGAACCTGAATCAGAGATCTGGTATTCTGCACCATCTTTAGAAAGAAGGACTGTATGATTGGCAAGACCAACGATAGAATTAGTTCGTAGCACTATATCCACTGGATTTTCCACTAAACTACGTGTTTTTACATTCACAATTCTGAATAC
Organism: Leptospira sp. WS4.C2; assembly: GCF_040833985.1. Taxonomy (NCBI): domain Bacteria; kingdom Pseudomonadati; phylum Spirochaetota; class Leptospiria; order Leptospirales; family Leptospiraceae; genus Leptospira; species Leptospira mgodei. Next base: position 2,602,045 of record NZ_CP162139.1, read on the forward strand.
ATCGCTTATGGTAAGTCCAACTGCTTCATCGTGTGTCCAACCTGTTAATTTTTCAGCAATAGGATTCATACGGATGATTTTGCCATCGCTATCAGTAGCTATCACACCATCACCTATCGAGTGTAATACGGTCTCTAGATGTTCTTTTTTACTTTTAGTTAACTCGTTTGCTTCAAAAAGTTTGAATGCCATTTTTATGGAAGCATCGAGAACAGTGAAACCAGAGTTTTTTACTACATAACCATAGGATGTGATGGTTTCTGTTTTTTTTACGATCTCTCTTTCCGTATGCGAAGAGAGAAAAACTACGGGGATTTCTTTATGATTTAATATTTCTGTAGCGGTTTGCGTTCCATCCAATCCTTTCCCTAAATCGATATCCATCAGGATGAGATCGAAAGGTTTCCCTTCCAGAATGATAAGTTGGATGGCATTTTCTCCATTGGTTACATGGGTTACAACGTATCCACCCTGTTCCAATTGGTTTTTCTCAAACATAGCGAGAATCGCTTCGTCTTCAACAAGCAAAATGGATTTATCAGCCACAACAGTCATCAAATATCCTTTGTGAAATCCAAACCAAGGGTCCAAAGGAATTCACAGACTACAAATGATGCCAAAAATGAAATTTAATTCAATCAAATATTTAGAAATCTTCTAATATTAAAATTTACTTTTTTTAATTTAGGCAAATCCTTGTTAGCTCCTATTTTTTAGTACATCCACAAGGATTACTACAGCGGAAATGACAAAATAGAGTCCTCCCAAACCGATGATCCAATTCCCTAACTTATTATATAATGTGGGAACCGAGGATATGGGAACAGAAACAACCAAAATTCCGTCGTTGTCCTCATAGTAATCTAAGGTTCCTTTGGCCCTTCCATATGCATCATAAATTCCAGACAAAGCCCCGCGGGTTGATCGAACAATAGAAGATCCGTTTTCGATTCCACGGAGGGCAGCCATTTCCGTGTGAAAAGGGTTGATTCCCTTCCAATCCGAAGCGGGAATAAAAGTGATTCCTGTTCCTAAATCAGAATGTTTTTTTGTTAGTTGCAGGCTATCAAAATCATAACAGATCGCTGCAGACATTTTCCCCCAATCGGTTGTAACCACTCTGATTTCGGAAGGGTTGTGAGAGATTGGTTCCCCAGGAGGAATGAATTGTTTGAAGTAAATCTGGCGAGTGGATCCGTCCTTTCCGATCCAATGCAATTTGTTCTCCATAAAGAATTCTTTTTCTTTTAGAGGAACAATATAAGCTGTGATGATTTCTATTTCCTTTTCTTTGGCCAAAGTGGATACTTTTTTAAGAAAAGAGTCCTCATCTATTCGATTGATAATCACGGCACCTTCGTTCCATACAACTACTTTTGCACCTTCCTCTGCTGCCTGTTTGGTTCGATCAAAAACAAGGTCGGTATTTTTTTGATTTTGATTAGGATCTAACCAAATGGTTTGAATGTCCATTTTCGAAGTCACTGTTCCGACTTTGATACTTTTTCCTTCGATGGGAATGGTAAGACGGACTGTCCCATAAAAAGATAATCCACCAAATAACAAAAAACAGGTGATTAAGAAGTATAATGAAGGTTTAGAGATTTTAGATTGAGATATATATTCAGATAAGGATTGTTCGATACTTGCGTTTACTAAATAAATAAGAAAACTAATTCCCGTGGCTCCAAATAAGGATGCAGATTGTATCAAAATCAAATTGTTGATTTGACTATTGGCAAACATCCCCCAAACACCTAACTCAGAACCATAACCTCCCAGCCACTCGACAATCGTGAATAAAAATGAAAAACTTAAGATAGGAGATATTTTTTTGGAGAACTTTATCCTCACTTGATTCCAAATCCAAAGTAAGAGAGTAAATACAATACCGCCTTGGATTCCAGAGAGGATGGCAATCCAAATATGAAATGGCTCAGAAACAATCCGCATGGTCGATGCTGTTTGAATGAAGATGAATGCCAGAAGAAGGGTTAGAATGGAATATCCAAGCCTGACGTAACGTAAAAAAGGGACAAGGGCAATCCAGGCAAAAAAAGGAATGTTCCAATTCATCCCAGTAAATCCAATAAAAACTCCACCAACAGATAACAAAAACCATTTTTGATCAAAATATTTCATTCATATCTCCCGACATATATACATTCGTATTTACCAATATTAAAAAAATCTTATATTTTTCCACCAGCTCCCCTCCACAAATAATACAGAGACTCAAGCCAAAGTTTTTCCAAGTTTTGTTTTAGCTGAAAAGAGAGAACAGGAACTCCAAAAAAACAAGAAGCGATGGCCATAGAAAAAGATTTCCAATCAGTCGATGTTGGGAGTTCCCCATTTTTGGCAGCCACAGATATTGCCTTCCGGATGATTCCTTCTACCCCATCGGCATCCATATCTTCAATGCCAACGATCCCAGGGAAGAGTAACACTCGTTCGGCTTTTGTGAGTTTTGGTTGTTGTAATGATTTCCGAGTCCTTGCCTGGAAGGATATGATTTCCAAAAGGATTCTAGGATTTTTTTTGGATTCCTTTGCAGTATACCGAAATAATGCAGAAAGCATCCCAAGTCCCGATCCAGATAATTTTTTCTCATGGGCAAAAACTGAGACTTGCAAACTCCAAATTTGGATGTAATGCAGGATCAAGTCCCCCTTCTCAGGAAAATAATTATAGAAGGTCGGTTCCGAAACCTCGGCCATTTGACAGAGTTCTTTGATTTTGATTTCTTCAAAGGCTTTTGATTCTAGTTCTTTTAGAATGGCGAAGGTTAAGTTGGTTCGAGTTTTAGCAAATTTTCTTTCCTTCAAAGGGAAGGAAAGAAGTGGATCTAAATGTTTCCTTGAACCTTGAGACACAGATAAATATAGCTGGCCTTATTTTTATAGTCAACTATATTTATAAAATATAATTCAAAGTATGAACTTATTGGAAAATTTTTGAAGAAAATGAGGAATTTGGTTTCGCAAATATTGGGTTTGTGGTAGAGGGAAGTCATTGGGCGGTGGGTCTAGTTCCCCACCCTCAGATCAGGGCGGGGAGATTATATCCGCGCGGAAACTAAATCCAATTCCTACTTCTTCGCATGCGGATGTGCATTCCGATACACTTCCTTCAGCCTATCTCTCGATACACTCAAATACACTTGTGTAGAAGATAAGGAAGCATGACCGAGTAACTCTTGTACGGCGCGAATATCAGCACCAGCATTCAATAAATCAGTTGCGAATGTATGCCTGAATTTATGCGGGGTGATGGCTTTTTCCATTCCCATTACAGTTCTACGTTCCGAAAGAATATAACGAATTCCACGTGTTGTTAATTTTCCACCGCGTTGGTTTAAGAAAATTTCTTCGGGTCCCGCAGTCCCTCTTTCTTCTAAATATTCCCTTAAAGCAACTTGTGCTTCGTCACCAATAAACACGAATCGTTCTTTGCGACGTTTCCCCATGACTTTGAGTGAAGTTAATTCCTCGTTAAGATCGCTTAACTTGGCATTGACTAACTCAAATACACGTAGTCCCGTACTATACAAAACTTCTACAATGGCTTTGTCTCGTTTTCCTAAAACTTCTGCCTTCTCACCATCTTCGTAGTCCAAAATATCTTCTGTTTCTATTTGTGTAAAATTTTTGGGTAATTTCTTTTTGGTTTTAGGGAAACTTACCTGTAAAATAGGATTGGCTCCGATTTTCTCTTCTCGAAATAAAAATTTATAAAAGGTACGTAAAGAGGATAGTTTCCGACTCTGTGTTCGTTTGTCTTGTTTCTTGGTGGCCTTCAGGTCAGCAAAATATGCCCGCACATCCAAAACATCGACTGTCAAAATGTCGATTTCCTCTTTCAAACAAAACTCAAAGAAAAATTTCAAATCACGGAGGTATGCAAATAAAGTATGTTCCGAATAGTTTTTTTCTATTTTTAGATAAGTTCGGTAACTGCGAAAGAGTTCAGCCATGGCTTGGGGGAAATGTTCGGGGATTTGGACTTCAAGAACTGGCAGGGTCATACAGAAAGAATATCGGCAAAGTTTTCTTTCTCCTACGGCAAAAAAACACTATACAAGTACTTACGTTTTGTTTAGTGTTGAAAACGGAAAAAAAAGACATAATCCAGAAAAAATTCCCTCACTCGTCTAATTTGTCCTAGGCCTCAGGCATAATGAGACCCATCTGGAAGAGAAAAAGAGTGGAATTCGGAAGGGATGGGTTCATCCTTGAAAGAGTCGGTTCAGAAGAATTTTTTGAAACCAACGAACCCAATCCCCTACCTAGTCTTTCGGAACACCGATTTTAGGAGAACGTTTGATTCATGAAAAAAGAGAAAGCTGACAAGGCTCAAGAAAAAGAAACCGACCAAAGAAAGCAGGCCATTGACGCTGCCCTAGGCCAAATCGAAAAACAATTTGGTAAAGGTTCCATTATGCGCCTTGGTGCAGATACACGTATGTCAGAAATGAACGTAGTATCCACAGGTTCTTTGGATCTAGACATCGCCTTGGGGATAGGCGGGTTTCCTTCCGGTAGAATCCTAGAAATTTATGGACCAGAGTCTTCTGGTAAAACAACACTCACTCTTTCTGCGATCGCAGAAACGCAGAAAAAAGGAGGCATTGCCGCCTTTATCGATGCGGAACATGCCCTCGATCCTTCCTATGCCAAAAAACTGGGAGTGAACGTAGACGATTTACTCGTAGCCCAACCAGACAATGGGGAAGAAGCATTAGAAATTTGTGAATCCTTAGTGCGCTCTAATGCGATTGATCTCATCGTGATCGATTCGGTTGCCGCTCTCGTTCCCAAAGCTGAGATCGAAGGCGATATGGGCGATTCCCATATGGGTTTGCAAGCCCGGCTCATGTCCCAAGCCCTCAGAAAACTTACAGGAACCATTTCCAAATCAAATACCACGGTTATCTTTATCAACCAGATCCGTATGAAAATAGGTGTGATGTTTGGAAGTCCAGAAACCACTACAGGAGGGAATGCCTTAAAATTCTATGCTTCCATCCGATTGGACATCCGTCGTATCGAAACATTGAAAGAAAAGGAAGAACCTGTTGGTAGCCGCGTGCGAGTGAAAGTGGTGAAAAACAAGTGTGCGCCACCATTCCGCCAAGCGGAGTTTGATATCATGTATGCGACTGGAATCAACAAAGAAAGTTCTCTCATTGATCTTGCCGTTCGCCATGACCTCATTGGAAAAGCGGGTTCATGGTATTCCCACGGGGGAGAAAAAATCGGACAAGGAAAGGAACAAGTTAGACTTTTCTTTCTCGAAAACCCAGACATCGCATTCAAAATCGAGAACCAAGTTCGGGACCTCAACGGACTTCCGCTCGTGGACCAAGCAAAGATCCAAACAAGAGAAGTGAAATCCATTGAACGAGATCCAAAAGAAACTAAAGAAACAAAATCAAAACAACCAGTTAGTTTCTCCACCGAAACAGACGGAGACGTTGCTGTCGGAGAATAAACAGATACGGCTTTCTTTTTAGGAACCATTGACCGGTTCGGGGTTTCCCGGGCCGGTTTTTTTTTCCAAATCAAGAATATACAAAATCCCCTTACTTTGAGAAAATTCAATGTCCTTCTATGAAAAAGGATGTCTGGAAACTGTCTTCTTAAAGATTGTTCCTAATACATTCCGAATCTTATGACAAAAAAATTCATACTCTTCCTATTGATTTTTTCTCTCCAATGCCAAACCCAAGAAAAGAAAACAGAAACGGCCTTTAAAGAAACTCCTCTCTATGATGAATGGGCAGGCCTGAGTGAATCTGACCCACTCCATAAAAAAGAAATGGATCTGAGTTGGAACCAACTAACAAAAAGACAAGATTCCATAATTCAGTTTCTACAACGAAAAGATTATAAACCCGATGTTAAAACCGTCATTTATCCTTTTAGCGGAATTGATGTTTTAAACCTGTTTTCTTTTTATCCCCAATGTGAACGTTATATCTTGTTTGGGTTGGAAGATCCAGGTTACCCGAACCAGTATACTTCCCTAACTGATAAAGAAAAACAAATCGTAAAACAGGGGATTAGGAATTTATCGGATCATTTGGCTGGCAGAAATTATTTCACGTATCGAAAGATGAAGGAAGAAACGAAGAAAAAAGAATTAAACGGCGCTTATCCAGTGTTTGTTTCTTTTCTTCGCCGAATGGGAAAAGAAATCCTAGATTCAAAAGAAGAAGAGATCGTTGGCAAAGGAATTACTTATAAAGGATTTACAATCTCCCTTTATGATACAAAACTAAAAAAATACGAAACACTTACTTACTTTAAAATATTCTTAATTGGCAATGAAGGTGTTCCCGGCGACGGACTGTATGAATACTTCTCCGATCTAACGAATGTAGGTATTTTCACAAAATCTGCGGAGTATTTATTTCATGGGGAAAAAAGAAAGTTAATCCGTGACCTCCTTTTAAAGAATGCAGAGTTCGTAGTTCAAGATGAGTCCGGTTTTCCGATACGATTTTTTCCAGAAGAAAGCTGGAAACGCCAAGTATTTGGTCGGTATGAAAAATCTTGGAATTTATCTGGTGCAGTTGCGCCTGAAGTCCAACCAGAACTGAAAAAACTTAGTGAGATAACAAATGATGAAATTTTACCATTTCCCTTCGGTTACGGGTATTTAGGTACGAAGGACAACCGGCAGTCGGCCGTCCTTGTCTTTGAAAAGAAATAAAAAAAGTCTACGATCGAGAATAGAATTGGGGTTTCCATTACTCAACAGTAGTGGGATCCCAACAAGTTCGAAAATCTTCATTCCAACCAGCAATTTCCTTCATATCTGCATCTGATAAAACAAAATCATATACATCTGCATTCTCTCGAATTCGATCTGGATTCTTTGATTTTGGAATGACTACATGGCCTGCTTGCAAAGACCAACGAATCAAAATTTGCGCATTTGATTTTTTATATTGGTTCGCTAGTTTTGTGATACGAGAATCTTCCAACTTTTGTCCATGAGCAAGCGGACTATACGCTTCGAGTAAAATTCCTTTTTGAATACAATATTCTTTTAGTTTTGTATCCTGCAAAAAGGGATGGTATTCCACTTGGTTCATCGCAGGAACTGTTCCCGTTTCTTTTAAAAGTTCTTCCAGGTGGGACACCATAAAATTACTCACACCAATAGATTTCGCTTTACCTTCTGCTTTTATTTTTTCTAAAGCTTTCCAAGATTCATTTCGTTTTCCAGATACAGGAAAATGTATCAAATACATATCCACATAGTCTGTTCCTAATTTCTTCAAGGATACGTCTATCGCATGTAAGGCAGTGTCATACCCTTGGTCAGCATTCCATAGTTTTGTGACAAGAAAGATATCACTGCGATTTACTCCACTTTCTTTAATCGCAGTCCCTACATCTGCTTCGTTTCCATAGATGGCAGCCGTATCAATATGCCGATATCCTAAAGACAATGCTGATTTAACAGCCTCCAAACATTCTTTCGGCCGGGATTTCCAAACTCCGAGCCCAAGTTGTGGGACAGAGATTGATTGGTTGGACGGTAAGGCGGATGTGATTTTAAGATTTGACATAAAGTAATCGTTAGACTAAAGACACACAACCATAGTTGAACTATAGTCGTGTGTCTCTTGGTTAAAATCTAAAAATTTTTGATTGGATCCTGGAAATTTCCGGATCAGTAAAATTTATCGTTTTGATCCGGCAGTTTCTGGAATGGAAGCAAATTGTAATTGTTCCCCGTTCCAATCGGCTCGAAACCTTCCCTCACCGATGGTTCCCGACAGAATTTCTTTTGCCAAAGGTCGATTTACGATTCGGTTAAAAACACTACCCAATGGTCTTGCCCCAAATTTTGGATCAAATCCTTGTTCTCTGAGAATGTGTTCCGTACTTTCCGAAAGTTCGATCGCGATCCCTTTTACCTTTAACCTTTCATTCAGTTGTCTCAGTTGTTTTTCGATTAATTTTTCCATAATCGAAGAATCTAACGAATGATAGGTTAAAATAGCATCCAATCTTCCCAATACTTCTGGTTTGAAGTCAGCTTCAATATTTTTAGAATTGGTTGTCAGAATCAAAATGGTGTTTTTGAAGTTAATCGTTCGACCTTTGTTGTCAGTCAATCTACCTTCGTCCAAAATCTGAAGAAGGATATCTGAAAAATCAGGATGCGCTTTTTCCACTTCATCAAATAGAACCACAGAATATGGTTTTCTTCGAATCGCTTCTGTGAGGATTCCGCCTTCTTCGTAACCAACATATCCTGCAGGTGCACCAATCAATTTGGCAACCGAATGTTTCTCAGAGTATTCACTCAAATCCAAGCGAACCAAATTGGTTTCTTGATCGAACAAAAATTTTGCAATCGCTTTGGCAGTCTCCGTTTTCCCGACTCCCGTAGGACCTTTTAACAAAAAGGAACCAAGGGGACGAGACTCAGAAGATATTCCTGCATAGGACGTGAGTAACGTATCAGCAATCTCGCTAATGGATTCTTTTTGGCCATAGACAACCGTATTGAGGTCTTCTTCCAAATGAAGTAGATGGTCTTGTTTTGTTTTCAAAATCTTTTCCGCAGGAATGCCTGTTTGTCTAGAAATAACAGCCGCTATATGATTTCTTTCCAAAATCCAACTGTTTTGAAAATTACCTAATTCCTTTTCCAATTCAGGAAGGACGGCATATTTCAACCGAGAAGCCTCCGTGTAATCAGCTCTTTGTTGTGCTGCGTCCAAATCAAATTTAACCCGATCAATTTTATTTTTGATCGAAGCAATTTGTTTCAATGAATTGACTTCCTTTTCCCAAACAAGTTTTCCTTCTTGGAATTTTTTTTCTAAACCCTCAATTTCTTTTAAGATTTCCTCGTTTTTCTTTTCCACTTGGGCAAAGATTTTTTTAGAACGAATCTCACTTTCCAATTCCACAAGTTCCGTAGGCATAGCTTCCGCAGAAAGTTTTAATGCAGAAGCCGCTTCGTCGACTAAGTCTATGGCTTTATCTGGCAAAAATTTATCAGTAATGTATTGGTCTGATAAAAGCACAGAAGCATAGATGGCTTCATCCGAAATTTTAATTCCATGATGAATTTCATGTTTATCACGAATTCCCATAAGAATTTCAATCGTATCTTCCTTACTGGGTTCATTTACGGGAACCGCACGGAATCTTCTTTCCAATGCTTGGTCTCCTAAAATGTATTTTTGAAATTCATCTTGTGTTGTAGCTCCTATACAATGCAGTTCTCCCCTGGCAAGAGCCGGTTTCAAAAGATTGGCAGCATCCATGGCCCCATCTGTTTTTCCTGCACCAACCAATTGGTGGATCTCATCAATGAAAAGAACGGCTTCTCCTGATTGGCCTTTGATGTAGCGAAGCATGGCAGTTAACTTTTCTTCAAACTCACCACGGTATTTTGTTCCTGCCATCAGTTGGCCCATATCCAAAGAGTATATTGTTTTGCCTTTTAATACATCGGGAACACGTCCCTTAACGATTTGTTCAGCAAGTCCTTCCACAATGGCGGTTTTTCCAACACCGGCACTACCGACTAACACAGGATTGTTTTTTGACCTTCGTCCTAAGATTTCCATCACAGAGCGAATTTCTTTGCTCCTTCCAATGACAGGATCAAGTTTTCCTTCCCGGGCCAAATCATTCAAATTCACAAGAAAATTGGGAACCTCTTCATCGGTTTCCTTCACTTGTAAGTCTTCGTAATTGATTTTTAACTCTGGTAACACTTGTGGTAAAAACTTTAAGAAGTCAGCTTCTTTCAATTCCTCACGGCCATTTTCTGCGGCTCGAGAGGATGCCATGGTAAACCACTGCGCCAATTTTGGTGAAGTTCGGAGAGATTCAAAAGGAATCTCTCCTGAGGCCCTGGCTTGTTTCTTTAAAAATTCATCTACGGTAGATTTATATTTAATTAATGTTTTTCCCGAAACAGAAGTTGGTAGAGTCATAAAACCCCAAACCAAATGGTAAGGAGTGATTTCTGTATTCTGTCTCCTCATAGCCTCTGTTTGCGCAATGTCCAAAGCTCCTTGGACGTTGGAATCATACTGTTTCATAGCGTTTCCCCTCTCTTAGCACTCTGACGGTTAGACTGCCAATTTTGCGTTCTTAATACAAGTTTTTTACGGAAATTCACTTTCTCTTCCCAAAACTCGTCCTATAATAGTACAAATGTTCCGAATCTGCCTTTCTTTTTTCCACTTACCCCCTGATTTTCCCAGTTCGGAATCTGCAAACCAGGGAAAGACCAAGGCGGAAAAAAAAACACTGTTTCATTCGAGGATTTCTACCGTTTGCCTTTCGATTCTCGTGATTCATTTATTTTTCAATTCCTCGCTTCAGTCTTTTCCTCTATCCATCGAAGAATCCAAAAATTATCGCGATATCGGAAAGTATTTTGAATATGTCATCGTTCCCGAAAGAGAATCTAGTTTGGATCGAATTCTAAGAGAGGATACAATTTGGCGGCCCAATCCTAAAGCAACGGTCTCTTTTCCTCGTGTGAAAGATCCCTTATGGATACGAATTACACTGATCCACTATGGGAACTTACCCCATACCTTTTTCTTACACTTCTCTAGTCCTGTTGTTGATGTGTTTGAACTTCATACTCAAGTGAAAGGGAATTGGGTTACTCAAGTTTCAGGAGAACAAGTTCTCCAAAGAAACAAACCAATTTATTCTCACATACCGGCTTTTCCGATCACACTGTCTCCTGATGAAACAAGGACCATCTACGTAAAGATAAAATCAGCCAACCCAATCTTTAACTTTGTTTCGATTTATAATTCTAAGAGTTTTATCGCCTTTTCCAAAAAACAGGACATATTTTTCGCTGCTTACTTCGGCGCAGGATTTATGATGTTTCTATTTAGTTTATTTCTGGCGCATACCTTACGATATAGAAAATTCTTTTATTACTTCTTTTACCTAGCAACAGTTCTTTTAATCAATTCGTTTTCGACTGGATTTATGCAATACATCGAAATCGGGAACTCCCATACATGGAAAAACTATCTCTTTCCAATTACCATTTATTTAACTTCTGTATTTGGACTCTTATTCACGATTGAATTTTTAGAGACGGAGAAAAATTTTCCGAGAGTAACAAAACTAGCAAAAGGTTTCATTCTTTTGTTTATTTCTTTAATATTTTCAATATTTTTCTTAGAACTAAGAAACTTTATACAGTTGGGAGTATCACTTGTCATCATACCAATTTTATTAGCATTATCAATTTCTCTGATGGCCGTATTCAAAAGTAAGAAGAAACTAGAAGTTATCCTATTCTTATTTGCATTTGGATCCATTCTTATTGGCGGAGCATTAAATACGCTGACTGTTCAAGGTTTGATCAAACCAATTCACTTATCATCTTACTCTCTACCATTAGGTTCTGCTATAGAAGTTTTCTTTTTATCGATGGCATTAGTATTGAAAGTATCTGACTATAGAAAAGCTACTGAGGAAAAACAAGAAATTGACCTACAATTAAAGATCGCACAAAAATTACAAAATGGTCTTTTGCCAAAGAAACGAACCCATGCCAACGGTCATGCTTTAGGATTTCGATATTCACCAGCATCCGACATAGGGGGAGATTTTGTTCAAATCATAGTGAAAGACCAAGAGATAGGTTTATTTTTATGCGATGTTTCTGGCCATGGAATACCTGCAGCCATGATTGCATCCATGACAAAAGTTTCCTTACAAATTTGGGATGATTCGTTAGATAGGCCGGCTTATGCGGCGGAGAGAATTCGTTTGTCTCTTCTCAGTTCTCTTTCTGGTCATTTTTTAAGTGCTTTCTTTGTATACTTACATCCAGAAAAAAAAATCATGAAGATTGCTAATGCGGGACACCATCCGATGGTTTACCTTGACCGAAATGGGAATCTAGAACATCTGACTAGTTACGGAAGAGCAATCAATGAATATATTGAATCACAGATGATTGAGAAAACACTACCGCTTCCCAATTCAGGAACCTTGGTATTATATACTGATGGTGTGACTGAAGCAAGGAATGCCACCACAGGAGAGTTATTCGGTGAAGAACGATTTTTTAACCTACTACAAACTTTAGCAGCAAATGATCCACAGACTATTTGTGATCATGTTATCACAGAAGTGGAAAAATTTCAAAAATCAAAACGATCTGATGATGATATAACAATATTAGCAATTTCATTAGAGAAAGAATCTTATGAATAAATCTCTTAATTGATTAAGACATTGTCTTCCAAGCCGGGAAATATAAATCAAACTCTGTTCCCATTTCAACACTTGAATTTACAAGGATAGTCCCACCCATCTTAACCATGATTCCATAAATGATTGGAAGTCCAAGCCCCGTTCCTTTACCACCTTTAGTTGTGAAAAAAGGATCGAAGATTTTTTCGATAATATCCGGTGATATTCCAGAACCATTATCAGCAAAACCTAATTTCCAATACTCAGTGTTTTTCATAAATCCTACATGAAGTAATTCTGATTTTTCATATAAGATTTTTGAAAGAGAGATGGTCACTTTGGGATTTGGAGTTTCTTGCAATGCAAAGACGGCATTTTCATACAAATTAGAAAGGATTTGAAAAATTTGAATCGGATCTGCATTCACATAGGCAGGTTCGTTTCCCAAATCAGTAAACAAAGTAATCTGACTAGATGATACCGCCCTTACCTCTTGTAAAACTTGCTGGAGATGGTCACGAAGATCCAATTGTTTGGATATTGAGTTATCAATTTTAGAATAGGTTAATATCTGTTGGATTAGATTTTTAGCACGGTCTAAAGATTTTGAAATTCCTTCGATGGCAGGTAAAGACTTTTGAATTGCTTCGTTTGTTTCATTTTTAGACCATTCTGAATTTAAATAAGAAACATAAGCTAACATTGGTGTGAGAAGGTTGTTAAAGTCATGCGCAATCCCACCGGCAAAGGTGCCTAGAGCTTCCAACTTTTGCGATTGTGCATATGCACGTTCTAACACAATTTTTTCGGTAATATCCTTAGCTTCGAGGACAATATATAAAATTTTTCCAGATGGGTCTGTAAGAGAATAGAAGTCGCAATCAAAGTATTTTTCTCGCCCATCCGATAAACTATAACTCACAAATACTTCAAAGCTTTGATTCTTCAACGCAAGTTTCATTCCATAAGTCAATTTTTTAATTGAATCTTGGTCAGAATTTGAAAAAATAGAACGGATTAACTCCAAACCTTGAACATCAGTTTCATCTCTTTCAAAGGACAATACAGCTGTGCGATTCATACGAATCACATGACCTTGTAAGTCCAAAAGAAAAATGGCTTGTGACGAATTATTAAAGATACCCTTAAACAGCTGTTCGTTGAGTTGGATAGAATGTTCTAATTCGGAAAGGTCAGAGATATCATGAATAGTACCGAAAATTCGAAACCTTGTACCCTCGAACTTCTCGGCCTCCAACCAAAGATTGACCTTTTTTCTTCCTACTTTAGTATTTAAAGTAACAATCATTTCTTTGGAATGATTGTCTTTTAAAAGATCTTCCCATACTGCTTTGATATGATTATGTTCTGCTTCATCCAAAAGTTCCCATACCTTTTCCATGAGGGGAATTTCACCGAAGTCAATACCTAAAATTCGATATAACTCTAATGACCATAAGGTATTTTTTTCCGGAAATATAACTTCGAAATGACCAAGATGAGAAATTTTTTGAGAACGTGTTAATAATTCTTCACCATGAACCAACATGTCCCAAGCTTTTTTTTGGGATACCCTCAATCGATAGGCTTCTAATTCACGATTTACAACAAACGGAAGTTTTATGATCGAGGACTTTGGTAAAAATTCAGCGGCACCCAACTTGAGAAATTCGGAAGCAGCATCCTCTGGAAGAAATTCTGTTACTAAAATCACAGGTAAATCTGGATTAATTTCTTTGACTCTGGCGATGACGTATTTTCCGTCAAAATCGGGAAGGTAAAAATCAGAAATGACGATATCCCAGGTTTCGTCATTGATTCTCTGTTCAAATTCTGCTTTCCATTCAGCCCTTTCTGCAAAAATAGAAAACCCAAAGTTTTGAAGGACCGCAACAATGGCTTTGTAAGAAGCCAGAGAATCTTCAACAATCAATACATTGAGTTTCTTTTGAATGTCCATATTAATGATTACGGATTAAAAAAGCCAAAGACAGGTAATTCTAAATCTCCCAAAATCTCAGACTTGTGTCGGTAGGCAGTTCCTCTACCTTCCGCAAGGGCAAACTTACCTTTAGAAAAATCATTCGGAGATAAATAAGGAGTGTTTGTTTCCAATCGAATGAGTTTTTTTCCCTTTTCTTTTGCCAGTAAAGATTTTAAGTCCTCAGATTCGGATTCAATGATTTGCACAGAAGCATCTAACGCTCGTTTCATTGTATTTTTACTTAACGGTCTGTGGTTGTTGATCTGATGGATTACAATACGGTCGATACTTGGATCTAAGATTAATTCTTTAATTGGTTCACCGTCTCCGATTCCTCCATCCAAAAACTCTTGTCCTTGGAATTCTTGGACTTCATACAAAAAAGGAAAGGCAATGGATGCCATTACTGCATCGAGTACGTTTCCTTCCGTGATGAGTTCTCGTTTGTTTTTGGAAAGATTGGATACTGCAATTCCTAGTTTAATGGGCAAGTCAGAAAACTTTTTATTCCCAAGGTAAGGATATAGAATGTCACGTGTGGCTTTGCCGGTCAAAACTCCACTGTATCCATTTAAACCTTTACGCAACAATCGTCCAAGCATCGTAAGGGAATTTCCTTCCCAAAAATCCTTTTTTCGTAGTCCCAAAACAAGAGATTCAAAATCCACCATCTCTCGTCCCGTTGCATACAAAGCACCGATCATAGCACCAGAGCTGGAACCTGTGACCACTGCGGGTTTAAAGCCAATTTCTTGTAACCCACGCACAAATCCCGTATGGGCAAAAAAACCAAAAAACGCAGATTTTAAACAAAGGGCAGAATACTTTTTAGGAAAGAAGAGTTCTATCATAAGCTTTTACTAAGTTTAGAAACAGACTCCGTCCATGTCAGCCACGAAGTAATTTGGAAACTAAAACTTTTGTCATATCGTAGAACAACACTCCCACAAATGCAACCAGTATCGCCGATGAAAACTGCAGAAAATTGAGTGGGACAAACCGGAACATTGTATTCATTCCGGGCAAATACATAGATAAAACAAGTACGCCAATAGTTCCAGCAAAGACATAACGAATGATAGGATTGGGAATTCGCATTCGGCTCCACATGGACTCATGTAGCGACCTATTGGCTAGGATTAAAAATAAATTAGAAAATACTAATGTAACAAAAGTTGCTGTACTCACCACCTTGGCTGAGGATGTCCCTTTTAGGAACAATTCAGTGATCCAATAGGAAGATACAACTGATAACAATGAAAATGCTCCCTGAATCAAGGAATTAATGAACAACTCACGATCTAACAATGGTTCCTTGGTTTTTCTCGGTTTCCTTTTCATCAAATCAGATTCAGCTGATTCTCTTTCGAATACAATGGTACAGGTCGGATCAATGACCATTTCCATAAACACAATATGAATTGCCGACAAAACGATGATTGGCCAATCGAAGATAATCGGGAAAAAAGTAATACCAACTATCGGAATATGAACACCAATAAGATAACCCAAAGCTTTTTTTAAATTATCAAAAATTTGTCTTCCTATCCGGACCGATTCCAAAATGGAAGAAAAAGAATCATCTAACAAAACAATATCGGCTGCTTCACGAGCTACATCCGTCCCCCTCTCACCCATAGCAACACCAATGTTTGCGGTACGTAATGCAGGTGCATCGTTCACTCCATCTCCAGTCATGGCAACAATCTCGCCATCTGCTTTTAACATCCGAACAATGCGCCATTTGTCTTCAGGACTCACTCTTGAAAAAACATTGCATTTACGTATGACTTTCTGCATCTCTTCTTCGCTCAGATTCGAAAATTCTTTTCCCGTATATACCAAATGGGATTCCTTTAATCCAATTTGATTTGCAATGTTCTTTGCTGTTTCTGGATAATCGCCCGTAATCATTATCACTCGAATCCCCGAATCGTAAGCAGTTTTGACTGCGAAAGGAACGATCTCTCGAATTGGATCTAAAAATGCCAATAGTCCATAAAACAAATAATCGATTTGATTTCTTACCTCGGGGATCTCATTTAAAGGAGACCTTGATTTGGCAACACCGAGCACTCGAAACCCTCTTTTTGCTAATTCATTGGTTTTAGTTGTCCAAAAATCTAATTCGGAAGAATTAAATTTACACAAATCAAAAATCGCTTCGGGTGATCCTTTTGCATAACTAACGTAAGATTCCCCTTCTTTCAAAACACGAACCATCGTTAAATGATCTGGTGTTAATGGAAAATCTTGGACTGATAGTAAAGCGGAATCCTCTCTTTCATGGAACAAAACCAAACAATCGGAGATTGCAATGTCCATTGGATCGAAACTAGGGTGTTTGGAAGCACAATATGCAATATGGAGTAAGTTTTTTATTTCCTCAGAAAGATTTGAATTGGGATTCAATTCGACAGTTTCCGATTCTGTTACAACGATTCCAATTTTCATTTTATTCTGAGTAATTGTCCCTGTTTTATCAGAACAAAGGACTGTGGCTGCACCTAGAGTTTCAATGATCGATGAACGTCTTACCAAAACATTTTTTGTGCTCAAACGAAATGCACCTAACGCAAAGAATATGGTCATTACCAAAGGGAGTTCTTCTGGCATTAAACCAATGGCAAGTGTGAGTCCGGAAAGTAAACCTTGTAACCATTGGTTTTTGACAATCCCGAAGTAGAGAGCAAGAATCACACACAATGAAGCCGCAACGATAAACAGATTACGAACTAGACGTGCTACTTCTACCTCAAGCAAAGTTCTTCCAATGGCCTCATCAGCAATCTTACGACCAATTTTACCAATCTCGGTATGATTTCCCACCGCTTTCACACGGCAAACACCTTCTCCACTAACAACTAACGACCCACAAAACACTGGATTTGATTGTGATTTGGTTACAGGCACAGATTCTCCCGTTAGGAGAGATTCATCACACGAGAACATTCTATCGGATATAAGTTCAGAGTCAGCAGGGACCCTGTCCCCTTCGTTCAAAATTAACAGATCATCATAAACTACATCTTTTCCTTCGATGCGAATGATTTGTTGGTCTCGGATGACATTGGTTCGGGGACTCGCCAGGGAACGTAATGCGGAGATTGCCGTTTCTGTTTTTTTTTCTTGGATGAAAGTGATCGTTATAATCCCTACAACTGAGAACAATAACAACAATGCCTCTCCCCGATCACCCAAAAGCAAATAAACTATGCTTATGGAAATGAGAAGCAAAATCATTGGCTCTGTGACCACTCCCAATAACATCTGAAAGATTCCTTTTTTTTTGGAGGAGCTGATTTCATTGGCACCATACTTCATACGGTTTTTTCTAACTTGTTCCTGGGTTAACCCCATGAGGATGTATTCGGAAATTTGTTTTGGAATCGAAGGCATATTCTTATTTGATTTGGTCTTGTATTTTAAAAGAAATCTGTTTAACATTCTAGAATGTGCGACACATCTCTTGCCACTGAAAAATTTACCAAGACTCAAAAAAGAATCTTTGCCAAAAACTCGGACCGTGAACCAAATGAAGCACAATCGATCCTTCACATACCTCGCTTAGAACATAAAAATGGTTCTTTACTACGTACAACTTTTATAGAAATTCCACAAACTCCCGTTACTTATGAAGTTTTTCTAAGTAAACCCTTCCATATGTGGGGGGCAGAAATGGGAGTAAATGAATTTGGTCTCTGTATAGGAAATGAAGCAGTATTTACAAATTTAAAAATTTCAAAAAAAAACAATGGTTTAACTGGAATGGATTTAATTCGTTTAGCTTTAGAACGATGTAAGTCTGCCAAAGATGGATTATTTCTAATCACAGAACTTTTAGAAACTTATGGACAAGATGCCTGCGGTGGGTATGAAAATAAGTCATTTTTCTATCATAACAGTTTTATCATTGCGGACCGTACTGATGGTTATGTTTTAGAAACTGCTGATAGATATTGGGTAGCAAAAAAGATAGATTCGTTTTATGCAATTTCCAACGGGCTTACCATTGGCTCTGACTTTGACTATTCCTCTCCTAATCTAATTGAAAAATTACGAAAAAAATCCAATCGAGATTTTTCCTTTAAAGATCACTTCAGCGATCAATTTTACACATATATGAGTCACTGTAAAGACAGGAGAAAATTACATGAAGAAACTGCCAAATATTTAGAAAAGGAAACTGCCAGTTATTCAGCGAAACAGGCAATGGAAACTTTGAAAACACATTGCATTGATACAGATGAATTTGACCCATCTTCTTCTTCGATGAAGTCTCTCTGTTTACATGCAACTGGACCCACTACACCGAATCAAACCAATGGTAGTCTTATTGTAGAATGGGATACCTCTGAAACCAACCAAGACCCACTACGAGTATTTTACACTGGGACCTCAACTCCTTGTCTAAGTTTATTCAAACCATTCTTTTTCGGGACCAAGAATTTCATAAATTCCTCCAGCTTACTATCAAACAAAACATATTCAGAAACCTTATGGTGGTTACATGAATCAATTGCGAGAAAATCAAATTTTGATTACCAAGCTGTTCGATCGATTTTAGTTCCGGCTTTGATTGGGTTACAAGAATCAGTTTTTAATATCTCAAAAGAATTTCTCTCTCCGCAGAAAAAGGAAGAAGTCCAATGGCGTTTTCTAAAAGACCATGTTAATATACTAAAGAAAGTAGATGAAGAGTTAATACAGTCGAAAATTGGAAGGAGTCGGTGGCAAAACCCAATCTTTCAAATTTACTGGTCAGGCCAAAATCGGAAACTAGGAATTCCTTTCCGCTAACAAAAGAACCAAAATATCATTTACATTGGTTCCCGTGGCCCCTGTTACAAGAAGGGCATTGGTGTCTTTTAATATGGGATAAGAATTGGATCGATTCAATTCATTCATTGGATCCCAACCTTTTGCCTTCATTTGCTCCAATGTTTGTTTTCCCACGATCCCACCGGCAGCATCGGTGGGGCCATCAGTTCCATCCGTTCCACAAGATAAAAACATCCAATCTCTATCTTTTTGCAAAAATTCGGATAAAATGGCCATACGGAGTGCAGTTTCTTGGTTACGCCCGCCTTTGCCATCGCCAAGAACAGGGCAAACCATTTCTCCACCAAGTAAAATGGCCTGTTTTTTATCGTTTTTATGCGAATTTAATAGTTCATCAAACATAAGTTCTGCGGTATCTTCACTGGACTTGTCCCAAGAATTAGAAATTACTTTAACCTCATAACCTAATGTCTTAGCCTTTTTTTCCATAGCAGTAAGGGATGCAGATAAATTCCCCATGATATAATATTCACTTCCAGGATAACTAGGAGCCGATGCAATGACTGAAGGATCATCACCTAGTACATCAGAAATCGCAAAAGTATATACTTTCAAATTTGGATTTAATAGTTTTAATAACTTACCGGATTTGACTGCCGAATATTTTTTGCGCTCTGCATTGATTTCATAAATGGAAAGTCCCAGTTTTAATAAATTCTGATTTAGTTGGACTATATCATCTATACGATATCCTAATTCTGGAATTTCGAAGAGACTAGATCCACCACCCGATAACAAAACAATTAATTGGTGGTTTTCATTTAAATCCAAAAGTTCTTGTAAAACTTCGCGAGAATACATTTCGGTATTTGTATCTGGGATGGGGTGAGACGCCTCTCTACATTTCCAAATTCCCATCTGGGTTTTGGATCGAATCTCTTCAGGAAGGTGATTGTATTTTGTGAGGATAAAACCTGCATCCACAGAAAAGTATTCCTGAAACGACAATGCCATCGAGAAAGCCGCTTTGCCTAATGCAAACACATAAGTTTTTTTATCTGGATTGTTTAGAATTTCTTTTAGGTCTGAATGTTGGTTCCAGAACTCTAAAGAAAGATATTTGGGTGTTGCGGCACGGACACCCTCCCAAAAAAGAGCTTCTATATCTTCTCTTAAAGTGTTCAATTTCTATTTCCGTAACTTTGCCTGGATAGAATCGTATCGAACTCCAGAAGAAGTTAACTGTCCAAATTCCAATACATCTGTGGGACAAAGAGAGACGCAAGCAGAACAACGTACACATTGTATGCTATCCATTGGCATTCCTCGACTGGCATAACCCATTACATCAATACCTTGATGGCAGTTTTTTGTACAAATATTGCAGGAGATACATTTCTTTTTATCGGAAAATATTCGGAACCTACTGGACTTAGCATAAATATGCATAAGGGAGGCCAAAGGGCAAAACATGCGGCACCATATCCTTCCAGATAAAAGAAAATAAAAACCAACTCCTACCACACCCGCAAGCCCAATATCTACAATGATATCATAAAGCCATTTTACAGAATCAGCAATGGACTCACTCATCGCCAAACTTGGATTAATTAGCTTACCATACACTCCAACTAACTTTAGTAGCGTAAGCAGAAAAGCAACAAGAAGGATGTATTGTCCAGAATGTTCCAAACGATAAGCCCATTTCCCGTGAGGCATCTTTTGTCTATGTTCATCACCTAAGGTTTCCGCAAGGCCACCACAAGAACAAATCCAACCACAATATGCTCCCTTCCCATACCGATAAACTAAAAAAGGAATAAATCCAAAAC
Organism: Leptospira sp. WS4.C2; assembly: GCF_040833985.1. NCBI lineage: Bacteria > Pseudomonadati > Spirochaetota > Leptospiria > Leptospirales > Leptospiraceae > Leptospira > Leptospira mgodei. The sequence continues at coordinate 2,622,864 of NZ_CP162139.1, forward strand.
TGAAGAGAAATCCATAACCTAACCAAAAATTGGTGATCCCACCATCATACAACACTCCCATACTGAGAGGCCAGGCCAAAATAAAACCGTATGCTTTCCAGTAAGCATCATTAGGAAAGATCTCCTTACGAATGTATCCATCGGGACTACCTAAATAACCCAAATCTCCAAGCGCAGGTAAAACTAGTTCTGGTAACAAAAACAAAAACAAAACTTGTATAAAAATCAAACTAAGGGTTTGATAAAAAATATAATCTGTTTTCCTAACTAAAATCCTTCGGATACCAAAAACCAATATGGTTAGAGAGTATAACATGGTATAATGAAAGGAAGGATACTTACCGAAAACCATTTCATTAAAATAAGTAGCGGCTAGATATATAAAAATGAAATAAACGAAGGCAACAAAAAGATAGGTATTTCTAATAATAACCCAAGGTTGAAAAGATCCTAATCCGCTCTTTAACCTCAAATACGCAAAAAGAAATAATGAAAGAACCGATATACCAGCAAAGGCTGTGGCCAAGGAGGAAAACCATCCAGGTCCATAAAAAGAAGCCTTCCCAAAATAAGCCAGAACAGCAAATGAAAAAAGCGAAGAGAATCCAATCCAATCAGAAAGTGACTTTTCATTTTGGATTTTGATTCCTATTTTTTTTAAGAACGAAATTGGTGGTGTGGTTCCGATCAAAACATAAACTAAATCAGATTTGAGTTTGATGGACGATTTGAGAGTTTTCAGAAAAATATTTTGTTCTGTTATTTCCGTCACCTCTGCTTCCATAAAAAGTTTTATTTTACCCTCTCGAACTTTCTCCTCCAAAACTTTTCTATTTTCCTCTTTCGGTCTTTGAAATTCCTTTCCTCTATGAATAAGGCTAACTTCTCTTGCATAAGTTGAACATGCGATAGCTGCTTCTACTGCACTATCACCTCCTCCGACAATCACAATCGACTTATCCTTTGTATCATAAGGATCGAAGAGACGGTAGAAAACAGAAGGATGGGATTCCCCCTTCACACCCAAACGTTTTGGATCACCCGATTTTCCAATTGCAATCACTACTGAATTTGTAAGATAAGAATCTCCTGCTTCTGTTTTTACAGAATAATGAAAACCATCATATTGGATGGCAGAAACTCGTTTGCCTGTTTGTAGTTCGATTGGTTCTTTTTTTAATAACTCATTGAGATATTCTAACAAATCCTCTTTTGTAGTATCTTGAATTTTAAGTTTGGATAAAGATTCGAAGTTTTTCGGTTCAGCAAAAATTGGTTTTTGTTTTGGATAACTTTGGATGGTTTGAAATGGTAGGTTTGCTTCGAGAACTACATATTTTTTTCCCAACCGACTGGCTTCATATGCACAAGACAAACCTGCGGGACCAGATCCAATAATCACTGCATCCAAACAATTTGAACTATTGTTTCGGATGTGTTTCCAAACATTCACTCCGCTTTCGGCCGCCAATTTTAGCAAAGGAACACCAGTTAGGTCTCCAATGATAAATACATTAGGAAGGTTGGTTTCATAGGTATCTGAAAGTTCTGGATAGATTTCTACCGGTCCCATGGGGACGGACTTGGTTAACCAACGAAAATAAGAAGAGGGCCACATACTTAAAGATTGGACTCGAACTTTAAAAAAAAGAAATGAAATTAATCTGCTAGAGGAAGTCTGATAATGATTTTTGTTCCTTCTTTTGGTTTACTAATGACACAAAGAGATCCCCCCTGTTCCTTTAATAATTCCATACAAACAAGAAGGCCGAGACCAGTTCCCTTCTCCCCAACAGTACCGAATCCAGAAGCAAATCGTTTGCCTTCCATAATTTTTTCCAAAAGGTCTTGAGTCATACCTACACCATGATCTTCAAAACGAATTTCCATATACGGAGATACCAGTTCCGCCTCAATCATAACCTTTCCATTAGGATGGGAATATTTTATCGCATTCGATAATATATTGCGCAACACTGTGGCAGTCATTCTTTCATCACAGTAAATAGAATGTTCTTCAGAGATTTTTGTTTCAAAAAGAATTCCTTTATCTGTTGCTTGGATATTGAGTATATCCATTGCATTTTTTAAAATAACCGCGAGATTTAGATTTTCGGGATTACATTGAATCTTTTTAGTTTCATTCCTAACCCAATCTAACAAATTTTCCAATACTAAGTAAGTTTGATTCGTACTTTTTTTAAGCTCTTTCAGGGCAAATACAAGCTCCTCCCTTTCTGGTAAAGAAGTTGTGAGATAACCCAAAAACGTACTCATGGTTCCAATCGGTCCTTTTAAATCATGAGCTAAGATTGAAAAAATTCGATCCTTGTGGTCATTGATCCGGATCATTTCTTTTTGGATTCTGTTGATATTTCTTAAAAAATAAAACATAAATAAAGCAACGAAAGATAAACAAGAAACAACGGAATTAATACGAAATAAATCTTGAACCTCTTTAAAATACAAAAGTGTACCCTTTGCAAATACACCTGGATTGCCAAAAAATTCGAACCAAATATAGAAAGCGGTGTTCATAAGAAAGACAAAAAGAATCCACCATTTTTCCTCATAAGAGAAAAGAACAAAGGGTACAATTGCAAACATTAGGAAATAATAATAAAATCCGCCAGAAGTTCCAAAACTAATCGTCGAAACAAAAAACAATGGAACAGAAATTGTAAAAACCAATATAATTCTAGATAGGGAATAACTTTCTTTCGTATTCAAATACAAAACGAAAACCAACAAAGCAATTACTATTGCATGAATAAGATTCATGAATTGATAATGCGGAGCTCCAGCAATAACAAAGAAAATGGAATACTTGATGTTCGAGAATATCCCTAAAAATGCTATTAAATTAGAAAGTTGAACTCGAACAGAGGATTCCAAATCCAGCTGTTCGGTGACCCCTAAATTAAGTAACCAACGAATTCCCAATCGTTCAAGTATGGTTTTCATTTGATATCAATCGTAAAGTATGTTACGTCATCTGACAAACGAAATGCGAATTTTCGAATATCCTTTCTGATTTTTTCATTTAAATCAGAAATTGAGAGATTTAATCCGCCAGCCAATTGTTCAATCAATCGTGATTCTCCGTATAATTCCCTATTTTTATTCTGACTCTCCGTAATTCCGTCTGTATAAAAAAAGAATCGATCTCCCGGTTTTAGATCACGAGAAAATGTTTCTACCAAAACATCTTTTTTCCAACCCATAATTGGCCCCCTACCAGTAAGGGGTGCCAGGGAATTAGAAACAACATTCATAAAATAGGGACTTGGATGGCCCATAACCGAATAGTTGATTTTGGATTTCTCTAAATCAAAATGACAAGCAACTGCAGTAATATAATTTTTTTCAACGACAGGTAACATCTTAAGATTTAGTTCCAATAAAAATGTAGCGGGATCCTTTTCTTTTGGAGCAATTTCCAGAAAATTGACTTTCAACATACTAGCGATGAGAGCCGCCGCAATTCCATGCCCTAAAACGTCACATAACAAGAAAGTAACGGAGTTATCTTCGTGAATATAGTAGTCAAAATAGTCACCACCGATTTTTTCCATAGGCATAAAAACAGAAGCAACACTGAGTGATTGGTGTTTGAATTCCATAGGAGGTATTAGTTTGGATTGCAAACCTGCGGCTATCACCAAATCATCATGCAATAATTTATATTGTTTGTGTAATTCTTGCGTACGCAGAGTGACTATCATTTCTAATGATTCATTTAGATTTCGAAGTTCTCTTCTTGTCCTGGCACTTTGTAAAGCAATGGCAAGGACTCCCGTAAACAGGAATGTCAAAATCCCATATTGAGTTAAATACCCATTTTTTCCGGTGACTACGTCAGTAATGACATCAGCAATTCCGAAGAATGTTGCAACTAGTGCTCCAAGGGAAACAACAACTGCTTCTGCCGTTTTTTTATAATTTTTCGCCAACAACTGTACAAGGATGGGAACCTTAATAGCTAGTAATATATACCATAGATAGACCAAATAAAATCGACTATCTGGATCCATAGAAAACAATTGAATGAAAGCAAGAACGGTATCCAAAAAAAAAGTAATTACTGCGAGTTTTGTAATCCGCCGATCAAAAAGAGTATGTACAAATAACATGATAAAGACGGGGAAAATAAACTGGCAAAAAAATAACAGTCGCACCAGAATTTCTGGGTTGATCATCAGAAAATGAATTTTATTTAAAGCAGGCAATCGCCATCCGACAAAAAAAACTGCTGTTCCCGCGAGATACAGTCCAGATTTGGACGAGCGATTTAAGGCATATCCAATCGCTTGTTGCAGAAAAATTCCAAAGAATAATGCTGCAATTAGGATTTGGTTTACATCTTCAAAAACCATTTTATCTTTAATTTGATCTTGGGAGCCAAAAACAGGAACGGATCGAAACAAGCCACACCTAAACTGTGTTTCACGACATTCCACATCCACAACTAATTCATTATCTCCTTGTTTTAAAAGAGAAATCGGAATTTCATAATAGCGTACTTTATGCCAATAGGGGTAATAGTCAGGTGTAAAACTTCCAGTGGAACCGATGGGTTTACCATTCCAAAATGTTTGGTCAGCCGAATGGATCCGGTCCATGTAGATGGCCTGCGAAAATTCAGGGATCACTGGCACTGGGATTTTCAATCGATACTTCCCACGTACCGGAACTTGGTATCCTTGGTCCACTAAGGGTACCCCAACCATTATGGGTTTGGATTCTGATTCGCCTTCTCGTTGGAACTCCCAACCCGATTCTAACGAAACAACTTGTGCATAAATCGAAGTAGTCGATAGGAATGCGAATAACAAAAAGATTTTCATCGACTTGTCCAAAAGAAGGTCATACTCCAAGGGAGAAAAAATAAGAAATTTTGAATTTTCATAGAATCTCCGAGGAACACCGGAAGGATTGAATAGAAATCTATAGGAAGTGCAAGAATTTTTTACAAGTGGTCGTTGTGCAAAAAACCTGTTTACCACAAGGTAAACAGGGGAATGAGTCTTATCGTCCGGCTTTTTCGGCGATTCATCCTCAGTTGGTCAAGAAAACCCGTTTGGTTCATAGTGATCCTATGGATGATTTTCTTTAGATTGGTATCCATCTATTTGATTTGCCTTCGTAGGACTTTTTGATCGATTTACAAGCATTAGTTGGATTTCGTTTGAACACAAGTTCGCCTACTTCTAGCAAAGGGCACTCCTTATGGGATCAAACTTTTGAAAATTTCCTGACCATGATAAGAAATAACAAACTAACTCTTTCCTCCTGCCCAGCCTTTCCATTTCCCCTACTACCTTCATTTTCCTCATGTAGAGGCAGATTAACTAGATTTAGTCTAAAATTAAGTTCATTCTAAGAAAATCATTTTTTAGACTTAGTCTAATTATTGACAAAAAAAAGCATGCGGAGAAGGTGAAACTGAAATGGATTTAAGTTACCAAAAAACAAAGGAACTCCTGGAATCACATGGGATCCGACCGACTTCACAAAGATTGGAAATGGCTCACCTCCTTCTGGAACGCCACCAACACCTCTTTGCGGAAGAAGTATTTCATTTGGTCAATTCCCATTTCCCCCACGCATCGAGGGCGACCATTTTCAATAACCTCAAACTCTTTGCAGAAAAGGGAATGCTCGGAACTTTGGAATTAAAAAGTGGTGTGACTCATTTCGATTCGAACATAGGCCCCCACCATCACGCTCTGAATGAAGAGACAGGCGAGATCACAGATGTGGAAATGGATGAAGAACTAGAAACGAAAGTTCTAGATGAACTAAAAGAAAGTTACTTTAAAAAAACAGGAAAGAAATTAGAGAACGTAAAGCTTGTGATTACACTTAGAGGAAAATAAATTCTCCAAGTGTAATTTCTATTGAACGCGATGTTGTTATCGATCCAGATTTTACTTTTTATTTTTTGATTTTATCCTTATATTTGATTGCGATAGCCGACGCATTCCAAATCACTCGATTCCATACGATAAGCAAAATACTCTTTTGGCGGACTTCGAAACGATAATTGATGATATCGTCCCCACCTTTTTCCTTTGCTTGTTTCAAAAGTTCGCTATATCCAGTTTCCCCAGTAAGAACCACCAAAAACCAAGATACAAATTCCCCTTGGGTTTCTACCGGCCCGAGGATTTGATAATCTTCCGATGTCATTACATATTGCGTCATATTAGCGGCAAGGCCCGGCGATCGGAGTTCTGTATAAATACAATTACCAAAGACCGTTCCAACTAACACTAAAATGAATATTCGAATGAAATATTTTTTCATTACATCCCCCTGTGGTTGCAATCTAGTTTTTTACTTGCAAAGAAACCAACGTCAAGAAAAAAGAGAAGATTTTTAGAAAAGGCGTGGTTACAATTTCTTGACATATGTCAATCATGTATCCTTCCATTGCCATTAGTGGGATTGGTTCTGTAACTGCAACCATCGTTCATGCACTTTACCAAAATGCAGTGCCCTTCCAAATCCTTTGTCGCAACGAAAACAGATTCCAATCTTTAACAAATTCCCCTATTGAATTCCGAGGACCAAATGGAAAAAAAGTTAAGATAGATCTAAAAAACCATCTAACAAAGATTCAAGATAACAAAGATAAATTTGATTATATTTTTATTGGATGCAAAAATCAAAATCTCAAAGATTATTTGGAGGAAACGAAACCTCTTCTGGGACCCAATGGAAAATGGATTTTAATCCAAAACGGAATTCCTGAGTTAAATTTAGCCTCTTACAAAAATCTGATTCTCGGTGGAGTTGTCGGTTGGAATACCCAAACCCTTCCCAATGGAATGTATTACCAATCAAATTTAGGTAGTCTTATCTTGGGTGATATTTCAGGAATAAAACCAGATCCCATATGGGAGGAGATCCTAGCACCTTACATACCAGTGGTTCTGACTGACAAACTAGAAGGATATCGGTGGCATAAACTAGCAATCAACTCCATCATCAATGGTTTAGCGGCATCAAAACAAATGAGTTTAGGTGGACTTTTTCTAAATCGAATCTTTAGAGGTGAGGCATTAGAGACATTAACAGAAATCAAACTGCTGATGAACCAATTAAAAATCGAAGAACAAGTTGTTCCAGGATCGTTCCCCATACAAAAATTAGGTGGAGGCCCCGGGGCTTTGCCTAAATGGATCCGTCATTTGATTCTTATCATTCTTGGATTGAAATACTTTCGCATTCGAACTTCGATGGTCCAGGATCTCGATCATGAACGAAAGACAGAAATTGATTTTATCAACGGCGAAGTAGTAAAAGTTGCAAAAGAGTTACAGATTCCAGTACCAAAAAATGAAGGAATTGTTTCCAAAGTTAAAGAACTAGAAAGAAGGCAGCAAACCTAAAGTTGGATTTGCTGTTATTTTCCCAACCGCAACAGCTCAGAAATAGAATGATTGGCTTCCAAAGGATGCCGTAACTTTTGTTCCGTCTGGATAATGTATTGGTTACGTCGACCGTCTTTACTCTTTTCTAAAATTTGCGCATCTACCAAATCTTTAACAATGGCTTGTACGGCTCTCTCAGTAATACCAACAAGTATAGCAACATCTTTTAATCGCATTTCACTATCCTTACTCAGACAAATCAAAACATGAGCATGGTTAGAAAGAAAGGTCCATTGACCTGCTTTTTTCGGAATTTCTTGCGATTTTCTTTTTAGCTCTTTTGTCATTCTAACTCACTAGTGTTAGTTTGTTTCATCTGACCATTTAAAGTCTCTCACGAGCCATGCCCAATAAATAAATAAAAATTGAAAAGGTAATCTTGCATAAAGAGCCCAGATCGGAACCCCATAATCTTTACCTTCCAACGCAGTTAACAACATATTGATGTTAGCAGGGTAAATAGCGAGCAAGAGTAGGATGATCCCGTAGCTAGCCATTTTTCGCATCCGCTCGTAAAGGACAAGGGAACCCAATGTAATTTCGGCAAGTCCACTCGTCACATTTAAAAGTTCATGAAAAGGAAGGTAATCTGGCATCATTTCCAAATAAAATTCAGGGGAAAAAAAATGGTTGGTTCCCGCAATGATATAGAATGCCCCGAGAGAATACACGAGAAATTTTTTCATCACCGAACTAGAACATAATGGCTAAAAAAATCATTACAATTTTTAGTACGCTTTGAAAAATGCCATCACTCAAAAAGACCTGATTATTTAGGCAACAATTTGCCCCTCTTTTGATTTATAATGGCCTAACTTTTCCTCCAACCTTTTACGGCTTTTGATCGTAATGCGGTTAGGTTCAATTACAAGATTTGTGTCATTCAAAAATTCCCGGATGGTGTCCTGTTTGACTTTGATAATCCCACACATATTACAGAGCTCTTCCATTTGGATATAAATTGTATGAGCATTAGCTAAACTTTCGTCCAAAGTTCTTCCCAATCGAATGTCTTGGTCTCTAATGGAATTGTATAAATAAGCATAGAGTCGAATCACAGGAGTTTTTAATCGAAGGATTACCAACCTTTGGTGAGAAAACCAAATCCGCCTTGCAATACTCTCAAAGATTTTCTGCAGCAAGGATGGACCAACTGATTCAAACAAATTTTCCGCAGTGACCCGAAGGATTTTGGTCTTTGTTTCTGTAATCGCAGATGCCATTCTCGGAGCGTTATCAATCAAAGACATCTCTCCGAAAATTTCCCCAGGCCCCAAAACATCGATCACATATTCAATACCACGGACGATTCCGAATAGCTTTACATTCCCTTCTAACACAACATAGATTTCGTTACTCTTTTCACTTTCGACAAATAGAATCTCACCAGCCTCTACATTGCCTTGCATACTGTCCCAGACAAAAGGTTTGTAATTAGAACCTATGGACTTGAGTAGCTCTGTAGCTTCTGTTAGATTCTCTGTAGAATTATTTTCTTTGGACCATTTCAAAAAAGCCTGTAAGGAATATGCGGCTAAATTTGGTTTTTCCCATGACAAGTAAGTTCTTGCATTGAGTACCAATCGTTCTGGATGGTAATCCCTATCAGAAGGTTTGTTTGCTTTCGAAAGATGTTTTTGTAAGGTCCTAAGTTCTCTTGAGTATAGCCCCAAAATTTTCATGGCCAGTTCTTTTCTTTCTTTAAGGTAAGATCCCAAAAGTCGAATGGGAATTTGAACTAGTTCTACATCTGTATCGGCGAATAATGTTACCAAAAATCGATGTTCTGTGAGGGCTGAAACTAGTCCAAAGCTATCACCCGCTTCATAATAAGCGAGTTCATGATCAACCACGATGTGTTCGGAATCAACCGAAACTCGACCAGACCTAACAATGAAAAAGTTCCCTATATTGATGGAATTCTGCACAACAATGGCAGCACCTTTGGAATAATTAACAACTTTGATTTCTTCTACAGACACTGAATTAAAAATAATGTTTCAGAAGCTAACGAGTCAAACATTTAAATCTTAGATGTCATTTGGTCCCAAATCAAATCGTACACTTTATTGGCAGAAATATCTTTTTTTGGGTATGGCCTGTCCGAAGAAAAAATTGGGTAAAATTCCTTTTTTTTATGAATGGAACCATGAGAACCTTTGACTAAATTCGCATCCAACGGAATGACATCCATCAGGTATCGAAAACCGAGTTTTTTGCGGAGTAACTTAATGCCTGCCCTTAATTTGATTGCCGGTTTTTTCGGATCCATAAACAATTCACAAGGATCATATCCTGGTTTTCTGTGAATATCCACCAAACGTGCATAATCTGGTGCCCTTTTGTCATCTAACCAGTAGTAGTAAGTAAACCAAGATTCCGAATCGGCGACTACAACGATATCACCAGAACGTTTATGATCAAGATTGTATTTTTTTTGAGCTTTTTTATCGAGAATTAGATCAATTCCCTCTACTTTTTCTAGAATTTTTACCACTTGGTTTTTGACTGTTGGATCATTACAATAAATATGAGAAATTTGATGATCGGAAACTGCAAAGGCTCGAGAAGCACCAGGATCTAGGAGTTCATACCACCTCTCCTTGCGAACTGAAACCAATCCGTGTTCTCGAAGGATTCGATTGATATGGATGGGCCGATGCACTGGAGTGATTCCATATTCAGAAAGCAAAATGATTTTCGTATCTTTACTTTGATAATACTCTATCAATTGTTTAAGAACTTTGTCAATTTCAAGAAGTTCCTTTTGAATGGAAGGAAGATTAGGTCCAAACTTTTGAAGACAATAATCTAAGTGAGGAAGATAAACAAACGTTAAAGTAGGATTGTATTTTTGATCCACGAATAGGGTTGCATTGGCTATCCACCGTGTAGATTTGATATTGGCATTTGGTCCCCAAAAGTGAAAGAGGGGAAATTTACCGAGTGTTTTTTGTAACTCATCGCGAAGTTCCGGAGGGTGAGAATAACAATCGGGAGCTTTGACACCATCCGCATGGTATTGAGGCCTCGGTGTGACAGAATAATCAGCACTCGAGTACATATTGTACCACCAAAACATTTTAGAGCAGGTAAAGTTAGGATCTACCTTTTTTGCTCTTTCCCATATTTTTTGACTTTCGACCAAGTGATTGGATTGTTTCCAAAATTTTATTTCTGCATCCTCAAAATCATACCAACCATTGCCAACAATTCCATGTTTATTTGGCCATTCTCCAGTTAGATAAGTTGATTGAGTACTCGTGGTCACAGCTGGAAGCATAGGTGCAATCAGGAGAGTATTTCTATTTTCTAAAAAATTTTTCAAAAAGGGAGTACACTCTCCCACCAAACATGTGCTAAGTCCAACAACATCAATGACCACTGTTTTTTGGAATTTATTTGTTTTTAATGGCATCCTATTTCAATCCTTTGGGTTTGATTCTATTTCTAAGATGGATTTTACCCACCGTAATTCACGAATGATTGATTCAGTCATAGGAATTTGTAGTTCTTCCGGCAAAACTCCCCAGGTATATGTTTCCACTTCCAAAGCATCGGTGATGGGGGAATTTTTATGTATCGTTAAAAGTTCTTTTAGTTCCTTTTGAGTAGAGGATACTAATCCATAAGAGTCAAAAAAAACTGGCACATGAAAATGAATCCTCCATTCCTCCGAAGGTTTTGCTCCTATCAGTAGGGCCTCAGGTAAATCGGGATAAGAATGTAATTCACCATTCGCTGATTTAACTACTACTTGATGAAGATAGGTTGGTTCCTTAAAACTGGCAATTAAATCCAGTGTTTCTGTGGTTTGATTTGAAAACTTTACTCTTAACGCAGAGCTTATTTGAATTCGACCAATTTGAATTGAATTTTCGCTAAGTAACCTAATGATCGCTTGATTGTCTTCAAAACTAACTGCCGAATGACAGACATCTAAACAAAGTCGAATGTGTTTTTTGGCAATATGATTGGCCATTTCATTTGTAAATCCGGTCTGGTTTTGAATTTTCTCAACTGCAAGAGGAAGAAAATCTTCCAAAAACCAATCCACCCAAAGTTTTACATTCCCTAAAATCCCATCGGGTTCCGGCTCTATATCTAAATGTAAGGTTTGCCCTTTATTTTTTTGGATTTCGATCAAAACAAGAAGTACATCTACTATTTGTTTGGTGGCCAATTCGATCCTAAGTTTACGCTCGGAATCAGTTGTATCAAAAAATTGATACGAGAGCGGCGGAGTAGATACCCCTCCTTCCATACCCTTAGGTAATAATTGAGAAAGAATTGAAAATAAACGAATGGTGTATTCCAGTCTCTCATTGGTAGCCCAATCGGGATTGTATACATTTTCTTTCACGATAGTTTCATGGAATCCTCCGTAAGGAAACCCGTTGATTAAAAAAACATAAAATCCCTCACTTTCTAACCAAGATTGAAACTCAGCAAGAACGTTTGGCTTTATCAATTCCAATGATGCTTCATTCGCTATACGAAGGCCGATACCCATAGGACTGTCTGGCGATACACTAGCACGAATCGAGGGAAGATTTTTTTTAAGATGCAAAAAATGGTCTGCCCAAGATTCACCTGGATGAATATTGGAACAATAGGTTAAGTGGCCGTATTTGGTTTTCATATATACCTTTCCAAAAAATCAACAGAATGTGTTAGAATTTTTAGATCGATTTCATGGACTTCTTTGGCCTCCCCAATACCAGCTAACAACATGATGGTGAGTCTTCCTCCCAAGTGTTCCCTAAATTCTTGTAACCCTAAATATAAATTTTCTTTTTGGTTCTCTGACAACTTTGGATGATAGATTATAAAACCAAGGTTTTTTAAAAGTGCGAGAATTCTATTCCTATCCGTTTCTGGTAAAAACTGATTTTGATAAGAATATACTGTATCCAAAGCCATTCCAATGGCAACTGCCTCTCCATGGCGGAGGGAAAAGTTTGTAAGGTATTCTAGTTTATGAGCCGCCCAATGACCAAAATCCAATGGCCGGGAAGATCCAAATTCAAATGGATCTCCATTAGCGATATGATCCATATGAAGTTCAGCACAGCGATGGATGAGATAAGACATCTTTTCTAAATTTCGAAATTGTAAAGCATGGGCATTGGATTCGATCCAAAGAAAAAAATCTTTGTCTTTAATAAGAGATACCTTGATTGCTTCTGCCATCCCAGAACGCCAATCTCGATCGTCCAGACTTTGTAAAAAATCTAAATCGTTAAACACGGCAACCGGTGGAGCAAAACTCCCTAGAAAATTTTTTTTTCCTTTGTAGTTAATTCCATTTTTTACACCCACACCAGAATCATTTTGAGAGAGCACTGTAGTGGGTATACGAACCAATCGAATGCCCCGGTGGGAAACTGCAGCTACATAGCCAACCAAATCAAGGAGAGCTCCTCCTCCAATTACAATGATATAAGAATGCCGGTCGATCCCGTAAGTATCCACTGCATCAACCAAAGTTTCCCAAAGTTTCGGGTTGTTTTTACATTTTTCCCCTCCGGGTATAACAAAGATATCACCCGTTAGTTGAACAATAGTGTTCAGTCCCTGAAAATAAGTTTTAATCTCTGTCTGTAGATTTGGATAGTGAAAAGTAAGTCCCTCATCCAGGACTACCAAGGCTTTTTTTAAAAGCCCTTGCTTTTGCTCTGAAATTAAAAAATCACTTAAACAAGAATTCCTAGGGTCAAAAATCCTCTTGGTAAACTGAACCGTATAACGATAAGGAACTTGGAATTCAGAAGAAAGCGGAGATAAAGAATCTTCAATCATAACACGACTCTAGGTAACAGAAAAAGTTTTAGCCAATGCCAAGGAAAGAGGCAATAAACAAAGAATAACAAGGGCTATATATAAAAAGCCAAAACTAGCAGCAAAGGAAACATTGAGTAGAATCAGGGTAATGATTCCCATCTTTACCGCCTTACCAATCATAGGTCCTATCGGATTTTTGTAAGCACGAACGAGAGGGGGTAATACCATTACTAAATGTAAAATCACAAAAGGAATAGTTAGGAGTAAATTTCCCAGGCGATCGGAAAAAATTGCCAAAGAAACGAATACAAGTAGATAAGAAATTCCAGCAATTGCAATTTGAGTTTTTTTCCCACCATACACTTCTCCTCGACTGATCATTGTTATGGTCGCTATATAAAAAATTGGAAATAGAGATAGTGAGGCTTCCGAAATTTTGATTTCAGAAACTAAACTCATTCCAAGAATCAAATTACCCCCACGGCACAGACCCATAAAAAATGGACCAAAAAAAGAGTGATGTTTCGCAAAACGGTTGTAAGTAAGAATAAGGACAACAATGGAAGAGGCAATCCATCCACTTAGTAATTGGTATAAAAAAGCAGAACCGATTCCTAATCCTAAAAGTAAACTTCCAAAAACCAAAGCAGATGATTTGGATACCTTGCCGCTGGGTATTGGGCGTTCTGGTCTTTCCTTTGTATCAATAGAAACATCAAAATAGTCATTGAGAACCACTCCTCCACCATACAACCCAATGGTAGAGAAAAGAAGTAAGAAAGGTGTTTTGTCATTCCAAACAAAACCAACAATCGCCATACCAGCAAGAATATCAGCAAGTGCTGTCACTACATTTGCGGGTCGGAGAAGTGTAATATAGGCTTTTACATTCATCTATTGGATTAGCAGAGAATTTTTATTGATAACCGGTTGTTGGCCACCTCGAAGGATGGAGTTGCCATGAAATTTAGCATTCGGATCTGGTTGGGACTCTGTTTCAAAGTCCGTCACATCGATTTGCCCACTTTTAGCGAACGCATCAATCGCATTTTGGTAAGTAACCTTGCGAATCACTTCAGAAGAAATCCCTCTTTGTTTCATAAGAGCTGCGGTTTTGGGAATGGCAAGTGGATCCGAGATTCCCCAATCAGCACTCGAATTGATCATGATCCTTTCTGAACCATATTTTTCAACAACAGCTACCATCCTTTCATTTCCCATTTTAGTAAAAGGATAAATAGTAAATGCTGCCCAAAAACCTTGGTCTAACACTGACTTAACAGTTTCTTCGTTATTATGGTCCACAACTACCCAAGAAGGATCGAGACCGTGTTCCAATGCAATGGCCATACTCCTTTCTGTTCCTCTTTTTTTATCGCGATGGGGTGTATGGATTTGAACAGGTAACTTTGTTTTTTTTGCAAGTTCCAACTGCAGCCGGTAGTATTTTTCTTCCAAAGCAGTTTGGTCATCAAATCCAATTTCACCAATACCAACGACACCTTCTTTATAAGCAAACAATGGCAATATTTCCATTACTTCTTCCGCAAGACGTTCGTTATTTGCTTCTCTTGAATTTAATCCCATGGTACAATAATGTTTAATTCCGAATTGAGAAGATCTAAAACGTTCCCAACCAACAAGACTACTATAATAATCCTTAAAACTGGCAAGCCCGGTTCTTGGTTGTCCCACCCAAAAGGCAGGTTCAATAATCGCAACAATTCCTGCCTTCGCCATCATCTGATAGTCGTCAGTGGTTCTAGATACCATGTGAATATGAGGATCGAAAAAACGCATACCTTGGATTAAATTTTGATAATCCTCCCACAACAAATCTTTGTGAGTTGGTAGTTCTTCTTGCGGATGTATCGATTCAAAATGAGAGGGATTATTTGTTTGGTCGTTTGGATTCTGGCACATAAAAAATTATTCGGGAATGGACTCTAGTTTAGACCAATCCAACTCTCCCTTTTGTATAGATAATTCTAGATCTGGGAACTTTGATAGTAAAGATCGAAATTTTGGATCTTTAGATTCAGAACAAACAAGCGCAGCAACTTCCCTTTCTTCTTTATTTTCAGAGGAAAATAAAACACTGATTTTTTCAAAACTCGAAACATCTAGAAAGTCGCCCATTAACCGCCAAATTTGCAAAGGAACTTTCCTACCCGCCGCTGAACGTTCGCTGATAAAATCATAAACAGCAACTGCGAGTTCTCTGTTTTTACGCCTATCAACTCCGCAGATCAAATGGATAGGTTTTCCATTAAAAATGGTTTTTAGAACCAGTTGGTTCCATGATAGTTCTGGAAAATAAAGTTCTGGGTAAGGATTTAAGAGGGCAATGGCATCAAATACAAATCCCATATTGGATCTCACGGCATCAGTAGCTCGCGGCAGCCATTCTAAAGGATAGGACAGGAGTGGTAAAGCAGAGTATAAGGCAACTAATTCATTTAATTCTGCTGTATCAAATAATGTTTCGATATTTTTAATGAATAGTTCTTTTGGCTCTGTATCCAAATGCAAAAGCAACCAAACTCGCGCTAAACGAATTAAATTCCAATTGTCCACTTGAAACCCCGGTAAATGGGGAATCAAATTCCCCTTAGATTTCGAGTCATAAGAAATATTTTTTTTGGATAAAAAACGTGGTGCTGCAACAAACGCTGTCATAAGATCCAATTCAGTCGATTGGACCATACCTTCTAACCATTCACGTTCGTTCTTTGTGGTTTGTTCAAAAAGGAATTGAGTCAAATTTGATGAAACTGTTGCCATAAGAAACTAATAATTGAAATCTTCTGACCATAGGTCACTTCGTAAATCAAATATTCCAGTCCAAACTATCTTTCCTGACCAATTGGTATCGTTTTATTAATATTTTTTTGAAAATTGGATCTTAGTTTCATAACTTAGGTTACATTCATTTCCTTGGAATATACTTTGGTAATTCTCTCTATATGCAAATGAAAAGGATTTTTTTAGAATGCCCACAGAAAGACCCATAGACAATGAAGAAGAGATTCTAAAAAAAACCAAAAACTGGATTTTAAAATCTGTGATTGGGCTAAACCTCTGTCCCTTCGCAAAGCCTACTTTTCAATCCAATACTATTCGTTATGTTATCAGCGATTCAAAAACGGAAAAAGATTTACTCTTCCATCTAGAATCCGAATTACAATATTTAAAAGAGACTGACCCTAAAATCACAGAAACTACATTACTTCTCCATCCTTATGTTTTAGAGGACTTTTTAGATCAAAATGATTTTTTAAACGATGTTGATCTTCTCTTAAATCAATTGGATCTGGAAGGGATCATCCAAATTGCAAATTTCCATCCACACTTTCAATTTGCCGGAAAAACCTATGACGACATAACTAATTTCGTAGGTCGATCCCCTTATCAAACATTGCACTTGTTACGTGAAGATAGCATCAGCCGAATAGTCGACTCTCATCCAAATATTGACAGTATTATTGAGAACAACAGGAAAACTTTAAAGAAATTAGGACATTTAGGTTGGAAGGAATTAGAACTCTAAGTGCTCTACGCAGATCTGTTGAACAATCAATTTCTTTTCATAAAAAACTAGGATTCCCACTAACCAATAAATATTAGATTTGAATGTTGTAACAATCTGTATCCACTGGCTCAAACATAGGTGGTATAAAATGGACGTTCGCAAACATCGAATCATAATAGGCCTTCTTTCGCTAGGGATTTTCCTATCTGCTTCGGCTTTGCCATTGGAAGCGCAGTTCATCACTCCTGTTAAAAAAGAAGTTCCTGAAACACCACCCACTCCTCCTACGCCACCACCTGCCGCTCCTGCTCCTCCAGAAGAACCAGCAGAATATGTCAGTCCACTTAAAGGAAACCTAACAGGGGAATATTTAAAAAGCCTCCAAGTCACCGCCAAACAAAGAAAAACTCTCCAAGAGAATACCAACCTTTGGTTTGCAGATCGTTTTCGAGTTGGATTTGGAATTCGACCTAAAGCCGATTCACTTTATAATACTGACTTTGATAAATCAACACCTGACAATCGTAATACTGTCAGCAATCAAACACAGTTTTATCTTATCGGTGATTTATCTCCAAACGTTGCTTTCAAATTAACTTTCCAAGATGTTAGGCTTTGGGGTGGGGAAATCGTTAATGGATCATCTGACCAAAAATTAGCAGTAATTCCCAATTCTGGAATTCTTGTGGATACTTCCAAACAAAGAGAGGTTGCACTAAATAATTATGCAGGATTTCGCGAAGCATTTTTGGATTTAAAAACAACCAATCAAATGTTCCGCGTAAGGACAGGTCGACAAATTTTGGACTACGGGGACGGAAGGATTATAGGTTCTAGAAATGATAGTTTGAATGGAAATTCGTTTGATGCTATCCGCACAACGATTACCGTACAAAAACAAAGTTTGGATTTTTTTGGTGCCATTCTAGGATCAGAAAATAACGCAAACAGTATGGTTTCCAACAACTCCACTCGTGTTGGTGGAACAGGGAATGCTTCTTATTATGGTGCCCATTACGGAATCAAACCATGGGAATGGTTAGGAATTGAAGTATATAACTTCACACTTTATAAACAAAAACAAAAAGCCACCAATACAACGGTTAATTATGGTTCAGATATTTATTACCGAGGCCCAGACCAACTCAATACCTCGGGATTTCGCCTAACAAACCGTACAAAAGGGAACATGATTACCAGCGAGACAGGGATTGACTGGATGGTTGAAGCAGCTTGGCAAACCGGATTTACTGGAGAACGAGTCTCTCCCGATTGGTTGAATCAAACAGGTATCTATACAACAGATAAAAAAACAGGAGAACCTCCTCCGCACTCTTCCCCTGTACGTTATAAGTCAAATATTGTTGCAGTCCAATTAGGATACACTCCAGTGAAAGAGTTTCGCATTGGAGTTCAACATGTCCAGGCTTCTGGAGATCCAAATCGGAATGACGGAAGTGTAGCTACTTATAATCCTCTTTTTGCCACAAGACGGATGGCAGGAGGAGGATTACCTTTTGCAGGGAACGGAAACTCTGGAATGGTTTTTTGGCAAAATATAAAGGATTATTCGATCAATATCAAATACGAATCTGCCAAATGGGGAACTTTTATTTTAAACCCTCACTGGTATTATAAAGTTAAACTACAAGATGGTTACTACGATAACAACAGTTATGTAGCTGGTAGTAAAGCAACAGGAGAAACGGCTTCCACAGAAGACTTTTACAACACGGAAGCCTACAATCCCAACCGACCAAAACTCGGAAGGCACGTAGCGACAGAAATCAATTTCATTTACATTGTCACGCCGTTTGAAAATGTTTCATTCTGGTTTGGAGCTAGCTCTCTTTATGCAGGAGATGCCATCAGGAACCAAAAAAACAATCCCTATGAGACAGATCCGTATCATAGATATGACTTAAAACCAAACTCTAGTTATTTCACATTTCAAAGTGTGTTCGCAATTTAAAAAACACAATTTTATATTTACACCAGAGTCACACAAAAGTGCTCTGGTATTTACTTTTTCACAGATATTTTCGATTCCTCTTTTTTATTTTGCTGTGGAGACAAACCATCCAAAATCAAGTTAAGTCCAAACTCAAACTGATGAAGTCCATTATATTTTCCAGCGATCACTTCTTTGGTTAGATTGGTTAGATAAGGGAAGGGACTAGATTCTAATTGCGGCATAAATCCTTCTGCCTTTTTTGCATACTCTTCTGGTTGGATTGGGAAATTCAATTCTTGTAATATAAAGCCATATATATGGCTGTCGATTGTATTGATGATATGATCTGCTACTTGCAAAGAAAATCCTGCGAAGTGAAGGCAACCGAGTGTAGCATCGAAGTAAGTTAACATGGCCTGCCCTACATTGATTCGCGAAACAATGAGGAGAGTGACCCATGGGTGTAAAATTAGAATCTCGCGAGCAGACTTTGCTCTCTTTTTCATTTCCTTTTTCCAGTCTCCACCAACTTTTGGTAATGTGATCTCAGAAATGACAAGATCTGCGATTCCGTCGAGTAGTTCGTCTTTATTTTTAACATGATTGTATAAAGACATCGCTTCCACACCTAAAGTTGATGCCAAATTCCGCATAGATAGCTTTTCTAGGCCGAACTCATCAGCAAATTGGATGGCTGTCCTTAAAACTAATTCTTTGTTGAGATTCTGACGTAATTTACCTTTTTTTTGTAGTTTAGTAAAAGTTAACTTATGTTTCTTTTTTTTAAGCATTTACTTGCCTTTCTAGATTTTATATCATAGATTTCACTATCTTTCCAATGTTTTAAAATCAAATTGTACAGAAATATATTTCGTTGACAAACTTACACTGTAAGTATAAACAGTAATTCAGGAGTCTAAACCCTTGAAAGTGATAACTTGCAGAAAATATGGATCCCCAGATGTTCTCCGATTAGAAGAATGGGAAACCCCTTCCCCCAAAAAAGATGAAATCAGAATCAAAAATCATAATACAACTGTTAATTCTGGCGATTGGCGTATTCGTAAACCCGACCCAAAGTTAGTCCGATTATTTTTTGGCTTCACCAAACCAAGAACGACAATTCTGGGATTATCAGTTTCTGGAGTGGTGGAAGCCGTGGGAGAAAACGTTACTAAGTTTAAAGTGGGAGACAAAGTTTTTGGATCTACTGGAATGCAAATGGGTGCTTATGCAGAATACGTATGTGTAAAAGAATCCTCAGTCGTTACAATTCTTCCAAAAGAAATATCATTTTCGGAAGGGGCTGGTCTATCTTTTGGAAGTTTGACAGCACTCGACTTTATTCAAAAATGTAAAATACAAAAGGACCAAACAATTATTATTTATGGTGCTTCTAGCTCGGTTGGTACTTCCGCAATCCAATTAGCAAAACATTTTGGAGCTATTGTAACAGCCGTTTGTAGCAAGAAAAATTTCGAATTAGTCAAATCAATTGGTGCGGATTCTGTTATGGATTATGAGGAGTTTCACAGAGAATCGCATAAAAAAACTTACGATGTGGTATTTGAATGTGTGGGAAAATCTTCCATTTCATCCAACCTTCAACATCTATCAAAAGGTGGAGTTTTGGTATTAGTAGGGGCTTCATTTGGAGATATGTTTAGAGCTGCTTGGATTTCACTAACAAAGAGAATTAAAATCAAATTTGGACCAATTGCGGAAACTTTGGAAAATTTGAAGTTTTTAACAGAGCTTGCCAAAGATGGCCATTTGAAAGTGGTGATTGACAAAACATATCTTTTAGAAGAAATAGTTGAGGCACATACATATGTGGAAGCGGGTCACAAACGTGGCAATGTAGTAATAAACATTACCAACTAACGAAAATGATGCTGTGTTAGAATAAGAAACCTACCACAAATGTTTGCGGTAGGTCATCCCAGAAGGTTTAGTTTGTTTTTAATTGAATTTTTTTGTTTTGTTTCGCTGTGTCCATAAACGTTAGATCATTATAAGGATGATCCACTTTACAAACCTTTACATTGGCTGCTGTAGAACAGGAAGCGGTTCCTGAAATTTTACACCCTTTCGCCTCGCAAGCCTTTCGATCCTTTCCTCTACACTGTTCGCAACCGTTGGTACTGCCGTTTCCACAAAGAAAACAATCCTCTGCAACAAGTGCAGTGGAAGCAAATACTGTCATCAGCATAAAACTAATGGTGACCAATGTTCTCATATTCTCTCCTACTTTACTGTTCAACAAAACAGAAAGAAAGCGAATTCTAACAGAAGCTAATTAATTGACAAACTTAATTTTCTTACTTCGGAACGGGTGGTAATACATAAAATAGAATCGCAAAAAAATGACAAAGACTTCCAGAAAGCACAAATAGGTGCCAGATCGCATGATTGAATGGTAATCGATCCCAAAGATAAAAAATAACACCCACAGTGTAACTGAGGCCACCTGCCACAAGCCAGGAAATCCCACCAATTCCAATCGCTGTCCGAATGTCTTTGACAACAAAAATGGCAAGCCATCCCATTAAAATATAAACAACTACTCGAGCTCCACTGTATTTTCCGGGAAACAATAATAATAAGAGAACTCCGGCAAATGCGAGGATCCATACAACAAGAAATAATGTCCAACCCCACTCAGAATGTTCCCGCAAACTAACAAGCGTAAATGGAGTATAAGTTCCCGCAATGAGTAAATAGATCGATGCATGATCAATCACTTTAAAGATACGTTTTGTAGCGGAATGATAGATTCCATGATAAAGAGTGGAAGCAAGGTACAAAAGAATGAGTGTCGCCCCATAAATAGCAGAACTGACAATATGCCAAACATCTCCATACAAAACTGCCATCGTCAAAAGAATGGAAAGTCCTGCGATACTGAGGCCCCCGCCAATCCCATGAGTGACAGCATTGGCAATTTCATGGCCAATAGAATATTCATGAATGGTATCGATGAGCTCCGTTACGGTTGGATTCTGTTCCATAGCGAGCGGAAGGTTAGAATCTGCTAAGGTTTGTTTGGTTACTTTTTTTGATTTGGACTTAGCACTTTGTTTGTTCAGCGGTTTTGCAGTGCGAACAGGTTTTTTTGCGGTTTTGGCTTTTGACTTTTTCGCTTTCATAAGATTATAGTTACATCAATCAAATTCGTATTTATTTCAAACGTCAATCGAAAGAAATAAGAAAGCTTAAAGTTGGTGGCAATGGGAATAGAGTTCTATAGAATGTACAGAATACTTTCTGTTCTTATTTGAGGCGCATCATGCAAACTAATCCCAACAATTCCGTTTGGTGGCAAAAAACATTGAATGAAACTTTGGACTCCTTAGTCGTCAGCACTACTGGACTAAAATCGGAAGAAGTGGCAATTCGCTTAAAACAATATGGTAACAATCAATTTAAAGACTATAAAGAAAAACCAATATGGCGCCAGCTATTATTGCGATTTAGAAATCCTTTAATTCTACTCCTCCTTTTTGCGAGCGTTATTTCTGCTTTTATGGGTGAAATATCAAATTTCATCATCATTTCCGTCTTAGTTTTATTCAGTGTCCTTTTGGACTTTATACAAGAACACAAAGCAGGAAAAGCAGCAGAGAGTTTGCGGCATTCCGTTTCCGTTCAGGCAAGTGTGGTCCGAGATGGGCTCACCATCAACATTCCCGTTTCACAAGTTGTTCCTGGTGATCTTGTGTTATTGTCCGCAGGAGATATGGTTCCGGCCGATGGCAGAATATTAGAGGCAAAAGATTTTTTTGTCAAACAAGCTCTTCTCACCGGAGAAACTTATCCTGTCGAAAAACATCCAGGAGAACTTGATCTCCGTTCTAACGATATCACAGAAGCATTCAATGCTGTATTTATGGGAACCACTGCTATTAGCGGTAGCGCCAAAGTTATCGTTGTAAACACGGGTGCCAATACAGCGATGGGTGCCATTTCCGATAGCCTAGCTATAACTCCACCAGCTAACTCCTTTGAGTTGGGAACACAAAAATTCGGCATTCTCATTCTGCGTATGACTGTTTTACTTGTATTATTTGTTCTCTTGGTAAATGCAATTTTACACAAACCATGGCTTGATTCTTTTTTATTTGCGGTTGCTTTGGCAGTAGGGCTAACGCCCGAATTGTTACCAATGGTCATTTCAGTAACACTATCGCGTGGCGCACTCTTAATGGCAAAAAAAAGAGTCATTGTGAAACAACTTTCTTCGATCCAAAATCTAGGTTCAATGGATACACTCTGTACGGATAAAACAGGAACTCTTACTGAAGCAAAAATCAAATTAGAAAGACATATCAATCTTACCGGAGAAGTCAGTGAACGGGTATTGGAACTAGCCTACTTAAATAGTTTTTTTGAAACAGGCTTGAAAAGCCCTTTGGATGAAGCAATTCTAGATCATGAAGAGATTAATGTCAGCCTTTGGAATAAAATAGATGAAGTACCTTTCGACTTCGAAAGAAGGAGAGTATCCGTTTTATTGGACCATTCAGAAAAGAAATATCGAATGCTTGTGGTGAAAGGGGCACCAGAGGAAATCATTAGACTCTGCACTAGTTATGAAACAGAAAAAGGGACCATTCAAACCATAGACCCGGAAACAAAGGAAAAAATCTATTCTGTTTATACTTCCTTAGAGAAGGAAGGTTTTCGTGTCCTCGGAATTGCTTGGCGACAGGAGACGATGAACCATACACACGCCGTTGTAAGCGATGAATCAGAATTAATACTATCAGGATTTGCTGCATTTTTAGATCCACCTAAAGAAAGTGCAAAGATCGCCTTATCTTCGCTCAACGAAATAGGAATTACCGTTAAAATTATCACCGGCGACAGCGAGCTCGTGACCAAACATGTTTGTTCTGAATTAGATATTCCGGTTCTAGGTGTCCTAACGGGCAAAGAGATCGACAGTATAGGCGACTCTGCACTTAGATTTAAAGTCGAATCTACAAATCTATTTTGTCGAATGAATCCTTCCCAAAAAAACAGGATTATTTTAGCTCTAAAACAAAGAGGCCATACGGTTGGTTATTTAGGCGATGGAGTCAACGATGCTCCCTCTTTGCACTCGGCTGATGTTGGAATCTCAGTGGACTCAGGTGTAGATGTAGCCAAAGAAGCAGCGGATATGATTTTATTAGATCATGATTTGTATGTATTGTATGAAGGTGTTATGGAAGGAAGGCGAACTTTTGGCAATATAATGAAATATATTATGATGGGAACAAGTTCCAATTTTGGGAATATGTTTAGTATGGCAGGTGCAGCTTTGTTTTTACCATTCCTACCTATGTTACCCACACAAATTCTTCTCAATAACTTCTTGTATGATATCTCCGAAATTCCAATACCTCTCGATGAAGTGGACAAGGAAGAACTAAAAGTTCCCCGAGTCATGGATATCAATTTTATTCGGAACTTTATGTTAACAATAGGACCTATTAGTTCTGCATTCGATTTTCTAACCTTTTATGTGATGTTAGTTGTCTTAAAGGCAAACGAAGCCTTGTTCCAAACAGGTTGGTTTGTCGAATCTCTTTGTACGCAAGTTCTGGTCATCTTCATCATCAGAACCCGAGGAAATCCAATCAAAAGTAGACCCAACAGATTACTTGCCATTGTATCGATAAGTATCGCTGCCATTGGAGCGATCTTGCCCTTTACTCAATTAGGAACTTATTTCGGACTCGTGCCTCCGCCGATGGAGTTTTACGCGATTTTAGCGTCTATGGTTGTCATTTATCTTTTAGTAGTGGAAACTGCGAAAAGGATTTTCTATCATTTCCATAGTAGAAAGTAAAATCCCTGCGCCAGGGATCGAAGTGGAAATCCTTTGCACGGATGTGCAAAGATTGGAGCGGAGAGCCCGATCGGATCCTCATTAAAGTTATGATGAACCATCCAATGCGAGGCGCCCCAATTCTAATAGATGTTATTCGGAAGTTTTTTTCTTCTTATCGTCTTTTTTCTTTTTGGCTTCTTTGGCCTTGTCGTTCATCTCTGTTTTTTTCTCTTCTCGTTTTTCCATACGAGTGGTTTTCATTTCTTCTAAAGTCACTGATCCATCAGCGTCTTTGTCAAGTTCGGTGAAAAAACCGTCATGGAATTTTTGCCATTCTTCCTTGGAGACTTTGTTGTCGCCGTTTGTATCCATTTTTTTGAAATGGTCCCCTGCCATCGCATTTTTTCCATGACCATCGTGGTCATGAGCGTAAACGGATGCAGTCAAGAGGAAAGCAACACTGGTAAAGATAGTTAGAATTTTTTTCATAAAAAACCTCGGCTTGACTTTAGAACAGATTTTCATTAACGTCAACACCTTAGTAAGAAATTTTCGGACAAAACATTGAAACAAAAAATTAATATTACTTTAATATCCCTACTCCTTTTTGTTTGGGTTTCCTCTTTAGTGATGGCAAACCCTGTCACTACCGAGGTTTGTCCCACACCCATTCTCAATCATGATTGGGAAATTAGTAATTCCATCGATTCGGAATTTGATAAAAAGAAATTTTGTCAATTGGTAAGAGAGATTGGATCGGAAGAAAGTGAACTTCATTCTTTTGTGATTGAACGCCATGGAAAGCTAGTTACCGAAGTGTATAACACAAGAAAGGACAACCCATTGAACAAACGCTATGGGCTCAGGTTACCTTTTGATGGAGAAACATCTTTTGATGTAAATACCTTACATGATGTTCGATCCGTCAGTAAATCGGTAACCTCTTTACTTTTTGGAATTGCAATTGATAAAAAGATTATAGAAGGTTTGGACTTTTCTGTTTTGTCCTACTATCCAGAATTATCAATTCCAAGTGACGACCCAAGATATGAGATCACGTTGAAACATCTTCTAACAATGAGTAGTGGGCTAGATTGGGAAGAATGGAGGTATGGGTTTCTATTCAGTGATGAAACAAGGTTGGTCTGGAAAAAGGACATCCCCCGTTTTGTTTTAGACAGGGAAGTCATCACAAAACCAGGAAGCAAATTCAAATACAATGGTGGAGGAACCTCTCTACTTTCGGATATACTGATCAAAAAAACAGGAAAATCACTGACTGTTTTGGCAAAGGAATGGTTGTTTGATCCCTTAGAAATCCAAAACTTTGAATGGGTAGAAGATAAAAATGGTAGAGCTCTTGCCCACGCAGGTCTAAGACTAAAACCAAGGGATATGCTCAAACTAGGAAGACTTGTTTTAAATCAAGGAACATGGAAAGGAAAACAGATTATCTCAAAACAGTGGTTAAATGACACTTTATCAAAGCATATTGATTCTGGTGTTAGTATTTTTCGTAAAGATAAAAAATCGCTTGGTTATGGATACCAATGGTGGCTCGGAGAAGCCGTTCTTGGTGAGAGGAAAATTCCTTGGTCTTTGGCCCTTGGGAACGGTGGGCAACTCATCTTTGTGATCCCCTCTTTGGATATGACGATAGTCACAACGGCCGGAGGGTATGGAGATCCAACTTCCATCCAAAAGACAATCGATTTAGTTGAGAATCTCCTAACAACCGTGAAGTGAATAAACACCATAAGGCCAGACCCAATTTAGGATTTTGGCCTTATGCCAAAATGGAAACTTCTTCAGAAGATTTACAAAATCTCCTTATCCAAAATTTTGAATTCGATACAAACAAGACTGAGCAATGGCCGTACTATCGATCACGTAGGCACGACAATCCTTTAACCAAACTTCTTTTGTATCGGAATCAGTGATTTTCGGAATCGATTTTTCGTATAACAAACTGCAAATATACCGACACATTTGTATCATTAAATTTTCTGCTACTGTTTCTTTTTTCGTTTCCTCTTGGATGCCGCGCATTTCACGAATGGATTCTTCTAAAACACGTTCCTGTTCTAAAAGAAATTTAGATGGTGATGGAATCTCTGTTTTTAGAGAGTTTAAATACTTCCTGAAATTTCCATCCCCCGCCATACCCGCAAGGATGGCACCAGTCGCAATTCGCACATGGATTTGGCTTGTACCTTCGTAAATGGTATTGATACGCGAGTCCCGAAACATGCGGGAGATATCATAATCTTCCGTATAACCTGCACCACCAAACACTTGCACAGCGAGATTAGTACATTTATGTCCTTCCTCAGAACTATAGTATTTTGCCATAGGAGTGAGAGTCGAAGCGAGTGTTGACCAATACTTTACTTTTTCATCTTTTCGGATTTCTCTATCTTCTAAATTTGCTTTTTCCATTCGGATCTGGTGGTGTTGGTACATATCAATGACACGAGCCGTTTCCAAAGTCAAAAGTCGCATTGCATTGGTTTCTCGTTTGATTTTATGAATCATTTCTGCTACAGCAGGAATTTCACCAATAGGTTTTCCGAATTGTTTTCTTTCGTTTGCATACTTCACACATTCGTAATAAGCCGCAGCTCCACCACCACAACCTCCCGAAGCACTGACAAGACGCATAAAGTTTGTCATCCCAGCTGTATAACGGGTGAGCCCAAGTCCTTCTTCGCCTAGAATTTCTCCATAAGTATTTTCATAGACAATTTCGCAAGTAGGAGAGGCGTGAATCCCCATCTTCTTCTCAATCCCTGCCACAAATACATCTTGGCTTTTGACAATAAAAACAGATAAACCTCTGGCTCCACCTTCGGCTTTTCCTGTGCGTGCTAAGGTGAGAAGGAGTGCGGGATTATCTCCCAATCCACAACCTTGAGAAATAAATCGCTTTGTTCCAGTTAGGCGATAACTGCCATCGTCTTGTTTTACGGCAACAGTTCTAACATTATTCAGGTCGGATCCGTAATCGGGTTCGGTAAGTGACATTGCAAACAAACATTCACCTGTGGCGGCTTTCGTAGCATAGGTTTCTATTTGTTCTGGTGTTCCAAACCTGGCGACAATTTGAGCTAAGTTGAGTAAGGTGGTCGTCATACAAAAAGAGACATCACCCCTTGCCATAAGCATCGCATATAAGGCACCTACTGTTGCAGGAAAGGCAAGGCCCCCCGCCTCTCTAGAAATCGAGTATGGCATAAGGCCCGTATTTCTGAATTTTTCGTAAATTTCTATCGTTTCTTTAGGAAAAATTACCTTCCCATTGGAATACTTTAGTTCATTACGGTCCATGGTTTGGGATTTTTGAGAAACATCTTTTCCAAAAAAATCTCCCATTGCATCCAAACTCGAAGTATATAACTCCAGGGCTTCTTCTTTTGTGGAAGGTGCCATTTCAAATCTAGGGTTTTTGGTTTTAATGAATGTTTGGTGGTCAAAGAAACCTTCCCCTTCTGTTTCCCTTATGATAGAATCCCAATCGAGAAGTTGGTTAAAGATTACCTGTAAATCAGCATCTTCTGAAAAATAATTATTTGCGATCATGTTTTTTGTTCTCCTAATTAATGCTATGTGCTGCTTCTAAACCTTCAAAAAAGGCTCGTTTGGCATCGATGTTTCTTGGATCCTTGGCTCCACCAATGACAATGGTTGGTCTGTTTGGATATTTGTTTTGGAATTCCTCTAAAAGTGAAGTTTCTTTTTCTTGCCCCACACATAGGATGATGGAATCACAAGGATACAAAAATTCCTCTCCGTTTTTTAATTCCACTTTCAGACCTTCCGAAGTCACTTCTTTGTAAGTCAGTCCATGATAGAACTCGACTCCTACTGATTCTAACTCTTGTTTGAGAGCCCAAAAGGTTGTAGGTCCAAGACCCGCTCCATGTTTTCCATTCCGACGAAACACGGCCACATCTCTCTTTGCTTTTTCTTTTTGTACACCTGCATCAGTAAAGGAACTGATGTTGTATTTTTTATCATAAGAAGCAAGGGTCGGATCCTCTTCTTCTGTCAATCTATGTGCCACATCCACACCAATTCCCCCTCCACCGATCACAGCCACTCTTTTACCTGGTTGGAATTTTCCCGTGAGATATTCACTATAGTTTCCTGAAGGAAGATTTTCTAGTCCTTTTAATGCAAACTCTCTTGGTTTCACACCACTTGCAAAAATTGTAACATCTGGATTTTCTGTTTCTAACAATGTTAGAGTTGCCGTTGTATTCAATCGTATATCGACACCTAAAGCAGGAAGTTCATTGGAAAAATAACGAATGGTTTCTTTAAACTCCGACTTACCAGGAATATGTGAGGCCAATTGGAATTGTCCCCCAAGAACATTTGCTTTTTCGATCAAAGTAACTTTGTGACCAAGACTGGCACTGGCACGGGCCGCTTCGAGTCCAGCAGGACCTGTTCCAATGATCAGAATTTTTTTAGGATCTTTTACTTTTGGTTTCGTAAATTCTAATTCATTCACTGCTTCGGGATTTACGATACAAGAAACGGATTTTTCTTGGAAAGCATGGTCAAGGCAAGCCTGGTTACAAGCCACACAGGTATTGATTCGATTCGACATACCCAATTGGAATTTTTTAACAATGGAAGGATCAGCTAAAAATGGCCTTGCCATGGAAATAATATCTGCCTTATTTTCATCGAACACTTGTTGCATGGTAATGGGATCATTCACTCGGTTGGAGGCAATGATGGGAACACCAGGTGTATTTTCTTTAATACGACTTGCAATGGAAACCCATGCTCCTCTCGGAACCAGTTGGCTAATGGTTGGGATTCTTGATTCATGCCAACCAATACCTATGTTGAGTGCAGAAACTTTCTCTTCGCGTAAGGTTTGTGCGAGCCCCACTACTTCTTCAAACGTTGGATTTCCTGGAATGAGATCAATTCCAGACATTCGAAAAATCACAGGAAATCCTTCAGGTAATTGTTTTTTTACTGCGCGAAGGACTTCGATAGAAAGATTCATTCTCCGTTTAGAGTCCCCACCAAAATAATCATTTCGTTTGTTCGTGACTGCAGAAAAAAATTGGTTTAAAAGATACCCTTCACTACCCATAATTTCCACAGCTCCAAAACCGACTTCTTTTGCAAGTCGCGCAGCCTTTCCAAAATCTTCTACTGTCTCCCAACATTCTTCTTCGGAGAGTTCTTTTGGAACATAACGGTTGATTGGTGCTCTGATGGCCGATGGAGCCACACAAGACCTACTCGCAGCATACCTTCCTGCATGGAACAACTGGGCACACATTGTCCCCTTTCCTTTTAGGAGTGAGTTCATCTGTTCTAATTCTTTGGCATGTTCAGTATTTTGGATGTTAAAAAAAGTATGAGAGCCCTTTCCGACTTCATTCACACTGATCCCACCAGTGACAATCAGGCCTACTCCTCCCTCGAAACGTTTGCCATAAAAAGCAGCCATACGTTCGGCTGTGCCCGTTTCCCCTTCCACGCCGAGATGCATAGATCCCATAATGAAACGATTGGGGAGTGTAAAATTGCCAAGAGAGATGGGTGAAAAGGCTGTATTCATTTTGTCTTAATCCTCATTTGAATTAATTTACCATTGGTAATATTTTGGAAAATCGGGGCAAGCCATAAATTACCATCGGTAAATAACTACTGGCAATCTAAAGCGTAACAGTTGAAAATGGGGAAATGGCAGTGGCGAAAAAAAAATCCTCACAAAAGAAACCCATGGGGGTGGGTCGACCTTCCAAAGAAAACGGGGTCAATGTTCGGGAAGCTCTCATCCAAGCTGGAGTGGAACTACTCGAAAACACTTCTTTGGAAGATATTTCTCTTCGTAAAGTAGCCGCAAAAGCTGGAGTGAGCCACGTTGCCAGTTACCATCATTTCGAAAATAAACATGCCCTTTTTGCTGCGATTGCGGAAATCGGATTCCAAAAGTATTTTGAAACCTACCAAAAAGAATTAGAAAAAACCGACCAAGACTTCAAAGGAAGATACCGCGCCCTCGGTTGGACCTACTTCCAATTCATTATGACCAACAGACAGTTCGCAAGGATCATGTTTGGTGGCACGGGAGTAGATGTAAAAACCCACCCCACTCTACTTGCCGTGTCAAGAAAAACCTATCGCCAGTTACACGAAACCATTCGAATGGGCCAAAATCTTGGATATTTACAAAAAGGAAACACAAGAGAAAAAACCTTAGCCTCTTGGGCGATGATTCATGGAATTGCGATGTTGTTTTTGGAAGGGCGATTGCAGATGAAAAATGATCTTGGTGAAATGGAAAAATTCATCCAAACAGTCACTGAATATGCCTACAACGGTATGAAATAATCTCTAAACAATATTTTTGGACTTTCAGAACCAAAACCCGGCTTGGACCCTGAATCACAGGTTCAGACTAAATTGATATTTGAATTGCCTGATTGACAAAATAAGATAACCTACCCAACTCTGGATATGTTATGCGAAAATACAGAAAAATCCCAAAGGTCTCTTTTCTATTTATTTTCGTTCTTTTATTTCTCCAATTCCATTGTTTGTTAAACCCAATTGTTAGAGAACTTTTGGATCTCGACCCAACCCAAAAAAATGACAAACTGAAACAGCTTGGTTTACTTTTAGGGCTTTACGGGAGTCCAACGGCAACCGTCACTCCCTCTCTCGGAAATGTCATTCTCGCTAATACAAAAATTCGGATTGTTTTCAGTCGAAGTATGGTTCCAGATTTGTTTTCGGCAACGCTCGGATCAAAACTAACACCAGTTTGGTCCGATTCTTATTCTGCCAATGACACAGTGGTTCTTTCGGGTCCCATTCCTGTCGGAACCTATTCCTTTATTTTAGAGGCAACAGATCCTCTTGGAATCCATATAACTCCTGTGATTGGAAATTACACTGTTCTTTCTTCCAATACCAATTTATATTATGTAAGTCCTTCAGGGAATGATGGAAATTCAGGAACAAGCCCAGGAGATACAAAACTCACAATTCCCTCTGCAATTTCTGCAGCAACTCCACCGGCCGCCATTTTGGTCTCTGAAGGGACTTATTTAGTGAATAGTGGACTCGGAACTCAGATTAATTTGGTAAATCTTGTTTCTTTATACGGTGGGTTTAGTGCCGATTTTTTAAATCGTAATTCCAGTGTTTACATCGCAAGGATTGTGGATACAGCGACGGCAAGCGCCGACAGCATAACGGTCAATGCTGGGGCAACGATTACAACTGCAACAGTGGTGGATGGCTTTACGATTAGAGGTGCATCAAATCCCAATGCACCGACAGCATCAATTGCTTTCAATTGTTTCTCCGGATCTCCCACGATCACAAACAACCGATTGGAAGGAGGTACTGTCAGTAACGCTATTTCCGTTGCTATTTTTCTTTCCGCATCTTCGGCAATCATTTCGAACAATACGATGCAAGGAGGGACTTCTTCGACCACAAGTACTTTTGGAGTATTTGTCCAAGATAGTTCCTCACCGACAGTGGCTTACAATACGATTTATGGTGGGATTGCAAATGGTTCTTCCCATGGAATTTATAATTCTCCTCATGCCAATACACCAACGATTATTTTTAATACAATTGATGGAGGTACGGGAAGTATTTCCTATGCATTTAATACTAGCCATCCATCAAATTCGGTAGTAACAAATAATATTTTGAATGCAGGGTCAGGAAACACAAGTTATGCGATATACCAAGGCGCAGGAGCAGGTGATGTCGGAAATTATCAATTCAATACACTTTTTACTTCCGGCGGAAGCATTCGATATTGTTTATTTGAAGATGGAGGATCAAGTCCTATTATTTTTAATGGAAACAGACTCCTCAGTTGTCCGACTGCTCTCTACTATGATAATGCCTCAAACGCTATCAATGATATTGGAACTGTCAATGGTGGAACCCTCGGAGGGGCTACCTATTCAGGCAATTACGAATAACGTCTACTTAGGTTTACAAACTTCCGGTAAATAATTTTTTAAATAAGAGATAGTTGCTTTTTTCGTTTCTTCTACCATCCAAGGAGTAAAGTCTCCATAGGTTCTGTAAGAAAGTTTTAATAGCGAATCGGCAATGGAAAAAGCTACGCCAAAAATTTGATCGGCCTCTTCTAATTCAGGTAGAACAAATCGGTCCATAAGGCCAAGTTTCGCTAAGTTAGCAAGTTTTGCATCCAACTCTTGGCCTACTTGGCGCATCTCAGGATGGCTCATCCGGTATCCATAAATCAAACGAGGAAAAGCAATTTCTTTTTTAGTCACTTCGACAGCTACATCAATGGAACGTTCAATGTATTTCTTCCAACTAACAAAAGTTTCTCTCTTTAACAAAAGAGATTTTTCAATCAGGCTTTCCGAGTGTAACAATCGGATTCCATGAAAGATAGCTTCTACATTAGGAAAAAAATGGTAGGCTGAGGGCCGAGGGATATTGGCCTCTTTGCAAATGTCGGCAAAACTAATTTCTTCAGGGGATTTTTCTCTGAGAAATTCCAAAGCGATTGTTAACAATTGTGTACGTCTGTTTCTCCCTTGTTTGCTTGTAAATTTAAAGGGCCTTGAAGCAAGATCAGGGGATAAGGATGCGTCTTCCAATTTATCCATAGTACGAGCCTTCTGGGGAATCTTACCCAGTCAATCCCGTTGTGAAAGAAAAATACCTGACCTTTTTAGGGGTCAGGTGAGTGATTGTTCAGATATTACTGCACTGTGAAATTGTTTGTGACTCCTTGGTAGGCACTGATGGCTCCTGTCCATCCTGACTTCCAATGGCCACGGTGGCGGATACGGTAGGTTCCTGATGGGAAGGAGGTTGTTTTCCAAGAAACGTTGATTTTGGAATTAGCAACTCCATCTCTTTGCCACCTGTAAGTGGTGGAAGGATCGTAATCCCGTGCCACAACAGTCCATGTAGATCCATTTTGTTTTTCTACATCCACAAAGCTACTTCCGATCAGCATATTGTTTTTTGGATGTCCACCCCAGAATACTGCATTGACAGTAGCCCCACTGCTATAAGACGCAGACGGTTGGGTGACAACACTTCCAAAACTTTTAAAGAGAGGAACATCATCAAACACCACACCAGTTTGGAAGGTAGCTTGGTTGTTCGTTAGATCCGCTGGTGTTGGACCTGCAGGAGAAGTATTTCCGTTTCGCAAAGCACTTGCTAGCTTTCCAAATTCTTGTTCATACCCAAAAAGAGTATTCGGTCCAAATTGAGTGGAAGCTCCTTCATACTGTTGGGAAGAGTATTCTTCTTTTGTTGTTAAATACGAAGTATAGGAATTGGAAAGTCCTGCGATCACAGTATATTCATTTTCTAATACATTTTTCACAAGAGATCGAAGTCGTCGACCCGCCATAGTCGAAACTTCCGCTGGGATCGCAAGGATCGCTAGGTTCCCAATTTTAATGATCTGCATAGGGATCACCGGTGGTGTCCAAGGATTTCCATCGAAACTAGCAACCCCTGTAGGAATGAGGACAGGTTTTTCCGCATGGCAAAGTTTGTATGCTTCACTTGTAGAAGCCGGCCAGAGAACCCCGAGAAAACCTCCAAGGAAACTAGACTTAAAGGCATCCGCCGTGTTTGTATTCCAATCCAAAGAATCAACAGTGGTTCCTTCGTCAAAAAAATCGACTGAGACCGCATTGTCTTCCACACTACCTGCAGAAAAGGAAGCACCCATTCCCGCAGGACAAGTGGTAGTTCCTACACTGTTCACATAGAGATTGGAGAAGTTAACATAAGTATGACGGAAGTCCACAGAACCCGTCAATTGTGTATTGGCACTTGAATAAAGGGACTGAGCTTTGTTGAATTGTTTTTCTCCGATGATGTTTTGACGAGCATAGTCGTTCACACCATCCGCCGGACCCCATAGGTTCGGAGTCACATCTCCTGCATTGGACTGAGCAAAGGCAGCCACAAAGGTTTGACTTGCGGAATAATTAGCCCCTTTCGCCTTTTCAAACAGATAAGAAGCATAACCTTTGTTATCTCCTCCAATCAATTTGTTCGTAGGGCCTACGTTTGTTGGGTGGACTGCAAACCAGTTTACCATTCCAAGTTCCCGACCATCGGCAGCAACCAGTTTCAATAAAGTCATGGTTTGGTCTACATTGGAAGAATAGTAACTTCTTTCGGAAGCTGGGTTTTTATCATAAGCAACAGCAGAACGGTTTTTACTCGCATCAGTCAAAGTTCCTTGGTTGATATATACATTTCCAGGAACTAAATTTTGGTGAGCCAATTTAATGGAACGATAGATTCCATCTACAATCACATCAAAGTTTTCTTTGATAAAACCTGCTGTTGTGGCGTTGTATAAAAAATAATGAGAGTAACCACCAGGACCACTATGTGTGTGTGTTGCAGAGAGTAGAACGTTGGCTTGATTATAATAAGGAGATAGTTCCGAATCCAATGCGATCTTTCGACTTACCGCTTGTTTGATGGATTGGAAAATCATTCCTAAGTCAGCACTCACAAAAACCACTCGTTTGGATGCATCTCCAATGATATAGGCCCTCGACCAAAGACGCATGTAGATCCCTTCTGTTTTTTGCGCTGATTCGGCAAAACCCATCATTCCCACTTCCGCTGCAGGACCTGTGATATCATAAATTCCTGCCCCCACTAGGTAAGGAGAGGAACCGAGAGACGGCGCTACGGCCCGACTCACACCGGTTGTGCTCACGGTATCAGAACTAGCGGTGTCGGAAGCAGCAGAGCTCACTAAACCGAGGATGGGTGATGGGGACGATTTCTGGTCTGAACAAGTCAAAACCAAAAAACAACAAACAATGGTTAAACCCAAGGTCACTCGGGAATCTCTTTTGGAATTCATATAATCTCTCTCCGAATCTAAATTTCTAAATGAAATCTTTTTCGCATTGGTCTGGACCTTAATGTCTGCAAGGGCCAAATTCGGTTTATAAGTCTAAACGGTGTTAAAAATATGGCAAGAAAAATAATCGACAAATGTCGGTTTTTTTAGACCAGTGTTCAGGATTTCACTACAAAGAGAGAGAAGAACTCCCAAGAATTCGACAGATTCTGCCCAAATGAATCTATTTTCTGGTGAGATTCCTATAAAAAGGAAAGGGTTAGCCTGGCAAACGAACTTGCCCCCTTCTCTTTTCTAAGGTAAATCCATATTTATGGAAATTTGATGGCAATTTTTTATTCGACAATTGTCGGCTAGTATGACCCAAGTGACCAAAGCTTCATTTCCCAAGGAATGCGAAAGAGAGGATCTATGAAATCGAAAGGAAAATCCCAAACCTTCTATGGGGCTGTCACCACAGTCCTATTGTCTATTGTATCTTGTGCTCCCACAAAGGATTCACAGTCTGCGGCCCTTGCCCTCCTCCTACCAGGTGCCAGCGTTGTTTCAGAATCAAGTGGGTCAGGAATGAGTCTTCCCACAAGGTCTCTTGTGACAGCCAGCTCCCTTCATAGTTTGGATTATAGTCTTAGCTCAAACGATAGGGAAATTTTGATTTCTGAAAAAACAAACAACCAATTCACCGACCAGATCTTTGTGGATGGACTCGGTCGTGAAGTTTCCTTTCGAGGTTTTAATATCTCTGGAAATATGAAGTTAGCACAACACGGATTCAAACCTTTTGCGAATGATTCTGATGCTGAGATCGCTCTTACAAGGCTTGGTAAAACAACAGGATCCAATCTCATTCGTTTTACCATCGCTTGGGAAGGTGTTCATCCGGGAGTTGATACCATTGATTATTCTTATTTAGATGCAGTCATTGCTCAGATGAAAAAAGCGACCGCCAAACGGATGTACATCCTTCTCGACTACCACCAAGATTTGTTCTCACGCCATCTCTTTAACAAAAACTCTTGGCATACCGGAAATGGTGCTCCTGCTTGGATCACAAAAGGAGGAAGTTATCCTACGGAATACTGCGGATTTATTTGTGCCAGTTGGAGCCAAAACAATCTAACCAATGAAGCCGTCCGCCGGGCTTTTCGCAATTTCTGGAACAACGCTCCTCTTTCGACAACCCAAGGAACAAGGAATATGCAAACAGAGTTCCTCTGGCAAATTGCAAAAGCGACTTCCTATATTCGAGAAAATTTAACCGCAGAAGAGTTTTCATACGTTTTGGGACTTGATCCCTTCAACGAACCTGTGGATGGAGGAATGGAAGGACTAACACCGGCCCAGTGGGACAACCAAAAACTTTGGCCTATGTATAAAAAAATAAGAACCATCCTTAACCAAAATGGATGGGAAAACAAATGGGTATTTGCAGAACCTTTGGTGTTTTGGAATACAAACATTGGTTCGGCGATCGCTCCTGCGACAGGTGGTGGTCATTTACTTACTCCCCCTGGCCCCGGTTTTGTATTTAACTCCCACTTCTATGATGCAGGCCGAATGGGTACTGACCTTACAGGAATTGATAATGCAACGTATTTTAAGTATTTAGATGAAATCAGAAAGGAATCTAGGTTTTTAAAAATCCCAGTTTTCTTAAGTGAATTTGGAATGTGGCTGAAAGGAACGGGCGCCAAAGATACAGCGCGAATGATTAGTGCTGTTTACCAAGCCATGGAAGTATCCGATGGAAACCAAAGTTCTAAATCTAGGTTTGCTGATTTTTACAATCCCATTGTATCGGGAACGCAGTGGCATTGGGATTATTATTACAACAACCATGCCGAATATATGAATGGAAATCCTTCTAAACTAGTCACAACAAAAGATGCATGGAATGAAGAAGACTTCTCTGTTGTAGGAAATTATGGAACTAGTTTCAATTTAGACGAACGTGTGGTGGCTCGCGCTTACTTTCGAAAGTCTCAAGGCCGCGTGATGAGCAGTCATTATAATACAGTGGGAGCTGATACTTGGAATAAAGTGTTTTCTTGGGCGGCCATCAAACCAGGAAATACAGAGACCAAATACTTTGGTGACAAAAGATTCCAACTCCTGATTTGGAAGGGAAGGTTTTCCGATGCTCCTACAGAAGTCTATCTACCTTCTCATTTTGATCCCACAAAGACCATTCTGATTTCTGAAAAAAGAATTTATAACCAAGGTCTACCTAATTCACCAAACCAGGAACCAAACGAAGTCATTATCGCTCCTGACAGGAACCGGGATGTTGGTTCGGGAAATATTGTCCATATTTGGGACGACTTGGATCTGGAGGAAAATCCAAACTCATCTTACCATTATGTTTTGATTGTGGATGGCAACGGTAGTTCCTATTCAACGCAAACTCTCCAAGAGATCCAATCTAAACTGAATACAAGGATTCTCTTGGAGCAAAAAAGTCCGATTTATTTTACCGGAAAAATGACCTACAGTGGGTATCCCACCGAACAGTGACTAAATGGCTTTCTCGGGTAGTTTCCAAATTCCAGTTTCGGCGGTTTCTTTCACATAAGTCCGAAAATCTTTTGGTTCTCTACCCAGAGCCAATTCCAAATCCTTGACAACCGATTCATTTCGGCCGTCAAGGACAGTGCGAAATAGATAGTTTACGAGCCAAATGGTGTCTTCTGGAAGTCCCCATTCTTTTAAGGATTGAATGTAATCATCTAACGGCAATTCTTCGAAAGGGATGTTTTGGTTGGTAACTTCTGCTATGGTTTGGAAGGCATCTCGGAAATTCCAAAGTTCAGGGCCAGTCAATTCATACAAACGGTTGCGATGTTTGTCTGTAATGAGTGACTCTACCGCAAGATCGGCCAGATCATCCAGATCCACAAACGGTTCGCTTGCGCTCACCCGAGGAAACAAAACAGGTCCTCCTAAGATCTGATCCAAAAACATTCCTTCACTGAAATTTTGGAAAAACCAACTCGCTCTTAAAATTGTCCATTCCAAACCGGAATTTTGCACCACTTTTTCACAGGCTCTCGCCTCCGGTTCCCCTCTCCCCGATAACAAAACCAATCGTTTCACTTGGTTTTTTTTGCATACTTCAACTAACTGCTGTATGCATGCGAGGGAAGATGGGATAGCTAAGTCCGGTTGGAAACTGATATAAACTTGGGTAACCCCTTGAATGACAGATTCCCAACCTTCTGGTTTCTCCCAATCAAAAGAGGGCTTAGCGTTTCTTGATCCCAATCGAACAGGGTAGTCCAATTGTTTCAATCTGGATAGGATTCTTGATCCAGTTTTTCCGCTGGATCCAATGATGAGTGTAAAGGGTTTCATACCATTCAGGATACAAGAAACTGTATAATAAAAATTGAACAAACCCGACAGAGTTTAAATTTTTTCGCGAAACTGAAATGGTCTTTCTTTGGTAAAGGTTTTGAATTGGCGAATGAAATGAGACTGGTCTGCATATCCACTGGCATAGGCAATATCTGTTAATTTAGATTTGTTTACATCGTTTAACTCAGATAAACTTGTTTGGAACCGTATGATGGTCGAAAATTGTTTGGGTGTAAGTCCCACATAACTTTGGAACCGCCTTTGTAAGGTTCTTTCCGAAAGTCCATGTTTTTTGGATAATTTTGCGATTTCACAATTTCCTTTGAGATCCAAAATCTCTTCCAAACAAGAATGTAAAATTAGATCTGGTTGAAACTTTTCTCCTTTTTTTAAAATAAAACCGATAAGTGCTTCTGCGGCTAAGGAAGAAGATTTACCATCTATCGCCAATTTAAAGTTAGGTTCCAAAACCCAATCTGAATAGGGAATGGTCCAACAAGAATTGGTAAGTTCCACTACTGGAATTTTTAAGGTTTCTTCTACGACTGCAGGAAAAAGTTGTGCCATCACAAAGAAAAACGGGCCTTCGATCTGAATGCGAATGGGTTCGATGGTTTGTCCGTAGACAAAAACAGGATCCATCACTTTAGATTCAGTGCCAACAAATACAGTCACTGGATGTTCAGAATGAAAGAATACAATTCCAGGAAAACCATCGGCATAAAATGGGAGATTCTTTGTTTCCTTAGTATCTGATTCAAATACAAACACAGAATGGATCAGTGTTTTATGATGGGAGTTTAAATTTTGATAGGATACTTTCATATCATAAAACGAGAGTGTGATTTTATTCTCAAGGTTCTACTTAAAAATAGATTTAAATCCACTAGAGTCCTTAGACTCTATTTTTTTATCTTTAGTAGAATTTTTCATAAAGAAAACTCATTTAGGTTGATTGCCAACATAACAGATGTATGTAATTTTTAAAATATAAATCGCGATTTTAAATTTTTACAAATTTACACCGGAGAGGTGAAAAAGGGAATGTGTTACTAATGGTGCCATTATCGATTCTCGATCTAGTTTTTATCAACGAAGGAAATAATCCAAGTAACGCGCTTGCTAATTCTGTCCGAGTGGCTAAGGAAGCAGAAGCCTTAGGTTACCACCGCATTTGGGTGGCAGAACACCATAACTTTCCCTCCATTGCCAGTGCCGCTACCTCTGTAGTGATTGGTCACTTAGCAGCACATACAAAATCCATTCGGATTGGAGCGGGTGGAATCATGTTGCCAAACCATTCTCCCCTTGTCATTGCGGAACAATTTGGAACCTTAGAAAGTTTATACCCAGGAAGGATTGATTTAGGACTGGGACGAGCTCCAGGAACCGATCAACTCACCTTACGTGCGTTACGTCGAGATCCCATGAGTTCGCAGCACTTCCCAGAAGATGTGAAGGAACTGCTTACATATTTTGAAGAAGATCACAACCAGTTGCAGGTCCGTGCCATTCCTGGAATGGGGACTCATGTTCCTGTATGGATTTTAGGCTCAAGTTTATTTGGAGCACAACTTGCTGCGTTATTTGGCCTTCCTTATGCCTTTGCTTCTCATTTTGCGCCTGGGGCATTAATGGAGGCCATCTCCATTTATCGAAAACAATTTAGGTCTTCTAAGTATTTGGATAAACCTTATGTGATGGTGGGTGTGAATGTCATTGCTGCAGAAACGGATGCAGAAGCAAAATTTCTATTTACCAGCTCCCAGCAATCGTTCACTCGAATCCTCAGAAATATGCGCGGAACTTTTCCTCCACCAATAGAGAATATAGACTCGTATTGGACAGAACAAGAAAAGGGAATCGCCTCACAAATGTTATCCTACTCAGTTGTGGGTTCTGCTGATACGGTAAGAGCAGGGATCACCAAGGTTTTGGAAGAAACGAAGGCCGATGAGCTAATGACAGTGACTTCTGTTTATGATATAGAAGCAAAAATCCGTTCCCTAAATATTTTAGCAAACTTAAAGTTCCAAACTTAAGTATCAAGAATTCAGAGAATTTCTTTTCGATAGAAGGAGTTTTTTTTAGGATAGTCCGATACGATGGAACTTTTTTGGAAATGTATCGGTCGTATGCCTAGATTCTTTTTGGAGGATCCTATGAAACTTAGATCCCAATTTCTTGTTGTTTTACCTCTGGTTGTATTCATTTTTTCCACAGAGTCCTGTTCGCGGGGTTGGTTACGCACAAAAATCAAAGAGCGGTTCCAAAAAAGGATGGAGGAAAAACCAGCTCCCATTGCCTCTTCTGACCTAACGAAAAAAATCGAAGCACCGGGAGATTACACATTCACTTTCTCTCATGGAGATATCCCACGTTATTATAAAGTCCATGTTCCCAAAACATATTCGGCAAACAAAGTGACACCCCTTCTTTTTGTATTTCATGGAGGTGGTGGTGATATGGAAATCCAATCCAACGAAGAATACTACCGCCAGATTTCTAAATCAGAAGAGAATGGCCATATCACTATCTTCCCGAATGGATATAGCAAATACAAATCTGGAAAAATTGCCACTTGGAATGCAGGCAACTGTTGTGCTGATGCCCGTGATAAAAAGATAGATGATGTTGGGTTTGTGAAAGAAATTTTGAATCATGCCACAAAACAACTGCAAATCGACAAATCCAAAGTATACTCTACAGGTATGTCCAATGGAGCTATGATGTCCTACCGCCTAGCATGTGAAATGACAGACCAATTGGCTGCCATCACAGCTGTCGCAGGAACCGATAACACGGTCACTTGTAATCCCACAAAACCAATTTCTATATTACATATCCATGCCAAAGACGATGATAAAGTATTATTCTATGGGGGATCTGGATCTAGTTTCAAAGATAAGTCACTCGTGACAGATTTTGTTTCTGTTCCGAAATCTATTTCCAAGTGGGTAAAATTTAATGAGTGTAATCCAACACCCAAACGAGCGTTAGAAGCAGAAGATGTCACATGTGATGAATATAGTGAATGCAAAGAAGATGTGAAGGTAAAACTTTGTGTTACAGAATCCGGGGGACATTCATGGCCCGGTGGAAAAAAACCATCTCTATTCTTTGGTGGTGCTTCTCCCTCAAATGCAATCAAAGCAAATGATGTGATGTGGGATTTTTTTTCTGGGAAGTAATCAGAATCGAATATTAGTGTGCAGCTAAAAACACACTAATTGATAAAGCACTTCCAAGTTCCTATGATTTTGCCTTTCCGCAAAAGAACCACTTCTCCCATCTCTGCCATTACCTTTTCACTTTGTGTGGGTCGATAAAAAACATAATCATCCGGCTGTAAATCTGTCTTACGACTTCCGTTTAATATTCCCTGGTTTGTGCTCGCTCCATAGAGACTATTATCAAACAACCCATTAGGTGATTCTTTTTTTGCAAGATATGCTCCGCCGTATGTAAAATAAGTAACCTGAAGATTGGGATTCCATAAGGGAAACAAAAAGGAAATGGATTCTAAAAAGGGAATGGTAGTCCCTTCTAAACGTTTCAGAACAGGGGCTGCAATAAAAAATGCTGGTTTGTGTTCTGTAAGTGTACTCACATCAAAATCGGTGGGCATTACAAGGGCAGAACCAACAGAGACATCATTCACAATTTTATTATTCTTTTGATAAAAACGGTAGGTTTTGCTACCACCACCATTGAGAAGTAATTCTTTTGCAAACAAAGAAGGAAAGGCGTGTTTACCCGAAGAGACAAACTCCTCATACATAGATAAAGAAGATAAAATTGCTTTTTCAATGGCCTCGTTTTTATCACCGAACAAGTTGGGAACAGAAGCCACATGCGGTTCATAACCCATAAACCCATCAAACTCCAAATGATTTGGCTGGTTTGTTATTTTTCCCAGCGTAAGGTTTGTATCCTTGGTTTGTGTAAATCCGCCACGGTGAAGTCCCACATCAATTTCCAAAACTACATGTAACTTGATTC
This sequence comes from Leptospira sp. WS4.C2, assembly GCF_040833985.1. NCBI lineage: Bacteria > Pseudomonadati > Spirochaetota > Leptospiria > Leptospirales > Leptospiraceae > Leptospira > Leptospira mgodei. The sequence continues at coordinate 2,665,641 of NZ_CP162139.1, forward strand.
CCTTTGTTTTAGCAAACTCTAGATATTGGGTAAGTCTGTTTTCCGTATCCACCAACCAATGTACTTTTTGAAACTTATTTGTTTTCGTTTTTTTGTAGATCTCCTCTAACGCTTGCACAGGCATTGGTTTGCCCAAAAGAATATCAAAGGAAGAAAATTCAGGATTATTTAACAACATCACAAGGTCACCCGAATGAAAGACCATGAGTCGATTGGTATTGGTTGATTTGGTAATGTGACGGAGAAGATCCAAAGACGGAAGTGACTTCACAACGATCCGATAACGAAGAGGAGGTGGAATGTTTTTAGAAAGTGTAGTCAAATTTTCATCTAACCTGTCCAAGTCCAAAAGTACAACAGGTTTCCCGAAACCATTCTCTTTTAGTTCTTTGTTGATTCTGGAAAAATATTCATTGTAAGTCGATCCTTCGTCTTTTGGTTTGATCAAAAAAATAAGTATAATGAGAGTTAGAAGAATGCTAATATTGCGGGAGATGCGATTTTTGAACATAGGTGAACCAATCAATAGGATAAAAATAGTTTGGTTTGTTTGGCAAAAAAAATTGCCAAACAAAATTCCTAAAGAATTATTTTTCTGTTAGGTAACTCCAAGGAGTTTCCGCAAAAGATTTTTTGGAATCTTCTTTAAATTCTTTTACTTTCTCATCATCTTTTGTATAGGATACAAGTGTTCCGAGAAGGTCTACTGCAAAGAAATTTCCGAATAATCCAGAATTAGTTAACATTCCTGGTTTTAAAATATTAGCGTAATGTTTTTGGTTTTCATCCGCTTGTGCATATTCTTTATTGGTGTCGATGAGAAAACTTCCCATATAAGCCAATTGGCCAGCTGCTACTTTTGTTTTAGATTTTTCTGCAGTTTCTTTATTAGTAATTACAGTAAAAATCGTTGTTCCACCACCGGAAGATGTAGTTACGGTTACGTTTCCTGATGTTGCGGAAGATGTTTCTTGTGCTTGTTGTTTTACTTCATATTCCATTGCAACAACAATGTATTCACCTGGTTCCACATTTAAATAATAAGTAACACCACGATCTGCCCAGTTGGACGCAATCACAGGAGTTTTAGAAATCAATGTTTGTCCAGGATTTACTTTTTTATCAACGCGAACGATATGAACACGTGATGCAGTTTTACTTCCAAGAAATTGTTTTACACTCATTTCAACAGCTAGAACAGAACTGTCTTTTGCAGCCGGGTTTTGGGTGGGGATAGATTTACAGCCAACTGCGATTAACAAGAAAATCATAGCAGGAAGTAATTTTGTAAATTTGATCATAGGGGATCCTTTTTTTGCTTAGAATGATTGGGCAATCAAACCACTTTACGAAGAATTGTAAATCGAAAAACTGCTTCTTGTTATATGATGATAAAAAAACACCTATTTTGCGTTAACTTCAAGTTTTCCTATTTTTTAAGCATTTTGGGGGAAGGACGATCATTCTAAAAATATTTAGGTTATCAGTTCGATTTTGGTTACACATTCAGTTTCACCGACTGTCAACTGTTCAGAATTTTGGAGATATGTAGTTTTTTTTGCCTAGATAAGTGAAAATCATGGAAAACAGATTTTTTTTTTAAGAGAAAGGAAATCCTATTTGTTCTTGGTTAAAAACAGGCGTTCCCGTCTACTAAGTAAATGACAGGCTTTGTTTTTTGGGATTAAAAATGAAAAGTCTCTATCTCCTAATATTCTTTTTCTCTTTTGACCTGTTCCCAGTCTATGCCACTCCGAATCCTTCCATCTTTCAACTGAAAGATCCAACCGAACTTTTGAAATTATCTGGCTTCTGGAAATTCAATTCTGAGGACAACCTCATATATGCCCAAAAAAACTTTGCCGATTCTGACTGGAAACAGTTACCGATTCCCGCACAATGGAATAACTCAGGATTATCTGGCTTTAAGATCGGATGGTATAGACAATCATTCCAAGTTTCAAAGTCATTTAAAAATCAAAATATAAGCATCCTAACACCTATCATAGCGGATGCGAACGAAATTTATATCAATGGAATCTTTGTCGGAAGGACAGGTATGATTACCGAGTCAGGAGACATTCTAAAAAAAAGTAGTCAAATCAGCGTTTACACAATCCCACAAGGAATCATAGATTTAGATAAGGAAAATACAATTGCTGTTCGCGTTGCGGACGATGTTGGGTGGGGTGGATTTGTAAATTCTGAATTTTATATTGGGGAATCCGAACTAATCAAAAACAAATTTTATAAATACATCATGTGGAACTCCGCCATTTGTTTTGCATTTGTATACTCGGCATTGTATTGTTTGATTCTCTGGTTAAGAAGTAGAAGCGAACGCGCTTATCTTCTCTATTTCTTTTTTGCTATACTGGCAGGACTCGCTACCTTCGGAAATTTATCGCTCCCCTATTTCATTTGGGACAATTTTTGGTTTAACCATTTTTTGTTTCACCCTGCATTAAATTTGATGGGTTTATTTGGTGTTCTATTCTTTTTGAATTTTGCAGAACACAAACCATCCAAGTTGGTTATAAGTATTCTTTGGTTTCATTTTGCACTCTCACTTGTATCTTTTTTTACTTTCCATCCATTCATAATGGATATATATTCAAAATACACATTAAATATTAGTGATATACTTTCTCTTTTAGAACTTGTCTATGCTTTTAGTTTAAACTTCAAAGCTGTCAAAAACAAACAACCAGGTGCGATCATTATCCTTATTGGTCAAATTGGCCTTGGAATCACGGCAACTTTTTCTGTTTTAAGTTACCTTCAGATATATATATCCTTTTTAGATCGATCTCTTTCCGAAGGTTTTCTATTTTACACCTTAAGTTTATCTTTTGCGTTATCCATCCGCTTTGCGAAACTTTTTGAAGTAACAAACCAATTAAAGGGCGAATTAGAACACAAGAACGAAGAATTAATAGTATTAGATAAAATGAAGGATGAATTTTTATCTAATACATCTCATGAACTCAGAACACCACTCAATGGGATTATTGGTATCACCGAATCATTATTAGAAGGCTCGATGGGTGCTGTGACTCCTGGTGTTTCCAAAAACCTTGGGTTTATTATTTCCTCTGCGAAAAGACTTTCAAATTTAGTTAATGACTTACTTGATTTTTCCCTAATGAAAAATCGGAGATTTCACCTTTCACCAATAGTGTTAGCCATCCAACCTTCGGTAGAAGTTGTCATCACCTTACTAGAGCATGCGGCAAAACAAAAAGGAATCACACTCAAAAGTGAAATCCCCGATAATACTCCCTTAGTATTTGGTGATGAAAACAAAATCCAACAGATTCTTTTTAATTTAATTGGCAATGCACTCAAATTTACAGAGTCAGGAAACATTCTGATTAGCGCTAGACCAACTAATAATGGATACTTGGATTTTCTAGAAATTTCCGTTATCGATACCGGGATAGGCCTTACCAAAGAAGATCAAAAAAAGATATTTTCTCCTTTTGCACAGGCAGATTCTAGTATCTCCCGAAACTTCGGCGGAGTTGGCCTTGGACTCTCAATTTCGAAGAACTTAGTAGAACTCCACACAGGTACCTTATCGGTAGATTCAGAACTAGGTAAGGGTTCCATCTTTCGATTCACTTTACCTCTTGCCGTCGGACAATCTGACTTTCAACAAGACAAATCGGAAAAAGAAGTAACGGTAACGAATCATTGGTTTCACGAAGAAGACCGTCGTGGGAACTTTATCGTTGAACAAACATATATCGAAAGAGTGAAGGTAACAACTAATCTTTCCAAAGACCTTGACCGTAACCTGACTATCTTAGCTGTGGATGACGATCCCATCAACTTAGAAGTTTTAAAAATCCAACTCATTGGATCGGGATTCAATGTAATTCCAGTATTGGATGGGCCAACGGCAATTTCTGTGGCACACGAAGTGAAACCTGATTTGATTCTTTTGGATATTATGATGCCAAAGATGAGCGGATACCAAGTCTGTAAAATTTTAAGAGAAACATATTCAATTTATGAAATGCCGATTTTGATGCTTACTGCAAAAAATAGAATTGAAGATGTCCTTTCTGGATTAGAAGCCGGTGCCAACGACTATCTAGGAAAACCATTTGATAAAAGAGAATTACTTGCTAGAGTCAACACTCTCATTCTCTTAAAATCTGCAGTAGAAGAAAAAGAAGATTATATTAGTATCAAAGCAGAACTGAAACTCGCTAAAAAAATCCAAGACTCTTCACTTCCTTTGCATCCACCAACCGGCGGTAGAGCAAAAGTCGTTTCTCGATATAACCCAATGACGGCAATTGGTGGAGACTATTACGACTTCCATACTCCCGACGAATATAGCTTAGGCGTAGTAGTCGCCGATGTCTCTGGACATGGAATCCCTGCGGCCATTGTGGCAGCTATGTTTAAGATGGCATTTAACTTACAAAAACATGTTTCCAGAAGACCAAACGAAGTTTTAAAACGAATCAACAAACTCCTACTCGATTCAATCCACAAACAATTTGTGACTGCTTGTTATTTATTTTTTGATTTAGAAAACAAACGAGTACTTTATGCAAGTGCGGGACACCCACCCGTTGCCTTTTATAGGCGAAAAACTAATAAAGTGGAATTGGTTCGACCTAGAGGAAGGGTACTCGGTTGTTTTGCTGAAATTCCAGATGAAATCTTAGATCTTCCATTTGCCATTGGAGATAGAATTATCTTATACACTGATGGAATTTCCGAAGCAAGAAATTCTTCTGGGGAAATGTTCGGAGATGAACGTTTGAGTCATTATATAGTTGAGAATTCCGAAACTCGATCTGCTGATCTTTTTGCCGATGGCCTCCTAGATCAAGTTAAAGAGTTCTGTGGAAAATCTGTTCCTGATGATGACATTACCCTTGTTGTTGTGGATTTATAATCACCCCACCAAACAGCCCATTGCCCCCTGCGAAACTAGGGATAAAGCAAAGTTTAAATTCGAATTTTTCAAGATAATTTGGAAGAACAAACTGAAACGTACTAGTACTTCTGAATAAAAAAGTGACTAAGACTGAACAATTCGCTCAAATACTCGCTCTTTTATAGTTAATATTTGAAATAATCAATATTTCTCTTGCAATTTACTATTTATTGAATCATTATCAATTGTTAGGTTAAAAATAAATTCGACTTCCATACCAATCTCAGATGAGTCTTAGAATATCTTGCTTTAGATAAAAAAGATTCCATTAAATTATCCTGCAATCATCAAGGGGTAAAGAATTTAATAATCATTTAACATTTCGTTCCTGCACTCAATATCAAATACAAACAAAAGGACTTTCGATCAAACAGAAAGATTGAAATCAAACAATGAAACCAAAAGCAAAAAAGAACTTATTAAACCAGATTAGAATCGAAGCAATAGCTGGCAATTCTTGAAAAGAGTTGCCTTTATTGGTAACTACTCTCCCAGACAATGTGGTATCGCCACATTCACAACAGACTTATGTGAATCGATTTCTGAACAATTTCCTGAAACTGCCTGCATTGCGCTTCCCGTAAACGACATTGACTCAGGTTATGCTTACCCAACACGCGTACGATTTGAACTCAAAGAAAAAGACATCAATTCTTACCATAGGGCTGCAGATTTTCTAAACATCAACAACGTTGATCTAGTTTCGCTACAATTCGAATACGGAATTTTCGGTGGAAGAGCAGGAAGCCATATACTCTCCCTACTTCGTGATTTACATATGCCCATTGTCACAACCTTACATACGATTTTAAAGGAACCGGATCCAGACCAACGGAATGTACTAGAACAACTAATTTCATTATCTGATAGAATTGTAGTTATGAGTAAAACTGGGGCAGAAATACTAAAAGCCGTTTACAACATCCAATCTGACAAAATTGATATCATCGCTCATGGAATTCCTGACGTACCATTCGTGGATCCTAGTTTTCACAAAGATTTATTTGGTGTTGAAGGAAAAATAGTTTTAATGAGTTTCGGACTAATCTCAGCTAACAAAGGATTAGAAAATGTGATCCTTGCATTACCTAAAATCATAGAAAAATTTCCTAATGTTGTTTACATTATACTCGGAGCTACCCATCCACAAGTACTTCGGAACGAAGGAGAAGCATATAGAATTTCCTTACAGTTACTAGCAAGAGAAAACAAAGTAGAGGAAAATGTACTTTTTTATAATAAATTTGTCAGCCAAAGAGAATTAACTGAATTCATTGGTGCTACTGACATTTATATCACACCCTATTTAGAACCCAACCAAATTGTTTCTGGAACGCTTGCCTATACCTTGGGAGCAGGAAAAGCGATCATATCAACTCCCTATTGGTATGCAGAAGAGATGTTAGCTGATGATAGAGGAATCTTAGTTCCGTTTCATGATTACGAGAAGTTAGGAACGGAAGTTATCTATTTATTAGAAAATGAAACTGTCCGTCATTCAATGCGAAAAAGAGCTTATCTGTATGCCCGCAGCATGATTTGGTCACAAGTGTCACAACGTTATATGGAATCCTTTCGTCGAGCTAGAGAAGAAAAACGTTATTTCTCTTCTTTAGGTTTCAACATAAAATTAAGAAACACTCCTCCTATTGAATTTCCAATTCTAAAGTTAACGCATTTGGAACATATGACTGACGATACCGGTATACTTCAACATGCCTTTTTTACCTTACCCAATTATGGAGAAGGTTATACTACCGATGATAATGCACGTGCTCTGATTGTTTGTAAGTTGATTGAGGATTTAGATTCTGATACCACATACAAATTGAGTTATCGTTACTTAGCTTTTTTATGGTATGCGTATAATGCCAAAACAAAAAGGTTCCGAAATTTTATGGACTATCAAAGAAATTGGTTAGAAGATTCAGGTTCGGAAGATAGCCACGGTAGGTCCCTTATGGCTTTAGGAACTATCTTAGGAATTGAATCTCTTCCCAAATTACCAACTATAGCCGGCCGATTATTTGAAGAAGCACTTCCTTCTATATTAATGATGAAAAGTCCTAGGGCTTGGGCTTTCTCCCTATTGGGAATCAACGAGTATTTTAAACGTTTTACGGGTGATAGGCGAGCGGAAGCTGTTCGAGACGAACTAGCAAAAAGGATTTTAAAACTTTATCAGGAAAACTATAAACCAGATTGGTTATGGTTCGAACAATCTTTAAGTTATTGTAATGCCATTCTTCCCCATGCACTTCTTGTCTCTGGGAAATCAATGCAAAACCAAGAGATGGTGGATATTGGATTAAAAAGTTTATTTTGGTTGGCGGATATACAAAAAGCTAAAGCAGATGGTGGACATTTTATACCTATAGGCACAAACGGATTTTACACGCGCGGAGGTCCACATGCACGGTTTGACCAACAGCCAGTAGAAGCACAAACCATGGTGTCCGCGTCAATAGAAGCATTTCATATCACAAAAGACCCATTATGGAAAAAAGAATCGATAAGAGCCTTCGAGTGGTTTTTGGGAAGGAATGATTTAAAAGTTTCTTTATATGATCCAACTACTGGTGGTTGTCGGGACGGATTACATTCCGATCGAATGAATGAAAACCAAGGTGCGGAATCAACACTCGCATTTTTACAGAGTATGTTGGAGATGAGATTAGAAGAAAGTATCCTTAGCTCCAAAGGTTCTGTATGAACTCAAACTATCCTGAATTATTAGTAAGACATGAAAAAAATCCCATCCTAACATCAACTATGTGGCCTTATCCAGTTCACACGGTATTTAATCCGGGTGCCACGTTATTGAAAGATGGGAGTACTCTACTTTTATGCCGTCTGGAGGATCGAAAAGGTTTATCACAACTGGGAATTGCTCGGTCAAAGTATGGTTTAGACCATTGGTCGATCGACCCTTCTCCATTTTTGACAGCGGAACCAGAGTTATATCCGGCTGAATGTTGGGGGCTTGAAGATCCAAGAATTACATATATTCCCGAACTGAATCGTTATATTGTGACCTATGTTTCTTATGGGGAAAATGGTCCCTCTGTATCGCTCGCAAGTACAGAAGATTTTTTGCATCATACAAAACTAGGGATGGTATTAAAACCTAACGATAAAGATGCGGCTTTATTTCCTCGAAAAATTCAAGACAAATGGGTCATGCTCCACAGACCAATCGATCATGATAGTGCCAATATTTGGATTTCGTATTCAGAGGATTTAATCCATTGGGGAGAACGAAAACTTGTTTTTGGAACAAGAAACGGTGGTTGGTGGGATGCTGAAAAAATTGGTTTAGCAACACCACCCATCGAAACAAAAGAAGGTTGGCTCATTATCTATCATGGAGTTAAAAAAAATGCTTCTGGTTATCTATATAGAATTGGTTTAGCCTTATTAGATTTGCACTCTCCAGATAAATGTATCAAGAGAGGTAAAGACTGGATCTTTGCTCCTGAAACCGATTACGAAAGATTTGGAGATGTGAAAGATGTTGTCTTCCCTTGTGGAATTACGATATTACCCGACAATGATACAATCCATTTATACTATGGGGCGGCAGATACAAGTATCGGTGTAGCAATCGGTAGCATTCGCAATTTACTTGATTGGTTACGGAACCAATAGATGGAACCGCAAAATCTAGAACTCATTCGAACTGGAGTAGAACTAACACCAGATTATCGAAGGGTCTTATATCGTCCTCTCCACATTGAACCAGAAGAGAGAATCATTAAAATCCTAGGAAGAATCCAAACTCTTTCTGAAACAGAAGTAAATATCGAAATCAATGCTTTACTCACTGCCTTTGAAGAAAGACACAAACGATTAAAAAAATTCTTTTTACAACGATACCAACAAATAAAAAAATACTTACTCACAGACCATATTCTTTCAGAAGAAAGAAAACTCTTAATTGGTGCTTACTTTACCCAAGAGTACTCCTTAGAATCCGCAGCATTATTTAATCCTTCTATCATCTGGGATAGAGACCAAACCAACCTTCCCCCAGGATCCAAACGATTCATCATGAGTCTTCGTGCCACTGGAGAAGGACATATATCTTCCATTACATTTAGATCAGGAATGGTAGATTCTGAAAATCGAATTACGATTACAGAACCAACCAAATATGTGTCGATATCCGAAAATATATCAAACCCTATCTATGAGAAAAAAACATTCGAACGAAAATTGTCAGAGTTAGATTTACTAACTGATTTTTCCGGCAACATACTTTCTCTTTTAGATGCTCATTTTACGATTGAGGAATTAAATTCGATTCTAGAGAAGTATACTAAAAACATAAAAACAAAAACAGTAGAAAATAAGTTAACCGCGAATGGTATTCTCTCTTTAGCATTTTCTAATTATGAAATTCAATACGATAGTGAACAACGACTTTCAGAGAGGATTATTTTTCCGCACTCACCCTCCGAAAGCAACGGAATAGAGGATGCTCGGTTTGTTGATTTTATCGAAGATGATGGAAATCATATCTATTACGCAACATATACAGCCTATGATGGGAAAGTAACTTTCCCCCAATTATTAGAAACAAGAGATTTTCTACACTTTAAAGTAAGTACACTCAATGGACCCGAAGTAAAAAACAAAGGGATGGCGTTATTTCCCAGAAAAATTAACAATAATTATGCGATGTTATCCAGACAAGATAACGAAAACATATTTCTTATGTATTCTGAGGATCTCCACTTTTGGTACAACAAAGAATTGATTTTGAAACCAACATATCCTTGGGAATTTATCCAACTTGGGAATTGTGGATCACCTATCGAATTAGAAGAGGGATGGCTTGTCATCAGTCATGGAGTCGGACCAATGAGAAAGTATTCAATTGGAGCATTCCTGTTAGACAAATTGGACCCGCGAATTGTTATCGGAAGACTGTTAGAACCCTTACTCGTCCCCAACGAAAAGGAAAGAGAAGGATATGTGCCAAACGTTGTCTACAGCTGCGGCAGTGCTATCAACCGTGGTGACCTAATCCTACCGTATGCAATGTCTGATCGCTCTGTAGGTTTTGCAAAAATCAACCTGAAACAGCTAATCAACCAACTAATGACGAATAAAAAGGGAAACCAAAATGCAGATGGAATCTAGATCGAATCGATATATTTATTTCCACATTATGATAATCTATTCATTAAACAAAAATCACGGAAAAACCCAATGACCTTTCCCGTGGTTGGAATCGGTGCCTCAGCGGGTGGATTGGACGCTTTAGAATTGTTTTTCAAACATCTTCCGAAAGATACCGGCTATTGTTTTGTTGTAATCTTACATTTAGATCCTAACCACAAAGGAATGATTCCTGAAATATTACAACGTTACTCTTCATTACCTGTGTTTGCGGCAATAGATGGACTAAAAGTAAAACCAAACACTGTTTATGTATTACCTGCCAATAAAGCAATATCCATTTCCAATCGCATTTTATCTCTCTCAAAACCGACAGAACCAAGGGGTTTACGTTTACCAATTGATTTATTTCTTACGTCTCTTGCAAAAGATTTAAAAATGGAAAGTGTTGGTATCATTTTATCTGGAATGGGAAATGATGGTGGAGTTGGACTTCAAAACATCAAAAAAGAAAATGGATTTGCCTTTGTACAAGACCCCGCAACTGCAAAGTTCGATGGAATGCCCCTAAATGCAATCGACTCAGTCAATGTTGATTTAATTGCCTCACCGGAAGAATTAGCAACCCAACTAGTATCTTTTTTGGATTCTCAATCGGGTAAAAAACAAACCGATCTACCGCCAGAAGATTCAATTAAATCATTAAGAGTCATCCAATCACTTTTAAAACTAAAATCAGGACATGATTTTACGAATTACAAAAATAATACTCTCTTCAGAAGAATTGAAAGAAGGTTAATTTTTCTTAATCTAATAAACATTAAATCTTACGAAAAATTTGTTATAGAAAACCCCGATGAATTATTATTTTTATTCAAAGAAATTTTGATCGGTGTCACTCATTTCTTCAGAGACAAAGAAGTTTGGGAAAAAATCGAAAAACTCTTTATTGAAGATGTTTTTGAAAAAAAGCCAGATGAAATCATTAGAATTTGGATTCCTGGTTGCTCCACAGGAGAAGAAGCATATAGTCTTGCAATTACAATCCTAGAGGCAAAAGAAAAGAATAAAAAATTTGGGAGTATCATTTTTCAAATTTTTGCCACCGACATAGACGAAGAATCAATCATTAAAGCTAGACAAGGATTGTATCCAAACAGCATCGAAAAGGATGTTTCTACCAATCGACTTATCTCATATTTTACGAAAGCAGAAGGCGGATATCGGATCAAGCCATCCATCAGAGAGTTAGTTGTTTTTGCAAATCACGATATAATCAAGGACCCCCCTTTTACAAAATTAAATTTTATATCCTGCCGCAACATGCTCATTTATATGGAGCCAAACCTACAAAGGAAAATATTAGGATTGTTTAGATTCTGTTTGAAACCTAATGGTTACTTAATTCTTGGGACAGCAGAAACATTAGGAAACCAAAGTATATTTTTCAACGCAATAGATGCAAAACTAAAAATTTTTGAAAAAAATCAACTATCCATCAAAAATGAACCAATCGATTTTCCAACTTCTTTTAAATCGGATAAATATACAAATTTTGATATGGCAAAAACTAAAGAATCAGAACCAAACATTCAATCATTAACAAATACGATTCTACTTCAAGAATATAGCCCTGCCAGTGTTCTCACCAATGAAAAAGGGGATATATTATACATTACAGGGAAAACTGGAAAATACTTAGAACCCGCAGCAGGCAAAGCAATTCTCAATGTTTTTGTAATGGCAAGAGAAGGATTGCGCCACGAAATCATCATTGCATTTAGAAAGGCAACAAAATCAATACAACCCATCTCTCTAAAAAACTTAAAAATATCCCAAAATACGAATCTTGTTCTAGTAGATGTAAGCATTCGCAAAATAGAAAAACCTGAAGCATTGTCTGGATTATTTTTAATTGTCTTTGTTGATGTACCTGCTCCTGTTGCTACAGGAAAGGGAAGTCAAAAAGAGATAAAAAACAAACATAATTCTCAGATGATGACTATGGAAGCGGAACTGCAAAGGACTAAAGAAGAGCTCCAAATCACCATAGAAGAAATGCAAACTTCGCAAGAAGAACTGAAATCCACAAACGAAGAATTACAATCAACGAGCGAGGAAATGCAATCCACCAATGAAGAGTTAACTTCTTCAAAAGAAGAAATGCAAAGTTTAAATGAAGAACTACAAACAGTAAATGCCGAGTTACAAAACAAAATAGATGAATACATTTTAATAACAAATGACTTCAAAAATCTATTAGATGGGACCGATATTGCTACGGTATTTTTGGACAAGGAACTAAGAATCCGAAGGTTCACAAAACAAGTATCTAGAGTATTCAATATGATTCCAACCGATATTGGTAGACCAATTATGGATCTAGGTAGCAAACTAGACTATCCTGAATTTCTTCATGATACAAAAGAAGTTTTAGAAACCTTAATTTTCAAAGAAGTTGAAATTCAATCCTTAGCAAACATCTGGTATTTAGTGAAGATAATGCCATATCGAACTATAGATGATCGGATCCTAGGTCTAGTGGTCACATTTACGAACATAACTAAAACAAAGGATTTAGAATTTGCTTTAAGAAATATTAACGAAGCTTTAGATATTCATTTAAGAGAAGTTCAAAATCTACTGTCGGAGAAAGAGATTATTCTGAAAGAAGTGCACCATCGTATAAAAAATAATATGGGCACTGTATTTGGGATTTTAAATTTACAAGCAGATTCACAATCCGATGAAACAACGAAAAATATCTTAATCGATGCGTCTTGTCGAGTGCAAAGTATGATGACTTTATATGACAAACTCTACAGATCAAGAAATTCTGCAGAAATTGACATTTCGGAATACCTTCCTGATTTGCTTGGGGAGATCATTAGCATTTTTCCTGAAGGCCACTTAGTATCAAAATCCATTCAATTAGAAAAAATTTCCCTGACTGCTGGTATGATTTCTACCTTAGGAATTATTTTAAATGAACTTGTTACCAATTCCATGAAATATGCTTTTAAGAATTTCACTAAGGGAGAAATTTCTTTAGAGATTCATCAATCCGAAAATCAAATCATCTTTATTTATAGTGATAATGGAATCGGAATCCCTGATAGCGTTAATTTAGAATCATCCAAAGGTTTCGGCTTAGAATTATTAAGAATCCTTGTAAAACAACTAAGAGGGACCATTCACTTAGAAAGAAACCGTGGGACTAAATATACGATTAGTTTTCCTTTGAAATACCAACAGAAAACTTAGATTTAAGAACCGAGGTGCTCACCAAACATCTAACTTTTTTCCATTTCCCATAAATTTAGAGGTGCTTTAATTTAGCACTCGTTAAAATCTTTCCTAATTCATTTTCGATGTTATTGAGGATATTATGAGCGAATACATTTACTGTTCCGGTCCCATGTTTACTCCAGAAGAATTAAGCACAATGGCTAACATTGCAGCTGCCTTAGAAAGTGCAGGATACAAAACATACCTTCCCCAAAGGGATGGAATCGAAGTAGCCAAAGTTATGGCGATGGTCAACACTCCGATCATCTCTGGAGAAATTTTTCGAGACATTATGATCTTTGTTCAAAAAGCAGTCTTTGCTATGGATGTTTATCAAGTTGTAGAAAGATGTAATGCCACTGTGTTCAACATGAACGGCAGACCAGCTGACGACGGTTCTATTTCGGAGACCGGAATTTCCTTTGCCACAGGAAAACCAATCGTCATTTATAAAAATGACCCAAGAACGGAATTTAATGGTCTCGACAACCCTCTCCTCACTGGACTTAGTTATAATTGGAAGTATGTAACCGATATTTCCCAAATCCCATCCAAACTTGCAGAAATGATTGTTAAAGTAAATGCTGCAGGGGAAAACCTTTATCTTAAAAATCCACCTCCTCTGGTAAAAAAAACCATGGAAGTCGGAAAAGAAGTTTGGGAAATTTTACAAATCATTCGGTTCTTTGAACACAAAGAAAAAGACTTGGTTGCCATCCTCAAAGTTCTTATGGAAAAACTGAAAGGATCCGCTAGTTTTATGAAATACTTAGAAGACTAGAGTTTTCGATTTTTAAATCTAAAATGTATCCATTCCTAGTTAAGGATGGATACTGCTTTCGTAAAAACCCAAAATTTGAATATATTACTTTTGGTCTTCACGCAAATCCTTTGATAACAATCGTTTAAACGCTTCCTTATCCTTCTTTACCTCTTTTAACTTCGCCTTTAATTCTCTTGGAATCTCAAAATACTTTTCTGACCAGAGATAAATCTCTATAAAGATAGGAAACAAATCGATACCTTTCTGCGTTAACTTATACAAAACTTTTACTTTGTTATCTGGATGTCCCAATTTTTCGACGAGACCGTTTTCTTCTAGTGTTTGAAGCCTCGAGGCTAGAATATTTGTAGCAATCCCTTCTTCCGACTTCAGAAAATCGCCGTATGTGCGTTTTTTAAAGAACATTATATCTCTGATTATGAGAAGTGACCATTTATCGCCCCAAATATCAAGAGAGCAGCTGATTGGACAATCCGACCTTTTTTTTTGGTTCGATGACATAAATAGATTTTTTAAAAATACTTGCAAAATGCAAGTAATATAAGTCTAACTAATCAGCAGTACGAGATTCCAAAAGTAAATACTTTTTCGATTACTTTAATCCGGCTATTGATACTAGAAAAATTTGAGAGAAGAAGGGATAAAAAAATGAAACAAACAATATTAGTCACTGGAGCTTCCTCAGGGATCGGGCTCTTAATTGCCAATAAACTTCACGAAAATGGTTTTACCGTAATCGGCACAAGCCGAAATCCAGAGAAACATAAGTCAATTTTGCCTTTTCAACTATTAGAATTAGATATTTCTTCAGAGACTTCGATCAAATCTTTCAGCGAACGACTATTTAAACAAATAGATAATCTAGATGTTCTGATTAATAATGCGGGATATTTAGTCACAGGACTTGCCGAAGAGACACCTATCGAGTTAGGGAGACAACAATTTGAAACAAATTTTTGGGGAACTGTGAACCTAACCAATCAAATATTGCCATATTTCAGAAAACAGAGGCAGGGTAAAATCATCACAGTCGGATCTTTTTTGGGACTCATCGGACTTCCTAACGTTGCTTACTATTCTGCTTCCAAACATTCGTTAGAAGGTTATTTCAAAGTATTAAGGTTTGAATTAAGTGGATTCAATATCAAAGTTAGTATGGTAGAACCACTGGCTTTTAAAACTAACATCGGTAATAGTGCTGTTCCATCCGAAATAAAAATTAATGATTATGATCTGTTTCGAAAACAATCAGCTGCATTCTCTAAAGAATTATTTGATAAGGCACCTTCGCCTGAGCCTGTCGTTGATACAGTAATTAAAATCATTGATCAAAAAGATCCAAAATTCAATTTCCCAGTAGGCAAAGGAGCTTCTTTCATACTCACTATGCAACACTATGCATATAAGGCGTTTGAAAATTCTATTTTGAAGCAGATAAGAAAATTAAAATAATTTCATCTAATCATTGGGGAAAAAATGAAAGCATATGTAATTCAAAGATATAACAAAAAAAATGATCTAAAGTTAGTGGATATGCCGGAACCAGTCATGGGACTGGCTGATGTATTGATTCAGATTCATGCAGCTGGCGTAAACTTATTGGATTCCAAAATCAAAAATGGTGATTTTAAACTAATTTTGCCCTACAAATTTCCACTCATCCTAGGTCACGATGTCGCAGGTGTAGTTGTAAAAGTTGGTACACAGGTAAAAAAATTTAAAGTTGGTGATGAGGTTTATGCAAGGCCAGCAGATTTTAAAATTGGAACATTTGCCGAACTGATAACAATAAACGAAAACGATGTAGCGCTCAAACCCAAAAAATTGACAATGGAAGAGGCCGCGTCAATTCCATTGGTTGGGCTAACCGCATACCAAGCATTCATTGAAAAAGCAAATCTCAAAAAAGGACAAAAGGTTTTCATTCAAGCGGGTTCCGGTGGTGTCGGCAGTTTTGCCATTCAATTGGCCAAACACCTAGGTGCTACCGTTGCCACGACAACCAGCGTACCTAACTTTGCATTGGTGAAAAGTCTTGGAGCCGATATTGTCATTGATTACAGGAAAGAAGACTTTGAAACGATTCTTAAAGATTATGATCTTGTATTACATAGCCAAGATCTCAAAACACTAAAAAAATCATTACGGATACTTAAACCAGGAGGAAAACTCATTTCCATTTCAGGTCCCCCTGATCCAGATTTTGCGGAAAAAATTACCTCCTCTTGGTTTTTAAAAACAATTATTAGATTATTAAGTTTTGGAGTGAGAAAAAAAGCAAAACAACTGAAAGTAGATTTTGTTTTTCTTTTTATGAGAGCAGAGGGAAATCAGTTGAATGAAATCACAGGTTTGATCGACTTGGGACTGATTCGCCCCGTTTTGGACAAAGTTTTTCCTTTTGAAAAAGTGAACGATGCAATGGCTAATGTAGAAAGGGGTCGAACAAAAGGAAAAGTGGTGATTCAGGTTCAGTAAACAATTAACAAACCGGGAGATATGAAAAACATAACTCCCGTTCACTGTAGTTTTAAATTTTAAACTTATCTATCTCGGATTTAAGCTCATCAGCTAACATACCTAAATTATTTGCGGCAGCCGTTACCTCTTCGGAGGAAGCAAGTTGCTCTTCCGAAGAAGCTGCAATGGCTTGTGTGCTATCAGAAATTCCATTCGAAATCTGGGCGAGTTGTTCGGTGGATGCATTCAACTCTTCGGTGCTTGCTGAAATTTCTTCGGTTGTTGCAGAAACTCCTTGCATTTCATCTGTAACTTTTTCAATAGAACCTGCAATTCGTTCAAACGTCTGTCCCACTTCATTTACCATGGAAACACCTTGGTCTACTTCCCTGGTTCCGTTCTCCATCATTGCCACAGCCGAAGTTGTGTTCTTTTGGATTTCTCCAATCAAAATGCTAATCTGTTTTGTTGCATCCTCTGATCTCTCAGCCAATTTTCGAACTTCATCGGCCACAACAGCAAATCCTCTACCCTGTTCTCCTGCCCTCGCAGCTTCAATTGCGGCATTCAGTGCAAGCAAATTGGTTTGGCTTGCAATTTGGTTAATGGTTTCCACAATTTGGCCGATAGCTTTTGAATTCTCACCGAGTACGTGTATACTATTGGAAATCCCACTCACAGAAGAATTGACAACTGACATTTGTTTAATGGTAGTTCCAATCACATCTCTACCTTCTTGCACCTTCTCCAACACTTCATTTGCTAAATCCGAAACTGTGGCTGTTGACTCTGCAATTTTTGCTACGGCCTGAGAATTTTCCAACATAGCCCTTTTATTTTCCGTAAATGCTACTAACTGTGATTCTGTGTTCACTGCCACTTGTTGGATTGATTTGGCAATACTTCCAGCCACTGCCGAGGAATGTTCTGCACTAGTGTACATTTCTTTTGCTGATTCTGCAACTTTTACCGATGAATTGGAGACATGTTTCATCATCTCACGTAAATTTGTTGCCATAACATTAAAATCATCACCAAGGATTCCAAACTCATCTTTAAATGCAAGGTCCACTTTTTCTCTGAGGTCCCCTTGACTTGCTTTTTCTACTACAAATTTAATTTTCTGAATTCTCTTCGCGATGAAAGTAGCAAGAATATAAGAGAATAACATGGATAAGGTTAAACTTATCACTGCACTTAAAAGAAAGACAGTTTGCATCCCAAGTAATCTTCTTTCGTAAATGATTTCCTCTCTACCGCCTGCACCAATCACCCAATTCCATGGTTTGTAATAAGCCTGATAAGCCATAAAAGTATAAATTGGTTCTCCAGGATTTTGCCAAATTTCTCTTAATGGATAGCCTGTTGCTTTTGGATTTCCCCAAGTATCACGGACAGTATATTTCCCTTCAATCTGGTAGTCCCATATATTTGCACCTTCAATATTGAATGGATGCATGGTTGCAATCCCTTCTGGTGTAATTCCCCAAAGATACATATAGTCGTTCGTTGACATTTTAGTTTTAGAAATATCTCGATTTCCATCGGGCATCTTTGGACCAACAATGTAAGTTTTTGCCATCTCCTGTGCTTCTTCCAAAGTCATGTCACCTGCCTTCACTCTTTCGTTTAAGGCATCCACAAGTCCAACAGCATCTTTAAGGACATTGGTAAACATCTCCTCTCCCACATTCAAAACCTGTTCCTTAGCCGTTGAGTAAGAGATATAAAAAATACAAGAAAGCACACTAGATAAAATCAAAAAGATAAATAAGATAAGTTGACCTTTGATTCCTATCACCTTACTTTTGTTAATATTTTCTTTTAGAGAGATTTGAGAAATGGAAGTAGAATTTGTCATATAAAGTTTCTATCTATTTGTATTGAAATGATTCATGCCGATCACTCATATTTTTTGTGAAAGCGTATATTTTCTAAAATTTTCTTTCGGTTTAGTTTGGATAGGACAGTTCGTACTTATCGCAAAAACAATAGTCAAAACCCATACAAAGTCTGAGATCGAAACATTCAGCGGGAATTTCTTAGGAGAGGATCTAGGAAATCGCTGGAGATTCTTGGTTCATTTGAGTTTTAGAATCAAATAATTTTTGTTTTTTTCCTAAATTCCGAGGATGCTTCTGATTTTGTCCCACCCGACGAGTATAGTGGTTCTTAGAGGTGAAAAACACATGGAATACATTGAATCCCTATTAGAAGAATATTATGAACTTTCCCTAAGACTAAAGGCACTCGGTGGACCTGGCAATGATTCAGATCTGTATGATGAAATAGTTTCTATTGAAGAAGAAATCTGCTGGGAATGTTCCTTACCGGCTTCGTTAAAGAATCGCCAACTCTTTCAGTTCTTCGATCAAAATGAATCGAAAAATACAAATATTCAAAAAGCACTGCAATCTTTGGAACGAGCAAGAACCCAATACTTTTACAAACCCGAAAAATCCTTTTTTGAATATTTAGAAACTGAAAAAAAACCGGGAGATACAAAAAACATAAGAGTTCCTGTTGTTAATGGTACTTTTTACGAATTCCTATATACGGCTTGATTCAGTTAGAGAATACCACATAGCAATGAAAAGGTGAAGGTCCCAAACCAGGGGCCTTCAAGACAGCTCTTTTACGAGTCGGTCAAAACCTGCATTGGTTCCGTCCACCCGACCCCGAACTTCTTCCTCAAGAGACAATCCCAATTCATCTGAATCTTTTAACAAAACAATCTGTTCAGTAAAGACCATCTTAGTTCTTCCCTCAACCTTTGACTCAAACACAACGGTCACGAGTGAAACAGAAATTCGAATATCATTTACATACATAGAAAAAGCATAAACAATTCTTTCATTTGGTATTATATCATGATAACGTCCTTCAAAAACATGCCGGTTTCCTGAAGGAGTAAGCACAAGATTGGATTCCAATCCACCGATCCGAAAGTCTAACTGGTATTCTACGGTTTTCCAATCATCATGACAGGCAAACCATCTTCGTTTGGATTCAGCATTGGCCCAAGCAGCAAAAGATCTCTCTTTAGACGCAGGAAGAATCCTTTCAATTGTAAATGTAGAGTGTTTTACTTGTCCTTCTTTCATTTTACCCTAGTCGGAATTTTCATCCGACGTTTCTATTAAAAATTTATCAAGCCGGTCAAAACTGCGGTTCCAAGCTGCCTTTCTTTCTGCCATCCATAAGTCAATTCCCGAAAGTTTAGTAGGATCCAATCGGTAGGTACGAACTCTACCTAACTTTTCTGAAATCACAATCCCTCCCTCTTCCAAAACCCTTAAATGTTTCAAAACAGAAGGTAAGGCCATATCCAGTGGTTCGGCCAGTTCTTTAACAGAAGCAGGACCCAAACTCAAACGTTCGACCATTCCCAAACGACTGCGATCGGCAAGAGCATGAAAGATAGATTCCAAACCTAAAATTTTAGATTTCATTAATTAATATTGTTAGTAGTGAGTTTCAACTGGTTTAAGGCCTTAAGACTATTCTTTTCGGAATCGTTTTGGGATTTGATCACTCAATGGATACATATAAAAATAGGGTTCTGCTTCAGCTATCGTGCGTTTGACGGAATCCCTTCCCAGTAAACCTTCGAAGTAATTTGTGATTTTTGGATGCGTGTTTCGAAAACTAATAATTGTATCTGCATAAAAAAGTGCTGGCACTGCGGAACAATCGGCCATGGTAAACTTCTCTCCCGTTATGAATCTTCTAGAGCCCAATTGTTTCTCCACCATATCATAAGCAATCTTTAATGTATTGTAGGCCTCTTGCACTCCAAAGAGATCATTTTTGCCTTCTGGTCGCAACCGGTCCACAACGATTTTCTGTATCTGTACACTGATGTACAAATCAAAGAACCTATCCCAAAGCCTTGTTTCTAAAGCGAGCTGACTTTCTAGAGGAATGAGCTTTTGGGGACCGGGATAGAATTCTTCCAAATACTCAATGATAATGGATGTTTCAGGAACTGTCTTTTCCCGTTTTCTATCTCGAAGAAGTGGGATTTTACCGACCGGCCAATAGGCAAACAGTTCGGCTGCACTGGCATCTTCTTTCAGAAAATCCACAATTCGAGGTTCAAATTCTGTCCCATTTTCATAAAGGGCGACGAGCACCTTATGGCAAAAGGAAGCGAGAGGATGGATGTAAAGTAGGAGGTCCGATTTATGATAGTTATCCATTTGGAAAACTATTCACCTGCTTCGATTTTTTGGCAAGAAAAATAGTTATCTATTTGGATAACTATTTCAAGAAAATCCATCCCGTAAAAGAGGTAAGCTGCCAAATTCCAAACATGACATTTGGGATAGGCCCTCTCCCCTACTCATGACATCCAGGACATGGTAAGAAACCTTAGATCATGTTATCTTTTTGCGCATGAAAACACCAAAACAATCATTTAGACATTGGAACCGGCTCCGCCATAGAACCATTCAGTTTGTTCGCTGGAACTTACTCGTTCTACTCATGACTGGACTCTCGCTCTTCCTCTTGCAATGTGAAGGAACAACCTCGGATGCGGATACCCAATTAGTACCCATCTTACTTGCTTCAGAATCGAACACGGCTTCCCAATTAGGTGGCAGCCAAGGTGGTTCTGTGGGAACAGCCCCCATAGCAGTAGATGACCTTCCGGTAGGGATTCCAATTCTGAATGAAATTACTTACATTACCAATAATGCCAATCCAGCAGATGATCCCAATTCAACAAAGGGTCTATTACAATTTCAAAAAACTAGTGTTAGTTTCCAAAAACCTGTCCCCGAAAATACGGAAGTCTCACTCTACTTCGGGAAAAAAAATATGGAACTCCATCCCGATGGAACGGTGACGAACGCATTGGAATCCCTCAAACGAACTGCTGCCAACTTTAGTGGTTATTCATATTTGGCCGATGCTGATAAAAAATACAAAGTATTCGTTGTTGCAAAAAATGAATTTGGATTGTCTACAAAACAATTAACCATAGGACACCCAAGAAATTGTGCGGACGCAATGAAAATTCCTGCAACATGGGGTAACTGTGATGACCATTGTATTACGGCCACAAAAGTAGGAGAGACAGTAGAACTTACGGCAAACTACAACCTTCCAAGCCAGGGCAATTCTCTACACTTAGACTTGGTTGCATTAAGCCCAAGAAGTTCGGAAACTATTGCCCCCACAGTCGACTTAGAAATACCCATCCCCAATGCAGGCATTCATTCAACCAAAACAAGTTTCAACATTAATGATAAAGAATTTTTGTGCACGAAGGTTGTATCCTTCCTCATTATCGACCAACCATTAAGGTCTGCCATCTTACAAGGATATCTAAGTATCCCTAATGATTGATAATGTTCTAAAAAATCCGATCTGATTATTTGATAAATAAACTAATCTTCAGATCAGGTTTTGTTCAATTAATGAAATATTAAATTTTTCCAATATAATGAAAATATATTTGCTATCGATTATGTTTAAGAACAAAAAAAATATTATTTTCCTTTCAATACACCACTTTATAGTTCTTATTTTTTGTTTAGTTATCCAAATTAACTGCGATTCCTCTTCAATGGAAAACATATGCGATTCAGATTCAACATCCTTTTCAAAAACAATTGTAGCAAAATCAATTCTAGGTGATACAAGCTCACATTGTTTTCTGATGAGTGCGTCAAGTTTTACTGTTGGTGGAAAAATCTCTGGGCTTACGGGTGCTGGACTTAGATTGATTTTGAATCAAAAAGTAACGCTCGAGATTCCCTCTGGTAGCACAGAGTTTGTTTTTCCTATCCTTGTTCCTGTTGGCTCTATTTACGAAGTTAATTTTGCGAAGCAGGCAGAGGGTAACTTCTGTGAATTGATAAACGCCACGGGAAAGGTTATCAACAAAAATATACAGGATATTGAAATCAATTGTAAGTCTTCTTGTATCAACTGTATTATATTTATAACCCAGAATGACTACCCGGCAAATATTGGCAAAGCATCTAACTTTGATTCCAGTTGCCAGTCAGATCCAAACTACCCAGGCTCTGGTAATTTCAAAGCAATGGTTGTCGACGGAATATCACGAAGGGCAAGTATCACATCAAATTTGGGCGATGGTCAGATCGATTGGGTTTTTAAAGCAAACCAGGCTTACATACGACCAAACGGAATTGCTATAGAAACATCCAATGCCAATGGATTATTTACATCAACAATTTCTACACCAATTACAACTACTAGCTCTGACCATTGGACGGGACTCGATTCAGATTGGACAACATTTTTAAATGGAGATGGAGCTTGTTTGAAGTGGACTACAAATTTCTCTGGCGAATTGGGAGTCGCTGGAGATGCTTATACTCAAGATATATTGACACTCACAAGAGGGAAAGGACTACAACAATGTTCCATCAATCGCGAGTTAGTTTGTGTAGAGCAATAAAAGAAGTTTAAATATTACAGATTAGTATTTATTTACCAGAATTGCCCTCTATTAGCTTATGTTTGGATAAAAATACGGTCAGCCTTTGCAATTGGTCTTTTGAGGTAGAATTCGATTCAGGAAGTACTTTTGCATATATATTCTTCAAATGATTCCGTAAAGTTCCATCCGATACATTAAGAATCAGACGAATGAACGAACGACTATGCCCTTCAGCTACCAACTCACAGATTCTGAGTTCTTGTTTTGATAAAGAAAATGTTTCAAGTGACAATGAAAAAGAAATGTTTGGCTTATTTTCTTTCAAAGATGTTTTCAACAAATAGGCAAAAAACAAAAGACTGGTTACGGTTGTAATCACAGAAGTGGCAAATTCTTTGAATGGAAAAGTAGGAAGAATTCCTAATACTAAAATCCCAACAAGTAATCCTACTGCTAAAGAAATCAAAATAGAAGCAATAAGACTGTATACACTTGGCCTTGCTGTATTATAGCGATTCAAATAGATGGATAGTAACACAGAAAGAGTGGCGTCCACTACAGGATGTAATGGTGGAAAGTTAAATCCATACATGGGTAAAAAATTGGAAAAAAGCCCAAACCACCAAACACATAACGAAATGATAAACGTCTTACGATTCAAAAATGTAATCCATTCTAATGGGAAAAGAACAAAATACAACGACACAGATATAGCAAAAAAATGGACAGAGCCACCAAGAATCCCACCAAAAACAGTAAGTAAAGGTGCGATTCCAAAGGAGAGTGGGGCAAATCCATAAACAAAGGTTTTCGGTATGGAGGAACAAAGTAAATCTATCACCAGAGCATAAATAGCAATTCCAATTGTAGCATGATTAAACAATCGCCTGCCTGTACAAAATGAACACAAAGCAACAAGGACAGGAGCTAAAAGAAAAAATGAATGGCATTGGAAAATCCATAAAGCCATACTAGTAGTTTCATTCGGAGCAAGACAAAGGGCGGCAGTGGCCGCATTCTGAATTCCAATTGTGAAATAAAATACACTGAGTAGCCGATGAAAACGGTGGTCTCGCGTTATATTTTCTATAAAACAGCTAACGTTTGCCAAAGAAGCAAAGAGAGGCACCAAAAAGAATATGTTCGTCAAAAGAAATTCATCCTACTATACAAATAGAACAACTACCTATGCATATTTTCCATTCAATTTTGAAATTTCTATATAAGAATTAATGAAAATACTACAATTGTTTGGTGAATTTTAAAGAGGAAAAGTAGCAAATTTTTTACAATTTAAAAACTCCAAGTGAGTGCTTTGTAAGATTTTGTAATTCTGTATTCAAACGCCAACTTCTCCATACAATGATAACAAAGACAATCCTCAAATTGCTGCGCTAAATAATCTCGTTCATCCAAAGTAAGAGTCAGCTTTGTACATTGACAAAGACTAATGGAACCAACTTTACATTCAAAAATCAGAGAACAATTGGGACAAATTTTCTCCTCGTGTTTGGGTGAGTCTATTTTTATCTGTGAACTTTTTTGGTTTGGTAAATTGGAATTTTCCAAAGGGATTCTCCTTAAAAACCAAAACCACAAAATCTCTCATTGGGGGAGGTTTAGTGATTCCGGTATACTTGTCCGGGACCCTTTCGAAAAATCTAGGAACGAATGAACGTTTACGGGCGATTCATTTGTGGGAAGATCCGACTTTTTCATTTATTATGAATGAAATTCACGGTTGCACCGTCAGCTGAGGAATTTCACCTCATTCCTCCCGGAATGAATCCTATTCAAACGATAAAGACCGTTTTTGTCAATCTTCATTGGCCAAGGGAAGGATGATCTTTAGATTTTAGTAAAAACTCTGGTGGCATATCATCCTTCAATTCCACACCCGATAGCTTTCTGCGAATTGATTCTTCTAAAAGATAAATGGTTTTCGCTACAGCACCTTCAAATCCAAAACCACTGGGCCGGATATTCGAAATACAATTACGACTCTCGTCTGTTTTCCCAACTTGTGGCCGATAGGTGATATAAACTCCTAAACTATCTGCCGAAGACAATCCTGGCCTTTCTCCAATCACAACAATCGATACCTTTGCCTTTAAAATTTCACCAATTTCGTCACCAATGGCCACCCTACCCCATTTCGAAAGAACCAGAGGGGCAAGACGTAATCCTTTTTTATCAACGACATCGATTAGAATTTTTAAAAACGGAATGAAATTTTCATCGATCGCTTTAGCGGAAAGCCCATCCACACCAATGAGAACAACATCGTATTCACCAGCTAATGGCTGTAACTTTACAATTGATTCATGGGACAACCTTCGTCCTAAATCGGGCCTTAGTAAATACTCTTCTTTAGAATAAACTTTACTTTCTACAAATATACTGGGGAGTTTTTTGGGTTTGCCTAAAGTCTCCAAATCCTCAAGTAACTTAAGAAAATTGGGACTCAGTAAAACGGCATCTCTGGCTCTCGCATGGTCCAATCGAAACCTTAACACCTCTTTGGTGGATATGGAGCCTCCAAACCGATGGAGACCGATCCTTGCATTACTAAATTGTTTCCATTCGTCCAAAAAAGTCATAAACCTACTTTCCTAATAGTTCTTCGAGTAAACTCAAATGCCGATTCTCTTTTGGTAAAAATCCATTTTGATTTGAAAAGATCCCTCTTTCGAGTAACCACTGTTCAAACTCAGGTGCGGGTTTTAGTCCCAAAACTTGCCGAAGATACAAAGCATCATGAAAGGATGTACTTTGGTATGATAACATAACATCGTCAGCCCCAGGTATTCCCATAATGTAGGTACAACCGGCAACACCTAAAAGCGTTAACAATGAATCCATATCATCCTGATCTGCTTCTGCATGGTTTGTATAACAAACATCTACTCCCATTGGTAGGCCCAGTAACTTTCCACAAAAATGATCTTCCAAACCTGCCCGAATGATTTGTTTTCCGTTGTATAAATATTCAGGTCCAATAAATCCGACAACTGTGTTGACTAGAAGTGGAGAAAATTCTCTTGCGACTGCATAGGCCCTTACCTCTAACGTTTGTTGGTCGATCCCATGGTGTGCCCCAGCAGATAAAGCGCTCCCCTGCCCCGTTTCAAAGTACATCACATTGTCTCCGACAGTTCCTCGGCCAAGCTTTAAAGCCATCTCTCTTGCTTCTTTCAAAATAGAAAGCGTAACACCAAAACTTTTATTTAAGTCTTCGGTTCCCCCTATCGATTGAAATACTAAATCCAATGGAGCACCTCGTTTCATCACTTCCATGGAAGTAGTGACGTGCGATAATATACAAGACTGAGTGGGAATAGAATACTTTTGGATTATATTGTCCAACATTTCTAAAAGGGCAATGGAAGTAGGAATGTTATCTGTTGCAGGATTAATCCCGATCACTGCATCTCCACTCCCTAAAAGAAGTCCATCCAAGAGGCTTGCGGCAATTCCTTTTGGATCATCCGTGGGATGATTGGGCTGCAACCTAACGGAGAGTCTGTCGGGTAAACCGAGTGTATTTCTAAATTTGGTGATGACAGTTATTTTTTTGCCAACTAAGATCAAATCTTGGTTGGACATAAGTTTCGATACAGCTGCGGCCATTTCTGGAGTGATCCCCCAACGAATGGACTTAATGACTTCTGCATCGGTAGTCTCCGCCAATAAAAAATCACGAAATCCCCCTACGGTTAGATGAGAGACCAAAGCAAATGCCTCTTTATTATGAGAATCTAAAATAAGTTTTGTCACCTCATCTTTGTTTGCTGGTATTAATTCTACATTTAAAAAATCAGAGAGATACAAATCCGCTAAGGCCATTTGTGCAGCAACTCTTTCTTCCTGGCTTTCTGCCGACAAACCTGCGAGAACATCACCCGACCTGTAGGGACTTGCCTTTGCCAATAGGTCTTTTAATTCGGGGAATTTATAGGTTTTGCTACCGAGAGTTGTCTGATATCCCATATAGGAATTATATCCTATACAAAAGATTTCGGACAGAACTTTTCTTGTGATTTTCGGATGCCAGCTCCTCCATTTGCTTACAAAATAAGCACCAGTAAACACAAAGTTAGGTTATGGTAAAAAAAATCATTTTTTGTTTCGTTTTAGGTATAACCTACCTTTCCTGTAAACCTTCTTCCACAGCAGACGCAAAAGACTTTGTTGGGAAGCCAGAATTAAAAACGATCTCCCTTTCCGAATTTAAATCGAATGCAAAGGCACCATCAGAATTGGAAAATGTGGAAACACAAATTTCTAGTTTTGGTAGTTTTTCCTCATCGGTTGCCGTTGCCAAATCCAGAACCATCTTTAAAGAAAAGTCGCAAAAATCCCTTGTACCTCGAGCCATCTATGTCCTATCCGGTTCCGGTAAAATTCATTTTGATGATGCTGAGTTACCGGTCAAACCAGACGATTGGGTCCATTTCCCACCCGCAAATGCCATCGACATAGAACCGAACACCGGCAAGGTTCTAAAATTTCTCATATTTTATGGTTATTGGAACAACAAACAGTAACTACCGTTAAACTCCCCTAGGGAAAACCAAAATTCAGATTTTTGAATTCCAACTTCTAATTTCGATTTTGTGCGTTCCCCCATTCCATTCTGTACTCGACTCTTCTACCCTATGGTCGAAATCGGAATGGAATAGCGAATCCGATTCAGATTTTTTTTCCGTTCTCATTGACAAATTCGCATTTTTGCTTTCCCAACGATTTAAATTTAGACTAAATCTAAAAAATGGCTTGATTTCTTTTCCTAGACTAATTCTAATTTTAAACTAAATCTAGAAAGTGAAGGACAATATGAGAACAACAAACATTTCTGCCATTGCCATTTTGGTGCTTGCTTTGAGCCCTATGGCTGCTGCGGACACCAAAGAATCTTCGAGTTCTATGGAGCGCCAAACCATTTCCAACCAATTCTGGTGGCCGGAACGACTCGATTTAGCACCACTCCGCCAACACGCAGCGGAATCAAACCCGATGGGGCGACAATATAATTATGCCAAGGAATTCAAAGACCTGGACATCCAGGCAACGAAAGAAGAGATCAAAACTCTTATGAAAACCTCACAAGAATGGTGGCCTTCCGACTACGGACACTATGGACCGTTTTTCATTCGGATGGCATGGCATAGTGCAGGAACCTACCGGATCAATGACGGACGGGGTGGGGCCGGTGGTGGACAACAAAGATTTGAGCCACTCAATAGCTGGCCTGACAACGCCAACCTAGACAAAGCTCGCCGTCTACTATGGCCGATTAAAAAGAAATATGGAAAAAAAATATCTTGGGCCGACCTAATGGTCCTAACCGGAAACGTTGCCCTTGAATCCATGGGATTCAAAACTTATGGGTTTGCCGGTGGAAGGACAGATGATTGGGAAGCTGACCTTGTGTATTGGGGACCAGAAAAAAAATGGTTGGCCGATGAAAGGTATGAAGGAGAACGCAAATTAAAAAATCCGCTCGGTGCGGTTCAGATGGGATTAATTTATGTGAACCCAGAAGGCCCGAACGGTAATCCAGACCCACTAGCAGCCGCTAAAGATATTAGAGAAACTTTTGGCCGTATGGCGATGAATGACGAAGAAACAGTGGCTCTCATTGCCGGTGGACACACATTCGGTAAAGCTCACGGAAAAGCTGATCCCTCGAAACATGTTGGAAAAGAACCTGCAGCAGCGGGAATCGAGGAACAAGGGTTTGGTTGGAAGAATAATTACAAAAAAGGAAATGCCGAAGATACCATTACCAGTGGACTGGAAGGTGCGTGGACTGCTAATCCAACTAAATGGACAACTCAATACCTAAACAACTTATTCGGTTTTGAGTGGGTACAAACTAAAAGTCCAGCAGGGGCAATCCAGTGGATTCCGAAAGACGGCGCAGGAGCCAATATGGTTCCTGATGCCCACGATAAATCCCTCCGCCATGCACCGATCATGTTTACCACTGACTTGGCTTTAAAATTCGATCCAAGTTACAAGGTAATTGCTAAAAAATTCCAAGAGAATCCAAAAGAGTTCGAACTTGCATTTGCAAAAGCTTGGTTTAAACTCACACACAGAGATATGGGACCTCTTTCCCGTTATATCTCTAAAGACCTCCCCAAAGAACCTCTCATTTGGCAAGATCCTCTACCAGCAGTTGCTCACAAGTTAGTTGGTCCAAAAGAAATCGAGAGCCTAAAAGGTAAAATTCTAAAATCTGGACTGACGATTCCAGAACTTGTTAGAACCGCTTGGGCCTCTGCAGCGACTTTCCGCAGTACAGACATGAGAGGTGGAGCCAATGGTGCAAGGATCAGGTTAGCACCTCAAAAAAATTGGGCAGTGAATGATCCAGAGGAACTTTCCAAAACATTAAAGAAATTGGAAGAAATTCAATCCGACTTTAATGAATCAGGGAATAAAATTTCACTAGCCGATTTGATCGTACTTGCAGGAAGTGCTGCAATT
Source organism: Leptospira sp. WS4.C2 (assembly GCF_040833985.1). Classification (NCBI taxonomy): domain Bacteria; kingdom Pseudomonadati; phylum Spirochaetota; class Leptospiria; order Leptospirales; family Leptospiraceae; genus Leptospira; species Leptospira mgodei. The sequence goes on from NZ_CP162139.1 coordinate 2,695,170, forward strand.
GAAGAAGCAGCAAAAAAAGCGGGAACGAAAGTATCTGTTCCCTTCACTCCCGGTCGGACTGATGCCACAGTAGAACAAACAGATGTGTATTCGTTTTCCGTTTTAGAACTGAAAGCCGATGCATTCCGAAATTACTATGGTTCAGGTAACTCACTCTCACCTGCTGAGATGTTAGTGGACAGATCAAACATGCTTTCTCTAACCATTCCAGAAATGACAGTGCTTCTTGGAGGGATGAGATCTCTTGATTGCAATTCGGGAAAATCCAAACATGGAATTTTAACCAATCGCCCTGGAGTCCTTAGTAATGACTTCTTTGTCAATTTACTAGATATGTCCACAAAATGGCAAAAGTCTTCTCAAACGGAAGGACTTTACGAAGGTGTAGACCGCAAAACAGGCGCTAAGAAATGGACAGCAACTTCAGTGGATCTAATCCTTGGCTCCCACTCAGAACTACGAGCTGTTTCAGAAGTGTATGCGGCTGATGATGGTAAAGAAAAGTTTGTCAAAGACTTTGTTGCTGCATGGAACAAAGTAATGATGTTAGACAGGTTTGATATAAAGAAGTAAAATGCCTCAGAGTTCACGTAAAACTTTCCTTACCAAGTCATTGCATTTGGTAACCTCTCTCGTTCTCATTGAGAGAGGTTTGGGTTTGTCCTCGGAAGTGTTGGCAGAAAACAAACCTTCTGGATCGATCCCAGAGGGTTTCACTCCAGTATCCGAGTCGGACCCTACGGCCAAAGCATTAGGCTTTCATCAGGATGCCAAAAGAACTGACTTCATTCTCTATCCAGAAAGAAAAGAACCCTCTGCTAAAAAACAATTTTGTAAACATTGTGCGCAATATACGAAATTGAATGAGGAATGGGGGAAGTGTAATATTATCTCTGCAGGTATTGTATCTGGGCAGGGATGGTGTTCTGCTTGGTCAAAGCGAACATAGAGAGATGTCTACGCCTTTCTGAAACTACACGAAAAGGAATCTCAAGGACACCCTACTATTATAAAATGAGTAGGGTTTTTCCTTCTTATGGAATATTAAAAAAGTGATCAGATCTATTACCTTACTTCCAAACACATTGTGTCAGATCCACCTTTTCAAAAACCCATGGTTTGTGAGCATGTTTTGCATTTTTATCTTCGATCAAGTCAAATGATTTTGCTTCGGAAGAGATACTTTGAAAATGAAGAGTGAACGGAATATTTTTCATCTGAGTTCGTTTTGGACAAAGCCCCACTCCTTCCGATTTCAAAAAAGAATAGGATGTTCCCAAATCATCGCGAAACACCATTCCCTCTTTTAATACACAAACTTTTTTAGATTCTTTGGTATAGAATTCTAATTTTGTTTCAATATCTGAAACACAAACTTTACTGAGAACAACTACACCTAAAAATTCAGATTGCAAATCGCAACACTGAGGGGCTGGATTCCAAGTTCGTTTGGTAGAACTGACTTTTTCCACTGGTTCCTGTGTTACCTCTTTTACCGATTCGGTAGAACAAGAAAACAAAAACCAAACAATACTTACGAATATAACCATATTCTTTTTTATGTAAATTTGAATCATAACCAAAGCCCCCAAGGATTTCGTAGGATTTTTATACAGATCCTATAAACTGTAAAAACATTTCCGTTCATTTCCATCTCTTTTTTGATGGGATTTCGGAATTCTTCAAGCAAATCATAAAATGAATCTATGGTAAAAAATATTTTTATATAAAGATTCTATGGAGACAAACTTTTGTGGATCCATTGAAACAAAAACTTAGATACAGTCTCCACAGCGAATGATTATTATTGGACATCAACAACCTACGCAATCCTAAACACAAGTGCTTGGTATGTCAATTTTACGACAACTTTCAACAGTATCTATGATGCCCTACCTAAATCGAACACTCTCTATTTCCGATGCGTTTCTCAGTATATACTTTAACATAAATCACAATTCCCACACCCATGAAATTCAGAATCAAAATAATCGTGGATAAATTTTCTTCGACAATCCACTGCCTTAGTATACATCAAGGTTTGATACAGTTGCTTTTGATTTTCTTTTTTTTTATCTAATAACTCTGACTCAGAAAAAATGGAATCAACCCATTCAGATTCAATTTGCAATGTTCCCCTGTCCAACTCCCCTGAAATCAAACCTTTATTTGCCAACAAATTAAGTGCTGTTTGGATACGGTGGTCCCCCTTATTCTTATAAGTCATAAAGGATTGTAAAGATCCATAATCCAATCCAGATAATTCATTTTGTTTTTGTAAAAGAAAACCAAAGAGTTTTTTCAAATACGTTCGATCAGGATTTTGCCATTCAATAAAATCCATTTGAACAGCAAGGTCATCTTCGCAATAATACAGTTTACAATTTGACGGATTTCCATCCCTTCCTGCACGGCCTATTTCTTGGTAATAAGATTCAATACTTCCTGGAATTTGAGCGTGATAAACATTACGGATATTTGGTTTATCAATCCCCATTCCGAATGCATTGGTTGCAAGTAAGAGTCCCTCTTCCGATTTAAGAAATTTCGATTGGACTTTGTTTCTTTGTTCTGCAGAAATTTTACCATGATAAACTGCATGTCTTTTCTTTTTAGTGTCCAACCAATGACTAAATCTTTCCAACTCTTGGATCAAACTAAAATAGATTATAGTTGCGCCATCCGAGTTTTTCAAATCTTCCAAGATAGAATTATATTTTGCTTCTGTATCAAAACAATTTATCACCGATAACTTTAAGTTGGGTCGAAACAATCCATCGTCAAAAACTGAAATTTTATCCTCAGAGATCCCTACCTGGGAGATTATATCTTGTTGCACGCGATTGGAGGCCGTGGCGGTAAGAGCGATTGTTGTAGGATAACCTAATATCTCACGAAACCAATTGATCTTTGTATAATCTGGTCGAAAGTCATGACCCCATTGACTAATACAATGGGCTTCGTCGATGGCGAGAAGAGAAACCGTTTGGGTGCTAAGAGCGTCTAAAAAATCTTTTTTTTGAAATCGTTCCGGTGAAACATAAATGATCTTATACTCACCCGATTTTAGTTTAGCATAACGCAGGATTCGTTCTGATTTTCCTAAACTGGAATTGATAAATTCTGCAGAGACACCTTTTCTCTGTAATGCGGCCACCTGGTCTTTCATAAGTGCAATGAGGGGAGAAATCACAATACAAATTCCAGGCATATGTAAGGCAGGAATTTGGAAACAGATTGATTTTCCCATTCCTGTTGGCATAAGAACAAGAGCATTCCCACCATTTAAGATATGTTGGATGATGGTCTCCTGTTTTCCCCGAAAAGCAGAGATACCAAATTTTTTTTTGGTTGTACTAAGATCCAAAGAAAAATCCGTAGTTTTGGTCGGTTGCAGATTGATAAGGTGTTTCCTTCTTAAGATATATCAAAATATTTATTTTAAAATTTTTAACCTAACAACATCCATTACTTCTTCAAGGATCGAAGGATCATCAATGGTTGATGGGATTGAATAGGTTTCTCCATCAATCATTTTTCGCATTGTTTTACGAAGGATTTTTCCTGAACGGGTTTTTGGTAGTCTTTTTACAAATACCACCGACTTTAAGGAAGCAATGGCTCCAATCTTTTCTCGGATTCTATGTGTTAAATCGAATTCAATTGCTTTTTGGTCAATGACGATTCCATCCTTACATACAACGATTGCTAAGGGAACTTGCCCTTTGATCTCATCAAAGATCCCAATCACTGCAGATTCTGCAATCGATGGATTTTCAGCCACGATTTCTTCCATCTCTCCTGTGGAAAGCCTGTGCCCTGCCACATTGATCACATCATCAATTCGACCCAAAATGAATAGATACCCATCTTCATCAAAGTAACCGCCATCACCAGTTAAATAATAGCCAGGGTAATGAGAAAGGTAAGAGGATTCAAAATTAGGATGGTCGTTCCAAAGTGTGGGCAAACATCCTGGCGGTAAAGGAAGTTTGATCACAATATTTCCCTTCTCTCCTTGTTTTAATTCATGTCCTTCTTCATCAAGAATCCTAACATCAAATCCCTTTACCGGTTTTGTCGCTGAACCTGCCTTAGTTGGTAATGGCGATGCGCCCATCATGTTTGCAGCAATCGCCCATCCAGTTTCTGTTTGCCACCAATGATCTACCACTGGAACTTTCAGAAGTTCACATGCCCAATCATAAGTAACAGGATCCGTTCTTTCTCCAGCCAAAAATAAATATTCAAGAGAAGATATATTGTATTTAGATAACTCATTCCCATCCGGATCTTCTTTTCGAATGGCACGAAATGCAGTTGGTGCACAAAACAAAGTTTTTACTTTGTATTCTTCAATGAGCCGATAAAATGCTCCCGCATCAGGTGTTCTAACCGGTTTCCCCTCATACAAGACTGTGGTACAACCATAAATTAAGGGCGCATAAACAATATAAGAATGTCCCACAACCCAACCCACATCCGATGCAGCAAAAAAAACATCTCCAGGTTTCATATCATATATGACTTCCATCGAATAATGCATAGCTACCGCATGACCACCGTTATCGCGAACAACTCCTTTTGGTTTTCCAGTGGTTCCTGACGTATACAGGATATACAATGGATCGGCGGAAGAAACAGGGACTGACTTCTTTTGACCTGCAGTTTCCATCAACTCATCCCAATCCAAATCTCTACCTGTATGCATGATTACTTCTAAATTAGGGCGTGATTTCAGAATCACGTAATCTGGTTTGTGAGTCGATAAATGCATTGCTTCATCTAACAATGGTTTATAAGGAATAATTTTGCTAATTTCAACACCATACGAGGAGGTAATAACGACTTTGGGCCTACAATCGTCTAACCTAACAGCTAGTTCATGAGGAGCAAAGCCACCAAAAACTACAGAATGTACCGCCCCAATCCGGGCACACGCTAACATCGAAATAAGAGCTTCAGGAATCATGGGCATATAGATGACCACTGTATCTCCCTTTTTTACGCCTAAGGAATCTAATGAGAAAGCCATCTTTTCGACCGATTCTAAAAGTTCGCGGTAAGATAGTTTCGCTTTTGATTTTGTCACGGGAGAATCGTAAATGATGGCGATCGTTTCTCCTTTTCCCGATTCAACGTGTTGGTCTAAAGCTAAAAAAGAAGTATTTAATATTCCATCAGGAAACCAATGATTGAGTCCATCTTCACTAAGTCCATAGGCGATACTTGGTTTTTTTTGCCATGGAATTCGATCAATCAGAGACATCCAAAATTTCATTATATCTTCGCTGTGAACCAGTTGTTCCATTTTATCACATCCTAATTGTTTATAAGATGTAGATTCTTAAAAAAATCCCAACTACAAAATTTAGAAAACCTGCTAAAACAATGACGAAATTGATTTTAGAATGAATCCAAAGAACTTGACAGTAACCTCTTTCAGATTAGTTTGATTCTACCTTAGGAGAACGAATGAAACGAATCCTTATTTTTCTATTTTTCACAATACCTCTATTAGCTGATTCGAGTCTTCCTATTTCATTTGAGGAAAATGGATTGTTCGGTTTTAAAAATAAAGCAGGAAAAGTCATCATAAAACCTCAATACGAACAAACAATGGAGTTCACCAAAGAAAAGGTAAGCTTTGTGGTTAGCAACAACCGATGGGTTTGTATTGATACAAAAAACAATCCACTGTTAGAAGCCTTTATTTATGACAATGGACCCGATTATTATTCCGAAAAATTGGCTCGTTTTGTAGAAAACAAAAAGATAGGTTATTTTGACTCTCAATGTAAAAAACTAATTCCAGCCATTTATGATTTTGGATTTCCCTTTGAAAAAGGATACGCTATCGTTTGTAGCGGATGTGAATCGAAGTTAGATGGTGAGCATAGTATGATCATCGGTGGGAAGTATGGTCTGATCGACCGCAAGGGAAAAATCGTAGCCCCCATCGAATATGATTCCATTGACTCCATTGATTTAAAGGAAAAAAAAGCAATTGCTACTAAGAACAAAACAAAAATTACAATCCACCTTAAGTAGAATTTCCTAAGTCAATGCGAATGAAAGGTACAGATAAGGCGCAAGAAAAAATATTAGAGTTTCAAATCAACCGGCCTTAGTCTAGATTCACTCGACTAAGTACTAATCAAGTTTGATAAAGAAAAATAAATCTGTGACAGCATCGCGAATGATTCCATCATGGCTGTGACGACTGGATTTTGAATTTAGGTTTTGTTGAAAATGAATTGGAAACTATCTATATGGATGGCCTGTCTTTGTAGCTGCGCACCTCTTACTTCTTTTCCCAAAACTCCCGTTGCAACCCAGGGCCAACTAGATGTTCGTTCCTGGGACTTTAATCAGAACCTCCCTCTTGCTGGTGAGTGGACTTTCCACTGGAAAGAATGGATCCAACCAAAACAATCCAGAACAGAAACTCAATCGGATGACAAAAATCTAAAAAAGGATACGTTATCCATTCCTACCTTCCAAGTCATCGGAGAGAGATGGAAAAACAAATTCCAAGGAACAGGTTACGCAACCTACCAATTAAAAATTCTATTTTCTGAAAATGCGAAAGAAAACATATATGCTCTCCGTTTTTTCCAGACTGGGGGTGCCGCAATGTCTATTTATGTGGACGGTAATCTACAATTGGAATTAGGGGAAGTAGGGATAACCAAGGAAACTATGGTTCCCACGCGTAGATCTGGATTGGTGCTTCTACCATACCCAAACAAAGAGTCAAATATTCTCGTATATATTTCTAATTTTCATCATGATGATGGGGCGTTTTGGTATCCACCCACTTTAGGACTTTTTGATAATACAAACAAACAAATAGTATACGAAGTAATCAAAGATTCCTTACTCACTGGTGCACTTCTATTTATGGCCTTCTATCATTTTGTTGTTTTTTTATTTCGAAGAAACAGGTCCATCATACTCTATTTTGGATTGTATTGTTTCGTGATTGCCCTCCATTCTATTTCTTTAAATGGAGATTCCTTATACAATTTATTTCCAGAGGTTAGCTACCGTTTTGCATTTGCACTTTCTTTAATTTTTTACTTAGCAATGCCTTTTTATCTATCATTCCTATACCAGCGTTTTCCAGATAATTTTTCAAAAAGGATCACTAACTTTTTTATATTTTCATGTTCCAGTTTATATCTTTTTGTTTTATTATCTCCTGCTGAATTAGGATCACAGACTACTTTTTACGGGTTGTTTCTAAGCATTCTAGGATTATTATATTCTATTATTTGTATCGCCTACGCAGCCTTTCAAAAAAAAGAAATGGCCCTTCCACTTCTTTTGATACAAGTTTTTTTATTCTTCAGTGCCATCAATGACACTTTATATTTATATGGAGTTCTAAACTATTTATTAATTCTAAAGTATTCTTACCTCTCCACCGTTTTATTCCAGTCTCTTCTCTTAGCTTCCTATTTTACAAAGTCTGTCATTAAAACAGAAGTATTAGGAAAAGAGCTTACAAAGCTGAATGAATCTTTGGAAAAAACCGTAATCCTTCGCACAAAAGAATATAAAGAAGCAAAACTAATTGCAGAAGAAGCAAACGAGTGGAAGGACAAATTCATCTCCCTTGTTGCTCATGACTTAAGATCTCCTTTAAGCACCGTTTATTCTGCGTTAACGATTGTGACGGACAAAGAATCCACGGAAGAAGAAAAAACTCATATTTTTAAACAATTGTTTGTGATATTAGAAAATGCAATGTCCACTGTGGAACATTTGCTCAACCTAAATAGATTCAACAAAGGACAAATCCCTTTAAATTTATCACAAAATAAATTTCTAGACATCTTACGACCGTTAATTGACTCTTTTACACTGGAACTACAAAAAAAGTCATTACGGTTAGATTTTTCCATTTCAGAAACTGCGACTATTTATGCAGATAAATCTATACTCATAGAAATCCTTCGGAATGTGATCGCCAATGCGATAAAATTCAGTAACCCCAATGGTTGGATCAGGGTGGGGTTTTGTGACAATGAAAAGTCCACCGAGATTACAATCGAAGACAATGGTCGGGGAATTTCTTTCGAACGCCAAAAAGATTTGTTTTACAAACAAATGACTTCACCGGGTAGTTTGGGAGAAAAAGGATTTGGAATTGGATTGAAACTCTGTTTCGAACTTATCCGCCTCCACCAAGGAAACATCCGAGCCCAGTCCGAAGAAGGAAAGGGAAGTCTATTCACTCTAGAGTTTCCAAAAGAAACTTAACTTTACTTAGGTGCCTTCGATACCCTATGCTCTAGCCAAAAATACCTCTTCCCTTCCAGATATCTTCTTATATGCAAATGTACAATAACTAAACAATAAAATCCATCGTTTGGACATCTTTTCAAATTGATTTGGTAAAAAGACTTGTCAGACTTCAAAAGCCGATTCCATTATTGCGTCGATGAAAAAAAAATATCGGGTGATTCTATTGTTCTTTCTTGTGACAGGAACATCCTGTGCACCAGACAGACCTGGTGACCAAAACGTAACCAATCATTTCGAATATTTTTTAGATGCTTCTACCGATATTCCCTTTGACAAGATTCAAAAATTAGATTCCTGGAATCCAATTTCTGAAAACCAACTCTCTTTCAATTTTACAAATGATGTCATTTGGCTTCGAGGTAAAACAACTGAAGAAGTATTTTCACAAGGTAGTATCCTTTCCTTAGAATGGAAAGCCCTCGATTATGCAGTAATGTATTATCCTGTAAAACCCAAAGGTTATCAATCATTTGAAACGGGGGACACTATCCCTAAGTCGAAGTGGACATTGCCAGAAGTGCTCTACCCCAGCTTCCAAATTCCAAACCAGAAGAGTGTTCAATATTTCTATATTAGAATTCAATCAAAATCTATAATCTCTTTTCCCATCCGTTCCTTAAATGAAAGATCGCTTAACAAACGTATGATTCTAGAAACTGCAGTCACTTGGCTAATTTTAGGAGTTTGTGCGGTAATGTTTGTATTTGCTTTATTTTATTTTTTTGCTTTTGGTTTAAGTGAATTTTTCTTTTATGCAGGTTATGTTGTCTGCACAGTTCTCTGGTACAATGGCCAATATGGGAATGCTTATGATGTACTTTGGCCAGAATCTCCTTGGTGGCAGAACAAAGCCATACTAACATTTTCCACTCTTGGAATTCCTTTTTCGTTCCAATTTGTGCGAATGTTTTTAAATACAAAAGTCAACAATCCGAGGATTGATAAAATTTTATTGATCATGGGAATTGTGGCCCTCTTTTGTGTTCCAGCAATTATTATCGCTGATACGACCAAAATTTTCTCGAGGATTGCCACTTATATTTATCTTATTTCTATTCCGCTCATTCTTGGAACAGCATTACGAAATTATTTCAAAGGAGAAAAACGAATTCTTTTTTTTCTGATCAGTTGGGGAACATATTTTATTATTAGCTATAATACAATGTTTTATCTTTTGGGGATCCTACCTTATTCCACTCCTCTTCTCTATTCTGCTGTGTTTATTTTTCCCATCGATCTATTCTTCTTATTGTTTAATCTCTTACAAAAATATGAAACACTTGAGGGGGAACGAAATGAAATCCTTCATCGAATTGTCACCTTAAACAATGCACCAACCACTCGTTATGTGAAGTCAAAATTAAACTCAGTCAATACAGAAGAATCTCTTGCAAAATTAGAATCATGGATGCGGGCAACCAAACCATATTTAGATGAAAAGTTGGATTTGGAAATTGCTTCCCGGGCAGTAGGCCTGACTGTCCAACAAACTTCAGAACTACTGAATTCCAAACTAGGGATTAGTTTTCGCAGTTATCTAAATTCCTTTCGGATCACAGAAGCTAAAAAATTTCTGATAGAAAAACCAGAGATGTCTATCCTTTCCATTGCCTATGCGACAGGATTTGGATCAAAAACTGCCTTCAATGTGGAATTTAAAAAAGCAACGGGGTTGAGTCCCGTTCAATATCGGAACTCTGGTGGGTCAAATAATCAATAACAACTGTTAAGGACCGAATACGGGCAGACCTTGGTAGATTTGATTTACAGCTGTGGCACTAATAGCCGAGCCAAAGACACGAAAACCATCAATTCCACCATGATACCAATACCCACCTCCCCAACTTCCGAATGTAATTCTTTGTAAAATTGTGTCTACAGCACCAGTACCTGTTGTCGCTGGTGTCCCGAGAAAGCTTCCATTGGTATAAAAGGAGGAATTCGTTCCATCGAATACAATACAAATATGTGTCCAGACACCCGCAGGCGGAGCATAGGTTTGTTTCGCACTAAAATTGGCGCGAGTAAAATATAACCCAGTAACCCCTGCCGTATTTTGTAATCCAAACCCGCAAGCATTACTAAAAAGCGTACCATAAGAAAAAATCAATTCCTGCACGCCTGATCCGAGGAGGGCATCTGGCTTAAGCCAAATACAAATGGTTCTTGGCAATGTCCCACTTGGCAACATACTATCTCCCCCAATTTGGGAACCTATATCTGTATTATTGAGATGGATTGCCCCATCCACATCTCCTTCATATCCAGTAATTTTGGAAAGAGTCGGGCCAGCCGTTAGTATTAAGGGCTGGATGCCTGAATTCTCGAATGATCCATTCGTAAATTTCAAATGGACTAAGGATCCTATTTCAACACCGATGCGAAGAGTTGTGCTGGTTTCTCCAGCACTCGTTGTCGCCGTGACCTTGTAATCAGTATAATTGGTTATAATCGCAGGAGAGCCACTGATTTCACAAGTTTCATTGTTTATCGTTAGTCCTGTCGGGAGTGTTGGTGAAACATTACATGCCGTGATCTGGTTGCATAAATCTGATTTGATAGAAACCGGGAAATTTTGTCCTAAAAGGTAGGTGTTTTGCGGATAGGATAAAGATGTACCCCCTGTACAAGGTAAACAATTCCTACCTTTTAGAAGGCAAGCAAGTATTTGGGTTTCATTAAACTCACGACTATAAACATCCCCTGCATTATTAAAATCAGAAGGATTACAATCCAAAACAAATATTAAGAGAAAGAAGATTGTGTAGGATGATTTGCAAAATCGGCCAAGGCAAGGAATACATTCGCATATATATTTTTTCATCTTAACACAAGAGTATAAAGGAATTGTGCCTAGCAGTCGTTCGGATATATATTTCTGAACGGAAGAATTGAAAAAAATTGATTAATTCGAAATCATCAAAACCAAACGACATACAAAACTCATTACCAACCTATCGTTTGCTTTTCGATGACTACTCTAAATATGCAATTCCCAAGTGATAAATCTGGTCAATTTGTTTGGCACTTAAGGCAATATCATAGATCCGAATGTCATCGGCATCACCCCACCAATAGTATGCCAAACCCCCACTTCCCGTCCAGGTTCCAATCACAAACGATCCAGATGTAGTGTTGAGTGGACCAGAACCAGAAAAGGATGGACTAGCGATCAAGTTTCCATCCACATAGAGACTCACCGTAGTTCCTCCGTTATACGAAGAGCATAAATGCGACCAGGTGTTCAGTGGGATTGTGTAATCAGCAAGGGCATCATAGCCATATCCTAAAAAAGAAACTTTGTTTCCTGTCGCCGTTGATAGTGCTAATACCGAAGCATTCGCAGTTGTAGTGGAGCCATAACGAAAAACCAATTGGTGAGAGCCATTGGCAGGAAGCTGCGAAGGTTTGATCCAAGCACACATGGTCCTTGGTTTTGCTCCCATAGGCAAACTAGAATCTTCACCTACCGCTGACGAATAATACCGGTTATTCGTATTGAAATTTATGCCCCCGTTGGCATCTCCGTCTTTGCCAGTAGTCAGATTTGGCACCCATTCCTGGGAAGATAAGTTAAAAACCACCGGTCCCGAATTCACCAAGGAACCATTGGTAAAATCTAATTGCACTAATGGTTGGATTGGTAAAGCATTTACACCGCGAGAACAAAAAGGACCTTTCAATAAACATTCCAATATTTGAGTTTCATTAAATTCGCGACTATAAACGTCTCTTGCGTTCTCCAAATCAACGGGGTTACAAAAAAGTAAAAAAGATAAGATGAATAGAAATCCCAACCGTAAATTTCCAACTTGGGAATAAAGAATCGAAAGGTTGAATGTTTTTATTTTCATCTTACAGAAGGAGTATAGTAGATTGAATCAGATCAGTCGTTCCGATATATACTTTAGAACTTATTTAATCATAAAATGGCCTCCAGACCTGTTGTAAAGTTGTTTAAATCATCAAAAGGCTCTGGATATTTTTCGATCCGATAGATTTACGAGACGAAATTTCTTGCTTAAAAAGCTAAACTCTCTAGACTGAGTTAGGTAACTGGTATTCAAAATGAAGAGATTTACATTACCACTTGTATTCTTTGTCCTCTCTTCCTGCGGATTGCCCTCCCTTGTCCGTAACCCACTAGAATTCCTCACTTTCCTTCGATTTTTCTCTGGTCCTCAATTTACGGGACATAGCATTGGTGGCGCTGTCTCGGGACTCACTTCAGGAACTTCCGTTACCCTCACAAATAACAACCAAGAATCAATAACAGTCTCCGCTGATGGAAATTTTACGTTCCCTACAAAACTAAGTTCAGGTCAAAGTTATGACATAAGCCTAGTGACCAATGGAAGTGGCCTTACTTGTACGATTGCCAATGCACAAGGTGTCGTCCAAAGTAGCAATGTAACAAATGTTAGTGTTACTTGTGGATGGGGAAGTAACTTTTATGAAGTGGGTGTGAATGTCTCCGGCCTAAGTGGTACCATCACCGTCCAAAACAATGCAGAGTCTCTGAACATTGCAACCACGGGCCTTACAAAATTTGCAATTCTAATCCAAACGGGCTCCAACTATGCGATTACAATCACTTCGCAACCCGTTGGCACCATTTGTTCCTTTGATGATCCGACACTTACAGTTGGCACGATGGCCGCAGCCAATGTAACCGTTTTTTTAACATGCGTTACCGGTTATTTGGTGGGAGGGAACATTCATCCAGCACCTAGTGCCGATCTTGGGACTAGTCTCATTGGTAGACAAACATTTTTAAAAACAAGAGTGGGTTCTCATCCCATCAATGTTGGTGGAGCCGGTGCCATAACAGGTGGGGCGGTAGTGAGTGCAACTCCTACTACCGCTCGTTTTAATAGTCCAGGTATGATTGTTACTGACGGTAGTTTTATCTACTTAGCAGACTCGGCCAATGCCGTGATTCGAAAAATTGATAAGTCCAATGGAACTACCACCATCCTTGCTGGAGGAAATACGGGAGGGGGTACAGTTTGTCCAGGAACACTCACAACAAATTGCCAAGATGGCATAGGAACTGCGGCTCAGTTCAACGGCATTACCGGACTCACAACCAACGGAAATAATTTATTCGTTCTGGAATCTGCAGGAAGACGGATCCGAAAGGTCAATCTCGCAACCTCAGTTGTTTCCACATTTGCTGGGACTGGCAATGCCGCATCAGCTGATAATGTTTCAGGAATCCTAGCCTCTTTTAATAACCCATCTTGGATTACCATGTTTAATGGGAATCTCTATGTTGTAGATCGTGGGAATTGTACCATTCGCGTTGTGAACCCGATAACAACAGCTGTTAGCACGATTGCCGGTGCAGCGACTATCTGTAGTTTTGCTAACGACCCAACAGGAACTAATGCTCGTTTTGTGTCTCCCATTGCTGTTGTTGGCTTAGGTGGATACCTCTATATTTCGGATATTGGGGTCGGCGGTGGACATAAAATTCGGAGACTATCTTTGAGTGGAACCAATGCAGTAGATACGATAGCAGGTGATGGCGTACAGGCATCCACCGATGGAATCGGAACTGCAGCTCAGTTCAATGATCCCCATGGACTTGCAACAGACGGAACTCACTTATTTATTTCCGAATGGTCTGGTCATAAAATCAGACATCTCAATCTTTCAACGGGTCAAGTCACAACTCTTGTGGGAAGTGTTTCTGGGTATGCGGACAATACCGGTGGGAATGGGCTTTTGAATTTTCCCGGTTATCTTTTGTCAGACGGACTGAATGTATACATAGCAGACACAGGAAACCACTCTCTCCGTTATTTGGAGCCCTCAGAATTGTTACGTTATACTTTTGATGGAAATACAAATGATTCGATTGGAACGAATCATGGTTCAATCGCTGGAGGACCAACTCCGACAACGGATGAAAATGGTTTAACCAATGGCGCCTACGAGTTCAATGGAAGTGGAGATTTTATCCAATCCACAACAAATGTCAGTTCACCTGCAATCTCCGATAACTTAACCGTCTCAGCCTGGGTGTATCCAGCAAAAATCGTTGGGGATCAATTTATATTTTACAATGGGTTAGGTGGTTCTAATGGTTATGGTTTGATCTTTGACGGATCATCATTAGCAACGGAAAGAAGTTTAAAAATCTCCCTTGGTGCTGTCGCTGCCAGTGGCACGACAACCATGAAACTTCCGTTAAATCAATGGTCTCATGTTGTATTAACTCGCAATTCAACCAACTGGAAAATCTACATCAATGGTAAGCAGGATCCTCTAGTTTTCTCTACGAACCCCAATCTTCCAGCGAGCACTTTTAAGGTGGGGGATGCAGGGAACGGATATTATTTCAAAGGAAAAATCTCTGATGTTCGTTATTTCAATGGAGCACTGGATAATGATTCCATACAAAAACTGGGAATACAAGTTCCCTCTGGCCTAATCTCCTACTTTCCATTCAATGGGAATGCCAAAGATTATGGAAGTTCTCGAAATGATTTGAACATCACTGGAGCCACAACAACAACAGATCGGAATAGTCACCCAAATGGAGCCTATTATTTTAATGGTGCCTCCTTTATGCAAAAAGTAAATCCGATTGGTTTGCCGACGGGCAGTAGTCCAAGAACCATTTGTGTTTGGTTTAAGACAACCAACTCCATTGATCAATACAGTGTAGGTTATGGAACCTTCGCTACCTCTCAGGGCAGTGGCCTTGTTAACACATCTACTCTCACGGGGATTTATGGCGTAGCAGATGATGTTAGTATATTTCACGAAGGATTTATGAACCAATGGGTTCATCTATGCGGAGTTTATAATTCTACCACGGCCTCTGTTTTTGAAAATGGAGTCCTAAGAGCTTCAGGAAATAAAGCAACCTGGAACACCGTGGCAGGCCCAACCTTGGAAGTGGGAAGGCTCATTGATGGAACTGCAAATTTCTTTGGAGACCTTGACGATGTAAGAATTTATAATCGAGCCCTTTCCCTTTCGGAAATAAGGGCTCTCTCTGGATATTACCCCACCCAAGTAAGCTCCTGGAACCAAACACTTGCTAGCAGTAGCCTGAAATTTTTTCTCATGCCGCAAGCCGCATCTTTTGGTCCAGGTACTTGTAGCGGAGGAACCAATTGTGTTGGTGTTTGGGACGACAGGAGTGGAAGTGGATTTCATGTCAGTCAAGCAAATGGGCCTTCACAACCAAACTTCAACTCAACTGGCCTAAACGGATCTCAGGGCATTCGTTTTTTGGAAGGTGCATCGACCTATTTATCGAGAACTTGTACACCCGAATTAAATTCAATTTCCAATACAATTTTTATTGCGTATCACGAATTAAATACCACAGGTAACGATGGAATGTTCCATAATGGTACAAAAATCTTATATTTACCAGACAATGTTGGAAATTACTTAAGTCTGTTTGATGACGCAATAGGTAGTCCAGTGTTGATCTCATCTGCACCTTACAGTTCTGTAACCAATCCAGTTTTAATGTCATTGCATTTTAATGGAACAGCAGGAAATATTTTTAGAGACGGAACAGTTGTTGGATCAATTCCTACTACCGGTGCCGCATTCAATTGTCTTGTGGGAGACTTAAGTATAGGCAGGTTTTCTTGGAATACTGGAGTTTATCCTAACAACGGTGATTATTTTGACGGATTTTTAGGCGATATCATTTACTTTGACCAAGTTCTTAGTACCAGTGATCGTGAACTTGTCGAATGTTATCTCTCCAATAAGTATAATATGCCAGTGGGCCACTCCTGTCAATAAGGGGTTGGAAAAGACCCACCTAACAAAGACCTACCATTCGTATTTTTTCTATTGTTGTTATGGTTTTATCCTAATCATTTGGATTCCAAGGGAAACCATCCAAAATAACCAACACAAACTCCCCACAAGACCAGCAAGAGGAATCTCACTCAGCCCAGGAATCACAATGGCAAACAACTCCAATTGTGCTAGCAGGTAAATGAAAGAAGAAACGAATCCGAAAACAGAAATCCATTTCGGGAAAATACCATCTTTCCAAATGATAAAAGAGAAAATCGCCATCCAAAAAATGGTAAATAGTTGGCCTAAATGTTCGCCAAGCAAAACTCCGAATAGGTGGTGAATGATTTGGAAATTCACTAAAATTGCTTCTTTCATCACATTCGATGTATTCGGATCCGTATAAAGGTTGGCAAGAATAGGAACCACAAAGACCCATCGCAAAAGCCCCATAAGTTGGAAAAAAAGGGATACAACTCCCCATGTCGTTGCAGTGAGCGATGCTAGCGGGCTTTTTACTTTAGTGATCTGATACAAACTAAGATAACTAAATACTAGAGGTAGGCCTGAGATTCCAAAAAACCACCAAGTCCATACGAGGGTTGCTCCCCCCTTTTGAAACTCCAATAAGATCTCACCCACCGGCTTTCGTAAAATATCCGGATATTGAAAATTCATAATCAACATTGTATAAGGAATTTGGATGAGAAATGGTATAAAGATAAAGATCATACCTGCATATCGATTCCATTCGATTGATTCATTTTTCATATTTTACCTCTTAAAAAAATTCCGAATAACTAATCCCAGGTGTTGGATTGAGTTCTGTACTTTCACCTTTGGCACCAAGGGCAATAAGCCCAAAACGAAAACTAAAACCTCGCCAAATCATAAACCGATACCCTACTTCATACATAATGGTATCTTTATTTTTGTATTCCAAATTGATCCCTTTACCATACGATAAATATGTATAAAAGGATGACGGTTGTTCTACAGAGGAAACCAACTCTGTTGGTAGAAACCAATAACCAACACCTACCTTATAAAACTTCGTTGTGATCCCTGGTTCAAAATTGGTAACATAATACCCTCCATGGATCGATACTCTTTCATAACGATACTCTCCACCAATGGAAGGTGCCCGAAAAAAATTAACTGAGAATTCCTCTTTGGAGAATGTAGAACTCCCAAAAATCGGTTTTTGTAAGATAAATATAATGAAAAAGGTAATGGTAAGTTTTATTTGCATGATCATCCTTACATACACATTAATGATATAAACTTTTGTCGGGTTTGTCGTCTCACCCAATGGGAAGTTACCTTTATTTTTCAAAAAAATTTATATCAATCTTTAGAATAAACTCTACCTTAGGAAAGGTTTCTAATAAATGATCGGATCTATTATCCTGAGTGCTGGCATCATGCAGTCAATTTTCCTTGCCTTTTACTTTTATCACCAAGATAGGAAGGGGAAACAATTCGGTGGAGGTTTAAGTTTTTTCTTTTCCTTTCTCACCATCCTCATGATGAACAATCTAGTGTTTTATTCGGGTAAACTGCAAGAATTCCCACATCTCATCAAAACGGGTTACTTATTCGGTTTTCTCAGTGCCCCTTTTTTTTCTTATGCAGTCACAAAGTATTTTGGAATTCCAAGAGAGAAAGGAATCTGGGTTAGCCTTTCATTCCTACCTTCAATCATCTTCCTCGTCTATTACCTACCTTTCTTTTTACTAAGTGGAGAAAACAAACTTATATCATTAGAAAAATTCGCTTCAAACGAGCTCCAAAGTGAATCAAACCTTTTGCAAATAGCAACACTTACGATTTCTTTATTTATATTTGTTCGTGTGTATTTTCGTTTTCAAATGATTCTTGAGGAATTTTCAAAAATACCCAATGCGGAAGCGAAAATTTTCAATCGATACGTGTTGATTCTCATATTATGGCTAATCCTTTGTATTTTGTTTTGTTTTTTATTTCCTGGAAGAAACTCAGAGAGTATTTCTAATATTGGTTTTTCCGTTTGGGTTCTTGGTTTTGCTTGGCATAAAATCTATCAAGAGCAATTGGAATATCATTCACATATCATTGGTTCAGATACAAAACCAGAAACATTTAAGTATCAAAAATCCTATTTGCCTGAAGAAAAACTGAACCAACTAGGGGAAAAATTAGATGTTATTTTAAATCAAGAGGAAACCATCTTAGATAGTGATCTAAGTTTATCTAAAATATCGGAAATACTGGAACAGTCCCCTCATGTAACCTCACAAGTGTTCCATAGATACTATGGCCAAAGTTTAATTGAGATCATTAGGACAAAAAGAATTGAAATCGCAAAGAGAGCTTTAATCAAATCGGACCTGCCTGTCCTGCGGATTGGTTTTGACGTTGGTTTCAATTCCAAAAACGCTTTTATCAGAGCCTTCAAAGACTTAACCAATCTAACACCTTCCAACTATCGAAAAAAATTCTCCACAGAGTCAAAAGAAAGAAATCCTTAGTTTTCACTCTGCGGAAAAAAAATATGGCCTATGACTCAGAAATTTACTTTCTCTCCTTTAAGTTCAGCGCAATAAAAAAAGAGATTCCGCAAGTAATCATTCCAAAAGCGTACACTGCCGCATAACCAAAATGATTGGCAACAAGTCCTGCAAGTGGACCGGTAACTCCTAAGGCTAAATCAAAAAAAGCAACATAGGCACCAAGAGCAACACCTCTAAATTGGGGCTCTATATTCTTAACTGCTTCCACACCAAATGCAGGAAAAACAAGAGAGTATCCAAAACCAGTAAGTGCTGCACCCACAAATGCAACCGACGAGGAATCCGCCTGCCAGAGAAGATACTGTCCCAAAATTGCCACAGCCGAAAATAAAAGTGCAATCTTTCTTCCACCATATTTATCTACCGATGGAGCAAAGAACACGCGAGCAAGAACATAGGCAGTTCCAAAGATTGTCATGACCCAATGTGCGTTCTCCCAACCCTTTTCTTTGAATAGGAGTGTGCTAAATCCCGCAATTCCAGCAAAACAAACCGCTGCAAAGAAAAGACCCGTTCCTTGTTTCCAAACACGAGGGATCACTTGATAAAAAGGTATCCGAGTCGTTCCGGTCACGGGAATGGATGGAACAAAGTATGAAATGATTCCTGCAATGAAAGGCAAAAGAATCGCAAAAAACATCCCACCCTGAAATCCAAAATCTTTTACAGCTAAATAACTAAGTGGCGCAGAAATGGCAATGGCTCCATACATTGCCATTCCACTCCAGGCCATCACTCGACCTGCGTTAGTTGGTCCAACCAATCCAACTCCCCAAGAAAGCGCACCAGTAATCAATAAACTTTCAGAATATCCTAATATAATACGGCTTATTAATAAACTAACAAGACCAAGATTATGATTCAAAAAGACTACTCCTAATGTAACAAAACCTGAAATGACTGCGAAAAAAATCCCTCGTATCACAGCAACTTTGGGTCCTTTTAGATCAGAAATCGTTCCGGAATGGTGTCGGCTCAGTAGCGTTACAAGAGATTGAGTCCCAAGTATTACTCCAAGCCAAACATCGCTTAAACCTAAAACCCCTTTAATAAGGCCCGGCAATATGGCAATGGGTATACCCACTGAAAAAAATCCCAAAAGAACAATCACGGCTATGAACAAAATGTATTTCATCATAACTTCCTTTACTTTATTACCAAAGGAATTAAGGCATTGATTAACATTGCTGATCCATAAAGCCCAAATCCATAAACGGTGTGAATGGCAAAGTTTCGTAATCGCACTTGGGTTGGTTTCGGGGCCTTGGAAGCGGCAATCCCTATTCCCATAGCAGGTTGCATCAAAAACCAAGGTGCAAAAATCGTCCCAACACCAACAAGGATTGCTGGTAACAGACTGGGATTTCTTAACCAACCTTCACCCCAAATGATGGGCAATAAAAACGAAAAGAAAATCCCGATGGCATAATGAACAACCCAACCTATCATAGTTTCTCCTGCAATGGCTTGGCTTTTAGCAATCCCATCGTGAAAAAGTTTTCCCCGAAATGTATGCCCCACTAGACGCCCCAAAAGTCCCAGATCAAGCGAACTTACCCCCATCGTCTTTTGCAAAAGGAATCGCCAGACATCCATTGCCATAGTAGCTCCAATCCCGATTCCAAAGACCTTCCAACAAATTTCTAAAAGAAAACCCATATTTTCCCTCCAACAATCATTCTATCATTCAATTGTTTCATTGATTGATAGAATGTATATAGTTTTTTTAAAGAAACTTACAAAATCTCTTGCCACAAAAGTAAAAATAGTTTGAATTAGATAAATGATGAGCAGTTTAGAAATCATCCCACGTATGGGGGAAGTTGCCAATATGTTGGGTAACGAATCTCGGCTTATCTTAATGCAACTTTTGTCTGAGGGTGAAAAGTCGGTAGAAACTCTCTCGGAACAGTCAGGAATCCCTGTAGCCAACACATCACAGCACCTCCAAGCTCTAAAGAAAACGAACATGGTGACCACACGCCGCGAAGGAAAACGAATCCTCTATCGATTGGAATCAGGTCCAATTAAAGAATTATTTTTGGCACTGGAAAAATTTGCCGTGTTTAGCACAGCACAACGTCAAGGTCTTTTCACTGGTGTTGCACCAATTAAGAAGAATCATCTTACCATTCCCGAACTCCAAAAGAAATTGAAAAAAGGCACAACCATACTCATTGATGTTCGCTCAAAAGAAGAATATAAAAAAGGGCATATCCCTGAAGCGGTAAATATCCCCTACAACGAACTCACAACTCACAAATTTCCTAAAAACAAAGAAGTGATTGTGTATTGCCGAGGACCTCTCTGTTTGTTGTCAGTCAACGCAGTTAATCTATTGAAATCACGCGAAGTCAACGTATCCCGTTTTGAGCCAGGATACAGTGGTTGGTCCGAAGGCGAAAATTGATTATAGTAATTTATTTTTTCCGAATTGCTATCATAGCTATATCATCGTTGAGATTTGACATTCCAGGTTGTGATAAGTTCTGGGCAGTATGTGTTTCCAAATCCGAAACCATTTTTTTTAATAAAAGATTCGGATGTTCATTTCCATTCATTAACAATAATTTGGCGATCCTGGATTTACCAAAAAATTCACCACTGGGACTCCTCGCCTCATCAAATCCATCTGTATATTGAAAAAAGAAGTCACCAGAGTCCAACGTGATCACTCTTCTCTCAATCGTAGATTCAAAAAATTGGTTTTCATCCATCCCTAAAGGCAAACCACCGGCAGGTAATTCGTGAATTTTATTGGTAGAAGAATCATAAAACATTGGTTTCACGTGTCCTGCGGAAATATATTCTACTGATGATTTTTCTGGATCAAAAATCCCCAAAAAGAAAGTAACGAAAATATGATCTGGTGTATCCTCATACAAACTTCCGTTCACTTCCAAAAGAATCTTTTTGAGATTTCTTTCTCCTTTTCGGAGAATTGCCCGAATCTGTGTCCGAAATAATGCCATCACAATTGCCGGTCCAACACCATGATTGGATACATCTCCAATACAGAATGCAAGTTTACCTTCTTTCAATTCTATAAAATCATAATAGTCTCCACCCACACCTGTCATTGCTTTATAAAATGCAGCAAGTTCAATTTTATCTTCAAGACTAGTTGGTAGTGTACCAGGTAACAAACGTTTTTGTATCTCTTCGGCAGCAACAAGCTCACCTTTCATTTCTTCACGTTCTTTAAGTCCGTGCACCATATCATTCAAAGATTCACTTAAGATTCCAATTTCATCATAACCAGCGTTCGGGAATGTAATATCTAAATTCCCTCTTTCAATTTCTTCTGTCTTTTTGCTAATGATTTTGATTTTTCGGACAAAGAACCAGGCAAGAATATACGCAGATAAAATACCGAGAACCGCGATTATACTTGCATAACGTATTTGTTCTTCTCTATTTTTTTTGATTTGCCGATAACCTTCTGTACGATCAATGATTATGACGTTAAAACCAAGTAAGTCTTTTTCTAATAATTCATATACTAAACCAGAACCACTTTCCATAGAAAGAAGAACGGGGGTCTCATCGAGAGACCACATCATTTCTTCCGCTTCTGTTCTACTCCGAACAAGAATTCCAGAATCAGAAAATGAAAATTTTCCTTTCGGTTTAGGTAATACTGTCTCGGAATGACCAGACAAAATCCAATCTCGAAACTGTTTGTATTTGGCAGCTTGGACTTCTCTTTCTTTATCGTCTTTATAATATCTTATCAACCCAGACGGTCCAGTTTGAAAAGGCATAAATGCAAAGTCTTCTAATGCTGCATTACGGATTTCTAATATCGCATCATTCAACTTTGCTTCTTTAAATAATGACCAATCATCTTTTGTAATCAATACTCTCTGGATATGATCATTCGTTTCTTCAAGTAATGATTCAAGGTTTCTGATTTTCTCTTGTATCTCTTCTAGTGTAAAAACTGTTTCACTTTCTTTAGGAGGCGATTTTAACTTATTTCCCCAATCTGTAATTTCTTTGGTTATTTGTTTTTTCTTTTCAACGAGTGTGGAATAATTTTCATCCCATTTTTTTGCCTGAATCTCAAAGGCTGATTTGTTTGGAATTAATTCTTGGAATTTCAGCTCACGTTTTTTTATTAACTCTCTATAAGATTCGGCAAGAGACCGATACGTTGGATCTGCACCCGGCTTTACTTTTCCTAACTTACGTAGTTCTGTGACTCTGGTCCTTAATTTCAAAATGAGTTCTCGAAGCTGTTCAGAAATTTTAAGGTCCTCTTTAAAGTAATCTAAAAAACCGCTCTCATTGTCTGACAGAATTTCTGTTATTAACTTTGCACGCTCCGCAGTTTTGGGATTTCGAAAAACAGGGCGAAATACTACTTCATACTGCCGGCCTCCCACTTCATAAGCAGTCGGCAAATATTTTTCTCTCACCAAATTCATTACATTCTTTTCTGCAAATATAGATTTTTTAGTTTCTAAAAATTCGTTTAGTTTTAAAAGTTTTTTGCCTGTGCTTGAAGATTCTGGAAATAACAAACCTGTATCTAAAGATTCTTTACCAGTCCTATCAAAAGTTAAAATCCGTATTTTATCAGGCATCAAACCTATTGATGTAATGTGATCCTTATGGGATCCCCGAAAAAAATTCTGCAAAGCTTTTGTTAGTAAGGTTTCGTAATTTAAGGATTTCCGTTCATTCTCGGGAATTGTTTTTTCGTTATATTTTCGTTCGCTGATTAAATTTGATTTTTCTAAAGAGAGTGTATTTTTTCGTTTCGGAACCAAATTTGAATCCAAAAACTCGGATTCAATCGATTGCAACTCTTCTTCAATTTCTAGTATCCTGATTTTTGCGCGTTCTATATTAATTCTAGCTAATGCAGTTTTCTCGGCAAATCCTTTGATATATTTATATGTTGTGGGCTCAATCGGAGCTCCATTTTCTTTTCTAAGTTCCGCTCTGACTTTACCTTCAAAATCATCGATTTCTTTTTCTGAAAGATACCTAGTAAAATAAGTATCTACAGAGCGGTAAATATTATTTCTTTTTAAATTTAAGCCAAGAGATTTTCCAAAATCTTTCAGAGAACCAAGTAAACCTGTTTCCTTACTAACAATAGTTCGCTTGTATTGCTTTAATTCTTTCTTTTTTTCTTTAACCCGTAATTTAAATTCTTCGATCACAACAAGACTACGAGTCAAATTTTCCAAATCCAGAACCACTGAATTGATATATTCTAAGGGAGTTTTTAGCTCAGATTCAAGTTTATCTTCTAGGGCTTTTTTTTGTTGGTTATAGTGCAAAGTAGAAGTAATCCCCAAAATTGAGATGATAAGGATTGCCGTAAAAAAACTTAGTTTTGTTCTGATTCCTGGAAGAATGGCTCGTAGTATTCTTTTTTTATTCAACGGTTAATCCTTGTATAACTCAATGTTAACTCATTCAGCGATTCACGTTCCAATCGTCTGTATTCAACAGTCATAATCTTTTTTACTGACCGCAGCCCAAATCCACCATCCGATCCAGATTCATATAAGTGTTTCCAAGTTTCTGATTTTTTTTTGGTTGGGTCAAAAGGGATTCCGCTATCGGTGATAATGAATTTCAAATCCTTTGAAGTTTTAATCATCCTTACTTGAATCAAAGAATTAGTTTTATTTGGAAATCCATGTTCGATAATATTAGTTACTATTTCATCGATACAAAATATTACTTTCCCTACTGCATCCAAGGGGAAGTCATCGATAAAGAAGGTTTTTACTTCTTGTCTGACTAAATACAAACTATCTAGATTATTTGGAATTTTAACAACCTTTTCTGTGTTTGGTTCCAAAATGATAATCCTAAAACCCGACTAATGCTCCGTCCAAATTTGTAAACACCTTCACCTTTTTTGTAAAATACATTAAATCCATTGTATCTTTAACTTCCTTGGACAAACTTGTTAATACAATTTCTCCTGATTTCTCCTTTAAATATTTCTGTATCGAATTTAAAACTCCGATACCTGCTGAAGAAATATAAGTCAACTCACTGAAATCTAGTATAATTTTAGTTGCACCATTTTCAATGGATAACTCTAATTTTACTTTCAATTCTGGGGCCGTTTTGGCATCAATTTCACCCGATACTTGTATTATAAATTTGTCATCTTGTTTCTTTTCTTTAAAGACTATATTGGCCACTACATACCTCTTTTTAAATCTTTCATTAATTCGCGCATCAAACCTTTGGTTTGAATAATACCATATAACTTCCGCTCAAGCGCATCTATTTCATAGCTGAATTTGATATTGGGGTCACCCTCAAAAATATAACCAAACTTTCGAATTCCTTGGATTGCTTTTTTTGTATTGCCTTCCATAATACCGCGAGTGACCGAATAATAGATATCAATTGCGAGTGAATCCCACAGATTTTGCCGGAACCCTGCTTCTCTTTTATCCAGGGCAGTAAGTAAAGTTTCTACCTCTGCTTTATTATAACTTTTAAATTCATTATAAGTAATAATATATCGAGTTAATAATTTTTTACATTTAGCAAGATTGTTAGATTTTGTCGCTGTTAAAACTTGTTGGTATAAAGTATGTAGCTCCGTTTCGACATAAACTTTCTTCCGCGTTTTATCTAAACGAATAGGATTAAATGCTGTCTGCAGGTCTTCTGCGGTTAAACTGGCGATAGTCTCTTCGAATTTTTTTTCATTAGATTCGTTTGTGATTTTTGCAAATTCTTTTAAGGGTTTTTCGATCGCATAAACTAAGTCAGTTGCTTCTGCAGAAGCAGCAAGTTCGATGTTTTCTTGCATTCGATCTAAGAAAAAAATGCATGAGTCACCTAAAGCAGACAAACTTTCAGCCAAACCTTGAGAGATCAAACGTTTACACTGATGTGCAATCGTATGTTTGTAGGCTGGATCTTCGATGTCTTGGTGGATTTTATCCATCATCTTAGCAGTCGATGAGCCTAAATGAGCTTTGTCTCGTTCCCAACCAGCAAAAACCAGTGGTTCGTATAAGTAGGTTATGAAATTCTTTTTTCCAGAAATGGCAAGTAATCTGATATTTTTTACAATTTCTAGTGCGAGATCGGGAGAAATATAGGTTCGTTTATTGGCCATTGTAAAGAATCACGAGACAATTTCAATTTGCGGATATCCCGAAAAAAGAGTAAAGACAAATCTCTAGATCTTTGGAACCTAAAATATTTAGAAACAGCAAGAATCGGGTTTTAGAATCTCTGAATTCAATCTAAACTATTCTCAATTGATTTTAGGAGATGAGATGAAAACATTTATTTTACTACATGGTTCCTACCACGGGGCTTGGAATTGGCACAAAGTAGTTCCATTAATTCAAAACATTGGACACCGCGCGATAACCATTGATATGCCAGGGCATGGACTTGACAGAAAGAAAATACACTCAGCAACACTTAGTGACTATGTAAACAAAACGATAGAGGTGATCCAAGCGGTCGAAGGCAAAGTGATTTTACTTGCCCACAGTCGTAATGGAATTGTAATTTCCAGAGTTGCTGAAAAAATCCCAGAAAAAATTGAGAAATTAATTTACCTCGCATCCTATTTAATTCCAAACGGAAAGTCTATGATGGAATATGCACTCCTTGATCGGAAGTCTTTAGTGATTCAAAATACAGTTCCAAAAATTTCCTTAAAACTAGCAAGTCGATTGATTAAAAATTATACTGGTTATAAAAAAACA
Source organism: Leptospira sp. WS4.C2 (assembly GCF_040833985.1). Lineage (NCBI taxonomy): Bacteria > Pseudomonadati > Spirochaetota > Leptospiria > Leptospirales > Leptospiraceae > Leptospira > Leptospira mgodei. Next base: position 2,721,529 of record NZ_CP162139.1, read on the forward strand.
TTGATCGACCTTGTTTTACCAAAAAAATTTAGAACCCATCGTTTGAGCCAACATATCTTCCATGAAGCACTCTATCATGATTGTCCTCCTGAGATCACTGAGTTAGCGAATGTTTTACTCACACCGGAACCGAACTTGGGTGGATTTGAAAAATTGAAATTAACTGCAGAACGTTATGGTAAAATTCCTAAAATATACATCGAATGTTTGCAAGACAGAGCTGTTACACTGTTTCTCCAAAGGAGGATGCAAAAAGATTCTCCCTGTGATCGGGTTTTTCAAATAGACTCCAGCCACTCTCCTTTTTTTAGTAAACCAGAAGAATTATGTGGTATACTAAACGAAATCGCTAAGGAGTAAAATCTATGTCTGAGTTTCTTTTGATTTTTACCATGATCATTCTTTCATCCGATAAGATTGTGCTGACTATGGAAAAGGTAAATCTTGTAAGTAAAACCAGTGTGGAGATCCAACAATTTCAGTTTGAAAACACAGAAGCTGGTTTTTCCGCCGCAGATAAAGAACAAAAAAGGCTAAGTAAAGACCTGCACCTCCCCACTTCTGATTGTTTGGTGGTCTTAAACCAAGAGAAAAAAGGATACATTCATGTGGGGCTAAGTCACCTTGGCAACGTACCCGAAGTCGCCAAAATTCGAGAACCTAATATCGAGAAGATAGTGGCACTCTGTCGTATGAAGAAAGCGAAGTTTTGAAACGAACTTCTTTTCTATCCAACCCAATATGATCCAAACTTATCGGAATTGGAATCCATACTGGTTTTGGTTTTCAAATATCCCCAATCGAATATTTCCAATCTTTTCAAGAGGGCTTGTGATTTTTAAAAGAGAATTGGGACTTACATGTAGATAAATTAATGTGCTCTTGATATCCGCATGACCCAATAGTTTTTGGATGTAAACTAAACTATACCCATCCTCTAAAAGATGAGTGGCAAAAGAATGTCTCAGTGTATGGACTGTGGCATACTTTTGAATTCCCGATAATTTTCGAATCTTCTGAAATGCTGCTTGGACGGTGCGGGGACTAATCGGTACATCCTTTCCTTTTTGCGAAAAAAATAAATATGTTTTTGGATTATAAATCTCCATATACTGTTTCAGAAGGAATGCTGTTTTGTCTGCTAAGATTGCATACCTTCCGTGACCACCTTTCCCCGAAGAGATAAAGATTGCCTTTCTTTCAAAATCAATATTGACAACCTGAAGGTTAAGCACTTCTCCAATACGAATTCCTGAAGAATAAAGTAAGGTAAAAATTGCTTTTTCACAAACGGAAGAACAATTCGTAAGGAAGGTGGTTACCTCTGTCTGACTCAATACTGCGACAACCGTCCTTTTCCTTTTTGGGAAAGGAACCAGTTCCAACATATCTTTGCGACCAAGAAGAGTGTAAAAAAACAAAAATGCACTATAAAAGACAACTAAAGAAGAATCAGATTTATTTGCCTGCCTCATCTTTAGAAAAAAATCATAGATATCCATGGGTTTCAAATCCAAAGGTGACTTTTGAAAGTATACTGCCAACCTGGACATACACATCGTATAACTTCGAATTGTCTTTTTTGCATACCCATGCACCGTCATATCTGAAATCATTTTATCTTTTAAAATACCCATTTGTACAAGGGACAGAATGTACAGAGTAAGAAAATAAAAATAAAATGATTTTAGTACATTTAAATATAGTTATGGTTTTTTCAGTAAATCTACAATCTTTTGATGCCCATTTTCCAAAGCTAAACTGAGTGGAGTTTGTCCCTTTTTGTTTTTAAGTGAAGGATTTGCATTTTTTTCTAAAAGGAATTTTACGATTTCAAAACTTCCATCCCTTGCCGCAAGAATCAAAGGAGTTTGGCCTTCTATCGTATCGGGACGATTGATATCACATCCTAAAGAAACCAATTCTTTTACAACCGCAGCGTTTTTCACTAAAACTGCTACAATTAGAGGGGTTTGACCAAATTCATTGATTGCTTCTAAATCGGCCCCTGTCTTAACGATGGATTTCACAAATTCTAATGAGCCACCTTGTATGGCCCAAAAAAGAGGAGTGTATTTATGTTCGTCTACTTCATTAACCCCGACTCCGGTGATTCGGAGTGCATCGAAAAGAAGGATATGGTTTTCTCTTGCAGCATAAATCCAAAGCAATTTTCTCCTTCGCGAATAATCCAAAAAGAATAAACTAATCAGAAGAAATAATAATAAAAATGCCCCAAATGCTCTTTTGGCAGCAGATTTGGTATCAGGATGAAAGAAAAAAACTGAATTTTCTCCAAGAATCCTGAGTATAGATTTGTATTTCCTAATAATTAAATATATTAATGTTATATTTGTAGGCAATGTGAATGCAACCAGGTAGGGAATATTGACTATTTTACCATTACCTGCGTATAAAACAAAATAAATAGGAAAAAGGACAATCAGAAAGGTATAAATGGTAATACTCTGAGTTATATATCCTTTTGTAGAACCACCTTTTGAGAGGAGAAGTCCCCTTTGGAAACTCATCAACTGCAATAGGAGAGATGAGAGGATGGCCCAAACCACCGAACTTAGGATTTGTAACGAAGGGAGTGGAATTGGCATATCCCAACGATTTTTACTCATTCCTACATAGAGGCCCGCAAGAATAGCGACCCCACCAACTAACCAAAGTGAAAAGAAAATCCGAATCGAATGCCTCGCTCGTCTCATACGAGAAATTTTATCTTCAACTATATCTTCTTCGCCAAGAATTTCTTCCACAGCAGAGGCAGCACGTAACATTCCCAAGACGGAAACAGCAATATAAAAGCAGAGAAAAGAAACCCCTAAAATATTCCGTTTCCAAGATACATCGTTTGAAGTATATCTAACAAAAATGATCAAGAGGATTGTCAAAATAGGCGGGGTAAGTAATCTGATTATAGAAATCAATCCACCGCGAAATGGATTCATCTGAGGAAGCATTTTTTCTGTTTTCATATTATTTTGCCACCCCTTTGGCCCCTTCATCTTTCAAATTCAAAATATAATTAGAAACGGCTGTTAACTTTTCATTCCCTAAATATTTTTGGGAAGGCATTTCAATAAAACCCTCTCTTACCTTCTTTGGCATAGAGGCGAAGGAAACGACTCCAAATACATCCTTTTTATATTTTTCTTGTATTTCCCTGATAGGAGGACCAACGGTCCGAATGGTCATGGAGTGGCAACCTGAACATACGGCACCAAACACTTGTTTACCCAACTCTCTTGCGTCCGATTTGGCTTCCCCTTCCCTTGGATCACCTATCATCGTTTTGATGTTTTCTGTGTTTTCTTTTGGGTTGCAAATACCGTAACTACTTGTTCCAATTTTTGTGACTGCATCAGGAGAAACCAAACAATTATCCTTTCCTTTTCCCGAAGCCACAACGTCATATCCATCAGGGAAGATTCCCACCTTTCCACCATTAGGTGATTCAGGAATAGGATTTCCAGAGAAAACGATTCTGATCACATAAAAAAGCCAAGATACAATATCATCCCACTTCCGGACACCGTTATCGATAAAAACATTTGATAGAATTTTATTGCGATCGGGATTCGGTTCCACATCTGGATCGGGTGACTTTGAATTAGGGAGTAAGTTATTATCGCCAATTCCAATTCCCGCAAAACTATTTCTGCGGATGATATTTCCCTCAATCGTCACTTCATCGCCAGCCATCACTCCAATTCCAATCCCTGGAGGAACCCCAGCCACAAGGGCTCCCGGTTCTGCAAAATTTCTATGGTTGTTATCAAATATAAAATTTTTTCGAATGATTACGTTTTCCACTTTTTTTAAGGGAAGACCTGGCAAAGCAAAGGCAACAATTCCCGCTGAATTATCGTAAACGGTATTCCCTTCAATCAATACATTGGTTGAATTTTCTATTTCAATACCAATGACACTACCATACACTTCATTACGCCTAACGTCTACATTATGGCACATTCCTATATAAATTGCAGCATCAGCAATTCCCAAACTAACCGTATCTTCTACCAAAACATTGGTTCCCATCGTTGGATAAATTCCATAGATCCCTGTATTTTCCACGATGAGTTTGCGCATGATGATATTTCCCGCACCTTGGGTCATCACACCGTTGGCTTTGTAATTTTTAATATGAAAGTTTTCGATAAGAAAATTGGCGCCGGATCCAATCACTCCATCGTTTAGTTTACCTTCCCCATCCAAAATAGGCCATTTGCCGTTTACGATCACACCGGATAAAGTAAAATGAGTTTTGTCTACAAACAGGAATTCATGATAAACTCCTGGAAAAACTTTTACTGTATCCCCCTTATCGAGTGAGTCGATTGTTTTTTGAATGGATTCTCCTTCATGAACTTCCACCGTCCGTGAAAAAACCTCTGAAGTGAAGAAAAAGAGAAACCCAATAACAACCCATAGGTGGTAAAATTTATTTCGATTTCGGTTAAACTGAATAGATAGGAAAGACTTTGTAAAACTCATTATTTTATGGAACTCCGATGGTGATATGATTCAAATTCTAGTGCAACTGGTAAACCGGACGGAACAGACTTGGGAAATTTTGGCATGTTTGTTTCATCATTTAATGTTTTTAAAAACGCAACAAGAGAGCTGATTTCAATTTTGTTCAGTCCCATTTTCCTTACATGCCAATGGATTCGGAGATCACTCGGAGCTCCGTTTCCCCTTCCCCCACCCTCATTATAAAAATTCACAACTTCTTCCAGTGTTTCCAAATTTCCAGAATGCATATAAGGTGCGGTCTTAGCAATATTCCTTAAAGTAGGAACACGAAAAGATCCTCTGAGTAATTCTTGTCCTGTAATCGTTTCTCTGCCATAGTCTCTCTCTGTCCGATCAAGGACTCCAATGGTAGCAAATACATTGTTTGTGAACATTGGCGGCGGGTGGCATTCAGCACACCGAGCTACAAAGGAACGAAAGACATTGTAACCTAACAGCTCTTCACTACTCAAAGCTTCCTTTTTACCAGTGGACCATTGATCAAACCGACTGCTAAAAGAAACAAGTGACCTTTCAAAAGAAGAAATGGCATCAATGACCAAAGAAGCGGTAATTCTTTTACCCTTTGTGCCATAGGCTTGGCGAAACATTTTTTGATAGAATGGGATTTCGTTTAACCGAGATTCAATGATTTCTTTAGAACTTCCCATTTCCTCTGGCGAATAGAGAGGGCCCTCGGCTTGGTCTTCCAGATTAGAAGCTCTCCCTTCCCAGAATAGATTTTTCATATAGACAACATTCCACAAACTGGGGGCTGATCGTTTCAGTACTACACCACCTTTTCTGGTTGGGCCATATCCAATTCCGTTTTTCCCCATACTTTGGTTTCTTCCGTCTGATAAACTATAGGCCGGATGGTGGCAATGAGCACATGACAGTTGTTTATCGCCAGAAAGAATTGGATCAAAAAATAAGTATCTCCCCAAATCAATCACTTGGGGATTCAGTTTGGGTTGCGGAAGCGTTTGCCCAAGCCCCCCATTTTTCTCTAACGAATTTACATACCGATAATCAATCACACAAAAGTCTTTCTCTTGTGTCCACCCCTTAGGACAAAGAGAAGATAGATGGAAATCAGAAGGAGGATTTACCACCTCAAACTCAGACAATTCTTGAATGATTCTAGGTTCTACTTTAGAACAATAACAAATAAAAAAGATTAAAGCAAAGAATCCAAAATAAAACTGATACTTCACAAGACAAAAGAAACATAGAGAGAAAAGATAGAAATCATTTTAATGGCTAACTTCAAAAGAAAACCAAGAGTTTTACCATATAAAAAATCCCACCTCTAAAGGCTCATTGATATATATCAATCCTTCACTTGATCATATCCATAAGATCATAAGTTAGGGATGATTTATTTTAATCCAGTTTTGCTTGAAACAAAAGAAAACCTAAAGTGGCAAAAACACCTCCGAAAAAAATAAACAACTCTGGACCAAATGAACCGGTTTGCCAATTGGCACCAACTAATAATAAATAAACGACAGGCGCAATGTATTGATTGGTAAATAAACTGGCAAATGTCAACTGGTTGGCCAGTCCCCCTTTCAGAAATTTCCATAGGAATAGATTCGGATTGCCCAGGATCGTTGAAAGGGCAAGGGTTGCCATAAAAGCCATCTCTAGTAAAGAAACACCCACTCGTGGGTCGATGGACATACTAAGATAAGTAGGATTTTGAAAAATATGACCAATCAAACTGATTCCACCAGGAACCAATGCTAGGTGAATTAAAATATCATCGAGAATCCAAGAGCTTTTTGGAGTTTTTCTAAGATACAAAAGAATTTCATAAAAACTAAAAAATACAAATCCAATCGAAGTAAACATTGAAGTCATAACCAAAGAAGACTTGGGATTGATATGAACGGCAGGGGCCGATAACAACATCAATATGGAAGAAATATTTCCACCACCAACGATCATAAGGAAGGCAAGATTTGCGGTGAAAGGCCAAAGATGAAAATGCCGTGTCGCCAATCGCAAGCCAACAATCACTAGCAGTGAAATAGCAGAAAAAATTGACAATACGGGACCATCTGCGTGGTAAAATAGTGGTGAGCCCAAAATCCAAGCAATTAAGACAACAGTAGAGCCGATTAAAATCACAAAGTCAAGAATCTCAGCCCAGGTCAAAAAGCGTTTTTCCATACAATTCTCTTACCTCTCTAAACTTCATTGATTGGCCTTGGTTTGTCTATTTTTGCAAACAAAATTTGATTTAGACAATCTCGGAATCGACCTCGGGAAAGGTTTGAAATTCTTTGCCGATATTTTCATCTTAGAAAAACTATTAGGTGATCTACGAAATCCAAAAAATTAGCTCTCATTGCATTAAAGGACCTTATATCTAAGCTTTCGTAACAGTTTTATGTTTTTTGAAAATATGGCTAAGCATTATCGGTTTTGGAATTCTGATCCTGTTCTTTTTGGTTTCTACTGCTCCACACAGAGGAGCGAGTGGGAATTATTACAAAGATTGGTAGCTGCACCAATCATAGGATTTGTGCTTTGGTCATTCAGTGTTCCAACAAAAGAGTTTGATCCATCGATCCAATTGTCACAATGAAGGCCCGGTTCAGTTGTCCAATTTGCATTGAACCCGAGCCAAGTTGTTACGCTGGGAATTGATACTGGATTTGTTTGAGTCATAAGTAGTCCATTACTGCTTGTTGAACCAATAGCGACTGTATCTGTACCACGAACATAACTACTGTTTGGTTTCATAACCCAATCCAGATGCTCCGAAACACCACCACCACAGTTTGCCGTAAGGCAAGCTCTTCTAGCAATTGTATCAGAAAGAAACGCTTTATAGATACCAGAATTCGGTTTATTCGTATCTATTGCACATTTGTTGTCGGCACCGGAAATCCTCCCAGTCCTCCAGAATACGGAACGGCAGTTATAAATATTCGGCATGGGTTACAAGGTAAAACTGCGGTTGCCTCATTCATCCTATTCGCTTCGCAATAGGCATTTTTATCGTTCGTTGCCATTTTTACAAAAAGACCTGTCGTATAATCCTTAGACAAAGGGTCGCAGGGGTTGTTCATCTTTAGATCAGCACAACTGAAAAGGAAAAGAGAAAACAAAAAAAGTTGAATCCTGTTCTCGAAAATCAAGTTTCTTACAGATTTTTTACCTTTTTTTGACATATGAGCAAGACCTTTTACTCCAGTTTCATAATAAGTCAATAAAATTCAGAATCATCTCTTATTTTATGTAGCGAATTGATAGGGAAGTGATTCCAATGTTCGCTTCTTGTTTGTGAAATAGGGGCGTTCCCGATCCGACTGGTGTTTGGAATTTTAATCTCGTTAGGGTCGGACTCTTCCGGGGTGCGCATCCCATATACATTGGACATGCAGTGTTAAATCATTACCTCGAACACTCGCAACACCTGAACAATTTGATTATGTTAAATACCAATATCTTAAAAACGGTATACAAAGCACAGAGTGACCAAGAGTTAGCTGCCATTCGGAAATATGAGGAGCGTAATTTTATCTTGAATAAACAAAAAACCAAATACTAATCTAATTCCAACTATCCTAATTGATTTCTTTGGAAACAGTCGCCACCACATTCATAAAGAGGAATTGCCATGTCAGAATCAAATTCATTTTTCAAACGAGGCCTAAAATCAGCCTTCAGCATTTTTTTAACACAAACCAAAATATCAAAAATCGAACAGCTCGCTAATGGTTTCGTTCTGATCGAAATCACTGGAACAAAATTAAAAGATTCAAAGTGGGTTCCTGGAGGAAAAGTGCAAGTTGATGTAGGAAATCTTACCTACCGTACGTTCACTCCGCTTACTGTTGATCGAGTCGTAGGCAAACTTTCCATGATTTGTTACAAGCGAAATAATGGCCCAGCTTCAAAATGGATCAGTGCGTTAAAAGTAGGTGACCTTTGCGAAGTTTTGGGATCGCAAAGGTTCTGCAAAACAAAGTGGGTAATCAATCCAACAAGTCAGAGCCTATTTGAAGGATTCTGGAGTTCCAACTAACAAACTAAAAGTGCGTGCCTACTTGCGCGGATGGGAAAGTTGCTCTAGATTGATTTGGAATTTATTTTCCGGGTAAAAAAAGCAACGGATCTAACACCTGTGACCCGTAAGTGTGAGGGTCACACCTTCTTCGCCTTGGCCCACTTGTTTTTCCGTCAAATTTTCTTCTTGCGAATCAAAGAGATTCGATCTAAATCATTCATTGTATATATGAAAGAAAATGACTCCCATTAAAACTTATTTACTCACCCTTTTTCTTTTGATTGGATTTGGAATTCCATTAAATTCAGAACCATTATCGGAGACTAACCAAAAAGCCATTGATGCCTTTTACCAGAAAAACTGGGCTCAGGCCGAAATCTGGTTCAAAGAAAGTTTAAAGAAAAATCCGAATGACCCATATGCAAACTATAACTTGGCCTGCGTTTACAGCATTCACTTAAGTCAATGTGAGAATTTGACAGAAGAACAAGACGTTTTTCAGTTATTAAATACTGCAGCCACATATAAAAAAACTTACAAAAGTTTGATGCTTAAAGACAAAGACCTTTCCTTACTTCGTAATACATACAGATTCAATGAAATTGCAGGTTTAAACCCAAAAGAAATCTTTACAAATATTATTTGGTATGGTCCAAGTCCAGGTGCTTATGGGTCAATAGCAGAAATCAAGTTTGATTCAAATGGTTCATTTGAACTCTCTTTGGTTGAATTTCGGGAAAGTGATGGTACACTGGAAAAACCAAAGTATAGAGGAAAGTATCAATGGATTTCCGAAAAAGTCATCCAATTAGAATTTCAAAAACTTCCTTCCTCACTTCCCAACCAAACAAAAAAAAGGCAAGCACGTTGGAACAAAAATATCCTCGAAATCGAAGGTTTTGACTATCAGTTTCAGGATACACACGACCGTTGCTCAGCATAGAAGAAAGCAATTCCATCTATCACATTGCCCAATAGATTGGCTTCGCTTATGAATGTAACTAACAGATTTAATTTCAATTTGCGGTTTGCGTTTGTCAGTTTCGTTTGCCTTTCAGAGTATAATATAAATAGATTGCTCTCGGAATCAGAGATTAGAAGCTTCAATTCAAGCTAATTTTCTCGTTTGAATCAAACTCTCTATTTCTTTCTCGCCTATGGGTAGTTTTATGGTAATTTCGCTTTCTTTTTTTAAAAAAAAATTTTTTTTACCTCTACTTGTAGTTTTTATATTTTTTTCTTTTTGTAAAGTCGCAACCTCTCCTCTCCCCGATATAAATTCCGGATCAATGGATCTTACCTCATGGGAATCTAAAGGAAGTTTGATAAATTTGAAAGGAGATTGGGAATTTTGTTGGGATGAATTAATTCCTCCTGAATCGGATGAGTCCGTATGGAAAAAAAAATGCCATGGTTATTTTCCGGTTCCATCTTTTTGGAAATTCTACAAAATAAATGGAAAAAACCTACCGATTTTCGGAAAGGGAACCTACAGACTCAAACTCAAACTTCCAAAACGGGAAATGAACTACGGATTGTTTTGGACGGAAATCATGTCCGCATTCGAAATTTTCGTTAACGCCCGTTCTGTGGTAAAAGTGGGACAAACGGGAAACAGTTTTGAAACAATGAAGCCTGACCTGAAACCAGGCACGTCTTATCTGGGAAATCTTTCCGATGAAGTGACAATCGTCGTTTGGGTATCCAACTTCAATCATGAAAATCACGGATTTTGGGAACCTCTTTATTTCGGAGAATGGAAATCCATAGAAAGACAGCACATCAATCTTGTTATACGGGACATTGCGAGTTCTTCTGCAATTATTATCATCGGCTTGTACCATCTGATTATCTATCTTTCAAGATTCCGTTCCAAAGAATATCTGATGTTCGGTATTTTCTGTATGATTATGGGAATTCGCCAATTGAATTTTGAAACACATACGTTCTATTATCTATTTCCAAATTTGGATTTTGATTCATATATCCGGCTGCTCTTCGGAGTGATTTATATGATCGGGGTTTCCATGGTAACACTCTACGATCTTTTATTTCCGAAGGACATCCCCAAAATAATCACAAAAGTTCTCAGGTTGGTTTTCTTTAGTTTTTTACTAACTTTGTTTTTGCCGGTTTCCACTTTCACACATTACGCATTGTATCTCTTCGGTTTTGCAATGATTGCGCTCATACTGTATGTACCTTTGTTCATCAGAGCTTTTTTTAGAAAAAGGGAAGGTGCGGGACTTATGCTCATTGCCTATTCCATTACAGCGGTTACCTTACTGAACGATTTATTATTTAATTTCGGATTGATTCATACAGGTTATCTCTCCCATTTGGGGGTTTTGTTATTTATCTTCATCCAAGCGATTCTATTATCAAAAAAAATAACAAAGGCATTGCAAGAGGAAGAAAAATTAGTTCAAAAGCTTGGTGAAACTTTGGAAGAAAAAAACAGAACCCATACGGAACTCTTGAACCTGAAAGAATACCAAAAATACGAATTGGAATTGCAGGTAAAACTCCGCACGGAAGAATACGAGACCGCCAAACAACTAGCAGAAACCGCGAACAAGGCAAAGTCTCAATTTTTAGCAACAATGAGTCACGAAATCAGAACTCCCATGAACGGAATTTTGGGAATCACGGAACTTTTGAAAATGACAACTGTTTCGGAGGATCAAGCACAATATCTGAAGATGATTCAGGACAGCGGACAATCTCTTTTAACCATATTGAACGATATTTTGGATTATTCCAAACTGGAAGCGGGGAAAATAGAATTATTGGAATCCGATTTTTCTTGGAAAATTCTACTCGAACTTGCGGAAGGGATTTTTAAGCACCAAGCGGAACAGAAACAAGTTCGATTTGAAGTCAACTTTGAGCCAGATTTTATATTTTTAGCACATGGCGATGAAAACAGAATCAAACAAGTGTTATTTAATCTAGTCTCCAATGCGGTCAAATTTACGGAATCTGGAGAAATCAAAATCCTTCTCTCTTCCAAAAAGGAAGAAGTAGGAAACTGGATTCAATACAAAGTATCGATAACGGATACGGGAATAGGAATCCCGGAAGACAAAATAGGTTCCTTGTTCCAAAGATTCACACAGTTGGATTCAAGCATATCCCGTAAGTACGGAGGAACGGGACTCGGTCTTGCCATCTCTAAAAAAATAATGGATGTGATGGGAGGAGAATTGAAAGTAAAAAGGAATTTTCTCACCGGTTCCTGTTTTGAAATTGAACTCAGACTTCTTCCCAACCAAATGTCCAGAGTCATACGATCCGAAGATTCGGTGGATCTCTCTCGATTACCATCTAACACAAATGTGCTGATTGCGGAAGATGATCCTACCAACCTGTTTCTACTTTCTAGTTTTTTGAAAAAATTAAAAGTCCGCCATGATGTGGCGAAAGACGGCAGGGAAGCAGTAACAAAGGCCCAAACAAACGAATTCCATCTGATTTTTATGGACATCAATATGCCCAATCTGGATGGTATCGGTGCCTCGGAAGAGATTTTGAAAGACGAACGGATTTTTCCCAAACCAATCATCATAGCCGTTACGGCGGACGCCTTCCAGGATGATCAAGACAAGTGCATTCGCGCCGGAATGTCTTCGTTTTTGCCGAAACCGTTCCAAAAAAGAGAAATAGAACAAGCATTATATGAATGGCTGATTGAAAGAAAAACCGGCCTTTAAAAGCCCCACATCTTTCGACGTAAGGCTTATCCCAACGAAGCAGTAATCAACCTAACGTTCGTAATTATCAGTATAGAATGTCTCGCTACCTAAATCGTGAGATTTTTGATTTCGGCGTTTTTTTCGCACTAGGAGATGATTTTTTAGGCTCTGATCGATTGCCTGATTCACTTGGTTTTCTTTTTTCCGATTGCCCTTGGCTCCGATGTGAGTTTTGTTTGGAGTTCTGCTTTGAATTCGCATTACGACCAGATGAATTATCTCCCAATTGCGTGTGACGTCTTTGACCTCGATTGCCGCCACCTCCAGATCCATGGATTTTGGGAGCTTTGCCTGTATGCGATTCAACCCGCGCTGCATGGTAAGGATGGTCACGATCCACTGGGATCGAAATTCCAATTAATTTTTCAATGTCTTTGATCAGTGATCTTTCGTCTGCCTCTGCTATTGCAATGGCAATTCCATTTTTCCCTGCACGTGCTGTACGGCCAATTCGATGTACATAGGTTTCGGGAACATAAGGAATTTCATAATTAATGACATGGGTGATGTCATCGATGTCGATTCCTCGGGCAGCCAAATCGGTTGCGACAAGGGCTCTGTTTTTTCCCGAACGAAAATCTTCTAAGGCTCTTTGTCTAGCTGATTGACTTTTATTGCCGTGAATTACATCAGTTTTGATTCCACTTTTGTTCAAGAGTTCCGAAATTTTATTTGCTCCATGTTTTGTTTTGGTAAAGATAATAGTTTTTTTAAAATTTTTATCTTTAAACAAATGAAGGAGAAGATTTTTTTTATCTGCTAGTTCTGTATACATCACAGATTGTGAAATTAGTTCTACTGTCGACGAAACAGGTGTTACATCGATACGAATTGGTTTTACCAAAATAGAGTTTGCCAATTTTTCTATTTCAGGCGGCATAGTTGCAGAAAAAAACAAATTCTGTCTGCGCTTCGGAAGAAAGGAAATGATTTTTCGAATATCATGGATAAAACCCATATCCAACATCCTATCTGCTTCATCTAACACAAATATTTCGAGATTTTTCAATGTTACCAAATTTTGGTTCATCAAATCGACCAGGCGACCAGGCGTGGCAATGAGCACATCCAATCCGCTTGCAATGGCCTTGGCTTGGGGATTTTGTCCCACACCACCAAAAATTACTGCCGTTCGAATTTGGGTATATTTTCCATATAAAACAAAACTTTCATGGACCTGAATGGCAAGCTCACGAGTGGGAACTAACACAAGAGATCGTGGTTGTTTTGGATTTGGTTTTGCCCTCGTGGAAATTAAATTTTGGATTATAGGCAAAGCAAAAGCAGCGGTTTTACCTGTTCCTGTTTGAGCACAACCTAACAGATCGTGATTGTCTAGAAGTAAAGGAATGGCTTGGATTTGGATGGGTGTAGGTTTAGTATAACCAGTTTCAACGACTGCTTTTTGGATGGATCGATCTAATTTCAGATCTGAAAACGTTTCAATTTGTTTTTGCAAAATATGCCTACGTGTCTATCCTCCTAAATTAAGAAAAGCAGTCTATTTGGATAGGTCAAAAATTTCTCTTTTTGAAGTGTGAACTGAGAACATAGGTTTGGTCAATCGCAAGGTAGAGGAATGAATTTTGATATCATGGGCGTTCCCGATTGGATCGGAGTTTTGGAAATGGAATGTGTAAGGGTCGGGCTCTCCCTCGACGAGGGCGCTCGGTCGATCCCTAACGTGGGGGAATAAATTCTAAATAGAATTCTATTTCTATTTCAAACTTGCCAATACCTGTCGAAAATTTGCGAGACCTGCTTCCATATTTTCAATGATCTCTTCCGCAATCATATCCGGCTCTGGCAAATTATCTAAATCAGCGAGGGACTTATCTTTCAACCATGTGATATCTAATGAAGTTTTGTCCCTTGCGATAATTTCCTCATATGAGAATTTTCTCCATCTACCTTCTGGATTGGTCTCTGAGTGAAAACTCTCTTTTCGTTTCGCCCGATTTCCAGTTTTGTAGGCATCAATGAATTCTTTTAAGTCATCAAACTTGAGGGGGTTTTTCTTCAACGTATGATGAATATTGGTTCGGTAATCATAAATCCAAACTTCTTTCGTCCACGGCTCTTTTCGTGCGGGATGGTTGTCAAAAAAGATGACATTCGCCTTAACTCCGTTTGCATAAAAGATTCCCGTTGGAAGTCGTAAAATTGTATGAAGTTCTGTCGTTTCTAGCAATTTCTTTCGAACAGACTCTCCTGCCCCACCCTCAAAGAGAACGTTATCAGGAACGACTACTGCTGCAATTCCTGTGGATTTCAAAAGAGATCGGATATGTTGGACAAAGTTCAACTGTTTGTTGGAGGTACTAGCCCAAAAGTCTTGCCGATTGTAAGTGAGATCTTCCTTTTCTAATTCCCCTTCTTCGTTTGTAAAGGTTTGCGAACTCTTTTTTCCAAACGGAGGATTCGCCAGCACATAATCATATGTAGCCGACGGAGGAGAAATCAAAGCATCCGCAGGGGAGATAAAGTTATCGCTATCCAAATCGCCAATATTGTGAAGGAAAAGATTCATAAGTGCAAGTCTTCTTGTTCCTGCTACGATCTCATTTCCATAGAAAGTTTTGTGTTTAAGGAATTTGTTTTGGTCTTTGTCTAGCTTATAATTTTGAACGAGATAGTCATACGCGGCGAGAAAAAATCCCCCTGTCCCGCAACTGGGATCGGCAACGGTTTTCCCTGGTTCCGGTTGTACACACTCAACCATCGCGCGGATGAGCGCTCTTGGAGTGAAGTATTGCCCTGCTCCACTCTTTACGTCTTCTGCATTCTTTTCGAGTAAGCCTTCATAGATGTCCCCTTTGACATCGGCACCCATGACAAGCCAGTTCTCTGCCCCAATCATATCGATGACCTTGGAAAGCATGGCAGGGTCTTGGATTTTATTCTGACTCTTGGTAAAAATCTGTCCGAGGACTCCTTTTTGTGCACTGAGTTCGCGGAGTAAGGTAGAATAATGAACTTCCAACTCTGCACCCTTTTTACTCGTAAGGCTTTCCCAATTGTATTCTTTTGGAATCGGCAACTTGCGGTTGTGAGGTGGTCTCCCATATTCGTCCGCCATTTTTAAGAACAAAAGATAGGTTAATTGTTCTAAATAATCCCCATAGCCAACACCTACGTCCCTCAAAGGGTTGCAAAAACTCCAGACTTTACTTACGATACTTGCTGTTGACATAGATTATATTGCTTACTCTCTTGCCTAATAATTATTATTTGATAGCAATAAATTGCTGATGGCCACGAATTTCATTTTCAGGATTTATAAACTTCAATCTTATCCTTTTTTATCTTGAAATTAGTAATGTATTTTATTTTTTTCAATGTTTTTAATAAAATTTCCATGTCTTCATCGTAAGAAACGACAATTTCTCCATCGCTAAGCAAATTAGAATATTCATTACCGAGAGATGATAAAACTGCTGGAACATTATCCCTTTCAAATCCATCTGAATACTTTTCTAAAATAACGACTGTATCTTGAACCGATATATCTGGTGAAACTAAAACTTGAAAGAGTAAATCAGCATTTAAAACAAACCCGTTTTCTGTATTCAAAATCTTAACTAATGTCTTAAGGGCAGGCTGATTCGAAACGATTTCGCCTGAACCAAACTTCTTTAAAATAATTTGTTTTTCTTCAATTTTCCATTCTGTAGATTTAAGTATTTTCTCTAAATCACTTATTGACAATTCAAAGTCTGCTATACTCGAAATAAAAAGATCTCTATATTTTTGAGCAAGAATAAGATGATATTCCTTTTCCAAACTTTTCAAATGGGAATAGTTTTGAACATTAAATGGAAGAAGATTTTTTGAAAGTAATGTTGATATTTTTTCTGAAGATAATGAAGTAAAATCAATCTGATTTTTTTCAAAATCCAAAAGCGGCGCTAAAAAACTAAACGAAGTTACCGAAATCTCCTTTTGAACTAACAATTGGATTAACAATTTCACAGATTCTTCTTCTCTATCATAAGTATCTATGATTTCCCGAAATTCCTGTTCTGAACAACCATTAAAATATTCATAAATAATAGATAAATTTTTGTTTTCCTCATCACTGAAATTAAAAATATTTATCCAATCAGCCTCCACCTTCCTTCCTTGGAAAAACATGTTTTTTATTTCCATAGTTTCAAGCTTGTTGATATCAGATACTTTCATTATAGATTTTTCTATTACATTTCTTATAAGATCTTGAGGCAATTCCGCCTGATTACAAAGCTTCAATAAGAATTCTTCATCTTCTTCAAAAGAATCTCCCAAACCTAAATACATATTGCGAACATATTCTTCGATATTATCATCTACCAATTCGATGAGTTCTGAGATTTCAGACTTCTGTATCAAGGTATAATTTTTAAGATGAAAATCTGACTCTTCATACTTAGAATAAGTCTTCAGAATCGTTGAAAACATTTCCGAATTAATCTCAAGCCAGTCATTTTTCAAAATTTCCTTATATACATTTACATACTTAGGATTAAAATTTAAATCTTTGAAAGTTGGCTTAGTATTCTCTAAAAAGAAATTTATTCTTTCATTGGATTCGAACAGATCAAAAAAATTAGGATCATCCAAGACCTTTGCTTGGAATGCGGCATCATCAAAAAGCGTCTGAAGTATTTGCGCATCACAGAGATTTAAAATCTCTTTAAATAAAGTCCTTTTCTGAGTATCAGAAAAAACGGTCTCACCTTGCAATATTATTCTCCAAGCATTCATCCAGTTGGAGAAGACAAAATTCAAAAAAGGTTTGAGTGAGTTTGTTTTTTCTAGATATGCAAAAATAAATTCAATAGGTTTTTGCTTGCCCGAATTCAATAAAGCCTTAACCGATAGTCTGGCATCGTGTAACGTTGGGTTTTCCAACAGAAATTCAATGAGACGAAAATTTAGAATTGCATCAGTTTCAAAATAGCTCGCATTTATTTTTTTTACAAGAAGGTCTGCTCTTTGGATCGGAAAATCGAATTCAGTTAGTACGCTAGATTTTAAATTCAACAGATATTCATAGTCCAATCTGGTAATAGAGTTTTCACTTTCATGGAAAATGGAAATATAGTCATAATAGGATTCATCAATATATCCACCTTTAAACAAAGCAAAGACCAAGCTTCTTTTTTTGTCATTTATACTGAGACATATATCACTGATATATTCTTTAGAAATTAATTCTTTAAGGGATGCTTTTCGTGTTATCTCGATTGATTTTTTAACCAGATCAATTTGGTTGCCTATCTTCCGCTTTTCATCCTCACCTTTTAATTGAATTAACTCGGCTCGTTCTTTGTAGCTCTTATCATTAATTGACTTCCCTACTATGTCGATCCCATCAAGACTCAAATTCTGTTGATATGGTTGATATAAATTCACAGCAAGATTACTCAATAATTTTGATTCGAAATCTGGGGAATCTATGATCTGATTTAAATCTACTACCTGACCATTACTATGAACTGGATGGGGCGCTAATACCTTTTTAATAATTTCAAATAGATATACCCTTCGCAAATCTTTAATATTTATTATATAATGATTATCAACATCTGCCAAAAGTTTCTCTAACCTTAATATCTCATTCTCTTTGCTTTTTACCTCTTCTTCTATCAAAAGAAATTTTTGCGAAACCAATTCATGTAATACACCATCATTTTGAAGTGCTTTCGAATATTCGCCCGGAAAGATGTTCTTAAAGACTATGATAGCTAACAATTTATCTGGCATTAATTTTCGGGACAATTTCCCCTTATAAATCAGAAACTCATTTATAATGTTATGCAAAAGACGCATATCTCCAACAAACAGGGAGATGCTATCCAAAAGATCTTCAGAAAATTTGAGATTATATTGAGAAGCCTTCCTTTTAAAGATATTTATCGAGTTAGAAGGATTGACGATCGGTATGACTGGAATGATGAAATCAAAGAATTTGGTTCTTTCGATTTCCTCTCTAAAAATCTCATCCCTAATTGCATAAATAAAAATTACTTGTTTATTAACATAGTTCGAAGAATTGATTAGTAGATTAATTTCCCTTAGCTTTGTAAAGATTTCTGTCTGCTGGAACCGATCTAAATCTTCAATGATCAAAACATTGTAAGGAGTTCTTTTAAAAAAATATAAAATTTCATCAATGTTCTGATTTAGGTATGATTCAGATTGCGAATGGTTGAATTTGACTTCGGTATCTTGAAATTTAAATGAATCGATACTAAGTTTACCAAAAATGCCGGCAGCTTTATAAAGTAAATATCCCAGACCAAACGTAAAAAAGGAAGTAGTTCCAATATCGATAAACGTTTGATTTTCGTTTATAAAAGGTATATTAAAATAAAAATATGGAAGGAGATCTGGAAAGTATAGATTCGCAATAGAAAGCAGAAAAATAGAAGAAAAAACAGAGTAACGCAGCTTTTTTCCAACACTTATCGGTTGAATGCCTCGAAATTTAGAATGAGGAACTTTATTTCCATCTACGTGATAAAGGATTTGTTGTAAAATACTAAGTTCAATTTTTCTCAAAAGTTCATTTTGATTTGGGTCATCTTGTTCTTTCGATATTTCTTCTTTAAATGTTGCCAACGAAACAGTTAATTCTTTAAATCCTTTCGGTCGGTATTTATGAAAATAAGTCTTAATTGTGGAGGTTTTTCCAGCCCCGTACGGCCCAGTGATTGCGATATTCTGTATTGCGCGATCTTTTGAATTGATTAAAGCGTAATCTAGTGCTTGCTTATAGCCGTCGACGATATCTGCATTTGAAATCGGAGAAAGGGGTTCAAAATCCAGTTGTGAACGAGAAGTAGATAGTTTTAATTTTAATGTTTCTGATTTATGAATTACAAAATCTAATATTGAAACTGCGAACTTTTTCATCCCCCCACCAACTTCCCCTCAAACGCCTGTTTCAAAATGCTTTGCCGCAAAACATCCGCTTGCGCCAAGGATTGCTTGATGGTCTCTTCGATTTTGTCGCAGATAGTGAGTTTGGATTCCAATTCATTCACTATTTTTAGCTGAATGTCGATTTTAGGAACCCTCAACGGTAATTCATTTACGATCTTTAGGTTTAGATTTGCCATTGTTGTTCCACCAGCATTAAGTTCTAAATATTTTTTGACCGTTTGACTTGAGAGGTAATAATATAAATATTTTGAGTAAAGTTCTAGTTCCTTGGGTCTTATATAAAGACTGCCTGTTCCACAAAACCAACCTTCCTCATTTTTTGTGACAAGTCCACATCTACCCATTTCACCTCTTCTTCCTAAAATAACGTCACCTTCCTTTAAAATATAATTTGGTAGACTCAGCTTCTTTTCTTCACTAATTGAATAAGAATTATTTGCAATTATTTTCCCGTTTTGGATGTGCATAGGATTTATTAAAGGCACACCATTTTCAACATAGTCTTCTTTATGTAATTGGGTCCCAAATGGACCAATTTGAATCTTAGTAGTTACATCCAGAAGGTTTAATATAGGATAGTCATTATTTTCAAACGCCGCCTGCAACAAACTCTGCCGGTACACCTTCAATTGAGCAAGCGCCATCTCGAGTTGTTCTTTTCCTTTTTCCAATTCGCTAAAGAGTTCTTCGATTTTGGCAACGATTGTTTGTTGTTCGGCGAGGGGTGGGAGCAAAAATGGAATAGAGACTAAACTTGATTTAGTTAGTTTTAATCGAGTAGTCCCATTTACAAAACTATCGTATTTGATAGAGTTTAGATAATAATAAGCAAATTCATTTAAGAGTGTATCTTCTTTTCCTTTTAGAATATGTGCATGATTGTTGACCCAAGATTTTCCCTTTATTTTATATGCCTTATTTTTAAAAATATCGAGAAATGGCGCACCATCTTCACCTATTAAAACGAATTCTCCATCGAGTAAATAATCATCTATAAGTCCGACTTGACCAGTAGCTCCATAATAAGGATATAAATTTTCAATGCTTTTTCCTGATATTCTATTCTGTCTTTCACTTGAATTTATTGGCTTGCGAAAATTATCTAAAATTTCGCATACTTCCTCCAATCTTTTCACTACCCAATGAGAAGGGATCTTCTCTTTCCATTTTTGTATTTCTTGATCCATCAATGATACAAGGATTTCTTATGAAATCAGACTGGCGATTTCCTTTTTGGTTTTCCTTCTTTTCCCCTGGACAAGAGCGATGGTTTTCTTTTGTAGCTTCAGAGAAAAGGGTTTGGATGGTGATGGTTTGACAAGTACATCGAGATTAGATTTAGTTCGATAGACAGCTAAGCCTATATTGTATTTTTCAAAGATTGCTTTATTTTTTAGGGCCGCACTTTCTCCGTCTGGAGAAATGACTACATAAGAAACGTGGGAAAAACTACGATATCGAAAAGCCTGGTGAAGAGCTTTTTTCCAATTTTTCAACTTTAGTTCGAAGGATATAACGGATATTTTTTCTGGATCTTTATGATTTGTATAAAAAACATAATCAGGTATTCCAAAGAGCCCTTCGACCTCTTTGAGATAAGTTGTTCCAAACTTCCTACTAATGTATCTTTCAAAATAGAGTGACATTTCTTCTTCGGATTCGTATAACATTTTATATACCAAGTTTCAGAAATGCATTCAATACATTCCACCATGTTGGAAGATGGGAACCATCACTGTCCTCATCCAAGGCTACCATTTCTTCAATACTGCGAAAACTTTTGATCGCGGCAGTTATCATTGTTTTCAAATGATCAGCAACTTTTTCTTTATCATTTGGAATTGCTTTTATCTGTTTATAAAATACCTCAAAATAGTGCTTATAGATTTCTGACTTTGTGAAATGCCAATTAAATTCAGGGACAAACATTAAAGGTGTAAATTCAGATTCATCAAAGTAGCTTTCATAATCTGGAATCATTTGTTGCATTGCATTTATATACTGATGGTCAACCCATTGCAAAAGCTTGCTACTATACAATCTAGCTCTCGGTGCTCGCCCTTGACCAGATTCTTGATCTTTAAATCTTTTGATATTAAAAGACCGAAGATTTTCATATGATCCCATACTTACTGAATTAGGCTGAGCAATTGAATATAAAATAGCTTCAGTATTCGTATAGCCAATATGCACTTCTAAGTGATTGTCTTTCAAAACTTTGATAATCCGAAGTACACCAAGCAGATAATTAAAATCTTTAATTTGTTTCGAAGTGAAATTATTTTCAAATATAATGTAAACGCCAACGATTGATTGCAAACCAGTAATCCAATTAAGGACTTCATTTCTTTTTTCCTCATCTACGACCATTGATTGTTTTACGATTACTGTTATTAAAACTTTCTTATCAAATCCACTTTTCTTAATATAACTAGAGAAAGGAAGGACAAAGGTTTCTTTCACTTGCTCAAAATAGGAAGAAGGATTCTCTTCAAAATAACGTGTTGGAATTACAAAATACTCAAAATCTAACTCTTTCTGCAAATCGATACATTTGCTCGCAATTTGATCATCGAATTTTTCCAAATCCACTGTAGAAAAATCATCTTTAAGATTACCTGGAAAATATGGATATGTATCCAAAACACCTTTGGCTTCGTTCAGTAAATACAGTTGTGGATCAAGAAAGCTAACTTCCTTTTTACTCATATTTTTTAACTTGTCATAATCAATATTGACGGGAGAAAAAATCAATCCGTCACCAATCCCTTTTTCGACGCTTTCAATATTCCAATTGTAGCGGAAACCCAATTGATGGTATATTTTCATTGAATCGATTCCTTCAGAAAATCTTGGATCATCTCATAATTCCTAAATCTTTGGAAAGGCTCATTTTTTATAGTTTTTTCAACAAACTGCTTAAATTTAGGAGAAGGGATACGTTGTTCAGTTTCAACTACAAATTGACTCTCCAAAATATTTTCGGGTATGGAAAGACTATTTCCAATAATTACAGGATCAAATGGATGAACGCCTAAAAAAAGTTCAAGCGCCACTATCCCTAACACAAAAAAGTCAGACCTTTGGTCAATCGCATTCTTTTTGTTTGTAAGTTGCTCTGGTGCTGCGTAAGCCGGCGTACACGGACCATATGGATAAATTGTTTTCGTGAGAGATTCTTTGTCTAAAAATCTTGCAATTCCTAAATCCAAAATACAAGGACTATGATCTGGTCTTATAATAATATTTTCTGGTTTCAAATCTCTATGGACTATATCATTTTCCCAAAGTAATTTCAAACCTTCCGTTAGTTGCAAAAGTAAAACGAAGTTTTTTTTCTCATCGGAAAAATCATACATTTGATTCCGAAGTGTTTGACCAGGGATATATTCCTCAATACTTTCAAATTGCTTTTCTGTAATATAAATATTGAATTGAAATTGTTTTGGGAAAAAAGGTGAATCTAATATTCTAAGCGCATCAACCTCTCTATGCAATCTTTCCAATGAGGTTGTACTTTCAAATTCGCATTGTTTAAATACAACCTCTCCATAATCAGGAAGCGTTCCTTTGTAAACTCGCTTTTGACCGCCAACTGCAATCGGTATTGAATTTTTCAAATCTTCTAGTCTAAATGTTTGCATAATTCAATCTTTACGCCACCAACTTTTCATTCATCTCATCGAGGATTGCTTGTGTTTCTTCACCAAACAACTGCCACATCTTTCCAAGTCCACCTTTGGCATTAAACGGATTGTAGTCGAAGTCTTCCTTTTCGATATGGAAACTATTGGTAATGTAATCTTTCACCATGCGAAGCCATTCCATTTGCTCCTCAGTGAATCGGTTGTGTTTCCCCGCATTTTTAGCAAAAATCCATTTTTGAAAGTTCTTATCTACTACACTGTCATAAGCAACAAGAGATGCATCAATCTCTGTAACCCTTCGGATGAGAGATACAATCGCAATCAGTTCATTTTTGGGACTTCCACTGGCAGATTCTAATACTTCGTATGCCTTCCAAACTTGCAGAGGGCTCAAACGAGGTTTGTCCTCTTTCAATCGTTCCAATACCTCTTGGATCATCCGATAGGTAACTTCTCTTCGGCGATACGGTTGGTTGTAAAAAATCTGAAGAGCTAGTATCTCATCTTTGTGCTCGTTAAGCCAATCGGTAAATTCCGACACAAGGTCTTTTGCTTTCGCTTTTTGGTCAGCTTCCCAACCAGAATGGAT